>NZ_SRXN01000020.1 GCF_004827385.1 Ensifer sp. MPMI2T
GCCGGGAACGGCGAAGAGCCGCGCCTCGAGGTCGGGAAGCGGAAAGAAGGCTTCCTCGATCGCGACGCTCCGCCGTGCAACCAGCTCCGGATCGAGCACGCCGAAGACCGGGTTGTCGGCGATGATCTGGCCGACCGACGCGGTGGAAAACAGCGTGAACGGCTGTTTCTCCCGCAAAACGAGAAGCCCGGCGAGATGATCGATGTCGCCGTTGGTCAGCACCACGCTCTTGATCGGACTGTGGCGCAGCCGGCGCGGCTGCAGCGGACGATTGTGCTCAATCTGCTGGCGGATGTCGGGCGAGGCATTGAACACCGCCCAGGCTTCGCCATCGCGGCTGACGGCCAGCGATGATTGGCTTTGCGGCCTGAGGGCGGAGCCCGGATCGCGCGCCAGCGTGCAGTTCAGGCAGCCGCAATTCCACTGCGGAAGGCCGCCGCCGGCGGCGGCCCCCAGAACGATGATACGAAGATCGGACGATTTCTTCACCGGAATACCCAAAGAGCTGCGGCCCGATCCTCGTAAGGCCGCGTCTCACAACGCCGCGTGTCTTTTGAGATGCGCAAAGGTCGCCTCAACCAATTCGGATTTGAGGAATCATACAGTAGAGCGGGATGAGAAACGTGTCGCGGTTTCCGCCAGCATCCCGCTCTAACTTCTTGGAATGGATCACGGTCGCGATTTTGCGTCGATCCGACCGCAATCATCGCGATCTAGAACAGGATCGGCTCATCCCCGTCCGCTGGAGCGTAACGGGTGATTTCCATCGCGCAGCTGACTTCAATGAATTTCGGTTTATGCCAGGACATGTCTCCTCCATTCGTCCAGATTAGTGTGCCGCCCTGCATTGCCGGCGCCTCGCAACCGGGCCGAACACGAAACAAGCTTTACTCTTGAAGAGCGCCGCTTGGGTGAAGAGCCGGAACGGCCTACAGCCGCACCGACATGCCCGGCGTCGCCGTCGCCGGGTTTTGAAATCGCTTCGCCACAGGTCGGATCCTGACGGCGGCGGTTAAGAATGATCCGTGCGAGGGTCCTCCGCCCTCTATATTGAATGGTATCAATCGTTCAGTGGCCTCACAATTAAGACCAAGGTGGCGGTCGACACCGCATTCTCCCGCTGCGGGACCTTTGCGTGCTCCGCCCTCTGAGATCTGCCCGAGCGCTGCCCGGCTTAACGGAATGCGTTCGCCGGATAGGGCTTACTGACCACCGGCAGATATCTCGCGCCCTGCGCAAGCAGGAACCCATCGAAAGCCTGCATCGCCGGGGTGGTGGCGCGGTCCGATCGCGATACGCTGAACCATTGCCGGCGGATCGGCGTCTCGACCACGTCGAGTATAACCAATCGGCCGAGCTTCACCTCCTGCTCGATAGTATGGGCCGAGATGAAGGCAACCCCGAGACCAGCGATGACGGCCTGCTTGATCGTCTCGTTCGAGGCGATCTCCGTGCCGAGTTCCTCCAGCTTATGTGGCGTGCCGCTCAGAAAGATCTCAAGCGAGATGCGCGTCCCCGAACCCTTCTCACGCACCAGGAACTGCTCCTGGGCAATGCGCTCCCGCGAAATTTCCAGGACGCCCGCGAGCGGATGACCGGCGGAGGCGATGAAGACCAGCGGGTGGTCGCCGAACACCTGCGCGCGCACCTCCACGTCGCGCGGTGGTCGCCCCATAAGGGCAATATCGACTTCGTGATCCCTCAATTTGGCGATGATCTCCGCGCGATTGCCGATGAAGAGATTGACCTCGATGCCCGGAGTCTGATCGCGGAAGGCGGCAATCAGTTGCGGAGCGAAGTACTTTCCGGTCGATACGACACCAAGACGCAACCGCCCGGTCCGCAGCCCCTTGATGGCACTGATCGAATCCTCGAGCCCGACGAGGCTGTCCTCGACCGCCCGCGCCGCCTCCAGGAAAGCAATACCGTAAGCCGTCGGAACCATGCCGTTGCGCGTTCTGTCGAACAGCGGGACGCCGGCGTCCCGTTCCAACTGCTGGATCTGCAAGGTGAGCGCCGGTCCGGTCACACGTAAGGTCTCGGCCGCGAGGTTGATCTTCCCCAGCCTGCAAACGGCCTCAACGATGCGGAGTTGGCGAAGGGTCACGTTGCGCATGCAATTGGTAGAGTAAGTAAATCTAACTTCTGTAGTCAATCGAATAAATTTTACAAACCGTCCTTTTGCGCCATCCTCTCCTGGACATCGTGGAGGAGACATCATGTCAGGCGCAACTCTCGAGGCTTATCTCGCATCCCGTACGGCCAATGGCGATGATCTGGCATCGGACGTGGCCGCAGTGATCCAGAGGCTGGCAACGGCCGCTCTCGTCGTCCGCAAAATCATCAATCAGGGAGCGCTCGACACCGCGTTCAACGGCACCCGCGGCGGCAGCAATGCCGATGGCGACCTGCAGAAGAATCTCGACGTCCTGTGCAACGAGCTCTTCCTGTCATGCCTGCAGGGGGCACCGGTCGCATACTACGCCTCGGAAGAGCTGGAAAGGCCTGTCCCACTCGATCCGGCGGCGCACCTGGCGGTTGCCATCGATCCGCTCGACGGCTCGTCGAACATCGACAACAACATCTCCATCGGCACGGTCTTCTCCGTGCTGCCCGCCGTCAAGGGACCAGATTTGGACCCCACGCAGTCCTTTCTGCAGCCCGGAAACCAACAACTGGCGGCCGGCTTCTTCGTCTACGGAGCACAAACCACGCTCGTACTGTCGCTTGGCAAGGGTACGGAGATTTTCATCTTCTCCAGCCGGCTCGGATGCTTCGTAGAGGCCTACAAGTCGGTCAGCATCCCGGAGCGCACCAGCGAATTCGCCATCAACATGTCGAACTATCGACACTGGGAAGAAGCGCTCCGTCTCTATGTCGACGATTGCCTGGCAGGCTCGGAGGGGCCGCGCGAGCGAGATTTCAACATGCGGTGGATCGCCTCGCTGGTCGCCGAGGCCTATCGGATCCTCGTCCGCGGCGGCATCTTTCTGTACCCCGCCGACGGCCGAAAAGGATATCACCAGGGCCGGCTGCGGCTGGTCTATGAGGCCAACCCGATCGCCTTCATCATCGAGAACGCCGGTGGTGCCGCCACAAACTCGATGACGCGCATTCTCGATCTCGTTCCGGAAAGCCTGCACCAGCGCGTGCCGCTGGCTTTCGGCTCGCGCCGCGAGGTGGCGCGCGTCGCCCGCTATCACGTCGACCCGAACATGATTGGTGAACGCGCGCCGCTTTTCGGCAAGCGCGGTCTGTTTCGCGCCTGAGGAGAGCAACATGTCAGCCAGATACCCAATCATATCGATCACCGGCTCCTCCGGCGCTGGCACCACGACGGTCAAGGACACCTTCGAGAAGATCTTCAAGCGCGAGAACGTCTCGGCGTCCTTCATCGAAGGCGATGCTTTCCATCGCTACGACCGGGAGACAATGCGCCGCAAGATAGCGGAGGAGAAAGCGCGAGGTGTCGATTTCACGCACTTCTCCGCCGAGGCGAACGAACTGGAAATCCTGGAGAGCGTCTTTGCCGAATACGGCAGGCGCGGCGTCGGGCGCACCCGCCACTACGTGCATGATGACGCCGAAGCGGCGAAATACGGTGCGAAACCCGGTACATTCACGGACTGGGAAGAGTTTGGCGACAGTGATCTCCTGTTCTACGAGGGATTGCATGGCTGTGCGGTCACCGACACGGTCAATCTGGCCCAGCATTGCGATCTGAAGATCGGCGTCGTCCCGGTCATCAACCTCGAATGGATTCAGAAGATCCATCGCGACAAGGCGACGCGCGGCTATTCCACCGAGGCCGTGACCGACACGATCCTGCGGCGCATGCCCGACTACGTGCACTATATCTGCCCGCAGTTTTCGCTCACCGATATCAATTTCCAGCGTGTGCCGATTGTCGACACGTCCAACCCCTTCATTGCCCGCTGGATACCGACGCACGCCGAGTCCATCCTGGTCATCCGCTTCGCCAAACCGCAAAGCATCGATTTCCCCTACCTGCTGTCGATGCTCCACAACAGCTTCATGTCACGCGCCAATTCCATCGTGGTGCCGGGCGACAAGCTCGATCTCGCCATGCAGCTGATCTTCACCCCGCTCATCCACAAGCTGCTCGAGCGCAAACACCGCATGTCGTGAGGAGGACATCATGAATGTTTCGCAGCAGATCGAAACCCGCGCCGCCGCATCGGAGCGCACCATGGCCGATGCCATCCGGTTTCTCGCCATGGATGCCGTGCAGAAGGCCAATTCCGGCCATCCCGGGATGCCGATGGGCATGGCCGACGCGGTGACCGTCCTCTTCAATCGCTTCATCAAGATTGATCCCTCCCTGCCCGACTGGCCGGATCGCGATCGTTTCGTGCTTTCGGCTGGCCATGGGTCGATGCTGCTCTATGCCATACATCACCTCATCGGCTTTGCCGACATGCCGATGGCCGAGCTCTCAGCCTTCCGCCAGCTCGGCTCGAAAACGGCCGGCCATCCGGAATACGGCCATGCCCTCGGGATCGAGACCACCACCGGTCCGCTCGGCCAGGGAATTGCCACAGCGGTCGGCATGGCGATTGCCGAACAGATGATGGCCGCCCGCTTTACGAGTTCGCTCTGCAACCACTTCACCTATGTGGTGGCCGGCGACGGCTGCCTGCAGGAAGGCATCAGCCACGAGGCGATCGACCTCGCCGGGCATCTGAAGCTGCGCAAACTCATCGTACTGTGGGACGACAACCGGATATCGATCGACGGTTCGACCGACCTCTCCACCTCGATGGATCAGCTTGCACGTTTCCGCGCCGCCGGCTGGGATGCTCAACGCGTCGACGGCCACGATCCCGAGGCCGTGGCGAAGGCGATCCAGCGGGCGCATCGGACCCGCAAGCCATCGCTGATTGCCTGCCGCACCCGGATCGGCAAGGGCGCCGCCAGCATGGAAGGCTCGCACAAGACCCATGGGGCGGCCCTCGGCGACAAGGAAATCGCCGCAACACGCGAGAAGCTCGCCTGGCCACACCCGCCCTTCTTCGTGCCGGCCGAGATTAAGTCCGCCTGGCAAAGGGTGGCAGTCAGAGGCCGGATGGCCCGCGAGGCATGGGAAGTCCGCCTTGACGGTTCGCGCTCGAAAAAGCGTTACGAAAAGACCGTCGTCGCCCGGGAATTGGACGGGAGCGTCGCGGACCTGCTGGCAAAGTTTCGAGCCGCCCATCGCAAGAGGGGCTCCAAGGTCGCCACACGACAGGCTTCGCAGATGACGCTGGAGGTCATCAATGGCGCGACGGCCTTGACGGTCGGCGGCTCCGCCGATTTGACCGGCTCGAACCTTACGATGACGTCGCAGACCCAACCCATCGCGCCTGGCAATTTCAAGGGCCGCTACTTGCATTACGGTATCCGTGAGCACGGCATGGCGGCCGCCATGAACGGCATCGCGCTCCATGGCGGCTTCATTCCCTATGGCGGCACATTCCTCGCCTTTTCCGACTATGCGCGCGGCGCGATCCGTCTCTCGGCACTGATGGGTCTGCCCGTCATCTACGTATTGACCCATGATTCCATCGGGCTCGGCGAGGACGGACCGACGCACCAGCCGGTCGAGCATTTGGCGATGCTGCGCGCCACGCCCAACCTCAATGTCTTCCGGCCCGCCGACATCATCGAGACTGCCGAATGCTGGGAGATCGCGCTTGGCGAGAAGAAGACCCCAAGCGCCCTCGCCCTTTCGCGGCAGGCTCTGCCGATGCTGCGTCAGACAGACGGGGACGAGAATTTGTCAGCGCGCGGGGCCTATGTCCTGAAGGAAGCACTTGGGCCCCGCGACATCACGCTGCTTGCCACCGGGTCCGAGGTCGAGATCGCCGTCGCTGCGGCGGAACGCTTGCAGGCCGAGGAGGGCATCGAAGCGGCGGTGGTCTCCATGCCGTGCTGGGAGAAATTCGAAGTCCAGGATGCATCCTATCAGCGGCAGGTCCTTGGAGATGCCCCGCGCATTGCCGTCGAAGCAGCCGGCCGCCTCGGCTGGGATCGCTGGATGGGACCTGATGGTGCCTTCGTCGGCATGCTCGGCTTCGGTGCTTCGGCGCCCGCCGGCGACCTCTATCGCCATTTCGGCATCACCGCCGACCACATCTTCGCCGACGCTTTGAGGCTTGTTCGCAAGGATTTGGCGCCCCCCGTGGGCACCAGCTCGTGGGCCCGCGAAGACGTCATCGCATCGTCCAGGGAGGTTTGACCATGGCCCGCATCACGCTCCGCCAGTTGCTCGACCATGCCGCCGAATACACTTATGGCGTACCGGCTTTCAACATCAACAACATGGAACAGGGCCTAGCGATCATGGAGGCGGCGCGCGCCTGCGACGCGCCTGTCATCCTCCAGGCCTCGCGCGGCGCCCGCTCCTATGCCAACGACATTATGCTCGCCAAGATGATGGAAGCGCTCGAAGAGATGTATCCAGAGATACCGCTCTGCATCCATCAGGACCACGGCAACAATGTCGCGACCTGCCTCACGGCGATCCAGCATGGCTTCACCTCAGTGATGATGGACGGTTCGTTGAAGGAGGATGCGAAGACCCCCGCCGACTACGCCTACAACGTCGCGATCACCGCGGAGGTCAGCCGCCTCGCCCATATGGTCGGCGCTTCGGTCGAGGGTGAACTCGGCTGCCTCGGCTCTCTCGAAACCGGTCATGGCGAAGCCGAGGACGGCCACGGTTTCGAAGGCGCGCTCGATCGTTCGCAACTCTTGACCGACCCGGATGAGGCCGCCCGCTTCGTCGCCGAGACCGGGGTCGATGCACTGGCGGTCGCCATCGGCACCTCGCACGGCGCCTACAAATTCAGCCGCAAGCCGACCGGCGAAGTGCTCGCTATGGACGTGATCGAGAAGATCCATCACCGGCTGCCGGACACCCACATCGTCATGCACGGCTCCTCCTCGGTGCCGCAGGAGTGGCAGGACGTCTTTAACGCCCATGGCGGCGAAATGCGGGAGACCTATGGCGTCCCGGTCGAGGAGATCGTGCGGGGCATCCGCTTCGGCGTGCGCAAAGTCAATATCGACACGGATCTGCGGCTCGCGGCAGCCGCCGCCTTTCGAAGGGTGGCCGACACAAGCCGCAGCGAATTCGATCCACGCAAGTTCCTGAAGCCCGCCATGGACGCCATGTCGGCGGTCTGCAAAGCCCGCTTTGGGGCCTTCGGAACTGCGGGGAACGCATCCCGCATCAAGGTCGTGCCGATGTCGGACATGGCCCGGCGCTATGCGAGCGGGTCGCTCAAACCCCAGACGGCGCGGTCGCAAGCCGCGTGACCCTATCCAGCAGAGGAAAGGACTTTGTCATGAACGCCGATGCAAAGACAGAGATCAAGGGCAAGGAACGCTACAAGGCAGGCGTGCTCAAATACGCGCAGATGGGCTATTGGAACGGCGACTACGAGCCGAAGGACACCGACCTGATCGCGCTTTTCCGGATTACGCCGCAGGAGGGTGTCGATCCGATCGAGGCGGCCGCCGCCGTTGCCGGCGAAAGCTCGACGGCCACTTGGACGGTGGTCTGGACCGATCGCCTGACGGCCTGCGACCAATATCGGGCTAAGGCCTATCGGGTCGATCCGGTACCCGGAACGCCAGGACAGTATTTCTGCTATGTCGCCTACGACCTCATCCTGTTCGAGGAAGGATCAATCGCCAACCTCACGGCGTCGATCATCGGCAATGTCTTCTCGTTCAAGCCGCTGAAGGCAGCAAGACTTGAGGACATGCGTCTACCCGTCGCCTATGTGAAGACCTTCAAGGGCCCGCCGACCGGCATCGTCGTGGAACGCGAACGGCTGGACAAGTTCGGCAAGCCGCTGCTTGGCGCCACCACCAAGCCGAAGCTCGGACTGTCCGGCAAGAACTATGGCCGGGTCGTGTACGAGGGCCTGAAAGGCGGTCTCGATTTCATGAAGGACGACGAGAACATCAATTCACAGCCCTTCATGCATTGGCGCGACCGCTATCTCTATTGCATGGAGGCGGTCAACCACGCCTCCGCCGTCACGGGCGAGGTCAAGGGGCATTATCTTAACATCACCGCCGGCACGATGGAGGAGATGTACCGCCGCGCCGAATTCGCCAAGGAACTCGGCTCGGTCATCGTCATGGTCGATCTCATCATCGGCTGGACGGCAATCCAGTCGATCTCGGAATGGTGCCGGCAGAACGACATGATCCTGCACATGCACCGGGCCGGTCACGGCACCTACACACGGCAGAAGAACCACGGCATTTCTTTCCGTGTCATCGCCAAATGGCTGCGGCTGGCCGGCGTTGATCACCTGCATGCGGGCACTGCCGTCGGCAAGCTCGAGGGCGACCCGATGACCGTGCAGGGTTATTACAATGTCTGCCGGGAAACGAAGAACGAAGTCGACCTGGAGCGCGGCATTTTCTTCGAGCAGGACTGGGCCGATATCAAGAAAGTCATGCCGGTAGCATCGGGCGGAATCCATGCCGGCCAGATGCACCAGTTGCTCGATCTTTTCGGCGACGACGTCGTGCTCCAGTTCGGCGGCGGTACGATCGGCCACCCCATGGGCATTCAGGCCGGCGCCACAGCCAATCGCGTCGCGCTGGAAGCCATGGTGCTTGCACGCAATGAAGGCCGTGATATCGCCCATGAAGGTCCCGAGATCCTCAGGGCGGCAGCCAAGTGGTGCAAGCCGCTCGAAGCCGCCCTCGAGACCTGGGGCAACATCAGCTTCAACTATACGCCGACTGACACCTCGGATTTCGTGCCGAGCGTAAGCGTCGCCTAGCGGCATAAGAGAAGGAGAAACGACATGCGTATCACCCAAGGATGCTTCTCGTTCCTGCCGGACCTGACGGATGAGCAGATAACGGCACAGGTAGAGTATTGTCTCGGTAAGGGATGGGCGATCGGCGTCGAGCACACCGACGACCCGCATCCCCGCAACACCTATTGGGAAATGTGGGGCAACCCGATGTTCGACCTGAGAGACGCCAAGGGCGTCATGATGGAGTTGGAGGATTGCCGCAAGGCCCATCCGCAGGATTACATCCGCCTGAATGCCTTCGATTCCAGCCGCGGGCTCGAAACGGTGACGATGTCTTTCATCGTCAACCGTCCCGACAACGAGCCGAAACTGCGGATGACCCGTACGGAAAGCCACGGCCGGAGCCAGCGCTATGCCTGGGAAACGCAGCGGTAGAAGGAGCAGACAAGATGGCGATGCCGCAAGCCCAATCGAGCCCCGAAACCCTGCCGACATCGGTCGACCTCGCCGAGGAGTACAGGACCTCTGGCGTTGCCGAGGTGCTTGATGAACTGGATCGAGAGCTCGTCGGCTTGAAGCCCGTGAAGCGGCGGATCCGTGAGACTGCCGCCCTGCTGCTCGTTGAACGGGCCCGTCGTGCGATGGGTCTGACCCACGAAGCGCCGTCGCTGCACATGAGCTTCACCGGCAATCCCGGCACGGGCAAGACGACGGTCGCCTTGCGCATGGCCAATCTGCTGCACAGGCTCGGCTATATCCGCAAGGGGCATCTGGTGTCGGTGACGCGCGATGATCTGGTCGGCCAATATATCGGCCACACCGCGCCCAAGACGAAGGAGATCCTGAAGAAGGCAATGGGCGGCGTGCTGTTCATCGACGAGGCCTATTACCTCTACCGGCCGGACAACGAACGCGATTACGGCCAGGAAGCGATCGAGATTCTGCTGCAGGTGATGGAGAATAACCGCGACGACCTGGTGGTCATTCTCGCCGGATACGCCGACCGTATGGACCGTTTTTTCGAGAGCAACCCGGGCTTCCGCTCGCGCATTGCCCACCATATCGATTTTCCCGACTACGACGACGGGGAGCTCCTGTCGATCGCTGAGAGCATGCTCAGCCGCCAGGGCTATCGTTTTGATGCCAAGGCGACCGGGGTGATGGGCGACTACATCGCGCGCCGTCGGCGCCAGCCGCATTTCGCCAATGCGCGCTCGATCCGCAACGCGCTCGACCGGGCCCGGCTGCGGCAGGCGAACCGTCTGTTCGAGGAAACCGTCGGCCCTGTTGACGCCGAGCAACTCTCAACCATTACGGCCCGGGACATTTCCGCAAGCCGCGTGTTCAGCATGGGTGAGCCCAATCATCCGGAGACATCGTCATGAGCGAGAAGACCATCATAGCCCCCTCGGTTCTGTCGGCCGATTTCTCGAGACTCGGTGAAGAGGTCGATACCGTCTGCCGGGCGGGTGCCGACTGGATCCACCTTGATGTGATGGACGGCCATTTCGTGCCAAACATCACCTTCGGGCCGCCGGTCATCAAAGCGATCCGGAATCGAACAGACAAGGTGTTCGATTGTCACTTGATGATCGCACCAGCCGACCCGTTTCTCGGTGCCTTCGCTGATGCCGGCTGCGATATCATCACCGTGCATGCCGAAGCGACCACCCACCTCGACAGATCGTTGCAGGCCATCCGCGACCTCGGCTGCAGGGCCGGCGTGTCGCTCAATCCCACGACGCCGGAGACCGCGCTCGAATACGTGCTGGATCGGCTCGACCTCATCCTCCTGATGACGGTCAATCCGGGTTTCGGGGGCCAGGCCTTTATTCCATCTGTCGTCGAGAAGGTGCGGCGGGTGAAGTCCATGATTGGCAGCCGTCCGATCCACATTGAGATCGACGGCGGCGTGACGCCGGAAACGGCGCCGCTCGTTGCCGCGGCCGGTGCGGACGTGCTGGTTGCCGGCTCGGCGGTGTTCAAAGGCGGCGACAAGGAAGCCTACGCGAAAAACATCGCGGCCATCCGCGCGGCTTCCGATGGCGCCATGAAGAAAGCGGCGTGAAACATGGCCGCTACACCTCCTGTCTGCGAATTCGGCTGGCCGGCGGTCGACGCCAGACTTCCGGGCGTAGATGGTCTCACCCACTCCATATTCGATCAGGCCGGCCCGAAGGGGCTTGTCGTTGCCTTCATCTGCAATCACTGCCCCTATGTGAAAGCGGTTATCGCGCGGATCGTTCGGGACGCGGTCGGCCTCAAGGCTCACGGTGTCGGCTTCGTGGCGATCGGCGCCAACGACGCCGAGACTTATCCGGAGGACTCGTTCGACAACATGAAGCGCTTCGCTTCGCAAAACGCCCTGCCCTTTCCCTATCTCTACGACGAGGACCAATCGGTCGCCAAAGCCTATGGTGCCGTGTGCACGCCCGACTTCTTCGGCTTTAACCAGGACATGAAGCTGCAATACCGCGGGCGACTGGACGCCTCGCGCAGGGAGATCGGCCCCGCCGATCTGAGGCGCGACCTTTACGAGGCCATGGTCATGGTCGCGCTCTTTGGCAAAGGTCCGAGGGAACAACAGCCTTCCATAGGCTGTGCCATAAAATGGAAAGCATCGGCCTCTCGGGCTTGAATCCCGTTCCGCCGGCGGTTTAGCCACCCCCCTGCCGGGCATCTCCCCCACAAGGCCAAGGGGGAAGATCGGCCAGAGGCAGGACCTTGCCCGACAGCAAACTCGCAAAATGCCGAGGTTGCGCGAATTCAACGCTGCACGCACAAGGGTCCGTGGTTGAGCGAGACATCACCGCTTGCCGATCTCTCCCCTTGTGGGGGAGATGCCCGGCAGGGCAGAGCGGGGTATCAATGGGCGCATTTGCCGATTCTTCGCCGCAACAAAATCCCACGACAGAAAGACGCTCAAACCCCGCCCGTCGGGAGAGCCTCCTGGAAGGAGACAAACGGGCGGGGTCCGAGGGAGGAGGCGTCAGGCTCTCTTGTCAGGCCGGCAGTGCGCCGGACTGTTTGGCGATATGCGTCGCGATCGCGTCCATCAGCGTGGGAGACAGGCAATCGTAGGGCTGCAGGCCGAGTTCCTTCAGGCGCGCACGTATGTCCGGCATCCTGTCGGGGCTGACGCCGCTTTCGATGACCGATGAAACGAAGGCTGCAAATTCGGGTGGCGACCAGCCCGTCTCGTCGCTAAGTTCGGTATGCACGAAATCGAGGCCATAGAAGGGATGCTTGGTGTTCTCGATCCGGCCATACATATGCGTGCCGCAGTCCTTACAGGCGTAACGCTGGATTGTCGCGCTTGGATCGACAATCTGCAGTTTTTCTGAACCTGAAGTGACATTCACCTTGTCGCGGCTGACAACAGCGATCTGCGCGAAGATCGCGCCGTTCGGCTTCCAACATTTGGTGCAGCCGCAGGCGTGGTTGTGTGCCGTCTGCGCGCCGATCTCAACGGTCACCGGATTGCTAGCGCATTTGCATTTCAGCGTGCCGCCCTGAAAGTCCGGACTGGCGGGCGGAAAACCGTTGTCGATGGACGGATGTAGCTTAAGCATTTGTTCCTCCTCTCTCTTGAACGTCTTCAGGTCCTTCCCGAGAAGCAGGATCAAGGCAAATGCCGTCGGCGGCAATATAGCGGAAAGTGTCGGTTTTCGGCGTCGGTCGCCTGGAAATCCGTGGCTGTAGCTGACATGGCTGATCTCAAGCCGGTCATGATGCATCTTCCAGGAGAGCGATGCCGATCCTGTCGCCAGGTCGCTCGCAATCGTTGCCGGTCTCCCGGCAAGGCGCAGGCACCGCCGGGCCAGCCGCTCGGCCTCGATATCCGAATGGGTCACGAGAAGGTCGGGCCGCCCGACAAAGCGCGCACCAGCAGGTTGGACGTTGGTGCAGCATGCATCGTCGAGTTCAGGCTTGTGCAGCCGGTTCACTGAATGGAAATCTGCACCTTCTGACTGTCGCTCGTGGTATCCGGAATCTTCATCTCGTAGCTGCCCGGCTTAATGGCGATGAACGAAAGCGTCGCCGTGCCTGCTTCGTCGAATTCGAGGCTGTCGATCGCCATGGGGCGCACTTCGATGCCGTTGATGACGATCTCGTTCATCCAGATCGCACGAAAGAACGGCGCCCCGGTGAGTGCCAATTCCGCCGACCCGTCCGCTGTGATGCGCATTTCATAGTAGGCGCCGGACTGCAGGGCGATGGCACCTTTGCCGAGCGGCTTGCCGGAACTGAGCGTGATCTCGATAGGCTCGCCGCGGTTGCAGTTGGCGAGCAACCCGGCAAAGCCGAACTCGCCGCAAAGCGGGGCGGAAACGGCCGGGGTTGCCAGAAAGTACGCGGCCAGCGCCGCGAAAATTAATCTATGCACGATGAAAATCCTCCCCAACATGTCCTGTTGCACTGGTCCCGCTCAATACGGGGCGACCACGACCCCCCAAGGCTGCTCGCCGACTTGAACCGAGCGGATCACCGTTTCCTCTTTGACGTCGATGATGCTGACGTCGTTGGAGTTGCCATTCGTGGTGATCAGGAATTCCTCGCCCGGGGTGAATGCCATTTGCCAAACGCGCTGCCCGACAAGCAGGTATTCGAGCACTTCATCCTTCGCGGCGTCGATCACCGCAACCCGGTTGGCGGGGCCGAGCGCCACGAAAACGCGGGAGCCGTCCTTGGTCGCCTTGACGCCCACCGGCTGCAACCATTCCGGCAGAATCCCCGGTACGGCAAAGTTGATCTTCTTGGCGATCGCCGGCTCGGACGCCGTTAGATCGATCACCGAAACGGTGCCGCCGATCTCGGAGCTGACGTAAAGCTTCTTGCCGTCGGCCGTGAACTCCGCATAGCGCGGGCGCTGGTCCACCCGCACGTTGTGCTCGATCTCGTAGGTGGAGGCGCTGATGAAATGCGCCATGTTGGTGGTTTCGGAGGTGTTGATGATGGTCTTCGCATCCGGGCTGACCGCAACGCCTTCCGGCTCGACGCCGACCGGTATTTCGGCCAAAACCCGACGCGTCTTGACGTCGACGACGGTCACCAGATTATCGTCCTCGTTGGCGACGTAGAGCGGATTGCCTGAGGGATCGAGAGCGAAAAGTTCCGGATCGGGGCCTGACGGCAGCGTATGCAGTTCCTTGTAGGTTTCGGGATCGAACACCCGGACGGTATCGTCGTCCGAAGCACAGACATAGAGCTCCTTGCCATCCGGGCTGATCGTGATGCCGCGCGGCCTGTTGCCCGCCGGGAAAGTGGCGATCACCTCCCAGCTTTGGCTGTCGAGCACGGTCACGTTATTGCTGCGTTCATTGGTGACGAAGACCTTGTTGGCCTCAGCAGGAGCCGCAAACATCAGAACGGCTGACAGAAGCACCACTGCGGATCTCAGCATTCTATCCTCCAAAGGCGTGGCAAGCGTTTTCCGGCGCATCGATGCCCAGCGTGTCGAGCGGCGAACGCTGGTGCAGGTAGCCATCCTGCGGCGATACAGACACCGTCACCCGACCGTCGGTCAAAAGGATCGGCTGGCGCAATTGCCCGTTCCAGGGACGGAAGGTCAGCTTCTGGCCCTTGAACGCCGCCAGTTCGAAATCCTCCGAAAGCGCATAGGCCCGCACGGACGCCGGATCGGTCTTGCCGGACTGCATCACCGCCTCGCCGATCACGCGCATGGCAAGCCAGGTCTGGTAGTCCTCCTCGCGCATGCTGCGGCCGGTCAGCTTCTCGAAGCGGCGTTGGAACTGCGTCGCGCCCCAAGCTTCTTGAGCAGCATGCCAGGATACCGGGCGAAGGCCCGCGGATCCTGCCACAGGCCTCGGATCCCAGGAGTGATAAGGCAGGTAGGGTGCGAAGACACCGGCCTCGTCGGCCGCGATGATCACGTCGTGATCCTCGGCATCCTGGGTAAATACGGGGATCTGTTTTTGCACCATGACATGACCGGTATCCGTGCGCCGGGCGCCGCCGGTGTCGACGAACTCGCGCTCCTCGACGATCTCCGCCCCGAACTTGGCGGCCGATTTGCGATAGTTTTCTGCCAGAAGCGTGTCTTCGGGATGCGAGCCATGGATCAAGAGGATGCGCGTCCATTTCTTCCACATGAGGAACTGAATGACGCTATCGCTGAGCATGGAGCGGCTCGGTGAGACATGCAGCACATTGGCCCGGCAGTCGACATCGCGCAGCGTCTCGTCGCGAGCGCCTGCATTCAAAAGCAGTACCTCCGGCCCAGCTTGGTCTGATAGCGCCTTCAGGGCGCCGCCTTCCGCGATCACCGTGATCAGGTTGAAGCCTTGGGCTTTCAGCGCATCCAGCGCTGCCCCCGCCTTGTCCAGTGCAACCGCTTGCGTTTTCAGCGTGTAGTCCGTGTCCGTGAAGGCGCCGGTCGTCCGATTGTCCTCGTTGCCGAGCAAGGCGCCCGCAAAACCCAGATCGGCAGGTGGCGCGTCGAGCCGCGAAATCGGCGGACCGACCACGCGATCCACCCTGAGCACGGCAACCTTCACCTCCATTGCCCGTAAAGGGAGCGCGATAAGCATCGCCGCGCAAAAAACGGCAAGCGTAAGCGGTAGCTTAGACATTGCCGGAACGACCTCCCAACCTTCCCTGACACTCTGTCGGGGAGGAGATTAACAGCGCAATTTGTGTCGCAAAACCGAGACTTATGGAGCGTAGTTTCACAAAACGCCTGTGCTAGGCTGAGGCCTATGCAACGCATTTTGACCGCGCTCGTCCTGGCCCTGGCGCCGGCGCTTGCCCTGGCAGCGCTGGACAAGCCGCTGATGTCCGGCGCCAAGGTGGCATTCCTTGGCATGACCTTCGTCGATCTGTCGACGGAGGGCGCCTACAACGGTGTGCGCGCCGACGAAACGGCGCGGCTCAAGCTGCTGGAGGGCGCAGCGCGCGACCGCCTCGTGGCGGAAGGCTTCGTCATCCTCTCGAATGATTCCGTGGCGACTGACCTCGCAAACACGGTAAACCCCGCCAACTGCTACGGCTGCGACGTGCGCATGGGCGCCCGGCTCGGCGCCGACTATGTGCTGGTTGGTGAAGTGAGGAAGGTCTCCAACCTGGTTCTTTCGATAAATCTTGTTCTGCGCGACGTGCGCTCCGGCGAGATGCTGCGCGGTCTTGCGGTGGACATACGCTCGAACACCGACGACAGCTGGCTGCGCGGCCTTCACTACATCCTGAAAAACCACTTCTTCAAATCGTGAGGGGACTAATGCGGTACTTCGATCATTTCCTGCTGACATTCCTGCTGATCCTACCAGGCTTGGCGCAGGCCCATGGCCCGACACGGCAGAAGCTGGCGCTGTCGCTCGATGTCGCAGCGGAACCGGCGGCAGTCTGGGCCGTGATCGGCAATTTCCAGGACATGAGCTGGCACCCGGCCGTATTCTCGACCTCCGGAAAGGGCGGCAATACCATCGACGCGACGCGCGTGCTGACGCTCAAAGACGCCGGCGGCCCGACAATCTCCGAAGTCCTTTACAAGTACGATGCGGCGAAGATGTCCTATTCCTACCGCATCACCGAGGTGGACGTGAACGTGCTGCCGGTCACCAATTATTCCTCACATCTGACGGTGGTGCCGAAGGCTGGCGGCGGCTCCCATATCGAATGGAAGGGCGCCTTCTACCGCGGCTATCCGAACAATGATCCCCCCGCCAACCTGAATGACGAGGCAGCCCTTGCCGCCGTTGGCGCGGTATACAAGGCCGGTTTCGATGCGCTCGAAAAGAAATTCGGCAAATAGCGGCATCCTCGTTGCTGTGGTGCTCGGCACCCTATCGGTGCCGGGCAGCGCCTTCGCCGACTATGCCTATATCACCAACCAGTCGTCGAGCGATTTGAGCGTGATCGATCTCGACCGATTGGTCGAAGTCGGACGCATCCCGGTGCCAGGCCAGCCGGCCGGCATCGCAGTCGCGCCCGCGCTAGATGCCGTCTTCACCGTCAGCCCGGAGAGCAAGATGCTGCGCCGCTACGGCATGCCCGCCGCAACACCCGAAGCCGAGCAAAGGCTCGACGGCGGGCCGATCGGGGTTGCGGTCGACGAGCAGCGCGGCCGCGTCTTCGTCTCGGACTGGTACAATGCGCGGGTCTGGGTCATCGCCGCTGAAGGCCTTGATGCCTTGGACGTGCTGTCAACCGGCAGTGCGCCAGCCGGCCTTGCCCTTTCCCTCGACGGGCGATGGCTCGCGACGGCCGATCGGGACGCCAACCAAGTCTCCATATTCGACGCCGAGACGCTGAAACTTCGCCATCGGGTGACCGTCGGATTGCGGCCTTTCGGCGTAACGTTTTCACCCGACGGCCGGCTCTTTTCCGCAGATGTCGGCAGCAATACGGTCACGGCCGTAGATCCCGTGAGCGGCCGAGTTCTCGGCCATGTGGCGACCCGCGAACGACCCTATGCCGTCGCCTTTGCCTCCGGAAGGGGCTTCGTCACCAACCAGTATGACGACAGCGTCAGCGTCTTCGACGCCCAAAGCCTTGCCTCGGTCGCCGTCATCGATACTGGCGAATATCCGGAAGGCATCGACACGTCGGCGGATGGTCGCCGGATCATCGTGGCGAACTGGTTTTCGAACAGCCTTACGGTTATCGACTCCGAAAGCCTGGAGATCATCGGCGAGATCACAACCGGTGACGGACCGCGCGCTTTCGGGCGCTTCGTGTCGACGGCGCCGGCATCCGGCAAGGCCCAAAAGCCCGCCACCGAGCAATGATCATTTCATTGCAGAGCGGACTCCGGGCGAGTCGCACCTGGGCTGGACTACAGCGCCGCGCGTCTTTCAGACGCGCAAAGGACGCTGTAGCACTTTGAATTGCTGCATGTTCTTGTCCTTTAATCGGTTACGATTAAAGGCGACATGCAGTAGAGCCGATCCAAACCAGATTGGCGCGAAATCGGGAAAGCCGGTGTTGAGCGTGCCGTTCTTGCGCAGAGCGGAGATGCTACCGTCGCGCGTTGCTCGCAACCCTTTGTAAGGAGCCGCAAGCGGTCAGTTCCGTAACTCGAGCGGCCCAGTCCCCATATCGTTCACGAGAGGAACACCCGCCTCTGTGAGGATGGTGTTGATCTCGGCCTGATTCCGGCGGATCAGGGAGTTCAGCTTCCGCTCCCACACCTTCTCGCCTTGTCTGACGCCCATGGTGATGCGGTAGAAGAGCTTCGGCAGCATCGGCTCCGACAAGAGCGGCGTCACCTTCAGGTCCGGATGGCTCGCCTTGACCAAAGGCGCCCCGATCGGCCCCCAGAGAATGGCTGCGTCTATGGCGCCAGACCTCAGGTCGGCCAGCATCTCGTCGGCCGGGTCCTCGTAGCGCCGATCGACCATCAGGTGGTACGGCTTCGCTTTGGGCAACAGTCCGTTCCTCGCCATATGCGTGGCCGGCGGGGTTCCTGCGATGATGCCGATCCGCCTGTCCTTGAGGAGTGGATCGGACAGTTTCGTGACGCCGGACAGCGAACCGCTCGAGGGGACGATCAGCACATAGGCCGAGGTGTAGTAGTGGTTGGTGTTCAACACCAGTTCGTCGCCCTGAGCGTAGCCGATGACCACATCGCAGACATTGGCCTGCAAGGTCTTGCGAATGAAGCCGGTGGCCATTGGAAACCAACTATAGTCCAGTGGCAGTCCGAGCTTGGACGCCATCAGCTCGGCAATCTTGTTCTCGTACCCTGCACCCGAGCGATCCGACATCGGCAGATTGGCCGGATCGGCGCAGACACGGAAAGCTGTCTTCGACACCAGGTCCGACGTCTGTGCCACTGCCGGACCGGCACAGACGACAGGGACCAGAACGCTGACTGCTGCAACGAGGCTAGTTACTGCCGAGGCACGATTTTTCAGCATCCCGGATCGCATCCGATTTCGCTTCCTTCTTGGCCGGGCGTCCCCGCGGCAAGGCACCGGAGCCGCGCGCCTTCAAATACGTATAGATGTCATCGAGATAACACATGACGTTGGCGTTCTCGCCAAAGGCGGGCATCACCGAGTTCTCGGCGACGTTCACCCTCTTGCGGCCATTCGTGACGACTTCGAGGAAGGCGTAGTAGTCCAGGTTTATCGCGGAGTTCTTCAAGGCCGGCGCGTAGCTCGAGCCCTCGCCCTCCGGACCATGACAGACATGACATTCGGAATGATAGCGGCGGAAGCCCGAATAGGTCATCCAGTCGACCGTGCCATCCTTGGCGATGTTGAAGGTCGGAACGTCGTCGGCGGTATAATACCGCCCGTTCTCGCTGCGGACGGAGGTGATGTTGTCCTTTGGCGCCGGTGCATCTTCTGCGCCCGCGGTGCCGACAAAAAGCGTCAACACGGAAAGGATCAACGGTATAGCGGGTCTGGTTGTAGTCATCTTACGTCCTTTTAGGCGGGGGGACGAATGGGCGCAGGTTTCACTGCCCGCGCCCATTCCCTGAGCGAAGATTGCCGCTTCAATCCGGCAGCTTGAACACGGTGAGCGTGCCGCCGAGCGCGGTGTAGTTGCTGAGGGCGGCGTAGCCACCGACAGCTCCGAGACCGTCATTCGGGTTGGTCAGGCCTGCTGCCAGACCGATGCCGGCCCAGCCGCCGACACCCGAGAGCACGGCCACGTACTGCTTGCCGCCATGGGCGTAGGTCATCACGTTGCCGATCACACCGGAAGGCGTCTTGAAGCGATAGAGCTCCTTACCCGTGGCAGCGTCGACCGCCTTCACATAACCCTCGAGCGTTCCGTAGAAGACCACGTCGCCGGCAGTTGCCAGAGCGCCCGACCAGACCGAGAAGGGTTCCGGCAGGGACCATTTGATCTTGCCTTCCTTGTTATCCCAGGCAATGAAATTGCCCATGCCGCCATGGCTGTCCGCCGCCGGATACATCGACAGCGTAGCCCCGACGTAGGGTTGGCCGGCGGTGTAGTTTACCCGGAACGGTTCGTAGTCCATGCAGACATGGTTGGTCGGCACATAGAACAGCTCGGTCTTCGGCGAATAGGCCGCGGGCTGCTGATCCTTGGAACCGAGCGCCGCCGGGCAGATACCGGTCGAGTTGGTGTCCTCGCCGTTCTGCTCGGTCGAAAACTGCGCCACGACCTGCGGCCGGCCATACTGGTCGGACTTCGGATCCATGACCACTTCGCTCGCCCAGTTGACCTTGGGATCGAATTTCTCCGCCACCAGCAGCTCGCCGGTGACACGGTCCATCGTATAGCCGAAGCCGTTGCGGTCGAAATGGGTCAGCAGCTTGCGATCCTTGCCGTCGATCTGCTGGTCGGTGAGGATCATCTCATTGACGCCGTCATAGTCCCATTCATCGTGGGGCGTCATCTGGTAGACCCATTTGGCCATGCCGGTATCGACATCGCGCGCCCAGATCGTCATCGACCAGCGGTTGTCGCCGGGCCGCTGGGTTGGGTTCCAGGTAGAGGGGTTGCCCGATCCGTAATACATGAGGTTCAGTTCGGGATCATAGGAATACCAGCCCCAGGTCGTACCTCCGCCGATCCTCCATTGATCGCCCTCCCAGGTGGTGAGGCCCGAGTCCTTACCGACGGGCTTGCCCAGGTGCGTGGTCTTTTCAGGATCCATCAGCGTATCGCTGTCCGGGCCCATCGAGTAACCGCGCCACAGGAGCTTGCCATCTGCCATCGAATAGGCCGTCACGGAGCCGCGCACGCCGAACTCACCGCCGGAGATGCCGACGAGCACTTTGTCCTTCACCGGCATGACCGTGGCGGTATTGGTCTCGCCTTTAGCAGGATCGCCGTTCTTGACGCTCCAGATGACTTTGCCGGTCTTGGCATCGAGCGCCACGACCGTTGTGTCGGCCTGATGCAGGAAGATCTTGTTGTCCGCATAGGCCACGCCGCGATTGACGGTGTCGCAACACATCACGGGAATGACGGTCGGATCCTGTTTCGGTTCGTACTTCCAGAGAATCTGGCCGTCTTTGGTAAGATCCAGCGCGTAGACCGTGTTCGGAAATGGCGTATGGACGTACATGATGTCGCCCACGACGAGCGGCGCACCTTCGTGACCGCGCAGCACGCCGGTCGAGAAAGTCCATGCCACCTGCAGTTTCCCGACATTGTCCTTGTTGATCTGGTCGAGCTTCGAGTAGCGCAGGTTGGCGTAGTCGCCGGTCTGGATGGCCCATTGATTGGGATCGTCAATATGCTTCTGCAATTCCGAGTTGGCGAGAGCGACCTGCGCGCTGCCGCCGATCGTCGTGAAGGCAAGCAATGTAAGAAGTCGTTTCATTTTCATCCTCCTCTCGAGTGCTGCCGATCAGGGCTATTCAACCCGCTCGCCCCGGGAAAACCTCACGGTCTCCTCACTTCCCGGCATCGGCCTGCGACACTATCCCCGCGGCTTCAACGAGGCCGGGGCACCTTAGTCCTGCTTTTGGTTTCAGCTCCTCCTTCGCTGCGGTTTCAGGACAACGACATGCATGAAATCAAAGACCTAAAGCGCGTCGCATGCCTTTAGGGAAACGTTGCCAAATAGGCGATCAGATCGGCGCGCTCCTGATTCTTGCGCAGTCCCGCAAAGGTCATCTTCGTGCCGGGCAAAAAGGCTTTCGGGTTGGTCACGAACTCAGCGATCTTGTCAGGCGTCCAGGTCAATCCACCCTCCGCCGCCTTGGTCATGGCGGGGGAATAGGAGAACCCTTCGATTTTGCCGGCCGGGCGGTCGACCACGCCGGTGAGCAACGGGCCGGTCTTCGATTTGGCATCCGGACCGATCGCATGGCAGGCCTGACACTTGCGAAACACCGTCTTGCCCGCCGCCGGGTCGCCCGCTGCAGGATCAAGAGCAACCGCCGGCGCGACCGAGCCTGCAAAAACTCCACCGAATACGACGACTGCGGTCAGTGCGGTACCAGGTCTAAAAGCCATGCCTTCCTCTCCCTTACGCGGTGTTCAACCGCTCTGCATGCCAGCGCACGTGGTCTTCGCCGAAGCTCGCCACGAAGTAATAACTATGGTCATATCCCGCCTGCATCCTGAGGACGCTGGCTTGGCGCCGCTCCGCCAGCAGCCGGGCCATCGCCTCGGGCTGCAACTGTCCGAGGAACTGGTCTGCCGAGCCCTGATCGATCAGGATATCGCCCTGCCAGCCAAGTTCGCTGAGGAGCAGGCAGGCGTCGTACATGCCCCAATGGGCCTCGTCGTCGCCGAGATAGGCCGAGAACTGTTTGCGACCCCAGTCGGACCGGGTCGGATTGACAATCGGTGCAAAGGCGGAGACCGAGCGGAACAGCCCGGGATTGCGAAAGGCGATCGTCAGCGCGCCATGACCGCCCATCGAGTGCCCGGTAACGCCGTTGACACCGTTGAGCGGGAACTGCTCCCGCAGCAATGCGGGCAATTCCGTGACGATGTAATCGTACATCCGGTAGTGCCGTGCCCAGGGCTTCTGCGTCGCATTGACGTAGAAACCGGCGCCCTGACCGAGATCATAGGCTTCGTCGTCGGCAACCTCTTCGCCGCGCGGAGAGGTATCGGGGAAAACCAGCGCCAGCCCCTGCTCCGCAGCGTGCCGCTGCAGACCCGCCTTGATCATGGCGTTCTCATGGGTACAGGTCAGCCCGGAGAGATACCATAGCAGCGGGACCGGACGCGTCCGCGCCTGCGGCGGCAGGTAGAGGCCGAATGTCATCTCGACGCCGCAGACGTCGGAGGCGTGCCGGTAAACCGACTGTGTCCCGCCGAAACATTGGTTTTGCGTTACGAGTTCCATCTTCACGCTCAATAGAGGACGACGCTGCGGATGCTTTCGCCGGAATGCATCAGTTCGAAGCCCTTGTTGATGTCGTCGAGCGGCATCGTGTGGGTGATCATCGGATCGATCTCGATCTTGCCCTCCATGTACCAGTCGACGATCTTCGGCACGTCGGTGCGCCCGCGGGCGCCGCCAAAGGCGGTGCCCATCCAGGTGCGGCCGGTGACCAGCTGGAACGGGCGGGTGGCAATCTCCTGGCCGGCGCCGGCCACCCCGATGATCACCGACTTGCCCCAGCCGCGATGCGAGGCCTCGAGCGCCTGGCGCATCACCTTCACGTTGCCGGTGCAGTCGAAGGTGTAGTCGGCGCCACCGATCTGGTCGGCGCCGCGCTTGGTCATGTTGACGAGATAAGCCACGATGTCGTCGCCGACCTCCTTCGGGTTGACGAAGTGGGTCATGCCGAACTTCTCGCCCCACGGTTTCTTGTCGTTGTTCAAATCGACGCCGATGATCATGTCGGCGCCGGCAAGACGAAGCCCCTGGATAACGTTCAAACCGATGCCGCCCAAACCGAAGACGATCGCCGTCGACCCCATCTCGACCTTGGCGGTGTTGATCACCGCGCCGATGCCGGTGGTCACCCCGCAGCCGATGTAGCAGATCTTGTCGAACGGCGCGTCCGGATTGACCTTGGCGACGGCGATCTCCGGCAAGACGGTGAAGTTCGCAAAGGTCGAGCAGCCCATATAGTGGTGCAGCTTCTGCCCGTTGAGCGAAAACCGCGAGGTGCCGTCCGGCATCAGCCCTTGCCCTTGGGTGGCGCGGATGGCGGTGCAGAGATTGGTCTTGCGCGACAGGCACGAGGGGCAGGCGCGGCATTCCGGCGTGTAGAGCGGAATGACGTGGTCGCCCTTCTTCACCGAGGTGACGCCGGGGCCGACGTCGACGACGATGCCGGCGCCCTCATGGCCGAGGATCGCCGGGAACAGTCCTTCCGGGTCGGCGCCGGACAGGGTGAAATCGTCGGTGTGGCAGATGCCGGTCGCCTTCACCTCGACCAGCACCTCGCCGGCCTTCGGTCCTTCGAGATCGACTTCGGTCACAACAAGGGGTTTTCCGGCTTGGACAGCCAGAGCAGCGCGAGTGCGCATCAATGCCTCCGATAACTGCGTTCTGTAAGGGTGGCCCTGTGTGGCCTTGTACGCAGATTACAGACGCGCCAAAGCACAAAGACAATTGCGACCTTAGTGTGTAAAACGCGACCTTTGGCTTCACTCTTGGTCAGCCTATACTGACGCTCGTTCGAACAGGGAGACCGGAGATGAGAGCCGCCAGTTATGCGTTCTGTCTGGCACTTTGCCTGACGCAAGCTCCCGGCTTTGCAGGCGCTGCGGACTTCTCCGATCCCGACTGGCCATGCATCCAGCGCAAGGTCGAGAACCTTTCGGCGAGTCTAATGTGGCCGGAGCCGATAGCGCCTATGGCACTTGCTCCTGCGGCAAAGGAGCTGGTCGAAGTCGTCTCGCTTCGCCGAGTTACGCTCGAAGAAGCAGAGGCCCATGTCCGGACCTTCGTCGAGAAGAACGCCCCAGTGGACGGCCAACTGCTCGGCAATGTCTTCCTCGCCGTATTCGACAAGATCGCCGACACGCGACAGCGGCTGCTCGCCGGGATTGCCCGCTATTCCCGCAGCCAGATCGCGCTCTCCTCCCGAATTGACGGCGGCCGTGTCGAGATGGCCAAGCTTACGCGCGAGAAAAATCCGGATTTCGACCGTATCGACAAGCTGGAGGAACAGATCGACTGGGACGAGCGGATCTACCGCGAACGCGCACAGGCGCTCACCTATGTCTGTGAAACGCCCGTGCTCCTGGAGAAACGCGCCTACGCCATTGCCCAGATTCTGCTCAAGCAGATGCCGGATT
Source organism: Ensifer sp. MPMI2T (assembly GCF_004827385.1). Classification (GTDB taxonomy): domain Bacteria; phylum Pseudomonadota; class Alphaproteobacteria; order Rhizobiales; family Rhizobiaceae; genus Sinorhizobium. The sequence goes on from NZ_SRXN01000020.1 coordinate 24,450, forward strand.
GAGCCATACCTCTCCACGTGCTGCATGTTTCCTTAAATCGCACCCGATTTAAGGAAACATGCAGCAATTCAAAGTGCTACACCGTGCTTTGCGCGTCTTATCAGACGCGCGGCGCTGTAGGCACATGGTCTTGCGCGGTCTGAGGAGACCGAACAGACGGCATCGAGCTTAGGTCAGAAGCACAGCATCTCCGCCTCTGCCTGGGCACGCCTCAGATCGGCCACGATGGTGCGCGGCATGGCCGCCGACTTGAACATGGCCGTCTGTTCGCCGCCTACCTGCTGCAGAGACAGCACCGTTTCGGCCTGGACATATTTGTCGTAGGGCAAGATGGACGCGATCAGATCGATCGAGCAGGCACATTTGCCCAAAACCGCGCGGCTTTGGCCGTTGACCGCCATGCAGCCGAACACATAGTCGGCCCGCGCTTCGGTCGGATAGTCGTTCAGGCGCTCCGACATGCTTTGTCCGCTTGCCGGCACCGCGGCTGCGACAATTGCCAGCGCGGATAGGGCCACCCGCATCATGGCCGGCCCTCCCCTGCCCGTTTCAGGGTAATCGCGTTGGAATATCCGGCTTCTGCCCCGCGAGCGGCCGCCGGAACGGTGGCAACCAGCGAATAGTACCAGCCAGGAATGTCTTCCGACACGGTGACGGCGAGCGCCAACTCGGCAAACCGCCCCATCCTGTCGCGCGCCTTGTCATTCGTGAATGGCCGGATCGTCACCTCACGCGCGGCGATGTCGCGGTTCTGATAGCGGAGTAATACGGGCACGACTTGTGCATCCCGCAGCAGGGCCTCCTTGATGCGGTTGCGCATATAGAAGGGGCTGCCACCGGATTGACCGGCAACGTCGGCAAGCACACTTTCAAGGAAGTACATGATGACGGGATTGCCGACCGAAGCCGGATAATTGCCGAGCCCGCGGGACCGCGTGCCCTGATAGAGCCTCATGGCGACATTGTCGTCAGGCTCGATCTTGAGGCCTATGCCGAAGCTGCCACCTGCCTGCCCGACATCGGTACCGGATATCACCTTGTCGTAGACAAGCGTGCCCTGCCCTGGTTCGCTCTTACCCGACACCGCTGCGATCCCCTTCAGTGCAGTCGAGCGGAAGAGAAGCTCGTAAGTTTCGCCAGCCGCGGCCGGCCCATGGCCCATTCCAAGCAGGAAGAGAGCAAAGAAGAGAAGAACACGCATCGCAAGCCTCCCGTCCTACAGCACCGCGCGTCTCACTGGACGCGCGAAGGTCGCTGTAGCGCTGGCGACGAGCCTAGCGATGCCTGCGGCAAAGTCACCGGAGACCTTTGTCTGTGTTTGTTTCACGCCACGCGCGCCCGGGTCTTCCAGTCGATCAGTGCCCTGAGCCGCACCAGTTGCACCGGCTTGGTGAGCAAGGCGAATGACATTTCGTTGCAGAGCTGCAGAAATTGGCGCTGCCGGTTGGCAGAAATGATGATCGCGGGGATTTCGGTTCCCGCAAGCGCGCGCAGCGTACGAATGGTTTCTATGCCGTTGTCGCCATCGTCCAACTGGTAATCCACCAACAAAATGTCGGGCGCTGTGCCGATTTCCTGCATCAGCGCAGCGGCATCGACGGTCGAGGCCGCCGCCAGGACGCTCGCTCCCCAACTTTCCAGCACCTGCGTCATCGCGTGAAGCTCGTCGGCATCGTTCTCCACGACCATGACGATGAGATCGAGGCTGCCATCGAGCATCTGCTCCATCATCGGGTTTTCGCCGACACTGGCGCGGCCAGGCGCGGCAAGCGGCACTTCGATCGAGAAGACGGAACCACGGCCGGGCTGCGACACCAGCCGGACGGGATGATCGAGATGCCGGCAGGCCCGCTCGACGATCGACAGGCCAAGTCCCATGCCGGTGCCTTTTCCGGCACCGCGGGCCCGAGTGAACTCGTTGAAGATCCGGGTCTGGTCCTCCCCGGAAATGCCGATACCGGTGTCCCACACTTCAATCCGCAGCCGATTACCGCGCAAGCGGCAACCAACCAGCACACGGCCACGCTCCGTGTACTGGATCGCGTTCACGACTAGGTTCTGGATGCAGCGCATCAGGTAGCGCTGGTCGCTGGTAACCCAGCGCGTGGAAGGGACTATCCGAAGCTCAATCCCCTTTTCTGTCGCCAAGGGCGCCAGATCCCCGGCGAGGCCCTGCAGCAGGCTTCCGATTTCGAACGACGTGATGTTGAACTCGGCTGCCGCACTGTCAAGGCGCGAAATATCGAGGAGCGCCTGCAGAAGCGTTTCGATGGAGGTGAAGGACCGCTTGAGCCGGCCGACCACGTCTTCCGTCCCCGGCTGCCCCGCCGTCTCCGTCAACATCGAGAGATAAAGTTTCGCGGCGTTGATCGGCTGAAGAAGGTCGTGGCTGGCCGCCGCCAGGAAGCGAGTCTTGGATGTATGGGCGGCTTCGGCTGCCTCCTTGGCCTGCCGAAGGGCGGCCTCGATTTTGATTTGCTCAATGGCATGGATCTGCAGCAGGCGGTTGGCCTCGGTCAACTCGGCGGTCCGCTCCTGTACACGTTGCTCCAGAAGCGCTGCCGCTTGGGTCTCCGCGGTCACATCCATGATCGACACGATGAAACCGTCGCCAGGCAAGGAATGGATGCGAATGTCGAGGCTCATGCCGTCGCGTCGCCGACACCGTTCCTGCATCGTCTCACCACGGCGCATGGCCTTGAACCAGCTGGCGAATTTCGACCGTCGGCCTTTGCGCTCGATAATCTCGTGACGTTCTATATGTTCGATGATGCGCTGGAGGGGGCTTCCCTTCTTCAGAAGTGAAAGCGGTACGCCGAGAAGCTCGCCGAAACGCTCGTTGCGAACCAGCAACTCTCCGCGCGACGAAAACGTGCAGATGCCGAGTGACATGTGATCGAAAGCGGCCTGCAGGAAATGAGCCTGCTGGTCGATCAGGCGGTTTTTCTCGCGCCGGTTCTCTCGCACGATGTCGGTGATTTCCGTCTGCAATACGGTGATGTTGCCGGAACTGGTCTGCCGGTAGGAGATCTGGAACCAGCGATCGTTCCTCAACTCCATGACGAAGGACGAAAAACGTGGGCCGGACCCCTGCTCGTTCAACACAGTGTGGGCGCGGCTGATCCCCCCGTTTTCATCCCGGTTGAGATACTTGCTGGCATTGACGGCCGTGAGATAGTCGTCGAAACCGAGGCCGGGCTTGATCAGCGGCTCAACATCGGGAAGCAAATACCGGAACTGGGCATTGCAGACCTGCAGCCGCTCGTCGGAGAAGAGAGCGAAGCCGTCTTCCATGGCCACCATAGCATCGGCAAGGTTTCTCTGGATGCGCTCTTGCGTCTGATAGGCAATCTCGAGTTCGTTCGACGCCCTGCCGAGTGTGTCGAGCGCCTTTTCCAGATCCTTGGTCTTTTCCCAGACTTCCGTCTGCAGAGCGATGGCGGATTCGAAGAGCGAATAGGCGGAGCCGCCGACTTCATGACCGCGCTCGGCCCGATTGATCAGCGCCTCGATGATCTTGGCCTGCTTGGCGATCTGGATTTCGTAAGGTTCGTTCGGATCGATCACAGCGGCGCGCCTCCCTTTGGCCGGAAGAATGCGACGCCGACAAATGTCTGGTTCACATGCACGCCGAGGTGCTGTTCGCCATACGTGTTGAAGCCGACGACCCGATGCTGGCGGAATTGCTCGGACGCCTTGCCTTCCAGGCCCTTGCGCTCAATCTCGAGCTTGCGCAGATAGCAGTCGAACCCTAGGATGAAATCGGGTGCTTCACCATCCTTGTCGCTGACGGCGAGACCCGTCTCGAGCGTGCGGATGATTTCCTTGCCGCGACCGAGCCTCAACAGCAGACCATCGTCGATGGCCGACAGGAAGGTGAGGCCATGTTCGCCCTGAATCTGCTGGATCGCCCGCACGTGATAGAGATTGCCGTTGCGCACCAGTACCGGGTTCTCGGCGAAAACCATCGGTGACAACTCGCTGACCGGTACCTTGACGAGCCGGGCATATTCCTCGGCCGCCGGTGTGCCATTGATTTCCAGAACCAGCCGTTCCTCCGGGACAGCACGGGTGACCACCATGCGTGTTTCCGTGGGCTGGAAATGATCGAAACCGAGGCCGCTAAAGTCCAGATCGGTTTCCAGGAGCAGAAGAAGCGCAGCGTTGCTGTGGAACTCGGCATTGCGTAGAACCTGCGTGCGCTCGAACCGCAGCCCGTCGCCGGCCGACCCACCAAACACGGGAATGTCCTTCAGGCCCGCCTCCAGGGCTGCCATCAGGATGTCCTCCTGTTTGGACAGTCCATCGGCAAAAATCAGGGCGAGCCGCTTGCGGCCCGGCGTCGCACGGAATTGCGCGGCGAGCCGCTCCGTCTGCGACACGACATCGGCAATCGAAACCGGCGAGATGGGTTCGAACAGGATCGACGCCACCCGGAAGTGATGCCGCTGAAAGGCGATCGCCAGCAACGCGTCGTCTTCATAGCCGAGCGACGTGATCTGGCCGGCCGTCGTGCAGCCGAAGACCACGGTGTTTGGCAGCGACACGCGCAGAGCCTTGGCAACGTCATCGGGTTGAAGCCTGTTCGGCACGAACAGAAGGACGAAACTTGGCCTTGCTGTGGCGAGCTGCCGTCTGATCTCGGCAAGCGCAACGGCCGCATCATCGGCACGCGATGCGGCGAGCCGCACGGCCTCCGCCGGTTTGCGGTCAAGATCGTCGACAGCCGTCATGCGCCGTCATCCTCCCTTCTAGAGCGCCGTGCGTTCAAATGAAGGCACAAAGGACGCTCTAGCACCTTGATTCTAGAGCATCTTATCCACTTTCGATGACTCCACTCGAATGCGGGACGCTCTAGTCCCGATTGCCTGCGCCGGAACGCCTCACTGCAGGCTATGGCGGATCGAGACTTCGCGCACCAGCATCGCTGCCTGTGTGCGGTTATGGACGCCCAGCCGGCGCAGAAGCGCCGTGATATGGGCCTTGACGGTCGCCTCGGCCAGCTGCATCTCGTAGGCGATCAGCTTGTTCGGCATCCCCTCGCAGATGAGCCCCAGAATGCGGGTCTGCTGCTGCGACAAATGGGCGATCTTGCGCGAAATCGTTTCTACCGACAGGTCCGTGGCTGTGGTGCGGGCCGGGATCGCGTAGCCGGGAGGCACATAGGTCTTGCCGTTCCAGATATCCTGCATGGCGTCCTGGAAATTCTGCCGGTCCATATCCTTGGGAATGAACCCCGCGGCTCCAGCCGCAATAACGGACTGGACGACCTCCTTCGACGTGATCGCCGAGATGACGATCACTGGGATATCGGGCATCCTTTCCTTGATCTTCAGAAAACCGCTCAGACCTGACGCATCCGGCAGATTAAGATCAAGCATGATCAGATCGGGCGAGAACCGCATCCGCAGTTGTTGCATCGCTTCGCTCAACGAAGTTGCTGTTCGAATTCGACGCGTTTTGAAGGTGCTTTCCATCGTCGCGGCCAGGGCATCGCAATAAAGCGGATGATCATCAATCACCAAGGCCGATTTTATTGAAAGCGAGTGGACGGTTAACGCCGTCTGCGACATGGCACTCCTCCCAAAATACTTCCCGTCTCTGGAGCGGCGTCAACCACCTCCAAATTACACTGAAAGTATCTATGCTCCCATTGCAGTCATGCTCTCCTCCAGCACAACAGCGAAGAATTTGTCGCACAGTTTTCGAGGTCCGGCAATTGCCGAGTGCAGGACTCGTGTCATGCCGCGCCACCGGTTACCCGCTGAAAGCACTCAAGTACCGTGTCGAAACGCGGCACCGACAATCCCCGCCAACGTCGTCCTCGACGGCAGGCAGGCCGACACTTCCGCTTCGTCCGCTGCCGAATTCAGCGAATCGATCGAACGTGGCAAGCCTCTCAAAGAGGCCCCCTGCCCTGCAGTAGATCACTGCAATGATTGCCTTCCAGCCGAGTGCGGCGGGCGTGGTAAACGCGGTCGCTTGACTGCTGAGGCGTTCTCAGATTTGAACGGATTTGAGCCAGTCGCCGATGGTGGCTCCGCGGGGGCGCCCGGAAAGGGCAGGTGGCGCGACGTGCTGTTCGGTGGCCGCCATCTTGCGGACGTCGCGCGGGTTTGCGCCGAATTCGTGGTTGAAGGCGCGCGTGAAATTTGCGGCCACGTCGAAACCTGCGGCTTCTGCTATTTCGGAGATAGGCCGCTTGTTCGTCGGGTCGCTGAGGTCCGCATAGGCCTGCAGAAGCCTGCGGCGGCGAATGTAGTTGAGGACGCCGCCACTCGGCTCAAACAGTTGGTATAGCCGTGTGCGGGAAATACCCAGTGCGCGGCAGATGGCATCCGGTGTCAAGTCCCCCGAATGAAGGTTGAGATGGATGTACCGGTGCGCCCGCTCCATCATTCCCATGTTTACCGGGGACCCTGCTGCATCCGGCCGCGTCGCGGATGCCGCGCAAGCGACGATCATGTCGCTTATCGTACGCGCGATACGTGGCACTTCAGGCACGGCGATGGTGCGGAGATTTGATTCAATGCCATTAATGTAGTTGATGAGCAAATCCGCCAAACTACCCGTTAAAACAGAATTATTGGCACCCTCAAGCTTACTCGCATCGTCCGCCAGCAATTCATAGGGCATGAAGAGAAGGAGGGCGGCGGACTCCGTCATGCGCCCGCGGTAGGGATAGCCAAGGGATCGGAAGAACAGCTCTCCCGGCCCCGTCTCCGTGACGTGGCGATCGACTTCGGTCCATGCCCGACCGCTGCGGAACACTCCGACGTTCCAGTGGTCGATCGGGCTGGAGCGCAGCATGGCGCGAGACCGCTCATAGCTATAACCCGGCGTGCGCTGTTGAACCACGAGCAAATCGCCGAGGTGCCATCCTACCTGCTCTGCAGGAAAGCCTTCATCCGGAGACTTCCCGTCTGGCAAACGAACATCAATCAGCGGAGCCATGTGACCGCGCCAAGCGTCAAACTGCTCCGCCGGCGGCAATCCGAGTGTGGAGAAATGCGAGGGCACCAGCCCGGGGTGGATGATGGCTTGATGTTCCCCTCGCACAGCGGGCTCGCGCGGCCATCGGCGCCGCTCCAAATGGGCGGGCCAGGCTGGAACCTGCGAGGGACCATCTCCTGATCCAGACTCCTTACTCATGCAACTCCTCCAGTGACTGGTCGCTCTCGATCGTAATGCGCGCGGCATGGAATGCCTGTAGAGGGGGCCTATTCCCGTGTCGTCATAACTCGCCCAGAAGTGGAACAAGAGCTTCCAGATTACATCCAGGGAGTGCTCCTTATACCTCCTTTTGAGTAGAAATGCACGGCAAGATAACTATCGGGATTGGGTGATAATGACATTCTCCACATGGCGATTGTATCAATAGGCATCAGTCGCTTTCAAATAGCTCAAGGCAAAAGCCAGGGTAGTTTCGAACGAAAGTTTTTGTATTACTTAGTTAATCCTTCCGTTGGCGAATATTTCTTAGTTCGCCGGCAAGCTGCGTGGAGATTATCCGTGAATTATTTTCGTAATAATTTCAAAAGCACTTTGCCAAGTATAAAGGACGACAATGATTTCCTGCACCGCCCGAAAAATCTGAAGCGGATACTCGTTACCGGCGGCGCGGGCTTCCTCGGATCACATCTCTGCGAGCTGCTTCTCGGCGCTGGCCACGAGGTCATCTGCGTCGACAACTTCTCGACCGGCTTGAGGCGCAATATCGCACAGTTGAAGCGCTTCGATACCTTTCGCGTCATCGGCCATGACATCGTCGAACCGATCGACCTTGAGGTCGACGAAATCTACAATCTCGCCTGCCCGGCGTCGCCGCCGCACTATCAGGCCGATCCGATCCAGACCATGAGAACATGTGTGATCGGGTCGCTCAATCTTCTGGATCTGGCTGCGCGCAGGGGGGCGCGCATCTTCCAGGCGTCGACGTCGGAAATCTACGGCGATCCGCAAGTCCACCCGCAAGTGGAAAGCTATTGGGGCAACGTCAATCCTTTCGGCCCACGCTCCTGTTACGACGAGGGCAAACGTTGCGCAGAAACCCTGTTCTTTGACTTCCATAAGGTTCACGGGATCGAGATCAAGATCGTTCGCATCTTCAACACCTATGGCCCCCGGATGCGCCCGGACGATGGCCGTGTCGTCTCGAACTTCATCGTCCAGGCCCTCAAGGGCGAGGACATTACCGTCTATGGCGACGGATCGCAGACCCGCTCCTTCTGTTTCGTGGACGACCTGATCGACGGCTTCGTGCGCCTGATGGCGTCGCCGTCGTCGCTCACTGGCCCGGTCAATCTCGGTAATCCCGGAGAGTTCACGATCAGTGAACTCGCTGAACAGGTGATCCGCTTGACCGGTTCGCGCTCAAAGATCGTTTGCCGGCCCCTGCCTGTCGATGATCCGCGTCAGCGCCGTCCGGACATTTCGCTCGCAACGGAAGCCCTCGGCTGGCGCCCGACAGTCAATCTGTCGGAAGGTCTCGCGCGCACCATCCACTACTTCGACGGTCTCCTCTCCGGCTCCGATCGGAAGGTTATGGAGCTGGTCTGATGGGCGCGCCACGCATTCTTGTGACGGGGGGCGCCGGCTACATTGGCAGCCATACCGCAAAGCTTCTCTGCCTGGAGGGCATCGAGCCCGTCGTCTACGACAACCTGTCGACCGGAAACCGCTCCGCGGTGCGCTGGGGACCGTTCGTACATGGCGACATCCTGGACACGGACCGCTTGGTCGAAGTGGTTGAACAATATCAGCCGGCCGCCGTCATCCATTTCGCAGCATCCGCCTATGTCGGCGAATCCGTTGCCGACCCTGCGAAGTACTACAACAACAACGCCTGCGGAACGCTGTCGCTCCTCGATGCGTGTCGGCGGGCAGGCCTCGACAAGATCATCTTCTCATCGAGTTGCGCCACCTATGGCGTACCGGCGATATTGCCGATCGACGAGGCCACGCGGCAGGTGCCGATTAATCCCTACGGTAAGACGAAACTGATCGCAGAGCACATGCTCGCCGACTACGCGTCGGCCTTCGGCCTCAGCTACGTTTCGCTTCGTTATTTCAACGCCTGCGGAGCCGACCCGGAGGGTGATCTCGGCGAGTGGCACGACCCGGAAACGCACCTCATTCCGCGGGCACTCATGGCCGCCGCAGGCAAAATTCCGTATCTGGAAGTCTTCGGCGACGACTACGACACGCCCGATGGGACCTGTGTGCGCGACTACATCCACGTCGCCGATCTGGCGCACGCCCATGCGCTGGCCTATCGGCACCTCGCCAGGGGTGGAGCGAGCCTTGCGCTCAATCTCGGCACCGGCCATGGTTCTTCCGTAAAAGAAGTGCTTCGAGCAATCAGCGAGGTTACCGGGCACGACGTCCCGGTCGTGTATCGTCAGCGACGTCCCGGAGATCCACCGGCGCTTTATGCAAATGCTGCGCTCGCGCACCAAACGCTCGGCTTCCTGCCCCGCTATTCCGATCTTGAGACAATCGTGCGAACGGCTGCCCCATTCTTCGGACTGGAGGCGCGACCATGACCCGCGTCTCGGGCAATGACGGGACAACTACTTCGCAAAGCGGCGAGCCGTTGTTCGTCCCCGTCCTCACGGGCTACCGCCGCGCGGAATACCTCCTCGGCGCGGGCCTTTGGGTAGCAGCCCTCGTGCATTTCTGGGCCTGGTGGCTGGAGCCGCGCCACCACATGGACACGTTGGGCAGCGTTACGGTTACCGCCGTTCTCGCGTGGGTCACGCTCCTGCCCGCCTATTTCATAGCGATGTTCTATCGCGCGGCAAAACCAAATGGACCTCTGCAGCTGCCGGCCGGCAGTCGCGTCGCCATGGTCGTGACCAAGGCGCCATCAGAACCGTTCTCGATCGTATCGGAAACACTGAAGGCCATGCTCGCGCAGGATGTTCCGCACGACACCTGGCTCGCGGATGAAGATCCCTCCGAGGCGACGCTCGAGTGGTGCCGCAGGCATGGAGTGCTGGTCTCGACCCGCAAAGGGCGAGCCGACTACCATCGGACCTCGTGGCCGCGACGCACGCGTTGCAAGGAGGGCAATCTCGCCTTCTTCTACGATCAGTACGGTTATGGTCGCTATGATTTCGTGGCCCAGCTCGATGCAGACCATGTTCCTGGGCCCGGCTACCTTTTCCAGATGCTGCGCCCCTTTGCCGACCCCACGGTTGGTTATGTCTCCGCACCCAGCATCTGTGACCGCAACGCGTCCGAGAGCTGGGCGGCACGCGGAAGGCTCTATGCCGAGGCGAGCATGCACGGCTCGCTTCAGGCCGGCTATAATGGGGGGCTGGCGCCGCTGTGCATAGGATCGCACTATGCGGTCCGCACGGCGGCGCTGGGGCAGATCGGCGGGCTCGGCCCCGAGTTGGCCGAAGATCATTCGACGACATTGATGATGAACGCAGCCGGCTGGCGCGGCGTCCATGCACTCGATGCGATCGCGCATGGTGACGGGCCGCGCACCTTCGGGGACCTCGTGACTCAGGAGTTCCAGTGGTCGCGCAGCCTGGTCATGCTGCTGCTGCAGTATTCGCCACGTCTCGTTGGTCGGCTGCCGCTGCGGCTGAAGTTCCAGTTCCTCTTCTCGCAGCTCTGGTACCCGCTTTTTGCGTGCTTCATGGCGCTTATGTTCGCAATGCCGATCATTGCCCTTGCACGCGGCGAGACCTTTGTCGCTGTGACCTATCCTGAATTTCTCGCGCATTTCGCGCCGCTTTCCATCATCCTCGTCCTTCTGGCCTACCGCTGGCGGGCCAGTGGCTCGTTCCGGCCATATGACGCGAAGATCCTCAGCTGGGAATGCATGCTCTTCCTCTTTGCTCGTTGGCCTTGGGCGCTCGCTGGCACGCTGGCGGCGGTGCGCGACTGGGTCACCGGGTCCTTCGTGGATTTCCGCGTCACTCCCAAAGGTGCATCCGAGGTCGATCCACTGCCGCTCCGCGTGCTAGCCCCTTACGTGCTCCTCGCGGTTACGTCGGTGCTGCCGGTTTTTCTCGTCGGCGATGCGGCCGAAGCCAAGGGCTTCTACCTCTTCGCGATCCTGAATGCCGCGATCTACTGCCTGCTTCTGCTGGTCATCATCGCGCGGCATTCGAAGGAGAACGCGGTCGCCGCCACCTCCCGTTTTCGCCGGCCGGCGATGACGGCCGGCCTTCTGGCACTCGTCGCGTTGCCCGGTATCGCGACTGCCGAACACGGGAAAGAGGGGCTTGAGGCGCTCGCATGGGGTGCCGGGCACCTCCGTCTCTTCGAGGAGCGCTATGCGGTAGCAGGCGCCGGTCAGGACGGCGCTGCCTTGCGAAAGATTGTTTTCCGGCCGCGCTGGATTTCCGTCCCGGCGGAACAGGCAAATGGCGGGGCACGCTGAGGGATAAGCCATGACGGGAGCTAGGAAGTGTGCAATGACCAGGAAATCGAAAGCGATCGCATTCTCGTTCGTCGGCCTATTGCTGTCGGGCACCGTTCTGGCGGCCACCATGCCGCGGGGAATCCCCAATGCGGATTCCCCGACCACGACGACACCCTCACAAAAGCGGCCGGTGCTTACCGAGCACTCGATAGACTTCGGCGCCTATGACCCCCATGGCGACTTCGCGGAGCGGTCGCAATCCAAGATCGAGCATCTCTTCCTGCCCTGGGAAGACGTCGATCTGTCGACGCTGATGCTTGCCGACGATTACGCGCAAGCACGTGGGCGATCGCTGATGATCACAGTCGAGCCGTGGTCCTGGTCGCCCGACTGGCGCGTCTCGGATCAGGAACTGCTGCGAAGCATCCTGAATGGAGAGCGTGATGAGAACATGGCCGCGGTCTGTTCGACGGCCGCCACGCTAAAAAGCCCGATTATCATAAGGTGGGGCCAGGAAATGGACGAGACGGACAACCAGTTCTCCTGGTCTCACTGGCGGGGTGAGGAATTCAAAGCGGCCTACCGGCGCATAGTGAACGTCTGCCGTGAGAATCTAAAGAACGCGAAATTCATGTGGTCGCCCAAGGGGAACCGGGGGCTGGAGGCGTTTTATCCCGGCGACGATGTCGTGGACATCATCGGGCTGTCGGTGTTCGGCTATCAGGAGTACGACAAGGGCACGACTGGCCGCGACCAGTCATTCTCCGAGCGCCTGACGCCCGGCTATGAACGGGTGAAAGGCTACGGCAAGCCAATCATGGTCGCAGAGCTCGGCTACGAGGGTGACGCCTCCTATGTGGCGAACTGGGCGACAAGCGTTGCCGCGCGTCATGAGGAATTCCCCGGACTGACCGCGGTCGTCTACTTCAACGACCGCGAAATCTACGCATGGCCCGGAGGCTATGGGCGGCCCGATTGGCGTGTCGTCCGCGAAACCAACAATTAGACCGACAGGAGACTTGAGATGAGCTCAGCACTACGCACAATGTCCTTGGCTGTCGCCCTCGCCGCAGCCATGGGTGCGACGACGTCGGTTGCCGAGGCCGCTACCGGACGCGTGAACGCTCAAAATGCAACGCCGCTGACGCACGAGGAGCTTTATAAGCTCTACGGCCAGAAATCGTGGATCTGGAAAGCGGGCGCAGGATATTTCTCGGTGCGGCAGCGCCGGTTTACCGCCTGGTCGAAGGAGAACGGCAGTCCCTCCTATGGCGTCGGTCGCTGGTTCATCACCGGACCAGGAAAACTCTGCTTCAAGGCCGACTGGCACGCAAAGGGCGGCTCGGCTCCCGCAACAACCTGCTTCAGCCATCGCAAGCAAGGTAACCTTATCTTTCAGAAACGCGAACCGAATGGCGAATGGTACGTCTTCAAGAACGCGCCGGCAAAGCGTGACGACGAATTCGCCAAGCTTCGCCGCGGCAACTATGTAAGCGCACGGCTGAACCGGATCGAAGCCAGACTCGGCAAGGTCGAATGATCTTGACCGGGTGAAGGAGTTGCGCAGCCCATGGGCGTCAGCGCATCAATTCGGCTCCGCAGATGAGCCCGGCGCCGATCGGTGCGCAACTCCACCCCTATCGAAGGAAACATCGCGAGGTGCTACCAAAACCGCTCGGCGTGCAAATATAGGGCGCGCGCCCAAGATAGGCGGCCCGTTCGAGTTTGGCCGCCCGTTGAACGACGACCTGCTTGGCAGGCCTTTTGCTCAGCGCCGGGTAGCCGACTTGTCTCGTTAGCGAAGAGGTTCGGATACTCTGATCCGGCATGACCGAACATCCCGACACGGCTGCTGCAAGGAGCAGAGCAAAGACGCCCCGCACTATATTGATGCGGCTGTCCTTCGGCCCGGCCGAAATCCCTGTTTGCGCTTTCATGGCTAGAACTCCTGGTTCTCGAACCTATGCGCAGCACGGTAGATGAGACGCTTTAAATCGCCGTGCAGAAAATGCATACAACTTGACCTATTCCGCCCGCGGTCGATCGTGCCCCCACCACCACAACATTCCGACACATGTGATAGGCGACGATGCTAAATGGCGCTGGCGGCACATCGACGATAATATTGCTCTCCAATGACTCGTCGCGGACCGGAGCGCCGAGTGAACACACCCGGGGAAGCCACTGATGTTCGACCTGATCATCCGCAACGCCAACCTTCCGGACGGCCGCCAAGGTGTCGATCTAGGCCTTAAGGACGGCAAGATCACCGCTGTAGAGAAGTCCATTGCCGCAACCGGCGGCGAGGAGATTGATGCGACCGGTCGACTGGTTAGCCCGCCGTTCTGCGACCCGCATTTTCACATGGACGCGACGCTATCGCTCGGCATGCCGCGAATGAATGTCTCCGGCACGTTGCTGGAGGGCATTGCGCTTTGGGGGGGAATTGCGCCCAATGCTGACGAAGGAAGCGTTGGTCGAGCGGGCCCTGCGCTATTGCGATCTCGCCGTCAGCCAGGGCCTTCTCTACATCCGCAGCCATGTCGATACGTCCGACCCGCGGCTACTGACGGCTGAAGCGCTGTTGGAAGTCAAGGACAAGGTCGCGCCCTATATTGATTTGCAGCTCGTCGCCTTCCCGCAGGATGGCTATTACCGCGGGCCCGACGGCGTCCGCTCACTCGAGCGTGCACTCGATATGGGCGTCGGCATCGTCGGTGGCATTCCACATTTTGAACGGACGATGGAAGACGGCACCCGGTCGGTCGAGGCGCTGTGCCGGATCGCCGCCGATCGCGGTCTGCCCGTCGACATGCACTGCGACGAAACCGACGATCCGATGTCGCGCCACATCGAAACGCTGGCGGCCCAGACGGTGCGCTTCGGCCTCAAAGGACGGGTTGCGGGTTCGCACCTCACCTCGATGCACTCGATGGATAACTATTACGTTTCGAAACTCATCCCTCTGATCGCCGAGGCGGAGATCAACGTGATCCCCAATCCGCTGATCAACATCATGCTGCAGGGCCGTCACGATACCTATCCGAAACGCCGGGGCATGACACGGGTGCGCGAGCTGATGGCGGCTGGACTCAACGTTTCCTTCGGGCATGACTGCGTTATGGATCCTTGGTACTCGATGGGCTGTGGTGACATGCTGGAGGTTGCCCACATGGCAATTCACGTGGCGCAGATGGCCGGCATTGAGGACAAGCACAAAATCTTCGACGCGATTACTGTCAATTCGGCCAAGACGATGGGGCTCGAAGGTTACGGGCTCGAAATCGGCTGCAATGCAGATCTCATCGTGCTCCAGGCGGCCGACGTCACCGAAGCGCTGAGGCTGAAACCGAACCGGCTGTTCGTTATCAAGGCGGGCAAGGTGATCGCAAGGACGGCGCCGCGCATCGGCGAGCTGTTCCTCCGCGGGCGTCCGGCTTGGATCGATATCGCGCAAGATTACCTGCCGCAAAGGCCGCAGGGCTGAGCCGTCTCCGTGCGGCTTGCGTAGTAGCAGACCGGCCACCCACTGCGGTCGCGTGAACCTATGCGAAAGTATATACAACACCTTCGTACAATAGATTTTCCACCGAACTTGATTGATCCTCTCCATAGCATCCAACTATCCAGATGCGCTCAGTGGAAAGGGATCGTGTCATGAAACACTTGTTTCTTATCACGCGGGTTCCGCCGAAGTTTCGCGAACTCGTCGCGTTTCTGTCCCTGGTCGCTGTGTTTTTCGTCGGTGCATGGGTGCTGCTCATCGCACCGAATGCCACGGCGCATGATGCGCTGCCAACCGCTGCGCAAGCCCTTGCGAACGATTATGGCCGGCAGATCACCGATGCGGGGCCGACAGCGCCGCGCGTCTCATCAGGCGCGCAAAGGACGCCGTAGATGATTGGCGGCGGCTTCCTCGACTGTCAGCCCGACAAATTCCAGCGCCTTCGGATTGACAAAAACGCATCCGCCCGTCGCGGTAGCAGGACCAACCAAGACCGGGAATATCCTCGATGGTCGGCTCGGCGTTCCCTGTAGACCTGTGCGTAGAAGCTGATGACCCTAAAAGCCGGGACCAGAAGCCATGGGCCGAAAGCGCTCGCCACGAATACGGTGACGCGAAGCCATCCGCCCGTGGCAATGGTATCGGAAGCCGCTCCATCGAACCCCCTCCGCGCCTTCAGGCCTTGGTCGCCAGCTTTGATGCCCCGTCATTCGTCACCGCGCCGTACGTTTTCAGGCAGCGACTGCCAAGCCGCGAAAAGCTGCGTGATGGAGCTTGCGTGCATCTTCTTCATCATGTTGCTTCGATGAAGTTTGACGGTAATTTCACTGATGCCGAGTTCGAAGGCGATCTGCTTGTTCAAGGCGCCGGCGACGACCAAGCGCAAGACCTGCCGTTCGCGCTGCGTCAGCGTCTCGTAGTCGGCAGCATGCTTGCTCGCCGTGAGTGTTGCCTCCCGTCGCGCGATGTCGGTTGCGATGGCGTTAGAGACTGCGTCGAGGAAAGTCTGGTCACGCACCGGCTTCGTCAGAAAGTCGACGGCACCTGCCTTCATCGCCTCAACGCTCATTGCGATGTCACCGTGCCCCGTCAAGAACACGATCGGTGTCTCTATACCGTTGGCCTGAAGGTGGCGCTGCAGGTCGAGCCCGCTCAATCCCGGCATGCGTACATCGAGCACGAAACAGCTGGGCCGGTCCGGAAGTTTGGCCTCGAGAACTTCACGGGCCGAAGAGAATGAAATCGTTTCGATCCCAACTGAATCGAGAAGGCTGCTCATGGCCTCGCGGACGTTGGCGTTATCATCAACCAGCATCGCGATCGGTTTGTCTCCCGATCCGGGAAATGATGCGTCCATGCCGTGCCCTTCAATTCAAGCTTCAACCAAGACCCCGCGCGCGACATGCGGTCTGTCGCAGCCGCACCATGGCCTTCGCTCGGAAGACAATGCGGATGGTGATTCTCGGAAAATCGCTGGCAATATACAGTGAAAACGCAGGGGACTCGAACACGATTCTTGTCATGCAGGGTGCAAACCGATCTCCATCGTCGCTTGACAACGCCGGATTGACGATTTGAAGAACCGCCCGTGGACACGCTGAGCCGTCCTCAGGCGGATGCACAACGCACGCCTTTGTCCCGCGTTGCCACAGTCCGATTCTTCAATATTTTCTTGCCTTCAGCCGCTACGCTTGAGGCGCCACGCCTCGCTGGATGGCTTGCGCCATGGGCTGGCACACAGCACAGCGTCTCACGCAAGTGATCTGGTTTTGATAATGATCAAAATTCGGTGATGACTGACATCGCCGATGAGAATAGGGCGTACGTCGCCGATGAGAATAGGGCGTACGGGGACGAGGAGTGAACCCATCTGATGTTATTGGCCGAGTGGCAAGGTTTCGCCTTGGCGTTTTCCTGCTCGGGCTTGTTACGCTGCTGGCGCTGGCGATGCCGGCCCATGCGCGGGAGATTCTGCGCCTTCCATATGCCATCGACATCGGCACGTTCGATCCTGACAATGGTTTCGAGGTCGATGGGATAAGCGCGATCAACAATGATCCACCCGAAAGCAACTTTCCCATTTGTTAACCAAATTTGCTCATTGTCCGCATCTCGAACCACGGAACCTCGGAGCACATGATGAGCTACGATTGGAGCGGCGAGCGGACACGCCGAACGAGGATGCGGAGGATCAGTGGATTGGTCCTGATAACCGCAGCGGCCATCGCCGTTGTTGCGGCGCTGTCCCTCTAGCAGCCGGTCTCCGCCACTCGAACGGCGGCCGATTCATTGGCGAGGAAGCGCGTTTCAAGCCGCCGACGCGGGATGTCTTCATGTATCATCTATCGCGGGCCAGGCGATGCACGAGACCTCGCCGACCGCGTTCCATCACGACTGCATTGTTCCAACCGAAGACTGGCTTCAGGATGAATGAAAGTCGGATCATCCAACGCTTCGTGACCCTGACGATCCAGTCATAGCGGACATTGCATTTCGAGCCCTCAGGTTGCAGGGTCCATCGACCAATACCCTCGAGTTCGCCGCGGGCTCTCCCCTCGATGATGGACGACGGCACGATCCTGGTCGTTTCGATTTCGAAGGCCAGCTCATAAGGCAATGCAGTGGACCATTCATCCGATGGACGGCGCCGATGCCATCCTCGTCGCCTTCGCGCAGAAGCGTGACCTCCTTCACCGAAGGCCACCATTCCGGCTAGGTTTCGGGCGCGTTCAGCACCCGCCAGACATTCTCGACCGGGGCGTCGATGGTCCATTTTGTAACAAGGTGAAACTCGGTCGACGGCATTCAGCATCCCACTCGGCAGGCGAACGAGGCAGGCCTCATTCTGACTTCGTCGGCTCACGTGATCCAGCTTGATGCTTAGTTTAGAGTTATCCAACCGGTAACTGGACTGCTTCCGTCTGTTTGCGCGGGCACAAAGACGAAGCGGCATCTTCTTCGACAGAATGACGAGCACATCTAGATGTTGGATCATCGGGCCGGCTCCGGTCCCGGCATCGTCGGCTCGAAAGATCCCAGCGCCATTAGGATCAAGGAACAGTTCATGACCGGAATAAGCCTCGACAAGACAGTCGCAACGATCGCAGCGGGGTTGCCAGGGGCCGCGGAACTCTTCCGCCGCCATGACATCAGCTTTTGTTGTGGCGGCAATGTGCGGCTCTCGGAGGCTGCCGTCAAGGCCGGCCTCGCACCGTCGACACTGCTTTCCGAACTCGAGGCGCTGGTCGAGGCGGCAAGACGGGACGCACCTGAAGAGACCCCGGACCTCATTGCGCATATCCTTTCCAGATATCACGAAACGCATCGCTCGGAACTCACGTGGCTAATTCCGCTCGCGCAGAAAGTGGAGCGGGTCCATGCCGACCATCCGTCGGCGCCAATCGGGCTTTCGCAGGCGCTGGAGCGTCTGCGGAATGAGCTTGAGGGCCATATGGTGAAGGAAGAACTCGTTCTCTTCCCGATGATGCGGTCCGGCGGCAACGAGACGATCGTGCATCCGATCGCGCAGATGCGGCATGAGCATGATGACGAGGCGGAGCACCTCCGGACGATCGAGCATCTGACCCATGGCCTCTCGCTGCCGGCCGGAGCCTGTGGCTCGTGGACTGCGCTCTATACGGGGCTGCGCAAGTTCACCGACGATCTCGTAGCTCATATGCATCTCGAAAATGCCGTGCTGTTTCCGCGTTTCGAACCGGCATGACGGGCGCCGGATAACGGGTGCCGCACGGAAGATTTGGATAACCGTCTGGCAGGCGCCTTATCGTCCCTTGTTTCTTCTGGCGGGACTATGGGCGTTGGTCGCGCCCGCAGTCTGGCTGCTCCCGGAGGGAACAGGTCCGGAGCCTGTCGCCTGGCACCGCCACGAACTTCTCTTCGGTATGACCAGCGCCGCGGCAGGAGGCTATCTTCTGACAGCCCTGCCTTCCTGGACGAAAAGCGGTCCGGTCCCGCCAGCCGTCACATTGTTCGTCACCTGCCTCTGGTGCGCGGCCCGCCTGACGGCGGCGTTTTCAGACAACCTGCCGTTCGTCGTTGCGGCGATAGGGACATCCGCCTACTTCATCAGCCTGACAGTGATCCTGGCGCACGGCGTGGTGTCCTCCGGGACCTGGCGTCGGCTGTGGGCACCGCTCGCTATGGCCGCGCTCGGAGCAAATGCCCTGTCCCTTGCCGCTTGTGGCGTGAGCATCATGAGCACGCCGCTTTTGTATGTTGTCTTGATCATTCTGATCGGCGGACGCGCAGTACCTGCTTTCACTCATCGATGGCTTGACAGGACTGGCGCAGCGCCCCTTCGGGACCGGCCGGCGCTTTCGTACCTGGCAATGGTCGGTGTACTCGTCACCGCCTCTATCGAAGCTTTCCGTCAGCATCCGGCATCGGGTTATGTGCTGATGTTTTCGGGCGCTCTGCTGGCGTTGCAAATGAAGGGATGGCAAAGCGTTAGCACCCACCGTTATCCCGCCTTGTTCATACTGCACCTTGCTTTTGCTTGGACACCGGCGGGTCTCGTTCTGACCGGTCTTGCGATTGTCTTTCCCGATCGGATTGCGCCTGCCGGCGCCCTGCATGCGCTGACCATGGGTGCCGTGGGGACGATGATGGCCGCCATGATGATGCGCTCGGCCATGAGACGAGATGGCGAAGCCCTGATCGCCAATGGGACCATGGCCTGTGTAATCGGTCTCGTGTCTCTTTCAGCGCTGCTTCGCATTCTTGCCGGATTACCGGGCGAAGCGCATTCGGACCTCGTGGTTGCGGCTGCGATCTGCTGGATGGCGGCTTGGGCGCTCTTCCTGGCCGTCTACATACCAGCCCTGATGGGTCCTGTTCCACGGCCGGTATTCAGCGCAGCGATCGGCGACCACGTCGAGCGGACAGGGACAGCGAAAGATCGGTCGGGGCCGTTGACCGGCCGATCGAAATCGACGGCGCAGCGAACGCATTGATAGCAACGACGGAATGACGGTGGAACGCCAATGCACATCGAACGCAATCAAACCGGAGACTTCATATTGGAATCCAGCGAGCTCGCAGGTCGGTTCGGACTGTCGAGCGATGAATTCCGCCAACACATGAGGAGAGGCTCGGTGATGAGCATGGTCGAGCGCGGCGAAGCCGAGGATGCCGGCACGTGCCGCCTCAGCGTAAAGCTCGGGAACCGGGTGTGGCGGGCTATCCTGGACGGCCAGGGTCGGGTCGCGAGCGAAGAAATGACCATTCTTCGCAAACGTGTACGGCCCTGACACTCCAGCATTGCGCGTCTGATCAGACGCGCTAAGGACACTGTAGCAGTTTGAAAGCTGCAGTAGAGGGCAGCGAAAGGTTGCGTCGTTCTGACGCGAGCCAAATTTGCGTTATGTCAAAGAACGAAAGGACCACACGGCTTAGTCATCGTCCTTGCAGGCGCCCATGCGGGGTGTCTTCCAGCAAGGAGAATTGCAATGCGTTCCATGACCAAGTTTCTCGTCGGTGCAGCGTTCCTGAGTATCTTGAGCGTGCCCGCTTTAGCCGCCGACCATGAGATCAAGATGCTCAACAAAGGCGCGGATGGCGTGATGGTCTTCGAACCGTCGGTACTCAAGGCCAGCCCCGGAGATACCGTGACCTTTGTGCCCGTGGACAAGGGCCACAATGCTGAAACCGTCAAGGACATGATCCCGCAAGGTGCCGAACCGTTCAAAGGGAAGATAAACGAAAAGCTTAAAGTGACCCTGACCGAGCAAGGCATCTATGTGATCAAGTGCACGCCTCACTTCAGCATGGGCATGGTTGCCGTCGTTGTTGTCGGTGACGCACCAGCCAATGTCGAGCAAGTCAAGGCGGCAAAATTCCCGAACAAGGCGCGTGAAAGAATTGACGCCGCGCTCGGCAAGCTTTGAGCAGCGTAAGGATTGCGACTCACGGCGAAGCAAAATCGCCGTGATCGCACCTTGGGTGCGGAGTCAGGCGGCATTGGCTTGCCGGTGCCTCTCCGCCCTCGCCTGCCGCGTCTGGAAGGCCGCGAGTTGATCGCGCAGCTTGCTAGCCTCGACCGCAAGGCTTTCCGAGGCGGCAGTCGTCTCCTCGACCATGCTGGCATTCTGCTGCGTGATCTGGTCGAGCTGGCTGACCGTAGCGGTAATCTCGTCCAGCGCCGAGGCCTGTTCCTTGGCAGACTGTGCGATGGTGAGAACCTGCCGGCTGATCAACTGCACATGCCGCTCGATACCGGAAAGCGCCTCACCGGTCTTGCCGACCAGGGCGACGCCGGCCGAAACATCGTTCGTCGCTTGGTCTATCAATGCCTTGATCTCCCGCGCTGCGCCGGCTGAGCGCTGTGCGAGTTCTCTAACCTCCTGCGCGACGACGGCAAATCCCTTGCCTGCTTCGCCTGCGCGCGCCGCCTCGACTCCGGCATTGAGCGCCAGAAGATTGGTCTGGAAGGCGATCTCGTCGATCACACCAATGATCTGGCCAATCCGCTCCGAGGAAGCGGCAATGTCGCGCATCGCACCGACAGTTTCAACGACGACGCGGGTCGCCTCGGCCGCATCGCTGCTTGCGATACCAACCGAGCGCTGTGCCTCGTCGGCGCCGAGCGACGACATCTTGACCGCAGTCGCGACCTCCTCCAAGGCAGCCGCCGCTTCCTCCAATGCTGTCGCCTGACTGCCGGTGCGCCGCGCGAGGTCGTCCGCGGCCGTCCGCAATTCGGCACAACCGCCGTCGATGACACTCGCGTTCTCGCCGGCCAGTGAAACAAGCCGCTCCAGCGTCTCGACAGACCCGTTGAAGGCCGTTCGAAGCGCGTCGAAATCCGGGGCGAGCTTCTGGGCGATCCGGAAGCACAGATTCCCCCGGGAAAGTTCGTCCAAGCCACGGTTTACATTGTCCAGCGCCTGTTCGAGATCCCTTGCCCGCGCAGCCCGCTCTTCATCGAGCGCCCGCGCCTCCGCCTGCCGCTCCGCCGCACGACGCAGATCTTCCTGGCGCTGTGCCTCCGCCTGATGCCTGGCAGCCTCTACGGCTCTGGCGACCGCGCGCCCCATGGCTCCAACCTCGTCCTTGGCATCCGTCTGGCCCACTGTCGTCCGGGCGTCCCCGTCAGCGAGACGCTCGATCGCCGCGGTAAGTGCCCGGATCGGTCGGACCACTCCGAGCGCAATCAGCACCGACACAAAGGCGGCGGCGGCGAGCGCTGCGGTCAGGCCGCCACCAATCATCAGAAGGGCCGTCATCTGCCGACGGGCGAGATCCGCCGCGTCCGCTCGCGTGGCCTCGAGCAGCGCCTTCTCGACCTCGCGCATAGTATCGATCCGTGTTGTTGCTAGGCGGTACCACTCGTCTGCATCAAGGGTGGAGAGGTCTCCCGCCTCGCCGACTGTCAACAAGACCCGCCGCATGTCCGCCAGCGGTGCCGAGGCGTCCGGCGTGACGGACTTCGCCCGATCGGCAAAGGCCGGCAACTTGGAAACGAACTCATTGAGCAGCGTCGCCTGTGCGCCATAGAGCATGGCCAAGCGGAGCAAGCCGTCGCGATCGGCTAGGCCCGTGGCGATCAACGCATTGCCGGTCGCCCGTTCCTGGCCCGCATATTCCTTCGCCAATGAGAAGAGGTTGTAGGCTTCGACTTTCCCGGCAAGCGCATCGTCGATGTGCCCGCCATTGGTGAGCGCGCGCAGCACGGTCAGCAAGCGGGAAACGAATTGGCTGTACAGCGCATTGCCCTCCGCCGGCGCCAACTCGCGACGGTCGACGCGCCCGCGCAGCACCGCAAGCTGCTGCACCCCTTCTCGCAAGGGAAGGTCCTGATCGATGGCGAGGGTCGACGCGGCAGCCAAGGCCGTTCCAACGCGCCCGTCGAAACCACGCCGCGCGGCGTTCAGCGATGCATCATCGTCATTGGCCTTACTCGCGAGGAAAATGGCCGTCGCAGCGCGCTCCATCTGCAGGGCATGCACTGCGTCGCCGAGGATCGATATGCAATCGCTGATCTCCACCAGGCGCGCGGCGTCCCGGTAGCTGGCCATGCTCCCCTCGATCCGCCCATAGGCGAGCCAGGCGGCGACGAGCGCCGGCAGGGCAACACACCAGAGGATCCGCTTGGTCAGAGAGACGTCCGACAAACGCATGAGGCAAAGCTCCAAAGGAAGTTCGACCTCATGCCGACGCGCCGCAATTCATTTTCGGCCCGACGCACTTACACCAATCTTGGGTTCATCTCTTTGATGCGGCACAAACAACACGGGTCCCCTGTGGGGAAGGCGAATCTTGAAAGCGCCTGCCCGTTGGCCTCTTGAACAGCGCCCTTGGAGCCGCGAGCCGTTCCGCAAATCTGTTTTTCGGCGCCGTACCAAATGAAACTCTCAATAACCATAGCGCGCCATAGTGGCGGCGAGGACCGGAATGAGCGTGAAAACGCCGATTTGCGCCAGAATATAGCCGCGCACCTTGGCAACGTCATCGGGTAGCAGACTGAACGCGTCTTCGTCGGCATTCTTTCGCCACTTGCGGATTTGCATCGTCGGCCTGATAGAGAGGAGCCCGACCGCCGCAAAGGCCAGCATCTTTAACCAGAACGCCCAATTGTAAATATAGGCTTCCCATCCCTTGAGTCCGAAGAAGACACGAGCGACCCCGATGAGGATCACGAGGGCGGCAGTCGCTCCGTAATACGCATCTATGCGGGAGAGCAATCTCGCGCCCTCCCCAGACATATCCCCCCGCACAATCACGGCTTCCATCGCGATGATCGCCGCCAGCAGGAAGACCAGGAGGTGGTGGGCGCTCGCGAGAACAAGATCCGTGAACATCTGGAAATCCCCATCCGTCTGACAAAAAGCCGCGGTCGGACACGGTGCCGCGACCCTTGACTTTCGCGTGGACCCGCCAATCTTAACGCCGTTAACATAATGGCGTTCCTAACAGCGTCAAGATTGCGGCAGAATGAACTCGAAAACACAAGCACGAGGATATCACCACGGCGATCTGCGAACCGCGCTGATCGAGGCAGGACTGGCGCTGCTCGAGCGTGATGGCGCAGCAGGAGTAAGTTTACGTGCCGTGGCGCGCCAAGCTGGTGTGAGCCAGGCTGCCCCTTACGCGCACTTCGCCGGCAAGCGCGAATTGATGTCGGCCATTGCCACGGTGGGATTTTCGAGGCTGCGGGATCTGATCGCGCCACTTGCATCCGATCCCGCGCGCAGCATCGTCGATCTTGGCGTTGCCTATATCGAATTCGCAAAAGCGAACCCTGGCCTTTACGCGTTGATGTTCGGATCCGGCGAGTACATCGACAGCCGGGACGTGCAGTTGTCTCACGCAAGCCGCCAAGCTTTTGAGCTTCTTGCCATGAAAGTGGGGCGGAGAGGGTCGAATGCAGTTGACGATCCGGGCCCGATAGCCGCCTGGTCTTTGGTGCATGGGCTCGTGATGCTTCTGATGAACGAGAAGATCCCAGCAGAAATGAACGAACGCCTACCTGAGATCCTCCGGCTGCTGGAGCCGGGAATCGCCGAGCACACTCGCAAAGGAGGAGTGTAGCGAAACTCCACGGATGCCGCGCTTTAGAAGCAGATCGCGGGTAGCGACGACAATACGATCACGCGGGGGGATGGGCGTGATCGGCTGCAGACCAGTTGTCATCAGCTTCGGCCGGCCTATTTCGGTATGGATCGAGGGTTGGCCCTTGACGCTGTGTTACCGATCGGCACCGAAAGATCGAGGAGCATCCGATTTTCTCGAGCGCCTCCGAGCGTGGTGCTGACCGCAGGAAAAAATTTCTGGCACAATGTCACAATGTCGGTTGGCACGATCGTCAAACGTCTAATCAACTGAAGGTGCAAATCGCGATTTGCTTGTTCTGGAGCCTTACGATGCGCAAGCTGGATGGGCCGACGGCGGGAAGGATTCTGAATAACCGGATGGTCCGCGTGTCGGTGACCGCGGAGTTCGGCGATGCCCATCGGCCGTTACCGGCCGGCGCGGCCCACGCTGGCGCCCGCGTCGCACGTGGGTTGGTCCGGCCATGATCGAGTACTTCATTCACCGACCGATTTTCGCCTCTGCTATCGCCATCGTCATGACGCTTGCCGGCGCCATTTGCTATTTCCTGCTTCCGGTCTCGCAGTTCCCGGACATTACGCCGCCGCAGATCGTCGTCTCCGCCAACTATCCGGGCGCCAGCGCCCAGGTCGTTGCTGATACGGTCACAACACCGCTCGAACAGCAGATCAACGGCGTGCCGGGCATGCTCTACATGTCTTCGACGAGCTCCAATGACGGCTCGTCGAGGATCATCATCTCCTTCGACGTCGGCTATCCGATCGATGTTGCGGCGCTCGACGTGCAGAACCGCGTATCGCAAGCGGCATCCTCGCTGCCGGCCCTGGTCAACCAGAGCGGGGTGACGATCGCCAAGCAGATACCGAACTTCACGGTGCTGGTCAGCCTCGACTCGCCCGATGATTCCGTCGATTTCGCCTCTGTCAGCAACTATGCCTACCTGCAGATCCTCGACCCGCTCAAGCGCCTGCCGGGCGTCGGGGATGTCCAGCTCTTCGGCGAACGGCGTTATTCGATGCGCGTCTGGCTCGATCCGGATCGGATGGCCAATCTGGGCATCACCGCCGTCGACGTGGAGAACGTCATCGAGGAGCAGAACGTCCAGGTTGCCGGCGGAAAGATCGGGCAATCCCCGGCGCCGGCCGGCATACCCTTCGAGATGCAGATTAATGCGGTCGGTCGTTTGAGCGACCCCAAGCAATTTGGCGATATCGTTCTGCGTGCCGACCCGGCGACCGGCGCGGCGATCAGGCTGCGCGACGTGGCGCGCGTCGAACTGGGCGCGCTGCTCTACTCATCCTCCGTCAGCTTCAACGGCAAGCAGAGCGTCGTGCTGGCGGTGTTCCAGGCACCCGGTTCGAATGCGCTCGATCTCCAGAGCCGGGTCAAGGCCAAGATGGACGAGCTGTCGCAGCGCTTTCCGAGCGGCATCGCCTATCACATGTTCTACGACACCACGCGCTTCGTGTCCGCGGCAATGCATGATGTGGTGATCACGCTGGTCGAGGCGCTGGCTCTCGTCATTGCCGTGGTCTTCATCTTCCTCCAGAACGTACGCACCACGATTATCCCGACGATCGCCATTCCGGTATCGCTGATCGCGACGCTCATCGTCATGTACCTGCTCGGCTTCTCGCTGAACATGCTGAGCCTGCTCGGGATGGTGCTCGCCATCGGCCTGGTGGTCGACGATGCGATCGTGGTCGTCGAGAACGTCGAACGACAACTCGAGTCCGGCCTGCCGCCGCTCGCGGCCACGCGGAAAGCGATGCAGGAGGTGACGGGACCGATCATCGCGACGACTGCCGTGCTTCTGGCGGTCTTTGTGCCGGTCGCCTTCATTCCGGGTGTCGCCGGCAGTCTTTACAATCAGTTTGCCCTGACGGTCGCGATCTCGGTGGCGTTCTCCGCTTTCAATTCATTGACGCTCAGTCCGGCGCTCAGCGCCGCATTCCTGCGCCATCGCGGCGCGCCGAGATTCGTGCTCTTCCGCTGGTTCAACACCGGTTTTCACTGGCTTTCGCATAGCTACGAGCACAGCATTGCGAGACTCGTGCGTTGGCGTTGGGCCCTCTTCGCACTCTTCCTGATCGCCATCGGTTCCACCTACGCATTGTGGCAGCGCATTCCCTCGACCTTCCTGCCCGTCGAGGACCAGGGGTATTTCTTCGTGGTTATCCAGCTCCCCGACGGCGCATCGATAGAACGAACCGAAGCCGTCGCGAGGCAGTCGGAGAAAATCCTTCGCGACACGACCGGCGTGGATTTCGTCGGCTCCGTTGTCGGCTTCAATTTCCTGACTTTCGCGAGCCAGTCCAATTCCGCGGTCCAGTTCGCGGTCCTGAAGCCGTGGGACGAGCGCCCTCCGGAACAAGGAGCATCGGCTCTGCGCGAAGCGGTGCAGCCGCTCCTCCTGCAGATCCCGGACGCTCTCGTGCTCGCCTTCGATCCGCCGTCGATACAGGGTCTCGGCGCAACGGGAGGTTTCGAATTCCAGGTCGAGGACCTGGGCGGGCGCAGCAGCGTGGCGCTGAACGACGCCACCCAAGCCCTGATAGCCGAGGCGCGAAAGCAGCCGGAAATCAATCCGCACCAGCTCTTCACCACGTTCAGCACATCGAGCCCGCAATTCAACTATGACCTGGATAGGGACAAGGCAAAGCAGCTGGGTCTCAACCTGCCGGATATATTCAACACCCTGCAGATCTATTTCGGCTCGCTTTATGTCAACGACTTCAACCTGTTCGGCCGCACTTTTCGCGTCACGCTTCAGGCCGACCAAAGCGCGCGCTCCAATCCTGCCGACATTTCCCGGCTTTACGTGCGCAATTCGGCGGGCGACATGGTGCCGCTCAGCACGCTCGGCGCGCTGAAACCAACCGTCGGCCCCGAGACCGTCAGCCACTACAACAACTATCCGTCGGCGCTGATAAACGGCGCGGCCGCGCCGGGCTACAGTTCGAGCCAGGCGGTGGCGGCGATGGAGCGCACCGCCGCGGCCACCCTGCCCCGCGACTTCGGCTTCGAATGGACGGGCATAACCTATCAGGAGATCCGGGCGGGATCGATCGCCGCGCTCGTCTTCGCTTTGGCAATCGTCTTTTGCTTCCTGATCCTGGCGGCGCAGTATGAAAGCTGGTCGATGCCCTTCATGGTGCTGCTTTCCGTGCCGCTCGCCCTCCTCGGCGCCCTGCTCGCCCTGTGGCTCAGGGCCAAGCAGATCGACGTCTACTCGCAGATCGGCTTCGTTATGCTGGTTGGCCTTGCCGCGAAAAACGCTATTCTGATCGTGGAGTTCGCCAAGCGGCGCCGGCAGGAAGGCCTGGACATCATCACCGCCGCCGCCG
Organism: Ensifer sp. MPMI2T; assembly: GCF_004827385.1. Lineage (GTDB taxonomy): Bacteria > Pseudomonadota > Alphaproteobacteria > Rhizobiales > Rhizobiaceae > Sinorhizobium. The sequence continues at coordinate 52,255 of NZ_SRXN01000020.1, forward strand.
AAGCGGCCCGCCTGCGGCTACGGCCGATTTTGATGACGGCATTCGCCTTCATTCTCGGTGTCGTACCACTGATGTACGCAACGGGCGCCGGTGCCGCCAGCCGGCAGTCGATCGGCACAACGGTATTTGGCGGTATGCTCATGGCAACCGTCCTGACACTTATTTTTGTCCCGGTTTTCTATGCTGTCATTGAACAATGGCGGGAAGGGCTTTCGACAAGCCCCGCCGAAGGGCAGCAAGACCCCGGGGCCGCGGAATAGGACTGGAGCTTGATATGCGCGGTTTGAAACTTAGCTTTGCCGCAGCAGTCGCGATCGCGGCTCTTGCTGCGGCCTATTCCTACACTGGCGGCAGGCTTGAGCTCAAAGGCGGTGGTGCGGGGGCAGCAGTTGCGGCTGCACCTCCTGCCATGCCCGTTCCCGTCGCCGCGGTTGTTAAGAAGACGATCCCCATTTACCTCGAATATTCCGCACGGACGGAATCGATCCGCAATGTCACGCTCCGGGCCAAGGTTTCCGGCTATATACAGTCGCAGGAAGTTCCGGACGGCGCCGATGTCAGGCAGGGCGAACTCCTCTATCGGATCGACCCGCGCGACTACGAAGCCGAGCTTGATCAGGCGAAAGCCCAGGCCCAACGCGACGAGGCATCGCTCGCCTATCTTCGCAGCAATCTCACACGCGGCAACGAACTGGCCACGACCGGCTATCTGGACAAGGACACCTTCGACCAGCGCGCAAGCGCCGTGCGCCAGGCAGAGGCGGCCCTCGCCATGTCGCGGGCAGCGGTTCGCACCGCCGAGATCAACCGCGACTATACTGAAATCCGCGCGCCCTTCGCAGGAAGGCTCGGGCGAAACCTGGCTCCCGAGGGAACACTGGTCAGCGACACGGCCGGCACGCCACTCAACAACCTCGTGCAACTTTCGCCGATCTATGTCTCCTTCAATCCGAGCGAACCCGAGCTCGCCGATATCCAGCGGGCACGGGCGGCTGGGCCGGTTCAAGCCGAAGTGTTTCTGCCGGGTGACGCCGAGCCGCGTCACCGCGGCGATCTGACCTTCATCAACAATGCGGTCGAGCGCAATACCGGCACGGTCGTGGCACGCGCGACGATCGAGAACACGGATCTGACTTTGCTGCCCGGCCAATACGTGCGCGTCCGCCTGCGCGTCAGGGAAGAACCGAACGTGCTTATGGTGCCCGAGGCCGCGCTCGGGTCGAGCCAACTCGGCAAATACGTCTATGTCGTCGGCAAGGGCGACGTTGTCGAGCAGCGGCTGGTTTCCCTCGGCCCGAGCAATGGCGGCCTCGTGGGCCTGTCATCCGGTGTTTCAGAAGGCGACAAGGTAATCGCCGGAAACCTGCAGAAAATCTTCCCTGGCGCGCCGGTGAAGCCGATACCGGCGAACCAGCCGCAGAAATAACCAGCGGTGCTTGGCGGTCGTCGTGCTGCCTGGGTACGGTTTCTGTTCCCGCGTCCGATCCCGGACGACGCTCTCCAGCTTGCTGCGCGGGGCCGCGTCGCGACCACATAAACTCCCGTATAGTTACGGCACCTGCGGAAAGTATCTACACCGCCACGAGCGGCCGCTAAACGGCATCCGATCTACCGTTCACGAAATAGAATGGGAGAAACAGGATGATACGCAGTGATATTAAAGCGCTCGATAAGTCTCCGATCAAGCATGTTTGGGATGTGGCGGAATATTGCAGGCGAGCGGGTATAGGCGAAGCCGAACAAACGCGGCTGATCAAAGTGCTCGGCCCGTATGCGTCAAGCCACGAACTGCAGATGAACATCGTTCGGCCTCAGATCCGCACGCGCTGAACCGCAAGCCTTCAACGAATGTTTATGGGCGTGAGGTTGGTTGCTTTCATTCGGGCAAGACGAAGTCCGGGCTGGTGACATCTATCCGCTGCTATCGGTGGTCGCCGAGCCTTTCCTGGCGTTGATCTGATCATGAAGGAACGGTTTGATCTGATCCGCCACGAAGTCCATGAACAGTCGCGCCCGCAACGGTGGCGTCCTGCCGAATGCATGCAGAAAGTGAAGCGGCACGCGTGTGAGGGGGCGTGAAGGCAACACGACTTCCAACTTTCCCGCACGGATGTCGGCTTCGACTGCGCAACGCAACAGACAAGCCACTCCAAATCCGTTTAACGCCGCCGCTCGAAGCGCGAATCCGCTATCCAGATCAAGACGGCCCTCGGGCTCGATGATCTCACCGTCCAGGAACCGGATCAGAAAAGGCCGCCCGCCGACGATGTAGCGCAAGTGATTTGCCGAGCCGAGCTCTTCGATGGAGGCGGGACGCCCACTCTCGCTCAGGTAGCCCGGCGACGCCACCAGGACCATTGGCAGTTCGCCGAGCGTGCGGAGATTGAGTTCGCTGTCGACGGGAGCACCAGCACGCAATGCCAAATCGTAGCCCTCGCGGATCAAGTCGACGGGACGATCCGCCCATCCCACTTCCAGCCTTATCTCCGGATGGATGCGCAGGAAATCGGTTGTCAGCGCATCCATCAGAATTCTTCCAAGCTCGCTTGGCATCGTTACGCGCAGCGTGCCGCGAGCGGTGGAGGCCGACCGAACCACTTCCTCCGCGTCATCGAGGCCGCGGAGTAATGGCACGGTTCGCTCGCAGTAGGCTGTCCCTTCGACCGTTAGCGTGAGCGATCGCGTGGAACGCCTGAAGAGCTTGGCTCCAAGGCGCTGCTCCAATCTGGCTACACTCTTTGAGACCGCAGATGGGGTCGTTCCCAGGAGCTTGGAAGCCGCGCTGAAGGAGCCAGTCTCCACGGTCAAAACGAAAGCCGATAATCCGGCAGTCTTATCACCAATAATCGCCATTACGGACATCCGAGCACAAATGCTGTGCTGAGCTAGTCATTTATGAGCCGGATTGTCGAGGATGTAATGAGCTTTGGATTCGAGCCTGGTGGGTGCCGCACTGCCTAACCCTCGGATAAAGCAGCGAAAGCATCGATCGTTCAAAATCTCGGGGCGTTCAGTTGCGCATCCTCCAGCTTCCGCTTGCCACGGCCCAAAACGCGGGCGGACTAAACCCTTCTATACTTCGAAACAGAGTGCCCCCTGAGACAATTCGAGGCAGAATGCGGCTACCATTAAAGCATTCGAGGAGTCAGCAAGATGTCCACCGCACGCAAAATCGAAGACGCGCCAGTCGAAGAGCAAGCTGTGGTTGTGATCGACGACGATGCCGACATACGTCTTTCCATGACCGATCTCTTTGAATCCGTGGGCATTAAGTCATCCTCCTTCCGCGACGCTCTGGATTTCATCGAGAACGGTTGCCTGAACGCTCCAGGTTGCATTGTTCTGGATGTTCGCATGCCAGGAATGAGCGGCATCGAGTTTCAATCTCGCTTGGAGGATCTGGGATGCCAAACTCCAGTCGTCTTCGTGACAGGCCATGGCGATGTGCCCATGAGCGTAACGGCAATGAAAGCCGGCGCGGTAGACTTTCTGCTAAAGCCTTTCACCAATGAAGAGCTGCTCGACGCAGTAGACAGGGCTTTCGAGACTGATCGGTGCAGACGACAGGATGCTGTCGTCAGGAATGCCGTCAAGCAGAAAGCGTCGACACTCACGCCTCGGGAAAAGGAAGTGATGCAGCACGTTACCGACGGGCTTATGAACAAGCAGATAGCCTATGAGCTCGGGATCAGTGAGATCATGGTCAAGATTCACAGAGCCAGCGTGATGCGAAAGATGGAAGCCCGCTCGCTAGCCGACCTCGTGAAAAAATCGGAGCTCATCTAATCCTAGCCGCCGTGAAGGCCGTCCGAGAACAATCGCTCGGCATCGCCGTTTCTCAAGACGCCCAATTTACCCCGGTGACAACGTAGCCTCTTGGCGGCGCTGAATAATCGTGCTCGACGCAACGAGACATTGCGAAGGCGTATGGGCGCATCGACCCCAATTCGCATCTACACAAGATCCGTGGCCACTCACGCCGGCGCGGTCGCGCGCATTTCCGACACCCTTGAAAAACGCGTCCACGAAGTGCTCGAAGCGGATCCTAAACCAAGGTTTAGGATCCGCAGGGAGAGCGTTCAAACTACTATTCGTGGCGTTCCAAGATCTCCCAAGCGCCGGCCCGGCCGGCATCCATTGGCGAACAAGCAAGGTAAGCTTTCCATGACACAGCGACTGAACTACGCACAGCAGTCCCCAGAGCTCTTCAAGAAGTTGATGGAGCTCAGCGCCGCAGTGAACGACAGCGTCATCGACCAGAAGACGCGAGACCTGGTGCAGATCCGTGCCTCGCAATTGAACGGGTGCGCCTTTTGCCTGGACATGCACGTCAAAGAAGCAAAGCTCCATGGTGAAAGCGAGTTGCGCGTCCACCATATTGCGATCTGGCGCGAGTCCAACCTCTTTGCACCTCGCGAGCGGGCCGCGTTGGCCTGGACGGAAGTGCTGACGAACCTGCCGGCCGGCGGCGTTCCGGATGACATTTACGAACGTGTCCGCGGTCAGCTCTCCGAAAAAGAGATTTCCGACCTCACATTCGCGGTCATGACCATCAATGCCTGGAACCGGGCCAGCATCGGATTCAAAGCGGTGCCAGGATCCGCCGACAAGGCTTTTGGCCTCGACAAGGCCGGCCTGAACTAGATCGTTGCTCTCGATTGCTCGACTCCAAACGCGACCTGATCTGCAACCGGAGGTATATATGATGAAGATCGTTATTATTGGTGGAACCGGCCTTATCGGTTCAAAGACTGCCGATCGCTTGCGCAAGCGCGGCCACGAAGTCATCGCTGCGGCACCAAACACGGGCGTCAACACGATTACCGGCGAAGGGCTCGCCGACGCTCTTAAGAGTGCCGAAGTGGTGCTTGATCTCGCAAACTCCCCATCATTTGAGGACCGGGCCGCACTCGAATTCTTCGAGACATCGGGCAGGAACCTGTTGGCTGCAGAAAAAGTCGCGGGTGTAAAACACCACATCGCTCTGTCCGTGGTCGGCACCGAGCGCCTGCAAGAAAGCGGCTATTTCCGCGCCAAGCTGGCGCAGGAAAACCTCATCCGCGCATCCGGCATTCCTTACACGATTGTGCACTCCACACAGTTCATGGAGTTCGTTAACGGCATCGCCCAGTCGGGCACCGTCGGCGACACGGTGCACCTGTCCCCCGCTTTCATACAGCCGATCGCTTCGGACGACGTCGCGGACGCCATGACCGACGTGGCACTGGGTGAGCCGCAGAATGGAATCGTCGAAATCGCCGGTCCCGATCGTGTGAAGCTCAGTGGATTGGTGGAGCACTATCTGAAGAAGATGAACGATCTGAGAAAGGTCGTGGCAGATCCGGAAGCACGCTATTTCGGAGCGCGCCTCGAGGACAACTCTCTCGTTTCGGATAAAAGCCCGCGCCTTGGCCGCATCACATTCGACCAGTGGTTCGCCATGACGCCCCAGGCGAAGTAAAGCTGGGCACATGACGTGAGCTTTTCTGACGTGCCGATCGCCCGGCACGTCCTCGCTGTAGAACAGACCAATTGGATCTGGAACCAACCAACGGATGGCCGCGACATAGCCCGACCTCAGACGACTGAAAGCCCTCCATCTACCGACAGAATTTGACCGGTCGTCCATGCCGTCTCCGGGTTCGCAAATGTTGCTACCCATTGCGCGACGTCGTGCGGTGTGCCGCGACGCTTCAATGGAATGAGATTGCGCTCATACTCCTTGACGTCCTCGGCTTCCTTGGCAGTCAATCCCATCATCCCCGTCAGCGCGCCGGTTTCTGTCGGCCCGGCGGCAATTGCATTTACGCGCACTCCATGTGGCGCAAGTTCAAGTGCCCAGCAGCGCGTCAGATGCTCGAGTGCTGCCTTGCTCGCGGCATAGTGCGAGAATCCCGGAGCAGCCTTGTGACCATAGGTGCTGGAGATGTTGATGATGGCCCCGCCCCGACCGCTTAAGTGCGGAAGGGCCGCGGCGGCCAGTAGACTCGGGCCCACCACGTTGACAGCTAAAATGTCCTTTATGCCCTCCTCCGTGGTGTCCGCGAGCGGCATGATGCCACCTGCTCCGGCGTTGTTGATCAGAATATCCAGCCTCCCCCAAAGACCGATTGCTTCCTCGACCGTCCGCTGGACATCTGCCGCCTTTGCTACATCGGCAATAATTCCCTTGATATTTTCCGATTGGGCGCAGACTTCATCAATTCCTGGCTGACGCCGTGCCGTTATCAGAACACGTGCTCCAAGATTTGCTAATGTAATAGCTACTTCGCGTCCGATTCCGGAACTACCACGCGTTACGATTGCGACTAGATCGCGCATCACCAAACCTCTTCATTTCACTGGATCTTGGTCGTCATTGGCAAGAATTATTTTGCCGTATGAACGACTTGCTCTTCATCCCTGTTTACGGGAACGGGACTGATCTATCACAAGCAGAGGTTTTTATTAGCCATCCACATGGCACGTCGCCTTTGCCGCTTTGTCTTGAATGAGATCGCGAACACACACAGACGCCGACTGTCGGCGGTCCCGATGGGTACCCAAACCTTTGTACATCTACAGTCGGGAAACCTAGGCGCTCATGCTCGCAAGTGCCCAACGACGTCGTGGGGCAGCACAAGCACGAAAACCATCCAACACACATCGACGTCTTGTTTTGCCGATGTAGGAGAAAGCAATGGATTCCACTATCACCCAGACCACTCGCCGTGGCGTCATGACCGCCGGGCTCGGCCTCGCCACTGCAGCGGCTCTTCCCGTAACGTCGGCGACATCAGCCTCGGCCGCCCCCGCTTCTCCTGTGGGGAGCGGCACGTTGCGCGCGAACAGAGTCACCACCGCTGACGGCGTGGAGATCTTCTACAAGGATTGGGGCCCGAGGAGCGGGCAGCCCATCATGTTTCATCACGGTTGGCCACTCAGCTCCGACGATTGGGACGCGCAACTGCTTTTCTTCATGGAGAAGGGCTATCGAGTCGTCGCTCACGATCGACGTGGGCATGGCCGATCGAGCGATGTAAACGACGGCCATGATATGGACCATTACGCCAGCGACGCCGCGGCCGTAGTCGAGCATCTGGATCTTCGCAATACGGTCCACGTCGGTCACTCGACGGGAGGTGGCGAAGCAACCCGCTACGTTGCCCGCCACAGCAATGGGCGCGTGGCCAAGCTGGTGCTCATTGGCGCCGTCCCCCCGCTCATGGTCAAGACGGCTGCAAACCCCGGTGGGCTGCCCATTGAAGTATTCGACGGCTTCAGGAAAGCCCTGCTGGAGAACCGCAGCAAGCTCTACCGGGATTTCGCAAGCGGACCGTTTTACGGATACAATCGACCCGGCGCGACTCCTTCGAATCCCGTGATCGAGAACTGGTGGCGGCAAGCAATGACAGGCAGCACAAAGGCCCAGTACGACGGCATCAAGGCATTCTCGGAGACTGATTTCACCGAAGACCTCAAGACCATCGATGTGCCGACTCTCATTATGCACGGCGATGATGACCAGGTTGTTCCGGTCGCCGACTCCGCTCTCCTGTCCGCCAAGCTTCTCAGCAGCAACGTACTCAAGGTGTACAAAGGGCTTCCCCACGGCATGGCAACCACCCACGCCGACGTGATCAACCGCGACATCCTCGAGTTTATCACCGCGTAAATCGCCGACAGCTGCCCCCAGCGTTGCTGGGGCTTCCGAAATGCCGATAAACGGAACGTGCGTTTTGCCTCGACATCTGCCACATGGTCGAGACCGCATTCTCGCGGCCGCTATGCCGCTTGCAGCAATGCCTGGAGGTCGCGTCTTCGCCGCAGAAGATCGGCGATGGTGTACTTCTCAAACACCGACACAAAGGCTCTCGTTGCTTCCGAAAGTATTGGCGGGAGACTGCAGGCCGGAGCTATCACACAGCCGGAACACTCAATAAGGTCCGTCAGGGCTTCCGTATGCCTGAGGAGCGCCCCGAGGTTTATTTCGCCTGCGGACCTGGCAAGCTGGATCCCGCCATTTCGTCCGCGCGTCGACTTGATGAATCCGGCGTTCGCAAGGTCTTGAACAACCTTCATCAGGTGGTTCTGCGAGATGTCGAACGCATCCGCAATCTCACGTATCGAGCAGACGGCGGGTTCCCGCGCGCCCAGGTATGTCAGCGTCCGGATCGCGTAGTCCGTATATCGCGTGAGCCTCATTTCCCCACCTGCGTCAAAACGCCTGCCCGATAAAGATGCATTTCAATAGCATCTTTTTGTGCAGCGCAATAGATGTATCTCAGAAGCATGTTATGGAGACTTGCGGTGGAAAGAGAAAAACTCGACGAGCGCGAAATTCCGAAAATTCTGGAGCGGTTTTACGAGCGCGTGAGAACAGACGCCGAGCTTGGACCGGTCTTTGCCGTCGTCGCGGATTGGGACGAGCACCTTGTCCGCCTAGCGGAATTCTGGTCGTCGGTGATGCTGACGACAGGCCGGTACAAAGGAAATCCTGTCTCCATGCACATGATCCATGCCGAACGGATCCGTCCGGAAATGTTCGATCGCTGGCTGGCTCTGTGGCGCCTGACGACCTCCGAGATGCTGCCGCAGTCCTTGGCGATTGAGATGCAGGCCAAAGCCACGCGCATAGCATCGCGGTTGTCGCGCGCAATTCATGCTGCGGCGCCAAAAGCACTCTCGAAGCAACCGACCGACGAAAACGCGCCCTGCAGCCCGTACAGGATCACCTCGGCGTTCGACGAGGCTTCGTTGCCCCGAGCCCTGCTCCAGTCGCATACGCTCAAACCCGGAACCTGGGGTGTAATTCGCGTCCACGAGGGCGCAGTGAAGTATCGCGCCGATGGCACGACACAGGCGATCCTGCTTGATCGCAACCGACCGGGGGTCGTTCCCCCGGAGGTTCCCCATCGCCTGGAGCTTACGGGGCCCGTCAATCTGCAGATCGAGTTCTACGATCGCAATCCAGGCATTGAAATCCGCTAAGAGAAAGAAAGGACCTCTTATGCCACGTCCGCTGTCATCGCAGACAATTGAGCTCGTGAAACAGAGCGCACCCGCGCTCGCCGCGCATGGCGCCGAAATCACCAAGCGCATGTATACGCTGCTCTTTCAGGATGAGCACATCCGGGCACTCTTCAATCACGCCAATCAAGGTGAGAAGGGATCGCAAGTGCACGCCCTTGCGGCCGCGATCCTCGCATACGCCGAGAACATCGAGAACCTCGCGGTTCTCGGTCCGGCCATCGAGCGCATCGCGCACAAGCACATCGGCTATCACATCCTGCCCGAGCACTATCCTTTTGTCGCCAAGGCGCTGCTTGCGGCGATCGGAGATGTTCTCGGAGACGCGGCCTCTCCCGCCTTGCTTGACGCCTGGGGTGAGGCATATTGGTTTCTCGCCGACGTGCTGAAGGAGCGCGAAGCCGAGCTCCGCGCCGACCTCGATAAAAGATCGGGCGGCTGGAATGGATGGCGAACATTCGCGATAGCCGAGAAGCGGAAGGAGAGTGACGTTGTTACGTCGTTCATACTTCGGCCGACGGACGGCCAACCGGTCCTCAGGCACAGGCCGGGTCAGTACCTGACCTTCCGTTTTCGCCTTGCCGACGGCTCGGAGTTGAAGCGCAATTACTCGATTTCCAGCGGTCCCAACGACGACTACTACCGGATTTCTGTCAAGCGGGAGGAGCACGGTCAGGGCGGCTCGAAATTTCTGCACGACCACGCCGAGGTCGGTACCGTGCTCGAGGTTACCCCTCCCGCGGGGGATTTCTTCCTTCCGGAAGAGCCAGGCCGGCCGATTGTCCTTCTGTCGGGCGGAGTTGGGCTTACACCGATGGTGAGCATGCTGGAGGCGATTGCCTCCGACTATCCGGAATTGGAGGCCCACTACGTTCACGGCGCGCTCAACAGTTCAACGCACGCGATGGATCGCCATGTTCGTTCGCTCGCCAAAACACACGGTGGTGTCACGGTCCGGACATTCTACAGCGAGCCCGGCTCGGCAGATGCGGCGGGCTATTCGCACGACCATGATGGCTTCATCACGGTGAACTGGCTGCGGGAGAATACGCCCTTCGCGTCGGCGGACTTTTACCTCTGCGGCCCCAAGACCTTCCTGCGCTCCTTGGTCGGTGATCTGGCGCGCGCGGGAATCTCAAGTGAGCGCGTCCACTTCGAGTTCTTCGGGCCCGCAGACGAACAGATCGCCGCCTGACACCTCCGCCGGGGTTCACAAGCCCCGGCGTCCTCCTCGCCGCCCGAACTACTCGAACGGCGCAAGCCGGAACCTCAACAAGAGGGGCGGGCGTCGTTCCCGGCATCCCAAACCAACGTTTACTTACGCACGCATTCATTTCTGCGTACTCTAGCAACGTGGCGCGCACCCGTTGACCAAAAGGACGGTTCCCCTCCCCGTCCTAAGGCGGCAATTCCTTCCCCTTCCTCCCGCCGCGGTGCAGCCAGCTTGGCCGCCCCTCACCTTCGAAGGGGCGGCCATTTTTGTCATGTCATTCGTATGCAGGCAGAGTCAGGGTGAGCGGCTAGTCCCTATTCTCACCGCCGTTGTGATCGCCGACAGCGGACTCAAGCATCGCAACCAGTTGATCTGAGTCGATTGGCTTTGACAGAACACCACGAGCGCCACCTTGCCTGGCAGCCGTTCTTACCCGCTGATCACGAAAGGCCGTCATGAATATGAACGGCGTTTGCACGCCCTTGCTGTTCAATATTTCCAACAACTGCAGTCCGTCGACGCCGGGCATTTTGACGTCGGAGATAATGCAGTGAATCGGGCATTGGTGATAAAACGCGAGGAATTCCGGCGCCGAGGAAAAAACAATGGCTTCGTAGCCCAGCGACTCTAGCATATCCTTCATCGACTCGCGGAGGGCGTCGTCGTCATCAATAACAGCGATGGTGCATGATTGACTCAAGAACCTAACTCTACTTCGGAAACTACTTCGGAAGGATAATCCTTCAAACCGTGACTTGCTCGGGCGAATACTGTAACAAATCATCCGCATTTCAAGATGCGATGCTACATCCAACTCTGCGCCTGGGGCATCCAACGGTACGCAGGAAGAAGCGATATTTCATACGCCACACGTTCGAACGCTAGCGCTGGTTGCCCGCTATTCTTCAGAGCTTCGTACGCCTGTCTCCCGACATCCAGGGAGACGCGGTAACGCACACCATACTCCGATCGTCAAATGCTGGGCGCCCTCCTTTAATCCCGTCGCAAAATTATCACATCGAGACATGCATTCCGACTAAACGAAAGTTTAGGTTGTCCAGTCCTGGGCGCACACTCTAACCGGCTGTCATTCACCGAGCTTTCTCCGGACGCGCTACTAGGACGTCCCCGACGTACATGTCGGCAGCCTGACCTTCCGCGACTGGTTGCATTAACTCCCATGAGGTGCGGCTGGCCACGTCGGGATTAGTATAGGTCGCGTGAGGTCGCCAACCCGGATATTGAGAACGGGTGCTATTAAACGCCGTGAGTCTTTTCCGCACGCACTACGGTCGTTGCAGCACTTCGAATTGCGGCGTGCTTTTGTCCTTGAATCGGCCCTGGTCCAAGGAAACGTGCAGCAAGCTTTCTTGTCCGCAGGAGCGGCCAATCATGATTGCAAGGATGGGCATGGGTCTCTCGATTTGCCTTTCGATCATCGACTCACACGGAGGCCGCCTCTGGACCGCGGATCACGAGACGCGGGGGGCGACCGCCGCTTTCACGCTTCCGTTGGCGGCGAGCGAGGCACCATGAGCCAGCGCGAGGAAATGGTCTTCGTGGTGGATGACGACGCCAGAGTGCGCGAGGCGCTCGGCGAGTTGCTGGAGTCCCTGGGGTGGCGGGCCGAGACGTTCGCCGTCGCGGCGGATTACCTCGCCTATGCGAGGCCCGATCTCCCTGCTTGCCTGATCCTCGACGTAGAACTGCCCGACATCAACGGACTCGGGTTTCAGAAGCAACTGTCCGTGGGCGTTCATCCCCCGATCGTTTTCCTTACCGGGCATGACATTCCATTGTCTGCGCGCGCCATACAGGGCGAAGCTGCCGGCTTTCTGAGGAAACCGGTCGGGAGAGCGATCTGGTCGCGGCGGTTCGGGCGGCGATCGACCGGGACCGCGTTCAGCGATCGGCACGGGCGGAGCTAGCCGAGCTCGCGCGCCGCTTGGCGGCGCTTACATCCCAGGAGCGCGAGGTGCTGCCGCTTGTGGTCAGCGGTCTGCCGAACAAACAGGCGGCAGCCGAGCTCGGTATCAGCGAGGTCGCCATTGAAATGCACCGCAGCAACATCATGCAGAAGATGCGGGCGACCTCACTTGCAGATCTGGTGCAAATTGCCGAAAAATTGCAGATCATTCGTTCCAGACGTTGAGGAAACGCGTGCCCATGTCCAACTCAAAGTCCGTGGTGGCGGTCGTCGATGATGACCAGCGCGTGCTCGATTCGCTCGAGGATCTTCTTGAGTCGGCGGGGCACACCGTACGGGCATTCTCGTCGGCCCGTACCCTCCTGAACAGCGATGCGCTGCCGGAGATCGATTGTCTGATTACCGACATCGGCATGCCCGGCATGGACGGCTTCGAACTGAAGCGCATGATGACCGAGAGGCGCCCCGGATTGCCAGTGATCCTGATCACCGGCCGCCACGAGATCCCGGAGCCGCCGGAGGCAAAGCACAACCGATTCTTCCGCAAGCCTTTCGACGGGCAGGCGCTGCTCGCAGCGATCGGCGACGCCCTGACTGGAAAGCCACAATGAGCGCGAGCTATCAGAATGCGCAACCGATCACGGCCCGCCGGCAATCGCGCGAGATCTTTGCCCTCGGACCAACGATCTCTTTTGCATTAAGCCTGCTATGCGGTGTACAAATGGACCGTCTCACAACAGCAAAAGCTATATCAACGGGTGGTTCACTGCGTCGGTTGACATCGGCGTGTTTCAACAGAACCGCGCTCCGCATTGCGCGAGTGGGGGCGAGTTCACATCTCCGTGCGATACGGATTTTTCATGAGGTGTGGCTCGGGCCTTGGGGGGTAGGGCGTGGGTGCGATTTCGCCATCCCGGAGATTGAGGACAAGCGTTACACGAAGCGTTGCGGTTCCTTGGCTTTTTTTGTCCGGTAGGAGCAACCAATGATGAACGTCTGGTTGCACCGCCCTCGATTGTTGCACCTGGGGCTCTTTGTGGCGGGCTATGTCCTGGGCTGCGCATTCGCAAACGTGCTCGGGATCGTACCCGGAACAAGCATTGCAATTTGGACTCCGGGCGGGCTTTTCATGGCTACGTTAATGCTCGCCTCTACGCCCAGCTGGCCGTGGTGGGTGCTGGCGGGCTGCGTCGGTGAACTGATCGGTCAGTTCTTGTGGTTCCATAGCCCGCTGCCTGCGTCCCTCCTGATCTATGTGGGCAACGCTCTTGAAGCGATGGCCGGCGCATGGCTCGTGACCAGGGTCTGCGGGCGCCCGGTTCGGCTGGAAACCTTGAAGGAAGTTCTCGCTTTCGTCGTACTGGGCGCGGGAATTGCGCCAGCCATAAGCGCGACGGTCGGAAGTGCAACACTTGCCTGGTTTGCCATAAAATCGCAGACCTTCGCGGCGGCTTGGCCACTATGGTGGATCGGAGACGCCACCGGGGTCCTGATTGTAGCGCCATTGGCACTGGATGTGTTTCAGAACTGGCGCAGCGAGGCCCATCTCTCGGCCGCGCGATGGGTCGAGGCCAGTGTCCTTGGGCTGATCTTTCTCGGTATCGCCGCCCTTTCCTTGAGCGATTATCTGCCCTTCGCCTATATCATCATGCCGCCGCTTCTTTGGGCGGCCGTGCGCTTCGAGCTCAGAGGCGCCGCTGTCACCTTGATCGTCCTCGCTCTGATCACCGCGGTATTCACAATATCCGGCGCTAGCCAATTTGCCGGCGACCCTGAGTCCCAGAGGCAGAGGCAGATCATGCTGCAGCTCTTTCTGGCCATCTCGGCACTATCGGCGCTCATCGTGGCCGCCATATCCCGGCAGCACCAGCTGGCGGTGCTCAAATTGCGGCAAAGCGAGCGCTCGCTGCGAGAACTTGTCGAGACCCTGCCTGCGCTCATCTGGTGTGCAGCGCCGGACGGTACGCCCATATACTTCAGTCAGCAATTGAGCGGCTTTATCGGCTTCAACGTCGAGGATAGGGATGTCGCTGGCACCCCACGCCTCGCAAGCGTGGTCAACGCGGTCATTCATCCGGACGACGTGGCCGCGGTAGAAAAGCTGTTCGCGCACTCCCTGGCCACTGGCGAACCTTATGCGCAGAAGCATCGCCTACGTCGCTTCGACGGCGAGTACCGGTGGGTTGAAATGCGCGCAGCCGCGATGCGCAATGGCGACGGCGCGATCGTTCAATGGAACGGCGTCTGCCTCGATATCGAAGATCAGGTGCGTGGGCGCGATGAATTGCGCCGCGCCCAGGAAAACCTAGCCCGCGCGAGCCAGGCGGCGAGCCTTGCCGAACTCTCGGCGTCCATCGCGCATGAGGTCAATCAGCCGTTGGCCGCCGTTGTGGCGAACTCGTATGCCTGCCAACGTTGGCTCATGGCCGAGCCGCCCAATATCGAGCGGGCGCAGAAGAGGGTAGAGCGCATCATTCAGGATGCCAATTCGGCGGCGGACGTCGTCAGCCGCATCCGCGCCTTGTTCAAACACTCCGTAGAAACGAGGACCTGCACAACGCTCTCCAGCGTCATTGCCGAAGCGCGCGACCTCATGGCCGAGGAGGCGGCGCGGCGGCGCGTTCGTATGGAGGTTGATGTCGAACGCAACCTTCCATTTGTCACGCTGGATCGCGTTCAGATCCAGCAGGTTCTGATCAATCTCATCCGCAACGGCATGGATGCGATGGATTCGACTGCGGGCGACAGGGTTTTCGGAATACGCGTGCGCCGGAAGGGCGATGTCGTCCAGATCGAAAGCAGTGACCGCGGCCCGGGCGTCGCTTTTCCTGACCGGATCTTCGAGCCGTTCTTCACGACGAAAGAGCACGGCATGGGCATGGGGCTCGCAATCTGCCGTTCGATCGTCGAGTCCCACGGAGGACGACTATGGGCGGAGAACAACGAGCCGCATGGAGCGACGTTTATCTTCACGCTGCCCGTTGACGCGACGGCGGAAGCGACCGCCTCCCGCGCCGCAGGCAATCAGAGTCGTGCCGTTTGATCTACTTGATTGCCAGGATCGATAGCGCCGCGCGCAGGCAATCATAAGCCCGAATTGCTCCTCGGTCCCCGGGGAGTTCGCTCCGCCGACACGACGCTGCTCGCCGCCTACCGCATGTTCCCTTAAATCGCACCCGAATTAAGGATGGAAACATCCAGTAATTCAAAGTGCTAGAGCTTCGGTTTCGCATCTCGCATGATGCTACAGCCTTGCTCGAAGAAAACCTCGGCAGCCGCTTAAATAACCGCTTTTCGACAACTTTTCCAACCGCCCCGATTTTTGCTGCAACTACAGCTTTTAAGCTCATGAAAGTCTGACTCTATACTAGCCAACCTTTGTATAGTCGACTGCCGCTCCTTCAGCCACTACGCTGTCTGCTCAGCATAGGAAATACCAACGCCCGTCATCTCAATGGGCGAGTCACCCTCTTGACTGGTAACGCCCATTACCGTAGATGTCATTGGTAACGAATATTACCGGAGGTCGTCGTGGCGCAACTCAACAAGAAGAAGGTGGTCGGCCTGGCGCTGTGCCTCGGCGCCGTGGTCGTCGTGGGGGCCGGCTGGGCCTGGGCCCGTTCGAACGGCTCGACATCGACCGATAACGCTTATGTCCGCGGGGACGTCACTTCGCTCGCCCCAAAGATCGCGGGCTACGTCATGGCGGTAGAGGTCAAGGACAACCAGACGGTCCGGGCGGGTGACGTCCTGTTCCGCATTGACGATCGCGATTATCGCGCGCGGCTTGCGCAGGCGGAGGCCAATGTCGAAGCGGCCGATGCTCACCTCACCAATGTCGATGCGGAGACAGAGCTCCAGCATGCCATGATTAGGCAGGCCGAGGCCCAGCGGCGTTCATCCATTGCCGAGTTGGATCTGGCCACCAAGGCCTATGACCGCCGCCGCGAACTCATCCGCAGCAACACCATCAGCCAGGCCCATGTCGATGAAAGCGACGCGGCGCGAACAAGAGCCGAGGCGAGCGTGTCGGCTGCCGCCGCAACGCTGGAGGCGCAGCAGCAACGCATCGCGGTCCTTGCCGCCCAGCGCGAGGCGGCCGTCGCTGCCGTGGCGCAGGCACGCGCCGCGCGCGACCTCGCTGAGATCGATTTCGAGAGTACCGTGGTCCGCGCGCCCGTCGCCGGCGTTATCGGCAACCGTCAAGTCCGCATCGGCCGGTTTGTTGCGCCCGGCGTCCCCCTCCTCGATATCGTTCCGGTCAACGATGTGTGGATCGTAGCGAATTTCAAGGAGACCCAGGTCGAGCATATCCAGCCCGGTCAGCGCGTCCGTATCACCATCGACGGCTATCCGAGCGGGGCGCTTGAAGGCGTGGTCGACAGCTTTGCACCCGGCAGCGGGTCAGCGTTCAGCTTGCTCCCCGCAGACAATGCGACAGGAAACTTCGTTCGCGTCGTCCAGCGCGTTCCGGTGAAGATCCGGTTTGCCAGCAATCCGATGCCCGGCCGCCTCGTGCCCGGCCTTTCCGCGCGCGTCGCGGTCGACACGGGAAGCGACCCATGACCACCACCGTCGCCGTCGCACCGAGCCGCGGCAGGTCTGAGGCAGGGACACTTCTCATTGCGGGCATCGTCCTTGCTGCGCTGACCGAGGCAATCGCCAGCACGGTCCTGTCGCTCGGGCGCGGTGACATCATCGGCGACACATATGCCATTCCCGACGAGTTCGCCTGGCTGGACGTCGGCTACACCGCTCCTAAGCTTATCGGGTTCATGGCCGTCCCCTGGCTGATGAGCCGCATCAATCCGCTGAGCCTGATCATCGCCTCGACGCTCGCCATGGGCATGGCATGCGGCATTGCCGCCATCACGGTCCGGCTGGACCTGCTGATCGCTCTGCGCATGATTCAAGGCTTCTCCGGCGCCGCTTTGCTCGTCGGCGGCCAGACGATCATTTTTCTCGCCTATCCGCGATCCCGCCAGCCCATCCTTCAGGCCCTGTTTGCGGTGGGGTCCGTTGTCGCTCCCGCCACGATCGCGCCGGCTCTTCAGGGTTGGTTGCTCGATAGCCAATCCTGGACATGGATCTTCTTCAGTGTCGTTCCGATCGCGCTGGCGGCTGCGGGACTGCTGATGGTCGCGGATAGCCCGACGCCCGTCAGGACCCCGCACCGCCCGTTTGACTGGATCGGCTTCTCGCTGATCTCCATCGCCCTTTTCTGCTTTACCTACGTCCTCAGCCAGGGCAGCCGGTGGGACTGGTTTGAGGAACCGCGCATCTTATGGCTGACTGTGATCGGTGCCGCAGCTCTGCTGGCATTCCTCGGCCAACAGGTGTTGGCAAAGGGCCAGGGCCTGCTCGACTTTACCCTGTTTAAACCGGACGATTTTCTCTTCGCCTTTATAGTCAGTTTTGTCGCCGGCGCCGCATTGTTCGGGAGCGCGTACCTGATTCCGTCGTTCGCCGTGTCCGTCCTCGCCTTCACGCCCACCGATGCCGGGCAGTTACTGTTGCCGAGCGGCGCTCTGTTCGTCGGCGCACTCCTCATTGCCGCCTTTCTGATGCAGGTCCGCCACGTTGCTCCGTTCGCCACCGTGCCCTTTGGCATCCTGATGATCATGGTTGCGATGTGGATGCTGTCCGGATCGACCAGCGAAAGCGGCTCGGATGACATGATGGCAGCGATCCTGCTACGTGGGTTCGGCCTCGGCTTCCTGTTTCTGTCGATCACCCTCATCGCCTTCAGCAAGCTCGACAGCAGAAATCTCGCCTCCGGAATCGGCCTCTTCAATACGGGTCGCCAGCTTGGTGGCCTCATCGGAGTCGCCGCACTCCAGACGCTGATCGACCACAATGTCGCCGGCAATGTCGCGGTCCTCGGCGCCAGCATCACCTCGGGGCGCTCCGCGGTCATCGAGCGCCTGGCGACCACGACAGCCATGCTGAGCGCGAAAGGGATGGACGCGGCAGTCGCAGGCCGGGCAGCGACGAGCCTACTCGGCCGGGCCGTGACCGGCCAGTCCACCGTGATCGCCTTCGACACGGCCTTTAACGCGGTCGCCCTGCTCTTTGTCTTCGCGGCGCCCGTGCTGGTGGCCATCAAGGTCGGCATCGCTCAGTACGCGAAAGTACGCGCTGCGCGGTCGCTGGATACGCAGGAGCGTAGCGAAGACTCCGCGTCAGGGGTTGAACCCAACGGCGGTTCAGTTGCAACCTTCCCCTCCGCCGAAGTATCAGAACGAGCCGAAAATGCTTCCCAAACCGATGACCGCGATCAGCGAGAGGATCGCTCCGATAATTCCGACAACGACGATGTCGCGGTAGCTCTCTCCGTGGGTTGAGCCGCAAACGGCAAGCAGGGTAACAACCGCCCCGTTGTGGGGCAGGCTATCCAGCGTACCGGCCCCGATGACCGCCACACGGTGCAACAGCGCCGGGTCGAGACCTACTTCCTGGGCGCGCATCAGGTAGGTGCTGCCAAGCGCGTCGAGCGCAATCGTGAGACCGCCGGAGGCGGAACCGGTGAGCGCCGCCAGGATATTCGTGGCCACCGCGATCGAAACGAGCGGCCCGCCACCGATACCAAGCACCCAGTCGCGTACGATCGCAAAGGCGGGCATCGCCGCGACAACCGCTCCAAAGCCGACCAGACTGGCGACGGCGACCGCCGGAAGGACGGACGCGTTGGCACCGGCGTCCATCGTCGCGCGCAACGTCGGCAGCCGGCGGAAATTCAACGCGACGACGGTCGCGACCGCGGCTGCCAGCGCCGTGGCGACGGCCCATACACCGCTGACTGCGGAGCGGGAGATCCCGCCCCAGCGATCATCCGCAAGAAACCCGAGATCAAGCGCCGGCAGGATCAACAGCGCCATGCTGAGATTGACAAGGACAACCACAGCAAGCGGCAGCATCGCGACCAGGATTGACGGCTCAGCCTCGGCGTGTCGTCCATGCGCGATTTCGGCCGGGTCGAATTCTCTGCCGACCGTGGCGCGTTCGCGCAGCCGGTCGTCGGAAGCGAGACGTTCGGGTGTCGCGGGGGTGCCCTCCCCGAACTCTTCGCCGGACTTGCGCGCAACAGCCTCGACGCGACGAAGCCACCACATGCCGAAGCAAAGCATGATGACGGAAGCGACGATGCCGAGACCTGGCGCCGCGAACGGCGTCGTACCGAAGAAGGGCATCGGGATGGCATTCTGTATCGATGGGGTTCCCGGCAATGCCGACATGGTGAAGGTAGACGTTCCAAGCACGATCGCGGCCGGCATCAGCCGCCGCGGAATGCCGGTCGACCGGAACAGCTCCTGTGCCATCGGCCCGAGGACGAAGAAGGCGACAAAGAGACTGACACCGCCGTAGGTGATCAGCGCACCGGCGATGACGACGGCGAGGATGGCGTGGTCCTTTCCGAGCCGCCGCATCATGAAATCGGCGATGGCGGTCACTGAACCGCTGGCCTCCATCAGCTTGCCGAAAAGTGCGCCGAGCAGGAACAGCGGAAAAAACTGAGCGAAGAAACCTGCGGCGCCGTTCATGAAGGTCTGCGTCCAGTGTGCCAACACCGGTTCGCGGGCAAAGAGCGCGGCAACGAGGGCGCCAAACGGCGCCAGCAACAGCACGCTCCAGCCTCGAAAGGCGAGCCAGATCAAAAGCCCGAGCCCGATCAGAATACCGAGAAGGCCCACCCGTCAGACCCCTTCCAGCAAGTTATCGAGTTCGAGCGACGAGCGGTGGCCGAGATCGTCGCCGTGGGCTTCCAGGAAGGCTTCGGCGGATCTGCGTCCCTCATTGTGCAGCATGGTCAGAAACTCCCACTCCGCGTTGAGCTTCGAGGTGTAGCCGAGATCCGTCATGGTATCGCTTGCGACACGGTGGATCCGCATCGACGCCCAGCGAGCGCCCTCGTCATCCTCCACCTGCGCTAACTTTCGAAGCAGGGCGATCATTTTCAGTTCCTTCAGAAGGACCGCGTTGAAGGAGACTTCGTTGATACGATTGAGGATCTCGCGCGCGGACCGAGGAGTGCCCGGCCTTTCAACCGGGTTGATCTGCACGAGGATGGTGTCCTGCGACGTGCATTCGCGAACCAGCGGCGTGATCGTCGGGTTGCCGGCGTAGCCGCCGTCCCAATAGGCTTCACCATCGATCTCGACCGCTTGAAACAGTGTCGGCAGGCATGCGGAAGCGAGCAGCACGTCCGGGGTCAGCTCGCCGTTGCGGAACACGCGGCCGCGGCCGGTGCGGACATTCGTTGCCGTCACGAACAGCTTGATCGGACTGGCCGAGAGCCGCGCGAAATCGACGTTTTCCGCCAGTATGGCCCGGAGCGGGTTGGCGCCGGTAGGGTTGAGATTGTAAGGCGAGAACACCCGCGCCATCATGTCCATCGCCACGAACACCGGCGAGTGATCGAGCGTCCAGCGGCCGAGTAGGACATCGAGCGGGCCGCGTTGGAAGGGACTGAAACGCGCCGCCTCCGATACCCTGCGCCAGAACACTCCCAAGGCCTCGCGAGCGCCTTCGGCGCCGTTGACGACATAGCCATGCGCCATGACCGCCGCGTTCATGGCTCCGGCCGAGGTGCCGGAAATCCCCTCGATCTGAAGCCATGGCTCTTCCAGAAGACGGTCGAGCACGCCCCAGGAAAAAGCACCATGGGCACCGCCGCCCTGAAGGGCGAGGTCGACGCGGAGTGGGGTCCGTTGCATTGCCTTTTCGGTTGCCAGCATCGGCCTTGCCTGTTCCCAGATTGTGCGGTGCACAAACAGTACCGCAGAATTGCGCGCTCGTCATCCTCACACCGTATTGGTGCAGGCAGAGCGAGAGTGTCTGCAACGAACCAGGCCGAGCCCGCCTAGGATTGGACATCTCGGCTGCAGGGTGCGCCAATTCCCGCATTTGCGGCGGAAGGACGAGCCGCTGGTCGCGTTACGTTCTGCGTGGCACCAGGGCATTGACAGCGTGTTGCATATGCACCATATTGGCCATGTTGCATGTGCACTATCGAGAGGCCCTGATGACGAGCACCGAGATCAAGATGGCCGATGCAGGCATCGTAGGCGAGGTCACCCGCAACTGCGTGATGACGCGCACGCGTCGGATATCGCGCGTCATAACCGGCATTTACGACCAGGCACTTAGGCCGCACGGCGTCAATGCCTCGCAGTTTTCGCTGCTGGTGCTGATCGCGAAACTGGGCGGAGCAAGCCGCGCCGAGATCGGACGGGCGAACTACCAGGATCGTTCAACGCTCACGCGCAATCTGGCGCCGCTCTTGACGGAGGGGTTGGTCGAGGAGATGGCTTCCGAAGTGGGCGGCCGGAGCCGTCCGGTCTTCATATCGGAAGCAGGCAGGGAACTATTGGTTTCCGCGGCGCCGGCGTGGCGATCGGCGCAGGCGAAGACAAGGGAATTGCTCGGCGAGGAAGGTGTCACGGCCGTCGTCAGCGTGGCCGACAGCCTCCCTCCCGACGAACTCTCAAGTCTCTGAAGTCAAACCTATTCCTGATGAACGCTGCTGCACGCTTCTCCGGGAATTACCCAAACCTACATGTTGCATATACAGCATAATGGCAGGAACTCGAAGCTGAAAGCAGACTGCTCATCGACCGGACGCCCGCCCCGCACCACCACGAGTGCGCTGCTCCATCGAGGAGCGCAGGCCTGCGAGCCAGCGCAAGACGATCGATATCGCCTGAAGAAACGGCCACAACAAATTGTAATTGAAAGGAATTAAGATGACCGCCACATCCACGAATGAAAGGCCGATCCTTGTGACCGGAGCTGCCGGAGATCTCGGCGCCATCGGTCGCAACGCCACCGAAATGCTGCTCGCAAAGGGCAAAAAGGTGCGCGCGCTGGTCCGCAAGGAGGACGAGCGCGCCGAGGGTCTGAGGCGGCTCGGCGCAGAAGTCGTGCAGGGAGACCTGACGGATCTTCAATCGATGCACCGCGCGATCGAGGGCGTGTCCCGCATCTATTTCGGCATGTCGGTTTCGCCTGTCTATCTGGAAGCGACCGTCAATACGGCCGCCGTGGCGCGGCACCATGGCGTCGAGGCATTCGTGAACATGTCGCAGATGACTGTCACGCAGATGAGTATCACCGAAACCACCGACAGCCCGCAACACAAGCTGCACTGGCTTGCGGAGCAGGCATTGGCTTGGGCGGGGCTTCCGGTTGTGACAGTGCGGCCGACGGTGTTCCTCGAAGGCTTCTTCCTGCGTCTCGCGGCCGCCGGCGTTAAGCAACGCGACGAGCTGGCCCTGCCCCTCGGCGATAGCAAGACCTCGCCGATCTCGGCCGTCGACGTGGCGCGCGCCGTGTCGGCAATTCTCGACGACCCGGCGCCCCATATCGGCAAGGTCTACAATCTGACCGGTTACGAATCGGCGGATCTCGAACATTACGCCAAGGTGTTCTCCGAGGCTTTGGGCCGCAAGATAACTTATCGCAACGTGCCGCTTGGCGGCTGGATCGAGGCGCTGCGCGGCTTCGGGGTGCCGGATCACCTCGCCAGCCACCTTTCCGTGATGTCGAAGCTTCACGTGGAGGGGCGCTACGACCGCATGACGGGCGACCTGTTCAACCTCACCGGCAGGGCGCCAACGAGCGTGTACGACTTCGTCAAGCTGCATGCCGCTGAATTCACCCAGCGTGAAGCATCTGCCTGATGGCAAGGGCGGCGCCAGCCGGCGCTCGCCCGGCCAGCCGAAGCGACGTCGTGCATCAGCACCGCGCCCCCCCGGATACACGGGCTTACAAATATCCGCGCCTCCGACACACCGCCAATACACGGCTGCGCTGAAATCGACGCCGGCCTCGAAGATGAAGGCTCGATCATAGGTGTGAAAGGATGACCTTATGAAAACTACGCGGATCATGGCGGCTGCCTTGCTGATCGTTGGCGGCGGATGGACGCTCAACGTTGCTGAAGCGCAGCAGCCGGGAATTCACCGCACCGACATCCTCAAGGGCGATCTTGGCACTCCCGGGCGCGAGGTGGTGCAGGTGCGTGTCGACTTCGAGCCGGGCGCGGTCTCGATCAAGCATTCCCATCCGGGCGAAGAGGTCGCTTATGTCCTCGAAGGCGCGCTCGAGTATCAGCTCGAAGGCAGGGCGCCAGTGACGCTTCACGCCGGCGAGGCTCTGTTCATTCCGGACGGAGTGGCCCACGTGGCGAAGAATGTCGGCACCGGCAAGGCCTCGGAACTCGCGACCTATATCGTCAACAAGGGCAAGCCCCTCGTTGTGCCGGTTAAGTGAGCCTTCTTACGATGAAATGAATACTGGGGCGATCGGTAAAGGGTTACGAACTTGACGACACAGAAACCCGCCAACGCTTTCACTCTCTCCCGTCGGGCCTTACTCGTGAACGGAGCGGCTGCGGCAAGTCTTGCAGCAATGTTCCGTCCCGCGATGGCTGCCGCCTCGCCGTCTTTCGCGGCAGACGCAATCCGTCCTTTCCGCGTCGAAGTGCCGGAAACAGAACTTGTCGATCTCCGACGTCGCCTTGCGTCGACGCGCTGGCCAGAGCCGGAAACGGTCAGCGACCGGTCCCAGGGCGTGCAACTCGGGAAGCTTCAGGCGCTCGTACGCTACTGGGAAACCGGCTACGACTGGCGTAAGGCAGAGGCGAAACTCAATGCCTTGCCGCAGTTCCAGACGAATATCGATGGCCTGGACATTCATTTCATCCACGTTCGCTCCCCTCACGCGAACGCGTTTCCGCTCATCATGACCCATGGCTGGCCCGGTTCGATCTTCGAGTTGCTAAAGATTATCGGTCCGCTGACGGATCCGACGGCGCACGGGGGGACCGCCGAAGACGCCTTCCATCTCGTGCTTCCCTCCATTCCCGGCTTCGGCTTTTCGGAGAAACCCAAGGGCACCGGCTGGAACCCGGGCCGCATCGCCCGCGCCTGGGACGTCCTCATGAAGCGCCTTGGATACAGCCGCTACGTCTCACAAGGTGGCGACTGGGGCGCCATCATTTCCGATGCCATGGGACGCCAAGCTCCCCCGGGTCTGCTCGGCATCCATGTCAACAGGATCGAGCGCTCGACCACGATCCCGCCGGATGTCGCAAAAGCATTGAGAAGCGGCGACCCCGCGCCGGCTAAGCTGACCGCCGAGGAACGGGCGGTATTCAATGATGCCAGGGAGTTCCTCAACAAGGGGTTCGGATACGCCGCGATCATGGGGACGCGCCCGCAGACCGTCGCGTACGGCCTCGCCGACTCGCCGGTCGGACTGGCGGCGTGGTTCCACGACAAGATCGCGGATTGGGTGTTGACCCGCGGCGAACCGGAACGTGCGTTGGGCCGTGACGAGATCCTCGACAACATCACGCTCTACTGGCTGACGAATACAGGGCCCTCAAGCGGCCGGATCTACTGGGAGAACGCTGCCGGCAACAATAAGCTGACCGCCATTTCGATCCCAGCGGCCGTGACGATCTTCCCGGGCGAGGTCTACAGGCCGCCAAAGAATTGGGCGGCACGGGCGTATCACAATCTGATTTACTACAACCGGGTGGACAAGGGCGGACACTTCGCTGCGTGGGAGGAGCCGGATCTATTCAGCAGAGAGCTGCGCGCTGCTTTCCGTCCTTTGCGTCGGTTTTATTAAGTTAGAGCGGGATGCGGGCGGAAAACCGCGTACACGTTACCTCGACCCGCCCTAAGCACTTCGCCATAGGCTTATCGTCGAGCGTTGCTGCCACGGCATGCTGATTTTGATATGGAATGTCCGTTGAACGGTGGAGATCGCGCGATGGAGCACGTTGATCACATACTGATCGTCGATGACGATCGGGAAATCCGGGAGCTGGTATCGGCTTACCTGAAGAAGAACGGTCTACGCGTTACCGCCGTCGCCGACGGGCGCCAGATGCGCACGTTCCTCGAGGGTAATACGGTCGATCTGATCATTCTCGACCTCATGATGCCGGGAGACGACGGCCTCGTCTTGAGCCGCGAGCTGCGTGTGGGCAGACACAAGGCGACACCAATCGTCATGCTGACCGCCCGCTCCGATGAGATGGATCGCATCATCGGGCTTGAAATGGGCGCGGACGACTATCTCGCCAAGCCGTTTTCGGCGCGCGAACTGCTGGCTCGCATCAAGGCGGTCCTGCGGCGTGCGCGCATGTTGCCTCCGAATCTTCAGATCTCGGAGGCTGGGCAGCTGCTGCGCTTCGGCAGGTGGAGGCTGGACACGACGGCGAGACATCTCGTCGATACCGACGGAACGGTCATTGCACTCAGCGGAGCCGAATACCGCCTTCTGCGCGTTTTCATCGATCACCCGCAACGCGTTCTCAACCGCGATCAGCTGCTCAATCTGACACAGGGACGCGATGCCGAGCTCTTCGACCGCTCCATCGATCTCCTTGTCAGCCGGGTTCGCCAGCGTCTCGGCGACGATGCACGGGAACCGACTTACATCAAGACCGTGCGCAGCGAGGGCTATGTCTTTTCGATGCCGGTGGAAATCGCGGAGCCGCGATGATGGCGCCCGCCGTTCTCAACGGAATTCGCCTGTGGCCGCGCACACTCAGAGCGCGGCTATTCGTTATCCTGTTTGCCGGCCTGGCGATCGCCCACGCCATGTCGTTTGCTGTGTTGTTTTCCGAACGCTACATCGCTGCCAGGTCGGTGATGTTCAACACGCTCGAAAATGACGTGGCGACGTCGATCGCCATCCTTGACCGGCTCCCGGCGGCCGAGCGTGCCGCCTGGCTCGATCAACTTGCTCGCGGTTCCTACCGGTTCGTTCTGGGGCAAGGCATCCCCGGCAATTCCGTGCTTGAGGCCGACGACGCCGAGGTCGCCTCCAGGATTCAGGCCGCGATAGGCGCGAAATACCCGATCGAGGTTGAAGCGATCCCCGGCGGAGCCCGCCATTTTCAGGCTCATCTTCGCTTAAGCGACGGCCAACCGCTGACGATAGATGTCACGCCAAGGGGCGTCATGCCCGTGGCTGACTGGCTGCCCTACGTGCTCACTGCGCAGCTTGCCCTGTTGGTGCTGTGCAGCTGGCTCGCCATGCGCCAGGCCGTCCGCCCCCTCGCCAATCTCGCGAGAGCCGTGGACACGCTCGACCCGAACAGCAACACGCCGCGGCTCAGCGAGACCGGCCCGAGGGAAGTGGCCTACGCCGCCACGGCCTTCAACTCGATGCGCGATCGCATCGCGCAGTATCTGGAGGAACGCGTGCAGATCCTCGCGGCGATCTCACATGATCTCCAGACTCCGATTACGCGCATGAGACTCCGCGCGGAAATGGCCGAAGAATCCGTCGACAGGGACAAGCTCATTCACGACCTCGACGAAGTTGAACGTCTCGTCAAGGAGGGGGTCGCCTATGCGCGCAGCGCCCACGGCAATGACGAAAGGGCCTCGCGCATCGATCTCGCCTCTTTCGTCGAGAGTCTGGCCTACGACTATCAGGATACCGGCAAGGCCGTCACGGTCGGAGAATTGAGCGGCGGTACCATCGTGACCCGGCCGCACGCCTTGAAGCGAATCCTCACCAACCTGATCGACAATGCGCTGAAGTTCGGCGGCAGCGCGGAAATCGAGGTGCAGCGCCGCGCCGGCGACACCGTGATCATAAAGGTCCTCGATCGCGGCCCTGGCATTCCGGAAAGTCAGCTGAAAGCGGTGATGGAACCGTTCTATCGCCTGGAGCAGTCGCGTAACCGCGACACCGGCGGGACGGGTCTCGGCCTCGCCATTGCGCAGCAGCTCGCGACCGTCATCGGCGGTTCACTGACTTTGCGCAACCGCGAAGGTGGCGGCCTCGTGGCAGAAATAGCTCTCCGCCAATAGAGCACCCCGACGAAAGGCGCGTAGCCTTCCGAATTTCGTAATTTCAAAGAGTTGTATCTTCCACTTTACTTAAACTGTGAACCGGCGCTCTGCGCGGCAACGGGGCGGCAACGGCCGCCCCGCTCTCGCATCCATTCATACGTCGGTCGCCGCTCATGACGGTTGCTGCTCGCTGGTCTGCTCGCGCACCATGTACTCGGCATACCAGGTGGGCCAATCCTCGTCCCGGCGGCCGAGTTGCTTTTCGTATTCGCCGTGGGCGGCCTCCGCACGTCGGAAGGCGCTCGCGAGGTCCGTCGCCGAGGCGAATGTCGTGGCGCCCGGATCGACGCGTCCGGGCAAGCGCTCGGTGACCTCCTGGAGCAGCCAGCCGTTACCGTCCGGATCGCTGAACGTGGCGTAGGAGCGGTAGCTGCCCCGCTCGGGATGCCGTCCGCTCACCGGCGGCTGTCCGGGGCCGGCGCGATGGAAGATTTCGCTCACCACTGCGCCGCGGTTGACGAGTTCTTCGCGCGCGGCCTCGATGTCCGACACCACCAGGTACATCCCGCTTGCCGATCCGGGCGCGGCCGAGGTGATCCCCTTGCCGAAGTGGACCGAGCTCGGCGAGCCTGGCGGTGTGAACTGCACGACGCGGAACGCGTCGCCGACGGCGAAGTCGGCGTCGAGCCTCCACCCGAGGCTGCCGTAAAAGCTCTTGGCACGATCGACGTCAGAAACGGGGATGACGACGACCTCGAGCTTGAGGTCGACCGTCGGCGCTCTCTCGGTGCTGGTTTCAGTTGTCATGGCCTTCTCCTTGTGTCTGAAGAGCGACGCACCCAGGCGCGCCCTTGTTTCTTTTCAATCGACTAACGCAATGAGTTGAACGAGGCTCTGAGCTCGAGGGCTACGACTAAAGCTGATCAGAAACGATCGACGTCGGCAACGGCTTGCGCAAATGCCTGCGGCGCTTCCTGGGGTAGGTTGTGGCCGATGCCGCCCGTGATCAAGCGATGCTCATACTTGCCCGAGAACTTCTTCGCGTAGGCTGCGGGCTCCGGATGCGGGGCGCCGTTGGCGTCACCCTCGAGCGTGATCGTCGGCACGCCGATCACCGGAAATTTGGCGAGCTTCTCTTCCAGATCGTCATATTTCCGCTCGCCATCTGCCAGACTGATCCGCCAACGGTAATTGTGGATCGTGATATCGACATGGTCCGGGTTTTCAAACGCCGCTGCGCTGCGGTTGAAGGTGGCGTCGTCGAAATTCCATTTCGGCGATGCGAGCTGCCAGATGAGCCTCGCGAATTCGGCGCGATTTTGCTCGTAGCCGGCACGGCCGCGCTCGGTGGCGAAGTAGAACTGGTACCACCAGGCAAACTCCGCCTTTGGCGGCAAGGGCTTTTTGTTGGCTTCGCGACTGCCGATCAAATAGCCACTCACCGAAACCAGGGCCTTGCACCGCTCAGGCCAGAGAGCAGCGATGATGTTGGCGGTTCGTGCACCCCAATCGCAGCCGGCGATGACCGCCTTCTCGATTCCGAGCGCATTCATCAGATCGATGATGTCGGCGGCGATCGCCGACTGTTGGCCGTTGCGCGGTGTCTCGGGCGACAGGAAGCGCGTCGTCCCGTAGCCGCGCAGATAGGGAACGATCACCCGGTAGCCGGCCGCCGCCAGCAAGGGTGCCACGTCGACGTAGGTGTGAATGTCATAGGGCCAGCCATGCAGAAGGACAACCACAGGCGCGTCGCTCGCGCCGAGCTCGGCATAGCCGACATTGAGCACGCCGGCGTCGATCTGCTTGAGCGAAGCGAAGGATTTGTTCGTCCCAGGCGCGGTCGCGCGAATGCGGACCGGGCTGGCTGATTGGGCGTGGGCGCCGCTCGTCATGCCAAGCTTAGCGGCTGCAACGGTCAATGCCGCCATTCCCATGAAATGCCGCCGCGGCTGGTTGATTTCCTCTGTCATTGATTTCTTCCCGGCTGTTTGAAGACAGCAGCAAGTGCAGGCATCCACTTGTCTTCACTGTGTCCGCCGCCGGCGAAATTGAATGCTTATGTCGAAATCAGATATGCAGACACATTGAGATACAATTTCATGCCGCTGTGTCGACACTCGCCGAGTTTGGCGTAGCGCCGATGAGCGGCCATTTCCGGCTGCCTATGCGCTCTCGCGCGCATTCCGCCGGATCGTTTGCGGCGGTTGGCCGAGCGTGCGAAGAAAGGCCCGGCGCATACGGTCGCGATCGGCAAAGCCGGTTTCCTCGGCGATCACGTCCATCGAATGTCGGCCCTGCTCCATCATCAGCCGGGCCGCCTCCACCCGAAGGTTCTCCACGGCCTTGGCGGGCGACTGCCCGGTTTCAGCTCGAAACGCCCGGCTGAACTGGCGCGCGCTCAACCCCGCCGCATCCGCCAGCTCTTCGACCGACAGAACTCCGCGCAGATGCGACTTGGCGTAGTCGATCGACCGCTGGATGCGGTCAGACTTCGGATCAAGCTCGAGCAATGCGGAGAACTGCGACTGGCCGCCGGCGCGCCGGTGGTAGACAACGAGCTTGCGGGCGGCCGCGCGTGCAATGTCCTGGCCGTGGTCCTTCTCGATCATCGCAAGCGCAAGATCGATGCTCGCCGTCATCCCGGCAGACGTCCAGACGCTTCCGTCGACTATGAAGATACGGTCTTCCTCAAGCTTGACCGTCGGGAACCGCTCCTGGAACTGGCGCGCGAAGGCCCAATGGGTGGTGGCCCGGCGCCCGTCCAGTAGACCGGCTTCCGCCAGGATGAAGGCGCCCGTGCATGGGGCAGCTACGCGCCGTGCCGTTCCGAGCGCGTGACGCGCGAACTCGATCAGTCCCGCGGTCATCGACTCGATCGTCGAGCTGGCGCCGAAGATCACCGTGTCGTAGGCAGCGTCATCGAAGGCTTTCGTGAGGACACCGAAGCCGGCGGACGATTTGACCTCCCCGCCCCTTTCCGAAAGCAGCTCTATCTCGTAGGCCTGTTCTCCCAGCGTGATATTTGCCATCTCGAAGGCGGTCACCGCCGCGAAGCCCATGAGCTGGAACCTTGGAAAGACGACAAAGCCGATATGATGCATGACGCAATTCCCTGGCTGGAATTGCTGTATATATGGCATTTGCGACATGACATAAACCCTGCGCTGCGAAATGCGGAGTGGCTTCACCGGTCCTCGACCAGCCCATCCGCGGCCGACAGGTCGGTTCCGGCCGGTCATCCATTCATCGATTGAAGCGGTACGCGCCCCGACCAGGAGCGCGTACCGTATCGCCGCATAAGGACGCTACCCGATCGCGACCCGATATCGGGCGGCGGGGACGCTGCGCGAAAGGTTCGGCATGAGTTTTTGCCGCGCCGCCTCGTAGGCTTCCCAATCGGCGGCGTCCGGCAGCGATGGGATGGTGACGCCTTCGCCGAAATCGAAGCCGGCGAGCGCCGCGTCCACCATGTGCTCGGCAGGCATGACGATATCGCTCGGCACATGCTCCAATGGCGTTCCGGCGATGCCCCAGAAATCGGTAGCCGTCGCGCCGGGGAGTACCGCCTGGATGCGGATGTTCTTCTCGGCAAGCTCCTTCTGAAGCGACAAGGTGAAAGCGAGCACGAAGGCCTTGCTGCCGCCGTAGACGCCGTTCAGCACTTCCGGTGCAATGCCGACGATCGAGGCGATGTTGATGATCGCGCCGGTCCCGCGGGCTACGAAGCCGGGGACCGCCGCATAGGTCAGCCGCGTCAGCGCGCTGACGTTCAGTGTGATCATCTCTTCCATCTTCTCGATATCGGAGTCGAGCAGCGGGGCGGTCGCGCCGACGCCGGCATTGTTGACCAGCACAGTGATGCTGGCGTCCGACTGAAGGATTTGCTCGACGCGGCGGAGATCGGCCTTGTTGCCGAGGTCCGCGGTGATCACCTCGACGGTGCGGCCGGTATCGTCGGTAAGACGCCTGGCCAAGTCATTCAGGCGGGCCTGGTTGCGAGCGACCAGGATCAGATCATATCCCCTGCGCGCCAAGCGATCGGCATAGATCGCGCCAATGCCAGAGGATGCGCCGGTAATCAGCGCGGTACCTTTCGAATGCTGGGTCATAACGGGCTCCATTCCGTTGGATTTGGAGCCCTGATACTAGTCCGAGACGATCATGTCTCAAATGTCATATATCCGGCATTTTAGGACATGGCATGATGGGCTGTCCCTGTCCGGGGTTCAACGCACACGGGGCATCAGCGTCGGACGTCAACCGGAACTATCGCCCCGCCGAAGAGCGCGGCGATCGCGGACGGCTCCCGCGGATCGGAATCCCAGGCACAGGGGGCGGCCGCGAGCGCGACGATGGCAATGCCCATCACAAGAATACGCATGTAAACTCTCCTCTTTTGCTTCTGACCCCAGTTGTTGTGATGCGCGCGAGGCTCAGAAGAGCCCGATCGAGGGGGAGCCACTGAAACTTCTCCGCTCGACCGGCTACATCCCTCGCCGCCTGAGGTTGCCTGCTCATCCAAATGTGAAGACAAACGCTTCGACGCCCGGATCGAGGAAGCGGATCTCGAACGTCCGCTCCCGCACCTCCCCCGAGTGTCGCACGAGTTGATAAAGCCGCGTTTCCGAGACCGTGCCGTTGCCACCGCGATCGATGTCCGAACCGTGATCCGGACCCGGTGAAACACCGTCGACCTTCACCTGAAAGCGCACCTTCCTGCCGCCGGCCCCTGGTCCGAGGACGAGGTGCAGGTCGCGGGCGCTAAACTTGTAGGTGATGCCTCCGCCGGCGCGATTGAGTGTCGCCTGCTCGGGGCCGACGGTCCAGTTGCCGGCGAGGCTCCACTGATTGAGGCGTGGCTTTCCAGCCGTATAATCGCGTGGCTCATCGGCCGCGACGCCTTCCGGCGACACGAAGTTCGCGGCACGCATGTAGCCGATATAGTCCTCTCCGGACTGGAGGTTGGCGAAGTCAGGGGCGACTTCGGCGCCTTTCGCCTCCGGCTTCACGACACCGCTGCCGGGCCGGCGGCCACCCGCCGCTTCCGCCAGCAGTTCCTGAATGACGCGCTCCGACTGCTCGTATTCACCCTCTCCGAAGTGGTGATATCTGATCCGCCCCTCGGCATCGATGAAATAATGCGCCGGCCAGTAGCTGTTCCCGAAGGCGCGCCAGATCGAGAAGTCGTTGTCGATTGCAACGGGATAGCCGATCTTGAAATCCCGTACTGCCCGCTTGACGTTGTCGATACTCTTTTCGAAGGCGAATTCAGGTGCGTGCACGCCGATGACCACCAGGCCCTGGTCACGGTACTTCTCCGCCCAGGCGCGAACATAGGGGATCGTACGAATGCAATTGATGCAGGAGTAGGTCCAGAAATCGACCAGCACGACCTTGCCGCGCAGCTCTTCCACTGTGAGTGGCTTCGAATTCAGCCACTCTACGGCACCATCGAGCGGCGGGAGAATGCCCTCCACCGGCAAGCTGCTTTGATAGGTCTGCTGCTGGCCATCCGCTGTCGATGCGGCACGATTGACGGTCGCTCCAGAGGTGTCGGGACGCAGACGGTTCAGGAGCGACTGCTCAATGTTCGTCGTGCCCGCGTAGGACAGTCCTGCCAGCAGTCCCGTATCGAGGCCGAGTGCAATTACCGCGACGCCGGCGAGTACGGCGATGCCGAGGCCCTGCCGCAAACGCTCGCCGAGACCGAGCGATCGCTTCATTGCCGCGAACACCCTTCCGCCGACGAGTACAGCGAGGGCCAGCGAGGTGGCTGCGCCCGCCGCGTAGGCCGTCAGCAGAAGCGTCGTCTCGACGTTCGCGCCATGGAGCGCAGCACCGGTCAGGACCAGCCCGAGGATCGGGCCGGCGCAGGGCGCCCATAGAAGGCCGGTTGCGACTCCAAGGAGCAGAGATGCTCCGACACTCGCGTTCTGCCCGGCCGCCCGTTGCGAAAGGCGATTGCCGAGCGCGACTGCCGGGCGGGTGACGATCGCCGTGAGCTGCGGTGAGAGCAGCATTACACCGAAAACCGCGAGCACCGCCATCGCTGCATATCGGCCGGCCTCGTTCGCCTGGACGGCCCAGTCCCCGCCGACCGCAGCGAGCGTTGCCACGCCCGCGAATGTTACGACCTTTCCGATGAGCATCGGAAGAACGCTCCTCGCGAATGGTTGTCCGGCTCTGGAAAACACGAAGGGCAAAACAGGGAGGATGCAGGGGCTGACTATGGTCAGCACACCTGCGAGATAAGCTATCGTGAAAAGGATCATCATCGTCCCTCTGCAAAGGACCAACACGCCTTATCCGGTGTCGGTCGCGCTTGAAACGCGCAGCAAGGGACCAGAGCGAAGTATCCGGCTTGTGTCCTCTCCCAAGCGGATGTGTATCAAAATGCAGCAGGAGGTCCCACGGGACTGCAGAAGCTTGAGCAGTTTCTTAGCTGTTCGTGGAGCGCTCGAATGTTCAGGCCACTTTCGACAGCCGGTCCACGATCATGTCCGCGATCGGCATCGCCGAGGTTGCTGCTGGCGACGGCGCATTGCAGACATGCAGCATGCGCTGGGTGTCGAGGAAGATGAAATCCTGGGCCAAGGAGCCGTCACGCCCGACGGCTTGCGCCCTGATGCCGGCCTGCATCGGGTGTAGGTCCTCCAGGCGCAGGGAGGGGCAATATTTCTGGCATGCGCGGAGGTAACGGGTCTTGAAGACGGAATCCATCATCTCCTGCACGCCGGATCTCCAATTCTTGGCGATGGTGCGCCAGAAGCCGGGAAAGCTTGCATAGGAAAGCACGTCCCGCGGCGAAACGGAGCCCTTGCGGTACCCCTCACGAGCAAAGCCCAGGACTGCATTTGGGCCCACGGTCAACCTCCCGTCGATCATCGGTGTGAGGTGAATACCCAGGAACGGAAGCCCAGGATCAGGCACGGGATAAATCATGGCGCGCACCAGCGCCTGTTTCTCGGGCGCCACCTGATAGTATTCGCCCCTGAATGGCACGATCTTGTGCTCCGGGCGCAATCTGGCGAGGCGCGCCAGTCGGTCGGATTGCAGGCCGGCACAGGCAACAACGCGCCCCGCGGTGAGCGTGCGCCCTTTGAGGCCGATCTCTACCGCATTCGCGCACTCCTTGAGGCGCTCAACGGAACTGCCGAGCAGCAGTGTGCCGCCCCTAGCCACGAAATCATCGGCCAGCTTGCGCAGCACTAGGCCATAGTTGACGATCGCGGCTGCCGGAACAAAAAGAGCCTTCGTTCCGGCGATATGCGGCTCGCGCTCGGAAATTTCGGCCTTCGAAAGACTTTCGGCGACAATCCCGTTGATCTTGGCGCGCTCGGCGAGCGCGTCGAGCCGCTGCTCTTCGAGCGAAGAGGTCGCGACGATCAACTTGCCGCGCTCCTCGTAGGGGATGTTCTGCTCTTTGCAAAATGCCTTCGTCCGGCGTTCTCCTTCGGCACACAGGCGTGCCTTGAGACTGCCTGGGGCATAGTAGATGCCGGAGTGGATCACGCCGCTGTTGCGGCCGGTCTGATGCATGCCGAGCGAGGCTTCCTTTTCGACAAGCATAACGCCCGCGCCGGGATAGCGCAGCAGCAGCGCCCGCGCTGTTGCGACGCCAACGATTCCTCCCCCAATCACACAGTAGTCGTACTGAACCGACATCGATTTCGTTGCCCCTATTCCACATCAAGGGGCTGCCGCCCGCTTCAGTCGTGATCACATCCGACTAAATATGGCTACCTGGGAAATGGACGCAACTGCATGCTGAATCGGGGATAATCATATCGGCTGCATCTGCCTGGACGGAAAGCCGTTCCACACTTTTTCCTGGATTGCTCCAAGCGCAGCGGATTAATGACACAAGACGCGGCCCGGCCGCGCATCCAAGACGTTGTGGACGCTGTGAAGAACGATGTAACGCTTCAGCGATCAAGCCGATGCAGCGACATCCGCCCATCATCGCCGAGGCGGGCTTCGACGTCGGCGTAGTGCGCGAGCGTGAGATGAGGCGTGTCGGCGGCCGCGATATGGGCTCCGGTGATGACTGCGACCTCCGCCCCCGCGGCCCTTCCAGCAAGAATGCCGGCCGGCGCGTCCTCGAAGACGAGGCAGTCCTCTGCGCTGACGCCGAGCCTTCCGGCGGCAAGAAGGTAACCTTGCGGGTCCGGCTTGCCGGCCGATACGTCTTCACCGGTTATCATTAGCCGCGGCGTCGGTATCCCTGCAGCGGCAAGACGGCGAACGGCGAGTTCGAGCGGCGCCGAGGTGACGATCGCCCATTTCTCTGGTGGCAGGGAGTTCAGAAAAGCGATGGCGCCCGGAATTTCGACGATACCCTCGACGTCCGCGATTTCCGCCGCGGCCAATTCACGCGCCTCATGTTCGGCGTCGACGGCGAGGCCCAATGTGCGGATGACATCCGCCGCGCGAACGCCATGCACGGACTTCATCAGCATTTCGCGATCGACTCGGTTGCGAACCGCCCAGGCGCCCCAGACCCTTTCGACGACGGCCATCGAGTTCAGCAACGTTCCATCCATGTCGAACAAAAGGGCGGCAAATCTTTTCGTAAAAAGCGACGAATTCAAATGAACCAAGCCAATCCCCTAAAGTGATGGAAGCGAGCGACAGGCGCACAAGTATAGCCTTGCGCACTGCAGCACAATCCTCGTTCACGCGGATATGACTACTGCATGTTTCCCTAAATCCTACCCGATTTAAGGACAAAACATGCAGCAATTCAAAGTGCTACAGTCCTTTGCGCGTCTGACAGGACGCGCGGCGCTGTCGTGCGCTTAGCCGTCTACGCTCTCGGCAACGAGAAAGCCGATCGGGCCGCCCGGCTTGTCGTCATCGAAGACGGCGGAGGAAAGCACGCCGCCGAAAACGGCTCCGGAATCGACATTGGTCCGATTGCCGACTGTCCTGGGATTGCTTCGGCTCGGCGTATGGCCATGGCACAGATGCTTGCCCCAGTAATCGCCGGAATGGTTCGGCGGCGTTCTGATCCAGAGCAGGATGTCGTCCCCCTGCTGGTCCAGCGGAATATGCTCGTCGACCCCGGCGTGCGCAAAAATGCGATATTGATCAACGATGATCGACGGCCTCTCCGCCATCCAGACGAGATGGCTCAAGGGTATTGCCCCGCCGTAGGAGGCCATGGTCTCGTCGCCGCCGTTCATGAGCCACGTGCTCATCTCGGCGTAGCCTCTTCGCGCGGCCAGCAGCATTTCTTCATGATTGCCCTTGAGGGTCAACCATTCCCACCCGGGCTTGGTCGGCCCCGCCATTATTCGCTCGACCACACCGCGGCTCTCTGGCCCCCGGTCGATCAGATCGCCGAGGAATATGATCCTGCCGCTCGGCACGGCGGATTCGATACTTGCCAGCAAGGCTTCGAGCTGCGTCAGGCATCCGTGAATGTCACCGACTGCAAAGGTAAGATGTCGGGCATTCATGCGTTGGATCTCCTGCGCTCGTCTAGGGCCGCGTTCTCCGCTGGATGGGAATCGACCGTCATTGCTGTATGTTTCCTTAAATCGTGGCCGATCAAGGATAAAAACATGTAGCAATTCAAAGTGCTACAGCGACCTTTGTCCGTGTGAAAAGACGCGCGGCGCTGGAGTGATGGGGCCGCCAATGTGGTGGCGCCGGTTGTGGGGCACAAGCCCTAGCGCATATTCTTCCCGAAGAGAACCCGAAGTCTTCAAAAATACGCGGAAACTCAAAATGTTACGGCAGCCTTCTCAAGTCGCGTGAAGCCCTTCAACCGTGCGTGGAGCCCTTCGGGATCGCCGAACTGACGATGGACACGGGGTCACTTGCAGGAAACGTGTCTTCGAGACCCTCCTCCAGTTGCTCTTCCATCGCGTGCTGATCATGAGTCTGGCGCGCATTGGGAAGCGCACCTTCCGGGACCAAGGGAGATCGTCTCGTCCCGGTGATGCCTGGAGGAGCCTCGTCCGCCTCGATGGCCGCGGCAAGAATCTGTTTTGCCCTTGCGACGACGTTAATTCGGTTGAGGGCACCTTCCGCATTCTGCGGGCAGGAAACCGACACGATCTCTCCGGTTGCCCCTACGAACTCAACCGTGAAGCCCGTCTTGCCGCCGCGCTCCGCATAGACCTGAATCCCGACGAACTGCATCGGTCGGTTCCTCCTTCCATGCATATGCCGCGAGGGTCGCGATGAATTGGATCAGGCGCCCAGCGGCCAGTTACAAGAAACGTTCAGGTGGCGTCTTTGTCCGCTAAGTCTATCAGATTTGCAGGCCAGCCAACAGCGTCGCGCAAAGACGGCTGTCCACCCTTGCATCAGAGGACGCCTGAAGCCGGATCAATGATCGATTGGCTGTCCACGGCGTGATATCCGGGCGCAGCTTTTCGTGGATCGGGCCGAGTGCACGAGGCGAACGCGTCGAGCGCGCGGTTGTAGACCTTGGTCTCAACGTCCATCATTCCGAGCACCGTGTGGAATAGATTGTCGTGCGATCTCGGCTGATCGCGCTCCTTTGTGAGGCAGCCTGTATCGACCCCCATCGCCGTTTGGTACGGCTCTGAGAACCAGGCGACGAAGGGTACCTGGGTCTGCTCCTTCGGCGCGATGGCATAGGGCGCGCCATGCAGATAGATGCCGTTCTCGCCGAGTGACTCGCCGTGATCCGACATGTAGATCATCGCACCGGCAATACGATCCTGATGCTTTTCCAGAAGCTTGGCGACGTTTGCGAGAACGTGATCGGTGTAAAGAATAGTGTTGTCATAGGCGTTGACGATCTCGGCGGTTGTGCAACGCATCAGTTCAGGCGTGCGGCAGTCAGGCGTGAAGCGGCGGTACGCCTCGGGATAGCGTAGATAATAGGACGGGCCGTGGCTGCCGAGCTGGTGCAGAACGATGACGCTGTTTCCAGTCGTAGCGCCGAGCTTGCGATCCAATTCATCGAGGAAGATTTCATCGAGGCATTCGCCCTTGCTGCACAGTGGGCTGTTCTTCTGCTTCGTCATGCTGGCGAAGCTGATAAGGTCGGCGATGCCCTTGCTGCCGGTGTTGTTGTCCCACCAGCTCACGGATACACCGGCGTGGGTGAGGACGTTAACGAGGTTTTCGGTCGAGCGCGCCTTCCAGTCGCTGTATTCGGCATGGGGGTAGACCGAAAACATGCAGGGCAGCGAGACGGCTGTCGCCGTGCCACAGCTCGTCGTATTGGGGTAGTTGACGACGCCGAGCGCCTTCAATTCCGGATTGGTCTCGCGGCCGTAACCGTCGAGCGAAAAGTTCATCGCCCGGGCCGTCTCCCCGGCAACCACGACAACGACCACAGGCTTTCCGACTTGTGCAATACGGCTGCCCTGGTGCGCGTCGGTGCCAAGTGGTTGGACGACGAGATTGCGCTCCCGATAGGTCGACAGGCCGTAGCGTGCCGCTGCGACAAGCGGCCCGGT
This sequence comes from Ensifer sp. MPMI2T, assembly GCF_004827385.1. Lineage (GTDB taxonomy): Bacteria > Pseudomonadota > Alphaproteobacteria > Rhizobiales > Rhizobiaceae > Sinorhizobium. The sequence continues at coordinate 90,670 of NZ_SRXN01000020.1, forward strand.
AGGATTGAACCTTTTCATCAGATCCGTGTGCTCGCGCAGCACATAAGCAAATGTGGCGAAGTTGGAATAGATCAGGCTACCGGCGGCAAAGAGCGCGACGGCCACGAAAAGAAAATTGACGACAAACTTTGGCAGAAAGCGACGGTGGCGGATCTTGACCCACGCCACGATGAGCGAGGGGAGCAGGGCATAGACCACCAGATGCTGCGCAAGACTGCCTGTCAGGAGATGGCTGGCCTCGGCCGGTGTCGTAACCGCTGCGTTGCCGATCATGTCTCTGTCTATAATGACCCCGAATGCATCGGCGAAATAGGAAGCGGAAGCCGATACCACGATGAAGAAGATCAGTGCCGGCTTCATCAGATATTTGACTGACATGGGGATCAGTATGGACAAGAGCGCCAGGTAGAGCGCCGCGCCGAAGACGAGCAGGCTCAATTTCGAAGTACCGAAATAGCGTCCCGCATGGGTCCAGAAGGAATTGTTGGTCGCCAGAAGCAGATAAGCGGCGGCGATGGCGCTCAAGGCTACGCTGCCAATCTCGGGCCGGCGAATTCTTGAAAAGGTCAAAACACTCATCTCCAAAAGGACGAACGGGCCGGGGCAGCACCGAAGCGCGCACCAGCTTTGCTTGGCGGCGTGCAGCCGAATCGCCGCCACGTCTCAAGTCCTTCGGCAGTACGGCGGGCAAGCTGTCGAAGTCCTGTCGGAGATGGCTGGGGATTGTGCCGCGGAACGACGCCGGCATTTTTTGAAGAATCGGACAGCTATTTGACAGCTTTAGCGGTTTGTTTTGCGGGGGCATTCACCTCCCCACTTGCGTACTTCTGCCGCCCCGTCGAAAGTTGGCACCTTGAGGAAATCCGCGTATGGTCGCTCGCCTCCGGCCTGAGGAAGGCTTGATTTCAGGAACCCGATGCGCCTCCTTCTCGTAGAAGACAGTCCCCGCCTGATCGAGCTCGTGGGGGAGACGATGCGTGACGCCGGCTGGCGACTTGACGCGGTCTCGACACTTCACGATGCCGAGGCGGCAATCGCCGCACAGGAACACGATCTCGTGCTTCTCGACCTCGGGCTGCCGGACGGTGACGGTCTTGATCTCTTGAAATGGATCCGGCATGAGCGTCCCGGGCTTCCGGTGTTGATCATAACCGCCCGGGGATCGGTCGATGAACGCATCATGGGGCTGGACGCCGGCGCCGACGACTATCTCGTCAAACCTTTCCATCATCGCGAATTGCTCTCGCGCTGCCGGGCCATGCTGAGGCGCAATCCGCATGCGATACAGCCGGTGCTGGAGGCCGGTGCCCTACGCTACGATCCGGCGACAGCCGACCTTACCTGTGACGGCGCCGTCGTGCCCCTGCCTCCGCGCGAGCGCTCCCTGATAGAGATCCTGATGCGCGAGGTCGGCCGGGTCGTTCCGAAGCGCCGGCTCGAGACAGCGCTTTCGGAATACGGGCAGGAAATCAGTTCCAATGCACTCGAGCTTGCCGTCTCCAGGGTGCGCAAACGACTGCAGCCGCTCGAAACCGGAGTGCAGATCGAGACCGTGCGTGGAATTGGCTACCTGCTCAGGGCGGGTTCATGAGACGAAGAAATCCGTCGCTGATCGGGATCGTCGCACGCCGCATCATCGCCTTCTCGCTTCTCGCGATGGCGCTGCAGATCGGCGTGGTCTTCGCCGACTATTGGTTCGACGATGACAAACTCAGCGTGCTCATGCTGCAGCAGGAGACCGAGACCCTATCAATGGGGATCGAGAGCCGGGACGGCGTCCTGACCTACAAGCCGGATCATGAATTGCGCGAGCGTTATCTGGAACGCCACGGCCGAGATGGCGCGATCTACGTCCGGGTGCGCACCGCCTCCGGCTCGGTGCTCTTCTCCAATTGCACGACGGAGTGCGCCGCGCATTTTCTGCCATTGAGCGTCAATGTACCGAATTTCTGGAAGCGGCTGATCGAGCCGGGCAAGCCCTTCAGCGTCGCCGGAGGCCAGTCCTTCGAACAGGGAGGCGTGCCGGTTCTTGTCGAGCTTGCGATTCTCAAGGACCCGAACGGCTTCATGTACAGCGCCCTGCTTCATGAAATGTTCGATTCGATGATCGTGCCGATGACGCTGATGTTCTGCCTGGTCATCTGCGCAACCATCTGGTCGATACGCAGCGCTCTGCGCCCGGTGGCGGTGGCTGTCAAGGCGGCGGACGCGATCGACCCGCGCGACAGCGGCGCGCGCCTGCCGGCAACCCGCATGCCGCAGGAAATCGAACGCCTTGTCAGCGCCGTCAACCGGCTACTGGCCCGTGTCGCCGATCTGATCCAGTCGCAGAAGGTGTTTTCGTCCTCGATCGCCCACGAGATACGCACACCCGTCGCGATCGCGAAGATGGAACTGAGCCGCATCGCCGACCCGCGTGCACGCAATGCCGAGCGCGATCTCGACGCGCTCACGCATATCCTCGAGCAACTGACGTCGCTTGCCCGCGCCGATGCCGTCGATCCCTCCGCCTACCAGCGTGCAGATCTGTCCCTGATCGGGTCCGAGGTCACAGAGATGACGGCTCCATTCGTGTTCGATCAGGACAAGTCGATCGAATTCGTCGACCATGGCACAACGCCGGTCACCATCATCCCCGCGCTCGTCGAAAACATGCTGCGCAACCTGATCGAAAATGCCGTAAAGCATAATCCGCCGGGCACCCGCATCGTGGTAACCTGCGGTCCCGGCCCTCTGGTCTCGGTCGAGGACAATGGCAAGGGGCTGATCGACTTGCCGGAGCATCACGAGGATTTCGGCTACGTCAAGCGCTCAGGCCAGCTCGGTCTCGGCTTGAAGATCGTTCACCGGATCAGCGAGTTGCACAAGGCAAAGATCGCGATCGACACCGCGCCCGATCAAGGGACGAAGGTCACGATCGATTTCGCTGCCGCAGCTTAAGGTCTCTTCTGCAAAATGGCTCGGCCCCTCGGATATTTCGTGGGCACGATGCATACATGCCGATGGTCGATGCGCACAACCGCGTCGTTGGCGTTGTGGCGCGGTCGGACCTTATCACAGCGAGGAGTCGCGGAACGCCGCCTGAGACTACGGACCGCTTGAGCCTTCCAATAGTCGCGGGCCTTCCGCTTCGGATTTCACGTCAATCCCGGCGAACCATCCAGCCTGTGAGCTGGTTTTGTTCGCATGCACTCGTGAGCAAGAATTCATTCGATTGACTTAATCGCATGAATGAGGTAATTTAAGCACATGATGAAAAACAACGACGCCACTTCACAACCTCGTGCTGACCGCGGCGATGTCACGCGGGAGAAGCTCCTTGGTGCCTCCATCGACGTCTTCGGACGCTATGGTTTCGATGGCGCGACGACCCGAATGCTCGCCGATAAGGCGGGCGTCAACCTGCAGGCTATCCCCTATTATTTCGGCGGCAAGGAAGGCCTCTACATCGCCGCTGCGGAACACCTGGCCTCGATCATAGGCGGGCATGTCGCCGATTTGCGGAGCACCATTCTCACGCGCTTCGCAGACCTCGATGCCCGTCAAGAGGAAATGTCTCCCGCCGAGGCGCGCACCTTTCTGACCCAGATGGTTCAGAGGATGATCGTGCTCTTCGTCAGCGAGCAATCGGAAAGCTGGGCGCGGTTCATCATTCGCGAGCAGATGGAGCCGACCGAGGCTTTCAACCGCATCTACGGCAGCATCATGCGGCCGATGATCGAGATGGCGCGGCGGCTGATCGGCACCATTCTCGGCGACGACCCCGCCTCCGAACACATTCGCCTAAGGACGTTGTCCTTCGTCGGAAGCGTCCTCGTCTTTCGAATGGCCCATGCCGCCGTCTATGCCCAACTCGAATGGGAAACCGCCGGGCCGAACGAGCTCGAAGTCCTGCGCCATCACGCGGCCGAACTCGTTGCCGTGCTCGGCGCTGAAAGGAACCACACGTCATGAAGAAAGTAGCTGTTCCCGCACTCCTTATCGCCGCCCTTGCGGCCGGGGGCTGGTGGCTCGATCTGCCGGCGCGGTTCGGCTGGGCTGAGGACAATCGCCAGGCGGTTCTTTACGGCAATGTCGATATACGGCAGGTGTCGCTCGGCTTCCGTGTCAGCGGCCGCATCGCGGAGCTGCGTGTCGACGAGGGCGATGCCGTGAAGGCTGGCGACGTGATTGCCAGGCTCGACGCCGAGCCGTTCGAGCAGGAGGTCGACGCCGCCGAGGCGGACGTCGAGGCCTTGAGCGCCACGCTCACCAAGCTCAAGGCCGGTGCGCGGGCCACGGAAATCGCACAGGCGCGCGCTGTCCATGAGGAGCGCCTCGCCGATCTCGAAAACGCCAACCTCGCCTATGAGCGCGCGCGGCGACTGCGCCCGAACGGCGCGATCTCCCAGGCAGAGCTTGATCAGGCGAGCGCCACGCGCGCCGCCGCAGTGGCCCGCGCAACCTCGGCGCGCGAGGCTCTGGCTCTGCTCGAAGAGGGTAGCCGCGTGGAGGACATTGCCACGGCGCAAGCGCAGGTGAATGCGGCAACCGCGAAGCTCGCGAGCGCCCGGACCTCGCTCAAGGATACAGACCTTGTCGCGCCAAGCACCGGCGTCGTCCTGTCGCGTGTCCGCGAGACCGGCGCCATCGTCTCCCCGGCGGACAATGTTTATGTGCTCTCGCTGACCGAACCGGTCTGGGTCCGCGCTTATGTTGCAGAGCCCGATCTTGGCCGCGTCCACCCGGGCATGAAGGTCAAGGTGACCTCGGACACCGCTCCCAACAGGGCATATGACGCGACCGTCGGCTTCATCTCGCCCGTCGCGGAGTTTACGCCGAAATCGGTGGAGACACCTGAACTCAGGACGGATCTCGTCTATCGCCTCAGGATCGTGGTCACCAATCCCGGCGCGGACCTGCGCCAGGGCATGCCGGTCACCATTCACCTGCCGCCGGAGGGGGAGACCATGTCATGACGGCCGCCGCCCCTGATGTTGCTGGCTCCTCCGCCGCCTTCGTCCGGTTGACAGGTGTCACCAAGCGGTTCGGTGCCCCGACGCCTGCCCTTGACGCCATCGACGGTACGATCGCTGGCGGGCGGATCACCGGCCTCGTCGGCCCCGATGGCGCCGGCAAAACGACACTGATCCGCCTGATGACAGGGCTCATGCTGCCGGATGCCGGCACTGTCGAAGTGCTTGGCTACGACACGCGCACGGATCCGGCGAGCATCCAGGCGGCAATCGGTTACATGCCCCAACGCTTCGGCCTCTACGAAGACCTCTCGGTTCAGGAGAATCTCGACCTCTATGCCGACCTGCGAGGCCTGCCCAAGAACGAGCGCACCGCGACGTTCGACGAGCTGCTCGAATTTACCGATCTCAAGCGCTTCACGACGCGCCTTGCCGGAAAGCTTTCCGGCGGCATGAAGCAGAAGCTCGGTCTCGCTTGCGCGCTCCTGCGCAAGCCGCGCCTGCTGCTGCTCGACGAGCCAGGCGTCGGCGTCGATCCGATTTCGCGGCGCGATCTCTGGAAGATGGTCGAAAACCTGACGGCCGAAGGCATCGGTGTCGTCTGGTCGACGGCCTATCTCGAAGAGGCGGAGGCCTGTGACCATGTCTTCCTGCTCAATCACGGCAATCTGCTTTTTGCCGGCGCGCCGCAGGAAATGACGAGCCGCGTGGCGGAACGCGTGTTTCGGGTGAGCGGCATCGAAGGTCGTCGCCGCGAGAAGCTTGCGCGCCTTCTCGACGACGAAGGCGTGGTCGACGGTGTCATTCAGGGCGAAGCGATCCGCCTCGTGATGAAAGCCGGACTCGAGCCTCCGTCGCTCGACAGCAACGGCGCCGCCACGGCCTGGCGTACCGATACGACGCCGCCCCGCTTCGAGGATGCCTTTGTCGACATGCTTGGCGGTGGCCCCGGCGGCCGCTCGCGGCTTGCGGAGACGCAGAGGACCTTTGCCGCGGAAGAGAGCAAGGCAGTGATCGAGGCACGCGGCCTGACGAAGCGCTTCGGCGACTTCACCGCAGCCGACAACATCACCTTCGATATCCCGCGCGGCCAGATTTTCGGCCTATTGGGTCCGAACGGCGCCGGCAAGTCGACCACATTCAAGATGCTCTGCGGCCTGCTGAAGCCGACGGCCGGCGAAGGGCGCGTCGCCGGCTTCGACCTCAGGCGCGATGCCGCCGAAGCACGCAACCGGCTCGGTTATATGGCGCAGAAATTCTCCCTCTATGGCGATCTCAGCGTCATCCAGAACCTCAATTTCTTCGCCGGCGTCTACGGGCTCTCGGGTGCCAAGCGGCGCGAGCGCATCGAACTGATGACGCAGATCTTCGATTTTCGGTCGATCCAAGGCATGTCCGCCAAAGACCTGCCGCTCGGACTCAAACAACGGCTGGCACTTGCCTGCGCCGTGCTGCACGAGCCGGAAGTGCTCTTTCTCGACGAACCGACATCGGGTGTCGATCCGATTACGAGGCGCGAGTTCTGGACACACATCAACGGCCTCGTGGAAAGAGGCGTGACTGTTCTCGTCACCACCCACTTCATGGACGAGGCGGAATATTGCGACCGCATCTCGCTGATTTATCGCGGCCGGTCGATCGCGCTTGGCTCGCCGGATGAGATGAAGGCGCGCGTCGCCAACAAGGACCTCCCGGACCCGACGATGGAAGATGCCTTCATCGCGCTCGTCCAAAGCTCGGAGGCGGAGCAAGCGGCATGAACGTGCTCCGGACGAGTCACAGCATTCAGGAGCGTGGCGGCAGAACACGGCGCTTCGCCGCCCTCGTGCGCAAGGAAAGCTATCAGATCGTGCGCGACCCGAGCAGCATTCTGATCGCCTTCGTGCTGCCGCTGATCCTGCTCTTCCTCTTCGGCTACGGCGTTTCGCTCGATACCACGCAGACCCGCGTCGGACTGGTAGTCGAGGAAGCAACGCCGTTGACGCGCGACCTCGCCGCAAGCTTTCAGGGGTCGCGCTATTTCACCGTCGTCAACGGCCACGACCGCCGCGAATTCGATGATGATCTCGTGCTCGGCCGCGTGCGCGGTATCCTGGTGATTCCGGCCGGCTTTGCGGCCGACCACGCCGCGGGACGCCATCCGGCGATCCAGGTCATCGTCGATGGCTCGGATCCGAATACGGCGAATTTTGTTCAGAACTACGCGCAGGGTACGGTCGCCAACTGGGAGCGCCAGCGGTTCAGCGAGGGCATGGGCCGCTCGCCGGCGATTGCTGCCGAACAACGCTTCTGGTTCAACCCGGAACTGACAAGCCGCAATTTTCTTGTCCCCGGATCGATCGCCATCGTCATGACGCTCGTCGGTACGCTGCTAACGTCGCTGGTCGTAGCACGTGAATGGGAACGAGGGACGATGGAGGCGATGATGGCGACACCGGTCTCCGCCGCCGAGCTGCTTGCCGGCAAGCTCCTGCCCTATTTCATTCTCGGGCTCACCTCGATGACGCTCTGCGTGCTGCTCGCCGTCTTTCTCTTCGGCGTGCCCTTCCGCGGCTCGGTGGCGGCGCTCTACGCACTCTCCGCCACGTTCCTCATGCCGGCGCTCGGCCAAGGGTTGCTGATCTCGGCCGCCACCAAGAATCAGTTCCTAGCCTCCCAGCTTGCGTTGATAACGGCGTTCCTGCCGGCTTTCCTGCTTTCCGGCTTCCTCTTCGAGATCAATTCCATGCCGACAGTCATCCAGTGGATCACCTTCATCGTGCCGGCACGCTATCTGATCCCCAGCCTGCAGTCCGTGTTTCTGGCCGGGGATATCTGGCCGATGTTCGCACGCGCGATCGCAGTCATGCTTCTGATCGGCGGCGTCTTCTTCGCGCTTGCCGCACGCAGCACCAGAAAGAGGATCGGCTAAAATGTGGTGGACGCGACTGAAGGCGCTGATCATAAAGGAGCTTCTGGCAGTGCTGCGCGACCCGAAGGGCCGCGCCATCCTCATCGGTCCGCCGATCATCCAACTGCTCGTCTTTTCCTATGCGGCAACGTTGGAGGTGAAGAACGTCGACCTGATGGTGCTCGATCGCGATACGGGCCATTGGAGCCAGGAGCTGGTCCAGCGGGTCGGCGGATCGCCGACCTTCCGAACGATCACGGGGGCAAACAGTCCGGCGGAGGTCCGGCGCGCCATCGATAAGCAGCGTGTGCTTGCCGCACTGGAAATCGGTCCGACTTTCTCGCGCGACATCGAAGCGGGACGGCCGGCCGAAGTGCAGGTGATCCTCGACGGGCGGCGTTCCAACGCCTCGCAGATCGTTTCCGGTTATCTGACCCAGATCGTCGGCACGCTCGCTTCGGAAACCCCCGCGGGAAAACGTGCGGCATCCGACGTGATCCGGGTCGAGGCGCGCAACTGGTTCAACCCCAACCTCACCTACCAATGGTTCATGGTGCCGAACTTAGTGGCAAGCATTGCGCTCCTGATCGGGCTGGTCGTCACCGCGCTGTCGGTTGCCCGCGAACGCGAGCTCGGCACCTTCGATCAGCTCATCGTCTCGCCGTTGCGCACCCACGAAATCCTCATCGGCAAACTGATACCGCCGATGCTGATCGGCCTCTTCCACATCACGATCTACATTCTCGCGGCCGTATTCATTTTCGGCGTACCGCTGCGCGGCTCGCTCTTCCTGCTGTACGGCAGCGCGGTCTTCTATCTCGCGTCCGTCGTCGGTCTCGGCCTTTTTATCTCGGCTCTGTCGATGACACAGCAGCAGGCAATTTTGGGAGCCTTTCTGTTCATGGTTCCCGCCATGCTCCTGTCAGGTTTCGCGACACCGATCGAGAACATGCCGTCCTGGCTGCAGCCGATCACGCTCGTCAATCCGCTGCGTTATTTCCTGGTGATCGTGAAAGGCGTGTTCCTCAAGGATATCCCGCTCGCCGAGGTCGTCCACCAGACGCTGCCGCTCTGCTTGATCGCCATCGTGACACTCTCCGCCGCCGCCTGGCTCTTTCGCAGCAAGCTGGAGTAGCAAGGTCAGACAAGCCGGATTGGTCCGGGATACTTGCGGGAGCAACGGCTATCTCAGTATCTGCGTCTCGATCAGTATGGTCATGCGCCGGTACCGAAGAGATTTTCAATCTCATCGCTGCCCATACGATCGAAATCGTCCGGCACCACAATCTGGCCGATCGTAAAGCCGATCCGCTGCTTTTCGGTCTCGGAAGGCTGATCGAGGGCAACCACCTTCACCAGAGGCTTTCCCGCCTTAGCGATGATGAACGGCTCTCCCTCGCCGCCTTCTAGACAAGGCGGGACAAATGGGCCTTAGCCTCATGGATATTGATCGTTTTCACCGCTGCCCCACCGGATTGAGCTTAGTTTTATAGACCTAGCTCAATCCGGTGCGACTTTCACGTTTTCACGAACCGTTCAACCGCGGCAATCTCGTTCTGCCGGATATCATGGCCGCCGGAATGCCACTCTACGGCAACTTCCGCTTTCTGATCCTTGAAATAATCGGCGAGCGACTGCGTTAGTGGCGCCGGGCAAATTGGATCGCGCTCTCCGGCGGTAATCAGTATGCCCCGGCCCTCGAGCTTCGGATTGGCTTTCGGCTTGAACGGGATCAGCGGGTGCATCAGCACTGCCTTGTCGAAGACGCCTTCTTCAATCAGGACGTTCGCAATGATATTGGCGCCGTTGGAATAGCCTAGGCCGATGATTGCCGAGGCCTCATGCTCGGCGGCGAGCGTCGTGACGAAGCTTGCCAACTTCGTGGTGGCGCGGGCGAGGTCCGCCATATCATACACACCTTCGCCGGTGCGCCTGAAAAAGCGGGCCGCGCCGGATTCCGACACGTCGCCGCGCGGCGACACGATCGTCGCCTCCGGCAAAAGCTGCGAGCCGAAGGTGAAAAACTGGTTCTCGTCGCCTCCGGTGCCGTGAAGAACGAAGAGGATCGGGCTGCCGGGCTTGCCGGCTTTCAATTTATGCACATAGCCGTGGTCGACCATTGGAGCTCTCCTTGGCACCAGCCTGCACAGGCGGTGCCGCTACTATTCGTCACATCAAGCCCCTCCCCGCGTGAATCGGAGGAGGAAATCTCGGCCGCAGAGATACTGGAAGTCTATGCTTCCAGCTTCTGCAGGTGGCTTTCCAGGATCGGGCGCAGATGCTTGTGCTGCTGCGGCAGTTTCAGCGCCTCGCCGAGATGGGCAATCTCCTCGTCACGATCAAAGCCGGGCTCGTTCGTGGCGATCTCGAAAAGCACCCCACCCGGTGTCCGGAAATAGATCGCCCAGAAGTAGTCACGATCGATGACCGGCGTGACATGATAGCCAGTGTCCATCAGGGCTTTGCGCACTTCCAGCTGCTTTTCGCGATTGTCGACTGCGAAGGCGACATGGTGCACGGAGCCGGCGCCCTGAGACGCGCGATTGACGTTCGGCAGCGTTTCGAGGTCGACGAGGCTTGCACCGTTGCCGCCCGGGACGATCAGCCGGGTGACGCCATCCTTGCGGTCGAGCTCCTGATAGCCCATGAACTTGAGGAGTTCGGACGTGGCGCCTTCATCGCGCAAGCGCATGGCGACCGAGTGGAAGCCACGGATTGCGTGATCGGCGGCAATGCCGCCCTCGGTCCACGGGGCACGCGGATCATCCTTCACTTCGACCAGAGCGAAGCCGTCGCCATCCGGGCCGGCGAAGTTCAAACGTTTCTCGCCGAAGGTTTCCTCGTCCTTGAGGCCCGTGACGCCAAGTTTGCTCAAGCGGTCATGCCAGAAACCGAGCGAACCGACCGGGACAGCGAAGACAGTCGTTCCGACTTCTCCCGTCCCGGCATGGCCGCGCGGCATCTGGGGAAACGGGAAATAGGTCATCACGGTGCCGGGCGTGCCGACCTCGTCACCATAATAGAGGTGGTAGACGTCCGGCGAATCGAAGTTCACGGTCTTCTTGACGCGGCGCAGGCCAAGCGTATTGGTGAAGAACTGGTTGTTGGTGCGGGCGTCGTCCGCCATCGACGTGACGTGATGCAGGCCTTTGATCTGGTCGAGCATTGTCATGTTCCTTTCTGCCCGTCTCCAAACCGGGCTCGTTGATGGCGTATAGATGCGCCGTTGCTTTCCTTTGCGAAAGGCTGACGCGGACAAACGCATTGTCAACGCGGCGTTGACAAGCTTGGTTTCTCGTTGAGAAGAATCGACTCCTGCGAGTGACTTGCCACCGGTTGAGTTGGCCCCTACGATTGATTAAATCGGTCATCCGAGAGGAACGCGTGGGAGGAGGAGCCGGGCATTCCGTGAGATATCGTCTAGTGCTTGCGCTCTGCCTGCTGCCGCTCATCGCCGTGCCCATCGCCTGGCAGGGCAACGCTGTAGCCACGCACCGTTATATGCAGGAGGCTTCGGCGCAGGCGACCACAACGCTGAGGCTTGCCGTCTCCGCCTTGAGCGGGCACCTCAATCGCTACCAGGCGCTTCCGGCCCTGATTGCCGATCACGATGACGTCAAGGAACTGGCCACGCGGCCGCAGGATCGGCGGCTCCGCGAGAGCGTCAACACCTACCTGAAGGAAATCAACGCCCTCCTCAGATCCTCGGACATCTATGTGATCACACCGGATGGCGACACGATCGCAGCGAGCAACTACGACGGCCCCGCAAGCTTCGTCGGCGAGAATTTCAGCTATCGTCCTTATTTTCAGGATGCCTTGAAGGGCATGCAGTCCCGCTTCTACGCGCTCGGCACGACGTCGCTCAAGCGCGGCTACTATTTCGGCTCGCCGATCCGCGTCGGCGATGAAATCCGCGGCGTCATAGTCTTCAAGGTCGATATCGAGACGATCGAGGCCTCCTGGCAGGGAGGCGAGTACAAGCTGTTCGTCTCCGACCCCGAAGGCATCATTTTCATGAGCGGCAGTCCGGAATGGCTCTACGCAAGCATTCTGCCGCTGACGCCCGACCGTCTCTCGCGCACCGAGGCCTCGCGCCGCTATGCAAACGCGGTTCTCCGTCCGCTGCCAGTATCGCGCAGCACGCTGTTCGACCACCAATTGATGCGGATTGCGAGCGGTGACGCGAGCCGTGAATACCTTGTCCTTTCGCAATATATGCCTGAAGCCGACTGGACGGTGAACGTCCTGATCGATACGGCGTCCGTCAAGACACAGGCACTGACCGCGGTTACCGCCGCGATGTTGCTTTGCGGCCTTGCCGGCCTTGCGGTCGCCGTTCTCTGGCAGCGCCGTGCGCGTCTCAGGGAGCGCCTCGTGATGCAGGCGCAAGCCCAAAGCGAGCTTGAGCGCCGGGTCGAAGAGCGCACCGCCGATCTCGCGCGCGTCAATGCCCAGATCGAGGAGGAGATCGCCGAGCGCAGACTCACCGAGCGGCAGTTGCGCCAGACCCAGGCGGACCTCATCCAGGCGGGCAAGCTCGCCGGCCTCGGCCAGATGTCGGCAGCCCTCTCACATGAATTCAACCAGCCGCTTGCCGCTGCCAAAACCTATGCCGACAGTGCGGCCCTCCTGATCGAGCGGGGACGAACGGCCGAGGCGAGCGACAATGTCAGGCGCATTTCCGGTCTTATCGACCGTATGGCGTCCATCAGCCGGCATCTACGCAATTTTGCGCGCAAGCCCAATGAGAAGCTTGGCCCTGTACCTCTCGACGAGGTGATGCGGGACACAATGGAAATCGTGGCCGCCCGGATCAAGGCGGCAAACGCCGCTGTGGATATCGATCTCGGCGACGAACCGCTTGTTGTCCAGGCGGGATCTGTCCGGCTTCAGCAGGTGCTCGTCAACGTTATCGCCAACGCAGTCGACGCGGTCGAGGGCCTCGATGATCGTGCGATTTCGGTCAACGCCTGCCGCGAAGGCGACAAGGTGGTGATCACGATCCGCGACCGAGGACCAGGTGTGGGATCCGCCATTGCGGAACGCATCTTCGATCCGTTCTTCAGCACCAAGGGTGTCGGCAAGGGGCTCGGCCTCGGACTCTCTATCTCCTACAACATCGTCAAGGATTTCGGCGGCAACCTGACCGTTTCGAACCACCCTGAAGGAGGTGCCGTGTTTCGCATCGAACTTGCGGCCGTCAGCCGGGCCGGGCGTGAGGCCGCCGAATGACCGAGAGTCGTGTTCTGCTCGTCGACGACGAAGAGGAACTTCGCCATTCGAGCGCCCAGGCGCTCGAGCTTGCAGGTTTTCGCGTCGACACATTCGCCAGTGCCGAACACGCGCTCGAGTTCATCGGCTTCAGCTTTTCCGGCGTGGTGATCAGCGACATTCGCATGCCGGGCATGGATGGCATGACCTTTCTGCAGCGTATTCGCGAAATCGACGCCGAGGTTCCGGTGATCCTCGTGACGGGTCACGGCGACGTCCAACTCGCCGTGCGCGCGATGCGCGAAGGCGCCTACGATTTCGTCGAAAAGCCATTCACGGCGCAAACGCTCGCCGGAACCATTCGCCGCGCGCTCGAGTGGCGCGGCCTCGTGCTTGAAAACCGGCGCCTGAGAGCAGTTGCGGGAAAGCGCGACGACATCGAGCAACGGCTGCCGGGGCGAAGCCAGGCGATGGTCGACCTGCGCTACAAGGTCCGCGCCATCGGCGCTTCCGACGCCGATACACTGATCATCGGAGAAACGGGTGTCGGCAAGGAGGTCGTGGCACGCGCACTCCATGACTTGAGCAGCCGCGCCAACAGCCCTTTCATTGCCATCAATTGCGCCGCCCTTCCGGAGACGCTGATCGAGAGCGAGCTTTTCGGGCATGAGGCCGGCGCGTTTCCCGGCGCGTTGCGACCGCGCTACGGCAAGTTCGAGCACGGGCGCGGCGGCACCATCCTGCTCGACGAGATCGGCTCCATGCCCTTCGACCTCCAGGCAAAGTTCCTGCGCGTGCTGCAGGAACGGGTGATAACCCGGCTCGGCTCCAATGAAATCGTGCCGCTCGACGTACGCTTCGTCGCCACCAGCAAAGTCGATCTGGAGCGGGAAGTTGCCGCCGGCCGTTTCCGCGCCGATCTGCTCTATCGGTTGAACGTCGCGACGCTGCGCGTGCCGCCGCTTGCCCAACGCCGCTCCGACATTCCGCTGCTTTTCATGCAACTCGTGCGCGAATCCGCCGCGCGCTATGGCCGCGACGACGTCGAGATTTCCCCTGCTCTGGCGTCAGAAATCGCCGAGCGCGACTGGCCGGGCAATGTTCGCGAACTGCGCAATGCCGCCGAACGGTTCGTGCTCGGGCTTGAAGCCGAACAGGACGACGCTGCTCGACCAAACGGGGCGCGTCTCGCCGACAAGGTCGCCGCCTTCGAAAAGAGCCTTATCGCCAGCGCGCTTGCGGCCCATGGCGGGGCGCTGAAGCCTGTCTACGAGTCGCTCGGGATCTCGCGCAAGACGCTTTATGAAAAGATGCAGAAGTTCGGCCTCGACAAAAGGCTTCTGGCGGCAGACGCACAACGTGACGACGACGCGTGATGCCCTCACGCGTTGGAACGGGACGCGTGCGCCGGGGCGCTCCGCATTTCTTCGCCGCGTTCAAGTGAATCCACGACCTCGACAGGTGTCTTCATGATGATTTCACGATGCGGGAACGGGATTGAAATACCTGCCTCCTTAAACGCATCCCACAATGCCATGAGGACCTCACCGCGCACGTTTGTCAGCCCGTTGCTCGGATCGGAGATCCAGAACCTCAATTTGAAATCAAGCGACGATGAGCCGAATGCGGTTATCCAACAAACCGGCTGGGCGTAGTCACTGGCTACCCGCGGAATGGCTTTCGCAGTCTCAACCGCGATGCGCGCGACCTCATGCGGGTCGCTGTCGTACGAGGTCCCAAAATCGACCTCTATGCGGACATACTCGCTGGAAAAGGACCAGTTCACGACCTGCTCGGAAATGAAATCTTCGTTGGGGATAAGATATTCCTTTCCATCTCTCGTGATCACGGAGACGAAGCGGGAGCGTAGGTCGCGGATCGCGCCGAAGGTTTCTCCAAGCGTAATCGTGTCGCCCGGTTTGATCGACTTGTCGAGAAGGATGATGATTCCGGATACGAAATTGGAGACCACTTTCTGCAGGCCGAAACCGATGCCGACGCCGACGGCACCCGAAAAGACAGTGAGGGCCGTCAGGTCGATGCCTGTTGCAGATAGGGCGATAGCGCCCGCCAATCCGATCAAGCTGATCTTGATGAGCTTGCTGATGAGAACCTTGAGCGACGGCGTGAGATCCGAGGACTTCTGTAACCAGTGGGACGACATGTTGCCGATCAGAACGGCCAGCCAGATCAGCGCGGCAGAAAGGACGATGGCCTTCAAGACCAGCAACATCGAAAGACGGGCAGCGCCGAGGTTGACGGCAATGCCATCAAGCGCGGTCAGGATCGTGTCATCCAGTCCAAGTGCGTAAAGCGCAAAGTAGAGCCAGCCGGCGACCGCAACGACTCGTGCGAGCATGTGGTTTCTGATTATGCGCGTAAGAACCACGATCACAAACCACGCCGCCACGAGCGTAAGGGCCGTGGCCACCAGCCACCGGGACGAAGGCCATCCAAATCGCAGCAAAATAACGTTCGCGATCCACAGCCACGCAATCAAGAAAAGCCACCGCAGCCGCCGCATGAAGGCGATGATGACGCGGAGCAGATCGGGATTTCCCTTGATGGCGCGCGCGCGGGTCTCCACTGCCGGCTCTATCCGTTTTGCCAGGAAACCGCAAATCAGGTAACCGGTTACAATCACGACGCACTGATAGACCGTCCACTCGTTCAGAACGACAGTCTGCAGCCAAGCTACGGCGGCGTTGACCGCTTCTATGAAATCCATCGCCTTTCTCGCCGCAATTTCCGCAGGCGCAACCCGGGCATCGAGTTTCTCTCAAGACCGAATGCTCGGACATTATTGAAAACTCGGATGAGGCAACGATAGTTCCTCACCGCAGTAGGCCATGGGAACTGGGGACGACCAGCGGAAATTCCGGATCGGCGCTGGGTGCGTTCACGGCGGCCTATCTTCGCCACAAGGAAAACTGTGCGCGGTTTTCCGCCCGCATCCCGCTCTCGCTCAAAAGAAGCGATAGGAGCAGAGACACGGGTGCCGCGTCTCTGCCGTTCAAGCTACGGATTTCAGACGTTGAAGGCAGCGCCGATCAGCGTCTTGGTGTAGGGCTCCTTTGGCGCCTCGAAGATCGCGTCCGTTTCGCCTTCCTCGACGATACGGCCGTTCTTCATCACGATCACATAATCCGACATCGCCTTCACGACGGAAAGGTCGTGACTGATGAAGATGTAGGAGAGGCCGTAAGAACGCTGCAGGTCGCGCAGCAGTTCGATAACCTGCCCCTGCACCGAACGGTCGAGCGCCGACGTCGGTTCGTCGAGGATCACGACTTTCGGCTTCAGGATCATGGCGCGGGCGATCGCGATCCGCTGGCGCTGGCCGCCCGAGAACTCGTGCGGATAACGGTTGCGCGACGCGGGATCGAGACCGACCTCTTTCAGTGCGGCGATCGCGCGGCGGTCCCGCTCGGCCCGGTTGAGATCGGGCTCGTGCACGTAAAGGCCCTCGGTGATGATTTCACCGACCGTTCGGCGCGGCGACAACGAGCCATAGGGATCCTGGAACACGAGCTGAAGCTCGCGGCGCAAGGGCCGCATCGCGCTGCGGTCGAAGCCTGAGATATCGGTCATGCCGAAGCGATAGTGGCCCTTGCTCGGCAGGAGTCTCAGCAGCGCCCGGCCCAAGGTCGATTTGCCCGACCCGGATTCGCCGACGATGCCGATCGTCTGGCCTTGCCTCAGGCGCAGATTGACGCCGTCGACGGCCCGGAACACCGAAGAACCACCACGGAACAGCCCGCCGCCGATCGAATAATCGACCGAAACGTCGCGGCCTTCGAGAACGATCGGTACGTTTTCCGGCGGCGAGGCCTTGCGTCCGCTCGGTTCGGCGGCAAGCAGCATCTTCGTGTAATCGGCCTTCGGCCGTTCGAAGATCTCCGCCGTCGTGCCCTGCTCGACGACCTCGCCCCGGCGCATCACGGCAACGCGCTCGGCAAAATGCTTCACGATGCCGAGGTCGTGCGTGATCAGCACGATCGCCATGCCGAAGCGCTTCTGCAGCGACCTCAGAAGATCGAGAATCTGCGCCTGAATGGTGACATCCAGCGCGGTCGTCGGTTCGTCGGCAATCAGGATGTCCGGCTCGTTGGCAAGCGCCATGGCGATCATCACGCGCTGCCGCTGACCGCCCGAGAGTTCGTGCGGATAGCTGTCGACACGACGAGTCGGCTCGGGAATGCCCACGAGCTCCAACAGTTCAAGCACCCGCTTGCGCGCCTGCTTGAACGTTCCGCCGCGGTGGTGCACGATCGGCTCGGCGATCTGTCGGCCGATCGTGTAGAGCGGATCGAGCGACGTCATCGGCTCCTGGAAGATCATCGTGATCTTCGAGCCCCTGACGTTGTTCAGCGCCTTGGGCGCAAGGCCGACAAGCTCCTGGCCGCGATAGCGGGCCGAACCGGTCACGGTGCCGTTCTTAGCCAACAGTCCCATGATACCCATCATGGTCTGGCTTTTTCCCGAGCCGGACTCGCCAACGACCGCCAGGGTTTCGCCGGCGCGGACCTCGAGATCGATGCCTTTCACGGCCTCGACGGTACCGTCCGGGGTCGAAAAGTCCACCTTGAGACCGCGAACGGTGAGAATGGGTTCCTTCATGTCTGCCATGTCAGCGGTCCTTCGGGTCGAGCGCATCGCGCAGGCCGTCGCCGACGAAATTCAGCGAAAACAGCGTGACGACGAAGAAGATGGCCGGGAAGATGAGCAGCCACGGCGCCGACTGGATGTTGTTTGCTCCTTCGGAGATCAGCGCGCCCCAGCTCGTCAGCGGCGCCTGCACACCGAGGCCGAGGAAGGAGAGGAAGCTTTCGAGCAGGATGACCTTCGGCACGACGACGGTGACGAAGACGATCACCGGGCCGATCGTGTTCGGGATGATGTGGCGGCGGATGATCTGCCAGTCGGTAAGACCGAGTGCCTGTGCCGCACCGACGAACTCGCGCCGTTTGAGCGCAAGCGTCTGCCCCCGCACGATACGCGCCATGTCCAGCCATTCGACCGCGCCGATCACCAGGAAGATCAGGATGAAGCTGCGGCCGAAGAAGACGACGAGCACGACGACGAGGAAGACGAAGGGCAGCGAATAAAGGATCTCGACCAGGCGCATCATGACGTTGTCGACGCGCCCGCCGATATAGCCCGAGGTCGCCCCATAGACGACGCCGATGCCAAGCGAGACGAGGCTCGCGAGCAGCCCGACTGCGATCGAGATCTGTCCACCGAGCATCACGCGAACGAGCAGGTCACGACCGTTCGAGTCGGTGCCGAACGGGAAATATTCGCGGTCCACCTGGCCCTCGACCTTCAAGGTGCGGCCATCGTCCTCGGTCGCGACGACCTTCGTACCCTCGAACTCGTTGGCCCTGTCGAAGTAGCGCGTCGCGCGCGGATCGATCGGCTGGTCCGAGGTAGAAGTAATGGTAGCGGTGAACCCCTCGCCCTCAACGGCGAATTCCTTGAGCGTTACGCGCGCGCGGGTCGCCACACCTTCCATCACGTCCTGAAGCGTCGAGCTATCTGGCCGCGGTTCGAGGCTAGGAGCAATCGAAACATAGGACGGGAACACCTGATCGTAGCTATGCGGCGAGAATAGCGGCCCGACGAAGGAGAAGAGTGCGATCAACACCAGCATCACACAACCGGCCATGGCGGCGCGATTGCGGCGGAAGCGGAGCGCGGCGAGCTGAAAGAGGCTGCGGCCCTTCGTTTCGGCAGAAACCTCCGGTACGTGGGCGATATCAGTCATGGCGAACCCTCGGATCGAGCAGGCCGTAGAGAATATCGACCAGGAGATTGAAAACGATGACGAAGATGGCGATGAGGACCACGGTGCCCATGACCAGAGTATAGTCGCGGTTGATCGCGCCGAGTACGAAATAGCGTCCGACTCCTGGGATGGTGAAGATCGTCTCCACCACGGCCGAACCTGTAAGGAGTGCGGCCGCACAGGGTGCGAGATAGGAAACGACGGGAAGCATCGCGCCGCGCATCGCGTGCGTCACCACGACCGCGCGTGACGGCAGGCCATAGGCCTTTGCGGTACGGATGTGGTCGGTGTGGAGCGCTTCGATCATCGAGCCACGGGTCAGCCGGGCGAAGACGGCGAGCTGCGGCAATGCGAGAGCGATCATCGGCAGGATCAGGAAGCGGAACGATCCGTCCCCCCAGCCGCCCGCCGGCAGCCACGACAGGACGATCGCGAAAACGAGCGTCAGGACCGGACCGACAACGAAGTTCGGAACGGTGACGCCAATCGTCGAGACGGCCATGATCCCGAAGTCGAGGATGCTGTTCTGCCTAAGGGCTGCAATCGTGCCGGCGATCACACCGCCGATCACGGCCAGAAGCAGAGCGTAGAAGCCGAGCTCCATCGAATAGGGCAGGCCCTTGCCGATCAACTGCGCCACATTGTTGTCGTGGTAGATGTAGCTCGGACCGAAGTCGCCCGTCACCGCATTGCTGAGATAGATAACGTATTGGCGCCAGAGCGGCTGATCGAGGTGATAGGTCCTCATCAGGTTCTCCATCGTGGAGGGAGGGAGAGGACGCTCGAGATTGAAGGGGCCGCCTGGGGCAAACCGCATCAGAAAGAAGGATATGGTGACGACGATGAATAGCGTCGGCACCGCACTCGCCAGACGGCGGAGGATGAAGGGGATCATGGATGTACTCCGGAGGCGACGCGCGGCAGACCGGCCGCGCGTCGCCTCAGTTCGTTATTCGGCGACGCTCAGGAACTTGCTCAGATGCGCGTTCGGTCCGTTGTCCTGCCAGCCCTTGACGCGGCTCGAGACGAGCCACAGGTCCGCCTGGGTGAGGAACGGCGCGATCGGCTGTTCCTTCATCAATAGAGTCTCGGCTTCATGGAGAAGCTTCGCGCGCGCTGCCGGATCCTGTTCTTCATAGGACTTCTTCATCAACGCGTCGTACTCGGCGTTTTCGAAGTGGCCATAGTTGAAGGTCTTGTTGCTGCTGAGGCTCAGCGCCAGGAAGTTTTCGGCGTCGGCATAGTCGGCAACCCAGCCGGCACGCGCGACGTTGAACTTACCGCCTTCCTGCAGGTAGGCGTAGTGCGACGACACGTCGAGGTTGACCAGCGAGACCTTGGCGCCGAAGGTGTTCTTCCACATGTCGGCGACAGCCGTTGCAACACGTTCATGGTTCGGGTTGGTGTTGTAGCGGATTTCGATGCTGAGCGGCTTGCCGCCCTCGCCGTAGCCGGCTTCCTTCATCAACTCGATTGCCTTGTCCTCGCGGTCGAGCTGCGACATGTCCGCAAAGTCGGCCTTGGCGGGTTCGCCGTAGGTCTCGAGGCCCGGCGGGACCATGGAGTAGGACGGAAGCTGCGAGCCGCTGTAGATCTCCTTGGCGAGGAAGTCGCGGTCGACCGCCATCGACAGTGCGCGGCGAACGCGAACGTCGTTATAGGGCTCCTGCCTCGTGTCGAATGCATAGTAATAGGTCGCCAGCGTCGGCGAGACGTGGACCTGGTCGCCATACGACTTGCGCAGGCGCTCGATCTGGTCGGCCGAGAAGTTGTAGGCGAGGTCCATTTCCTTCGCTTCGAAACGACGCACCGAGGCAGCCTGGTCGTCGATCGGGTAGAAGATCACCTTGTCGAGCTTGACGTTGGTGGCGTCCCAGTAGTTCGCGTTTTTCTCGACGGTCAGGCTGTCGTTCGGCACATGGGCGGTCAGCTTGAACGCGCCGTTCGAGACCATCACACCCGGCTTGACGAAATCGGCGCCGTTCTTTTCGACGCTTGCCTTGCTGACCGGAAGAGCGGTCTGGTGGGCGAGCAGTTCCAGGAAGAACGGGGTCGGTCGCTCAAGCGTGATTTCGAGCGTCTTTTCGTCGACAGCCTTCACACCGAGCTGATCGACTGGAACCTCCCCCTTGTTGACCTTCTCGGCATTCTTGATCGGGAAGAGAATGTTGGCGTATTCGGCCGCCGTCTTCGGGTCTTCCACACGGCGGAACGAGAATGCGAAGTCCTCGGCCGTTACCGGCGAACCATCCGACCACTTGGCATCGGCGCGCAGCTTGAAGGTATAGACGGTGCCGTCATCCGAAAGCTCCCAGGTTTCGGCTGCACCCGGGATGATCTTGCCCGCGGCGTCGTAAATCGTCAGGCCTTCATAGAGATCCTTCAGGATGAATTCTTCGATGTTGATCGAAGTGTGGGCCTGGTCGAGCGTCTGCGGCTCGCCGGCGTTGCCGCGGTGAAGTACCGCCTCCGCAAGCGCCGGGCTTGCGCCGATCAGCAGCGAGCCAAGCAACGCTGCGGCGCTGAGTTTAAGTTTCAGTGAGGTCATTGTTTTTTCTCCTTCCCCTCTTTTTGGGTTGTGATCGCAGGAGAGAAGGGCAAATTCTCAACAAAGGCAAGGCGCTTTGTGCGGAAAATTGCATCCTTCTCTATAGGCCGTGATTTCCATAGACGCATAGGTTGTATTTCGTTTGCGGTGAACTTCGTCTCCTTTGCGACTTTGGTCAGGCTGGACAGCAGCGGGCCGAACGGCAAACTGTAACGTTTTAGATCGGATCCAGGGATCGTAATTTTGGCCCCGAAAACCGACCCGGCAGGGCCGATATGCAAACTTTGTGAATTGAAGCGGCACTTTACGTAATATGCAGAAAAATATGCGGCTCCTGTCGCAATTTTTTTGCAATTCGCGAGTACGCAGTGACTGCGCCACCGCGTCGTTAAGGAGCGATTTCGTCTCTCGTCGACTACCGGCATGCGCGCCTTTGCCCTCTTTCCCGCGCACCCTGCCAGCACCACCAGAAAGCGAAAGCCGCGAATTTTCACTGTGCGATTTCTCATCCACAGCAAAATCCGCTGACGCACGTCTATCAAGTGTTCGACCGTGCCGCTGCCCCCGTTGCCAAAAGACCCGCATGAATTATTGTGCCTTCGACTTGGTCCGGCAAAGTCGGTTCCAGATCCGTCGAAGCGTGGTCAAAACCGTCTTCGACGCCCTCGCGAACAAGATCGCTCGGGTACTGTTGAACCCGTTTTCCGCCTATCCACGGCGCCTGGAGTGGGGCGTCCAGCATCAGGGAGATTTCGAATGGCATTGATCACATTGCGGCAACTGCTCGACCACGCGGCGGAGAACAATTATGCGCTGCCAGCCTTCAATGTGAACAATCTCGAATATATTCAGGCGGTCATGCGTGCCGCCGATGCGACGGATTCTCCGGTGATCCTGCAGGCGAGCCGCGGCGCGCGCGCCTATGCCGGGGACGCCTTCCTTCGCCATCTGATCCTCGGCGCGGCTGAGGAATACCCGCATATTCCGGTCTGTCTGCATCTCGACCATGGCGACCAGCCGTCAACCTGCATTTCCGCCATCACCAACGGCTTCACCTCGGTGATGATGGACGGTTCGCTCGAAAAGGACGGCAAGACCGTCGCGAGCTATGAATATAATGTCGCGGTGACCGCGGAAGTCGTGAAGATCGCCCATGCGGCCGGCGTTTCCGTCGAAGGCGAACTCGGCTGCCTCGGCAATCTCGAAACAGGCGCCGGCGACAAGGAGGACGGCCACGGTTTCGAGGGCAAGCTATCCCGCGAAGAACTGCTGACGGATCCGGATCAGGCCTTCGATTTCGTTTCCAAGACAGGCGTCGACGCGCTTGCCGTCGCGATCGGCACCAGCCACGGCGCCTACAAGTTCACCCGCGAGCCCGACGGCGAGATTCTTTCGATCGACACGATCGCCAAGATCAACAGGCGGCTGCCGAACACCCATCTCGTCATGCATGGATCGTCGTCCGTGCCGGCCGATCTCCAGGAGCTTTTCAATAGCTATGGCGGCAAGATGAAGAAGACTTGGGGCGTGCCGGTCGCCGAGATCCAGAAGGCGATCCCGCTCGGCGTCCGCAAGGTCAACATCGACACCGATCTCCGGCTCGCCTTCACCGGCGAAATCCGCAAGCACCACCTCGAGCATCCGGACAATTTCGATCCGCGCAACTACCTGAAGCCTGCGATCGCGCGCATGACCGAGGTCTGCAGGGAGCGCTTCGAGGCCTTCCGCGCTGCGGGCCAAGCCTCAAAGATCAGGGTGCTGCGCCTGCCGGAAATGGCTAAGCATTACGCCAAGGGCGACTGATCACCAACGCGTATTGGCAAGCAATCATCACGAAGCGGCGCGCCCGACGAGCGTGCCGCGTTGCCTCTGCTGGACTCAACCGTGGCGCTCCACGCGTGTCTCGTGCTCGTAGAGCTGGTCCATGCTCAAAGATGCGACGTCAGCCAGCGGCGTCTGGCTCTGCACGCGACCGCTGCCGAGAACCACCACATCGTCGCAGAACGAAATCGTGCTGCGGTGGTGACTGATCACGATGGTCGTGCGGCGGCCAGCCCTTAATCTCAGCGTCTCGACGATCGCGGCCTCCGACAGGCCGTCGACGGCATTGGTCGCTTCGTCGAGGATCAGGATTTCGGGGTCGCGCACCAAGGCCCTGGCAAGGGCAATGCGCTGCCGCTGCCCCGCCGACAGGCTCGCTCCGCGATAGCCGACAACGGTCGCGTAGCCCTCGGGCATATTCTCCACGAAGGTATGTGCCTCGGCCAGTTTGGCTGCTCGCTCCACTTCGGCGATCGTAGCGTCCTGGCCGTAGGTGATGTTTTCGAAGATGCTGCCGTCCACCAGTTCGAGATCCTGGCTGGCGACGGCAATCTGACGCCGCCACTGGGCAGGATCGATTTGGTCGAGCGGCACACCATCGACGAGGATGCGCCCTTCGTCAGGCTCCACAAACCGGCACAGGAGATTGACGATCGTGGTCTTGCCAGCGCCCGACCGCCCGATGATCGCCGTCGAGCGGCCACTGCGAATGTCGAACGTGGCCGAGCGCAGCACGATGGGGCGTGTCTCGGAGCCTGGATATCGGAACGTCACGTGATTGAATCTCATGCCCTCGCGCAATCCGGCGACGGGCTCGTGACCCGCGGGAGGCTTCGGCTTGTCCGACGGATCGAGGAGCCAGCGCACCTCCTCGAGCGAGCCGCTCCAACCCTGGATCTGCCCCCAGGACATTTGCAGCGCGCGTACGTGCGGCTGCAAACGATAGAGCAGCACGACGAAGGCGACGATGACCGGGAAGCTTACGCCGGCAGACCATGCACTGACGACCGCCGCCAGGAACAGGGCGGAATGCAGCACTTCGGTGAGCGGTGGCAACGATCCCTGACGGCTTTGCAGGACGAATCCAGCCCGGCGGACGGCGTCCGAAGCGGCATCGAATACCGCCTTCTCGCGCTCCTCCTGACCGAACACGCGGATCAGCCGCCCGGCATGCACGAGATGAAGCATCCTCGCGGCGAGCTCGCTGTTGAAGGACGTCACATCGCGGCTCGGGCCTCTAAGAGTGGCCGACAAAGCGGCGTGCGCGAGCTGGACGAGAACGAGGCCAAGCGCGACGAACAGCGTCATCTGCCAGGAAAGCAAGAGCAGAAACGCAAGCAGGATGATGGCAGCGGAACAGTTCACGAGGGCAGCAAGCACGGTCTGTATTGCGTCGGAGGCCCGCCATGACTCGTTTGAGATGATGTTGAGCAGGCGACCGGGATTTTGCTGCAGGAAGAAAGGATAGCCGATCCTCAGGAGCTGGTCCGAGAGAGCACTTCGGATCGCGTGACTGGCCTTTCCATAGATAAAGGTCGTCAGCAGAGTGTTCGCAAAGGCGAGAAGATTCTTCAGCGTGATCAGTGCAAGAACGCCCGCGGCGATCGCCAATAGTCTTTGGCCGTCATCGAGCCCCGCCCCCACCTGCTGGAAGAAGGCGGATATCCCCTGTAGTCCGCCGGCATCCTGATTTCCGGCAATAATGCCGAGCATTGGGATGATGAGGCCGATGCCAGCGCCTTCGAGCGCGGCGCTGGCGAGGCCCAGAACCACGACGATCGGAAGCAACCGCAACTGCCTTCCCAGCGCGTTGCGCAGAACCTGCATGCTGGGCAAAGGGAATCGCAACATGACGGCCCTCATCTCAACTTTGCCGCTGTCTGATGGATCTGACGCAGCCCTGCACGCGGCGCCGGGCCGGTCACGGCAAGGCGCATGAACCTTGCTGCGCCAAGCAGATTCATCGACACGATCGGCCAATGGGATAGCTGGAGTTCAGGGTCGAACCTCTCACCGCCCAAGGTTTGGCCACAGGCGGATCTGAAAGTCCAGCAGAAGTGCTTGAGCAGCCATGGCGCCCTGAATAAATGCTTCAAGCAAAGAGCGCCGTTGCCGAGGCTGTAGTTGCGGTGCAGCTTCTCGATGGACTCGCGAGCCTTCCGTCCATGGTGGTGATAGACGGTCATGTCGGGGACGTATTCGACCGGGATATCGAGCTGAAAGGCGCGGACGAGATAGTCGGTATCCTCAGCCGATTGCAGCGGCGCGCCCGCTCCGAAGCGCTCGTCGAAAGGGCCAACCAGCGCCGCGACGTCGCGGTGCATTGTCATGTTGCAGCCGAGCACGAAACCGCCCGGATGGACGTCGCGCGTCAAGCGCGCAGAAACGGTCGATCGTTTGATCGTGAACGGCAGATCGGAGAGATCGCCAAGTTCGACGCGGCCGCCGCGGATGACGCGCCGTTCGCCATTGGCGTAATGCCGCGCGAGATCGCCGAGATAGTGGCGGTGCACTTCGCAGTCGTCGTCGACGAAAACGAGAATCCGGCCGCGCGCCCGCTCCATTCCCGCATTGCGCGCCGCCGCCAGGCCCGGGCGCGGTTCGGCGACAAGCGCGATCGCGACAGGCGACGCCGCCGCTATTTGGATCAGTTCGTCCGGCGTCCCATCCATCGAGCCGTTGTCGACGATCACGAGCTCGCTGGTAATGCCAGCATAGGCAAGACATGCGGCTTCGATCGACCGGATGCAGGCGGCAAGTGCCTGAACCCGGTCCCGCGTGCAGACGATGAAACTTGCGAATGGCCGCGACCCGCCAGAAATCGGAGTGGCGGAGGTTGGCCGCGCAACCACCGCGTCGGGATGCTTTCGTGCGGCTGCAGGACGTTCGGACGCCATGCTAGGCCATGCCATTCTGATGAAGAACAGTCGCAGCGGGAACCGATTGGAGGTACCGCGCCAGCCCGTCCACCCGCCTCGTGGCGGCAAGCGAAATGCGGCTGCACCACGGCGCCCGCGCACCGGCGAGCAGGCCGTATCGCTCGCGGCGCCGAATTAGGCCCCATTTTCCGGTCTGGGCGAGGAAAGCATGGGTCAGCTCCGGTCGCTCTTCATCGGCTATGAGCTGATAAAGAAAGTAGAAAAAACAGAGGGCTCCGTCCTCATAGGCCTGACGCACTTCCGCCGGTCGAGACGAAATTTTCCGTTCGAGCGCCAGGACGAATTCGGCAAGATTCCGGATCCTCTCCACCGTGACCGCGATGCCGATCTCGGCGAGCGCGTCCGTGTCATCGAGAAGACATTCCCGCTCAAGGTTTTCGGCCACGATCTTCAGATGGCTCTGGCGCATCCGGCGCTTGTGCTTGTTCGTGACGCTGTCGCCATGGATACGATAAGCGACCAGGGCTTCATCGATAATCGAAACTGGGAAGCGATCGGCAATGCGCCTGAACAGATCGAAGTCCTCCGCATGCACGTAGCTTGCATCGTAAGCGAGCATCCGCTCCGGTATTACCTTCCGATTGAAGATCACGGTCGAGTGCATGAAGATCGTGAAGAACATCGACAACGTACGCAGGCTTCCGGGCCGAAAGATCGGGTTGGGCGTGCCGCGAATGATCCGATTGCCGATTAACGTGTCGATCCCCGTACCGCAGAGAGCCAGCCCCGGCCGTTGGCTGAACAACGCGACCTGGCGCGAAAAGCGGGACCGATAGGAAATGTCGTCGGCGTCCATCCTGGCGACGAGTTCGCCTCTGGCGAGAGCCAGCCCCTCGTTCAACGTGGCAATAAGGCCGCGGTTTTCGCGCGAGACGATGAGGATGCGACCGTCATTTTTCCGATATCGCTCAAGGATCTCCAGCGAACGGTCCGTCGACCCGTCATCGATGGCAATGATTTCGACATGCTCGTAGTCCTGGCGCAGGATGCTTTCGAGCGCCGCGGGAAGATGGGGTTCCGCGTTGTAGACAGGCAGCAGGACAGAGACCAATGGCGTCGGCATTGTTCAGCTCGCGTAACTATTGAAGATCCGAAGTTTGAAAGGATTTGCGGGCGCTGATCGGTTCGGGCCGATAGGCAGGGTATTCGGCGCCCCTGCCTGCAGTCCGATCGCCCACGTTCGCGAGTACCGGCGCAGCTCCCGATACTCTCGGCCGCACGTATGGAAAATGCCGTTTCAGCGCATTGAGCGGCTTTTCGAAGGCCAGCCAGGAGATCGACGCGATCAGCAACGTAGCTGCCCCCGCAACCAGGAACCGCCCAAGCCCCTGCTCGGAGACGTTTACGGGAAGCCAGGGCTGAGCCTTGACCGCGAGCGCCAGCACGATCGCATGATAGAGATAGACGCCATAACTGATGCGCCCGAGCGCGGTCAGAGGCGGAAGTTCAGTCAGCCGGCCAAGATAGCCGCCGATCCCCTTCGAACAAGCGCCGACCAGCATCGTCAGCGGCAGAAGGGGAAAGACCTCCAGCCCGATCCAGCCCAGCCACTCCAACATCGGCGTCAGCGTCACGGGCCTCAGCCAGAACAAGAAGACAGATGCACTCAGGAGGGGCATCCAACTCAACCTGGCCCATTGCGGCCAGGCCGCATTCTTCGACCGATAGGCGGCGAGCAGAGCGCCGGACGCGAGCGCGTCCATTGAGGCGGGGGGAAGCAGATCGCGAGCCAGCGACGGCGTACCCGTAAACGGCCAATAGAAGCGGTAGGCGATGGAGCAAGCGATGACGCCGAGGCAAATTGCTGCGATCGAGCGTCTCGGCGCGATCAGGACGATCAACGGCCAGACGACGTAGAATTGCTCTTCAATGCTAAGGCTCCATGTATGACAGAGGACCCACGGCGTCCACGCGTCTTGGAGCGCGTACCAGAAATTCGAAAGGTAAAACGCGTGCCACGCCAGCACCGTCTTGGAGCTCTCCAGATCGATCAGCCAGACAATGCCGAGGACCGCGAAATAAGGCGGAAAGATGCGCAGCGCCCGACGCGCATAGAAGGATTTCAGCGCCGTCGCCGGCTCGAAACGGGCATTCTCGCGTGCGTCGAGCAGCAACCGGGTGATCAGGAAGCCGCTCAGAACGAAGAACAGCCGCACGCCGATATGGCCCCAATAGGACCCGTCGGCCGCGAAAAAATGTCCATAGAGCACCATCGTGACAGCGACGGCTCTCAACCCATCCAACTGCCGGTCGCGCGCAATCCGCATCGAACATCCCCCTCCGAGCTTAAATCTTTGTGGGACACTCTCCTGGTGGCACCAGCTCCCTGCGTGATCATGATTTTTGCCGCCGGTTTCGGTGATTGCCTGTGGCGAGGGGCCCCTGAAATTATACAGGTAAATGAATGGTTAATGGGCGGTATAGGCGACTGTAGGGGCGAATAGGGCCAAAGTTTGGCGGGGCAGAGCCAAGCATAATGCTTCAGCAACCGAGAAACCTGAAGTGTGTCTTTGCGGCAATACCAGACGAAAGTCTGATTAGACGTCATGTCGAGCGCGGCTGCGGCGATATTAGTCGTAGAAACCTTGACGATACAGCCGACATTCCGCGCAATGATAAGAATATACTAATTCAACCATCCCGCGCGGACGTTCGCTGAGTCGACTAAAATGTCGGTGGTGTATTGATCCACAGCAGAATGGTCTCGCCGTCGTGGCGATTGGACCAAGCATGCCGGCGGCGGCTCTCGAAATAGAGCGAGTCGCCCGGATGAAGATCGTAGAACTGATCGGAGTCCAATATGAATTCGACGCGGCCGGCGAGGACATAGACGAACTCCTCGCCATCGTGGCGATATGCGCCCTCGCTCGAAGCGCCCGGCGCCAGCACAAAACGATGGCAGTCCATTTGGTTTCGGCCCTCGGCGAGCAATTGCACGGTCACCCCCGGCGTCGTGCGCGGCCAGTTGCGCCACTCGCCCGCCCTGACGAGTGCCCGCACCTCCGGCTCCTCCTCGCCGGAGAGGCTGGAAACAGTCGTGCCGAAATATTCCGCGAGATTATGGAGAACTGCCACGGAGACGCCCTGCGACGTGCGTTCCAAGGTCGAGAGTACGGATGCGGCAATTCCGACGTCGCTTGCCACCTGCTCGAGCGTCTTGCCTGCTGCATGCCTCAGGCTCCGCAACTTTCGGCCTACCTGGAGATCAGGATTGCTCTCCGACGATGCGGCCGGACCGGTGTCGTCGTTCGCGCCCTCTGCCTCCAAAGCCTCGCGAATGGCGGCCGGGTTCAGGCCACGCTCGGCACGAAACCAGGAAATGCGCTTCAACCGGGCGAGATCTGCATCGCTATATTGCCGATGACCTGTCGCCGAACGCTCCGGTACTACGAGCCCCTGCGTTTCCCAGAGTCTGAGCGTGGACGCCGACACGCCGGCCAGCCTCGCGGCCTCCGCGACCTTGTAGCGTACATTGCCGGCTCCGCTCATCAATCCGTTTCCTCTTTCTGGTATCGGGGCTCCAGGCGATTCCGAGCTATCGGTGCCGCCGGCAATCTAGCCGCCGCGCCGGTCGACTCACAAGACATGCCCATCAGTGGCGGTGTTGTCTCGATCACCAAATTTGATTTGCAATCCATCGGAAAAGATGTACCACTTCCGCAGAAAAATTGCAGAAAAAATGCAATATATTCCTCGTAAACAGGACGACGACGATGACGAGCCTCACCGATCGCAAGAACGCAGCCATTTCCCGTGGCGTCGGGATGACCACGCAGATCTACGCTGACCGAGCCGAGAATGCCGAGATCTGGGACAAGGAGGGCAACCGCTACATCGACTTCGCCGCAGGCATAGCAGTCGTCAACACCGGTCATCGCCACCCCAAGGTGATTGCTGCGGTCAAGGAACAACTGGACCGCTTCACCCACACCTGCCACCAAGTCGTGCCCTACGAAAATTATGTCCATCTCGCTGAGCGCCTGAACGCGCTGGCGCCGGGCAACTTCGCCAAGAAGACGATCTTCGTCACGACCGGCGCCGAGGCTGTCGAAAACGCGGTCAAGATCGCACGGGCCGCGACGGGCCGCCAGGCGATCGTCGCCTTTGGCGGCGGCTTCCACGGCCGCACCTTCATGGGCATGGCACTCACCGGCAAGGTCGTGCCCTACAAGGTCGGCTTCGGCGCGATGCCGGGAGACGTCTTCCACGCCCCCTTCCCGATCGAGCTCCACGGCGTCAGCGTGGAACAATCGCTTGCCGCACTGAAAAAACTCTTCGCTGCCGATGTCGATCCGGCCCGGGTGGCTGCGATCATCATCGAGCCGGTTCAGGGCGAAGGCGGCTTCTACCCGGCCCCGACCGCCTTCCTGAGGGCGCTGCGCGAGATCTGTGACCAGCACGGCATCCTGCTGATCGCCGACGAGGTCCAGACCGGCTTCGCCCGCACCGGCAAGCTGTTCGCGATGGAACACCATGACGTGGCACCCGATCTGATGACGATGGCAAAAAGCCTTGCCGGCGGCTTTCCGCTTGCCGCGGTCACCGGCCGCGCCGAAATCATGGACGCGCCCGGTCCGGGTGGCCTCGGCGGTACCTATGGCGGCAACCCGCTCGGCATCGCCGCTTCCCACGCCGTCCTCGATGTCATCGAGGAGGAGAAGCTCTGCGAACGCGCGAACCAGCTCGGCAACCGCCTGAAGCAGCGCCTCGCCGCAATCCGCGACAAGGCGCCGGAAATCGTCGACGTCCGCGGCCCGGGCTTCATGAATGCGGTCGAATTCAACGACGTGAAGACCAATCAGCCGAGCGCCGACTTCGCCAACAAGGTCCGCCTTATTGCGTTGGAAAAGGGTCTGATCCTGCTGACCTGCGGCGTCCATGGCAACGTCATCCGCTTCCTGGCGCCGATCACGATCCAGGACGAAGTCTTCGCGGAAGCGCTCCATATTCTCGAAGCGTCGATCCTCGAGGCGCGTGGTTGACGGCAACTCGGGCGCCCGCTATCGCGGGCGTCCGGTCAACGACGCCGGCTCGGGGTGGGCAACCGCCGCTCCGCAAAAATGAAGCGAGGCTTGGCCCTGCCACAACAGGCCCCGCCCGAGGACGTGCCATGGGATTGACATCCGCACTGACCAAGCACCTGCGAGCAGCCGACCTGTTTGCGGCACTCGAAAATGTAACCCGGCCCTCCATCAAATGGAGCGGCGCGACCTTCGACGTCTCCAATCCCTCGACCGGTGAATTGCTTGCAACTCTCCCCGATATGGGAATCGACGAGGCGCATGCCGCAATCGATGCTGCGGCCGCCGCACAAGGCCCCTGGGCTGCAAAGCCGGCGAAAGAGCGAAGCGCAATCCTGCGCCGCTGGCACGACAAGATCATCGAGCATGCCGATGATCTTGCCGCCATCCTCACCGCCGAAATGGGCAAGCCGTTGGCAGAAGCGAAGGGTGAGGTGCTTCACGCGGCGTCCTATGTCGAGTGGTATGCCGAGGAAGCCAAGCGCGTCTATGGCGAGACCTTCCCCGCGCCGGCCAACGACCGCCGCATGCTCGTCATCAAGCAGCCCGTCGGCGTCGTCGGCACCATCACGCCATGGAATTTTCCGGCCTCGATGGTGGCGCGCAAGATCTCGCCCGCGCTCGCCGCCGGCTGCGCGGTCGTGCTGAAGCCGGCGGAACAGACGCCGCTCGTGGCCGGCGCTATGTTCGTGCTCGCGGAAAAGGCAGGCTTTCCGAAAGGCGTCGTCAACCTGCTTTACGCTGCCGAAGGCGCCCCGATCGGCCGCGAACTCTGCAGCAACCCCAAGGTCCGCAAGATCAGCTTCACCGGCTCCACCGAGGTCGGGCGCCTGCTGATGCGGCAGTGCTCTGACCAGATCAAGAAGGTCAGCCTGGAACTCGGCGGCAATGCTCCCTTCATCGTTTTCGACGACGCCGATATCGACGAGGCGGTCGACGGTGCCGTTCAGGCCAAGTTCCGCAATGCCGGCCAGACCTGCGTTTCGGCCAACCGCATCTATGTGCAATCCGCGGTGCACGACGCTTTCGCGGAGAAATTCGTCGCCCGCGTGCGCGAACTTAGTGTCGGCGACGGGTTTTCTGCCGGGGTCGCGATCGGCCCGATGATCGACGGCCACGCGATCGAGAAGATCGAGGCGCATGTCGCCGATGCCTTGGCGAAGGGCGGAGAGGTACGATGCGGCGGCCGGCGGATCGGCACAAGGGGCACTTTCTTCGAGCCAACGGTTCTAACCGGCATTTCACATAGTATGCGCGTTGCCCAGGAAGAGACCTTCGGCCCGATCGCGCCGATCATTCGTTTCGAAACGGCCGAGCAGGTGATCGCTGAGGCCAACGACACGATCTATGGCCTCGCCGCCTATTTCTACGCCGAGAACCTGAAGCGCGTCTGGCATGTGGCCGAGGCGCTCGAATATGGCATGGTCGGCATAAATACCGGGCGGATGTCTTCGGAAGCGGCCCCCTTCGGCGGCATCAAGCAATCCGGTATCGGCCGGGAAGGCTCCCGCCATGGTCTCGAGGACTATCTCGAGATGAAGTATCTCAGCATGGGCAACATCTGAGCGACAATGGCGTCACAGCGCCGCTAGATCACGATGATTTTAGGTCGGATCGACCCAAAATCATCAACGTGATCGATTCTAAGAAGTTAGCGCGGGACGCGGGCGAAAAACCGCACACACTTTTCCTCATCGCCCGCTAATCGACGATGTGGTAGCCGCCGTCGACATAAAGCACCTGGCCGGTGATCAGCCGCGCTGCGTCGTGGGCGAGAAACGCCGTCGCCATCCCGACGTCGTCGATGTCGACCAGTTCGTGGGCCGGTGCCTTCAGCTTCGTCCTTTCGAGCAGCGCGTCGAATTCCGGGATACCGGAAGCGGCCCGGGTGGCAAGCGCACCGGGAGAAATGGCGTGGACGCGAATGCCCTTGGGACCGAGTTCCGCGGCCATGTAGCGCACCGCGCTTTCGAGCGCCGCCTTGGCGACGCCCATGATGTTGTAGTTCTCCACGACCACCTGCGACCCGTAATAGGTCATCGTGAAAAGCGTGCCTCCGTTCTTCATCAGCGGCTCCGCGAGTTGGGCCATGCGGATGAAAGACCAGCAGGATATCTCCATCGTGGTCAGAAACCCCTCGCGCGGCGCATCGGTCACGCGTCCGCCGAGTGTGTCCCTCGGGGAGAAGGCGATCGAGTGGACGAGGAAGTCGAGCTCTCCCCAGGTTTCGCCGATGCGCTCGAAGACAGTCTCGATCTGACCAGGCACCGCCATGTCCAGCGGCAGGAAGATCGGAGACTCGAGCTCGCGTGCCAGCGGCTCGACATGTGGCTTTGCCTTGTCGTTGAGGTAGGTCACCGCAAGTTCCGCGCCCAAGGCACGAAACGCGCGGGCACAACCCCAGGCAATCGAGCGATCATTCGCAATGCCGACGATCAGGCCCTTGCGGCCTTCGAGAAGCTTGGCCTTGACGGTGGGGATAGACATGCGGCGGTCTCCGGGTCAGGCGTTGGGCGCGCTGATGAGCGCCAAGGTATGGCGCGCAATCATCAGCTCTTCGTCGGTTGGAAGGACATGAATGGCGACCCGGCTTTTGGAGGCGGAGATCAACGCGGCGGGGGCCTCATTCGCCGCCGGATCGAGCTCTGCACCAAGCCAGGCGAGGCCTTCGACAATACGCGCGCGGATCGAGGGCGAATTTTCGCCGACGCCTGCTGTAAAGACGAAGGCGTCGATCCCTCCCAGCGCCGCCGCGAGCATCCCCGCATTGAGCACACACCGGTAAACGAAATGAGCGACGGCGAGCGCAGCATGGGGGTCGTCGCTCGCCAAGAGATCACGCATGTCGTTCGAGAGGCCAGACAACCCTTTGAGCCCGGCGTCATGGTAGAGGAGATCGGACACCGCCTGAGCACTCATCCCCTTCTCCATGATCAGATAGAGGACGACACCCGGATCAAGCTGGCCCGGCCGAGTTCCCATCGGCAGCCCGTCGAGCGCTGTGAAGCCCATCGTATTTTCGATGCTGCGGCCGTCCCGCAACGCGCACATTGAAGCGCCGCTGCCGAGGTGGGCGACGATGACACGGGCCGCCTGCGGCGCCACCTCTCGCAGCCGCTCGGCAATATATTCGTATGAAAGTCCGTGGAAGCCGTAGCGCCGAATACCCTGATCGTAGAAAGCCCTTGGCAAGGCGTAGCAATCGGTGTGCTTGGCGTGGCCACGATGAAAGGCGGTGTCGAAGCAGGCAACTTGTGGCACGTCCGGATTGATCTCCATTGCCAGGCGGATCGGTGCCAGGTTGTTCGGCTGATGCAGCGGTGCGAGATCCTGGTAGCTGGCAAGGCGGTCGAGCACCGCCGCATCGATCAGCACGGGCCGCGCGTAGTCGGGACCACCGTGAACGACCCGGTGGCCGACCGCCCGCAATTCGAAGCCCTCCAGCGTCAGCAGCCAGCGCCTAGTCTCGGCAATGGCGGCCGGAAGGTCGCGAACGGCCTTTGCGTCGTAGGTCTGGTCGATGAGCCCGGTGCCGTCGGCCGCGGTCGCCTGCAGACGCGGCCGGGTGCCGATGCCGTCGATTTTTCCGCGAATCTGACGCGTCAGGTCCATGCCGGCAATGCCGAATACTTGGAACTTGAGGCTCGATGAGCCGGCGTTGATAACAAGGAGCGCGTCCATGGCGCTACACCGCTGCCACTTGCGCGGCCCGGCGCCGCGCCGCGTAGAGCGCAGCAACAGCGCAGGATGCAAGGCGCGTACGCACCGAATCCGCCCTCGAGGTGAGCACGATCGGCACACGGGCGCCAAGGACGATGCCGGCGGCGTCGGCATGAGTGAGAAACGTCAGGTTCTTGGCGAGCATGTTCCCGGCTTCGAGATCCGGCACCACGAGGATCTGGGCGTGGCCGGCCACCGGCGAATGGATACCCTTGATGCGCGCCGCTTCCGGATCGATCGCGTTGTCGAAAGCGAGTGGTCCTTCAAGCAGGCCGCCGGTGATCTGGCCGCGCTCGGCCATCTTGCACAGTGCGGCGGCCTCGATCGTCGAAGGAATCTTCGTGGTCACCGTCTCGACCGCCGAAAGAATGGCGACGCGCGGCTCGCCGAGTCCGATCGTGACCCAAAGATCGATCGCATTCTGCACGATATCACGCTTGGCTTCGAGGTTCGGGAAGATGTTGATCGCTGCATCCGTGATAAAGAGCGTCTCGGCGTGGCCGGGCACGTCCATGACGAAGACGTGGCTGATCCGTCGCTCGGTTCGAAGGCCCGTGGCTGAGGCGGCGACCTCGTGCATCAGTTCGTCAGTATGCAAACTGCCCTTCATCAGGAGCTCGCCCCTGCCCTCGCGGATCAATGCGACGGCCTTGGCGGCCGCGGCATGACTGTGCGGCACATCGACGATTTCCCGCCGCCCGAGATCGAGTCCATGTTCCGCGGCCACAGTGCGGATCTTGGCCTCCGGCCCGACCAGTATGGGCGTGATCAGCCCCATCGCGGCAGCTTCGATGGCGCCGCTCAGCGAAGTTTCGTCGCAAGGATGCGCCACGATCGTGATCGCGGGCGCTTCGGCTCTTGCGGCCGCGATCAGGCGGTCATATTTGGACGGCTGGGTCGCCAGCGTGGTCACCTCGGACACCAGGAACTCCTCCCCCGATCACGATGCGTTGCGTTCACGTGCGGCCTTGCGCACCACGAGAGGTACTGGCATTTCACCGCTCAGGCCAAAAAGCGCTGTCACTCTTTGCAGCCGCTCGGCGGCAACGCCAGTCAGCGGCCCGGGAGCCTCCAGGACCTCTCGAAGGGCGGCAAAGGCAGCGCGGCGTTCCTCGACTTTCTCCGGCAGCAGTTTTGGAATGGCTGCAAGCGCCGCCTCCTCGTCTACCAGCAACATGAAATACTGCGTGCGCATCAGAGCCTTGAACTCGGCAAGCGTCAGTTGCTTGGCGGAGGGATGAGCGCGCCGAAGCCGTCGGACCGCTTCGAACCCGCGCTCGTCGACCCTGCCGCGCGCCATACCGATAAAAAGCAGCGCCCGGGCAAGAGCCTCCCGAAGGCCGCCCTTTGCCATGTCAGCTTTGAGCGCCGCGATCCTGTTCTCCAGCAGCGCCTTGTGCAGCAGGTTCTTTGCCGCTCTACGCGGAGGGCGGTCGGAGTTCGTGTCGATACCGAGCGCGGCTTGCAAGGCGGGCGCGCCATAGACCGCGTGGAACGTCTGCTCCGAAAGGTGCTCAACCATCTGGCGCCAAGCTTCCAGGCCATCGGCGACCTGCCGGGACATGTTCTCTTGCAGCGCCAGGAGCGGGTTGTCAGGTGCCGCCGGTTGGCGCGCATCACGGACTGCCCCGGCGGCCGCCTCGATCCAGGCGATGACCGGATTGCTTGGGCCGAAGACTTCGTATTGCAGGCGCAGCGGGTGCATGCTCCGCATCGCCTCCGCCATCGGAGGCGTCACCATCGCCTTGATCCAGGGCTGCAGGTAGGTGCGGTAAAGCGCGAGATTGATGTCCGAGACCCGGGCAGCCGCGGCGAAGCGGCGGTCGTCCTCAAGATCGTTGCTGCCGAAGGCGTGGATATCGTCGAGCGTGCGCGCCTCGCAGCGCATGACCCATTCGCCGGTGACCAGGTCCGGATTCTCTACGGCCGGTCCCACCGGCTCCAGCACTGCCTCGTAAAGGCCAGGCGGCAACACGTCGATCAGGTCGATATTCGAGGCGAACTCGTCGTGTTCCTTGCGGGCAACACCGGCCGAGACGAAGATGCCGAGATGCCCGATCTTCTCGTGCACTGTGTAGACGATGGTCTGGCCGTGCGCGCGGATCTCGTCGACGCTGTCGTAAAGATCCAGGATCCAGTCGAGCGCCTGCGCCGGCGGCGTGATGTTGTCGCCCTTCGAACAGAAGACGACGATCGGCGAGCGGATGTTGCGCATATCGATGGTCGTGCCATCGGAGGTCTGGATCTCGCCCGCGGCAAGCTTGTTGCCGACGAAGAGCTCATCGACGATGAACTGCATCTCCTCCGCGTTCAGCCTCACATGCCCGCCCCACCAGCGCTCGAAGCCGAGATAGCGGCCGGCCTCGGTGTCTATCTTGGAATAGAGGTTGTATTGCTTGGTCCAGAGCGTGTTGGCGGGGTTCTGGTTCTCGAAGTTCTGCACCAGCCAGGCGCCATCGAATATGCCGGCGCCAAGATCGCCGGTGAGCGCGGTCAGCCAGCTGCCGCCGAGCAGGCCTCCCGAATAGCGCATCGGATATTGGCCCCTGACACCCGCCCAATAGGAAAGCGGCGCGCCCGCGATGATTATCGGCCCGAACAGTTCCGGGCGCAGCGAGGCAAGGATCATCACGGCCCAGCCGGCCTGGCAGTTGCCGATGACACAAGGCTTGCCATCGGCATCGGGGTGGCGGGCGATCACTGTTTCCAGGAAGATCGCTTCGGCGCGGGTGATATCCTCGATGGTCTGGCCGGGGACCGGCTCGGGAAGAAAGCCGATGAAATAACAGGCGTGGCCCGCCTTCATCGCGACGCCGATCTCGCTGTCCGCCTTGAAGCCGCCGATGCCGGGTCCGTGGCCGGCGCGTGGATCGACGACGACAAACGGCCTTTTCAATGGATCGATCACCGCGCCCGCGGGTGGCACGATCCGGACGAGCGCATAGTTGACGGGACGATCGAGCTTGCGGCCATCGGAGACGAGTTCCGCTTCATAATCGAGCACATGAGGCGCAGTGCGCGCCGCGTGCTCTTCGTATTGGGTGCCGCGCTGCCGCATGACGTCCAGGAACAGGATGGAGCGCTGCCAAGCATCGAGCGCATAAGCGTAGGCGTCGGCAAAGGTCGGCACGGTCGGGATGGTGGATTGCTCAGGCATAATGTCCACTCCTCGGCGCGATCGAAGATCGGTCTCATTCCTGCATGCAAATTAAGAGCAACGTTCTTGTCGAGTGTTGATCCGCATCAAAGAAGGCAAGCGACAGGGCCGCATTTTATCCGATATTGTGGACCCCGCGACTGTCATTGTTGCAAGAGTCCGAAAAGCGTAGCGACGCCTTGTTACGGCGATTTGACGCTTCGCGCGAACGCGACGTCTGCGGTCGCGCCATATCCGCCCCAGCTTTCGGACGGTCCCAAATGCTCACGCGATAACATTGCACTGAAACGCACCGTCAGCAAGACAACCCTTGAAAATCGGCGCGTGGCTTGCCAATTGGGGCAAACAAATCAAGGAGGTTTGCAACGCGATGAGTGAAGTCGAAATGTCCGTCGAGAAACATGTCTTCGAAGCCGATGTGGCGCGGCTGCTCCATTTGATGGTGCACTCGGTCTACTCGGACAAGAACATCTTCCTTCGGGAACTGATTTCGAATGCGGCGGATGCCTGCGAGAAGCTGCGCTACGAGGCGATCGTCGCACCTGAGCTGCTCGCCAGCGATCCCGCACCGCGCATCACGTTGACGCTGGACGAGGAAAAGGCGCGTCTCGTCGTGGAAGACAACGGCATCGGCATGAGCCGTGACGAACTGGTCGAAGCCCTCGGCACCATCGCACGGTCCGGCACGCGCGCGTTCATGGAGCGGATCGAGGCGGCACAGGGCAAGGAAGGCGCCCAACTCATCGGTCAGTTCGGTGTCGGTTTCTATTCCGCCTTCATGGTGGCCGACAATGTCGACGTCGTTTCCCGCCGAACCGGCTCGGACAAGGCCTGGCACTGGGCATCCGACGGCAAGGGTAGCTACACGGTTTCCCCGGTTGAACTTGCCGATGCTCCGGCGCGCGGCACGCGGATCACTCTGCACCTCATGGACGATGCCAAGACTTACACGTCGCGCTGGACGGTCGAGCGGATCGTCAAGGAGCAGTCCGGCCATGTGCCCGTGCCGATCTCGATCGTGGAAAAGCCCGGCGAAGAGCCCGCCCAGGTCGCGGATGGCACGGCTCTCTGGACCAAGCAGAAGAGCGAGATCTCCAAGGAAGATTACGCGGATTTCTACCGCAGTGTCGCCGGCCAGTATGACGAACCAGCCGTGACCGTTCACTTCCGGGCGGAAGGTCGCCACGAATATACGGCACTCGCCTTCGTGCCGGGATCCAAGCCTTTCGATCTCTTCGACCCGGATCGCAAGGGGCGGATGAAGCTCTATGTCAAGCGTGTCTTCATCACTGACGAGGCGGAATTGCTGCCGCGTTACCTGCGCTTCGTGCGCGGCCTCATCGACACGGCCGACCTGCCGCTCAATGTCTCGCGCGAGATGATCCAGGAGAGCCCGCTGCTCGCCAGCATCCGCAAAGGCTTGACCAGCCGGGTGCTGACCAGCATCGAGAAGCTGGCGGAAAGCGAACCGGAGGCCTTCGCCACAGTTTGGGATAACTTCGGCAGCGTTATCAAGGAAGGCATCTACGAGGATTTCGAGCGTCGGGCGCAGCTCATTGCGCTTTCGCGCTTCCGAACCACCGCGTCGGACGACAAGCCGCGCGCCTTGAGCGACTACGCCAAGGACATGAAGGAAGGGCAGACGGCGATCTACTACCTGACCGGCGACAACCTCGCCCAACTGAAAGCTTCGCCGCAGCTCGAAGGGTTCCGTGCCCGCGGCATCGAAGTGTTGCTGCTCACCGATCCGGTCGACAGCTTCTGGGTGACCTCGGCGCCGGATTTCGAAGGCAAGCCGTTCAAGTCGATCACGCAAGGGGCGGCGGATCTTGCCGGTATCGCAAAACAGGAGGCCGACGGGACGACGTCTGCGGAGACGAGCCAGACCGTTACGGAATTCGTGGCCTTCGCCAAGACGGCGCTCGGCGATGCGGTGTCCGATGTCAGGACCTCGGAGCGGCTGACGGAAAGCGCAGTTTGTCTCGTGGCACCCGAGCACGGACCGGATCGCCAGCTCGAGAAGATGCTGCAGGGTGCAGGCCGCATCGACGGCGCGGCAAAGCCGATCCTGGAGATCAATCCTGGCCACAGCCTGATCGCTGCCATCGCTGCCTGCCCCGCCGAGGACGAGTCATTCCGCGAGGATGCGGTGAAGCTCCTGCTCGACCAGGCGCGCGTCCTCGACGGCGACAAGCCGGAAGATCCCCGCGCCTTTGCCGAGCGGCTGTCACGCGTCTTCAGCCGGGCTTTGAAGGGGTAAAGAACTTAGCGGATATGCCCCTCATCCGGCCTGCCGGCCACCTTCTCCCCGCAAGCGGGGCGAAGGGGACTCGCCGCAGCGCCCGCCAAAATCCCCTCGCCCCGCTTGCGGGGAGAGGGCTAGGGTGAGGGGGGCAAAGGCGGCAAACTCGCAACGTGAAGCCTAGCCGGTCTCACCCTTTTGCTTTCGGGACCGCCATGCCGATCTCGGCCAGCACTTCCGCCGTATGCTCCCCCAGCCGCGGTACCCCGCGCTCAAGCGCCAGCGAGGCCCCGGAGAAGCGAAGCGGAGTCCTAACGCCCGGCGACGTTCCCGCCGCTGCGCCGGTGTGTGGCGTATCGACCCGCATCTGCCGATGGAGGATCTGCGGATCGGCAAAGACATCGGCGACCGTGTTGATCGGGCCGCCCGGGACACCGGCGGCTTCGAGTTTCGCCAGGAGCGCGTCCCGCGCGAACCTCGCCGTCTCCGCGGCGAGTTCCGGCGTAAGTATGTCGCGATGCTGAACACGGCCGGCATTGGTCAGGTATCGCTCGTCGGACGCCAGGTCCGCGCGGCCGAGCACGTCGCAGAATTTGACGAACTGCCGGTCGTTTCCGACGGCGACGATGAGATGCCCGTCGGCGGTCGGAAACACCTGATACGGCGCAATGTTCGGATGCGCATTGCCAAGACGCCGCGGCGCCTTGCCCGAGACGAGAAAATTCAGCGCCTGATTGGCGAGCACGCCTGTCATGCAATCAAGCAGCGCCATGTCGATCTGCTGCCCCTCGCCGGTGCGTTCGCGCTGCGCAAGCGCCGCCTGGACGGCAATCACGCCGTAAAGCCCGGTAAAAATGTCGGCGAAGGCGACGCCGATCTTCTGCGGCTCGCGATCCGGCTCACCGGTCAGATCCATGATCCCGCTCATGCCCTGGACGATGTAGTCGTAGCCGGCGCGGTGGGCATAGGGGCCGTCCTGGCCGAATCCGGTCACGGAACAATAGATGAGCCGCGGGTTGATCTTCCTCAGGCACTCATAGTCGAGCCCGTATTTGGCGAGACCGCCGACCTTGAAGTTTTCGAGCAGCACGTCGGATTGCGCCGCGAGCCGCCGCACCGCTTCCTGCCCCTCCCCTGTCGTGAAGTCGAGCACGACCGAACGCTTGCCCCGGTTGCAGGCGTGGAAATAGGCGGCGTCGAGCTTCTCGCCATCCTCTCCTTCGACAAAGGGCGGTCCCCAGGTTCGGGTGTCGTCGCCGGCCGGGCTTTCGACCTTGATGACGTCGGCTCCAAGATCGGCGAGTGTCTGGCCGATCCAGGGACCAGCCAGAATCCGGGCCAGTTCGAGAACGCGAATACCCTTCAGCGGCGCTTCCATGACGGCAACACTCAGAAGAACGCCTGCAGCCCGGTCTGGGCGCGGCCGAGGATCAGGGCATGTACGTCATGAGTACCCTCATAGGTGTTGACAGTCTCCAGGTTCAGCATGTGACGCATCACCTGGTATTCCTCGGAAATGCCATTGCCGCCGTGCATGTCGCGGGCCATGCGGGCGATATCGAGCGCCTTGCCGCAATTGTTGCGCTTGACGATCGAGATCATTTCCGGGGCCATCCGGCCCTCGTCCATCAACCGGCCGACACGGAGCGACCCCTCCAGTCCGAGCGTGATCTCGGTCTGCATATCCGCGAGCTTCTTCTGGAAGAGCTGCGTCTGGGCGAGCGGACGGTTGAACTGCTTGCGATCAAGCCCGTATTGGCGCGCCGCATGCCAGCAGAACTCGGCCGCACCGAGCGCGCCCCACGAGATGCCGTAGCGGGCGCGATTGAGGCAGCCGAAGGGGCCCTTGAGCCCTTCGACATTCGGCAGCAGGGCGTCCTCGCCGACCTCGACATTGTCGAGAACGATCTCGCCGGTGATCGATGCGCGGAGCGAAAGCTTGCCGGCGATCTTCGGCGCCGAAAGCCCTTTCAAGCCTTTTTCCAGCACGAAGCCGCAGATCGCATTTCCATGTGCCTCCGACTTCGCCCAGACGACGAAGACATCGGCAAGCGGCGCGTTGGAAATCCACATCTTCGAGCCGATCAGATGGTAGCCGCCATCGGTCTTGATTGCCCGCGTCTTCATGCCGGCGGGATCGGAGCCGGCGTCCGGCTCGGTCAGGCCGAAGCAGCCGATCCATTCGCCGCTGATGAGCTTCGGAAGATACTTCCGCTTCTGATCCTCGGAA
Organism: Ensifer sp. MPMI2T; assembly: GCF_004827385.1. Lineage (GTDB taxonomy): Bacteria > Pseudomonadota > Alphaproteobacteria > Rhizobiales > Rhizobiaceae > Sinorhizobium. Next base: position 133,195 of record NZ_SRXN01000020.1, read on the forward strand.
CCGTAGGCGAAGATCGGATAGATGACGAGCGACGACTGCACGCTCATCATCGAACGATAGCCGGAATCGACACGCTCGATTTCGCGGGCGACGAGGCCATAGGCGACATAGGACGCGCCGACGCCACCGTAGCTTTCCGGCACGGTGACACCGAGCAGGCCGAGGTCGCCCATCTCGCGGAAGATCGTCGGGTCGGTCTTCTCCTCGCGATAGGCTTCGATCACGCGCGGTTGCAGCTTCTCCTGGGCGTAGGCGCGCGCCGTATCGCGGATCATCCGCTCGTCTTCGCTCAACTGATCCTCGAGCAGAAACGGATCGTCCCATTGGAACTGGATCTTTTCGGCCATGTCTCTCTCCCGTCGTATTTTTCCGCCTGTGGTTATGGCAAGTGGGCTCAACGGTTTCAAACGAAATTGAGGCACTGCCTCATGCGTCTGGGGAATGGACCTTGCGCCCGAGGCGGTTCTGCTGATTATTCGGAAACGCGATACAAAGATCGACACATCCGCCGCCATGACCAACAATCGTCTCGAACGTTTTGCCCACAATCTGGACTGGAATCTGCTGCGCACCTTCGTCGTCGTCGTCGAGGAGGGCAGCATCACGGCGGCGGCCAACCGGCTGCTTTTGCAGCAGCCGGCCGTCAGCATGGCGTTGAAGCGGCTGGAGCAGACCGTCGGCCAGAAGCTGATCGACCGGAGGCCGGGTCGGTTCAATCTCACCGAAGCTGGCGAGAAATTGCACGGCCAGTGCCGGGACATTTTCGCGGCGGTGGTCCGTCTGCCCAATGTGCTGGAGACCGCGGGCGAAGAGGTGACCGGCCATCTCAACATCCATTCGGTCAGCCATGCTCACAATCCGGCCTGGGATCGCAAGCTCGACACTTTCTTCCGAATGCATCCGAAAGTGACACTGTCGGTGACGATCGCGACGACGGTCGATGTGCTCAGCGCCGTCGAACGCAACATCGCCACGATGGGCCTTTGCGACGGCATCATTCCTGACGGATTGAACAAGAGCTTCCATATTCGCGAGCGTTACGCACTTTATTGCGGGCGCGGCCATCGGCTGTTTGGTGTCGAAGGGGTCGATTTCAACGACCTGCGTGGCGACCCCTATATCGCCTTCATGGCCGACGTCCTTGGCGGGCAGCACATGAATTCCGTCACCGCCGTTCGCGCCATCGGCTCCTTCGGCCAACAGGTCCGGGGCGTTTCCTGCAATGTCGAGGAGGTCATGCGGCTGATTTCGGCGAATGTCGGTATCGGCATGCTGCCCGATCACCTCGCAGAACCTGCAGTCAAGGCCGGGCAGCTGTGGCAACTGCCGCCCTACAGCGACCTTCCGACGACGGATGTCTTTCGAATCTCGAACCCGAACTCGATTCTCAATCCGGCGGAGGCAGCCTTTCTCGCGCATGTCGCAGACACGGAACCGCTGGATCACCGTCTGAGTCATCATCTGGATTGATAGCGACCCGGAGCGTGGCCCTCAGGCACGTCGAACCTAACCCTTGAGGCTCAAAAAGGCACCCAGCGCACCGGCTAACAGCGATGCGATGGTGGTCGGCTGCCGGGCAGTTGAGCGACACGACCCCGAAGGCACCCGGCGCTGCCGTCGCGGTTTTCACACTCATTGGCTGAGGTTAGACGTAAAGCAGACCTTGCCTCAGCGCTATGGCGACAGCGTCGGCGCGGTTCTGCGCATGAAGCTTGGCAAGCACTGCAGCGACGTGAAATTTCGCGGTATGCACCGAGATTTTGAGCTGGCGGGCGATCACCTTATTCGAGGCCCCGTCAGCAAGCAGCGCAAGCGTTTCCAATTCGCGGGGGCTGAGTGACAGGCTGTGGGGCACCTCTCTCGGCAGCACTGCCTCTTCCACATCAGCGGTTTCTTTTGCACCCCCAGCGTCAACGGCTGACAGGCGATATCCTGCCGCGACGACGGTCGTCGCGGCAGCGATGAGAGCGGCATCCGCGGAATGCGGCAGCACAGCATGGATGTTGCCAGCCGAGGCTGCTGCACCAAGCACGATATGCGGCGTTGCTGCGTCGAGAGGTTCGCCATCGGTCACGACCACATCGAAATTCTCCGGCTGCTCGAGATCGAAAGACGTCGCCACGGCCACATGACCGCGCTCCCCCAGAGCATGTTCCAATTCCTCCGTTTGCTCCGGATCGGACAGGGCTATCATCACTGTCAGCGGGCGCTCAGCCATCCATCCTCACTGTCGCTCAGGAGCGCGGGCGTGCGCCGACGACAATGTCGACGCTTCGCGCCTCACCGCCGCGCAATGTTCCGAGTGCCACCGTTTTGCCGACACTATCGGGACCGATCTGGCGGATCAGGTCCCGCACGCCTTCCACCGTTTCGCCATTCCAGGATGTGATGATGTCGCCGAGCGCCAGCCCGGCGTTCTCCGCGGGACCGCCCGCCTCGAGGCTCATCACCATTGCGCCCCGCGCCTTCTCCTGACGCACCGGGTACAACCCTGCTCCGAGATATCCGCGCGGCATATGCCCCTTTTCGGCGAGCGTTGCCGCAACTCGGTCGACCGTTTCGGCCGGAATAACAAGAGCGCGCCGGCGCGGGCCGAACAGGACGAGTCCGATGAAGCCACCTGCGGCATCGATCGCCGCACCGCCCTCGGCGCGCGGGTCGACGCTCGCGGAAAGGCGGATGCGCCGGTCGATCAGACCGCCACGCATGCTGCGCCAAGCGGGTCCGACCTCACTGACAATCCCGAAGCCCGCCAGCGCAGAAGCTTCCCCCCGGCCGACAGCGACGACAAGATTCCCCGCCTCCGTCCTCCCGGCAGGTTTCAGAGCCGGCGCGCCATCAGGCATATCCGATTTCAGCACGGCGATCCCCGTCGTTGGGTCGCGCCCGACGAATTCAGCCGCCGCGGAGCTGCCGGACGGCAAAGTCAAAGTGATGCCTTCCTCGGTTTCGATCGCCTCGCTCGCGCAAACGTACAATCCTTCACGCCAATGGACGGCGCTCGAAGAATTATGGCGGCTGGCATGGACGGCGGCGATCCCCGGAGCAGTGGCGGCGACAAGGCCAGCGATCTCTCGAGAGAAGTCGACAAGGCTGGCTTTCGGCATGGTCTTTCTCCTCAATCCATCTGAGGAATGTCGTCTGTTTCACCACGCCGTCCAACTGGCCTCACGGCTAGGTTTGGCGCGAACTGGCCATCCGGGCAGGTCGCGCCGGCTCCAGCACACATATAGGCATCAGGTTCTGACGGGCGTCGAGCGCCGCAGTCTGGACGGACGAGGACAAGAATCCTGAGACGATGGGCTATTTATAGTTGCGCACAGTCCTGTTACAATTTAATTTGGGACCTGGCGGTAGAACGAGTGACTGATTTGGTAGATTGTTTGGGCGCGCAATCTATCCGTATTCGTAATCTCAGCCGACGCCTTCATGCCGTTTCTGCATCGCAAACGTGAATAAGTGCCGTACTCGGAGCAAACTATAGTTTTTCCGCGCGGCTTACTTTCATATGAGGGATGTTATGGCAGAGCAAATTCAGATTTGGGAGAACGATCCTGCTTCAAGCGGGCTTATTAGTGCCGCCAAACCGAATATTAAGCGACTCCCGTTCCGATATACCTTTCCACCGCCTGCGCTAGCGCCTGACCCGGATACGACAACTCCCAATTTCCGATATTGGAACGCAGCCGAAGCGCTCCGGCGCGGTGCCGATTTTTGGGGACCTGCGGTGCCCGATCAGCAATGGTTCGGCGGTCCTGACCTTGAGGTAAGGCTGAACGTCGGCATTAGATGGAACGCCAACTACGACAGGCGGGCGCTCAATTTCTACCGTGGGCAACTGGGCCCAGGGAGCTTCGTCTACGCTGCCGGCAGTGCCGACATGCTTTGCCACGAGCTCGGTCATGCGATACTCGATGCCGTCCAGCCCCAACTCTGGAACTCCGGCAATGCGGAGGCGGTCGCCTTTCACGAATCGTTTGGCGACGTGAGCGCAATATTGTGCGCGCTTCAAATCGAGACAATGCGCAATTTCATCCTAACGAGCACGAACGGCAACATTTACTGCAATTCGCGACTCTCCCGTATCGCCGAACAATTCGGGACGGCACTCCACGCGATATTCCCCGATGATGCCGATCAGGATTGCCTGCGCAACGCATGGAATCCGTTCTGCTACGCCCCCCCAGCCTCTCTGCCGCCAATGGGCCCTTCCTCAATCCTAACGGCGAGGTCGCACTCCTTCTCCCGGGTTTTCACGGGCGCCGTGTTCGAGGCATTGGCTGGCATGCTGGCCGTTCATCCGCCGGCTACACCAGATCGGTTGCGCGATGTCACGTTCGAGATGCGGGACATCATGATTGAGGCGGTGAGGAGCGCTCTCGTCGTACCGCAATACTATGCTTCGGTTGCGGCCAAGATGATGCTGGCAGCCGCGGCGAGAAACGAGGCATATCGGGCGGTCTTCAGAGACGCCTTTGTCGGGCGCTTGATTCTCTCACTCGAGGTGGCGGCGAACATCTTGTCCTCGCCAACAGCCGACGAGGATACAGGTGTTGCCGGAGAAGTCGCGCGCCACACTGACAGGCCCACGTTCGGTGTGCTCCCATCCTCGCATTACGGCCTCGACCAGCCGCTGCACATCGAGTTGCCGGCGGATCCGGTGGGAACTGCTGCAAGGAGCGCCACGCGGGATGGAAAGTCGATAGCGCCATTGAACGTCGAGGAGGCGGCCATGACGTTCGTGGATCGACTGTTCATGAGGGGTCGCGTCGATTACGGCGAGTTCGGAGGCAAGGATCACAAGGGCGATAAGGCCAGTAAGAATCCCTCACGTGGCGATTCAACCCATCGTCTCGAACTCGTTGATGATCAGCTTTGCTTGCGGAGAATCAGAATCTGCTGTGGCCAATGTACGGCTCTCCGGGGGTCATGATCAAAAGGGGAGGTTGATAATGTCGCTTACACACGCAAAGCTTCTCGCGCGGCGCGCCAAACTGACGGCCTGCGCTATCGGGATAGGTGTTGGCCTCACATTCGCGGCCGCAGAGCAATCGTTGGCGGCGGACTGCGTGAACCATCCAGACAGGGTATGGCTAGCAACCCCCAACGACCCAATGCCCGCGGACGACCGGGCGATCAGAAAACTGATCAACTTGTACAACTGGGCGCTGGACGATCATCGGGTAGCGCAACTGGACGGCCTCTTTACCGACGCCGTGTTCTACGAGCTGTGCAACGCGGCCGGCGAACAGCTCGCCCAAAAAAACGGGAAGGATCAATTGGAAGGGTATCTCAATGATTATTTCAATGAGATTGTGGACAACCGAACGCAGACAAGACACGTCGGCAGCAACACGCTGCTCCATGCAGTCGATGCAAGCACTGTCCAGGGCAAAACGACGGTCGTGGTGACGCTTCAGCATTCCGATATAGAGACTCCGGTGCTTGACTACACCGGAGAGTTTAGGACCGAGTTCGAGAAGGTCGGCAATGTCTGGAAGTTCTCAAGCATAACGCTCATCACTGACGGTCCCAAGCTCGCATTGCGAGCGCGGTGAATGTCGCGGGAACGGCAGTGAGGCGTACCGGCCAGCTCTTCACGATCATGACTGTGGCCGTTGCTATCGCAGGCGGGTTGACGCTGCCGGGCCGCATGGCATCTTACGCGACCGACTCCTATCCACAAGCTCAGATCCAATGGCTCAGCGGACCGGCCTGCGACCGGAACGCGCGTTGTGACAGGACGACGGGCTGCATCGCGCCGACGCCCCCGCAAGGGCCCGTCCTTGACGTTCTTCCTCGTGACCGGGCGCATGGCCGATATGTCCGCGATCTGGAGGTTTTCCAGTTCTGTAGGCAGTTGGTGCAGTTGTCGAGAAATGCCAAAGCCAGTGATCTCCGTTCGGTCAGCTTTCGGGCCTCTGGACTCGAAGCATTTGCCGAGACCGCGCAGCGCTGGAACGGAGAATTCCTATGGGAGCCCGCATCGGCAAGTGTCGAGACGATCACCAGGTTCGGGGATGAAGCCCGTGCCGTCTTCGGCCAGATTCCTGAGGGTGACTGTTCAGACGGCGCCGCAAGAACTCTGCCCCTGCAAATCGATGGCAACCTCGTCGATCTGAAGCCGAACTTAGGCAAGGCAGGGCATCCGCTGGAATTCGAGCACCGCGATACGGCAGGCAATGTGGTCAAATGGACGAGTGGTATTGCGCGGTGCGACAAGCCCTCTTTGGCCGGAAGCGCTACCTATTGTGGACTTAACTCCCGGCTGAACCGTGTCGAGAGGGGCAATGTGGAATGGCTTTTCTTCTGCCGCAAATCGAGCCCCAGCGGCGAAGTCGCGCCGACGCCATATTGGCAGCGGTCAAATCCGAAGTTTGCGTTATACGGCGTCATTGGGTTCAATAGGCGCACGGGTGAGGTCACTTTCTTTGACGGCAGAAAGGACCGGAGCGAATTCGACTGGTCGCAGAAATTCGCGCCACCTGCGGGTCACTCCTACGCAGATCGCAAGGGCCGCGCAGCAGCAGAGGCGCTCTACGACCCGACGTTCCAAATAGAATGCTCCGCATGCCACGGCAACAAAAGCGCTTACGTGATAACTCCCAGCATCCAGCAGGCGCGCGTGGGCTTCGCAGGCGATCATGATCCGACGGCGGTTGCTTTCAGCCTCGGCGATTTCCTGCCAGCAGGGCCGCGAAACAGATCGACACCATTCCGTGTTGTCGGGTCCGCTTATACCAGCACCCACCGCGTCAGCCTCGAACGTGCGATGACCGTGCGCGACCCAACCGGGAACTGCACGGAGTGCCATACGCTGACGACCCAGATCACCGGTCAACGCTTTGCGGCCGATGCGGTGGCGCAGGTCCCGACGATCACGCATCCTAACAGGTCGCAATCCCTGCGCCTCAAGGCGGAACAGCGCAAGTTGCGGGAGATAAACACACATCGTACCACGTGGGCCACCCGCGCGGGTGGCGGGAAAATTCACCCTTGGATGGTGCCGATCGACGGTAACCGCCCGTCGGCGCTTGCGCCCGAAATCAGTTCCTCCGACTGGAGCGTCTTGAGCAACTGCCTGTGGGGCGCAGGCGGGCCAGAATGCGACTACAAGCCCCTGTATACATCGTGTCCACTCCCTGGCACGGCGGAAGGCGGCGACATTTCCGAACCTGTCGATTTTTCCATTGAAGTGCTGCCCGCCGCTCCCATGGAAATGCACGCGGATCGGGTGCTTCGGCTGCGCTGGAAATATCTCAACAATTACGGCGATGTTCCGCAACGGGACGATGTCCGCTTCAACGTCGGGGTAAAATCCGTTGACATCCCCGCCGCGCAGAGGTCCCCGGCCGGTGAGACTTATCCAGGCATAGGAGAAACACGCGAAGAGAATTTTGTCGCCGTTACCGACGAAATCGGAGCCTCCGGCGCAACGATGCTAATCCGTAACCTGTCCTATCTCGGACATTCGAGGTTTACCGATCCCGCCCCATCTACTAGTTTGCGGGCCTACCAGTTGGATTTGCCTGCCCAATGCGATCGACGTTATCTAGTTCGCGTACTCCCGAAGAGGTTTTGCTTCGACCAAAGCGTGGTAGCCTATGGGCGGGCGGATTACTTACTTTACGCTGACGTTTCCTGCCGGTAAGTTGAGTCTTATTTCGTTCCAAGTGGGCAGGCCCGGTCCTCATTTCACGCTCTCGAAGCCAAACCGTCGCAACGGCACATACCTGAAGATCACCCGGAGGGCTTGCGTCATTGGATGCTGGCGCGTTGCACCCGTCGAGGATCTTGAATCAAGAAATAGACGCCCCTGGAAATCGTGGCCGACAATTTTCTGGATATTTCTTGTCCCTAATATAGCCTGAATGAAGCTAGAATGCATGTCGAGGTGCCGACCTTCGTCGCCCCATGAAGGAGCCGCAATGAGCGACGTCGATAAATGGCTGGCCGAGATAGGACTTGCGCACCTTGCGCAAACTTTCGCTCGCGCCCAGATCGATTTCGACAGCGTGCGGCTCCTCACGGACGAGGACCTGCGCGAGATGCAGATCCCACTCGGCCCTAGGCGGAAATTGCTTGCCGCCGTTGCAGGGATGGGGCCGATGTCGACGGCCAATGCTTTGAGAAAGCAACCAGAACGCCGTCAACTGACGATTCTGTTCTGCGACATGGTCGGATCTACTGAGTACGCGGCGCGACTGGATCCCGAAGACTTCAGCGACCTTACCCAAAGTTTTCTTAGTCGATGCACCGGGCTTGCCAGATCTCACGGAGGATTTGTTGCGAACTATGCAGGCGACGCGCTACAAGTCCTGTTCGGCTACCCGACCGCCGAGGAGGACGATGCGGAGCGCGCACTTGCTCTCGCGTTGGACCTGCTCACGGCGATTCCGCAAATCGAGGCGCCCGGTGACGCCCGGCCGAATGTACGGATCGGAATCGCGAGCGGGCTTGTCGTGGTCGGTGATGTCCAAGGGGCACCGGGAGGGGTGTCCACCGTGGCTTTTGGCCCTGTACCCAGTCTCGCACAACGGCTGGAGACACTAGCGAATCCGCAGACTATCCTCGTCGACCAGAGCACATATGCATCAGCTTGCCGCTCCTTTGAATTTCAGGATGTTGGTGCGACCACTTTGAAGGGCTTCGCTGAGCCAGTTCACGTCTGGCGTGCCAGCAAGGCTTTGCCGCGCGGCAACAGATTTAATAGAACCGGGCTTACACCCCTCATCGGGCGAAAGAGCGAGATCGAACGGGTTCTCGCTTTCTGGGAACTGGTCGCCGAAGACCGTTGCGCGCGTTGGCTCCTGCTCTGCGGCGAGCCGGGGATCGGCAAATCGAGACTCCTGTTCGAGGTGGTCAAGAGGCTGCCGACGGCAAGGACGTTGATAGCGCATTGCTCTTCGACGCACTCCAACAGCGCCCTCTTTCCCTTCCTTCAACTTCTAAGACAAGAGTGCGCCATTTCAAACGCGCTGCCGACACCGGTGGCGAAGAAGAGACTAGAGGCACTTCTGTCGGTTAGCAGCGTGCCACTGTCAGACTCCTTCCCGATCCTGGCACGGCTGCTGGCGGTCGAGCAGGCGGACTATCCGCCCTCCGAGCTCACCTCGACAGAGCAGCAGGCGACCGTGCGCAGGGTCTTCGTCGAGTGGCTGCGTCACATGGCTCGCCAAGGTCCCCTGTTGCTTGCAATAGAGGACGCACAGTGGATGGACCCCTCTTCTAGCAGTCTCCTCGGAGCGCTCCACGAGGAGGTTCGAGATTTCGCTGCCCTTGTGCTGATAACGTCGCGCCACGACGTGCTGAAATTCGGCAATCAGCGAGTGCGCATCGATACCATGAGGATCGGACGCCTCACGCGTGAAGAGGCCGGCGCACTCGTTGAAAGCGTTTCCTCGGGGGCCACGCTTGCATCGGGGGTTGCTCAGTCGCTGCTTAGGAAGGCTGAAGGGGTGCCACTCTACGTAGAGGAGCTGGCTAAGTCTGCAGTGGAGTTGACGTCCTCCGGCGGCGCTTCGAGGATGCAGCACGATGTTCCGATCGAGGTTCCAAACAACCTGCAGTCTGCATTGCTTGCCAGACTAGACAGGCTTGGTGAAGGAAAGATGATCGCCCAGGTCGCCGCGGTGATTGGCCGCGAGTTCGACGTGAAGATGCTTGCACGGGTCGCGGATGTTCCCGTCCATGCGTTGAAGCCACAGTTGGAGCGTTTGACGAAAGTCGGGCTAGTATCGCCGCAGCCCTTTGCGGACTGGCCAAGATACGCTTTCACGCATGTGCTGCTCCAAGAGGCCGCCTGTGGGGCATTGCTCAGGGACAGACGACGGCAGCTCCACGCGCGGGTCGCCGACACAATAGAGAAAACGGAGCCGAACACGGCAATTGAGCACCCCGAGGTGTTGGCGCAGCATTTGGACGAAGCGGGGCAGTTCGAGCGTGCCGCCGATCATTGGCTGGCCGCTGGGATCAAAGTTGGGCAGACGTGGGCAAAGGTTGAGTCGGCGAACATGTTTGCCAGAGGGCTCGAGTGCCTACGCAAGCTCCCTCCGTCGAGCCACCGCGACCGGAAGGAACTTAGACTCGAGCTTGAGCGCGGCGATGTGCTGTACGCGACATACGGCTACGTAACACGCGAAGGAAGTGCCGCCTACCGCAACGTGATGAGGCTGAGCGAAGCTCTGGGCGATGCCGAGGCTGCTATTCGCGCACTGGATGGATTGTTCGGTACGGCATTCAATTCTGCCAGCTTCAGCGACGCCGAATGGGCGAGCAATCAGCTTCTGGACATTGGCCGAAAACGGCAAAATATCAGGGCTCTTGTTCTCGGTATGCAGTTCTTGGGAATGTGCGCGTTCTCGCGGGGTCGGCTCAAGGAGGCCAGATCGTACCTGGGCGAAGCACTGGCGCACCGATCGGCTGCCGAAGAGGTAGGAAGTGACTTCCCTAGCATGTCCATGATCTATCTTTCGTGGACACTGCAGCTTCTCGGCCAGGAGGAGGAATCCTTGGCGCTCTTCCGGGAGGCCCAAGCGCGGGCGCGTCAGCAAACGGACTACCGCCTTGCGGCGTGTCTCGGCGACGGCTGCATCCTCATGGCCCTTCGGCACGACGCGACAATGTTGGAGGCGATGATCGACGAACTAATGCCGCTGGCGAGAAGGAACGGATTCCAGCTCTGGCTCAATATGGCGTCGTTCTTCCAGGGCTGGATGCTGGTCATGACCCGTCAGAATGCGTCTGGCCTCGAGCAGATGCGTCAAATCTGCGACAACATGGGCGAACAAGAGATCGACAAGACCTGCTACTTCGGCATTCTCGCCGAAAGCTATCTTAGGATGAGTCGGATCCCGGAAGCATTACAAACGGTGGAACGAGCTCTCGCTCTCGCAGAGAGGACGGGAGAGCGCTACTTTGTCGCCGAACTCTTGCGTCTGAAAGGAGAGCTCAAGCTAAAGACCTCCGCCGAGATCTCGGAGGCCCAGGCGATGCTTCGAAGGTCGGCCGCCGTTGCTCGCAAGCAGGGGGCAAAGACCTGGGAACTCAGGGCGAGACAGACACTTGCCGCAATGGAGGCATCGAAGACTCGAGCCGAGCCGGCATAGCCAAGCATGAACATCCCGCGTTCCGACTACATCAAAGACTGGCGCGAATATGCGCTTCACTGGCGACCCGCCGGTGCCGAGTTCCCCTTGATGCGTTATGTGACCTTCGAAGCACAGAATGGGAACGTCGCGCTGACAACACAGCGCTGGTTTGCGTCTGGTGGCGCGTAGAACAGCGGTGCTTAATTCGCCGAGTTCCGTTTGCTTTGAATGCTCAAAGCTTGCGATAGTGGGTTGAGTGGGACGGCGACCGCTGCTTCTCCCGCGGTGGCCCTTTATGGGCATTGGACAAATTGTCCAATGGCGGTCGTGTTCCTTGGTTTGACGAGGCCCAGCACCTTTTGCGGGTGGCAAACCATGTGCCCTACCCGACCTCGATGGGCACTACCGTCCGCGGTAGTTCAACGTGGCCGATGGCATCGCCGAAAGCCGGTCGGTTTCCCGCGTCAAGCGGTCGCGCAGCGGCGATCGGGTGCAAACCGGATCGGTTGCGCGCGCATCGCCGGCAAGCGCCAGCGCCTGACAACGGCAGCCGCCGAAGTCGATCTGCTTGCGCGCGCATGTGCGACAGAGCTCCGGCATCCAGGCCTCGCCGCGATA
>NZ_SRXN01000021.1 GCF_004827385.1 Ensifer sp. MPMI2T
ATGCCGAGACCGGCGTCAAGACCTTCGTCGTCAACCAGCAGGGCATCGTTTACGAAGCAGATCTCGGCCCCAGCACCGAAGCGATCGTGCCGTTCATCGATCGGTTCAATCCCGATGACAAATGGACCGTGGTGGCGGATTGATGATCGAGAAACGAATTCGACGGAAGTTTCCGCGGCAAGAGGGATCAGAGCATACAGAGGGTCGGCGTGTATAACAACGGGGTAGGACCTCCCTCGGGCGGGCCTTAGTGGACAGAGCCGTTTCCATTGGCTACCGCAGCCCCTTCTATCCTGCGCGAAATCGATGAGGGCCCGGGGCACAGCGGTTTTGAAGGGTATCCAGTGCAACTTTTCGAGCTGAAGGCCGATGAGCCCTTCGGACTGTTTGAGATCGCACTCAATCTGAGGATAGGTGTGGCATGCGAGGTGTATCGGCACAAAGCGGCCGTCGCTACGAAGCCTGTTACAGGAAGCAAGACGATCCGCCAGCGTGGGCGTAGCCCACGACGCCGTCTACGGTGCCGGCCTAGAAGTCACGGGCAACCAGGCCTGATCGAGCTGGCCTGGCTATGGCTGCGCCACCAACCGCACTCGACACTGACGCGCTGGGTTTAAGGAGCGCATCGCCCGCAATGGCAGCCGGTTCAAGAAGGCGATGATCGTCGCGCTCGCCCGAACCTGCTAGTCGCACTCTGGAAGTACGGACCGCCGGCGTCGTCATCGAGGGCGCGGACATAAAAAATGTCTGGCCACTATAATCGTCAGCCACGAGTTGCAGACCTTCCCTTGGATCGTGATCGTCCATTCAACCGCCACCGTCGCCTCCTTGAGCAAAGCGACGGTCATGGACCAATTGGGACCTAACAGTCCGTGCTCAACTCCGGAGAAGTCACCGGTCTCCTGCTGCGGCTCGACATTCCGGCTTATATGCCAGCGCCCGGCTCGCAGGTATGCCTTCCGTCCGGACCATAGAGCTTTAAATCGGGCGTTCCGCGAAGACGCCGATCATAGCCAGGCTATGTAGAATCACTTGCAGGCCGAGAGCGACCTGCGTAACGCCAAGAACAACGGCAAACACCTGCAGCGCCGTTCCAACAAATTTCAGGATGGTTTCGGCAAACAGCATCGCCATCCAGTCCAGCGCGAGGATAAGCAGCACAATGCCGCCTACGGTCAACTCGGCGTCGTATCGATTCCCGGCCAGCGTTGCGAACACGATCACCGCTGCAATCCCATACGGCGTGACTATCGTCGGGAACGCCAGCGGCGTGAAGGCCAGTTTGAGATCGGGCGGTCGGCTGACCGGTTTCGGGGGATCTGCGGTGCCTGCAGATTGCTGCAGCACTGTTTGCAGAGCCACAAGAAACAGAATCACGCCGCCGGTCAGGGCGAGCACGGGCAATGAGATCTCGAAATTCTCGAGCATGCTGCGTCCGAGCACACCTGCAAGGGCAAGCGCGGCTGCGGAAAACAGAATCGCTCTTCTTGCCAAAGCACGGCGAAAGGCGGGATCGAAACCTTGCGTCATGCCGACAAACGGAACCAGAATCTTGATCGGGCCGAGCATCAGGAACAGCATGAAAAAAATCTTGCGCGCACCAAATTCCGGTCCCTGCGTCACCGTTCCGGATGGCGCTTGCGCGAATGCAGGCATCGCGAGGAGCACCGAGAGCGCCGCCATCAGACAAAGTGACGTCAGGCGGTTTCGGCCGAACCGTCGCGGCACGAAAACTTTTGGATCACCGTTGCAGTCGCAGGTGGCAATCGCCATTGCTTTCACCAGAGTCCGCTCATCTACTGTCCGGGCAGACGGCACGGCCTTCGCAAGGGGAAAAGCCAGCAGAGAGCATTCGATCGTGATCGCTAGCCGATTGCGACACGAACATCGTGCGTCAGCCCGTCGTCACTGAGCGGTATGATCCCCTCGGCAAAAGCGGTTCCGTCCAACGTAACGGAGCGCACTCCCCGGCCCGCCCTCTTCGAGTTGTCGAAACGGATGCGGTACGTCGCCGATCCATGTTTGTAGCTCAACTCGTAACCTGACCAACTTGCTGGAACACAGGGCTCAAACCGGAGGGTCTGGCCTTGTCGACGCAGTCCAAGGATGGCTTCCAGCGCCACTCGATATAACCAGGCGGCTGATCCGGTGTACCAGGTCCAGCCACCACGTCCGGTGTGCGGTGGTGCGCCGTAAACGTCGGCGCAGACGACATAGGGCTCGACCATATAGTGCTCGGCGTCACGCTGCGTCGCAGCGTGATTAACCGGATTGATCAGGCTCCAAAGCTCCAGGGCGCGATCGCCGTCTCCTTGCAGTGCCGACGCGAGCACGAGCCACGCGGCCGCATGGGTGTACTGTCCGCCATTTTCTCGTATGCCGGGAACATAGCCCTTGATGTAGCCCGGCTGGAGGGCCCCCCTGTCGAACGGCGGGTCGAACAACTGGATGAGCTTGTCTTCTCGGCGCACGAGCCTTTGATAGGCCGCGCTCATCGCCTTCGACGCACGCTCCTCGTCGGCCAAGCCAGAGATGACGGCCCAAGCCTGCGGAATGGCATCGATCTGGCACTCGTCGTTGGAGGATGAACCGAGAGGCGTGCCGTCGTCAAAATAGGCGCGGCGATACCAGGCGCCGTCCCAAGCATGTGCTTCCAGGGCAGCGCGCAGTTCCTCGGCGCGTTCGAGGCACCACTTGGCACGGCCTTCATCGCCGCGCGAAGATGCGGTCATCGCAAATGAATTCAGTACCGTCAGAAAGAACCAGCCGTTCCAAACGCTTTCACCTCTGCCACCGGCTCCAACCTTGTTCATGCCATCGTTCCAGTCGCCTGTTCCCATGAGCGGCAAGCCGTGTCGGCCGAGCCGGAACCCGTGCTCCAATGCGCGGACGCAGTGCTCGTAGACGGTACCGGCCCCTTCGCTGAGTACAGGAACGCCGAAATCCTCTTCCTGATCCTCCTTCAGTAGTGGTGATGTGATGAAGGGCACCCGCTCATCAAGCAGGTGAGCATCGCCAGTAATCGAAACATAATGGTGAACCACGAAAGGCAGAAAATACAGGTCATCCGTCATGCGCGTGCGCACCCCGACGCCGGACGGAGGATGCCACCAGTGTTGGACGTCGCCCTCCGTAAATTGGCGGCCGGCCGCCCGCAGAATCTGCGAACGGGTCTCATTCGGCGCACTGTGGACCAATGCCATCACATCCTGGAGCTGATCCCTGAAGCCGAACGCGCCTCCGGACTGATAGAAGGCAGAGCGCGCCCAGACGCGACAAGCGAGCACCTGGTACAACAGCCAACGATTCATCATGACGTTCAAGCCGACGTCCGGCGTTGAAACCTGCACGGCATTGAGAATGTCGTCCCATTGACGAGATATGACGGCGAAGCTTTCACGAGCACGATCGGCTTCGGCATGTTCGCGAACAAGCCGGCGGACCTCGTCGAGCCCTGCTGCCTGTCCAAGAACAAAGATAATCTCCTTGCTCTCGCCAGGTGCCAACGAAATACCTACCATCAGTGCTCCGCAGGGATCTTGCAGGGAACCGAAACTTTCCGCCAGGCTGGTTCGCTCCAGGGCCGCCGGCCGAAAAACGGAACCGTATCTGCCCAGAAACTCCGTGCGATCGGACGTGGATGAACTCGCGGCTGGACTGGCGGCCACAAATGCCAGTTTTCCAGCAAAGTCGGCGGCCCATGGGTTCCGCGCCACGATGGCTCCCGAAGGGGCATCGCGTTCGCAGACGACCTGCATCGCAGCGTCTTCACGGTGCGTGCCCAGAACCCACTCGACGAAATACGTTGCCGACAGATGGCGAGTCTTGGAGTCATTGTTGATCAATCCGAGACGAACGATCTTGATTTCGTCATTCGGCGGAACATGCACGGTTAATGCCTGATGGAGCGTTCGACTGTCGCTTTCATAACGACTGTAGCCCTGGCCATGCCGAACGGTCACGAACGCTCGCTCTCCGAGTGGCAAGGGCGTCGGAGTCCAGACCACCCCGGTCTCTTCGTCCCGCAAGTAAACGACCTCGCCAGGCGTGTCTGAAACCGGGTCGTTCGACCAAGGCGTCAACCGGTTCATTTGGCTGTTGCCGGCCCAGGAATAGCCAAGCCCGGCCTCCGTCGTTAGGCAGCCAAAACTCGGGTTTGCGATGACGTTGCTCCACGGAGCCGGGGGCAGTGCCAGCGGTTGCGAATTGATCCCGTCCACCGCAACGACGTATTCGCGCCCGTCGAGGGTGAAGCCTCCGAATCCGTTCCAAAACAGCAGATTCTTCACTGGGGCGGATGCAGGTTCCTTGAGTACGTCGCTTGCTCGCGACGTCCGCGCCTGTGAAGAAAGCGATGCAACCGAGTCTTGCCGATCAAACTGCTTGGCGAGTGAACCCGATCTACTCGACAAGACGACGCGCGCGGCGACGGCGATCGTTTCCACTTGATCGTCCGAGGCGGTGGCGGCTGACAAGACAAAGACTCCTCCTGGCTTGCCCAGCATGTCGGCTTCCGAGCCAGCTTGCAGCGTCTTGATCAATCGCTTTGCGCTTGTGGCGCCTCGCCCATCAAACAAGACAAGGTCGAATTGCAGACCTCGGCGGCGGCTGAAGTCGTGCGCCATCGTGATCTCACGAACAAGTGCCTTGTCGCCGTCGCGATCGATGCGAACCAACACGATCGGAAGATCGCCGGAGATTCCGTGAGCCCATAGAGCCGCCCGATCCAATCGGTTTCTCTTGAATGGAACCGCCTGCCGCATGGTCGGGTTGGCAAACGCGATGCAGCCAGCCAGGCGGTTAAATAGGGAGACCTTGTTTGCAGTCAGCTTCAAGTCGCGACATTCGGTTTGATAATTCTCCAGCGCGTCGGAGAATGTCTCATCGACCGCATCGATGCTCGAGTATCGCTCGGCGATTGCCCGGACTGCCAATTCGTCGTCGGCGGCTCCCGTCACGAAAGCCACGCGCGCCGTAGCGCCAGGCTCCAGATGGACGGTCCGTCGCAGACAGAACACCGGATCGAGAACCGGGCCTGTCGTCCTGGAAAGCGTTGTGCCTGCGTCAAATGCCGCGGGGTTTGACGGCGTGCGGCCACGTCCAAGGAATCTCAGTCGATCGGTCTCATACTGGAGCGCGTCGCCGACCTGCTGACTAGACGACGAAATATGAACTGCCCAGACTGGTCTTTCTTCTGCATGGCGCGGCCTGCGACGCGCAAACAGGGCACCCGTAACATCGTCGTAGTCTGTTTCCACAAAGAGCTTGGCAAACGCCGGGTGCGCCCGGTCCGCGCGGCGATTGTTCATGCAGACCTCAGAATAGCTGGTGAATTCGAGACTTCGTTTCCTCTTGCCATGGTTGACGACCGTAAGCGCCCGCACTTCTGCGTCGGCATCTGGTGCGATGCAGACTTTCCAGGAAATATCGATGTCTTCGGCACCACAGCGGAACTCAGCCTTGTCTCCATGAAAAGCGTGCTCGTAGATGTTTTCAGGCCGGAAAACAGGTTGCTTTCCGATGGACCACAGCGTGTTGTCTGCCAAGTCTCGAACGTAGCAAAACTGCCCCCAGCAATCGCGTGTGACGTCCTCTCGCCATCGAGTAACGTCAATGTCCCGCCAAGTGCCGCAACCGGCGCCTGCGCCAGTGACCATGACGCTGTAGCGACCATTGGCGAGCAATGCGACAGCATGCCCGGAATCCATCATCTCGGGAACGCTACTGTGTCTCGCCTTAGACACGTCATGGCCGTCGACCGATTTTGCCATCAACGTTTTTCCTACCTTAACGACAAGTCGAATCGCCGACGCAGACTGCGCAAGGGCGGTGCCACCGGTCTACCCTCAGCGCTCCTCGGGTTGCTAGCCAGCGAGGTGTCCATTCCAGATTCTCACTGCGGGTATTTCGTGGTAGTAGGCGAGAACGCTGAATGTGCCCGTATTCAGGAGAAAATGCTGCCCTGCACGCGGGGGCAGTCCAATCCATCTCGCAGCAAGCACGCGCAGCACGTGCCCATGTGCGAAGAGGGCAACATCGCCGTCAGCAGCCCGCACTCGGGCCACAACCTGATCCACACGAGCGCCAACTTGCGACGGTGTCTCACCGCCCGGGCATCCATCCCGGAAAATCAACCAGTCCGCCCTTTTTGCCTCGATTTGCTGAGGCGTCAGGCCCTCGTATTCGCCGTAGTTCCATTCCATCAAGCCTGGATCGACGATGGCCGTCTCGCCGAGGCCCGCCAAGTCACAAGTCTCCCGGGCGCGCTGCAGCGGGCTTACGAGAACGAGCGCAAACGTCTGCCTGGCCAGCACCGGCCGCATCCTTTCCGCCTGTCGTCGTCCGTTATCGGTCAAGGGGATTTCTGTTGTGCCGGTGTGTTGTCCGCTCAGGCTCCATTCGGTCTCCCCATGCCTGATCACGAATACGTTCACGTCCAGCCCTCCCAGAGGTTTCAGCGTCCCGTTCAACTGGCGCCGGGATGCGCCGCCAGCGGAATCACCCGTAGCCCGATTGGCCGCGATGCGGTCGACTACCCGCCGGCTGATGCCGCCTCCATCTGATCGGTGTATGCCCCGAGACTGGCCGCCCCGTTGCAGCGAGCCCGGTGGTGAAGAGCCTGCTGACCCAGCTTCAGGTTCTCGTCGCGCCCATGCCACGCCGTCAACGCCGGATCCTGGAGTGCGCGCCCATAGGAAAAACTGATCTTCCAGGGCTTGGGCCCGGGCAGTCGGTTGATCGCGTTCAGGTGAGCGGTGGCAGTCCGGTCGTCCTGGCCGCCCGACAAGAACACGATGCCGGGAACCGCCGCGGGGACGTGCCGACGCAAACAGCGGAGTGTGGCGACTGCAACCTCCTGGACCTTAGCCGGACGAGAGCACGCCTCGCCCGCGATCACCATGTTGGGCTTGAGCAGCATGTGCTCCAGCACGACACGCTGCTCGAAGAGGGCCTGGAACACGGCGTGAAGGACCACGCCAGTGACCTCCTCGCAGCGCTCGATTGTGTGCGATCCGTCCATCAACACTTCCGGTTCGACGATCGGCACGAGATGCTGCTCCTGACAGAGCGCAGCGTATCGGCCCAGGGCGTGTGCATTGGCACGCACGCATGCGGTGCTCGGCAAGCCGTCCGCAATACGAATGACTGCACGCCACTTCGCGAAGCGGGCGCCCATACTGCGGTACTCGGAGAGGCGATCCCGAAGCCCGTCGAGCCCTTCAGTGATCTTCTCGTCGGAAGAGCCGGCGAGAGGCTTCGCGCCGGTATCAACCTTGATGCCAGGAAGAATCCCCCGGTCGGAGAGGAGTTGAGCGAACGAGACCCCACTGGAGCTCTTCTGGCGGATAGTCTCATCGTACATGATGACACCGCTGATGAACTCTGCCGCGCCCGCGGAGGTAAAGAGCATTTCACGGTAGGCGCGCCGGCTTTGCTCGGTGGACCGGATTTTGAGCGCGTCGAACCGCTTGGTCAAAGTGGGGACGGTTTCATCCGCCGCCAGAATGCCCTTCCCCTTTGCGACTAGCGCCGTCGCGATGCTCCCCAGATCGTGATTCATCGTGCATCCTCTGGTCTTCGAAAGAATATCAGTCGAGATCAGAACTGGCTTTGACTTCGATCAACAGGACGCGAAATTCAATTTCGCTTGGCCCGTTCCAACGCGTGCTGGGCGACCATCAGTTCTTCGTCGGTCGGGACAATGAGCAAGCAATGCGGCGTCTTCGCTCGACATCTCCAGCTTTGCTGCTGCGTTGGTGGGTGAATGGAACGTGGCTCCTTGCGCTCGAGCTTCGTTGTGCTGCGTCGGCCAAATCTTCGAGCCCCGGACCGCATCTGCGACGCCGCACTTTGCGGTCCGAGTCGTGGAGCGATTCATGTTCGAACAAGGCAGCCTGATTGATTCAACGCAATGCCCAGTCGATGAAATTGAAGTAAAGTTTTGGTTTTGGCTGACGTGCCTCCTTCGCTGCTCAGCCGCAGCTTGTGATGGCGCGTGCCTGTGTCGAGAGGAGCGACCCATGGCTTCGACCAAGACTGCAACCGGCAAGGACCACGATACTGTAGAGAATTCAGCGGCGTCACGTCCTCTTTTGCCTGACGAATTGCATCTGCTTGATGCTTACTGGCGGGCTTCCAATTATCTCTCGGTCGGCCAGATATACCTGCTCGACAATCCGCTGCTCAGAGAGCCGCTGAAACGCGAGCACATCAAGCCGCGATTGCTCGGCCACTGGGGAACCTCCCCGGGCCTCAACATGCTGTATGTGCACCTGAACCGGGTCATCAAGCGCGACGACCTCAACATGATCTACGTGATCGGCCCCGGCCACGGCGGACCGTCACTCGTCGCTCACGCTTACCTCGAAGGCACCTACAGCGAGATCTATCCCAATATCAGCCAGGATACTGCGGGCATGAAGCGGCTGTTCAAGCAGTTCAGCTTCCCCGGCGGCATTCCGAGCCACGTCGCGCCCGAAACGCCCGGCAGCATTCACGAGGGCGGTGAGCTCGGATACGCGCTCAGCCATGCCTATGGCGCGGCATTCGACAACCCCGACCTGATCGTCGCCTGTGTCGTCGGCGACGGGGAAGCCGAAACCGGGCCGCTTGCCACCGGTTGGCAGGGCAACAAGTTCCTCAATCCGGCTCGCGATGGCTGCGTGCTGCCGATCCTCCACCTGAACGGCTACAAGATTGCCAACCCCTGCTTCCTCGCCCGCATCCCCAGGGAGGAGTTGCAGAAATTCTTCGAGGGCATGGGTTACAAGCCCTATTTTGTCGAAGGGCGCGAGCCCGAGGACGTCCACCGGCAACTGGCCGGCGTGCTCGACACCGCCATCGGCGAAATCCGGGGGATCTGGGCCGATGCGCGAACCAACGGCAATCTCAAGCGCCCGGCATGGCCGATGATCGTGTTCCGGACGCCAAAGGGCTGGACATGCCCGGCGGAGATCGACGGCAAGAAATGCGAGGACTACTGGCGCTCGCACCAGGTGCCGATGGGCGAGATGGACAAGCTGGAGCATATCCAGGTCCTCGAACAATGGATGAAGAGCTATCGGCCCGAGGAGCTTTTCGACGACGACGGCCGGTTCAAGGCCGAGATCGCAGCGCTCGCTCCGGCGGGCAATCGCCGCATGAGCGACAATCCGCACGCCAATGGCGGGCTGCTCCTGCGTGATCTGAAGATGCCGGATTTCCGCGACTATGCCGTCGAGTTTTCCGGCCACGGTGCGACGGTCGCCGAGTCGGCCCGCGTCATGGGCACGTTCCTGCGCGACGTGATGAAGGCGAACATGGAGAGCAAGAACTTCCGGCTGTTCAGTCCGGACGAGAACAACTCCAATCGCTGGCAGGATGTGCTGCAGGTAACCAACCGCTGCTACATGGCGGAGATCTATCCGGAGGACGACCATCTCTCACCGGACGGCCGTATCATGGAAGTGCTGAGCGAGCACCAGTGCCAGGGATGGCTGGAGGGCTACCTGCTCACCGGCCGGCACGGCTTCTTCTCCTGCTACGAAGCCTTCATCCACATCATCGACTCGATGTTCAACCAGCATGCCAAGTGGCTGAAGGTGTGCAACGAGATCCCGTGGCGCAGACCGATCGGCTCGCTGAACTACTTCCTGAGCTCCCATGTCTGGCGGCAGGACCACAACGGCTTCAGCCACCAGGACCCCGGCTTCATCGACCACGTCGTCAACAAGAAGGCGGACGTGATCCGCGTCTACCTGCCGCCGGACGCCAACACGCTGCTCTGCGTGACGGACCACTGCCTGCGCAGCCGCGATTACGTCAACGTCGTCGTCGCCGGCAAGCAGCCGGCGCCGCAATGGCTGACGATGTCGGAGGCCGTTCGCCACTGCGCCATGGGCATCAGCATCTGGGACTGGGCGAGCAGCGATCAAGGCAGCGAGCCGGATGTCGTCATGGCCTGCTGCGGCGACGTTCCGACGCTCGAAACGCTGGCGGCGGTGCAGTTGATCCGCGAGCACCTGCCGGAGTTGAAGGTCCGGGTCATCAACGTCGTGAACCTGATGAAGCTGCAGCCAGAGAAAGAGCATCCGCACGGGCTGTCGGACCGCGATTTCGACGGTCTGTTCACGAGGGACAAGCCGATCATCTTCGCCTTCCATGGCTATCCGTGGCTGATCCACCGGCTCACCTATCGCAGGACGAACCACGATAACCTTCACGTGCGCGGCTACAAGGAAGAAGGCACGACCACGACCCCGTTCGACATGGTGGTGCTGAACGAGCTCGATCGCTTCCACCTCGTCGAGGACGTCATCGACCGGCTGCCGCAACTCGGGGCGCGCGCGGCCTATTTCAAGCAGGCAATCCACGCAAAGCTGATCGAGCATCGCGAGCATATCGAAAAATACGGCGACGACATGCCTCAGATCAGCGGATGGAAGTGGGGCCCGAAGAGTGAAGCCGGCAAATTTCAGGGAACGTCTACTGAAGGGGACAATGTTTAAGGACAACTCGTGCCCGATAGTTTAGTCTTCCATGGACATCGACCGCACTGTCCTCAGGAGACCGCCTGACGGAGCAGAAGCCATGCCCGAGATGCTCTCGACCGACGCCGACCTCCACGGGCAGCCGACCGAGGAGAACCTTGGGCGACTACAGTTCACGACATTGCTCTACTACCTGCAAGTCACAAATCCTGACAACGGCCTGGTTCGTGACAAAACGGACCCGAGGGCCCCCGCAAGCATCGCGGCAATCGGCATGGCGCTGGCCACAATTCCCGTTGTCGTGGAACGCGGCGTCATCATCCGCGAATTCGCGGCCAAGATCACTCGCAAGCGATTGCGGTTCTTGATCGAGCTTCCACAGGGACCAGAGCCGGACGCTTCTGGCTACAAGGGCTTCTTCTATCATTTCCTCGACATCGAGACCGGCCGCAGGGTGTGGCAGTGCGAGCTGTCGACGATCGACTCGGCCTTCCTCTTCGCCGGTGCCTTGACCGTGGCCACCTATTTCGACGGCGACACCGCCGACGAAGCGGAGATTCGACAACTTGCCACGGCGCTTTACGAGCGCGCCGACTGGAACTGGGCTCGCGATCACGGCCCCACCCTCACCCACGGCTGGCGGCCGGAAAGCGGGTTCATCCCTTACCGGTGGCGCGGATATGATGAGGGAATGCTTCTCTATATCCTCGGCTTGGGGTCGCCGACCTATCCCTTGCCCGCAGAATCCTACACCGCCTATACGGAAAGCTACGAATGGAGGAATATGTTCGGCCGCGAGCTGCTCTATTCGGGCCCACTCTTTACGCACCAGCTTTCCCATATGTGGGTTGATTTTCGCGGCATCCGCGACGCCTTCATGCGCGAGCACGATAGCGACTACTTCCAAAACAGCCGACAGGCGACGTTCGTGCAGCAGGAATATGCGATTCGCAATCCGATGGATTTCGTCGGTTACGGCGAGCACTGCTGGGGGTTCACTGCAAGTGACGGGCCTGGTTGGGTCACGCGAGTGGTCAATGGCGTCAAGCGGGAGTTCTTCGATTACATCGCGCGCGGCGCGCCATTCGGGCCCGATGACGGGACGGTTTCGCCATGGGTTGTTATCGCTTCGCTGCCATTCGCTCCTGAAATCGTCATTCCGACAGCCCGCAACTTTGCCCGAATGAACCTCGGCATGACACGACTGTACGGTTTCAAGCCGTCTTTCAATCAGTCGTTTGTGGTGGAAGACAGTCCCACCGGATGGTGGGTCACTCCTTACCACTTTGGCATCGACCAGGGACCGGTTGTGCTGATGGTTGAAAACTACCGGACGGGCTTGCTCTGGGACATTATGCGCCGATGCGGATCCATCGTGACGGGGTTGCGCAAGGCCGGGTTCACCGGGGGCTGGCTGTGACACGCATGCTCATGGAAGGGCGGAAGGTCTGCCGGTCGAGAAACCTCTTCGCGTTCGCCTGCCTTTCGTAACCCTCCACGAACCGGCCGCTACTGCCGCCTTCGCATCTCGGATAACACGCGCGGCTGTGTGGTGAAGTCAAGATATGGGGCAAGGTCTCGCGTCCCAGATTTCGGCCGCATATTCGGCGATCGTGCGGTCGCTTGAGAACCTTCCCGAATTCGCGACATTGAGCATCGCTTTCCGGGTCCATGCTCGAGGATCGCCATAGAGCGACTGCAACCGCTGGTCCGCTTCCAGATACGAGGTGAGGTCCGCCAAATGCCTGAAGACGTCGCCGCTCGTCAGAAGGACATTGCGGAGCGCATCGACGACATCGGGATCATAGCGGCAAAAATGCCCGGACAGGATCAGGTCCAGCACCGCGCGGGTTTCGGGTTCGTTGTCGTAGTGCCAACGCGGATTGTACCAGCCGCGGCTCCCCGCGACCTCGTCCGCCGTCAGCCCGAACAGGAAGAAATTCTCCTCGCCCGCCGCCTCGGCCATTTCGATCGTCGCTCCATCGCGGGTACCGATCGTCAGTGCGCCATTCATCATGAACTTCATATTGCTGGTGCCACTCGCTTCGTATCCAGCCGTCGAAATCTGGTTGGAGACGTCGCTGGCGGGGATGAGACGCTCCGCCAGCGATACGCAGTAATCCGGCAGGAAGACGACCTTGAGACGCCCGCGCACCACGGGGTCGGCGTCTATCGTGGCGGCGAGATTGTTGAGGAATTTGATGATGATCTTCGCCACATGGTAGGCGGGCGCCGCCTTTCCCGAGAAGAAGAAGGTGCGCGGCGCTATATCGACGCCGGGATCTTCACGGATGCGGTTGTAGAACGCCACGATCCTCAGCGCGTTCAGTAATTGCCGCTTGTATTCATGTATGCGTTTGACCTGGCTGTCGAAGATCGCCTCGGGATCGACAATAATCCCGGCGCTTGCTCTCAGCCATTCGGCAAAGCTGCGCTTCGCCATCCGCTTGGCCTGACGCGCGGCATCGAGAAAACCGCTGTCGTCGACGAGCGGCTTCATCTTTTCGAGTTCCGCAAGATTTGTGATCCATCCATCGCCGATGCATTCGTTTATGCAACGGGCAAGGTCAGGATTCGACATCAGCAGCCAACGTCGGGGCGTCACGCCATTCGTCTTATTGTTGAACCGGCCGGGGAATATCTCCGCGAGGTCTTTGACGGTCGTTTCGCGCAGCAGCCTCGAATGGATCTCGGCAACCCCGTTGGTGCTGTGCGAGCCGACAATGGCAAGATTGGCCATGCGAACCAGGCGCTCGCCACCCGGCTCGATGAGGCTCGCCCGCTCGACGCGCCCCTGGTCCCCGGGGAAACGGGCGAGGATCTCGTCCCGTAGCCGCCGGTCGATCTCGAGAATGATCTCCAGGTGGCGCGGCAGCATCAATTCAAACCAGCGCAGCGGCCATTTCTCCAACGCCTCGGGCAGAAGCGTGTGGTTGGTGTAGGCGAGACAACGTCGCGTGAGATCCCAGGCGTCATCCCAGGCCAGGTCCGCCTCATCGAGCAAGATACGCATCAGCTCCGCAACCGCGAGGCTCGGATGCGTGTCGTTGAGCTGGATGGCTACCTTGTCGGGCAGCAGATGCCAATCGGAGTTATTCAAGCGAAAGCGCCGGATGAGGTCGGCCAGCGAACATGCGACCAGGAAGTATTCCTGAACGAAACGCAGCCCCTGTCCCATGCTGGTCGAATCGTCGGGGTAAAGGACCCGCGTGACGGTCTCGGCCGTCAGCCTCCGCGCCAGCGCGCTGACGAACTCACCGGCGCTGAACGCCCGGAAGTCCAAGCTTTCCGGCGTTGCCGCGGCCCAAAGCCGCAGCGTGTTAATAGTGCTGCCGCCAAAACCCACGATCGGCCGGTCGTACGGTATGCCGAGCAGGTGGGACGGCATACCGACAGACGCCCGCAAATTCCCGCCGCGAACCTCGAAGGAGCAGCCAAGCCTGATCTCCACCGCATCCTGCGGCCGGGCGACCTCCCAGGGATCGGGTCGGCGCAGCCAGTTGTCCGGCTGCTCGCGCTGCCAGCCATCGACAATCGTCTGCTTGAAAATCCCATATTCGTAGCGCAGCCCGTAGCCCATCGCCGGCAGTTCCATGGTCGCCATCGAGTCCAGGAAACAGGCGGCGAGCCGGCCAAGCCCGCCATTGCCGAGACCGGCGTCGGGCTCCTCGGCGAGGATGGCCAATTCGTCTATATACTCCTGATCGAACAGCCGTCTGGCGAGGGGGCCGAGACCGAGATTGAGAATGTTGTTGCTGAGTGATCGCCCGATCAGGAACTCCATGGACAGATAATAGACCCGCTTGGGGTTCTCTCTGCCATAGGTGTGCTCCGTGTGTTGCCAGCGCTGCGAGAGCACATCTCTGACCGATCGGGCAATCGCCTCGTAACGCTCGCGGCTGCCTGCGTCCTCCGGGGCGATAACGTTGTCGAAGAGCAAATGACGCTCATAGAGCCCGTCGTGGCTTCCCCTGAATTTGATCGGCCCGCAGCCATAGTGTGTCGGCAACTCGTGCGAGGTGGGAGAGTTGGAGCTTTGCGGCCGGGCCGCTTCCTTCTCGTTGCTCATGGGGATGCCCCTTAACCGTCTGTAGCGGGACCTTCGGCCCCGGCGGCCTCAACTGATTGGAATTGCTTTCGGTATCGAGAAGATGGTGGCGCGCTCGTCAGGAAAGCAGTGCCCAGCCCACAGTGTTCTGAGGAAATCGTAAGTGCGCGGATCCGGTGAGATCCGTGACTGCCTTCGGTCCTCTACGACTCGTGCTTTGGAAAATGATCCACGACGCCAACGACGCCGCGGACGCTTTCGGCTGCAACGCGCGCC
Organism: Ensifer sp. MPMI2T; assembly: GCF_004827385.1. Taxonomy (GTDB): domain Bacteria; phylum Pseudomonadota; class Alphaproteobacteria; order Rhizobiales; family Rhizobiaceae; genus Sinorhizobium. Next base: position 14,794 of record NZ_SRXN01000021.1, read on the forward strand.
GCCTTCCGGCACTCCTCCGTCGAGACATTGCCCCACAAATGTACCACGCCGCCTGCCACCGTCACCGTCACATCCTGCCCTTCGAGGCCGGTGTTCTCGCTCAGGCGGATCATGATGCTGCGACGGATGGCTTCGTCACCGGGCGCCGTTCCATCTGGCTTGGCGGAAATGATCGCCTCGAGAAGATCCGCGCGGCTCACAATGCCGACCACGGTACCAGCTCTCATCACCGGAAGGCGCTTGATGCCGTGCTCCTCCATCAGGTAAGCGACGCGCGCCAGGGACGTGTCCTCGTCGACAGAAACCGGATTACGGCTCATCACATCGGCGACTTTCCACGCGTTGCTCTTGATGTATAGGTTGGCCCTCTCCTCCGGAGATAAGGACTCGTCGACGAGTGTCGCGATGGCTCGATGTCCTAACTCGGTCCTTCGCAACAGGTCACCCTCGGTGATGAGGCCAACGAGCTGTCCTTCATCGTCAATGACCGGGATACCACTGATATGATTGGCGAGCATCACTTCTGCGGCCTGCTTGACGCTGTTGTCCGGCGAGACCTTGATAACTCTTATCTTCATCACGTCTCTGACCAGCATCGCGCGCCAACTCCCAAGTAGAATAGGGCCACAGCCTTGCCTTCCACAAAATAGCTCCCCGGCAACGCTTAGACAACTCAGGCACTCGGCGGGTTGCGTAAGCTTCCTCTGGGTCTAACCAGTCTTCGCAGGTGGCGCTCGTGGCAGCGAGGTGGAATTTCCGCTGGCCAAGAGCCCTCGCCGCGTCGTGGCGGAACGCAAGCCTGGAACAGGCCCCTGACATCGATGACTGGGGTCTGATCGAAGGGTCAGCTAAAATAGACGTCTGGTCTCCATCCAAAGGAGGGACGCGGGATGAAAGTCGGTATTGTCGGAACCGGCATGGTGGGCAGTGCGACTGCCTACGCTCTCGGCCTGCGAGGCGTGGCAAGCGAGATTGTGATGGTTGATCTCGATCCAGCACTCGCAGAGGCACATGCCCTTGATATCGCACATGCGATGCCATTTGCGTCGGCGACGTCGATCGCCCACGGAGACTACGCTCACCTCCGAGATGCCGGTGTCGTCATCATCGCCGCGGGGGTCGCCCAGCGACCCGGCGAGACGCGGACCGACCTGCTGGCCCGCAACGCCGCTGTCTTCCGCACCGTGGTCGGCGAGATCATTCGCTTTTGCCCCAATGCGATTCTGCTCGTCGCATCCAATCCGGTCGACATCATGACCCAAATCGCCACGGTTTATTCGGGGCTGCCGAGCCATCGGGTAATCGGCTCGGGTACGATCCTCGACACCGCGCGGTTTCGCAGCCTGCTCGGGGCGCACCTTCGCGTGTCGCCCCGATCCATTCACGCCTACGTGCTAGGCGAACACGGTGACAGCCAGGTGCTGGCCTGGTCCGGTGCCAGGGCTGGCACCGTTCCGATTGCTCTCTTCGGCGCACGGGTTGGCGCGCCAATTACGGATGCCGTCCGTGCAGACATCGACAGCAAGACCCGTAACGCGGCCTACACAATCATCAAGGGCAAAGGCTCTACCTACTATGGGATTGGAGCGGCTCTTGCCCGAATCGTCGGGGCGATAAGACAGGACGAGCAGGCGGTGCTATCGGTCTCGAGTGTCACCGCACTCGTCGCGGGAGTGCACGATGTAGGTTTGTCGGTGCCCCGTGTCGTGGGTCGCGAAGGCATTACAACCGAACTGCTCCCTGACCTTGATGCACAGGAGCGCGCTGCACTTCAACGAAGCGCTTCCCTCCTTCGAGGGCTATTCGAGTCGGTGACGGTTTGAAAGCGAAGGAATCTGGTGACGCGAGAAGCAGTCATCCGTCCGTTGGCGACAATGGCGCGTCTTTCGAAGCTCGGGCACCTCATGGCCAGGCGCCCACGAGCGAACGAGCCCGACGCGGCTCGCCTCGTCCAACGGCGCACTGACGGAAGACGGCATCAACGTAGCGCTCGTGATCATGACGTCCAGTACGTCTGATGACTGCAATCACAATGCCAGCGCGTTTCGGCCGGCTTTCTGCTTTGCGGCGCGAAGCCGTCGTCCAGCATGTGCGCATCGGACTTCCGCTCTCCACCCGCTACCGCCGTCGAGAGCAGCGGAGCTAAAGGTCGTCTTTGGCGCAAATTTCAGATCTTGGCTTCGGGCGGCCATGTGTCCGGTTTTCGTTTTGCACCTCCTAGCAGCGGACGGTCGGCAGTCGGCCCCAAAATGGAAATGGTTTCCGCTTTGCGCCTGCATAATGGTCATCGAGCCACCGGTCGCTGTTGCTACAAAGCGGACATGACGCAGTGACACCGCGGGTCGCTGTTGCGCCACTTCCAGACCTTACCTCGGAAGCTGCGATCGACGCGTTTCGACCCATTGCGGTCATTGGTGGCCGGCGCGATAAATGGCTCGATTGAGCCCCATCCGGTCATTCGTTCGACCAGCACTCAACCTCTGGTATCCGCCTGCGAATTTATTCCCGCTAAGAATTCGTGCCTTCAGCGCCGAGCTTTCAATCCAGGCCTGGATTTCGGACGTCAGCGGGCCGAGAAAGATGACTTCCGCCAACGTCGCCGCCGCATGCAGCGCGGTCATTTCGGCCAGCCCATGGCGATGTCGTGGTGCCCGATCCAAGCGCCAGGATCTTTGTAGTCGATAATGCCGCGCGCGGTCCTCTCCGACGCGTTCATGCGCTTGGACAGATGAGCCATTTGACATGGAGGCGAGAATGACGACGCCGAGGTCGTGTTGGGCGGACCAGCGAGGTTCAGAGGGCTTCACACCGCCTATTAGCTTGCCGGCGCCTTTCCCGTCGATGCTCGCTCGACCAAATGACAGGCGAGTTCCACGCGGCGCGGCGGCATGGGCAGGCCGGAAAGATTATCGCGCAGGAGGTCGAGCGCGATTGAACCGATCTCGCGCATCGGAATGTGCATCGTCGTCAGTGGAGGATTGAGGAAAGCCGCCTGCGGCAGGTCGTCCATACCCATTACCGAGACATCGCCGGGTATCGAAAAGCCCAATTGCCGAACGCCGATCATCGCGCCCACGGCGAGGCTGTCGCCAGCAGCCAAAACCGCCGTGAAATCCAGCCCGCGGGCCGAAATCCGTTGGGCAACAGCGTTCATCGCAAGCTCTGGTAGCCAGTCGTCGACGGGGACGATCAGATCATCCGTTGCCGGCAGTCCTTTCGCCAGCAGCGCATCGCGCCAGCCTTCGAAGCGCCGCTCGATGGTTCTGCGGCCGGGCCGCATGAGAAAGAGAATGCGGCTATGGCCGAGATCGATGAGGTGATCGGTGGCCAGCCGTGCGCTCGAACGGTTGCAGGGGGTGACGCTCGATAGCCTCATGAACGGGTCATCGCCGTTGAGCAGGACCACTGGCTTGTCGAAGTCGCGCGTCGCGGCAAGCATGCCCTCGTCATCAATGGTGAGGAACAGCAGGCCGGCGACCTCGTCGTCTTGTTGGGCCTCCTTCAGCACGGCCAATTCCTCGTCCCGATCCGCGATCGGCCGGGTGACGATCTCAAGGCCGAGGGTCTGCGCACGATCCTTCAGCCCCTCCAGTACGTAGAGGGTGAACTGGTTGCGCACATAGTCAATCATTGCCGCGCTCGATGCGGCGAGTATGACCTTCTGTCCGGCAACCGCCGTCGGGATGACATAGTTCGCGTTCTTTGCCGCTTCGAGGACCTGCTGGCGGATCTCCGGGCGAACACCTTTTTCGCCAGCCAGAGCGCGTGATGCCGTGCTGAGAGAAACACCGCATGCCGCGGCGATGTCCTCGAGACGAACACGTTTGCTTTTCTTGCCACGTTTGCCAGATGGCGGTTTCGCGATCACTTCTCTGCCCTCTTTTCGCAATCATGAGAAAAATTTTCAGATTGCGCAAGAGAAAACCTCATGCTTCTCTCTTCCTCGAGGAGCCGCGCAGGCGGCAAAATGGGAGGAACGTCATGGGTCTGAATGCCCGCGATATTCGCGTTGGTCTCGATCGTCTTGTCGCCGGCATGACCGGGCTCAAGCATGAGGGTCGTTTCCACGAGCCGAACCTCGACGGGACCGCGGGTGACTACATCAGCTTCGACAGTTGGGAATGGCCACAGGGCGTCGGTCTTTACGGCCTCATCAGGCTCTGGCTGTTCACCGGCCGCGACGATCTACGCCAGCTCGTCGAAAACTGGTATGAAGCAAGGCTTACAGCGGGCCTGCCCGAGCTCAACGTCAACACGACGGCGCCGATGCTCGGCCTCTCCGTGCTTTGGGCAAGGACCGGAAATCCGCGATGGAAACCGGTGCTCGACGGTTGGGCGGACCGCGTGATTGCGGAAATGGGGCGCACGCCGGAAGGCGGCTTCGAACATCATGTCTCCGATAAAGTCAACGACAACGAACTGTGGGACGACACGCTCTATATGGTGGCCCTTTTCCTCGCCTCCTACGGCCAGGCGAGCGGCCGACGTGAGCTCGTCGACGAAGCTTCGCGACAATTCCTCGTCCATGCCCGCTATCTGTCCGACCCTCAAACCGGCCTCTGGTTCCATGGCTGGACGTTCGACGGGCGCCATAATTTTGCCCGGGCACGCTGGGCACGCGGCAATGCCTGGATCACCGCCGGCATTCTCGATTTGTTCGACCTCGCCGAGATCGCGCACCCGGTCAGGACCTTCCTTGAAGGAGTCCTTATCAGCCAGGTCGACGCGCTTCTGCCGCTGCAGACTGCATCTGGCGCTTGGCGCACCCTTCTCGACGACGAAAGCTCCTATGAGGAAATTTCGGCCACTGCCGGGATTGGCTATGGCCTGCTCAAGGGCCACCGCCTCGGACTCGGCACACCCGCCTGGCAGGCTGCCGGCTTGAAGGCGCTCGATGCGGTCATGAACAATATCGACGAGAACGGCACTGTGCTCAACGTCTCCTACGGGACGCGCATGGGCCACGATCTCCAGTTCTACAAGAACATTCCGATCCAGCCGACCGGCTACGGACAGGCACTGGCGATCCTGTGCCTTTCCGAGGCCCTTGAGCACGTCGGTGCAGAAGGACAGGCGGCATGACCATGAAAGTCTTTTACGGAGCCGGCCCCGAGGACATCAAGGGTTATGATACGGAGCGCCTGCGTCGCGAGTTTCTGATCACAGACCTCTTTGCGCCGGATGCGGTCAGCTTCACCTACACCCATGTCGATCGCCTGCTGATCGGCGGCGCCGTGCCCGTTACCGAGACGCTGACCTTCGGCTCAGGTACAGAAATCGGCACGCCCCATTTGCTGTCGGCACGCGAAATGGGCATCGCCAATCTCGGCGGCACCGGCATGGTCACCGTCGACGGGCAGCGATTTTCGCTTCAGAATCGCGACGTTCTCTATGTCGGACGGGGTGCAAAGGAAATCACCGTCGCAAGCCAGTCCTCCGATGCGCCGGCGCGCTTCTACATGAACTCCGTGCCGGCCGGCACCGACCTGCCCCACCGGCTGATCCCCAAGCAGGAAGCCAAGCCGCTCGAACTCGGCGATACCCGACGATCGAACAGGCGGCGCCTGGCAATGTACATCCATCCGGAAGTGGCCCCTTCCTGCCTGTTGCTGATGGGCATTACGGATCTTGCCGAAGGCAGCATCTGGAACACAATGCCACCGCATCTACACGAGCGCCGCATGGAGGCGTATTGCTATTTCGACATGGCGAAGGAAGACCGGATCATCCATCTGATGGGCCGTCCCGAGGAAACACGCCATCTCGTCGTCGCGGACGGCGACGCAGTGCTGTCGCCGGCCTGGTCGATCCATATGGGCGCCGGCACCGGACCCTATGCCTTCGTCTGGGGCATGACCGGAGAAAACCAGGAATACAACGACGTGACCCCCGTTGCCGTGGCTGAGCTCAAATGACCGATACGACCTTCCACCTGAAGAAGCGTCTCGCCGCGGGCGAAGCCATCCGCTACTGGCAGCTCGGCACCATCGCCGAAGAGCGCTTCGACGTGCCGGATCAACCGATGAAGGGCGAGATGGACCCCTTCTTCTTCCTAACCAAGCACAAGAACTTCATTCCGCACGAATATCCCTGCCGCACGATCTTTGCTGAAAAGTGTCGCGGCAAGCGGCCGGAGGTGCGGGGTTCGTTCGAAGCGACGCGCTGGTGGCTGCCCTTTGGCTCGCCGCGGCTCGACCTCTCCGGCTTCTGGTTCCGGCCGACGCGACTTGCGACCTGGGCCCGCACCTCGATCGAGGCCGAGACTTCCGGGACCGCTAAAATCCGCCTCGGCACCTGCGGCGGCGCGGTCGTCTTCCTGAACGGCGCAGAGATCGGCTGGATGGCGCCCTATAGCCGCAACCTTGAAGCCAAGGCCGAATTCGAGCTGCCCCTCCAAGCCGGACTCAACGAGGTCACGATCTTCTTCGACGACCTCGCCGAGCGCGACGCGCGCTATTTCTTCCAGCTCGACTATCTCTCCGGTCCTTCAGCCCGTGTAGCGCTGCCGGTCCCTTGCGCCAGCGACGCCGCAGCTGAGATCGAGACCGCGCTCGACGGTATGCATTTCGACCGCACCGCCTATTTCGAGGGCGGCATCACGCTTCTCTTCGCAGCCGCCCTGCCGCTCGACGTGAAGGTCAATGTCGCCGTCGAAGGCGACTTTATGTCGACCGAACGTTTCGACCACGACTTCGTGCTGAAGGCAGGCGACAAGCGCCTGACGATCGGCCCGTCCGAGGAGACGCCAGCCGACTTCCGCCATTTCCGCATCACCCTTAATGCCGGCGGCTTCGTCGCCTCGCGCTCGCTCGGCGTCGAGATCTGCCATACTGGGCGCCAGGGCAAGCCGCCGGAAGCGCTTTCCGCCCGCATCACCGAGACGCTCGACGAGATCTCCGGCTTTTCCGAACGCGACACGGTGCGCGCCTTTGCACGGCTTGCGAGCGGTCGCGGCGGCGCCGACACCGATGCGATGATCGAGGAAATCCTGCCCTCGATCGAGGATTGCCACGACTGCGCCGACTTCTCGCTGGTGCCTCTGATCTGGTCGCGCACCACCTGGGGCCAGGATATCGGCGAGAAGACGCGGGACCGCATCGACCAGGCGATCCTGAATTTCCGCTACTGGATGGACGAGCCCGGCAACGACGTGCAGTGGTACTTCTCCGAGAACCACGCGCTTCTGTTCCACACCTCGGCCTACCTCGCCGGCCATCTCTTCCCCGAGGCCACCTTCCGTCGCTCGGGCCGCAAGGGAAGCGAACAGAGCGCCGTTGGTGCCGCCCGCGTTCGCGCCTGGCTGGATCACTTCCAAGCCTGGGAAATGGCGGAGTTCAACTCAGCGCCCTATTTCCCGATCGACCTCAAGGGCTTGACGGCGCTGGCAGCGCTTTCGCCCGACGCCGGCATCGCCGAACGGGCGAAGAAAGGCATTATCCGCCTCTGCGAGATCATCGCCCGCTCGGCCCATTATGGCATGGTGACGGCCGCGCAGGGACGCTCCTACGAGCATACGCTTTGCGCCGGCCGCTCGCTCGAACTTTCGGGCGTCGCGCGCCTGCTTTGGGGCAAGGGCTGGTACGGCCGCCGGGTGCACGCGTTGCCGCAGCTTGCCGTCTGCCTGCGCGACCACGGCCTCGTCGTGCCGGAAGCGCTCGCCAACGTCGCCTGCCATGAGGACGATGCAGCCCATCAGGAGTGGCGCTTCGCCCAGGGCGAAAACCGGTTCGCCGCGCTCTACCACTACAAGGGCCGGCACTTCGCCATGGGCTCGGCCGCGCATTATCGCTGGAACGAGTGGGGCTACCAGGAGACGGTGCTGCACCTGCGGCTCGGTCAGCGCCCCGAAGCGGCGATCTGGATCAACCATCCGGGCGAGACCATTCAGTTCGGGTACGGCCGGCCATCCTATTGGGGTGGTTGCGGCACCCTCCCTCGTGCCCACCAGTACAGGGGGCTGGCCGTACTCGACTTTTCGACCGTCAGCGAACAGCCGGACTTCACCCATGCCTGGTTCCCGGCCGCCGAATTCGACGAGAGCAGGGTCAGGGGCAAACTCGCGCTGGCCCGCAGCGGCCGCGGCGCCGTTGTCCTGATCGGCGGCAATGCGCTGGTTCCTGTGACCGATGGCCCGTCAGCGAATGCGGAACTGCGCCAGGTCGGACACAGGACGCGCTGGATCGTCCGGGTTTGCGAAGCCGGGGAACTTGCCGAGGCGGAAGCCAGGTTTGCTGCGCTTTCAGTCGAGGAGACCGCCGACGGCGCCTTCGTCGTCAACGATCCGGACTATGGCCGCGTCGTCTTCCGCAACGACGGCTCGACCGAGGCCGAAGGACGGACGATCGCCGCCAAGGATTTCACCGTCGCGGGCGAAGCGACCATGCTCGCCGCCCGGTAAAGGCTCCAGGAATTGCGCCGGGGGGGAGAAGCCGGCGCCATCCCAAACGAGCAGGAGGACGCTCGATATGGACAAGTGGAGGAGGAAGACAATGAAGAAGACCGGAACGATGCTCGCGGCGCTCGCCGTCGGGCTTCTGACATCGACGGCAGCACTCGCCGGCGACGTGCGCATCATGTGGTATTCCGATGGCGTCGAAGGCGAGGTGCTGAAGGATTTGCTTGACCGCTTCATGAAGGAGAACCCCGGGATCAACGTGATCCTCGATAACGTCTCCTATAGCGTCGTCAAAGAGCAACTGCCGGTACAGCTCGAAGCCGGAAACGGCCCGGATATCGCCCGCGTCACCAATCTCAAGGCTCAGGCCCAGCACTGGCTCGACCTTCGGCCGCTGGTTGCCGATGCTGCCTATTGGGACGAGAATTTCGGCGGCCAGGCGGACTGGATGCGCCCGGACGGATCGAACCAGATCTCCGGCTTCATGACCCAGATCACCATTGCCGGCGGCTTTGCCAACAAGACGCTGTTCGACCAGGCCGGCGTCGCGATCCCCGGCAAGGATGCGACCTGGGACGATTGGGCAAAGGCAGCCAAGCAGGTGGCGGAAAACCAGCAGGTGCCCTTCCCGATGGCACTCGACCGCTCCGGCCATCGCCTGAGCGGCCCGAACCTTGCCTATGGCGGCAACTATATCGGCGCCGACGGCAAGCCTGCGCCGCTGGACGAAGGTTCCAAGAATTTCCTCAAGACGTTCGTCGGCTGGGTTGCCGACGGCACCATGAGCAAGGACGTCTGGGTCTCGGCCGCCGGCTCCACCTACCGGGCCGCCGCCGACGACTTCATCAACGGACAGCTCGTCTATTATTACTCCGGTTCCTGGCAGGTCCCGAACTTCTCGACGAAGATCGGCACCAACTTCGACTGGGTGGCGACCGGCAGCCCCTGCGGCCCGGCAAACTGCACCGGCATGACCGGTGGCGCCGGCCTTGTCGCGGTCAAGTACACCAAGAACCCGAAGGACGTCGTCAAGGTGATGGATTACCTCGCGAGCGAACCGATCGTGAAGGAGTTTTCCGAGCGAACCCTGTTCCTGCCCGCGCATAAGGGTGTTCTCGCCAAGGGTCTCGACTTCAAGACCGACGACGCCCAGGCGAAGGCCGCCCTCAACGCCTTCGTCGAAGCGAGCAAGACGCTTTCCGACGAGGCGCGCAAGCTTCCCGGCTGGCTCTGGTCCGATGCCGTCTATGGCGCGCTTGTCACCCGCGTCAGCCAGGCGGCTGCCGGCGAAATGACGGTCGACGAGGCCTTCGCGCGCATCGACTCGGATATCGCCACCAAGGTGAAAGACAGCGGCAACTGACGGGAGCCATCGCTTCGTGGACCCGGGTGGTGTTGCAGGTCACGCCGCCCGGCCGAACACAGAGGCAATGCCCGGCGGATAGGTTAGCAGATACTTACCAAGCTGCGGCCGAAACTTGTCCTTCGGCGAATTGCGTTTTGCCCACATAAAGTGGGCAACGCACCAAGGTCCAGCGTTGATCCGTGCATTTCGTGCAGCGAGCGCACATAGGGTGGTGAGGGAGCCCAGGCATGAAGGCAGATGTTCCAAGAGAAGGCGGAGGTTCAGCCTCGGCGAAGCTGTCATGGTAGCCGTTCGCCTGGCGATGGGCGCCATCGACGTGCCGCTGCGCTGGGTCCAGCGGCGGCTCGGCATCGGCGGCATGGCGACCTTCTTCCTGCTGCCGAACATGCTGATCTTCGGCATTTTCGTGCTGTTGCCGTTCTTCATCAACTTCGCCTATTCCATGACCGGTGGCACGGCGCTCTTCCTGCCGGACCGAACCTTCGTCGGCGGCGAGCAATATGCGCGGCTCTTCGACTGCGTGAACTACACCGACCCGAACTCCTGCGCGGAGGACACCTTCTGGACCGCCGTCGGCAACACCGCCTGGTTCGTGGTGCTGCAGGTCACATTGATGATCCTGTTTTCGCTCATCACCGCGCTGATCCTCAATCGCGAGCTGATGGCGCGCAGCTTTTGGCGGGCGGTGTTCTTCTTCCCCGTACTGCTGTCGCCCGTCGTCGTCGGCCTGATCTGGAAATGGATCCTGCAGCGCCAAGGGCTGCTCAATTTCGGGCTCTACGGCCTGGGCTTCGATCCCTATACCTGGCTCAACGACCGCAACTGGTCCTTTGCCGCGACCGTCGGCGTTTCGATCTGGGCGCATATGGGCTTTTACACGCTGATCCTGCTTGCCGGCCTGCAGGCGATCCCGAAGGATCTTTATGAGGCGGCCGAGATGGACGGCACGCGACCGGCGCGCGCCTTCTGGCGCATCACCCTGCCGCTGCTGATGCCCAACCTGCTCGTCGTCGTCGTGCTCGTGCTGATCCGCGCCGTGCAGATCTTCGACGAGGTCTACGTGTTGACCGGTGGCGGTCCCGGCATCAGCACGCTCTACATCACGCAGTACATCTACGAGACCGGCTTTGCGACGCAGTTGCGCAATCCAGGTCTCGCCGCGGCCGCCTCGATCCTGATGGGCGCCGTGCTGGTGGTGCTGACCCTGGTCCAGCTCGGCCTTGGCCGCAAAGGCGAGAAGAAGGGAGCCCGCAAATGAGCCGTGTCGCCGAATTCATCTTCCGTCGCCGCGGTCGCAACGGCTGGCACTGGACCGACGTCTTCACCTGGGTCTGGCTGATCGGAGGTCTCTTCATCATGTTCGGCCCGGCCGTCTGGCTCGTCGGCTCCTCCTTCAAGTCGCCGGCAGCCCTTGCCGAATTCCCGCCCTCGATCATGCCGTATGTGACGCAGAAGGCGACCGTCGAAGGCTACGACAAGCCGCTCGACCTCTACGAGGTAACAATGCCGGAAGGCAGCAAGAAGGTGCTCGCGGAAGTGCGCCGCATCGGCATCGTCGCCCAAATGGTTTCGCCCGACAAACCGACCGAGATCGTCAAGGTCAACATCGCCGAGCGCACGCCGGTGCGCACCATGTCCTTTGCCACCTCGAACTACAGCGAGCCCTTCACCCATTTCGACTTCGTCCGCTATCTCTGGAACTCCGTCTTCGTGACGGTGACGGCAACGGTGATCACGCTCATCGTCAACTCGATGGCCGCCTTCGCGCTCAGCAAATACGAGTTCCGCGGCCGCACCTTTGCAATGCTCCTGATCCTCGCGACGCTGATGGTGCCGCTTTCGGTCATCATGGTGCCGCTTTATTCGATCATCTCGGCACTCGGCCTCTTCAACAACCTCTGGGGCGTGATCCTGCCGACGGTGGCAACGCCGACCGGTGTATTCATCCTCCGCCAGTACATGCTTACAATTCCCGACGAATTGATCGACGCCGCACGCATGGACAAGGCTTCGGAGTGGCAGATCTACTGGCGCATCGTCCTGCCGCTGACGGCGCCGGCTCTTGCCGTTCTCGCGATCTTCTCCGTTGTCTGGCGCTGGAACGACTTCCTCTGGCCGCTGATCGTGCTGTCGCGCAAGGAGCTCTATACATTGCAGGTCGGCTTGAGCGTCTATTCCGGCGAACTCAACGTGCAGTGGCACTTCATTCTCGCCATGACCGTCGTGACCATGATCCCGGTCGTTCTGGTCTTCATCTTCCTGCAGCGCTTCATCACAACCGGCATTGCCGGAACCGGACTGAAATAAGGGGGGCACCATGGGCCATATCAAGCTCACCAACGTGACCAAGTCATTCGGCGCCGTCGACGTGCTTCATGACATCAACCTGGAGATCAAGGACGGCGAGTTCATCGTGTTCGTCGGACCGTCCGGCTGCGGCAAGTCCACGCTGCTGCGCATGATCGCGGGCCTCGAAAAGCCGACGGGCGGTGAGCTTGCGATCGACGGCAAGGTGGTCAACACGGTGCCCGCCGCCGATCGCGGGCTCGCCATGGTCTTCCAGTCCTACGCGCTCTACCCCCACATGAGCGTGCGCCAGAACCTCGCCTTCGGCCTCGAAAACACCAAGATGCCGAAGGCGGAGATCGCCGAGCGTATCGCCGAGGCGGCGCGCATGCTTGAGATCGAACCCTATCTCGATCGCCGGCCCGGCCAGCTTTCCGGCGGCCAGCGCCAGCGCGTCGCGATCGGCCGTGCAATCGTGCGCCGGCCGGTGGCCTTCCTGCTCGACGAGCCGCTGTCGAACCTCGACGCCGAGCTCCGCGGCTCGACGCGCGCCGAACTTGCGGCGCTGCACGCACGCCTTTCGGCGACGATGATCTATGTCACCCACGACCAGGTCGAGGCGATGACGCTTGCCGACCGGATCGTCGTGCTCCGCGCCGGGCGGATCGAACAGGTCGGCACACCTCTGGAACTCTACAACCGGCCGGCAAACCGCTTCGTCGCCGGCTTCATCGGCTCGCCGCACATGAATTTCCTCGAAGGCACGGTCGAAGCGGTCCCTTCGCAGAAGGCGATCGCGACACTCGCCGGGGGACATCGGCTGGAGCTTCCGGTCGGCGCCGACATCGAAACGGGATCGCGCGTCACCCTCGGCGTCAGGCCGCAGCACATCGCCCTCGGCGCCGGCGACAACAGCATTCGGGCAAAGGTCAGGCTCGTCGAGGCGCTCGGCTCGGAAACGGTGCTGCATGCCGACGTCGCCGGACAGAAGGTTCTGGTCGTCGCTCCCGGCCAGCACGATCTTTTGCCGGGTGCCGACATCGACCTGTCGCTATCGGCCGCCCCCATCCATCTCTTCAACGAAAGGGGGCTTCGTCTTGAACGCGCTGTTTGATCTTACCGGCAAGACGGCACTCGTGACCGGCGCCCGGACGGGCCTCGGCCAGGGAATGGCATTGGCGCTCGCACAGGCGGGCGCCAATGTCGCGGCGCTCGGCTCCTCGCCGATGGCAGAAACAGCAGAGCTGGTTCAGCAAGCGGGCGCACGCTTCCGTGCCTTGCAGGTTGACCTGTCGAAGCCCGTTGACCTAGCCGTGATAGTCGACGAGGTCGCAACGGCCTTCGGCGGCATCGACATCCTCGTAAACAATGCCGGCATCATTCGCCGTGCCGACCTCCTCGACTATACCGAGGAAGATTGGGACAGCGTCATCGACGTCAATCTGAAGGCTGTATTCTTCCTTTCGCAAGCGGTCGCGCGGCACATGGTAGCGACCGGACGCGCCGGGCGGCTCATCAACATCGCCTCCATGCTGACATTCCAGGGCGGGATCCGCGTCCCGGCCTATTCCGCTTCGAAGCACGGCGTCGCGGGCCTCACCAAGGCCATGGCGAACGAACTGGCCCCGCATGGAATAACAGTCAACGCCATCGCCCCGGGCTATATGGCAACCGACAACACCGAGGCGCTGCGTAATGATGCCGAGCGCAACGCCCAGATTTCGGCACGCATCCCGATGGAGCGCTGGGGCACCCCGGGCGACCTGAGCACCGCGGTCCTCTTCTTTGCCTCTCCAGCCTCCGCCTATGTGACCGGTACTGTGCTCCCTGTCGACGGCGGCTGGCTGGTTCGCTAGTGTTGCGTTGACCGGAGTGCTGCTCGGGATCGTGGAGACCGCATACGTGCACCCCCGACGTGATGAGATTAGTTTGCGTACGGCACCGGAATTTCGCGACCAAGCATCCTCATCAGCAGCCAGCTGGCGCACCGGATAGGTAAGCCGTACTCCGAACAGATGGATCCAGACCACATTGCCGCAGGTCACGTGTACCCACGTCCTGCCGCGTCGTGCGCGACACCGCAGCCATTGATGCCGCCACCGATGACAAGAATTTGCGCGCCGTGGTGCGACCATCGCATCTGCTGTTTCTTGACCATCCGCTTGCCAACACGAGATCACGGTGACGTCACCGAAACCGCGATACCCTTCGCTCCGAAGAGCATGAGGGGCGCAATCCCGGATTGGGGTTCGGTCGGTGCTGCTGACAAAATAGCCACCGGTTTCGCCCCGGCCGCCGCGGCCGCATCGGGGCCTCAACGAGCTCGATATTTCGCATCGGCGCTACGAAAATGGGCCGTATCGACGCTGATGACGAACTCTTTGCGCCGATCGCCGGGAAGTTGCAATTCGAGCTGGCGTCGTTCATCCGTTTGAGACCTCGCGCGCTTTCTTCCTGTGCAATCTGATCGTCCAGTCGCTCGCCGAGCCTCCTTGAGCAAAGCGATAGTCATGGACCATTCCGGCCCAACAATCCGTGCTTAACCTCAGAGAAGTTACCGGTCTCTGGCTGGAACAGCCGCATTCTCACCTTTAACTGCTAAGCGACAATCCGGACGAGGTGGGCGACCGTGTGGTGGACCTGGCGGAAAGAAAGGCCGGGGCGTCAGGCCGAGCAGACAGGAGCCGACGGTAACTTCGCTACTTTTCGGCCCGAAGGATTATGCCCGCAGGAGTTGATCGACCATGGACATGTGGCGACGGATCGCGGTCTCGACGGTTCGACCTGCGAGCCATCGCCAGTGTTATACTCTTGGTGCGTATTCTACGCGGTAGGGGGTCTCGAAGAAATGTTCTTCTAGGTTGCAGCCTTCGCCACCGCGATCGACGACGATGAAATCGGATACCCCGTGCATCGGCGTTAGAACGCCGTGCCAGACATTGCGGGCGATGTTGACGCCCTGCCCGGGCGCGGTTTCGAAGGCGATCGGTTCGACCGGCCTGCCGCCCTCGTCCGGGGCGACGACGACCAGGAAGGAGTTCTCTGTGAGCGGCACGAAGGCCTGGCTACCGAGCGGGTGGCGCTCCACCATCCTGAGCGGCAGGGGAATTTCATAAGGCTCGCCGCGCAGCAGGCTGATCAGGGCGCGCGCCTCCGGACCGGTCGTCTCGACCGATGCGAGATCGTGGTAGCGGATGCATTTGCCCGCGTTGATCGGGAAGCTCTTTGCCTCGTTGCGTTCGATCACGTCGCCGAAGGGGGCGAATTCGGCCCGCGACAGGGGCCGGAGCGGCAGGGATTTCATCGCAACTCCTTTCGTCTGTTGTCGTTTGCTTCGGTCGCGCTCATTGGATCAGCATCGCCCGAAAATCGTTGACGTTGGTGCCGGTCGGCCCCGGCTTGAAAATGTCCCCGAGCGCATCGAAGGCCGCCCAGCCATCGTTGCGCTGCAACGGGCCGCGTCGATCCGCCGCCCCGAGAAGCCGGGCGATCGTCGTGTCGTCGGCGAAGGCGCCGGCATTGTCGTCCGACCCGTCGATGCCGAGGGCGAGCGACAGCAGGAACTCGCCGTTACGGCCGCCCTTGCCGCCGCCGTTTACCGTCACAGTGGTCTCTCCACCGAGGCCAGCAATGCGCGGTTGACGGCAATCTCGTCCTCGAGCGACAGCCCTTTCGGAGGCGCCGGTAGCAGCGCCGAACCGTCGCCGCAGATAAGCGCCAAGGCCGCTGCCTCGGCGAGCAGGCGTCTCGAGGCCTGCAGCCGCTTTCATCCGGCAAGGGATGCAAAGGCGCGGCAAGAGATTTGCAGTGGACCGGTTTGAACCAGCCAAGCCGCATCAGCTGCGCAATGCCCCGCGCGTCCTTCTTGTCGGTCTTGACCGGCATCGTTTTAAAGGCTGCCCGCACGTGGCGCGTCTCGATCAGCTCGACGCAAAGACCTGCTTTCACCATCCCGGCATGGAGCCACTGCGACAAGGGGCCGGCCTCGAGACCAATGCGCTCCATCGCGCCGTGCGCGCCAAACCAGGCGATCAGCGCATCGGGTTCGCTGAGGATCTTTGCTTCCCGCACAATGCGGCCATCCGCATCCACCACGCACACGCTTGCGTATTCCCATGATACGTCGATGCCGGCATACTCTTTCATGGTCGTCTCTCCGTGCTGCTATGGAGCAGGCCACTCCTGACTCCGCGACACCATCATTGTGAGGGACGACCACCGGCCCTTCAAACCTGCCGGGCCGGGGTTCTGCCCGTTACACCATCTATTTGGCTCAGAACGTGGACATCCTCGCAGCAAGCCGTGCACCGTGCTCGCGAAGAACGGCTCCTTCAACCGCTGCGGGCTTTGGCGCGGACGCGTTTGGAGGCTCGATTTAGCCTGAAGCGGACCGTCAATCCGTTGCGCCGGAACGGCAGGTTTGCGCTTTTCAAGTCGGACACTGAGCAGAGCACGGTGGTATCCCAGAAGCGGACATGCATAGATGCCGCCAAGCTGCAGGTTTGCGCCACTTCCAGACCTTACCTCGGAAGCTGCGATCGACGCGTTTCGACCCCTTTGCAGTCATTCACAGGTAGAGGTCGGAATTTCCGGTGCTGGCTGCCAAAGCAGCACTCGAGCTTAGCCACTCCGCAAGACCTTAATGCTCCGACAATTATCTAGACTCTCGCAAAATAGGTGCCACATTATAAAACATGAGCGGCGGGAACGACAGCGCTGGGAATGCGGGTGACGCAAGACAGCGCTTCGGCTTGGCGGGGCTTGCCGAAGCGATCGTCGAGACGCTTGATCAGCCGCTTCTGATCCTCACTTCCGATCTCACCGTCGCGGACGTCAATTCCGCATATTGCGAGACGTTCGGCGTCACAGCCGAGGAGACGCGCGGCCAGCCGATATATCGGCTGGGCAATGGCCAATGGGACATACCCGAGTTGCGCGGGCTCCTGGACCAGGTCCTGCCCGAGCGTGCGATGGTGAAAGGCTATCGGATCGAGCACAAGTTTCCCGATATCGGGCGGCGCGTCATGATCCTGAACGCCCGAAGAATAGCGGCGGATGATGGGCGTCCGAAACTGATCCTGCTCACAGTTTCCGATCGAACGGAAGCGGAGCAGGCCCGCTTCGAACTCGAAGGCCATCGGGAGTTCCTGGAAAAGCTGATCGACAGCGTTCGCGAAGGACTGCTGGTGCTCGGCTGGAATCTGAGAGTCGTCAGGGCGAACCAGACCTTCTATGACCTGTTTCAGGTCTCCCCCTCCGTCACTGAAGGCCGGCTGGTGTACGAACTCGGTAACCGGCAATGGGACATTCCGAAACTGAGGGAGCTCCTGGAAGACGTTCTCCCCGACAACAATGCTTTTGATGACGTCGAGGTAGAACACGACTTCGAAACGGTCGGACGGCGCATCATGCTCCTCAATGGCCGCCGTCTCGATCATCTCGACCTGATCCTGCTGGCGATACGCGACATCACCGAACAACGTCGAATGGAAGCGCAGCAGCGGACAATAATGGGCGAACTCCATCACCGGGTGAAGAACGTCCTAGCAAGCGTGAACGCGCTGGCAAAGCGCAGCTTGCAGGAAAGCCAATCGCTCGATGAGTTTCGCGACAGTTTTGCAACTCGCCTGGCTGCCCTCGCCAGAACCCAGGACCTGCTGATGCGAGCACCCGCGCACGATGTCCTCATGGCTGAGGTTCTGCGCTTGGAGCTGGAGGCCCAGGGCGGCCATGAGGGAGAAAACTATCAACTTGACGGTCCAGACGTCACCCTGTCGCGTGAAACCACGCAAGCACTCGCCATGGCGATCCATGAACTGGCTACCAATGCCGTAAAGCACGGCGCCTGGGCCTCGCCCGAAGGCCGGCTGAAGGTAACTTGGACAGCGCACCGACAAACGGGCAATGGAACACATGTCAGTTTTCGCTGGCGAGAGACCGGCCGCGAGATCGATGCCACCCCGGCTCGCAAGGGCTACGGCTCGCAAGTGTTGGAGGGAGTGTTCAGCCATTCCCTGGACGGCACGTCCGAATTGACGCTCCATCCCGACGGCGCCGAGTTCGTTGCGGAATTCAAACTGCGCGATTGAAGGTTCGACCCGTTGCTGTCGTCCAGAATGAAGCGCGCTACGACCCGAGTTGCCCCACGAGAGACATTGCAGCGCGCTCCAGGAAGCACGGATATCCGCCTTCGCAAACGTGAATACCAATCAACAGCCTAGCGACAGCTTCTCAATCGATCGATCGCCACGATACGCGACATGCGGGAGGAGAGCGGCATGCGAGGCAGCAATCGGACAAAGGATGTGGTGATTGATCTGCAGGTTACTGCGGCGTGCGCCGATAGCCTGCGCGCAGCCGAAGTTAGAGACGCGCTTCTCGATGCGGCCGACATGATCAGGACGCTGAAAATTCTGTTAGGTGGAGAAATAAACTAGCACTTTTGCAAGTAGTCTACGCCTTGGCAGCCCGCCTATGCTAAGCAGCTATGGAGGTCGCCATGAACGATGAATTCGCAGACTTGGCGAACTGGAACGACGAGGAACTGCGCGCCGCGTGCTTGGTGGCGGTCGCTCTCCTTGGCATAACGGACCTGGTCGAACGTCGCCCGAGGTGGAAGCAGATCTATACAGAGGCACGTTCCAGAGGTTGGAGCCCTTTGCCGAGAGCCAATATCCTCGGACTAGACTGAGGTGAGAGCAAACACCGTTGCGTCATCCGCCCGCTCCCTGATCCCCTTGAACGACGGATGACGCAATTTCCCGTCATCGGATCAGGCGCGATATCCAGTCTCGACTACGAGCAGCTATGCGAGTGGGAGCGCTCCGCGGAGCAAGACGTCGATTCACTCGGCGCGTGCCGGAACCAGTTATCGACTTCAGAGTTTGATTACACACCCCAAAAATGGCGGTGCTCAAGCCTTGGGAGGGCATGATGACCGATTACGATACCTCGCGTAGCGGCGATATCGCGAAAGAAGAAACCGGAACTTTGATCGCGGCCAGCAAGGTCGAAGGTACCAATGTTTACAACACTCAGGGAGAGTCGCTGGGATCAATCTACGACGTGATGATCGGAAAGAGGTCTGGACAGGTCGCCTATGCGGTTATGTCGTTCGGTGGCTTCCTGGGTATGGGTAACAGTTACCATCCAGTGCCATGGCAAATGCTAGAATACGACGAGCGCCAAGGCGGGTATGTTATAGATCTCGACAAGGATCGATTGGAGACGGCACCGTATTATAACGAAGGGACCGCTCCAGATTGGTCAAGCCCGGAATACGGACGCAGCATCGACGAATACTACGGCGTGACGCGCTCGACGATGTAAGAAGCCAGGATTAGGGGAACAACCGACTTTGTTCATCGCGCCGTTGCCGCGGCGCGATGATGTCCAAGTTCAGAACACCCCCATATCATCCCCCTCTCAATCGTGTTCGCCCACGGAACATGTTATAAATAGCGATGCCTGAAAGCGAACAGCAGTACGAGTTTTCTGACTTCTGCGGCGAATTCATCGATGACGACGTCATGGTCACAATCGGCATTTACCGCCCCGCCGGCACGAACGGCGACTGGACGTTCGAGGTTGTCGACCAAGAAGGTTACTCGACCATCTGGGACGACCGATTTGCTACCGATCGCGATGCGTTTGAAGAATTTCTGGCGACCATTAAGCGCGATGGAATTCGCAGCTTCCTCGAGCAGTCAATCCGCACCGTGCATTGACTTGCCGTTTTCTACGGCTCTGCCCTGCCCGTTAGCTTCCTCTTCAAGCCGCTCGACTTCCGCCGCAATGCGCTCCGGCTCTTCGTGTTCGAGTCCGACCACTCCATTCCGGGTCTCACGCATCGACACGATGATTTCGTCTAGCTTGGCGTGGATTGCCGCCGTGTCGCGATAGCCCTGGATCAGAACGACGCTGGTGATCACTATTGCTGCCACTGACAGAGCATAAGTGATGACGTTCGTGAGGCCGAAGGGCACCAAGGCGGTGCTGACTACCATTGCCACAATTACGAAATAGAAGCCGGGGGGGCGAGAAAGAAATTCAGCCATTCGAAAAAGAAGGTGATCCACCATCAGTTCTCCCGCAAAATCGGTGCTCTCATAAACGCGCCAATGCAGATCTTGTTCGGGCTAAGTGTTCGTGTGGCGAATGCTCACGCCCTCCCTGATTTCCGTGAATGATGGATGCCACAGCTGCCCGTTGTAGCGCCGGCGGGCGTCTTTTTTGGGCGATACAGGAGGGCGCATCATCGTCTAGCTTGAAGACTGTTGCGTCGTCGGCCCGCTCCCGTACCCCCTTGAACGAGGCGTGGCGCAATTGTCCGTCGTCCGTCCAGCCGCGATATTCAACCTCGGCAATGAGCAGCGTCCGCACGAAGATCGCACCCTTTCGTCTTAGCGACACGGCCGGCTTGTCGGGCCCTGATCGCGTCGAGCAGCTCGCGCAGCTTCACTGATTCCTGATTGCTCCAGCCGGTTCCGCAGCCGCCGACATAGACAAGCGCCTCGCCTTTGCGTGCCGCCAGCAGCAGCCGCCCGATCGCGCCGAGCATGGTCGACGGCTCGTAGCCGACAATCACAAAACTGTCGCGGCGCCGGCAGGTGATCTTGAGCCAGCCGCCGCGGCCGGAGCGGTAGGGTTTCTCCTGGTGCTTGGCGATGATGCCTTCGAGGCCATGCGCACAGGCGACGCGAAAGAACTCCTCCCCGTCAGCCTGGACCTCCTCGGAGAGCCGGATGGCCCCTTCCCGACCGGCGACGAGTGGCTCGAGCAATCGGCGGCGCTCGCGGAGCGGCAGCCGGCGCTGGTCGCGGCCGTCGAGATATAGGAGGTCGAAAGCGAAAAGGACGATCGCGCCCGCTTCATGCGACGACGGTAGGCGGCCAAGAGCGCGCTGCAGCATTCCGAAGTCGGAACGGCCTTGTCGTCGAGCACGACGGCCTCGCCGTCGAGGATGGCCGTCTTCACGGCGAGCCGGCGCGCGTCGTCGGCGATCGAGAGAAAGGGTCTACGAGACTTAGGTGATCGAACCGGACCGCTCGTTGCGCCTCGTGGGCCGTCGCATCGATTACGATATCTTCTTCGACATGGACGATTGATGGTCGGTTCGGCTTTCGGATAAAAGCAGCGACAATGAAACTGGGAGGCGACCTGCAGAGACGGATAGAGCTGCAGAGGTTGTCGGTCCCTGCAGCTCCGATCGCGACGTATTCTTCGTTTAGCTTGGGGCTTACTCGCCCTGTTCCATCCAAGGGAACCGCTTCGAACGTCGCCTACTAACAAATATAGGGGCGGCGCGATTGGATTCAAGCAGTTGGGTTGATCACTGCGATGACCATAAGGCCGCCGATCACGATCATAGCGTAACGATAAGACGTTGACTCTCCCCGCCATGAGAACATAATAAGAACATTCATCGGTGCGGCGCCTATTCCGAAAACCTTGGGGACATGAGAACCGCCTTGCGCGGCGGAGAAGGTGCGCCTTGCGAACACTTGAATATGAAATCAACGGAAATCGCGGTCGATCTGGCCGTCCTGAAGCCATTCGAGAGACAGGCTTTCGCCGGCCTCGACCAATATGGTCGCAAGGTCGAGGTCCGCGGCATCCAGCAGCTTGCAGTAAAGATGGCCGAGTCTTTTCAGGCCTACGCGATCTTCGATCGCGATCAGGTGCTGCGTTATCCGGCGATCACGCCGTTCACCACGCGGACGCTCTACACCATTCCGATCGAACTGAGGCGCGAAGCCTGCGATCGCGATCGCCTGAAGGAATCAGACGCACGCGACCGTATGGCGCAGCTGATATCGGGCGCGCTTATAAAGCGCTACCGCTTCGAGCCATTGAAACACATCGGCACGTCCTGCCACGTCAACTGGAATGCCGCTTTCGAGGCGCAGTTCGGCAGCCAAGCCGGCAAGAAGTCGGCGGGTTGACGGCGGGTTGCGCGGCGATACCTTTCACCAAGGAGGCGGAAGTGACATGAGTGACGAGGAGATCGCCGGCGAAAAGCACCGGGATAATGGGCTCTATGTCCACTACTGCGAGCACCCCGGCTGCACTAAATGGGGTGGCTTCGGCTTCGCGATCGGCAAGACCGAGCCCAACTGGTTCTGCCTCGCGCATCGGCCGGAATGGAAATCGCGTCATGAGGCACGCCCGAGGAATTGACCTGATCGGCCGCCCCGATATCGACCCCGAGCTCGGCATCGGTTACATGCGCCTGGCCGATCTCCGGGAAGATCAGATCCTCGGCGCGCTGCGGCGCGTGCCAACACAACAACTGGGTCAACCGCTGGGAGATCGCCGCCAAATGGAGCCACTACGATACGCTTGACGCGCTCCGCCCGCTGCTTAGATGTAGCCGGTGCGGTAACAAGGGCAACAATGGCTGGCGGGTTGGCCGCATCAATCGAGAGTCGGAGTGGGTGGATGTGCAATCGGTATCGCATCGAGGTGGAATTTGACGAGCTGTGGCGGGTAGCCAAACCGCACAGCGACATGACCAACCGCGCCGGCGTCCAGACTCAACGTCGACTAGTTCGAGATAGCCCACGAATGCGGCTCCGGCCATTATCGCTACCAGAGCACCATCCGAAAGGCGCTTCTGTACTGCGGCCTCGCATCCGTCAGTTCGCTTTGGTGATGTCAGTGGGCATCAGCGCATTCTGAATCAGCTTCTCAAGCAGATCATGCAGATACTGGGCCGTGCCTATGTCGATCCGCAAGCGTGTCGCTATGGAGGCTATACCTGGGTTCTGCCCGTCGATTATGGCCGACGCAAAAGACACGTAAAATACTTTGTTTACTTCCCGAGCCTCGGTGATCAGGTCCACGTACTGGACTGGTGTGCCGTTGTCTCGGATTTCCCAACTCTCTGTGCCCACCTGGAGCGTTCGCCCGTTCCTTACTACCACTTCATTTCTGTTTTCGTCGTCCACGCCAGTGCTCCTTCAACCTAACGGCGTGGATTATGTTGCGCTTAGGTCGCACTAAGAGCAACTGCCCAGCCGCTCTCGTATGCGCTGCCCGAAACGCCAGAAATGTAAGGACGGCAACACCATACTTGTCGGCAAGGTCAGGCGTTGAGCCTCGCCGGTTGACGGATGAAGCCGTTATTTAGGAAGAAAGCACGTGTCCGCTGCATCCTCACAGCGGATCGGACGCGCCCCATCGGTAAGCATTTGCCTAAGGGCAAGCTCATCGCGAACACCCTGTCGGTACAAATGGAAAAGCATCTTACCAATTTCGATGCCCTCCTCGCTTTCCGGTTCCAATTCTTTAAACGAACAAGCATGGTTGTGAACACGTCGCAGCATCGACAACTCGCCCTCATCGATAACGAAATCGGAAAACAAGACCATCTCTTTGACCCTCCAATCAAAGCCTTGTTGATGATCAGATAGATGTTGGTGAGGCAGCGCGATTTTTCCAGACTTCAGGCATCACCAGCATAGGAAGACTTCGTGGAATCGATGAGAGAGCTAATATTGGCCTGCATTCTTGGCACCGTCGTCTGGCAGCCGGCATTCGCGGAAGACATTGAAGGCCGCGGTGCTGTTCGGAAAATTCCTCGGTGGCTTGCTTGTCATTGCGATCGCGCTGCTGACGCTCTGGCTGCTCATGACGGGTCTCGGCATCCTGTTCCTCGGTCTGCCTCCGTCGGCCGCCGACATCGTGCGGGGGGTCGCCTATCTGGCCGCGACGCTCGCCTACGCCGGTGTCTGGCTGGCGCTGGCGATCGCATTCTCGACCTTGATCCGCTCGCCGGCGACCTCGGCATTGGCCGCCTTGTCGGTCTGGCTAGTGCTCGCCGTGTTCTGGGACATGATCGCGCCGCTGCTTGCAAGCGTGCTGGCCCCTATTGATCCGCTCGATCCGATGACTGTGGTCACGCAGTTCGAAACGCAGCAGGCCGTCAGCAGGTTCTCCCCTCAGACGCTTTACGGCGAAATCACCGGGATGCTGTTGAACCCCGCGGCGCGATTGGTCGGCCCCTTGTTGTTCGATCAGGTCCAAGGCGCGATCGCCGGCGCACCGCTACCGACCGTGCAAAGCCTCCTGGTCGTATGGCCGCAGCTCGCGGGACTGGTCGCTGCGATGATCCTGCTGTTCACCCTGGCCTATGTCGTCTTCCAGCGTCAGGAGGTCAGGGCATGACGGTTGCCAGGCGCTTGGTCACCCGCAAAGTTGATTACCCATGCGTGGAGGAGAACGATGGAGCACGATCGCTTTCGACATCCGGTACCAATCTTCGTGGGTCTCGGATTTCCGGCCGAGATCGACGGCGTCAGAGAGGCCTACGCCTGGCTGAATGAGTGGCCGCCGTCAAAGCGGAATCCGACCCACGCCATCGCGCTCGATGCCTGCAAAGCGGCACTTGCGGGCGAGATTGATGCCGAGATTGCTCGCACGGCGCTTGTTGCCTGCGCGCGAAGGGCCAATCTCCTCGCGCCCGACGCCGTCACGATCATCGGCGCGAACAGACCGACGCAGTCGACGCCGTATCGCAGGCCGGCGGCTGCAAACTGACCCTGTTATCGAAGGAGGGTCGACGCCGATCACCGCCGTCTCTGGAGGGCGGAGGCCCCAAAGCAGCATGAGGAGATGGGCTTCCACGAGGATGGAAGCAGTCGACGGGCCGGCTTAAGCCGCTTGGACGCTCTGAACCAGCGCGTCGGCCCCCCTCGCCGCGATTTTTTGAGCACAGAACGGGGACATTCGCGGAGGTTCGCCAAGCCTCCTCTCGACCCGTAGCTGGCGCTCGCCGATACGGCCGATATGTCCGTGCTGGGGGCGCGAAGCGGACGTTCACCTTTCTTAGCAAGCTTCGTCCTTGGAACAGGTGTCGGTGCCCTGGTGTGCTAATCGCAACTCGGGACCTGCAAACCCGTCTCCCCTCACGCAATAGACTCATGCGAATTGTATCTATTTTCGAGACAATGCGGTCCATATTCATCGCCTACTGCGATCATCCGATCCCGATTAGGTTTCTGCTCACACCAGTTGGCCATCAACATGGAAACGGTGGACGAAACGTCAAACATCGGAGAACTGCCATGCTCACCCGTAGAGGCCTCATCAAGAGCGCAGCGGCGCTCGTCGCAGCGGGAACCGTTTCGGGCGGGTTCACCCCGGCCCTCGCGAAGGCACCCTTTCAATCTTTCCAGGCTCCCGGCTTTTACAGAATGAAGCTTGGGAGCTTCGAACTGACGGCGCTTTCGGACGGCACTATTCCGCTGCCTCTTCCGGAGCTTTACACAAACACCGACGCCGAAGATGCGCGGAGAGCGCTGGCCGCGGCGTTCATGGGCACGCCGACAGATACGTCGGTCAACGCCTTCCTCGTCAACACGGGGGATAGGCTGGTGCTGATCGACGCCGGCACGGGCACCTATCTCGATGGTGCGCTCGGCGAGCTCGTCGCCAATCTCGAGGCGGCCGGCTACAAAGCGGACCAGATTGACGACATCATCCTGACCCATATCCACACCGACCATTCCGGCGGGCTGACGATCAAAGGCAAGCCGGTGTTCGCCAATGCGACTGTTCACGTCAACAAGCGTGAACATGATTTCTGGATGGAGACGCCCGTGGAGAGCCGACCGGCCAATGTGCCGCTGAGCTATTTCGTCGAGGCGCATGAGAGTCTTGGGCCCTATGCCGAAGCCGGCAGAGTTCGGACCTTCGCCGATAATGCCAGAATCTTGCCGGGCATCGGCTCGATCCTGCGGGCCGGGCACACGCCGGGGCACAGCTCGATCGTTGTGGAAAGCGCCGGCGCGAAGATCGTTTTCTGGGGCGACATTACCCATGGAGACGTGCTTCAGTTCGACGAGCCGGACGTGGCGATCCAGTTCGATACGGATCAGTCCGAGGCCATTCGAGCCAGAGAGGCGGCCTTCGCGCATGCGGCCGACGGCAAATACCTAGTGGCCGGCGCTCATACTGCCTTCCCGGGCATCGGCCATGTTCGCCGCGATGCGACGAATTACGACTGGGTTCCCGTCAACTACGCCTCTTGAAAACGACCCATCGCGGCGCAACGGAGGGGAGCCCGTTGCGCCGGTTTCATGTCTGGGCGGCACCGATCGCCATCGGTCCCGGCTTCAATAGGCCCTGTGCGACCAACCAACTGATTGCGACCACCGGGAACATGAAGCCCTCGTCACCATGCCCCTGCCGCAGAGCCGGTCAGTGCGAAGCGGCCAGATTCTCGTCGCGGATCTCAGTGAGGTTCAGTCTCGGCACCAGAAAGTCGAGGAACGCCCTGACCTTTGGCGGCTGGATACGTCCGCCGGCTCTCATCGCGTAAAGCGTGGGGGCCGGCCCGGACCATTCGGGAAGCACGCGGACGAGACGTCCTGCGGCAACGTCCGACCTGACACGGAGATGACTCGTCATCTGCAGACCTTCGCCGGCCAGCAGAAAGCCGTGCAATCCTTCGGGATCGCTGGCCACCGCAACGGGGCGTACCGGGAACTCGTTGCGCCGCCCCTCGCGTGTCAGAGGCCAGGCGTGAACCGGCTTGTCGAAATAGAACTGTGTCAACAGGCAAGCATGATTGACGAGCTCTGCCGGGTTCGAAGGGCTTCCGTGTCTTTCAAGATAAGCAGGAGCCGCATATATGCCCATTGGCAGATCGCCAAGCCGGCGCGCACTGAGCGAGGAATCGGGCAAGGGCCCCTCCGACAGACGCAGCGCGATATCAATCTCCTTGGCAACGACATCCAGCACCTCATGGGCCAGAAGCAACTGCGGATAGACATCCGGGTAGAACCTCCTGAATTCGCTGAGCACCGGCGCCAGAATGCGCGTCGACAACCAGTGTGGGGCTGTGATCCTGAGCCAGCCCTTGGGACGTTGCTGCAGCTCGGCCACAGCGCTTTCTGCATCTTCGATATCTTTGACCAAGCCCTCGCAACGCTGGAAGTAGATCGTGCCAGCTTCGGTGAGCTTCAGGCTGCGCGTTGTCCTGTGGAGAAGCTGGGCCCCTAACCGCGCCTCCAGTTCCTGAACCTTCCGGCTGATCCGCGTCTTCGGCGTTCGCAGTGCCCGCGCGGCACCGGTGAAGCTACCCTCCTGCACGACCTTTACGAACGCCACCGTGTCGCTGAAGTCACGCAGCATGGACCACCCCCATTTGCCGCCGAATCCGGGACAATGAAGACCGATTTCGCCGGAGAATCAAGCCAATTCAATTCCTCTATGTCTCGATTGTCCCAATTTTTAATGAAGGCAGAAGGAGAATGGAAATGGCAAACCTGAACGAGACAGTCCCGGAGGCGCTGGCCACATCCCCAGCCTGCAATCCTCCGGCGCGGCCGAGCCCCGGTGCGCGAACTGCAGCTTTCCTACGGTCGGAGACATCTGGGGTGCTTATATGCGCGGGACCGCTTTCGGTTGTTTTTCACTGCCACTCTCTATCTGCTGGCCGGACGTACGGGTGTTGTGATGTCGGCCGGCGGCGATCATTTGTCTTTTCTCCGCAAAGCGGCTGTCGGCCCCTTCGCCTGGAGCTTCCGCTTCCACCTCGCATTGCGGCCGGCGATGTCCCGCATCGAGGCATAGACGACGTGGCCGGCGCGGGCGAGGACCTCGGTGGTCAAGCGGCCAAAGCCGCTTGACGAGCCGGTGACGAGAACGATCTTGGACATGGCGAGGTCGGTCAGATCATGCCGCCATTGGCGCGCAGCACTTGGCCGTTGATCCAGCCTCCGTCGGGGCCGACGAGGAAGGCGACCGCTGCGGCGATGTCCTCGGGCGTACCGAGCCGTTCGAGCGGGTTCATCTTCGACATGCGCTCGATCAGCTCGGGCGACTTGCCGTCGAGGAACAGCGCCGTCGCGGTCGGTCCCGGCACGACCGCGTTGACGGTGATCGAGCGGCCGCGCAGTTCCTTGGCGAGGATGCCGGTCAGCGTCTCGACCGCCGCCTTGGTCGCGGCATAGATGCCGTAAGTCTCGAGCTTGAGCCCGACGATACTGGTCGAGAAGTTGACAATGCGGCCGCCTTCACGCAGGCGCTTCGCCGCCTCGCGCAGCGTGTTGATCGTGCCCCTGAGATTGATGGCGATCTGGCTGTCGATCAACGCGTCGTCCCCGTCGGCGAGCGTCGCCAGTTTCATTCCCCTTAGGACGCGCTGCAGGCGGATCCGGCTGCCAACGTGGACATCGATGGCATCTGGAGTCTTTGGCTTAGGCTGCTCGAGCATTGTTACCTCGGTTTGAAGCTGATCATTCGGGGGAACCGCATCCATGGCAGGGGTTGGTTTCCCCTGTGAATAGCACGGCTGAGTGCAATTGAGCCGGACTCTAAGCAGCCACCCGGTCGCCGGACGCCGCACTCGCCTTCGCACGGCCGGACGTCCTGAAGGCGCCGAGGCGCAGCGCGATCTGCTCGGCCTCGGCCGTCAGCGCATGGCTGCATGCATTAGCCTGCTCCACCATGGCCGCATTCTGCTGCGTAATCTGGTCCATCTGGCCGATGGCGTTGTTGACCTCATGCAGACCCGTCGCCTGCTCGGCAGTGCTCGAACGGATGTTGTGGAAGACGGAGCTTACATCGACAATCTGGGCGACGATCTGCTGCAACGATAGGGCCACCTGGTTGACCGAGGCGACGCCATCCTCGACCTGATCGCGCGACTTTGCAACCAGCGACTGGATGTCCTTGGCCGCATCTGCGCAACGCTGGGCAAGCGCGCGAACTTCGGAGGCGACGACCGCGAAGCCGCTGTCCGCTTCGCCGGCACGCGCTGCCTCGATACCGGCATTGAGCGGCAATAGGTTGGTCTGGAAAGCTATATCGTCGATCACGTCGACGATACGGGCGATACTCGCTGAGGACGTGTGAATCCCCTGCATCACTCCGATGGCGTGGCTGACGATCTCGCCGCTCTGTTCTGCATTCGCACGTGCCGCCATCACCGTCGGACTCGCCTGGTCAGCGCTTTCGGCCGTCTGCTGCACGGTGCGTGTCACCTGTTCCACCGCAGCCGCGGTTTCTTCGAGGTTGGTCGCCTGACGCTCCGTGCGCTGCGCGAGGTGGTCGGCTGCCGCCGCGATCTCCTTGGCATTGAGGTGTATCTGGCTGGCCCCAACCCCGATCCCACCAATGACCTCGCCGAGTTCCGCGATCGCATGGTTGAAGTTTTCAGCAAGCTCCTTATAGGCCTCCGGAATATCGACGGTGATGTGTGCGGTGAGATCGCCGGCGGCGGTTCGTTGCAAGGCGGTGCCAAAAATGCGGCTAACGAGCGCCCTTTCGCCGGCAAGCGCCTCTTCCTGCACCGCGCGCTGCTTGGTCACATCGGAAGCATCCATGTGGACGGAAATGGATAGATCCATATCGAGAAGGATGCCCTTGATGAGGCTCGCAAGCATCGCGCTCATCTCTTCGGCGGATGTGTTTTGGCGGGCAAAGGGACCCGCCTTCGGTCAATGCGCCTTCACTACCTCGCCTATCAGATGCTCAGCGATCAGCGCATAGCCGCCGATATACCAGCGCGGATCGAGACCGATCCTAGCATGTACTTGGCCGATAGCCTTTACCCTCGCTCCATACTCCGCGTTGAATTTGGCCTCGGCAATATTTCCCCATGGCCAAGCTGAGCCTTCTTCGCTCGGTTTGCGTGCCCGTCGGAGGAAAAGAAGGCGTTCGCGGCCGCGCCGTTGCCGCGCAATCACGTTCCGGAAACAAGGTCGGTGATGACTTATGCCGCCTTCAGTCCGGCTATCTGCGCCTTTGCCTCCTTCAGGGAGGCGTCGCGCTGTTCGGAACTCACGTTAACGCCATCTGCGACGATGACCTCAGGATTGGCAATACCTATGAAGGCGAACAAGCTCTTCAAATAACTCAGTGTATGCTCGAAATTCTCGGCTGGGGAACCCGGTCCGTAGAAGCCACCGCGCGCCAGAGCTATGATGACCCTCTTGTTTCCTACCAAGCTTTCGGGTCCATTTTCGGTGTAGCGAAAGGTCTTGCCTGGGACCGCGATGCGATCGATCCACGCTTTCAGTTGGCTGGGCACGCTGAAATTATACTGCGCCACGCCAAGAACGACCGTTTCCGCTGCCAGAAATTCTTCCAGAACGTTTCCGCCGAGTTCAAGGTCGGCCTGAAGCGCGGCATCGTGTCCGGCTTCCAAGCCTCCCCTAACGACGGCCACGTAACTGCCCGAGAGGTGCGGGATCGGGTGAGCCGCGAGGTCGCGATAGACCACGTCAATGGTCGGATCGAGATTCTTGAGGCGTGCGACCACCGCCGCCGAAAGTGCGCGGCTGACAGAGTTTTCGCCGAGTATGCTGGAATCGAGGTGCAGAAGGGATGGCATCGATAAACCTCACACATGTGTATCAGCAGGGGACGCGAAATAACCGAGGCAGGCAGCCCCTGGCAAATTCAATTGTACGTTACGGTCATTTCGACTATACAGTCAAGGTGAAATTCGGCGGAGATGCAAGACAGGATGGCGAATGGCGAAGATTAACCTTGCGCGACGGGCAAAAATCGGACGCGACAGACGGGCGCGGACGCGCGCGCAAATCCTCGAAGCGGGAGCGGCGTTGCTTGCTGAAGGCGCTCCGCTCACCATTGATGCCGTTGCAGAGGCAGCGGCGGTCGCCAAGGGCACTTTCTACTATCACTTCGAAAACGTTGAGGAGCTGGTTGCAGCAGTCAGCGTGCAACTTGGACGGAGCTTCGACGAGCTGCTGACACCCGCCCGGGCCGAGCTGCGGGATCCGATCGCGCGCTTGTCTTTCGCCTTCACGCAATGCCTGGAGAAAGCGATCTCTGACAATGAATGGGCGCGGTTGGTCGTTCAGACCTCGCAAAGGCCGACCGAGTTCGGCCGCAGTGTGCGAGATAATCTCAAAGTCGATCTTGCCGAGGCGATTGCACAAGGCCGCATGACAGTGCGGGACCCGGAACTGGCCGTCGACATCTTCGTGGGAATCTGGCTGCAGGTTACACGCGGCATTATCGAGCGAGCCGCTCCGCCCGAATTGTCCTGGCACGCTCTGGAGGCGGCACTTCGGGCCCTCGGGAGTGCCCGATACGAGAACCGCAAGCTCTGACGGGGCATGATAGGGAGATCATGCCCGACCTCGCCTGTCATCTCGCAGGGCAATCCGCAAACGCGCAGTTTGTCAGCAAGCATGTCGTCAGTTCGCTGCGGCTCGAGAGGACTTCTCCGGCACGGTAGTGGGCAAGCGCTCAACGACCGACTTCGCCTCCTGAGCACCGAGGCCGATAGCGCGGAGGATGGCGCTGATGACAGCGTCACGGTCGAGCGAGGACAACCTGCCTTCACCCAGCGCGCGCAAGATCTGGAGCATGATCCCGACGACAACTTCCAGCTTCAGCTCCGCCGACGTCTCTTCCGGCGATTCCGTCGGCAACTGCTGGAGGTCTTCGAAGAGGCGGCGGCGAATGTTCTCGCCACCCTTTGGAGTTGCTGCCGTCATTCTTGCCGCGACTGCAGCCCATTGGGAGTCATCGAGAGCCTTGTCGATGAATGATCTGCAGCCGAAGGCAATTCGTAGAGCGGGGTCGGAAAGGGAGACCCGGCCTGGCTGCAGCATTTCGTCGAACGACTGCACCAGTTCCTCCGCAACTGCCGCAGTCAATGCCTCCAGGCCATCGAAGTGAACATAGAACGTACCCTTGGCGACCCCGGCCTCCCTAACGACGTCATCCACTGTGACAGATTCCACGGCCTGTCTGGCGAACAGTGATTTGGCAGCTTCAACAAGCTGCCCTCGGGTTCTCGCTCGCTTTTCGCGCCCGATTTCGGCTCGGCGGGTCGGATTGATGTTGGCCATAGTGCAGAAATCCTCAAACTCTCAAACGAATAGGTCATACTGACTAGGATGTCCAGTCTGAAGCCTGCCTTAACGAGGGCCGCCTTGCGTCGGAAGGACTGAGCGCCACTCCTTTATTTCCCATCTGCTCAATGCAAGCGGCTCCTCCGGCACCCAGCCGTTGCACACGAAAACCAATGAGCCAACCACAGCCGGAAGCAGCACAGTCCTTACTCCCTCGCCCGCCACGCCTTTTCGCATAGCACCGTTTCGCTATTCTCATATTGACTATTTAGTCGAATTGACTTATTGTTCAAATATGGTCGCGCCCGCCACTCAGCGCTCCACCATCCTCAAACCCAAGACCTCGAATATCTCGAGCGGAGGCTTTCATGCGCCCGTCGCCCGGCGAGTTACTTAATGCCTGTGTTGTTTGCACCTGCCTCCTTACCTGGTCAGCCATCGTCAGCAGACTCGCGGAGGCCACCGTGCTGACGCTGGTCTCACTCTTTGTTGCAGTGAACCGCATCCCCGAGGACGCCGCGGATCCGGACGCGATAACGGCGCTCGTTTTCGCACCCGAGCACTGACGGAAGGCTCAGCCATGCAGGAGACACCGTCGTCAGTCCGCTTCCTTAGATCGGATGCCGCAGTGCACGAGGAACCCCGTGAGAACAGCCGCGACTATGGAGACAAGATGCTGCTTGCCGCCCTGCAGGAAGCGCAAGTGACGGTGCGGTCCTACGACACGAAGGCGCAGATCGTTGGAGCCGGCTACATCCTTGCGCTCAATCTGGTGCTGCATTTCGGCGATCTCCTGCCGACGCGTGCACCGCTTGGCCCGATGTTCTTCGCGGTGGTCTGGGGTATCGTCATCATGCCGATCCTGCAGTTCGGGCAGGTGCTCTATCCGACTCGGGCGCGCGCGGATAAGCAACTTGTCGCCAAAACGTCCGGCGGAGCTGAGCAGCGTGTGTATTATGTCGATCCCGACTTATTCACCGATCTCAAAGACTTCGTCCAACAGGCACTGAGGTCCGACTGGACTTCGGTACTCGCCGCCGAACTGCTCAAAACATCCCGCGTCAGAATCATCAAGCAGGCGCGGTTCCGGCGCGGCCTGATGATGGCCGTAATTTCTTTCGTCGTACTCGGAGGCGAGCAGTTTGCGCGAAGCCTCACCATCGCCTGACGCCGAACGCACGGCAGGCCGGTCGCAACGGACGCGAGCAGCCGTGGCCCTTTGCCGTTCCGAAGCCGACGTGACCATGGCAGGTGGATCGCGCGCCATCGAGCCTCGCGCGCTACGAACGCTGCAAAAGTCCGTTCAGGGCGAGATCATAGTGCGCCTCCATGAATGCCGGTCCATCGATCGACCTTCGGTCCGCAAACATCAGCCGCCATACGGCAACGTGAAGGATCGAACTGGCGACGACGTCAGGATAATTTGCAGCCGCTCCACGGCGGAATTCGCCCGCAGACACTCCCTCGTCGACGAGTGCGCGGACAGCCGCGACCAGCGGGGCGATGAACTCGTCAAAGTGTCGGTCCACGATGTCGGGGAAACGCGTTCCGTCAGACAACGTCAGGCGCAGAAGTTCCCTTGTTTTCCGGTCGTTCGGGATCTTTTCGTATGCGAGGAGCAGGAGTGCCCGCAGCCGGTCGGCGCACGTGCCTTTGAAGCTGCCAACGGAGTCCAGCACATCCTTGAACGGCGTCGACATGTGGCGGAACATCTCCTCGAAGAGAACCTCCTTTGTCGGAAAATAAAGATAGATGGTGCCCTTCGTCACGCCGAGGCGGACAGCGACGTCTTCCACCCGCGTAGCCGCGTATCCCTTGACAGTGAATTCCTCGAACGCGGCTTCAAGGATCTCCTGAGGGCGCCGGGCTTTTTGTTCTGCCCTCGAGGGTCTCTTCTCGGTCTTTTTCATCTCACTTCCATTCCTGATGGGTCACGGCGTTTGGTCGAATCGCCTGCTTCAAGCGATCCTAACAGGTTAAGCCGTGGCTTAGACCGGGCTGCCTCGCCCGCTTTACCATCCGCCAACGTGCACCGTCATTTTAATTGACTAACCCGTTAGTCAGTGATACTAGCTCATCGTCCTCTTGGTTGCAAACCGTAACGGAGCAAAAAATGCAGCCCTTTCGTTTGATTGGAATTGGTCTCGCCTGCGCCTATCTCGCCGGCTGCGAAGAGAAAGCCGAAGTCACGCCATCGCCACAGCAGGTGCGCGCCGTTCGCGCCTCGTCCGCCGAGTATCAGCCCAGCGCCGAGATCACCGGGGAGGTGAAGGCGCGAATTCAGTCCGACCTGTCCTTCCGCGTCAGTGGCAGGGTGATCGAGCGATTCGTCGATGTTGGCTTGCATGTGCGCGCCGGCGATGTTCTTGCCCGCCTTGAGGACAAAGAACAGCGGGCCGATGTGGAGGTCGCCCGGGCCGGGCTCGAGTCGGCGCAAGCGATAGTCAAACAGAGGACGCTGACGTTCGATCGGTACGAGGCGCTTTTGCGTTCGCGCTCGATTTCACAGGCGACCTTCGACCAGGCAGACAAGGAGCTGCGAACCGCGCGAGCGTCACTGGAGGCTGCCGAAGCGGCGCTGGCGACGGCCAAGGACGCCCTGTCCTACACGGAACTGAAAGCCGACGCGGACGGCATCATCACCGCACGCGAAATCGAGGTCGGTCGAGTGGTCTCCGCGGCGCAGCCTGCCTTCACGCTCGCCCATGACGGCCCGCGAGACGCGGTCTTCGAGGTGTTCGAGGCGTTCTTCCTGGAAGGAAGGCCGCTAGCCGACGTCGAGGTGGCACCGATCGCGGATCGCGCATTGGAAACGCAAGCGACCGTCAGGGAGGTCTCTCCCTTCATCGACACGAGAAGCGGAACGGTCCGCATCAAGGTGGCACTGCCGGACGATGCGCAATGGCCGCTCGGTACGCCCGTCGTCGGTGAATTCCGTTCTCCGTCGCACAAGGGAATCATCCTGCCCGCGGGCGCGATTGCCTCCGCCATGGGCGAGCCCGCCGTGTGGCTCATCGACCCCGAAAACCGCTCCGTGTCGCTCAGGAAGATTGCGGTCGCGAGCTATCGCAAAAGC
Organism: Ensifer sp. MPMI2T; assembly: GCF_004827385.1. Taxonomy (GTDB): domain Bacteria; phylum Pseudomonadota; class Alphaproteobacteria; order Rhizobiales; family Rhizobiaceae; genus Sinorhizobium. The sequence goes on from NZ_SRXN01000021.1 coordinate 49,755, forward strand.
GATCTGATCGTCGCCGGTGGGATCGCCCCGGAGGACCTGATCGTCACCGAGGGCGGAAAGTTTCTCAAGGAAGGCCAAGCCGTGGCCTGGAAGGGCAAGTAAGATGGCTCGTTACCGATCTCACCTCTCGTTTTCACTCGTCGCAGCACTCGCGCTTCTTGCCGGCTGCAATCAGGTTGCCGGCGCTGGCGACCCGGCCAAGGCGCGGCCCGTCAAGTCCGTCGCGGCGAGCGCCGCGCAGGCGGAGACGGTGCACTTCCCCGGAATCGTCCAGGCTCGGGTGGAAACCGATCTTGCATTCCGCACATTGGGGCGCGTCGTGGCGCGCAAAGTGAATGTCGGCGACCTCGTGCGGGCAGGCGATGTCGTGGCCGAGATTGATCCGCTCGCTCTTGAGCTCGCGATGCGGAGCGCCGAAGCCGACCTGCGCAACGCTGAAGCGCAGTTTGAGAACGCCATGTTGACGGAGAACCGCAAGCGCCGGCTTTCCTCGACGAGCGCGGCGAGCATCGCCGATCTGGATCTTGCCGAGCAGGCGCTGAAATCGGCCTGGGCCAGTGTCGGAAAGGCAAATGCCAGCCTCGACAAGGCGCGCGAGCAGCTTGGTTATGCCGAGCTGAAGGCCGAGTTCGATGGTGTTGTCACCGCCACCTCGGCCGAAGTCGGGCAGACGGTAACCGCCGGTCAGCCGGTACTGAGACTCGCGCGCCTCGATCGGCGTGACGTTGTCGTCGACGTTCCGGAAACCCACTTGCGATCCCTGCGTCTGGGGGTGCGGTTCGACATCGCCCTTCAGCTCGACGAAACGCTCAGGACCTCCGGAGTTCTGCGCGAGATCGGACCGCAGGCCGATGCCGGCACCCGCATGCACAGGCTGAAAATCGCGATCGATCAGGCGCCGGAGGTCTTCCGCCTCGGATCAGTGGTGACAGCGGCTCCACCAGAGGTGCAGCAAGCGCCTCGGATCGGCCTGCCTGCGGCGGCCGTCGTAAAGAAGGATGGCGCCGACCATGTCTGGGTGGTCGACCCGGCGACCAACACAGTTTCACTGAGATCCGTGCGGCTCGACATTTCCTCCGCTGACATCCGTTCCGTCCGGGTCCTCTCCGGGCTTACGGACGGGGACAATGTTGTCATCGCCGGCGTGAATCAATTGGCCGAAGGGCAGAGCGTGAGAATCGAACAGGAGCATCGCCCGTGAACAAGTTCAACCTCTCAGACTGGGCGCTCGAGCACCGCTCGCTCGTCTGGTATTTCATGATCATCTTCACAGTAGCAGGCGCATACGCCTACATGGCCCTCGGCCGCGAGGAAGATCCGTCCTTCACCATCAAGACGATGGTGATCCAGGCCCAGTGGCCCGGCGCCTCCGCTCAGGAAGTGACGCAGCAGGTTACCGATCGCATCGAAAAGAAGCTGCAGGAACTCAACAATCTCGAACATACCCGCAGTATCACCACCGCCGGCCAGACGATCGTCTTCGTCGATCTGCTGCCGGAAACTAACGCAGCGGATGTGAAACCCACCTGGTCGCGGGTGCGCAATCTGATTGACGATATCACGCATGAGTTTCCGCAGGGCGTTATCGGCCCGTTCTTCGACGACCAGTTCGGCGATGTCTACGGCAATATCTATGCGTTTATCGGCGACGGCCTCAGTCACAGGGAATTGCGCGATTTCGCAGAGGACGCCCGAACGCAGATCCTCAAGATTCGAGACGTGGGCAAGGTCGACATCGTCGGTGCACAGGACGAGGCCATTTATCTCGAATTCTCCACGCGCAAAATCGCAGCTCTCGGCATCGACCGCGCCGCGATCGTCTCCGCACTGCAGGCGCAAAACGCCGTGACGCAGTCAGGTTTCGTTGAGGCGGGACCGGAGCGCATCGCGCTGCGCGTCGGCGGCCGCTTCATCTCCGAAGACACCTTGCGCGGGATCAATCTCAGGGTAAACGACCGCTTCTTCCCGCTGACGGATGTCGCCAACGTCAGCCGCGGCTACGTCGACCCGCCAAGCTCGCTCTTCCGCTTCAATGGAAAGCCGGCGATCGGGCTCGCGATTGGCATGAAGACAGGTGGCAACGTGCTTGCCTTCGGCGAAACGCTCGAAAAGACGATGGCCAGGATCGTTCAGGACCTTCCGGTCGGCGTCGCGGTCGAACAGGTATCCGACCAGCCGAAAGTCGTTCACGAGGCAGTCGGGGGCTTCACAAAGGCCCTGTTCGAGGCGGTCGCGATCGTGCTCGTGATCAGTTTCATCAGTCTCGGGTTAAGGGCCGGCCTGGTCGTGGCGATCGCGATCCCGCTCGTTCTCGCCATCACCTTTATGGTTATGCTCTATACTGGGATTTCGCTGCAGCGAATCTCGCTCGGAGCGCTCATCATCGCGCTCGGTCTTCTCGTCGACGACGCGATGATCGCAGTCGAGATGATGGTGGCGCGGCTGGAATTGGGTGACAGCTTGAAAAAGGCCGCCACCTACGTCTACACGTCCACGGCCTTCCCAATGCTGACCGGCACGCTCGTGACCGTCGCGGGCTTCATCCCCGTCGCCTTCAACAAGAGCAGCGCTGGCGAGTTCACCTTCTCTCTCTTCGTCGTCATCGCCGTATCGCTCATCGTGTCCTGGATCGTTGCCGTATTGTTCACGCCCCTGCTCGGCGTGACCTTGCTGCCCAAGACGATGAAGAAGCATGCCGAGCACAAGGGCTGGTCCGCAAGGGCGTTTTCGCGGCTGCTGCAATTCTGCCTTCGCTGGCGCTGGATAACGATCGTCGCCACGGCCCTCCTTTTCGCCGGATCGGTCGCCGGCCTGTCGATGGTGCAACAGCAGTTCTTTCCGAGCTCCGACCGGCCGGAACTCATCGTCGACTGGAATCTGCCGCAGAACAGCTCGATTGCCGAAACAAGCCGCCAGATGGCTCAGTTCGAGCGTGAGGTGCTGGCCGGCAACCCTGCGGTCGAGCATTGGTCGACATATGTGGGAAGGGGCGCGCCGCGCTTCATCCTTTCCTTCGACGTGCAGCCGGCCGACGTTGCCTTCGGGCAGACTGTCATCGTCACCAAAGGGCTCAAGGCTCGCGACGAGCTGAAGCGGGACGTGGAGGCTTATCTTCAGCGGACGTTTCCCGGAACTGATGCCTATGTGAAGCTCCTCGAAATCGGTCCGCCGGTCGGCAAACCGATTCAGTACCGCGTGTCCGGCGAGGACCTCCAAACCGTGCGCGATCTCGCACACAAACTGGGCTCTATCGTAGGCACTCATCCTTCCCTCAAGAACCTCGCGTTTGACTGGAATGAACCGGCGCGCGTCGTCAAGCTCGACGTGCTGCAGGACAAGGCGCGGCAGCTCGGCGTCTCATCCCAGGACATCGCCATGGCGCTCAACACCGTCGTACGCGGGGACGCGGCAACGCAGGTCAGGGACGACATCTATCTGGTCAATGTGGTCGGCCGGGCAGCAGAAACGGAGCGCGGATCGATCGACACACTGCTGGACCTGCAACTGCAATCCAGCAGTGGCCAGTCTGTCCCATTGTCCTCGGTCGCAAGGTTTCGCTATGAACTCGAACAGCCGACGATCTGGCGGCGCGATAGGCTCCCGACCATCACGGTTAAGGCCGGGATCAGTGATACGACGCAGCCCGCAACGATCGTGAAGGCGCTAGCCGGCGAGATTGCGGCGTTCGGGCAAACGTTGCCGATCGGCTATCACGTTGAAATCGCCGGTGCGGTCGAGGAAAGCGCCAAGTCGCAGGGTCCCATTGCGACGGTGGTGCCGGCCATGCTCCTCATCATGGCAACGCTCCTGATGATCCAGCTTCAGAGCTTCCATAGGCTGTTCCTGGTCTTCTCAGTTGCGCCGTTGGCTCTCATCGGTGTTGTCGCGGCTCTGCTTGTGAGCAACGCCCCGCTCGGCTTCGTCGCGCTGCTCGGCGTGCTCGCGCTCGTCGGCATCCTCATCCGCAACTCGGTGATCCTGATCGTACAGATCGAGGAGTTGCGCGCAGAGGGCCTGTCGCCGTGGAAGGCGGTCATCGAGGCGACCGAACATCGCATGCGGCCGATCATGCTGACCGCTGCCGCCGCCACCCTGGCGCTGATCCCGATCTCGCACGAGATATTCTGGGGACCAATGGCCTACGCGATGATGGGTGGAATCGTCGTGGGAACGGCACTGACGCTGCTGTTCCTGCCGGCACTCTATGTCGCCTGGTTCCGGATACCGCGTGAGATCGAGCAGAACTGACATGGCGATTTCCAGTCTCTCTTTCCCCGGGCGTCGTTTCGCCCGGGGGCAGCATGCCCGGCCGCACCGGACCACTGCGATACATGCGTTTCCGCAGCGGGCGCTTGCTTCGCTGTTGGTGCTTGGCCTCGTCGCACCCGGCTGCGCAACCCGGATGGAGAACGTCCTTCAGCCTCTTCAGGTGGCCGCCAGCGACGCCAATCGGGTGAACATGCTGGTGGCGACGACGCGCAAGTCATCAGACGATCCCGGTCGCCTCTATTCGGGCGAGCGTGGAACGGCGATCTCACTCAACAACGTCACCGTCTCCATTCCTCCGGATCGAAACCGCAAGATCGGCGAGGTGCAATGGCCCTCGCGCATGCCGCCGAACCCGGAAAAGGAGTTTTCAGTCCTTGAAGTCGGCAAGATCGCCACGGAAGGGCAGGCACTCGCATGGTTTCGCAAGAATCGGAACGCCAAGCGGCAGGTGCTCATCTTTGTCCACGGCTTCAACAACACCTATGCCGATGCCGTTTTTCGCTTCGCCCAGATCGTTCACGACTCAGGCACCAATGCGACACCGATCCTCTTCGCCTGGCCGTCGCGGGCTCGCGTTTTCGACTATCTCTATGATAAGGAAAGCGCCAACTACTCGCGGCGAGCCTTGGAGGACCTGATCCTCCAGGCGACAAGGAGCCCCGACGTCGCCGATGTGACGATCCTTGCGCATTCGATGGGAACCTGGCTCGCCGCGGAGGCGTTGCGCGGCGTTGCCATGCGCGAAAAAGCAATCCCGGCCAAAATCAAGAATGTCGTGCTTGCGTCGCCGGACATCGATATCGATGTGTTTCGCCGCCAGTTCATCGAGATGGGACCCAAACGGCCGCATTTCGCGATCCTGACATCGACGCGAGACAAGGCGCTCGAGGCTTCTCGCTGGCTGTCGGGCGGAGTTGACCGGGTCGGAGGGTCCGATCTCAGACCCTATGCCGCCGCGCTCGAGGAACTTGGCGTTTCGGTCATCGACACGAGCGCCATCGCCTCGAACGATCCGCTTGGCCATAATGCCTTCGCCGACAGCCCTGAGATCGTGCGTCTGCTCGGCCGGCGCCTGGCCGGTCAAACGCTTTCGGGAGGCGAGGTGACATTCGTGGATCGGGCAGGCGTGGCGGCAGCCAATTTCGCAGGTTCGGCAGCGCGCGTGGCCGTCGCGGCTCCGGCATCGGTCATTAGCGGCGAAGCACGCGAAGTGTTGAAACGCGAGCTTTCCCCCTCGACCGGGAAGATCGTGGACGGGCAGATCTCGTACTGAGGTCAGGACCGCTGGGCAGTCCATCGCGCGGCGGCTGCCGCGCGAGGTCCCCGGATCCTTCGCGTGCGTGCGGTCCTGCCAGGGAGCGCTGTCTGCTCCCTGCCCGTGGAGTCATGCCCGCGAGGTGACCGATCTCGGTCCGGGCAAACTTGCCGTTCTCGGCAAGTTTGCCGTGGCAAGCAGGTGGAGAAGGTAGGTGTCCCTCCTTAACCGTCTAATGCCCGGCTGCATAGCTGGCTGAAAGCGATGTAGTGACCTAACCAAAGTCCCCCCCTCCAACTCGCGACTTTTTGGGCCGCCGACCTTCAAACGGTGATCTCAATCAAAGTGTGCAGGACCTCGTTTAGGCAATATGTTCAAAAAGGGAGGCTGTCATGCCGGAGCAAAGGAGTGTGCATTCCTACCTGAGCTGGACCAAGGAACGTCTCGACGAGATGGACGCCGTATTGGCGTCGCTTGAGACCAAGACCGATCACGGGAAGACAGAGCTTCGACGCAGGGTCGATCAACTGATGTCCGACTTGAGCAAGCGGCGCGACGAGTTTCAGGCCCAGGTCCAGGCACAGGCTGAAGCGGGCGAAACCGCCATAAAGGCCAGCAACGCACAGCTGGAGTCGCTGTGGCACGGCTTCGAAGCCCAGGTCGAAAGCTATTTCGAGACTATCGGCGAGCAGATTGAGCAGCAACAAGCGACTTTCCGCAAGGTTGCCGCTGCGCAAGCAAACGCTTGGCGCGAGGCCGCGGACAAGCTCCATTACGAAGCGGCCAGGGTCGCCGCCGCTAGGCGCGCCGACATTGATGCGGCTATCAAGCAGATGAGAGTGGATGCGGCGGAGGCCGAAGCCCGACTGCAGAAATTGAAGCAGGCGGGAAGCGACTCCTGGATATCGATGAGCTCGGCCTTGTCGGAGGCGCGCAAGGCGTTCGATCAGGCGAACCAGCGGGGGTGGGATGCGCTCAAGCGCGCCGCTTTCCCGAGATCCTGAGCCGGGTTGCCGCGAGCCAACGATTTCAATGCGATGCCGTCACGCTTGGTGATGTCGTCGTGGAGCAGCAGTTGAAGTTGCCATAAAAGATGAGTTCTCGGCTGTGGCCGATTCCGACTCGACGAGATCCCAGCCATGACAATTGACGACGGCCCTCCGAGCGACTTTCATTTAACACGTGATTGACAGCCATGCGGGAGATTCCGCCGACCGAAGCTGACCTCCAAGGACTTCCCGACCGACGACGACTGGCGTCGGCTGCAGTTCACCACATTGCTGTACTATCTCTTCATGAAACGAATCCGGACAACGGTCTGGTTCGCGACAAGACGGCACCAGATGCCCCGGCAAGCATCGCGGCAATCGGCATGGCGTTGGCGGCGACCCCCGGTTGGCGTCGAACGCGGCATCATCATCCGCGAGTTTGCGGCGAAGATCACCCGCAGGGTGCTGCGATACTTGATGGAGCTTCCCCAGGGACCAGAGCCGGACGCATCTGGCTATAAGGGCTTCTTCTATCATTTCCTGGACATGTTGGGGGTTCACTGCGAGCGACGGGCCGGTTGGGTCACGCGCGAGGTGAACGGGGTCAAGCGGGAGTTCTTCGACTACATCGCTCACGGTGCGCCGTTCCGCCCCGACGACGGGACGGTATCACCGTGGGTCGTCATCGCCTCCCTCCCTTTCGCGCCGGAGATCGTGATCCCGACGGCGGGCAACTTTGCCACGATGAGCCTCGGGATGACGCGACTTTACGGCTTCGTGCCCTCGTTCAACCGGACGTTTGTTGCGGAGGATAGCCCCACCGGATGGTGGATCAGCCCCTATCATTTTGGCATCGATCAGGGGCCGGTCGTCTTGATGGTCGAAAACTATCGCACAGGCTTGATTTGGAACATCATGCGCCGCTGTCCATGGGTAGTGTCTGGCCTGCGCAGGGCCGGCTTCTGGGGAGGGTGGCTGGAATAGCATTGATCCTCCGCTGCCTTGAGCGTCAAGTTGGGCTCCGCCCGAATCGAATCCGGTGCGGGCTCCATATCCATCGACATCGGTTCAAGGATCGCGTCGAAGAAATCACGCATTCCGGAGATCTCCCTGTTGTTCATGCAGGTGATCGAACGCTCGGAAGCAGGATGAGGATTTGGAGTTGTTCGAAGTGCAGCGTTCCGGCCTCTTTGTCGGCTGCCTACTGCATGGCGACGAGTGTTTTGCGAAAGCGAAAGCCGGACAAGACAAAAATCAGGGTGCTGATGACAGCTATCGCGAGCATCTGCGGCCATACTATCGCGAGGCCGGCGCCGCGATAGAGGACCGCCTGGGCGAAGCTGACGAAATGTGTCGTAGGCGCGAGCTGCATCACATTCTGGAGCCATTGCGGCATGGTTTCGAGCGGCGTGCTCGAGCCCGACAGCAACTGCAGGATCACGAGAATCGGGATACACAAGAGCCCGAACTGCGCCATAGAGGTCGTGAAGGTTGCAATCAGGATGCCGAGCGCCGTCACCGAGAACTGGTACAGCAGTGTACCTGCCAGGAACAGCCAGAGCGAGCCGGCGATCGGGACATGAAGGACGAGCTGCACGACGATCATCATGGACATTGCGGCCGCGAAGACGATGACAAGGCCGTTCGCCCAAATCTTGGCGAGCATGACGTCGTTGGGTGTCACCGGCATGGAAAGGAGGTGTTCAATGGTGCCATGCTCGCGCTCACGGATCAAAGCGGCGCCGGTCAAGATGACCGACAGCATGGTGATATTGTTGATGATCTGCATCACCGACGTGAACCAGTGCGAGTGCAGATTGGGATTGAACATGACGCGGAACACGAAATTGACCGGCAGCGAAGGTGCCCCGCTGGCGTTCTGGACATAGCTCAGGACCTGCTGGCCAATTATCTGCTGCAGGTCGCCCAAACCATTGCCTGCAATGGCAATTGCCGTGGCATCGGCGTTGATCTGTACGCTTGGCCTCCGATTCGAAAGCAGGTCCTGTTCGAATTTCGGCGGGATTTCGATGACGAAGATGAAGCGGTTGGAGTCCATGGCCGGACCAATTTCGCTGGCCGAGATTTCCTGCGGCGCCTGGAAAAAAGGCGGTAGGATGGCCTCCTTGATGCGCCTCGAGATTTCGGAACGGTCCTCATCGACGATGGCGACCGAGGCGTTGTAGACCTCGAGCTTGGCGCCAGTCGCAACCGCGTACACGGCGTAGGTGAACGTGTAGAGGATCAGCACCAGCATGACTGGGTCGGCGCGGATGCTGTAAAGTTCCTTGACACCGAGTGCCAGAATATTGATGAGCCGCTTGCGCATCAGGACTCCTGTTTCCTGAGAATCAGGCTTGCCGCGATAACGAAGGCGAGGACGAATACGGCGAGCACCAAATGGTTGAGCCAAAGCTCGGAGAAACCGAGCGCCTTGTTGAACGTGCCCATGCTGATCTGCTGGAACCATGAGGCCGGGAAAGCGAGTCCGAGAGCGCGTCCGGCACCTGACAGCGAGGAGACGGGAACCAGGAGTCCTGAGAACTGTGAAGTCGGGATCAGCGCGATGATCGCAGTGGCGAACACCGCAGCCACCTGAGTGCGGGTGAGGGTCGACACAACCAGGCCGAACGCAGTGGAAGCCCCGAGATAAATGAACGCGCCGACAATCAACGCCAGCCAAGAGCCCTTCACCGGCACGGCGAACACGAACAGCGCCAACACCATCAGCGTAGCAAAGCTGATGAGACCGATGATGAGATAAGGCACCTGTTTTCCGAGCAGGAACTCGATGCTGGTCAGCGGCGTGGAGCGGAAGTTGGCGATAGATCCTGTTTCGACCTCGCGCACGACGCCCAGCGCCGTCATGATGGCAGGGATCAGGATCAGCATCATCATGATGACGCTCGGCACCATCGAATAGACGCTTTTGAGCGACTGGTTGTAGCGGAAGCGGGATTCGAAATTGACAGGCAGGGCAGATGATTCGCTGCCCGTGGCAGTGCCGGGCAAGGCAGCCATGTCCCCGGCGCGGTGTGCGGACTGCTTGGCCAGATAGTCGAGCGTCAATCCGCCCAGATAGGTGCGCGTGGTCTCGGCCCTGTTCGGCATGTCGCCGTTGATCCAAATACCAATCTCCGGGCGGCGTTCCCTAAGCAAATCGCTGCCATAGAGAGGTGGGATCTCGATCGCGAACTTGAGCTCGCCGGCGCGGAGGCGAGTCGGGATCTGATCAGGAGCGGTGATATCCGGCTGCCGGCTCCAGAAGCGCGAGCCTTCGAAACCCTCCAGGAACTCCCGGCTTTCGAGTGAGCGGCTCTGATCGAATACCGCGAAGCGCAGATGCTCGACATCGAATGAGATGCCATAGCCGAACGCGAACATCAGGAGGACGGGGCTGAGCAGGGCAAAGGCGATGCGCACCGGATCGCGGATGATCTCCACGGCCTCGCGCCGTGCGCAGGCCCACAGCCGGGCAAGGCTGAATCGCGCACTGTTTGTCCGCTCCGCGGTGGGCGTCGCCGACACCAACTCGGCTGCAGGTTCGCGCGCTTTCGCTGGTCCCTTGGCGGCGGCCACCGCATCCTCGAGATAGGCGATGAACGCCTCTTCGAGCGTCTTGGCGTGGCGCGCCTCGGTGAGCGCGCGCGGCGCGTCCGCCGCCAGCACCTTGCCTGCATGCATTAGCGAAATGCGGTCACAACGTTCCGCTTCGTTCATGAAGTGCGTGGACAGGAAAATCGTAACGCCGTCCTTGCGCGACAGATCGACCAGCGATTCCCAGAACTGGTCGCGGGCCACGGGGTCGACCCCCGAAGTTGGCTCGTCGAGTATCAGCATCTCGGGGCGGTGCTGGACGGCGACCGCCAGCTGCAGCCGTTGCCGCATGCCGAGCGGCAGACTCTCCGGCATGGTGTCAGCGACGTCCCTGAGGCCGAAGCGGTTGAGCATTTCCTCGATGCGCGGCCCCTGCTCGGCAGCCGGCAGGTCGAACAGCTTGGCGTGCATCTGCAAATTCTGGTAGACCGTGAGCTCGCTGTAGAGCGAGAACGCCTGCGACATATAGCCGACGCGTTGGCGCGTTTCGATGTCGTCTGCGTTCAACGGCTTGCCGAACAGGAACGCCTTCCCTTCCGATACAGGCAAGAGGCCGGTCAGCATCTTCATGGTCGTCGACTTGCCGCAGCCGTTCGAGCCGAGAAAGCCGAAGATTTCCCCCTTCTCAATGCGGAAACTCACGTGATCGACCGCGGCGAACGTGCCGAACTTTTTCGTGAGCCCATCGGCCTCGATCGCCGGCGGGCCGGCCTGCGTCACGCGAGGCGGGATCTGGACGCCTCTATGGTCGCCGCGCTTGTCCTTCGGCAGCAGCGAAATGAAGGCTTGTTCGAGGGTGTCGGCGCCGGTTCGCGCCTTGATTTCGGCGGGAGATCCGGTTGCGATGACGCGGCCGGCGTCCATCGCGGCGAGCCAGGCGAACTGATCGGCTTCCTCCATATAAGCGGTCGCGACGATGACGCTCATCTGCGGCCGGCGCGCACGGATGCGATCGATCAATTCCCAGAACTGCCGGCGCGAAAGCGGGTCGACGCCCGTCGTCGGCTCGTCGAGGATGAGAAGGTCCGGATCGTGTATCAGCGCGCCGCACAGAGACAGCTTCTGCTTCATGCCGCCAGAGAGCTTCCCTGCGGGCCGGTCCGGAAATGGATCGAGACCGGTACTGCGCAACAGATCGTCGATGCGTGCCTTCCGCTCGGCCTCCGGCTGTCCGAATAGCCGCCCGACGAAGTCGAGGTTTTCGAAGACGCTGAGGGTCGGATAGAGATTGCGCCCCAGACCTTGCGGCATATAAGCGACGCGCGCATAGCTGCGCTGGCGATGCGCCCGGTCGCGCATGTCACCGTCCAATGCCCAAACTGAGCCCGACTGGATTTTGCGCACACCCGAAATCAACGCCAGCAAGGTCGATTTGCCGACGCCATCGGGACCGATCAGCCCGGTCATACAGCCGCCCGGAATGGTGACTTTCACATCCTCGAGCGCGACGACCTTGCCGTAACGGTGCGAGACACCCTCAAGCGAGGCGGCGACCGCAATGTCAACGCTCGGCTGTGTGGCGCGCTCATGCATTGGGAACCTTGACGGCTAGCCAGGCGGGCCAGGCCGCCGTGGCATCGACCCGAACGTAGCCCATTCCGCGAAGGCCGCCCTTCACCGCCGCCTCCATTCCTCTGAGCACTTCGGGTGGCGCATGCAGCTTCACCCGGAAATAAAGCTGCTCGCGTTCCGACTGGGTCTCCACCGTCTTCGGAGTGAACTGCGATTCAGGCGCCACGAATGAGACGGTGGCGGGAAAGACGTATTCCGGAGCGGCATCGACCACTACGCGCGCCTCGTCGCCAATGGCTAGTCGTCCCGCAACCCCAGCCGGGAGAAAGACGGTCATATAGACGTCCGAGAGGTCGAGCACGGTGGCAATGCGACCACCCGCCGGCAATACTGCTCCCGGCTCGATCAGCCGATACTGCACCCGGCCGCGCACAGGCGAGGGGATTGTCGCGTCAGCGAGGCTTGTCTTCAGCCGGTCGACCTGGGCATCCGCCGCCGCGATCGCCGCGTGGGCCTCGTCGACCTGAGCGTTCGCCGCCTTGAGGGCGGCTGCGGCGCTTACAATGAGCTGCCTCCGCTCCTCTTGCTTCTCGCGTGTCGCAAAGCCTTTCTCGAGGAGCGCTTCGGCGCGCTCAAGCTCCTGGTCGGCGAATGTCAGCTCGGCCTTGCGGCTTTCGACAAGCGCCTGCGCCGCCGCGAGCGATTGACTTGCGCGTTTGACTTCCGCTTCCGCCTGGCGCAGCTGCGCTTCGAGCTCAGCCTGATCGAGGCGGGCGATCATGCTCCCCGCCAGTACCACATCGCCCTCACGTGGCACGATCTCGATGACGCGGCCCGCGATCTTCGTCGCGATGTCGAATTGAGTGGCCTCGACGCGACCGTTGGTGCTGACGATGCCCTCCGGCAGGGCACTGGCTGTTTGTTGCTTCCAAAGGTAGAAACCGGCGCCCCCGGCAAGGCCCAGCGCGCCCAGCACCACCGCTACGGTCACGTACCGCTTGAGAGGCGCCTTCCTTTGGACTTCGACCGCATGGTGCTCGCGTTCGGTCTTCACCGCTCCTGGCGGAACCGCACGCTGTTGTTCATCCTTCGCGGTCGGCGGATGATCGATCGACAACGCGATATTCCCTTCAAAGAAACAATCTACGTATCTGTCTACTCTCTCGCCGCAAGGCAGCCTTGATCCACGTCAAAATCCAACCGAAATCACGCGCGTCGTGATGGTCGAATGCACGCTGCGATGGCACATATGCGGCGGCGCTACGGCCGATTGAGCGATCCCGGGACAGGCGCCTGCCTAGAATGGGTCGAGCTGGGGCACCCTTGACGCCCCAGCTTTCGAGCATTCGCGCGGCTCGGCAGAGCAATTCTCTAAAGCCCTCAACACGCTATCGGTGCCTTGTCTGGCATTTTGGCAGATTCCCTCCGTGCCAGGGTCGTATCCGCCACACGCCGAGCCACCGAGCAAGCGTGTTTGGATCCTCCCCTCACGGAGACAATTCAAAAGTTCTGAACGTCGGTGATCAAACTTGCCGGTTACGGCTCAACCCCCGCGTTATTGACTTAATCGTCATTATGACTTATTAGTCAGTTGGATTGGTAGGGAGGAGACGGCCTATGAAACAGCAAGCCGCGCGCGCCAGCGCGACAGGACCGGAATTTCTGGGCGCTCGGACCTGGTGAGCGCACATGTTAGCCCTTAAGCCGAAGATGAACCGGCAGGTTCTCAGGGCCATCCTCTTTGCCCTGCCCAAAGTGATGAACCTCACCGCCTCCCGCGTCCCGGCATTCGCTGAACGGCTGAAACAGCGCAACCTCGTCGCGTGGATCGGTCTCCAGGACGGGAGCATCGGGCGCATTGTGGAAATCCGAAGCGGTAGATTCCGCTCCCGTGCGGGTTCGCCGGCCGAGGCCGAAGTGGCCATGTCCTTCAAGGACGCGACGACGGCGTTGAAGCTCTTGATGCCCAATCGCGATCAGTTGGAGATCATCCATGCAGCCAAGAACTTCAAGGTCGTGACCACGGGACCGGACGATCTGGTCGTCTGGTTCACGCAGACCCTCAATATGAGCGAAACTGCGGGCCTGTCGATGGGAACGCCGATGCCCGACGGCAGCCGCCGCTACACCACCTGCACCAACGGCGGACCCCTCTTCGTTCACGTCAAGGACGGCCGGATCCTGCGCGTTACTCCTGTCGAGTTCGACAACACCGACCCGTCCACCTGGGTGATCGAAGCCCGTGGGCGCAAGTTCAGCCCGCCCCGCCGCACACTGGTAGCCCCCCACGCTCTGACCATGAAATCGCTGGTCTATTCGGACAAGCGCATCCTTTACCCAATGAAGCGGGTGGATTTCGATCCCGCTGGCGAACGCAATCCCCAGAACCGCGGAAAATCCGGCTACGTGCGGATCGACTGGGACGAGGCGCTGGACATCGTCGCCAAGGAGATCAACCGGCAGAAACGCGTCCACGGGCCCGGCTCCATCACGTTCCCCATGTCGTCCCATCACCAGTGGGGAAACGTGGGCTATTACCTGAGCTCTCTGACGCGGTTCGCCAACCTGATCGGCTTCACCCGGGTCGCGGCCAATCCGGACAGTTGGGAGGGCTGGTACTGGGGCGCAATGCACCATTTCGGCAATTCAATGCGTGTCGGCGTGCCTGCGGGCTATGGCGGAGTGGAGGATTGCCTCAAGGAAGCCGAGATGATCGTCTTCTGGTCCTGCGATCCCGAAAGCACCAATGGAGCCTATGCGGGGTTCGAGGGCACCACGCGTCGTCTTTGGGCCAAGGAACTCGGCATCGAGTTCGTGCATATCGACCCGCATTGCAATCCGACAGCCCAGTTGCTGGGCGGACGCTGGTTTCCCGTTCGGCCGCAGACCGACGCGGCTCTGGCCCAGGCGATCATGTATGTCTGGGTCACGGAAGGCCTTTATGACGAGGAGTACGTCGCGACCCGCACCACCGGCTTCGACGAATGGAAGGCGTATCTGCTGGGCGAAACCGATGGCGTTCCCAAGACACCCGAATGGCAGGAGGCCGAGACCGGCATACCTGCCAGAGACGTGCGCGCCCTGGCCCGCAAGTGGGGCGGCAGGAAAGTCTATCTAGCTGTCGGGATGACCGGCACCGGCTTCGGCGGCGCAGGCCGCGGTGCGAGCGGTGCGCAATGGGCGCGCTGCATGGTCATGATCATGGCGATGCAGGGCTGGGGCAAGCCGGGCATCAATTTCGGCGGTCTCCAGATCGGCGTCCCGCACGACCTGCATTTTTATTTTCCGGGCTATGCAGATGGAGGGATTTCCGGCGACCTGGCGTGGACAGGCAATGCGGTCAATAGTTATCAGCGCATGCCGCACATCCTGACGATAAATCCCGTCAAGCAGATGGTGCCGCGCCAGCAACTGCCCGACGCGATCATCAACGGTCACGCCACCGGCTATCTCTGGGACGGCATGGCCCAGGAGGCCCAGTTCGCGCCTTTCAGCTATCCCATGCCGGGCTACTCGCCGATACGCATGATCTACCGCTACGGCGGCTCGTCGCTCAGCACCGTTACTCGATCGGGACGCTGGGTGGATGCCTATCGGCACGAGAGCATCGAGTTCGTCGTGAACCAGTCCATCTGGATGGAGGGCGAGGCGCAGTTTGCCGATATCATCCTGCCGGCCTGCACCTCGCTGGAGCGCTGGGACATAGGCGAATGGGCGAACTCCGGCGGCTATGCCCATCACGGTGTTAACGTCGTAAACCATCGCGTCATCACCCTCCAGCATAAGTGCATCGAGCCCTTGGGTGAGTCGAAGTCCGACTACGACATATTCACCGCCATCCTGACCCGGCTGGGCCTGGGCGCTGTCTTCACCGAGGGCTGCAGCGAGCTCGATTGGGTCAAGCGCGTGTTCGATTCATCAGATCTGCCCGGCGAAATCTCCTGGAAGAAATTCTGTCGCAAGGGCTACTACGTCGTGCCACCCGAAAAGCCGGAACTACGCCAGCCCGTCGACATGCGCTGGTTTGCCGAGGGCAGGCGCAAGGATTTGCCGGAACCGGCTCCGATGCCATCCCAGTACGCCGAAGAGTTCGGCCTGGGCCTGCAGACGCCGAGCGGCAAACTCGAATTCGTGCCCGAGATCCTCAAGCGGAACACGGCAGACAATCCGGACCGCCCACCGGTCAATCGTTACATCCCCTCCTGGGAAGGGCTGCGCAATACCGAACTGAAGGAGCGCTATCCGCTTCAGATGATAGCAACTCACAGCCGCTACAGCTTCCACACCAGCATGGATGGCAAGAACAGCGCGGTTAGTCAGGTAGAAGACCATCGCGCCCTGATTGCCGGCCATCGCTTTTGGCTGCTGCGGCTCAACCCGGCCGATGCCGCCGCCCGGGGCATTGGCCATCGTGACCTCGTGAAAATCTTCAACGACCGCGGCGCCGTGATCTGCGCCGCCGACATATCGCCGCTGGTTACCCCAGGCGTCGTCAAGTCCTATGAGGCCAGCGCCGAGTTCCAGCTCATCGACGTTGCGGGGGAGACCGTCGAGATCGGCGGCTGCCTGAACATCCTCACCCCGGACCGATCGCAGACCCGCGGAACCAGCAGCATGGCTCCCAATTCCTGCCTGGTACAGATCGAGAAGTGGCGGAACGCCGAGGCGTTCAAGATGGCCCGCGCAGCTTAGGAGGAAGCCCGTGAGCAAGTGGAACCTGATCATCAATGTCGGCCGCTGCGAGAACTGCCACAACTGCGTCATCGCGAACCGCGATGAACATGTCGGAAACGACTTCCCGGGCTACGCGGCGCCGGCCGCTGCCGCCGGCGATAGCCCCATCCGCATCCTGCGACGCACGCAGGGCAGCGCGCCCATGGTGGAGACCACCTACTTGCCGGTGATGTGCAATCACTGCGATGACGCGCCCTGCATTCGCCGTGCCGGCGACGCCATCCGCAAACGCGACGATGGCCTCGTCATCATCGATCCGGTGAAATCGCGTGGCCGCAAGGACATCGTCCGCTCCTGCCCCTATGGCGCAATCGTCTGGAACGAGGAGCAACAGGTACCGCAAACATGGTTTTTCGACGCCCACCTGCTGGATCAGGGCTGGCAGCAGCCCCGCTGTCAACAGGTCTGCCCGACGAACGTCTTTGAGGCGGTGAAACTCGATGACGCCGCGATGAAGAAAAAAGCAGAGAAGGAAGGACTCAAGGTGCTCAAGCCCAACCTCGCGACCAAACCCCGCATTTGGTACCGAGGATTGGAGCGGTGGGAGACGTGTTTCATCGGCGGGAGCGTCAGCGCCGAATTTGCCGGGGTGGTCGATTGCGTTCAGGGGGCGGAGGTGACCCTTTCCCAGGGAAGCAAGCGTCTCGCGAGAGCCACGACAAACAATTTCGGCGATTTTGCCTTCGATGGTTTGCGGGGTGACGGAAGCACATATCGTGTCGAAGTATCCCACGCACATGGCAGCATCTGGCGCGACTGCGTCCTAAGCGAAAGCATCTATCTGGGCGAATTGCGGTTGGCCCGCCCCGGCGCCGATGCGCGTGGAGGACCCGATGCTTGATAGTGATCATTGCCGCTCGGATGTGAACAATCGGCGAACAAGACGACAGGAGAGCCGGGGAACGAACGTTGCCCGCATTCTCAGTGCCGCAGAGACTTTGTGCGCGCTCTATGGATCCGGGAAGACGAACGTCTGCGACATCGCGAGCTATCTGAAAATGTCGCCAGCGAATGTCTACAGGTTCTTCCCTTCCAAACTGGCGATATACGACGAGCTTGTTGCGCGAGTGCTCAACAACAATCTTCCCGTCATGCAACCCGACTCCGCAAGGCTTACGAGTGCAGAAAGTCTCCGAGCGTTCATTCTGGAGCTGCACAGACGTCTTCTTGCTCTCATGCGAGAGGAAGAAAAGCTCTTTGAGCTACTCACGGTCGCCGACGGTGAGCGCTGGCCCGCCTTCGAGGCACACGCAGAACGCGTAAGAGACATCATCGCTGAATTTGTCGAGGAGGGTGTCCGTGCACAGGAATTTCGCCGACAGGACAGTCTGCGGGCCGCGGAATGCTTTTGCGCGTCAACTGCCGCACTCTGGGAGCCGAAAGCTATCAGAAACTTCCATTTCAGGCGCTCGCTCATCACGGCTGAAGGCTTGATTTCCTTCTGTATTGAGCCTCTCCGGAACGGGACCTTCAATGCTGAACGATGATTGCCGGCACCGGTCTGGCTGCAGTTTTTCTGGCGGCGCAAGGCGATAAAACGTGGCGGGATGCCGGATTCACGGCGGCGCAGTTCATGCGCCCAACCCTGAAGGCCGAACCAGAGGAAGTTCGGCGATCTACAATTTTAAGATGTCTTCGCTGCCGATGTTGGCCAGCGCGGATTTATTGGGAGGAAGATGACAATGCTCGCAACGACCCCTTACGACCTCGGGCGTCCGATTGCCGCTCTGCGCGATGTCGAGGCGTTCGAGCAGGTGCCCCTTTCGGAGCGCGGCTTGCCGGGCAGCACCTACGAGGTGCTGGCACGTGGCGCCGCTATCGCCCCGGACCAACCTGCCCTCTCCTTTTTTCCGCGCGTCGACGATTTCCGTGATCCCTTCGTGTGGACGCATGCAGAGCTCCTCGCTGACATCACGAGGGCAGCCAATGCCCTACGGCGGCTGGGAATAGGTCGCAACGACGTCGTCGCCTTCGTGCTGCCCAACCTGCCGGAAACGCATTTCGTGATCTGGGGCGGCGAGGCGGCGGGCATCGCCTTTGCGATCAATCCACTTCTTGAAGCGGAACAAATCTCCGAGCTTCTCGTCACCGGGAAGGCAAAATGGCTTGTCACTCTGGCCCCATCTCCGGGAACCGACATCTGGCAGAAGGCGATCAGGGCCGCGGCAAATGCGCCGAACCTGCGAGGGGTTCTGACCGTCAGTCTTCTCCCGTATCTCGGCAATACTGCCGCCGACGTGCCCCAGGTCCTCGACGGGGTCGCCGTTCCGGTTCTCAGCCTGCGCCAGGAGATGGCCGGAGAACCTGGAGACCGGTTGACCTTCGACGCGCCCATGGCTGAAGACATTTCCTCGTATCTGTGCACAGGCGGCACGACCGGGCTGCCCAAGATCGCCGCGCGCACCCACTTCTCGGAAGTGTTCGATGCCTGGTCAAGCCGATCCTTCATTGGCGACGCCTTCGCACCAGGCAACACGATCTTCTGCGGCCTGCCGCTCTTCCACGTCAATGGGCAGTTGGTGACGGGCCTAATCCCCTGGGCGCAGGGCGCACATGTCGTCATGGGCACGCATCAGGGCTATCGCGGAGAGGGAATTATTCCGTCCTTCTGGGAGATCGTCGAACACTATCGCGTCGTGGCTTTCTCGGGCGTTCCGACTGTGTATTCCGCACTGTTGCAGGTTCCGGTCGGCGGCCGCGACATTTCGACCGTTTGCTACGGTTTTTGCGGCGCCGCACCGATGCCCGTGGAACTGTTCCGCAATTTCGAAAAAGCGACGGGAATTCGCATTCTGGAGGCCTACGGCCTGACGGAAGGCGCCTGCGTTTCCAGCATCAATCCTCCCGAAGGCGAGCGACGCATCGGCTCGATCGGCCTGCGCCTCCCCTACCAGCAAATGGCAGTGGTCAGACTTGATGATTCCGGCGGCTTCACCGGATTCGCCGGAACGGAAGAGGTCGGCGTGCTCGCGATCCGCGGGCCGAACGTTTTCGCCGGCTACATCAATGCCGAACACAACACGGGGCTTTGGCTGGAGATCGACAGCGAGCGCTGGATGAACACTGGCGATCTCGCCCGCCAGGATGCGGACGGCTATTTCTGGCTGACGGGTCGCAAGAAGGAACTCATCATCCGGGCCGGCCACAACATCGATCCCAAGCTGATCGAAAATGCCGTGCAGGATCACCCGGCGGTGCAACTCGCCGCAGCGGTTGGACGGCCCGATGAGCGCGCCGGAGAACTGCCGGTCCTCTACGTTCAGTTGAAGCCGGGAACGACGGCGTCGGAGGCGGATCTGCTTGCTCATGCTGTCGGCCGAATTCCAGAGCGCGCCGCACATCCGAGATCAGTCCGGATTCTGGCCGCGCTGCCCATCACATCCGTCGGCAAGATCTTCAAACCAGCACTGTCGATGCTGGAGATCGAGGACGTCGTACGCCAGGAGGCAACATTGGCGGGCGTGAAGCTCGTATCGCTCTCGGTCGGTCAAGATCCCCGGCTCGGGCTGCTCGCAAGAATTGCAACTGAGGGCGATCCGAGCCCTCTCCGCGAAAAACTGGGTCGCTACGCCTTTAATGCGCAGTTCCTCTGAAAATCAGCGAGAAGAAGAGGACGTCGACCATGGCGATCAACCTTGCCCGTTACGAGAACGTGGCGCCAGCACTCTCTTGGGCAAACTATCAGTCAGGAAACCAGTCATGAATGCTCCAACTCGGATCCCCGTGACCAACCTTCAGCACCACGTCTTCTACGTGACCGACCTGGAGCGCTCGAAGGCTTTCTATATCAAGCTTTTCGACTTGCAGTTCTCCGCTCTCAATCACCCAGACAGCAGCGCAGCAATGCGCTTGTCGCAGCAGGAAATGCACTTCTTCTCGTTCGGATTCCACCATCACGACCTCTGCCTGGTGAAGCATCACAACCTGAAGATGGACAACAATTCCATGCTGCACTTCGCGTTAGCGGTGAAGGACGCAGAGGCATTCGACGACGTCAGGCGCCGCGCAGGAGAGATGGCTCTGTCGATCCGCGAAGGGCGCATGCTTGCCTCCGCGCGCCCTGTCTCGCGTGCCTTTTGCGTCCGGGACCCAGACCAGCACTGGATTGAGATCATTGAGGAGCCCAGCAGATGAGCAACACCGCTTTCGTTCCCCCGAACGTCCTGTCCCCATTCAAACTGCGCTTCGCCGGTCTCCTGAAGCGGAAATGGTTCCGCGAACTGGTGCTGTTGTGGCCGACGCTGACGAAGCGGCGGTTCTCCAACAAGACAGAAGACTACGGCGTCTTCAGGCCTTCGCTCGTTTCCCACATTGGGCAGCTCTCAATCTATGTGCGCGACATCGCGCGAAGCCGGGCCTGGTACGAGAAAGTTGCCGGCATGATCCACAGCCGCACCTGCGAACCCGAACCGCATCCCTTCAAGGAAGGGTGGCGCATTCGCTGCTGCTACATGAGCGCAACCGACCACGAGGAATGCCTCGTGCTCGTCGAAGAATACGGCCCCTCTGGCAGGATCACGGTGCCTTCCGGCATGAGCTTCTTCCATTTTGCGCTCGAGGTGAAAGGAAACCAACTGGAGGATGTCCTGGCCTTTGCCGAGCAACAGCAGGCTGACGGTTTCCAGTTGAACTACGGTCCAGTCCGCCACAACAGCGAACCGCCTTTGGGCGACGGCGAGACCGGCGGAAACGTGGCCTGCTATCTCTACGACCCCGACTGGCACAATGTCGAATTCTGCGGCGCGATGGACACGATCGAGAACTATCGCGCGCGATACGGGGACCTCAAGGGCAAGGACCGCGCTTGACGCGCGCTCCGACCTTCAAAGAGCGCTCTGGGCCGACATTCGGACCGCTTTCGATGCGGCCCTTCCAAAGAAAGGAAATAAAATGGTAGTGAAAGTGGCCCGATTTACGATCGGCGGCGAACCCCTATGGGGGATAGTTGACGGAGACGAGATTGCACCGCTCGGGGGCACCTTCGTCTCAACAGCCGATATCCTGCGTCTTACTCCTGCAGAGCTCAAGGCGCGGGCAGGCGCTGAGCGGTTCGCGGCCAGTTCAGCAAACATTCTCAGCCCCGTCACGGCGCCGGCGCAGATCGTCTGCCAGGGTCTGAACTATGCAGATCACGCCGATCAATCGGGGCATGCTCCACGTCAGACGAACCTGCTGTTCATGAAGGCCGCGTCATCGCTGTCGGGAGCATTCGATCCGGTTATTCGGCCCGCCGGGTGTCAGATGCTCGACTATGAAGTGGAACTCGGGCTTGTCCTGAAGCGATCACTAAGTGCAGTCGATCACGTCACCCGAGGGACCCTCGGTGATTTCATTGGTGGACTCGTGTTGTGCAACGACGTGTCAGCCCGCGACGTCATGTTCGGCGAAGCCTTCTTGCAATGGTTCCGTGGAAAAAGCGCCCGCACCTTCTGCCCCTGTGGACCTTGGCTGGTCATTCCGGAACCCGACGAGGTTGCGGATCTGCTCGACAGGATCGAGATCCAGCTCTGGCTGAACGACGAACTGCGGCAGTCCGCTCATACCCGGGACCTCATCTTTCGCCCGGAAACCTGCCTCAACGACATTGCGTCCCTGATGGACCTGTCGGCAGGCGACCTTATCCTGACCGGAACGCCGGGCGGCGTGATCCTGCAAGCGACGGCCCCTCTCGGCCAGATTCTGACGACCAAGCTCTTCAAGGATTCGGAGCGGAAGGATGCGATCGTCGAGGAAGCGACCGCACACGCACGTTACCTCACGCCGGGCGATATTCTGCGTGCCGAAATGCGCACCGATGACCGCACCGTCGATTTCGGCAGGCAACTGCTCGAAATCGTAGACGCGTGACCTTGGCAGGACCAGGACGCGCGCGCCGTCGCCGCCCTCACCACAGCCCAATCACCAAGGGGTGACGGGCCGAAGTGTGACCTGGTCCATCCCCTCGCCTAGAGCAGCCGCCTGGCTGAAGGCGGAGGCGCAGGTGCTGCAGCCAAAATGAGAAATGCCGATTGCCTTGGGCTTCGCGCAAAAGCGACGCGTCTCTGAGGAGGGAGACCCGCATGAAAGCTATCAATTTGCTGACCGGATTGTTCAGCTGTCTGTTCGTGGCACCTGCGGTCGCAGGAGGGTTCGATATTCTGGGGCAGCCGAATGACGTCCTTTTCGAGCCAGGACGCTACATCGAGCTCGGGGCAGGTTTTGCCAGTGCGAGCGTGGAGGGGCAGATCACTGCCGTCGGCCCCCCGTTTTCTTCGGATGACACGGCGCCCACGCTTCCATTCTACAATGGCGCCTTCAAGGCTGATATCAACGAGCAATTTTCGGGAGCTGTCATTGTAGACAATCCCCATGGGCGTGAACTCGAGTACAATAGCGGAGCGCTGACCGGGCTGACGGGAGAAGTCGAGTCGCTCGCGGTCACAGGCTTGCTGCGTTACAAGCTCACGGATCGTTTCAGCATCTTCGGCGGCCCCAGACTTCAGCGTCTCGGCGGCAACACTGATATCTCAGTCTTTGCAGGCGGCGTGCCGGCCGGTTTCGCCAACGTCGAATTTGAAGACGAATGGGAGCCAGGCTACGTGGTCGGGGCCGCCTTTGAAATTCCGGAGGCCCATGTTCGGGTCGCAGTCACCTATAACTCGGCAATCGACTACGATCTCGACACTTCCGGCGCTTATCAAGGGACGACGGACGTCGAGACTCCCCAATCAGTTAACATCGATCTTCAGGCCCCGATCAGTCTATCGACGCTGTTCTTCGCGACGGTTCGCTGGGCCGAATGGAGCGAAACCACAATCAGTCCGCCGGGTTATCCTTTGGGCTCACTGACCCACTTCAACGACACGACAACCTACAGGCTCGGCGTAGTGCAGATGCTCAACGAGAATTGGGCGGGTTTCACGGCTCTGACCTACGAGCCAGAAACCGACGTATCGGCTGACGCGCCAATCGACGCGACAGACGGTTTGTGGGGGGCAACGCTTGGCGCGATCTACACGAGGAACAAGGTGAAAGTGACGACCGCTGTCTCGTATTACCAGTTCGGTGACGCTTCGGGTTCGTTCGGAAGCTTCGCGGACAATGATGTAATCAGCGCCGCCGTCAAGGTGGGGTACTCGTTTTGACCGGGCTTCTGGAAACGCCTCGAGTGCCCAGCTTCGCGGTTGCTCGCGATTGAGTATCGGCAGGTTTCCATGCCGCATATCGCCTGGACGACCATAGTCCGGCGCCCAGACGGCACCAGAGATGAATGGAGAAAACTATGCAGAAACAATTCGCCCCGAGAGTGTTCCAACTGGGATATGTGGCGCTGGAAACGCCCGATTTCGTGCGCGCCAAGGATCACTACGCAGAAGCGATCGGCATGACGGAGACCGCTACCGGTCATGAGGGAGAAAGCTACCTGTCAATTGGCTATGAGCACCACAACATTGTCCTGCGCCAGGCCAAGCAGAAGGCGATGGGCCATCTCGGCTTCCAGCTTAATCCCGGCACTGATCTGAAGGAGCTTGTAGGAGAACTCGGCGCTTTCGGCCTGAGCGCTCAGATCAAGTCCGACAGCCAGCCGGGGATCCGCGAACTGGTCGAGGTCGAGCCGGTGCCGGGCACCACGCTCCAGCTCTATACCGACATCGATGCTCCTGCACCCGGCTTCAAGCGCACTGGCGTGTCGCCGCTCCGGCTCGGACACGTGGCGGTGATCTCGCCCGAAGGCCCGAAGCTGAAGACTTTCTTCATGGACTTTCTGGGCTTCTGGTTCACCGACACGATCGCCGGCATCTCCAACTTCATCACCTGCAACCGCGAACACCATGTCGTCAATGTGGTGAGCATGCCGGAGAACCGGGTCCACCACATCGCCTTCCAGCTCAAGGGCAATGCCAGCCACGCCATGGCGTGCGACTTGCTGGCCGACCGCGGTCTTCCGGTGAAATGGGGCCCGTCGCGCCATACCGCCGGTCATAACATTGCCGGCTATCACTACGACCCCGATCAGGTGCTGATCGAGCTCTATACCGACATGGACGTGTTTATTCCGGAACTGAACATGTGCGAGGCACGCCCCTGGCACGAGCACTATCCCATGCAGCCCCGTGAATGGAAGCTTTCCGAACTCTGCTGCTGGGAAACCGAGTTCGCCTTCAGCCTCGCGCAGGCCTGAGGAGGCTGGTCAAGTCAACTTCAGAAGCAAAGGTCAGATTAATGCAACTCTTTCATGCTCCCCGATCCTGTTCGCCGGGGATCCGGATCCTTCTCGAGGAAATCGGCGTTCCGCACCACGTCGCCACGATCGATCTGTCGACCAGCGGTGCGCCTGTAGGGCTTGAATGCGTGCATTCTGGGTCGACAGTCAAACGGGTTTGGACAAAAACGTCCGCAACTGTGGTCACAGCAGTCACTCGGCACCATCCCGACGAACTTCCGGACTCCACCCCAAAGCAGTCAAGTCCGAGCGATAAGATCGGCGCGAATTGACGCCGATCTCGAAAAAAGAAGTGAGCTTTAGAAGGGCCAGAACCCGGCAAGGTAGGTTGCGGTATCATTTAGCCAAATGATCATGTCGCGATACCAGACCATAGCCGAGTCGTAGGCGACCTGGACGACGCCTAAGAACATCACAAACACGATAATGACACCCAAGAACTTCCCGAACCCTTCGTCGCCTTTGGGGTCGTTGCTCTGGATGACGTATTGTTGGCGGTTATCGTTCAGCATATCCCTTTAACGATCCCGGTCGTCGCGGTCGCGTTCCCTCTGTTCGATCTGCGCCCGCTCAAGCTCCTCGAGTCGGGGAATATGCTGTTGTGCAGGGTCAGTGCGTGTCGTTTCTCCGCCGCGTTGAGCGGCTTCCCTATCCCTATTTTTTAGACGATTTTGCAGGCGATTTGTAGCATCGACGGCTGAAGCCAGCTCGTGAGCGGCTCGCGCGTCGTCGTCAATTGGCTGCCGATCTTCTTCCTCGGCACGCAAATCACGCTGTTGTTCGTCGACTGTCTCAGCCTTCGAGGGTGCCTTGTCCTTCACTTCCTCCGGACGATCGGATTTGTTTTCCTCCTGCTCAATTGCCCGTTGTAAACCAGGGTCCTGCTCGGCAACTTCCCGAATGTAACTGTTTCCTCCGACAGCCAACTGCGCAGCCCGCTCGAGAGCTTGATTGAGCCCGGCCTGCATTCCTTCCTTGCGGTCGGCCGAAAATCCACCGGCCTCGATCCGGTCAAGTCCCTCTCGGTAGTGCTCGATCTCGATCATCGCCTCGTTGCCGGCCTCGACAAAAGCCTCGCCGTGTTTGGCGACCGCAGCGTCCCACTCGTCGTTGGCCGGATCACGCAGCTCGCTTCGAGGCGCTTCGCCACCTTGCTCCGCCAACGCTTCTTTGCGCTGTTCGTAGAGGTCCACCAGCTCACGCTTCTGATTGACGAAATCTCGGGCCAGGCCGGCTATCTCGTCAAAGTCCGCCCGATCGTCTGCCGAGACCGACCGCTCCAACTTGAACAAGGCCGTCTCGACCTTCTTCTCGTAGGTCTCAAACTCTGCTCGTGACATTTCGCGCACTTCCTGACCCTCCAAAACCATCTCCTGCAATGTAGCCAAATTGATGCGGAGGTTCGATCCAAAATCTGCGCGAATGACAGTTCCGCTCGTCTCCGTTTGTGCTGCCGAAAGCCAGGATTCTAAGTATTCTCGATGCTGTGCGGCATAGGCCACGCCGCGTCACGGGGACCACGCCGGCCAGCGACCGAAGTGCCTGCGCGTCCCGGCGCATGAGCGCATCATGTCCTTCCGATATGAGCGCGGCGAGCACGATCGGTCCGACTCCGGGTATGGATCGCAGGATCTCCGGGTCGCGACACTGCTCGCCAACGCTCTCGGTGGTTGGCGGGAGCTCGGCGACCGCTGAACACAGCCGTTCGAGGTGCTTCACGGCGTTCTTCATCTGCTCCATGACGAGCCGAAGGCGCGCGAGGATCAACTGACAAAGGGCGACGCATGCTTCGGTTACGCCTGCAGCGGCGATAATTGGCGTGCGACGAAGCTGCGCCAGCAATGTCTCAGCGGTCCACTTCTTCACCTTGCTCTGCTTGAGCAGCTTCGCAACGGTTGTTGCTCTGTTCGCGCTTTGGCAGGCGTCGGGATCAACTCCCAAAGATCAAGAACCCATGGTCTGGACCAGTCCTCCGCCAGTTCTAGCACCTGCGGAAAGTAGCGCCAGAGCTGGTGACGGAAGCGATTGGCTAGCCGATTGCGATTGGCTAGCCGATTGCGTTCGGCGGACAAATCCTCGGTCATGCGCGACCATTCCCGCAGTTCGATGATGATCGGGTGCATCGGCTCAAGGGAAACGGTAGAGCCTGCGATCTGTCTTCAAGGCATCGGCCAGGACGAAGGCATCGAGCCGGTCATCCTTAGCGCCCGCCATGGTGAGACGGTCCCGCAAGCGATCAAGCTGCTTGGGATTGATGGCATGCACGAGGAAGCCTGCGTCCATCAGGCCCTCGACAACAGGCCCATGCGGAACCTCTATGCCGATAGCGACGGGGCTGGGCTCATGTCCCGTTGTCGCCTGATCCAATTGGCCAACTCAGCCAGACCCTCATCACTGTGTTGAAACGAGCGGTGGGCGAGCTTCCCTCATCGGCATCCAAAGCGTAGGCGTAGTGCGTCGCCGATGCCCAGTCGACGCCTACGAATGCGGATATATCTTTAATCATCGCCTTCTCCTGCTCAGACGGGCGGCTGCGACTCTCGCCAGCCCTATTAAGGCGCTCGAAGGCGCAACTCCCCACGGGGCCGTCGGTCGCAGCCAATCCATCGGGGCACTCGTCCCCTCTTGGTGCTTGAAGCGCGGGATCACCAGGTGGCTCCCGACGAATCGCCCGCGGTGTCATCATAAACGCCCCGCAGGGAGCATCATGATTGGAACAGGACTCCACACAGGATGAATAAACGTTTGCCGCGGTCGCCGTGCGGCAATGGAGGTCGGCCTCCGTTGGAACAGCCTCTTACCCGCGCCCTACGAACGGCATTTTCGTCGCCATGACTGTCATGGTCAGCACATTTGCCTCGAGCGGGAGGCCTGCCATGTAGAGGACCGCGTCGGCGACATGCGCGGCGTCGATGGTCGCTTCGGCAGCAAGGCTCCCGTTCGCCTGCAGGACGCCAGTCGATATGGTTTTCGTCATGTCCGTCGATGCGTTTCCGATGTCGATCTGTCCGCACGCAATATCAAAGTCTCGGCCGTCGAGCGCTGTCGATTTCGTCAGCCCGGTGATTGCGTGTTTGGTTGCAGTATAGGGAGCCGAATGCGGGCGCGGCGTCGTGGCCGAGATCGAACCATTGTTGATGATGCGCCCTCCGCGCGGGTTCTGGTTCTTCATGATCCGGAACGCCTGCTGGGTGCACAGGAACGCACCAGTCAGGTTTGCGCTTACGACCAAATTCCATTCCTCATATGACAAATCTTCGAGGGGCAGGCTGGGTGCGGTCACGCCGGCATTGTTGACCAGAAGGTCAAGTCTTCCGTACCGCTCCGATACCGTATCGAAAAGCGCCCGAACCGAAGCTGGATCGCCGACATCGGCAGAGACGGCCAGGAATTCTCCTCCGGCCTCTGCGGTCAGGTCAGCCACAGCCTTTTCCAGCACATCCGACCGCCGCCCGGAGACGACCACCTTGTACCCTGCCGAACCAAGTGCCTTGCTGATGGCGCGACCCACACCCGTTCCGCCGCCGGTCACCAAGGCAATCTTTCCCCGTCTGTTCGAAGAAGTCTCACTCATACAATCCTCCCAGCGATTTTGATCTTCAACATGCACCTGATCGTCGGCTCTGGTCCGCCGATCGGATCCCAGGTCTTCGAATCGGAAACTTGGCCCATCATCACGTTCAGACCGCTTCCTTCACCCGCAGCCAGGCATTGTGCAGGTGCTGACCTATGACCTCGACGAGGCGGTCCGCGTCGCGTGCCTCCAGGGCAGTCACGATGCGCTCGTGCTCGGCCATAGCGGCAGCCCACAGTTCCGGTCCCTCATGGCCGATAAAGCGGATGCGCTTTAGCTGCGCCTGGAGCGTGGAATGGAATGCCGCCAGATGCGGGTTGTCCGCCAAGGCGACCAGGGACGTGTGGATCTGCTGGTTGAGCTTGTAATATTCCATCCGCTCGCCAGCTTTGAAGTGCGCCTCCATCCGGTTATGAATCTCACGAATGCGCGCAATGTCCTCGTCGCTTGCCACTTCGCAGGCAAGACGCGCTGCCAGCTCTTCCATCGAGCGGATCACCACCAACATGTCGTGCACGTCCTTCTTCGTGAACTTCCGCACCACGGCGCCTTTCCCGGGAACCAGTTCGACCAGGCCCTCCCCGGCCAGCGACTTCAATGCTTCCCTTAGCGGCGTACGCGAGACGCCGAGCGATTCGCAGAGCTGAATTTCGTAGAGACGCTCTCCCGGCTGCAGCTCCCCCTCGATGATCATGTCACGCAGGCGACTGACGATCTCCTGGTGGAGCGACTGCCGCTCAATGATCCCCCGCCCTGTTTTCCCGATCTCGCCGTCCACCACCTGTCCTCAAATTCGAATGCTGTTGTTCAAATCATCCTACGCCATGGGAGGGGTCTTTACAATGCACTCATAATTCTGTATACAGAATACATGTGCCCCACAATAGAGCCAGCAATGGGAGGCCAACATACTCAATTCACTGAACATCGAAGCTCGCCCTGCCATGCGGCCGACCCTTGCATTGGCGATGGGCGATCCGGCGGGAATTAGTCCCGAATTGACCGCACGTATCCTGGCGCTTCCCGAACTGCGCGACATTTGCCACTTCATTGCTGTTGGCGACGCGCGTGTTCTCGACAAAGGCGCCCGCATCGCGGGTGTCGATCTCGATCTCGACATCGTTTCCCCTGACCACATTCCAGACCGGTTGGAAAGCAGGCCCATTTTCGTCGATCTTGGACATCTTGACCCGGCTGATGTCACGCTCTCCGAGGCGACGCTCATCGGCGGCCAGTTTGCTGTCGAAAATTTCCGCTTCGCTCTGCTGCTTGCCGATCGCGGCCGCGCCGACGGCGTCTGCTTCACGCCATTCAACAAAAAAGCGATGCGCTATGCATATCCGGGCTATGACGACGAAATCCGCTTCGTGTCGGACGTATTGGGCTATCCCGGCAAGATGCGCGAATTCAACGTCCTCGATCGTATCTGGAATGCGCGCGTGACATCCCATATTCCGCTCGCCGAAGTCGCATCTCACCTCTCGGAAGAAGCAATCATCGCGGAGTTGCGCCTGACCGCGGACTGCCTGCGCCAGGCCGGCTTTGACCGGCCGCGGATCGCCGTCGCAGGGCTAAACCCGCATGCCGGCGACGGCGGCACCTTCGGCATGGAGGAGATCGAGATCATCGAGCCGGCGGTGAAAGCTGCTCAGGCTTTTGGCATGGACGTGGATGGCCCCTTCCCCGCCGATACAGTCTTTCTGCGCGGTCTCAAAGAGGGATTCCAGGCGGTCCTGACCATGTATCATGACCAGGGTCAGATCGCGATGAAGATGATGGGCTTTGACAAGGGCGTCACGATGATCGGGGGGCTGCCGTTCCCACTATGCACGCCCGCGCATGGAACCGCCTATGATATTGCCGGCCGCGGCATTGCCGATGTCGGTGCATCGCGCGAGGCGGTGCTTCTTGCCGCTAGAATGGCTGAGCGGCGAAGGGTGCCGGCGCAGTAATAGAGATTTTGGAGGCGCGGGAGGGCGCCAATATTGCAAAAGGGAGGAAATGGCATGCTGAAATATCTCTCGGTGATGGCTCTGGCCTCTGCGGTGGCAATGCCGGCGCTGGCTTTCGAGCCGAACCGCCCGGTGGAGTTCGTGGTCACCTCGGGCCCGGGCGGTGGTACCGACACCTTCGCTCGAACGGTTCAGTCGATCATCGCCAAGCATAAGCTGATGGATGCCCCGGTCGTCGTGACGAACAAGGGCGGCGGCAGCGGCGCGGAAGGCTTCGTCTATGCCGCCGGCTACAAGGGCGATCCCTATAAGCTGACCTTCGGCACCAACAATGAATATCTCCTACCAAGCGTCGCAGCCGTTCCTTATAAAGCGGAAGATCTCACGCCCGTTGCCGCCATGGCGCTCGACGAGTTCCTGATCTGGGTCAACGGTAAATCCGACTTCAGCGACGCCGCATCCTTCGTTCAGCGGGCAAAGGCAAAGCCAGGCTCCATCCAGTTCGGCGGCAGCCAGTCGAAGGACACAGACCAGATCCTGGTCTCATCTCTTGCCGAGGCGGTCGGTACCGAGTTTCGCTACATCCCGTTCAAGAGCGGTGGCGAGGCGGCGACACAGCTTGCCGGCGGGCACATCGATGCCAACGTGAACAATCCGAACGAGAATCGCGGACAGTGGCAGGCCGGCATGGTCAAGCCGCTTTGCGTCTTCCGTCCGGAACGTTTTCCCGAAAGCCAGCCTGTCTATGACGGCAAGGGCTGGCACGATATCCAGACCTGCAAGGAAGCAGGCATTCCGCTGGAAAACTATCGTATGCCACGTACCGTGTGGCTGCCGGCCGGCGCCGGGGAGGACGTTGTCGCCTTCTATCGCGACGTGCTGCAAAAGGTCAGCAAAATGCCCGAGTGGCAAGAATATCTTGAAAAGACCTCTCAGACCGATCAGTTCTTGGTCAGCGACGAGTTCCGGGGCTATGTCCAGAAGGACAAGGAGGCGGTCACGAAGGTGCTCGAGCACGAAGGCTGGTTGATCAAGTAATCCCTCCATTAGCTGGAGTCAGCTATGTCTGAAGAAAACAAGAGGCACCTAAGCCGCCGGGCGATGGAGATCGCAACCGCGATCGCAACGGCCGCGGCCGGTGGAGCGATCTGTTACGGGGCCATTGAGATCGGAATAGGATGGACCGAAACCGGTCCAGCGCCAGGCTATTTCCCCTTCTATGTCGGGCTGCTCATCATCGTGGGCAGCCTGGCAAACCTGGTACGAGCGATCTCGATCAGGGACTGGAACACGGAAATCTTTCTGGACATCGAGCATGCCCGGCCGATTCTGGCCTTCGCCCTGCCCCTCGTCGGCTTCATGATCGCTACCCTCCTGCTCGGTCTTTATGTCGCGACGCTTCTCTACGTCTCCGGAGCCATGATCTGGCAGGGCGGCTACCGGTGGTGGGTCGCAACGCTCGGCGGCGTAGCGGTTGCCGCTGCCTTCTACTGCATATTCGAGGTCGCCTTTCAGGTGCCTCTGCTGAAGGGCCCGATCGAAGGCTGGCTCGGCATCTACTGAGCAGGCGGGTCGCTTGAGGGCGGCCCACCGATACTGTTTGGGGAGGGACTTTCATGGAGAATTTCGGCCATCTGCTCGATGGGTTCGCCACCGTCATAAGCGGACACCATCTGATCATCATGGTGGTAGGTGTGATGCTCGGCATCCTGGTTGGCGTCCTGCCCGGACTGGGCGCTCCCAACGGCGTCTCGCTCCTCCTGCCGCTCACATTCACCATGGACCCGGTGTCGGCAATCGTCCTCCTTTCCTGCATGTATTGGGGGGCACTTTTCGGCGGCTCGACGACCTCGATCCTGTTCAACATTCCTGGTGAGCCGTCCTCGGTCGCGACCACCTTCGATGGCTACCCAATGGCCCGCAGCGGCCAGGCGACACGCGCGCTCACATTGGCTTTCGTGTCGGCCGGCATCGGGGCGATCGCAGGCGTGGTCATGATCACGCTGCTGTCGAGCTGGGTCGCCGGGTTCGCCCTGCAATTCTCCTCGCCGGAATTCTTCGCCGTCTATTGCCTGGCCTTTGCCAGCTTCATCGGCATGGGCGGAAACGCGCCGGCGAAGACGCTGGTCTCCATGATGCTCGGCTTCGCCCTTGCCACGATCGGCATGGACACGATCTCCGGCGGGCTTCGCCTTACCTTCGGAGTTCACGATCTTATCAAGGGAGTCTCTTTCCTTGTGGCGGTTATGGGGCTGTTCGGCATCGGCGAACTCCTGCTGACCACCGAGGAAGGCCTCCGCTTCGAAGGCATCAAGACCCGCATCCGGCCTCTCGACGTGCTCCGTACATTGGCCGAAATTCCCCGGCACGCGGTAGCGATCGGGCGATCGGTGCTGATCGGAATCTGGATGGGCATCACGCCGGCCGGCCCGACCGCGGCCTCCTTCATGGCCTATGGCATCACCCGCCGCTTTGCCAGGAACGCTTCGCAATTCGGCAAGGGAGATCCCAGCGGTATCGTCAGTCCCGAAAGCGCCGACCATTCGGCAGGCACCTCCGCCCTGTTGCCGATGCTTGCGCTCGGCGTTCCGGGTTCGGCAACGGCCGCGGTGATGATGGGCGGGCTCATGATCTGGGGACTGACGCCTGGTCCGATGCTGTTTATCGAGCGGCCGGATTTTGTCTGGGGGTTGATCGCCTCGATGTATCTAGGCAACATCGTCGCCGTGCTGCTCGTGCTCAGCACGGTGCCGCTCTACGCAGCAATTCTCCGCGTCCCCTTTGCGATCATCGGACCGATCATCGTCGCCGTCATCTTCTCCGGCGCCTATCAGATCGCCAATTCGACCTTCGACATGTGGCTGGTCCTGATCTTCGGCGTCGCGGGCTATGTATTCAAGAAGCTGGAGTATCCGATCGCGCCCCTGGTACTCGCCATGGTCCTGGGTGACAAGGCGGAGGATGCGTTCCGTCAGTCCATGTTGATGTCGAACGGATCACTATCGATCTTCTGGTCCAACTCGCTCGTCGCCAGCATCATGGGTCTTGGCATCCTGATGCTCGCCTGGCCGCTCATCGGCAAGGTGATGGGCCTGCGCAACCATGTCCGGCGCAGTCGGCAAAACCCTTCCACCGCCAGCTAGGAACGAGCAATCTCATGTATCGTCATGCTCTTTATACCGCGTCTGCCGGCAAAGTGTCGGTTTGCCTGGTCGGCACCGGGGCCTTCGGGCGCAGCCTGCTTGCCCATCGCGCTCCGCGCATGGATATCCGGATTGCCGTCGACAGGGTTGCAGCACGGGCCGCGGCCGCGCTTCGCACTGCAGGAATCCCCGACACCCACATAGCGATCTGCGAGAATGCGAATTCGGCAGCGAAGGCTTTTGCAGCCGGCCACGTGATCGCGGCGGGTGATCTCGCGCATGTCATCGACCTGCCTTTCGATTTGCTCGTGGAGGCAACCGGAGATCCGGAAGCGGGCGCCCGTCATGCCGATATGGCCGTGTCGAACGGCCGTCCCGTCGCACTGGTCAGCAAGGAGGTGGACAGCGTGGTCGGGCCCGGCCTCGCCCATCTCGCGGCGGCTCGAGGGGTGGTCGTCACCCCCGTCGACGGCGACCAACCAAGCCTCCTGATCGATCTGGTGACCTGGGCGGAACTGCTCGGCTTCGAGATCGTCGCGGCCGGCAAGGCAAGCGAATACGACTTCGTCTTCGATCCCGCCACCATGACTTTGACGAGCAATGGCGAGGCCATTTCGACTCCCGAGTTTGCCAATCTGCTGGAGATCGGCGATGCGGACGTGGAAGCCGTAGTCGCCGCCCGCGCCGGGGCAGCCGCGGCGCTGCCACAGCGCGCCGTTCCCGATCTCTGCGAGATGGGCGTGGTCAGCCATTCGATCGACCTTGTACCCGACCGGCCGGATTTCCATTGCCCCATAGCGCGCATCGTCGAGGTGCCGACGATCTTCTCCACGCGCGAGGAGGGCGGCATCCTCGACGGCGACCGCCGCGTGGATGTTTTTCACTGCCTACGCTTGCCCAGCGAGGTAAGCTTCGCCGGCGGTGTCTTTGTCGTCGTGCGCTGCCGTGACGCGGAAAGTTGGGAGATGCTTGCTGAGAAGGGCCACATTCTCAGTCGCACCCGCGACACTGCAATGATCTATCTTCCGCGCCACCTCTTGGGTCTCGAGGCGGCGACCAGCATCCTCGATGCGGTCCTCTTGAAACGTTCGAGCGGCGCACCGGACCCGAAGCCGCGTTTGGACCTCATCGCTCTTGCGGAAAAGGATCTGCCGGCCGGAACGCTGCTCGCAGCAACCGGCCATCATCATGCAATCCCGAACGTCGGGTCGGCGCTCATTCCGGCTGCGCCACTCGCCCTCGACGGACCGGCGCCGTTTTACCTCGCCGCCAACCGCAGGCTGGCAAAACCGGTGCGCGGTGGCGATCCTATCACGCTCGGCGATGTGGAACTCGATCCAGCCTCGCACCTGTTGAGACTGCGCAGGCAGCAGGATGCGATCTTTTTCGGCCAGTAGGAAGCTGGTATGTGCTCGTCTGGATCGAATGCTTAGAAGAGCTGCCAGCGGAATAGTGCTGAAAAGCCGGGCTTGCGGCTCACCCCCTGTCGTTTATGGAGTGACGGCGGCGCCAATGGCTGGGCGACTCGCCTGTGAGGCGGCGGAACAACCGTGAAAAATGCGCCTGATCCGCCATGCCGCAGGACAGCGCGATCTGGGCGAGCGGCTCGTTCGTGGTCGCCATCATCTCCTTGCTGCGTGCGACGCGGCACCTGAGAACATAGGCGTAAGGCGTTTCCTGGAAACTGTCGCGGAAGGCGCGGCTGAAATGACTGACGCTGAGACGTGTCGCTTGGCACTTAATCGTGAGAATCCCATGCCAACGATATCAATTAGTTAGCATTGCAGTAAACTTGAGAACGGGCATTTAAATTGAGAACAGCGCCGAGACGTTTCCATTTAAACTGAGATTCGGCTGCGGCGTGTATGATGGTCAAGCACTTTGGGAGTTGGCCTACAACTTCAAAGAAAACAGAACCTTATCCCCTTCGAGAGGGCATTGAAGCACGGGAATCTGCCTTTACGATTCTCATATTTAAGTGCCGAAGTTCACGGAAACGGTCGCATTCTCACGATTACCTGCCAAGCGACAAGGGCACTGCGGGGCAACAGTATTCTCTGGAGAAAGACGGCATAAAGGCAACGAACCGCCCTATACGGACCCCTCAGCGCCTATGTCGTTCTCATGGGTATGGCACCGAGGAAGTCGCGCTTGCCAATCTCGACGCCGCAGTGACGAAGGATGTCGTAGGCGGTGGTGAGGTGAAAATAAAAATTTGGCAGAGCGAAGTGGTTGAGGTAGTGGACACCCCTCATGTGGCACTTGCCCGGGCCGAACGGGAAAGTGATTTCCCGGTCGGTAGCCGCATCGATGCGTTTGACGTCGAGCGACTTCACGAAAGCGAGCGTCTTGGCGATACGCGCCCTGAGGTCGGCAATCGTCTTCTCGCTGTCTTCATACCTTGGCGGGTCGACGCCGGCGAGCCGCGCACCACAGTTCTTGGCCTGATCGCAAGCACTCTGCACCTGACGGATAAAGGCGAACATATCGGGGAAGAGGCGCGTGTTAAGAAGCACCGTGGGATCGATCCCCTTCGCTTCGGCATGGGCCTCTGCCTTGTCGAGGAGGGCCGCGAGCGTAGTGAGACCGATCTCGAATGCCGGAATTGAGTCGTTGGACATCGACATGGTGGGACCCTCACTCCGATAGCAGGGACGTGATGAGCAACCAGCACCGCTGGCGTAGGATTCGACGCAGCGTTCAGTAGTACTGGTGCTCAATTTGCTCGTACGCGTTCGGCCGCCCCCCGGGAGTGAGATCGAGAAGGGTCCACATCGGTTCGACCGTGCCGACATGGCGTGGATCCTGTCCCGGCTCCGGCGGC
Organism: Ensifer sp. MPMI2T; assembly: GCF_004827385.1. Classification (GTDB taxonomy): domain Bacteria; phylum Pseudomonadota; class Alphaproteobacteria; order Rhizobiales; family Rhizobiaceae; genus Sinorhizobium. Next base: position 85,807 of record NZ_SRXN01000021.1, read on the forward strand.
AAGAACAACAGCTCGGAGGCCCAGCTGAGCCTCACCACCCCGTCGGAGCTCTTATGGAAAACCGTGAGGATCGGCACCTGCTGTCCGTCTTCGTTCTCGCCATGGTAGTCGCGTTTGAAGCTGTTGTTGGCGGCTGATAGGAGTTTCAAATTGCGCCAACCACGATGTGCGGCGAAGGCCGCGACTTGCTCGATTGGCGCCTTCGCCACGGCAGCAATGTTGGCTCCGAGTCCCTCGACATGCGGGACAGCCCCCTCCCAATTGTCGAGCAATGCAGTGCAGGACGGACACGGTCCCTCCTCAAGGGGAAGATCTGCCATCGGGCCCTTACTCGGACCGCGCCGGTCGTCGCTGCGATGCCGCGGGAACATATAGTGATACAGAATCAAGACGTCCGTACCTGGCCGGAACAGCTCGGATAGCCGCACCTTGGCCGGCGTTCCGTTGGCGTCAATGTGGTCAAACTCATAATCCTCGGGAACCGGCCCACCCGGTGGCAGCGCGCGGATCTCCGCAGCCACGGCCTCCATCTCGCGCCTGAGTGCTGCCTCGCGCTGCAGCAGCTTTTCGCGAGCCCGGCGATATTCCGGACTTTCGTTTGGGAAGTTCACGCCCATAGACCCCCTCCCATCGAGGTGGATTAGTCGGATTATAGCACGACTTCAGCAGCCTCGACTTCGCCCTCAGAGAATCCCTCATTGGAGCCACGGCTCATAAGTCATACAATATCGTGCAGGGCAGCTCCGCGCGGCTTATCTGTGACAGTTTTATGACGGATAGTCGCGCCGCGTCGATGAAGGGAGGTCGCATGGGTGAAAAGCGCAGAAGGGTATACGAGGCACTGGTGGAAGGGGCGATGCAGGGCCATTCCGACAGGAACCTCTATGATTTCGTCCAGAAGCGCTGCCAGAAGACCTCCAGCAAGAAGCTCGTCCGCGCCTCGCTGCTGGCCCTGACCGACCCCGACCTCAAGGACCGCAACATTCTGAGCACGATCTACGCGTTAGCGATCAAGCATCGCCTGGACGAGGCGCGAGCCGATGAGATCGACGATGTTGACGACGATGAGCCGAGGGAATTGGCGCCGTCGGTGTCTGGCCTGCAGACGCCTGCATCGGTCAAGGATTTGACCGCGTGATGGGTGCAGCACGGTTTGCTGGTACCAAGCACAGCACAATCCGAGCGCGGCCAACGGCTCCGATGCAGCGGTGTCACACACCCGTCACATAAAAGGAGGATCACTCCGTCGATTTATAGACTGCTGATCGAGGGAGCGTAATGATGCAGGGCCGCATCTATCACATTCTCTTCCTTTCACGTCGAAACTCTGCGCGCAGCATCATGGCGTGGGCCATTCTCAACAAGATTGGTCAGGGCCGATTCCAGGCGTTCAGCGCCGCCGTCGATCCGGCAGAGGCGATCGAACCCGTCGATCTCCGGCAGTTCCGCCATCAGCCTGGCAACGGTGCGCGATGCGACGCCCTTGAGCGAGCGGAACGCCGCGGCAAGGCGCGCCACAGCGGATCGTCGTCGATCAGCGAGGCGATCTCGCCCTCGAGCTGGCGACGCTGGCGCTCCAGCAGCCCGATCACCTCGGCGAGGCTGGCGGCGGTTTCATCGTCGAGCGCGCCACTGCGGCGCTGCTTCTGAATGGTCAGATCGCCGGTTACCTGACAAAGCCGGGCGACCAGCGCCTTCAATCGCCGCTGCGTCGGGCTGGGCGGTGGCGATGGCTGCAGTCGCTTGGCCTCGGCATAGCGGGCGATGACGGCGGTATGGATCCGGTCGGTCTTTTCCAGATGGCCCATTGCCTCGGCGAAGCGCCGGACGCTGCGGGCATTGGCCTGGCGGTCCGGGGCACAGTCGCTTGCATCCCACAGGTGGCAGATCGGTTCCATCTGGTCCAGAATCTCCGTACGGCAATTGAGGAACAGATGAGCATTTCTGGCCGTGCCTCAGGACCGCAAGCTTGCGTATAAAGGATGCGCCTCCCGGAGGCCGGTGCGGCAGATCGCCTCTAGTCGATCAAGCCGGGATGGGTCCGTCGATCAATGAGGCAATCGAATACGTGGACGCACGTGCGAATTGATCATATCCGCGAGCCAGATCAAGCCGCCGCGCCAGAAACCGTGCAGTCGTGATTGATGGCTGCGATAAAGGAAAATATGGCCGAGCTGAGCCACCCGCCCGCGGAGGAAGCCGCCCTTGAAGAGGCCGAATTGTCCGAGTGAACCATAGGCACCGTAGCCGCCAAGCGATACGATCGAACCGAAGTCCCGGAAAGTGAAGGGCGGCAGGGCTCTCCCCTCCAGCCAATCAGGAAAATGACGGATTAAGTGAGAAGCCTGCTGATGCGCGACCTGGGCTGCCGCAGGCAGCGGCTTGCCCGCATCTCCTGTGGGAAGGCTCGAGCAATCCCCGATGGCGAAAATTCGCGGGTCGCGCGTCGTCAGTAAAGCTGGTGTCACCACGATCTGATTGTTACGCGTCAGCTCGAGACCGTCGAATGCCGCACATGCATCCGAGCCCTTCACGCCGGCCGCCCATACCTTTAGGTCCGCTCTGATCTGCTGTCCGTCCGCTAGTCGCAGGCAACCGGCCTCCGCGGCGACGACCCGCGCCCCAGTAATAACGGTCACGCCGAGCCTCTCGAGACGCTCGCGGGCCGCGATGGCGATAGGGTCTGGAAACGCATTCAACAGATTGGGACCGCTCTCGACGAGCGTCACCCTGATCTTGTTATGGATTCCCGCAGCGCCGTAATAGGCGGTGACGTCGGTCAACTGGATAAGCTCGGCAGCGAGTTCGACGCCGGTGGCGCCACCCCCCACCACCGCTATGTCCAGAATGCTGTTGTCAGCGTCCGCTTCGAGCACGCGCGCCATGAGTTTGCGATTGAAGTCGAGCGCCTGGGAGCGGCTATCAATGGTCAGGCAGTGGTCTCGCACGCCTGGTGTTCCAAAGTCGTTGGCCTGGCTGCCAATTGCCAGGATCAGGGTATCATAGTGGATCGCCCGCTCCGGCAAAATGGTACGTCCGTCGATCACCAACGGACTTAGATAAACCTTGCGCTCCTCACGGTCGATGCCCCTGAGTTCTCCAGGCGCGAACACGAAACGTCGATTGCGGGCCTGGGCGACATACGAGGTTTCCTGCTGGGAAACGTCAGTTGTTCCGGCAGCGATCGTATGCAGCATCGGCTTCCACACATAGGCAGACTCCCTGTCGATCAGCGTCACCTCGACCGAGGTCCTGCCTACCCGCCGCGGCAGCTTGGAGGCAATTTCCAGCCCGGCAACCCCGCCGCCAACGACTACAACGTGGTGAGGCCCTGCCGTTCCCTGTTCCGGATCGCTTGCCTGCCTTTCGGACAGTGTGAGTGATTTCGGCATTTATCTGCTCCAATTGCGGTTAGTTAGGACAGAGAGATCTGAGACAGCGGCATCCCAGTGCTTTTAGGCGTTTCGTCCACTGTCTGAACGTGCGAGCCCCGACGAGGTACCAACTCGGATGGCTCGACGATCAGCCGTCCACTGCGACGATAGGTGACGAGCAGGCGGGCCCAGTTCGCCAGAATGGAGAGCTTTGCATGGCCTCCGCCTGACAAGGTTCGAAGATGCAGCAGCCCCCACATCAACCAGGCGGGATAGCCGGTGATCGAGCGACCGCGAACTTCCGCGATGCCGACATGCCGCGAGATGGTTGCCAGCTTGCTCGGCGTGAAGGTCTCGTAAGGCTTCGGAGGGGCGGTGTTTGCAAGCCGTGCGGCAATAAGCTCGCCAACATATCGGCCCTGGTGCTGCGCAACCGATGCCAAGCCCGGCATGGGCCGGCCATCGGGTCCGATGACATGGGCTGCATCGCCGACAACAAAGCATTCGGGATGACCCGGCACAGATAAATCATCGAGGACCGCTACTGTCCCGTTCGGTTCGAGATGCTCGCCGAGTGTGCGTGCCACCGGCACGCCCTGGACGCCGGTGCACCACAACACGGTCGCAGCGTCGATGCGCTCATCGCCGACGGTAACACCTGTCGCGTCGACATGGGTAACGGGAGCCCCCAGCCTTACCTCGACTCCCTGACCTTCGAGCGCGCGGGCAGCGTAGGCCGAGTGTTTTTCGCTGAAGGCGGGCAGCAGTCTCGGTCCGGCCTGGACCAGCACGATTCGCGCCTTGCGGAGGTCGATATTCCGAAACTCGGATGCCAGGGTTTTTCGGGTAAACTCGCTGATCGTGCCCGTAATCGCGACGCCCGTCGGCCCGCCGCCGACGACGACCACCGTCATGTCACGCGCCTGTTTGCTGGGGTCGGGCTCCAGCTCTGCGCGCTCGAACGCCTTCAAAAGCCTGTTGCGGGCGGCGATGGCGTCGCCGAGCGACTTCAATCCAAGCGCATGTTTGGACCATTCCACCTCGTGGCCGAAATAGCTCGTCTGCGCTCCCGTCGCGATGACGAGGATGTCGTAGGTCAGATCGTCTCCTTCGTTCATGATGACGATCCGGCGGGAGAGATCGACGCGCATCGCCTCGCGCATTTCCACCCGGACATCCGACATCTCTTGTACGAGCGACCGGATCGGCGCAGCGATCTCCGCGGGTTCCAGGATCGAGGTGGCGACCTGAAAGAGGAACGGCTGAAAGAGATGATGATTGTTTCGGTCGACCAGCGTGATGTCGGCATTGCTGTCGTGCAATGCGCGAACGGCCGACATACCGGCAAATCCACCGCCGATGATCACCACCTTGAGCCGAGATGTCCCTCTTGCGGACGCAACGCCGTCGGCGGCCGCCTCCTTGCGGCCGGCGTCGTGTTCGATGTCGCCCCTCCTGATGAGCTGTTCGCCGGGGGTCATTGGAACACTCCGGCGAACAGCCCGACGCCGACCAGCATGCAGGCTACTCCACCGGCGCGCACAAGGCCGCGCAGATGGGTGCGGGCAAGACCGAGTGTGAGGCCGATTCCGATGAGGTGCAATGTCGCCGTCGCCAACGCGAAGCCCGCCATGTATTCGAGGCCGCCGACCGTCTCCGCGACTTCGCTGCCGTGAGCGTGGCCGTGGAACAGCGCGAACAGGCCAACGATGCCAGCACCGGCAAAGGGCGACAGGTCGACCGCCAGCGCCACCAGAATGCCGATCGCAACGACCGAGGCGAGGATTGCCGGCTCGACGAACGGCAGCGATACATGCCCCATGCCGAGCGCGCCGCCGATCAACATCACGCCGACGAAGGCCGCCGGCCAGATCCAGAGCGCACGTCCACCCTTGAGCGCGGCCCACAGGCCCACCGCGACCATTACGGTGACATGGTCGAGGCCGGAGAGCGGATGCGCGATGCCGGCGGCGAAGGAAGCAGTCGAGCCAGTGCCGACATGGGCGAAAGCAGGTGTCGCAACAACCATTAGCAGCGTGGCGAGCGGAAGGACTCTTTTCATTGTAGGGAACCTTTTATCGAACAGGATTGTGCACGGCGACGCGCTTTGGCCAAGAGCCTGCGCGAGCGCGGTGTGTCGCGAAGCTTCCAGTTGGCCGTGGCCAGGTGGACCGCTCGCTCGGGCCGGTTGCCGACGCCCATGAAGAAAGCCGCCGCATGGTCGGCATAGGCCTCCGGCCGACGCGCCAAAAGCTGCTCATATGCTTCTGACGCGAGTTCCGCTTGCCTGGCGGCGTTGCCATCGCCACGCGCGGCAAGGATCTCGGCATAAACCGCGCGATATTCGGGATCGTCGGAGATTTCGAGCAGAGGCGCGATGAGTGCTTCGGCAACGTCCAACTCTCCGCGCGCGAGCGCCACCTCGGCACGATGTCCGCGTCCAGGGACATGCGCCGGCAGGATTGCATTCAGGTCGGAGAATACAGCCTCCGCACGATCCAAAGCGCCGCGACGCATTGCGCTCACCCCCCATTCGAAGAGCAGTTGCGCGCACGGGATAGGCGAAACGCCATCGTCGGCATCCAGCGCTGCCGCATAGCAGGCTTCCGCCGCGTCCCACTGATCCATTTCCGCCAGCAGAGTCGCAAGGCCCCCAAGCGTATCAATTTCGGGATCCTGCTTTGCGAGCCCTTCACGCAGGACCAGCGCCTCGTTGTAGTATCCCGTCGCCTGCAGGAGCGCTGCCCGTTCGATGTCGATTTCGCGTTTTGAACATCCCGCCGAGAGCGCTTGATCGAGAAGCGCCTTCGCAAGCTCGAAGCGATGGAAGCGCCCCGCGATCTGGGCGCAGACCTGGAGCGCTTCGGCGGAGTCGGGCGACAGGCTGACAGCCCGGGCGGCAATCGCCTCCGCCCGGTCATGGTCAACGATTCGGCCAAGCAGGTCGCCGCTCAGAAACAGGAGCTTTGACAGCGCCAGCAGCTTTTGGAAGCTGGCGCCCTCAACGCAGTCATGCTCCAGGCCATCGATCGACGCGGAGAGGTTGGCGATAGCGATCCGCCCGCTTGTGTAAAGCCCGGGGTCGATCGTCATGAGATGTTACCCCTTGAGGCCCGTCAGCAGCGCGGGATAACCGCGCGTCAACGAACCGCCGTCGACGGCAATCGTGTCACCGTTGATGGATCGCGCATGGTCCGATGCGAGGAACACGGCAGCATGGCCAATTTCTTCCGCGGCGACAGGACGCTTCATGGGTATGACGCCCAGGAAGAGCTCGCGCATGGCAGGATTTTCAAGCTCTTTCCTTGTCAATGGCGTTTCCACCAGGCCCGGCGCGATTCCGACAACACGAATACCTCGACCGCCGAGTTCCAGGGCAGCGCAGCGCGTGAGCATATCCACCCCGGCCTTGGCTGCGCAATAGGCCGCCTGCCCCTCGCCCGGCTGACGTGCGTTCACCGACGAGATATTGATGATGACGCCCGGTCGTCCTTGCTCGATCATGAGGCGGGCGCCGTGTTTCACGCCGTAGAAGACGCCACCCAGCGTCACGGCCTGGACGGCTTTCCATTTCTCGCCGGTAAGTTCGGTCAGCGGCGCAATGGCGCCAAAGCCCGCGCAGTTGACCACGATGTCCAGCGACCCGAATGCATCATGTGCCGCCCGTAGCGCGGCTTCGACCTGACTTTCGTCCGAGACGTCGGTGATGCGCCCGATCGCCCGATCGCCTAGCTCGGCGCTTGCATCATCAAGCGCTTTCGCATTCAGGTCGCAGAGCAACACGCTCGCGCCCGCTTCGATAAATGCCGTGGCGATCGCCTTGCCGATGCCGGATGCAGCGCCGGTCACGACGGCGCCCTTGCCCTTCAACAGATCCATAACTGATTTCTCCAGGAACGGCGGTGGAGGGAGTTCCACGCGCGGATTGAGCTTGTAGAGGTGCGGAAGAGCAGGGCCGGCCGGCCCTCCCGCATGCGGATCGAGTGAAGACCGGAGCTAGGCGCGCGCGGCTTCCAGGTAGTCATGGACGACTTCGCCATCGTTCAACGTCATGTCCCAAAGATGCTGGCGGCCCTCCAGGACGCGCACGACCGGAAGCGCTGCGACCGGACAGCCGACATGCGGGACCATGAACAGCTCTGCGGGGCCGCCCCAGGCGCCCTTCAGCCGGACGTCGTAGATGCCGACCCGGACGAGCTGGGCGACCTTCGGCGTGTGGTTGTCGACGTCGGGCAGCAGTTTGAGCACGAGCTGGGTGGTCTGAAGTTCCTGCTCGATCTCCGCCAGGCGATTTGAAAGATCGACCGTGCGATACGGCATGGTCGCCAGCGCCACCTGCACGCCACCATAAGCCAGGGTGCCCGTAAGCACCTCGCGCACGGTTTTCAGCTCGGGCTCGCCGTGCCGCTTGGGAAAGCCGAGGATCTCGCGGCCGGCGAGCGTCGGCGATTCGCTGTTGAGGAATGCCTGGAAGACGTAGATGACCGGTTTGCCCTGGAAGGTGCAAGCCACCGAATGGCCGACCTCGGTATAGGGTCCGAATCCGGTCACGTCGCTCATGTATCGCCATTCTATAGTGACGCGGTTTCCTTCAGCGGGCTGAAGAGGTTCCGGCACAACCGCGCGCACGGCCTCGGCAGTGCTCTCATAGGTGACGACGAGCTGGTGCATGTTCCTGTAGTGCCAGGGCCCGCGCGGGTAAGCGGGTCTTAGCGTCGACATCACCGGATACTGCAGGAACGAGTTCATCGCGTGGTCCTTTCCAATTCCAAATGAAGCGCCTGTTACGACGGCGCCATCGGCCTTCAGTTCGTTCATGTTCAGCCCCTTAAGAATGCAGGTAGAGGCAGGTCGTCTCGCCGGTTGGGCTCGCGCACATAAGGAAAGACCAGACTGGCCGGCTTGGTCGGAGCGTCGACCCCGTCGCCTAGCCGCTCGCCTCGCCCACCATTCACAATGAATGTGAGCATCTCGTCCAGAATGTCGTCGTCGAGCCAGCGACCGCCGCAGCGAGCGTGCGGTCGGTTGTCCATCAGGGAACGTTCGATCTCGAGGAAGCTTCCGGGTGCGAATGCGTGAGCCAGATCGAGGACTAGAAAGTCATCGACAAGGAGATCGCGGAGCGGATGGCGCCCGTCTGGGCCTGACGGCCAGACAGTTTTACCGTCGAGAGCACTCCAGAAGGCCAGGTTTGCGTCGAGGCGTGACCGGTAGAGCGGCCCGTATTCTCTGGAGAGCGCAAAGGCGTCTTCGCGATTGTAGAGGTCCCGCAGCTCGAGACCTTTCGTGAGCGGATCGCGGGTCGGGTTCGCCAGGCAGACGTTCTTGATCTCCGGTCGCCCGACACGTTCAATCCGGATCGGCTTGCCGCGGCGCGTGACAACGTTCTCGGCAATGGCGCCAACAAGTGGGATGCCATTGAATTGTTCGAGGATCGGAGCAAACGGGACCTCGACGACGATCGTCAGGACATCGCGAAAATGAACGGTGTTTTCGGCCGTGCCGAAGGACAGCTTGCCCGACATATCCGTGCGGAGCGTGGCCTCGACATCCATGAAGAACGGGTCGCTGACTAGTCCCGCGAAGACGCGCATGCCATCCATCTCCAGCGGTTCCCCAACCGTGAAGCTTGTCTCGCGCTCGTCGGATGTGACGATATTGCCCTTCTGGACCGAGGTCCCTTTCGGCACATCACTGAACCGGACATCGATCGCATGTTCTGCCGGACCGTGCACGAAACCGCCACCCGACCGGGTGAGCGGCCGTAGCCGGAAACGGTGGCTGACGACATCGCTGAAAAAGGACTGCGCTGTAGCCATGGGAAACGCATTCATGATCAGGACGAGATTTCCTGCCCGCTCGGGGCTCGGAAAGGCATAGAAATCGGTGATGTCCAGTGTTGGGTCGCCCATCACCGCCGGGCCACTGAAATGGTCTGACATTGAGTTCGCCTTTTTCCGCTGATTCAGAATTTTTGTTCGATAATGCCCCTGAGCGCATTCAGCCCGGGCGCGAACAGATACTCGCCGCCCTTCACGGTGACGAAGGTCGGCAGGTCGAACAGGAACGGTCGCTTGGCGCCGGGCACGGACAGTTGCGACCCTTCGCCGCCGACACCATTGATCGGGTCTTGCTCATTCGGATCAAGTCCGATGAACTCACCGCTTTTCATCCATTCGTTTTGCACGAACTCGAACTGTCGTTCGATATCAGCCTGTATGAACAGGTTGATCAGGCCGCGATCGATACCGTCGTCCTCGAGTGCGCCATCTTCGAGATGCGGGCCGTATTCGACGCCGCGCCGAAGCAGCCGGTGCCGTCTCACCGCAGTCGCGCGTTTCAGGGGAGTTGCTCGCGGGTTGGTGCGACGCAGGTGCGAACCGAGCGGGCACCGCAGGCCTTCATCGTCTCCTGCATAGGTGAAATTGTTGCGCCGGTCAGGGTCGGCAGCGATTTCCGGATCGTCCTTTTCGGGCGACAGGTCGAGCGGGCAACCGCTAGGCCAACGACCCATGATTTTGGCCGCCACGAGATCCCGGTGATGCTTGTCGTCGTTGCCATAGAGCGACTTCGCGGCTGTCGCCAGGTATCGGCGAAATGCCGCCACATCCTGATAAAGCTTGCGGAACACCACGAATGTCCCGTTCACCCGCAGTTCGAATGGTTCGGGCATCGGCGTGCCGCCGGGCCCGACCTCGTCCTCATAGCCGAGCAGGAACTCTCCCGGTTTCAGAGCGCGCCATGTGCCATCGCTCTCCGGTACTCCGTCGCCAGGATAGGAAGGCGTGTCGGCGCCCTCGATCGGCGGCTGCGAGATGGGATCGGCAAATCCGAAATGCTCGCCCTCTGATCCAATTCCGCTTTCATTTGCGGCCATTGTGTCCTGAATGAACCGGATTTCGATCCCGCCAGTCGCCTCGATTTCCTCCCGAACGATCCGGGTTGCCGTTTCGCGACCTTCGTCGGAATCGGTTCGCAGCAACACCATTGCGCAAATGTCGGGGCTGCCCAGGCCGCCCTCCCAATGTTCCGGGGCGTGCGGTCCGACATCGCCCACCACATTCGCCCGGCCACGCATGCCCATCCGAAACGCCTCGGGGAAGCTGTCCAGCGAGCGCTGGGAGAGACCGAGTGCCTTTAGGCCCGCATAAGTGAACCCGATGTTCACTGTGAATCGCGTCCCATGTTCTCTTTCGCGGGCGTTGACGTGCTGGAACATGTTGCGCAACCAGGCGCGCGATTTTGCTTCGTCGTTGAATTTTAGGAAAATATGACGCCCGTAACGCATCAGGATGGGCGTGACGATATTGTCCTGAATGTCGTGCAGGTTGGCCTTGAGGTCAGCAGATGTTAATCCAGGTTGAGAACCTAGAGCCGGCATTGTCGCAATCCTTGTTGAAAATTTGCCGCAACCATCGGGAGATGAGATCGACCCCAAGCCGGGGCTATTGGCCGATCCCATCTGCCGGAAAATCAGGCGGCACTAACCTTTTTTCGCCGGCCTTATTTGAGAATGCGTCCGGCAACGTCCTCATACTGCCATTGGCTGGCCACTTCCGTGTCGATCATGGCATCACTTGGCACTTCCTTGTAGGGCTCGGCCAGCTCCTTGAAAAAGGCGTTCACGGCATCCTCGAGATTGACGTCGCCCTTGGCGACCGCGCGCTGGAACTTCTGCGTCTTTTCGTACCAGTCAGCGGCCTTGTAGATCTGGCCGAGGCTGAGGCTCGGAAAAACATCGTAACAGGCCAGGGTCTTGATCTGACCGCGTGCGATATATTCCACGACGTCGCGTGCCGTCGCATCCGGGCCGCTCGGACACCCTACGCACTGGCCCCAGATCTTCGTCAGGTTCTCCTTCCCATTGAGAACGAAGTCATCGAAGTACTTGTCGAGAGTCCCGTCGAACTGGGAGATGAAGAACAGGGTGTACCCATCAAAGTCCTGAGTCCTGGCGACGAACCAGCGCGCGGTCCGGATCAGGCCGAGCATGGTCGTAGCCTCCGAGAACGTCTTTCCGGGCCCGCCCCAGACAGGGACCTCTCGGCTAAGCGTGTCCGTGAACGCCACGAGGTCCGCATCGGGCTTCAGCGGCCACATTCCGGTGAACTCCTTGACTTCGTTCTTGCCGCCCTTGCCCATGACGAGCCCCGGGTAGCGCAGACCCCATCCACTAGCGCTTGTGCTTGCGCCGGACTGCTTTGCTGAGCTGCGTTCTTCATGGTTCATCTGAAAATCTCCAGTGATGTATGTATTGGGCCTTGCCCGATGTTGACAACGCCAACTTAAGGAGCCAAGTTGGCGATGTCAACATAATCAAAGTCAAAAAAGTTGACACGGGCAACATTCAATTTAGGAGGGATCGACATGACCGAAGACAACTACAGCACAGAGCAACGCCCCTACCATCATGGTGACCTGCACCAGGCGATCGTCAGCGCCGCACTGGAGGTCCTGAGCGAAACCCAGAGCACAGAGTTCTCGCTTCGGGAGCTCGCCCGTCGAGCCGGCGTCAGTCACAACGCACCTTACAAACACTTCGCCGACAAACGCGAGCTGTTGGCGGCGGTCTCGGCGGTAGGGTTTGAACTCCTCGCAAAGCAGATGACGGATGCAACGAAGGAATTTGACAGCCCGCGCGAGCGGCTGGGCGCCATGGCGCGCGCCTACATTTGCGGCGGCGTCAACAATCCCGCTCTCTACAGATTGATGTTCGGAGGCTATCTTTCAGGTCATGATCATGTCCGCCCTGCTGTCGAAATAATCGCCGGCGAGAAAATGAAGGCACTTCTGGTGGACGCGATAAGCGACGGCGCTCTCGGGCGCCCCATTCCCAACACCGCAGCAAACAAACGTGAGATTGATGGCGCTATCCTAGTGTTCTGGTCACAAATGCACGGCCTTACATTGTTGCTCGTGGATGGACGCGTCGGTCCCAGCGAAAACATGGTCGAGCTGAGTGAGAGCGTTTTCCAAGGCATGCTCGAGGGACTGGCGAAGAGAATTCCGGCTATACCAGCAGTCACGTGGATAGGTTCTCCGGCGCCTACCGAATAGCACGACGTCCCCGCGAAAGCAGATGAAGGGCGGCCAGCAAAGCGGGACGCTCGCTAGTGCAGTTAGAGGGCAGGAGATTCAAATCCCTACGCCGGCACTAATGGCAAAGCACGGTGTCAGAGCGGTGCAAATCGGAGGAAGTGGAAGCTTCCAGCCGACTACCCGATGACAGCTCCGAACTTGCACGCACGACCGGCCTCGGAAAGCAACCGGCATCAGCGCCCGCCCCGCGTCCGCAAGAAGATAGGCCTGAAGTCTGCCTGATGGCGCTGCAGAGAGGTCACACGCGTGCGGTCGGCCGTCGTATGATATTCGCCACGATGCCCGGCAGTCGTCGTTCTGCTTTAGGAAGAAAGGAACCATGGCGATTCACGATTATCTCGCCGCGCCAGCCGCACGCGTTACGCCGCGCCATCATTACCATACCGCGTCGATTGCGGGCGCCGATATCGCTGCAGGAACATCCGGACCGTCTCGTCAACCACCTCCTCGGCCGGAAAGGGCAGGCTTTCGCGACCGATCATCCAGGGCCACAGGGATAACTCGTTCAGCATCCCCATGAACTGATGAGCCGCAAGCACCGGATTGCGGCAGTCCAGGATGCCCAGCGTAGTCAGATGGGCGAGATAGTGCACGAGCCTCTCAGTCTGAGGCTCCATGACCGCGGCAAACTCCTCGGCGATCCAGGGAAACTGGCGGGAGTCGGCCATCACCATCCGCAGAAACCCGCAGTATTCCGGATGCCCGTGCAGATCCAGAATCATGCGCGCGATAACACGCAGCACGTCCTCGACGTCGCCGCCGGGTTCGATTCCGGGCGGAAGCGCCTCCTCGAGCTGTCGCGACACCCTGCGGAGCATCTCGCGAAATATGTCCTCTTTCGTTGCGAACTGATTGTAGAGCGTGCGCCGCGCTACGCCGGCGGCCGCAGCCAACTCGTCCATGCTGACGAAGCCAAAGCCGCGCTCCAGGAACAACCGCCCGGCAGCCGTGATGATCGCCTCCCGCGATCCGCCATGCCGAGCCTTCGGGCCGGCTTCGCTTGAAGCGTCCATGAGCATCCTCCATTGCACTGATAAGTGCACTTTACATGTACTGCATAGTCCAGAGCATCGCAAGGGCCGGTTGCGTCGTTCGACCGGTCCACCTCCGTGTTGGCATGGTCCGAACGCTGCATTGCCCGTCCGCGAGTGCCACGGGTTTGAACATCTCAGGCCGGAGCGACCGGCGCGAAGAGGCCGGTCGCCAGGGTCGGCCTTCTCCTTGAAGCTTCTGTCTATTGTCGGGTGGCGATCTGATGTCCTTGTTCCAGCTTGAAGCGCAGGAAGATGAAGACGCCTGCCATGCTGCCGTTAAACTTCTCCGCGAGTCCGTTCGACTCGCCCATGCATAAGACCGGCTGACGCAGGCCGTTCGGCATCAGGATCGTGGTGGAGAAGCAGAAGGATGACGCATGCGTTGCGGCTTGCTCGAAAAGCGCAAGGATATGGGCGCGATCTTTCGGATCATAGCAGCGCAGCAGGCTCAGAAGGCCGCATTCGTGCCTGGAGAGACCATGCAGCATGCTGCTCCAGTCGCCGAGACGGATGACGCCGCTCGAAAAATCGCCGCTCCAGGCCTCGGAGACCGAAAACCGCGCAAGCATTTTCTGATTGTGAAGCGGCAGATCCGGCGAGCCATGCATGCAGGGGGCGACATCGGTTGCTTTGGCGATCTTAAACAAGGAACTTCCCTTTTCGAACAGAGGTTTCAGCCCTGTGAACAGTTGGGTTTCGGCCGCGGCGCGAGCCGCCGCGGCTGCGGTTTCGCTCATAGAGCTGAATGATTTTGCTTCCTACCGCGCTCCAAATCCTAACTGCCCGCGGGCGTTAATTCCCGCCGGAGCCGCTGCTGTAACCAGGCGGCGGATATTCGCCCGTGACCGAAATGGTTCCCGGGACCTTGTATGCGAGCCGCAAATTGGCGGCGGCAGCCTGAAGCCAAGCGACTGCAGCTTCCGTGGTCCATATCGTGCCATCCGGTGGCAAGCTCTCAAACAGGCCCACCATCATCAGATTCACAGATGGGGGGCTCCCGTTGCTGCTGCCCTGGTTCGAGCCGCCATTCCCACCACCAGCGGACGAGTCGGCTTGGTCCTGATTATAGGAACCCGCATAAGTCCCGTCAGAGGAAGCCGCATAGGCTGCGCCGGTAGACCCCGCAGAAGTCGCGTAGGACGCGCTCGAGGACGTCCCGCCAGACGAACCCGATGACGTCCCGCCAGATGAACCCGAAGAGGACGAAGTAGAGTAACTCGAGCGAGAGGAACCCAAGGAAGACCCAGAAGACCCAGACCCGGATGTGTAATAATATGTGGTTCCGCTTCCGCTTCCGTTTCCGCTCGAGGAGATCGCGGCACCGGTGGTTACTCCGACCGCATATCCGCCAAGGGCGTAGGCTGCGCGGCGATAGTAGCCACGGCCATAGCTATAGTCTCCGCTGCCATAATCGCCGCTGCCATAGTCACCGCCACCATAGCTGCCGCGGCCATAATACCCACGGCCAAAGTATCCGTTGTCGTTACCAGAGACTTTGACATCGCCGGAATTATTCACAGTCACATTGCCCGAGTCCTTTGCGGCGATATTGCCCCCGGAGTTCGCGAATGCGCGGTTCCCATTGATGTTGCCGCCCGAGTTCAGCGTGTTGCGGATATTGCCCGACAGGTTGTTCCCTCCGCGGCCAGGGCGTTCCGCCAAGCGCCCCTTTGCACCACCGACATTCGGCGCATGGGTCGGACGGTGGGCCACTGGCGGACGGTTGTGGGCGTTCACCGGCGGACGGATGTGGCCGCCCGTCTGCGGACGCGGAGGGCCGCCGGCCGGTGGACGCGGGGGGCCGCCCGAAGGCAGGCGCGGCGGGCCACCGGGGGGCGGTCCAAATTGGGCAAACGCTACGCCCGATGTTGCCACCGTTATTGCGAGGAGAGCGGCAAAGGTCCGTTTCAGATGGCTCATCACTTGCTCCCTTCCGGTCCCGGCGCAACGGCCGGACTAAGCTTGATGTTTTTCGCATCGGCGGGCGGCCGGAAGGCGAATTCGGACTTGGACGGACGGGCTTGGGTGTTCCAGCTCGTGAATTCCGCGATGAAACGGGGTTGGCCGGGGAGCAGCCGGTGGGTGACGATCAGGCGACGCGGTGTGGCCGCGTTATTATTTTCGACCCACAATTCCAGGTCGATGCCAGACTTCTGAATAAAAAACAGATGCCGGCACTCGACGCCATCGATGGTGGCCGTCCCGACCTGCCAACCGGCGATAGCATCACTCAACAACGCCTTGTCGGGGGAGTTGGTGAGAAAGCCGCTGAGCGGAAAATCGGCATCGATATTGCCCAGCACCTCATTGAGTGCCGCCGGTATGTCACCCGATGCGGCAACCACCGCGTATTCCTTGCTGTCGGGGAAGAAGATCGAAGCCGACTTGCCGTCGTAGAACAGATTGTGCCTGCCGTCATCGCCGATGGACTCGACTGCGATGCGGTTAGGACGGCGCACGACAATCTTCAACTGATGAAAGATGTGAAGCGGCTGTCCGGACTCGCTCAAATAGACCCTGATGGTTCTCGCCGTAATTGACTGGTCCTTGGCCAGCAGAGTCTTGCCCATGTGCGAGACGGCGGTGGCGGCCTCATCGCTGATCGCCGGCTTGAACGGCGGAACCGGTTCCGCTGCTCGGGCCATCGATAACGCAGCGAATCCCACAAAGACGCCGAGCGCCGCGGCGCCGACGGCGTTCCGAAAGATTGTCGTCCTGAGCGTCGGCCACCGCGGCGACAAACCAGTCGGCATCGGCGCGCTGACGGCTTGTGCCGCAGATGTCGGTGCGGCTGAATCCGCAACCATAAGAGTATGCTCGCTTCTTACAACACTGCGATATCTGCAGTTGCCGTCGACGGATGGATCCGCGGCCACCGGACGGCGGCGGGCCTTCAGGACGGCCCCGGCTAAACCATTGGAAATTTTCATGCCCAAAACCTTTTCATTGCGCTTTGCACTGCCGAGTGCACATTGGCTATACTGCACGGTGCAGTGCAATGCAAGGGCAAATTCGCTGCCGAACAGATCCGGCCCACCAGAAGTGGTCACCTGCCTAGAAACAGGGCCTTTCATTCCGGGAGATCTGCAGCGCCGCGCTAAGGAAACATGCAATAGTTGGCGTGTGTCGAGAAATGGTCAGCGCTCACGGCCTTGGGCGCACGGTCCACCTCCCCTCACCTAACGAGCGGCCGATATCGATGATATCGTCACGGCCGGCACTCGGGTCCTCCTTGTCCAGTGGCGCCAAGCCCGATCCTGAAGTCCACGCCTTGCACCTTCCGGAGCTCGACAAGAGATGCGGCCAGACTGTCTCACGCACCAGAGCTGCAATTCTCACCTTTTGGGGCCTCGACAATGGACGAAGCGTGGAACCGATCAGGCTGAGCCTGCGCCGCATCAGCGGCTCGAGATCGGTAGTAACCACCTTGCCGGCTGCAGCGAGATCAGGGCATAGCGCCCGTCCTCGGCCATCGCCCGCAGGTTGCGATCCACATAGGATCCCCCGACCATGTCCAGCACCACATTGACTCCAAGGCCTTCGGTTGCCGCAAGCGCGGCGGCGACACCGAATATTCTCGCCGCGCAGCTAGCGCGAGCCATCGCGGCCGTAGCCGTACGATGGAGGGCTCGAATGAGCCCTATGCGGTCCTTCCAGGTGTCGAGTTCAGCGGCACAGATGCGCCAAGAGGAGACGTGCCACGATGATCAGGCGCATTACTATGGCCAGGAGGCGATTAGCAGATTACAAAAGGTTATGTGCGGAATTGTGCCGAAAAATGGATGACAGAGGCCTGTCCTTGGATCGAATGCGGACCTTTGTCCGTGTTGCTGAACGCGGGAGCTTGTCAGCGACGGCGCGGGAACTCGGTATCGGACAGTCCACGGTAACCCGCCATATCAACGAGCTCGAAGAGGCGATTGGCGTCCCTCTTCTTGGACGAACCACCCGTCGCGTCACGCTGACCGAGGAAGGCAGCCGATACTACACCAACTGCCTCCAAATACTTCGGCTCGTGGAACAAGCTCGTGAAGAGGCAAGGGATGCCCGGCGAGTGCCTGTAGGTGCCGTCCGGCTGTCCTGTACGGCAGCACTCGGCGTCATGCACGTCACGCGCATGATTTTCTGCGCTCTGAAGAGTACCGCGGCGTAAGTCACGGGAGCAGATCGCTCGCGGTATTGCGGCGAAGCGCGTTCGACGCAGCTCGGCAGGTTGGCCGCAGAGAGTTCATACGCCACCCGGGCGGAGCGGTGGTCGGGCACGTCGGAGAGCGGAATTGAATACGGCTCCGCGCAATGGAAGGCGGCCGGTTTCCCTTTCGAGATGAAGCATGAACGGCAAGGTCGTAGTCGGCCTCAGCGTAGACGTCTTGAGCCTGTCCCCACGCAGAGTGACGCCACAGCCGCCGCCCCGCGAACTGCCTTGGCTGATTGCCCCCTTCGCCCCGTGCGGCCCAGCGTATTTGGAAAGAAGGTGCTAATTTAAGATAGGCGAGCGCACTGCATTGCGGTAGAATCGATCGCTAATCTGCCCGTCCGGTGGCGACTCGATGAAACAGAGACTAGCCGCAATCCTGGCGGCCGATATGGCAGGCTATAGTCGGCTGATGGAGGCCGACGAAGCAGGCACGATCGCCCGTCTCAGAACGCACCGCATAGAATTGATCGATCCCGCCATCGCAAAGAACGAGGGCCGGATCATCAAGACGACGGGCGACGGCATGCTCGTTGAATTCCAGAGCGTCACTGACGCCGTAAGATGCGCCGTGGAAATCCAGCAGCGCATGAAGCGGCGCAATTCCGACGTGCCCCAGGATCGGCGGATCGAGTTCAGGATCGGCATTAATGTCGGCGATATCATTTTCGATGACGACGACATCTTTGGCGACGGCGTGAACATCGCCGCCCGCATCGAGCAACTGGCCGATGTGGGCGGCATCTGCGTCACGGCGGCGGTTGCGACGCAAATTGCCGATCGCCTCGAAGTCTCCATTGAAGACCTTGGCGACAAGATGCTGAAGAACATCAGCCGTCCCGTGCATCTTTATCGGGTTGGACTCGAAGGCCCCGTCCTGCCGGCCGCGCCGGAGGAGAAGGACGCAAAGCGGGCCGTCTCCAAGCCATCGATCGTCGTGCTGCCATTCGACAACATGAGCGGCGATCCCGAGCAGGAGTTTTTCGCCGACGGCTTGACCGAGGATATCATCACCGAGTTGTCCCGCCGCCACGAACTCTTTGTCATCTCGCGCAACTCCAGCTTCGTTTACAAGAACCGGCCCGTGAACGTCCGCGAAGTGGCCGAGAAGCTTGGGGCCCAGTATCTGGTGGAAGGCAGCGTCCGTAAGATTGGCGACAGGGTGCGCGTGACGGTCCAGCTCATCGACGCTGCCAACGATACCCACGTCTGGGCCGATAAATATGACCGAAAACTCGACGACATCTTCGCCATTCAGGACGAGGTGACGGCGGCGATCTCAGCCACTCTTCCTGGGCGGCTTGAAGCGGCCCAGCGAGACCAGCTCGCCCGAACGACGCCGACGAACATGGCCGCCTACGAGTGTGCCCTCACCGCCAAGGTGCTGCACCATCGCACCACCGTCGCGGACAACAAGCAGGCGCAGGCCCTGATAGAAAGGGCAATCGCGCTCGACCCCGGCTACGCGCATGCCCATGCCTGGCGGGCCTGCATCCTCGGCCAGGCATGGGTGTACGGCTGGTGCGAGGACAAGGAAGCGGTCTGGGCCGAAATCGTTGCCGAGCTTGAACGGGCGCTGGCGCTCGACGACAACGACGCCGACGTGCATCGCATCCTCGCCGCCGTAAACGTGAACAACAACGAGCTGACGACGGCACGCTACCATCAGGAGCGCGCCCTATCGCTCAATCCCAATTACGACCTGGTGGTGGTCCAGCAGGGCGAGCTGCTGACCTGGCTCGGTCGCCCGGAGGAAGGGGTCGAATGGATCCGCAAGGCAATGCGGCTCAACCCCCATCACCCGGAACGATTCTGGAGCCATCTCGGAAAGGCTCACTTCGCGGCACGGCAGTACGCCGAAGCGATCGAGGCATTCATGCATCTTTCGACGATGGACCACGTCCAGCACGCTTTCGTCGCCGCCTGCTACGGCTGGCTCGGCGATGAAATCGCTGCTTCTGCGCATATGAAAAAGGTTCGAGCGCTCGCTCCTGATTTCGCGATCGAATCCTTCCTCGCCACCTTGCACTATGCCCAGGAAGCCGAGACGCAGCACATCCGCGAAGGGCTTGTCAAAGCCGGAGCCGAGGAAGGCCCGCCAACAGCGAGCGGCATGGCGGCGCAATAGTGCTGCTATCCTAGCGGTTGGCAGCATGCCGTACCCTCGTGGCTAAGGGGCGGCATCTTCGCCATTCGGGTTTGGCTCGAGCGGCTAGTGTGATGCAAGAAGTGCGAAAACAGGGACAGCACACCATCTTTATATGAAAACCGCGCGACGAGCTGTGGTGCTGTCCTACAGCCGAGATCGGCACCGTGATGAAGTCGCCACCATTGCCGATCTCGGCGGAAACGAATGCGCTTCGACTGTTAGCCGACCTGCGCCTCCGACCTTTTTTGTCGCGGGCACCAAATTCCGGATCCTTCGCATCCTGCTCAACTGCACTGCCGGCAAAGGCGCCGACGAACAGAACGGCGAGATTCAGCGGTATACTCTCGATCATCGGCAGCAAATAACAAGGGCGCTGCTGGGTGAGAGATTAGAAGCGCTTTCGCCCCGACCGAGGAGTTTGCGCCGTGTTTGACTCCAACAACGATCGAAACGTCCCAATCACTCCCAGCCAATTCGAAATGCTCTGCGAAGTTTTGAGAGTTTGCTGGTGGAGCGAAATCTGGCCCGCGATAGCGACGGCGCGGAAAGCCTCGCCGCCAAATTGATCAGCCTTTAGCAAAGTGGCGTGCGCGAGCGAGACGTTCTGCGCGCTATAGTTCGGGCAACTTAAAGCGGCTCCAGAACCGAACAGGCCCGGCGGGTATTAACCTGCCGAGCCTGGGTCACAGCCATCGCTTTGCTTGGGACATCGGGCGCTGGGACTTCGTCCTAAAAGGAGATGTCAACTGGCGACCTGGTCCCTCGCGAGGCATGCTCCGTCGTGCAACCGATAGCTATGATGCCATAATCATAAGTGGTTAGAAACTCGACTTAGGTCCGATCTCTTATAGCTCAAAGGTCCTAAGGGCCATCGCGCGCGGAACCAACGTCCGAGCACAAGGTTTGCCGCTCCAGGCGCGTGGAGTTCCCGGAGCGGCCTGATAACGTCCCTTCCAGACGGTCTGGGTCTCCATCGTCTCTGTCCGCCGAAAGGAACGCGTGATGCGTGAGAGAGATATTTATGGACAACCGGAACGAAGGGCATCAACTGGTCTGCCGGTGGGCATAATGCTGCTTTCGATGTTCGCGATTGCGGCTTATCTGCTGGTCGGAGGCGCGCTGTTGGACGACAAAAACCAAGACGTCGTGGTCTATGTCCCCCACGGATCCGCCCCAAATCGAAACTGAAACGAACCAACGTTGTTGACGAGCCGAACCGTCAAGGTTCGAAGATACCGGAGTCAACGCGAGCGACATTGGTTCACTTAAGGGAGCGGAGGGAGCCGCAATGTCCAAGCGCTCAGCAAGAAAGATTCCGCCCACGAAAGAGACCGAGGCCGCGCTTGTGGAGCAGGTCGTTTATGACTGGTGCAAAGTGCATCAAGTGGACCCTCGGAGCCACACGGCTGTAATGGAAGGGCTGAGGGTCCTCTACCTGATCCGCGAGTTTAATATGACGGACAGAGAGAAGCTTCTGGCGGAACTGCTGGATAGCGACGGACCCAATGCTCTATAGCGACGGACCTAATGCGTTGCGTCGGTGAAAATGAGCTATTCGCCTTACTGCGAGGCCTTGCGCGCTTTCGAGCCCGGATATAGCAGCGCTATCGGCGACTTCTGAGGCGGTGCGCGAATGCGATGAACGCCGCGCGGCTGTTGATATAACCAACGTCGTCTACGCAAATGCTCTGCTCGAGGTGACGAAAGAGGAAGAGGCCGCCAGGCTGAGGATCGTGCATCACCAGCCGTGCAACGATGAGCAACGGTTGCAGAAGTTGACCTATCTGGCTGCGTATCTGTTCGCGATGCGCGGATCGCTGAAGCCGAAAGAAATGGATGCCATCTTAAGCACGACCGAGCCTAAGGAATAGGCCTAGGCCCTGTGCCAAGCGGTTGAGGGCGTGCAGGCTCTCAATCAGACTCATGCTTTCGGCTCGCAGGGCGTCATTGGAATTCGATCACCAATTGAGACTAGCGTGTGGCCCGCGTTAGTGAGCTTCCCAGCCAAAATGCGCCGGGACGATCACCGCCTCATCGGCCGTTATTCGAGCTTACGACGCCGTAGCGAAATAGACTCGAGGCTGTATCGATGATGGTTTCCTCCTGAGCCCGAGGACGCCATCCCAGTATTCGCATGGCCTTCTCGCTAGTGCTCCTGCGAATGGGCGCGCTCCCTGCCCTTTCCATCTCCGGCGTTTGCACCTTCGCAGCGAGCTCGCCCATCTTTTCCCTGAGAATCCTCGCAATATCGAAGAGCGTGACGACACCGCCGCTCACTCCGATGAAGCGCTGCCCCTTTGCCCCATCCGTCGTCATGACGAGGATGTGGAGGTCCGCCAGATCGCGGACATCGACCATGCCGAAATTCAAACCAGGCAGAGGCAGGGCGCCTTCGAGAAGTTGCTTGATGAAGGCGATCGAAGCGGAGATGTCCGGCCCCAGAACGGGCCCGAAAATGCCAACCGGGTTGACCACCGACATCTCGAGGGAGCCACCCTCCCTGCCTATGAAATCCCAGGCCGCTCTCTCTGCAAGGACCTTGGATTTGATATACGGCTGCATGTCTGGACCGTTTGGGTCGGTCCAGTCCTCCTCGTCGAAAACCTTGTCGTAGTTGGTGTGGCCGTAGCCGATGGCCGCGAAAGAAGAGGTCAGTACGACACGCTTCACGCCTGCGTCTCTCGCGGCACGGAGGACCCGCAGGGTGCCATCACGCGCCGGAACGATCAGTTCATCCTCGTTTCGGGGGGCGGTTTGTGGAAACGGCGAAGCCACATGCAGCACATAGTCACATCCGCCAACCGCAGCGGCCCAGCCACGGTCATCGGTCAGATCGGCCTCGCTGAACGAGAGCTCCTGGTCGGTTTCGACACCGCCATTGCGCACCATCGTCCGAACTTCGGCTTCACGCTGAGCGCTCCGTATCGTTGTTCTGACCTGATGACCTTCCTTCAGAAGCTTCGCAACAACGTGGCTGCCGACGAACCCCGAGCCACCCGTAACCAATATCTTGCTCATAACATCACTCTGATTGTTTGCTTTACCGCAACATCGAGCTGTTATATGAGATTATCAAGTAGGATGGATTTTCGGACCCAGTATGAAAAATCAGACCATTGAGCCGCGCCTCTACGACGAAGACGAATGCGCCGGATGCACGGGCCCGGAGCCGATCGATATCCTGCGCTTCCAGCGAGCCATTCGCGCCATCACGGGCAAGTGGAAGATCGAAATCGTCTGCATTCTGGTTGAAGGACCACTCCGCTTCGGCGAATTGCGCCGACGGCTTCCGGGGGTGACCCAACATATGCTGACCGAGCAGCTGCGCGATCTCGCCAACAACGGCATCGTGATCCGCAATGCCTTCGCGGAGATCCCCCCGCGCGTCGAGTATGAGCTTTCGCAGGCCGGGATCGACTTGATGCCGACGCTCCGCGAGATGCGGGACTGGATGCTCAAATATGAGCATCAACTGACAGCCTCCTGATTGCTCGCCCTACGCGAACAGGCCGGTCGCAGAGTCGCAGCGGACCTCATTCGTCGAAGGGGGCGTTCAGGATGAGATCCACTACCGAGGGAGCTTTGTAGCCCTGAACAAACCGCTCGCCGAAATCACGCGCGAAGTTGTCATAGGTTGTCTGCGGGTTCTTCTCGACGATGCAGCAAAAGCACTTCGTCATCTTTTGCTTCACTCCCAGCCTGGGAAATTCCGAGACGATTCTTGCCATCTCGGCCGGGGGAAGAGCATCGTAGCGCCAACCGATGACATCGAGTCCGATCCCCGCGGTGCAGAGCGCGACCTCCGGCTCCTTGTACAGGCCGATCGAAGGCGTCGAGTTGAGAGCGACGCTGTCCCAGATCAATTGCGCGCGCCGACCATCGACCCCGCTCTGCGTCGCGAACGTTCGTGCAAGATCCGCCCCTTCCACCTCGAAACGGCGTGGTCCCGCGAATCTTTCGTTCAGCGTGATATCGTGCAGTAGCGTCCCAACTGCAACGACCTCCGCATCGTGCACAACGCCTTCGATCTGCCCGAGCCGCGCCGCGAACAGCCAGGAGCGCACCACGTGGTTGAATAGATAGGGCTCACATTTGTCGCGCGCGTATCCGATCGCATGGTTTACGAGCGGCGTATCGGGGACGGACACCCCTGCGAGCATCCGACTGGCATTTTCGGTCATGGTTTAGCTCCGGTTCTTGTTGGGGAAGCGCCTGCTGGTGCGAAAAGCAGCCCGGTGCGTCACTTCGGATCCGGCATCGTCAGCGCCTTCTCGTCGGTATTGACAACGAACACCGGCAGCAGCTTGGACGGCTGCGTAACGCCGGCGCTCACGCCCGGCAATTCCTGTGAAGCTCTCGGGACAGGAGCCGGCGCCGGCGCGCCGGCTCCTGGTGACTCAGCCCTTCACGAAAGCGAGGAGGTCCGCGTTCACCACATCGGCATGGGTGGTGCACATGCCGTGCGGGAATTTCTCGTAGACCTTCAGTGTGCTGTTCTTCAGGAGCTTTGCCGACAGCAGCGCAGAGTCGGCAATCGGCACGATCTGATCGTCGTCGCCGTGCATGACCAGGGTCGGCACGGTGATGATCTTTAGGTCTTCTGTGAAATCGGTCTCTGAGAAGGCCTTGATCCCATCATAATGGGCCTTGGCGCCGCCCATCATGCCCTGGCGCCACCAATTATTGATAACGGCTTGGATTGGTTGCGCCCCGGGCCGATTGAAGCCGTAGAAGGGACCTGACGGCAGATCAACGTAGAATTTGGACCGGTTGTCGGCGAGCGCCTTGCGCAGACCGTCGAATACCTCGATCGGCAAACCTCCCGGGTTAGCTGCCGTCTTCACCATGATCGGCGGAACCGCACCGATGATAATGAGCTTGGCGACCCTGCCCTGCGGCTGCCCATACTTCGCAACGTAGTGCGTCGCCTCGCCGCCGCCGGTGGAGTGGCCGATATGCACGACGTTCCTAAGGTCGAGGTGCTCGACGACCGCCGCAGCATCCGCGGCATAATGGTCCATGTCATGGCCCTCGCTCACCTGTGCCGAGCGCCCGTGCCCACGCCGGTCGTGTGCAACGACGCGATAGCCGTTCTGCAGGAAGAACAGCATCTGCGTGTCCCAGTCGTCCGACGACAGTGGCCAACCATGGTGGAACATGATGGGCTGGGCGGTCTTCGGACCCCAGTCCTTGTAGAAAATCTCGACGCCGTCGCCTGTAGTAATGGTGGCCATGCTTTGGTTCCTTTCGGAGGTTGGACGTTGGACTGTGATTGATTGCGCTGCGGCCGGCCAGCTCGGAAGCATCGCCAGCGTGGTCGCGCTAAGCCCGATGGCAAGCAGATCGCGACGACCGAGATCGACCGGTTTATGTGGCTTTATGTCTGTCATCGATCATTTTCCTTTTTTGCTTATGGTAGAACGACTGTTCTCCATTCGATTTCGCATCGTCTGGTGGGATGACCGCTTTGTTCACCATTGCCTTCTTGCATGGCTGCAACCAGCGATCGCCGGCCTCGGCTACGGCTACAGAATCCTACCAGCTAGACTGAAGTTATTTGTCGAACAGAAGGTACTCGACTCGCCCTATTCCGGGACAAGTCGCCTTTATACATTGACTATATTCATGAAATTTGCTGCCCCCGCTGCGGTACTTCAATATTTGCTGCAACGCAGCAAGTAGGATGGATTTTATGACCTAGTCTGAAGAATCAGACCGCCCCCCAGCGCAGGGCCTCCACCCTTCTCAAGCGATCACTCCGAAGCAGATAGTGGCTGGGCGGCTGTCGCGATCGACCCGTTGCATTCGCCTGGGCGGGCGATAAAGGCGCGCCCGCCAAGGTTATTCCCATTGGTTGCCTCAGGCTCGATGTCAGTCTACGCCAAAACGACCGCTTCCAAGGCGACGATCTGCAGCAGCCCGCCAGCCATGGCCACATTTTTCCAGAAGTGCAGGAATTCGTTCTGGTTCGAGAAATCGCTGTGGAAGATGAGGGCTGTCGCCAGACTGAAGAGCGCGAGCACAAGCCCGACGAGCCGGGTCTTGTAACCGGCGATCAAAGCGAGACCTCCCAAAATTTCCAGCGCAATCGCAGCGAACAGCGCGACCACAGGTAGGGGCAAGCCGAATGCGGAGATGTAGCCGAGATAAGACTCCGGGTTTATGATTTTGGCGATGCCAGACAGGAGGAAAATGGGGCTGATGAGAATGCGGCCGCTCAGAGCTGCGATTGCGGAATAGGCAGTCGAGGCGGCACTAATCCGGCCCACAGAGATGTTGCTGATGGTGTTCATTGTCTTGGTCCTTTCGATGAGCGCGAACATTAGTCGTTGCGCCACTGCTATGAGTGAGGTCAGGTTGACGGTAGGCTGGAATGCCTGGTCATTTGGCTTTGGCCGGCGTCGTGAGTTCGGCCTCATCGGTGTTGACGACGAACACCGCCAGAAGCTTTGCAGGTTTGGTATCGCTGCCGTTGGCGCTTATGTTGTGGAAGTCGCCTGGCAGTTCGGTGAAGTTCTCGCCCTTTTGTATTTGCGGATCGGGCCGCCATTGATCTGGCCGACGACGGTCCCCTCGAGGACGGTCGCATTCGTATTCGACCAGAACGCCTTTCACACTCTTGCCCGGTACGTCAGGCAATTCGTGCTGGTAAACGAGCGTCACCTTCACTCCCCTGGCCTTATGCGAATGGCTGTCAGCCATTGCCGGAAATGTGAAGGCTGTGCTGACGAGGATAGCAGTCGCCGCGATCAGCGCGCGTACAGGGTACATGACAACGTCTCCTTGTTAAGTCTAGTGATAGAGGTCAGTGGTTCGTGGATTGCGAGGACAGCCAGCCGTCGAATTCGATTGCACCCAGTCGATGTTGCCCGATCGGCACCAGCGACAGGTCTTCGACGGACCCGCCGAAGTAATCGGCGTTTGGGTTACGCCGCACGGGACGGCTGTCGTGGCGGCCACGGAGATATCGATCGACCATGCGGTCGAATGGCCCGCGCTCCAGGCCGCCAACTTCAACGATGCCGTTAATGGGAGCGCCTGTGGCTACACCGGCCAGGATCGATGCAACGTCTTCCGCCGCAATGGGCTGGAACTGGCCACCGGAAAGCGCAACGTGTCCCCCGACAGTATAGGCGTCGGCGATCGTGCCGAGAAATTCGAAGAACTGGGTCGACCGCACGATTGTGTACGGCAGATCGGCGGATGCGACGATCTGCTCCTGAAGCAGCTTCCCCTGGAAATACCCATTGCCCGGCATGCGGTCGACGCCGACGATCGACAGGACCACGTGATGATTGACGCCGGCAGCACGAGCAGCCTCGGTCAGGTTGTGTCCCGATGCCTCGAAGAAGCGGCGAACTTCGCCCGGGTCGAATGACATCGCGTTGCTCACATCGATGACGATATCGGCGCCTTTAAGCACGTCCGCGAGACCGTCGCCGGTCACTGTATTGACGCCTGTTGCCGGAGCAGCAGCAACAACATCATGCCCGGCCTGCGCCAGCAATCTTGAAATCTTGGAACCGATGAAGCCGGTCCCGCCGATAACGACGATCTTCTGCTTGCCCATTTTCTTCTCCTATTTCCGTTCGGCGTTGAAGATGAGAAGTTTTTATCGGCAAAGGAAAACTGGCTCTGTCTTGCGGTTGCGATCGTTGTCGTGAAATTACGATGTTCTGCGTAAGAGATAGCGATAGCGTGTGTGCCGGTTGGCGAAGGGGATAGGGGCGAGAAATTAAGGGCTAGAACGAATGGCAGAAACGAATGACGCAGCTCTACGGAGCTACTTTCAGGAAGGCGATCGTTGGGAACAGGAGATCGTCAAAAAAGCCAAGCGATCGCGCTCGCTCGCGTGGTTCGTCACATTGATTTTCGGCGCGATTACCCTGCTGTCGCTGACCGCATTGGTGATGCTCGTTCCGCTGAAGAGCTTTGAGCCCTACATCGTCGAGGTCGATAAGAACACCGGCTATATGGAGGTGAAGACCGGCCTAACCAGGTCTGCCAAGCTGACCGACCAACAGGCGGTCACCCAGGCGAACGTCGTGCGCTAGACGACGCTGGTTACGCGCGAATCGAGGCTGCCCGGGAGAGGTGCCTGCGCAGCATGGGCGTGAGTCATCATCGCGGCCGCGCAGGCCGCGGAAAGCAGGAGGCGTTTGATCATTCCTCACCTCCGGGCGTAACCGTTTCTTGATCGCGACGGTAGTTGTAGACCTGGAAGCCCAAGGGGTTCTCAAAGCGCCATTCGTTGGTCGCCGGCGTGTCCGTATAGCGATAGCGAACGACCGAAATGTAGTGACGGACGATGGAATCCGTGTCCGATTTTTCGGTTGTCGAAAACCGGACCAAGGCCGTGCTCGCATTGGAGAAGGTGACGGACTTGATGTCGACCGTTACCTTCTTGTTCTTGCCGAGGACCTTTGCGGGATTGTTGGGATTTGCCGCACTGTAAAGCTCCTGCAGCTCGCGGGCCGCATCATCAGTAGAGAGCAGGGCGGCGATGCCGAAATTCTGCTCGATCGCGAAGGGGTCGTAGCCTTCGCGAGATCGGATATATCAGTCCAATAACGTGGTGAAGGTCTCTGCCACCTACGGCATCTCCACCATGATCATCTTTGATGAGGACGAAAAGTTCGAAACGATCTCGCTTGGCGACACCGACAGTTGGCAGGTTGCCCCTTCCGAGAAGGGCAACATTCTGTTCGTGAAGCCGATCGCAAAGAACGTCGCCACCAACATGAATGTCGTGACCAGCAAGAGAATCTATTTCCTCGAGCTCAACGACCATGCTCCGTCCGATGGCAAGCAGGTGTTCGGGATCCGTTTCGTCTATCCGGAGAAGGATCTAAATGCCGCGCTCCGCAAGGAAGCTGAGTATCGGGCTGCAAACCCGAACATGTCGAATGTCGATAAGGCCAACGTCAACATCGACTATTCGTTTTCCGGTGACCCAGCGTTGAAGCCCTTGGTGATCTTCGACGACGGGAAAAAGACCTTTTTCAAGTTCGGCAGCCGGGTGGTGCCGGCGATTTTTGCCGTCCAGGCCGACTTTTCCGAGACGCTGCGCAATTTCCGGAAGGAGGGCGAATACATCGTCGTCGATGGTGTCGCGACGCAATACACGCTGCGCGAGGGCAATCAGTGGACCTGCATCTTTAACCTTCGCAAGCCCGATTTCGGCGCTCCGGATCCTGCCATTCTCGGTCCGGCTCCTGACACCAAGGCGACGAAACGCAGGAGGAGCGGCAACTAATGAAGCGCAGCCCTGAACTTGAAGCCATGACGGCGGCCGATGAGACGGCCGTCAGCAACAGAAACGCTGGACGCAATCAAACCATCGGTATGGCCGCCCTGCTCCTGGGGGGCGCTGTCGCCGCCTATTTCGTGCTTGCCACGGCAGGAGAAAAGCCGCGTGATGTCGTCGATAGCGACGAAGAGTTCCAGACGACGACCTTCCGGCCGCCGTCATTCGTCCGTGAGCAAGAAGAACCGAAGCCGGAGATAGAACCTGCAGTCATCAATCTGCCGCCGCCCCCTGAGCCGGTTCAAGAAACACCAGTTGATACAACCGAGTTCAAGGTTCCACCGCCACCAGAGGCCGTTGAAGCCACGCCCGAGATTGCGCCTGTCGAAGAGTTTCCCGAACGCTATAAGTCGGGGCTCATCTCGCTTGATCAGAAAGGCAATGGCAACGGCAACGGCGGTTTTCCAGGCGAAGACGAGTCCGGACTCAGCGTTGCCGGCGAAGACCGCAACAGCAAGTACCTCGCTGCGGCCTCGAGTCTCGCCGATCGAAGCGCAAAGGCGCGGCAGATCGAACGCATAGACGCCATGATACCGGAAGGAACGTTAATCCCCGGCATCCTCGAGACCGCGATCAACAGCGATCTTCCCGGCCAGATTCGTGCGATCACGTCGCAGGACGTCTATTCCTTTGACGGGCGGCGCGTCCTCATCCCGACTGGAACGCGCCTCATTGGCGAATACCAGTCCGAGATCACCCGCGGGCAAAAACGGATTTTTGTTATCTGGACCCGGCTCATTCGAGAAGATGGCGTGTCGGTGCGCCTCAACTCCATCGGCACGGATAGCTTGGGGCGCTCGGGCTTGACCGGCCATGTCGACAACAAATGGCGCGAGCGGTTCGGCTCCGCAATTATGCTTTCGGTCGTCGGCGCCGGCGCTAGCTTCCTGACCGGCTACGGAAGCGACGAGGCGTTCGGCGACAACAACAGCGAGGCACAACGTGGCGAGGAGCTCGCCCGCGAAACCATCGCCGAGACCTTCTCGGATATGGCGAACCAGGCCTTGAGCGAAAACCTGCGTATTCCTCCCACCATTAGCGTCAGCCAAGGCGAGCGGATCTTTGTCTACGTACGCCAGGACCTCGATTTCAGCGCCATGTATGACGACCCGGTCACCGAAGCGATGAAGGAGATTCAGCGTGAACGTCGCCGCAGGTAACACCACTACGATCAGACGCGATCCCCATTATTTCCTCAACCGCGCTCTCGAACCGATCAGGGAATTTCTTGACGATCCGAGGGTGGTGGAAATCGCCGTCAACAAACCGGGTCATGTCTATGTGGAGCGGTTTGGCGCCGATTTCATGGAGCATCATCTCATCGACGCCCTGACGGGTGATGAAATCCAGAACATCGGCGAGCGTGTTGCGGCTGCGACGAACCAGTTCATCAGCCGCTCCAAGCCGATCCTCAGCGCCGCGCTTCCGACCGGCGAGCGTATCCAGATCGTCTTGCCGCCGGCGGCGCCCGAAGGTGGCGCGATCTCGATCCGCCAGCAGGTCGTCAATAACTTCACGCTCGAGGAGTATCGCGACAACGGATCGCTCGAGAAGGTCTCTATCGCCGTCGGCGGCCTCAGCGACATTGATCGCGAGCTGATAGGGCATTTGCGCGCCAATCGGATTTACGATTTCATCCATACCGCCATCACCAAACGGGTCTCTATCCTGATCAGTGGAGGCACTTCCTCCGGCAAAACGACCTTCCTCAATGCCTGCTTGAAGAGCGTCGATCCGCATGAGCGGATCATCACGCTCGAGGACACGCGAGAGCTCTTTCCGCCGCAAGCAAATGCCGTTCAGCCGCAACATAGCACTGAGCATTTTCGGAAATGAGATTGGTGCTTCCCTGGCTACTGCTTCGGCATCCGCTCGGAGCGGCGGCTGTGCGAGGAAGTCCACCTGAACTTGGCCTATCGGTGGTTCTACCGGCTTGGCGTCGAGGGCGATGTGCCGGACCATTCGACCTACTCAAAGACGCGGCATGGGCGCTTCCGGAAATTCGCGTCAGGCATGGCCAAAGCCGCCTTAAATGAGGTTTGCAACGGTGACCTCGCTACAAGCGCCGAGTACTAGCCTGCGTACAATCTCACCCAGTTTTGGTGAACCCAGCCTGACTTGCACGGCCCGGTATAAGGTTGTGTCGAATTCCACGGACGTGTGACGTTACAGTCGTGCCGCCGATTGGAGTAAACGATGCCAAGCCATTTGCCCTTCTCGGTACAGAGATAGACTTCTCCGCCGTTGTAAAGGCGATCAATTTCCGCATATTTGGGACCGGGCCCGCTTCTGACGGCGAGAAACCCATCGCCTGAAGGGTCGAGCCCCTCGACCACACCGTTCGCGCCGCAGGCGTCGAAGTTGGGATCGGCTTCGATCACAACGGGAACCTGGGGCCGTCTGCCGGGCTCCTGGCTCCAGGAGTTGGTGGCTGCGCTGATCACGGCTATGGCCGTCAACATCGCGCTTGATCTTCGAACTAGCATTGAGTCTCCTTCCTTCCTTCCTTCCTCAGTTCTCTGCACCTACCCGCCGAAAGACTTCAAGAAGCTCAGGCGTCAGCGGACACCGCAACAAGTCCGGATTCGGACATGTATCGACGCCCTCGTCAGTGCGAAGGAGTGCCGCGTCTTTTTGTCCGTTGGTGCAGAATTCGACCTGATTGCCCCTGCGTTTGACGAAGCTTATGATCTTTGCGGCCTCGGTGCGGGCGATAAGATGAATCCGATCCTGTGATACGCCTTCGGCGGCGGCATCCTGTTGATAGGCAAGCACGATGTCCGACGTTTCAATGCCGCAGGCCTTGCCAATCGCAAGCCACAGGCCGGCATTACGTGATGCATCATTGCTGAGGGCTGGTGTCGCGACGGCAAGTGCGGGTGCGATGATCAAGGTCGTGAAGATGGTCTTCATCTTGAAGTTCCTTTGACTTATTTTGTCCCGGTGTTCTTCCACGTGTCATCCAGACGAGCGTCCGGACCGCACCAGTGGCGCAACCGGGCGAGTTTCGCATCCTTCCCAGGCAGATAGGGAAGCGCGACGCCATCGCGAATCATCTGCTGGCCGACGTTGACACCACCGACGTGGACCTTGGCGAGTGTCCGCCCGTAGCGATCTGTGCCGGTCGCCTCGTAGGTGACCGTGCCGCTGTCGAGCAGCGAGCGAAGGTGTTCCTTGGCCGCAAGGCCGAGGACCAGTTCATTCTCGCAGCGTGACTTGAAGGTCTCCGGCGTGTCGAGTTCCATGATCCGGATAGTGATGCCATCCATGCGGATGGTGTCGCCGTCGATGATGTTGATGTTGCCCCCGGCCTTGGCAGAAGTCACAGCGAGAGCGCTTGTGGCGACGGCGAACGCCGCGATAACAAGAAGACGTTTATGCATTGTCGATACCCAAAGAGGCCGGTGAAATGCCGGCTGCAATAGAGCGGCCAGGATCGCGGTTCATTTCGCCAATTCCATAGCCCACGCGCACGTATAGGAGGCGGCGAAGCGGTAATCCTTGGGCAGCTTGTTTGCTTGCCGATCACATCGTTCCGTCGGAGATCGCCACGTTTTGTCGGCGAATGCCGCTTTGCACGCTTTCAAGACTTTGGCTCTGAACGCCTTTGGCGTCTCGGGGCGAAGGGTCTCTGATATTGCCTCTCCGCATGCATAATCGGCCATGCCTGGATTGACGTCGGCAAGAGCCGGTGAGGTGCTGCCGAGCACCGCAATGGCAAGGACCAGACGATTCATTTGCAAGTTCCCTTGAAGAACACATCGGCGATCCGCACGGATACGCCGTCTTCCCAAAAGATGAGTTCCTGGCCGCCGACATCAGCTATCGCGTAGGACGAACCGACATTCAACTTAACCGGCAGAGCGTCGCCGACCCGTAGCGTATAGTTGGACGGGTCGTGCCGCTGGAACCGCATCGGAGGCAGGTCGGCGAACTGACAGGTGTAGTCGTCAGGGTTCGTGTCCGCGAAGGCGGGCGAGATTCCGGCTGCCATCAGTGCAGCATAGACGATGCGCCTCATTGGGCGACCCGCGGCGCCAGCCGCCGCGAGGCTCGTGAGGAGAACCCGTTTCATCGATGTTCTTCTCATTCGCAGGCGACGCCGTCGCCGTCCCGGTCGAGCTTGCGACGATAGCCCGGTTCGCCAGCACGGATTGGTGCAGCACCGGCCGCGCGTGCGGCGGCGCAGTTCTGATAGTAGACCTCGCCGCCTTCGGACGCGGCCTGACCGTCATTGTTCGTCTGAGCCGTTGCCGGCAGATTGCCGACAAAGAGGCTGAAGAGGGCCGTCGTGGTAAGCAGACACTTTTTCATTCGGTTTCTCCCTGTTCAAGCGACACCGCAAATATCGAGTTGCTGGGTGTTTGCGTTGCCGGAACAGGGTTTAGACAATCTGCAACTGTGCGTATATTAGGCTAGATGGCTTAGCCCG
This sequence comes from Ensifer sp. MPMI2T, assembly GCF_004827385.1. GTDB lineage: Bacteria > Pseudomonadota > Alphaproteobacteria > Rhizobiales > Rhizobiaceae > Sinorhizobium. The sequence goes on from NZ_SRXN01000021.1 coordinate 119,397, forward strand.
TCAGGGTGGCGTCACCGGAATAATCGACAGCGGCAAGCTGAGGACTTTCGGCACGCAGCTCGTCACCGAAACGCTTGTCAGAGGGGGGCGGTTCAATCGCAAGGAGGCTGCTTACACTGAACCCGTGAGGCCCTCACGGACGGATTTATTTTGGCGCCGGCAGAACATCGTCAGGAGGTTTTTCCCCACCACCAAGGAACACCCTAAATGCATAGGTGGACGACCACCGCATATCTCAACTCCGATGCCCGTCCGTGGTCGAGCTACTGACTGCTCAGGGTGTCTTCCAATTAGAAATCTGCCGCATCCTCGACATCGACGCGAAGACGTGGCGGAAACCCTACCGGGCGGAGCTTGATCGTAGTGCCGCTAAGCCCGAAAGTGCACTCGCGCTGCGTCTCTATTCGCTCGCGAACGGAAAGGGCGCGCCGTAGCGCAGAATGCCGAAGACCGGCTGATGACCGCTCAGTCCGCGAGATGGTCAAAGGACTGTCGCCCGCCAACATCCCGCTTGAGCCCGGAGCGGCCGTTGGTAGTTCATCGCGTCCCAGCCCGACACCCAGCCAAACCGGACAGACGTCCAAATCCGGTCGGCAGGCTGTCATG
>NZ_SRXN01000022.1 GCF_004827385.1 Ensifer sp. MPMI2T
TCGTCGTCTCCGATGCCCATGAGGGCCTCAAGGCCGCCGTCACCAAGGTGCTCAGCGCCACTTGGCAAAGATGCCGGGTTCACTTCATGAGGAACGTGCTGGCGCATGCCGGAAAGAGCGGCAGGCGTGTCGTCTCCGCCTTCATCGCCACCGCCTTTGCTCAGGATACATCGGAGGCGGCGAGCACCCAGTGGCGCAACGTCGCCGACCAGATACGGCCGAAAGTGCCGAAGCTTGCCGCCATCATGGATGATGCCGAAGAGGATGTGCTCGCCTACATGACCTTCCCGAAAGAGCACCGGGCCAAGCTGCATTCGACAAATCCGATCGAGCGTCTCAATGGCGAAATCAAGCGACGCACCGAGGTCGTTGGCATCTTTCCCAACGACGAAGCCATCGTCCGTCTCGTCGGCGCATTGCTGCTCGAGCAAAACGATGAATGGGCGGTGCAGCGTGCCAGGTACATGACACTTGAGACAATGGCATCAATGAGCGATGATCCGCAAATCAGCCTGCCTGCAGTCGCACGCTGATGTCCCCTCCGGCCCGCGCCGGAAAGCACGCCCGCTTGCCGGAAGCTACACCACTTCCTGAGACACGATCACGCCTTTTGAGCTGCAGTCGCGTTTATGTCGCTGTCCAACAAACCGTTGCAGTGACGATCCGGACCTTATTCGTGTCGTGCGACACGCGCGTGCGAGGCAGGATGGTGGCGAATGGGCTTTGCGCACGGCCGATTTCCGCGCAAAGCGGACTCTCGATATCGTCGCGGGACTGTCTCCTATGGGTCGAAACGAGCCAGCGCCGACCGGCCTGCAGATGACAGGTCTTGGCGCCAAGCGGAAGAATTTGCCTCTAGTAAATTGGGTCCCCAGCCAGTTTTAGTGCGATCGCAGATTGCGGCATCGCCATAGTGCGAAGCTGCGGCTACCGGCGGATCGCCATGACGTGACGGCCTCTGTTCTACCACCGATGGGCCCGGTTCCGAAACCGTGGGCATCACCTTTGGGCATCAGTTCTGGGCATCAGGTCGCCAATAATGCCAAAACAGGATCCGGCACGACTGGAAAATCAAGGAACTAAGGGGATTTAGCGAGAATTGGCTGGGGAACCTGGATTCTCACATAATTTCAAAGGCTTGACAAAATCGCCTTTGAATTCCCTATATTTTCCCGCCGCGAGCGACCGTGGATGCCACCTTTGTGCCCTGGCTTTGAGCATCAGTCAACCGGTGCGCCAAAAGGTAATAATTTCCGCTTTTCTTAGGCCGCGCTGGAATAGCGTTCAGCTCGAGAGTCATGAAGGACAGGCAGCTTCTTTAGGCGAGCGAAGTAATCTCCTGCAGTTCGGAGTGATCTCTGCAACCTCGTAATATCAACAAGCGCTTGTCAAGGATGTCCAAATAAGGTAGAAATTGAACTTATATACATGGCATCGGTTGCAGCCATTACTTAGCGAAAAATCAAATAGATCGGCTGGCGCAGGACTTCCTGTGAACAGGTTGTTTATCTATGCCCGATACGAGGGGATAAACACAAGTATATCATACTCATACAGGAAGACGGTGGTCCGGCGGGAAGCTACAGAAGTCACGGAGGGATGACGATGAAGCTACAGATAGCTGCGGCCATAGGTGCTGTGGCCGTGCTGATCAATCCAGCGCTAGGCCAAACTTTCAACATTTGCACGCCGGAAGGAGACGGGACCTTTACGCCGCATTTTAATGTCGTCCCGAGCATGGTTGTGCATAGCGACCCGGTGATGGACGCGACGCGCGGCAGTATCGGTCTCGACGGTACAGCGGCCGAGCGAGCCTTTTCCTTCAGCCGAACCATTGCCACGATTTTGGCAAGTGCCGGTGGCGACACAAGTGCTGCCGCACAGGAAGCTTTCGTGCAATCACTGCTTGACACCTTCATCCCCGCGGAGACGCTGCCGCTGAACGCCAAGGGCGGCGTGGTAATGCCGCTTGATGCCCGCGGGGAAGCCGCTGCTCTCAGTGCCGCGGCTATGCTCGACGAAAGCAACGCCCAAGGAATGAAACCACTTGCGCTGTTTAACCGCTTCGACCTTGCGCCCGACAATTGGGCCAATTGCGGAGAACATCGCATCATCTATGGCCGTGAACCCGGTGTCGGTGGGCCGGCGCGCTTCCTCCTGATCTTTGAGGCAATGGTGCCCAATCCGAACCCGGCTGCTGGTGAAGATGGCTGCAAGCCCGTCGCCGAGTTTTGGGCCAATCTCTCGGAGCCCGGCTTGTCAGAGACGGAACTCGCTCGTCGCCTGTCGGCCTTCTATTACGAGGGCAAGACCTCCCCCAGCCTCACTGCGCCTAACTTGCTTACACCAGTGGTCGACTATCGCAACTATGGGGGTGACGGCGGTCGCGGTCAGGTTCGTGCCAATGCCTTCAATCCACCGCCCTGGCAATTGCGGGAGTGGCTAACGCAACGCACGTTCAACGCGACACCGGGATCGCTTCCACTGACCTTTGTTCCGGTGAGCGTAAAGGATAACCCCCTCGCGGAGCTCTACCGTGACGATCTCGCCGGCACCACCTTCCAGGCCAAAAATCCAGCAACGAGCGCGAACCTTCTGCATGGCCAGTTTCTACAGGCGCTGACCAGTACGATCGCGCTACGTCTGCTGAGCGAGACGACCTCCCAACATCAGACGCTGGTCAACGCGTTGGATCTTTATCACCTCGGTACCGGCGTTGGTGCGGAGGTCACGCCCGATAAAATTTTGCTTAACACAATAGCACTCGGCAATGATGACAAGTTCAACGAGTTCCAAAGCACCTCCCAAGGTTTCTCCGATGCCCCCGGTGAGGGTGGCACAAGCTTGTTGGTTACGCAGATGCTTGCTCAAGTTGGGAGCGCGGCAAATCCGTTCGTAAATCCGCAGAGCGGCGAGATTCTGCTTAACCGGGCTCGTGCCGCGACCTGCGCCGGCTGTCACATGACAGCCTCTCGATCCGCAGGCGGTGGCTTCAGCGGACCCGGTGTTGTGGTGCTTGAAAAGCCGGATGGGACGGTTTTGCGCTGGCCGGACGTGGATCCTGGAGGTTTCGTCCAGGTTAGCGAAGCGCGTGCTCTTTCACCGACCCTGACCGAAGCTTTTCTGCCATTCCGCCGCTACGTGTTGAGCCGCTATCTCTGTAAGGCGCCCGAACCGACGCCACCCCCGGCTACTGCTGAGAGCTACGAGCCCTATGGCGACATGCCGGAGCCACGCACAGTGGCAGCAACGGTTGGACAGGGTCTCGTAGACGAGACGGCCAGTGGCGGCTATTTCGTGGACGACCTCGTAGGCGACTTCGCGGCCGGTGCAGGAGTGACACAGCCGGTCGCCGCTGCAACCGATATGGCTGCAAGAACCGAGCGGGTGAACCGCTCGATTAAGGCGCTAACGCCAGAGCAACTCGCTGCGCTTCGTGAGAAAGTCGGCAACGCGATCGCGTTGGCCCGCAGCATCGAACTGCAAAGGTCGGGCGCCTTTGTTGAAACCCGGCGCCCGCACTGATTCTTGCAGCGGGAGGAACTTTTGTTCCTCCCGCTGCAACTCGCTGGGGAGGGAACATAATGAGAAAACTGGGGAGCTTACTGCTGGTCTGTTGGCTATCCGCCACTACCGCCTCGGCATTTGAGTTCGTGCGACCTGAGTCACTCGGGGGCGGCGCACCGGTAATCATCGAGGGCGCCGAAGTCACCGACCCCCAACGCTGGCCGGCAACTTTTATTTTCAAGGCGACCGGCAGCGGGTGCACGGCCACTGCCGTGGGTGAGCGCGTCGTGATCACCGCCGCCCATTGTGTAGGGAATGCCGCCAGAGGTACGGTCCGCGTCAACAATGACATAGCAGTCGGACTCCAATGCTTCCACCATCCAGGCTATCCCGCCAACGAAACCACTGATTTCGCTCTTTGCCTCACCGATTCCGGGATGACTGACATTCCGTTCGAGGTCATCAGCACCGCCATCGCTTATCCGCGCCTCGGCCACGATGTGGTGCTTTTGGGGTTCGGCTGCACACAGGCAGGGGGACACGACGGCAGCTTCGGCACCCTGTTCGAAGGCAAAGCGAAGGTCGTTCGCCGCCCCGATGGGCGCGACATCGACACGATAACCAAAGGCGGCGCTGCCGTGTGTTTCGGCGATAGTGGAGGGGCCTCGTATTTCCAACTCACCAGCAATGGCAACCGCAGGGCTTTGGTAGCCATCAACTCCCGCGGCGACATCAACAAGTTCTCTTTTCTTTCCACCCTGGCCACACCGGAGTTCGTAAGCTGGGCTGTCGAGTGGGCGAACCAGCGCAACGTCGCGATCTGCGGGCTCGATGTGGAGGCAAACGGCTGTCGGTAGGGGCAAAGAGATGGATGTCAGACTGCTAGTGTCAGCAATGATCTTGATCGCAACCTCGACAAATGCCGGCGAGTTCGAATTTTCTACCGTCGTGGTGCCGATTGAAGACGAACTTCGGGCAGAGGTCATCGACAACGTGGAAAGCGCAATTCGCGACACGGCAGGCGTCCTATCGCTCTCAGTCGATCGAAGCCGTCCGCTTCGCGAGATCATTGCCGAAGAGTGTCCTGGTGCCACGGACGGCTATCTCAATGATCTGCCGGCTGCAGTCGCGCACTACAACCCAAACCTCTTCCCTAATGGCAGCGTAACGCTCGACACCGAGATTCCAGTGGCCGGCTATACGGCCACACAGTTTTACATTCCTTATTGCCTCGGAGCCTTCAGCAAGTACGTCGTGCGAGCCGGCGACCAACTCTGGCAGATCTATCAGCAACAGCGCGATCAACCGAACGGCATCGCTGATTGGGCCGGATTCCAGCAGAGGGTCACCGCAATTAACGGCGAGCGCATTGGCAGCGGTAATCTTGCCGTGGGGGACGTCATCTCGTTGCCTGGTACAAAGTGGGAAGTTCCTGTTGCCGCACAGAAGGCAGGTTCCGTCATCCAGCGGCTTAACCAGATTGATGAGATCGGGGGCAAAGCCATACTCGATAAAAAGCAGAAGTGGGGAACAGTTGAGCAGGAGGAGGAGGTCTGTTCTGGAGTGAATGAGCTGGACGCGCTGAAAGGGGCCGAGAGCCGCCTCTGGGCGATTTCGGATACTTTAATGCTAAACGATGCCCTTGATCGGCGACACGCGCTCAATCGCCCCAAAGCAGCGGTCAATGTGGCGGTCCTCGACAACGGCATTGTTGCCCACCGGCATCCTGCAATGATCCGACTGTTGAAGCCGGTGCGCCGGGGCGTGAACAGTCTGGCCGACGTGAATGATCCAGTGGGCCATCATGGCACCGGAGTGCTGTTCAGCGCTGCCGGCGGATATCTGCTCTCCGCTCTCAACCCCCTTACCGTCCCCGTACATACCGCCTCTTACAATGTCTACCTGCGGCCATGCCCAGATGTCCGTCAGTGCCGGTCGATCGCCGACCCATCTCGATTAAAGGATGCGATGGACGATGCGATCGATCGGGAGACAGATACCTCGGCGGTCAACATCAGCATTGCGTTCAGCGGCGAAGGCTCGTTGAATGGCTTCGACAAATACCTTGGTCACGACAAGGACCTTTTGGTAGTGGCAGCCGCCGGCAATGGCGGCGACGAGATAGGCGATGCCCTCAAGGTGTACCCTGCGATTTTTGGGGGCGAGGAGGGCAGCAACTTAATCACCGTGGCGAGCCTAGATCTTCAGGGGCGCATTCTACCGCGGTCAAATTGGTCACCCGAGAACGTCGACATTGCCACCTGGGCCTGCAATGTCCCGGTCGCAGAGTTCGACCCGCAGATTAACGGCTTCGTGCGGCGACTACGGACCGGAACCTCGTATGCTGCACCTCAGGTGCTTTTCGGGGCGGCCATGCTGCTACGCGAAACGCCGGCTCGCAGCCCCGCCGCCCTCACCCCTTCGGAGCTGAAAATCCGACTCGTTACCTCGGCTGATCATGATTCTGTTCTTTGGAACAAGGTTCGGCACGGCCGCGTGCTCAACCTTGCGAAGGCTCTGTCCGTCCACACCGACCTGGTGCAGCTCAAGACGGGCGCGCTCCTGCGTGGCCGGCTTGATTTTGGTGGGTCGGATGAATCGGTCGACATTTGCGGCAACCAGAGCGTTCGACGGAGCGAATTGCTGAGCATCGCCGATTTGGTTCGGCCGCCGGCGTCAGGCACCCAGCGCTACCTGATCTACCGCCGCAGCGACAGCATAGGCGGTGAAGTCGAGACGCGGTGGTGCAACGCACTTACAGCCGACCTCGAACTGACGGACCCGTTCACAGGAAATACCATGCCGCTCAACAATGACGACATTGCAAGTGTCGTGCTTGCCACCATTCCGTATTGGGAGAACTGATGCGAAGCACCATCACCGGCCTTTTTGCCATCTGCCTCAGCGTGTCTAATGCCACCGCGCAGCCTGACGTTCCCGAACGCGGACCCCCTGTTCAGTTTCAGGGTCGACTGGTGGGCGAGTTTTTGGACGATGGGCGAAAGATCCGTTTGCTTGAAACCTATACCTACCTGGATCCGGTCGGTCAGGTGTGGACGGTCCCAGCAGACACGGTGGTCGACGGCGCCTCTATACCGCAGATTTTCTGGTCGGTCATCGGCGGGCCATTGGAGGGGAAGTATCGCAACGCCTCCGTCATCCACGATTTCTACTGCGATCAGAAAACCCGGCCATGGCAATCCGTGCATCGTGTCTTCTTCGACGCCATGCAGGAGTCCGGGGTCGAGGCGCTGAAGGCCAAGATCATGTACTACGCGGTCTACACCTTCGGACCGCGCTGGGAGACCATAACGACCAACACAGTCGCGCTGCAATGTAGCGGATTATCGGGAAGCGAGACATGCGAAACAGTGCTCACACCCAAGCAAGTTTTGGTGGAGCTCCCTCCGCCGGAATATGATGCCGAGCAAGTCAAGAAAGATGTTGAGTTCATCCTCTCTAGGAACCCGGATCTGAAGCAGATCGAGGACTTGGCGCCTTAACAAGGGGCTAAGCTGCTCAAGGGCCTTTTCGAGAGGCCAACCTGTGGGAATGTCAGGTTCTCATTTGCATCAGTGGTCGCGCTTGGGAGGGTGCCATCTACTGTATGTTTCCTTAAGTCGTAGGCGATTTAAGGACAAAAACGTGCAGTAATTCAAAGTGCTACAGCGACTTTGTGCGTCTGATAAATCGCACGGCGCTGCAGTTAGCAAGAAGTTCTTGCACGCTCTCGCGTTGATTGCGGGTGAAGTAGTGGCGGGCTAAGTTATGGTAAAGTCTCCTGGCGAAAAGACAGCGGCGCTTGGCTGGAAGGATCTTGCATCAGCTCTTTCGCAAGCTGCATCCGGGACGGTTGATTGGGGCGTTCTCGCCCAAAATGTCGCAGGGATGCTCGCGACACCCCAGCTCGATTGGGAGAGTTTGAGCAGAGCGAAGGAACACGTTCATATCGGGTCGCCGAATTCCGCCGGCATGCTGGAAGCATTTGTTAAGGTAAGCGCCGACGAAGCGGGTCGGAATGCGTCTGCCAAAATGCTCGAGGCTTGTTGTACCGCTGGCCACGAACCCGAACGGATGCTGCGTGAAGTGCGCAAGATCCTGCTCAATTATCTCGCCTTCGACATGTTTACCTATGTCGAATGTTATCCCGGGCCCGAAAAAAATGTGACCTTGGTGCGAGGTCGATTTGTCATGGATGGCGACGCTGAATTTCGATGGCCGGCTCGCTGGATGGAAGTCCCCTCTGTCCTGATGGAAAGGGCGGGGGAGGGCAATGTCTCGATTCCGGACCTCGATGATTACTATGAGAAAAACCCGGAAGCCAAGTCATTGCGAGATAATGTGGTTTCCCTGGAATACGCCCGACGCGGCGTCAAAAGTTTCGTGTCCGCGATGCGTATGGACGGCGGCCGCGTGGCGGCCTCATTAACGCTTGGACGCCGTGCGGGAACGGGACCCGGCCCTTTTGGGGACGCAGAGCAGAAATATCTGGACAGCTTCCACCTGGAACTCGTCCTGCGACTGATAGGTGAAGCATTCGAACGGCGTGCGGTGAGCCAGGCGAAGGCAATCTCGGCGCTGTTCACGCCCCGCGCCGCGCCGCAAACCCTGGCAGATGAATGCGTGCGTATGCTAGGCGAAGGATTCGAGCTTGAGTATGTGGGCCTATTTCGCGTCAATCGCACTCGCGGTCAATTCGAGATTGTTGCGCAATACGACCCACAGAAGATCCTGAACGTTTCGAAAGGATATACTCAGGAACTCGACAAGGGAATGCTCGGGCATGTGCTCCGCAAGAACAAAGTCCTATACGCGCCGAATGTACGGACTAAGCCACCTCCATTCGGATATAGACAGTTGTCGCAAGCAGCCGCATCGGCCATGTGTCTGCCCCTTCGATTGCGGGGAGAAGCAACCGCCGAGATCGAATGGATTCTCAATCTTGAGTCGACGCAGCTCGACGCCTTCCCGCCTCCGGAGCAGGACGCTCTAAAGCAGCTAGTGGACGAAATTGAACGATCGCTGCAGCTCTGGTTTGAGGCCCGGCTCTGCGCCGTGTTGTTGGACTCTGTTGATCAAGGCGTCGTTCTATTAGGCGAAGGCACGCGTATCGAGCGCGCAAACAAGACGGCGCGGAGACTGCTTGGTCTAGGAAGGGATGTTCCACTGCCCCGGCCTCCGAGGGATAAGTACGCTGATCTGGAGGCGTTTGGGGCGGATCGTGCCAGCCGAGCCACGATCGCTGCCGGGTCCGCGCCAGCCTCCGGCGCACACCTCCGCCTCATGGGGCCAGACGGAGTAGAGCGGCGAGCAATGGCTGGCGCTTCATATCACGACGAGGCATTCCACCGGCGCGTCTGGCTTTTGGGGGACGTTGAAAACGATGCATGGGTGGGCTCCCTCAAATATATGGAAGTGGCCGTGCGGACCGTTATGGCGCAGGCGCATGGCAACGTGCTGCTGGCATCCGCGTTGCTGAAGCAGACACTTGCTGGCATCGATGCAGGCGGGCCGGCTTATTTATTGGTAGACCGGGCGCTCCGAAGTCTCACAATGGCGAACATACCATATGAGAGGGTCGCCTACGTTCACGACGCTGTTGCAGAGCCGCGGCGGCGTACCGGCAAACTCGATCTCAGAGCAGAGTTGCTGCGGTTCCGTGAAGCTTTGCCGGAGAACGAGGCCGCGGCGTTTCATCTGGTCGTGCCCGATGCCCCGCTCGTGGTTGAAGGGGATTCGGAGCGGCTTTCGTTCGCATTTCGCTCCCTACTTGGTTATCTCTTGTCCATCAATCCTCCTGGTAACCAGTTACAAGCCTTCCTCACGACCGATGGTCGTGCTGCCGAGATCGAAATGGTGGTCGAGTGCGCGATCATAGACGCCAGCGGCCTGGCCATGAGGGCTGCTGTCCGCGACAGGATCGCCGAGGCAGAAGATAAAGCATTCTCAATGGCGGGGCATGGTCTAGACGCCTTTCGGGCTATCATAGAAGCGCATGGCGGAATGGTTCGACTTGTCACCGGCTCCAACGGGGAATGGCGGGTGATTGTCTCTCAGCTTGAGCTGGGCAGAGAAAAGCAAGCCCCTGCGACCAACGCAGAGTGAAGCGAGGAGAAGCCGGATGACATGCCTGCTGGTCGTGTCGCCTCAAGCAAGTTGGAACCAAGCCCTTGATCTCGAACTGAACTCAATCGAGATCAATACCGTGGGCGCCCAAACCGGGGATGAAGCGATCGTCGCATTGGCAAACAAAAAGGATAAGTTCAATGGTGTCCTCATTGGCGCTCTGCCCATTCTTGGGAAAAGTGAGAAGGACACAGCGTTCGAAGTGGCCGATTTCATCGCTGCGGTGCACAAAAGCGACGAGCACATTCCGATTCTGTTGTGGGTACCATATCCCTCCGAGCCACTTTCACGTATCGCAAGTCGTTACAAAACCATTGCGATCATCTCACAAGTCTCGGCTGACAGGATCAGCGAGGCGCTTAGAAGCTTGCGAGCTCGCACCCCGAGGAGGGCTAAGTACACTCTTCCGCCAACTATCTCCCCAAGTGGGACGGTCGAGCTCGAAATCGACGCTAGAAGTGTTCGCGTCGTTGTCGCAGCGACCGGCAAAGGTGTAATCAAGGAGCTGGTACGAGACTGGACTGGCAGAAGTAAGCTGGGGAAACTCAACGACAAATTTGTAAAATGGGAGCTCCGGCGACGTGCCGACTCGGCTCGGCCCCGCTATGTCGATGATTGGGATCAAACCTTCAAGGAGACAGGCGAGGATCTGTCAGACGAACTCGCCTATTCGGCTGACGAGCTTCGGACTGGACTGGGGGAGTGCCTAAAATACGTCGGCAGGCAAGACAACATCTATGTTCGCTTCACCCTTCTGACGGGCACGCCGGACGAGAATCATCCCTTTGTTTATGTTCCATTCGAGCTGTTGTATGACACGCCCAAAACGGACTTTCTCCGTTTTCTCTCCCCGGTGGCGCGTCGGATTTGCCTGCATAAGGAATCGCTCACCGCTACACCTCTGACAAGCGCAAAGTCTTTTTCGGGCCCTGTTTTGTTCGTCAAGTCGGACGCGCATGGTGTACAAGAACTTCCCGGTGTGACCTTCAGCGGCGGCAGTACAAAATTGGTGCTCCCTAAGCTTGCGGCCCTTGACGCCGAGTTTCAGGGTGCACAATCGATGCGGAAGAAGGCCAAGTTGCCTCCCCCGGACTTGCTTGCGCTGGAAGCCGGTCCGATGGATGCATTGGAGCAATTGCGAGAAAAGATGCTCGCCCAGTCGCCGCCAACACCATGGCAGATTTTGCATTTTGCAGGTCACAGCGTTCGAGCGGATGATGGCTCGGTCTTCCTGATCTTGCCCGGGCTCGGACCGGGTCAATTAGCTCCGCTCGAGATCCGCACATTTGCTCGTTGGGCGCGCGAATCCGAGATAAGGCTCGTGCTGCTTTCGTCGTGCCAGAGTAGCTCGCCGGATGCAATTTTCAGGCTGGCGCAGGCTGGCATTCCGGCTGTAATAGGATTCCGCTGGGAAGTCGAGGATAGAGAGGCCTCCTTTTTCACGCAGTGCCTGCACCGAGAACTCGCACAACAAGTTGCGATAGCGCGAGCCTTTCACCACGCGGTAAGCGAGACGCGAACAAAGTATCCAAAAAGTCCTACGTTCGCGTCGCCCATGCTTCTCGCCCAGAATGAGGATTGGACTGTGTGATCCAAGGAGGCTGTTTTGTCGATAGCAACCCTATTTAACTTCAAGCAATCGATTGATGAAATCCGGGCGGCTCCCAGCCGGCCGCGGCTAGTTGAATGGTTCGATCACGACCGCGTCACTGAAGATAAACAGCCCGAGAGAGTGGACGGGCGCCCGTTCGAGCCGGGCGGCTGCTATTTTGCTCTTCGGCTATCCGGGCTCCATCTCACGGACGCACGACGCTATGCGCAAACGGTGCTGCCGCTGTGCGTATGCCTTGCAGAGTTCCGGCGCGGGGGCAAGCGGGAGACTGTACCTTTCTCGCTTGGCCCGGACACTATTCGGCAGAAACTTCAGACGATCCCACCAACTGAAGGTAACAAGGACAATCCTCACTCTGGTTGGGTCGAGCTTCGAGATATCGAAATTATCCCTCCGACTCCTGTTTCTCAAGCCAATGTGGGAGCATTCATCGGTGTCTATGCCGTCCCGGGCGACGACATAGCAAAGACGCTCCTTAACGTGATGGGAACCATCAGTCAGGCGTTCGGCGGAACGCTATCACCGGCATTGGCCGTGGCCGAAAAGGTGTATGATGGGTTTACTTCCTTGCTAGGAGTAAAGGGGGTTACCCCAGAAGTGGAGGCACTGCATGGGAACTTGTTGCGCAGCAGCGGCTATCTTCTAGTGTCTAACGCTCCGGAGGACTCGCCATTCAAGGGTAAGCTCTTTGTCTCGGAAGGCAGACTTCGCCATGGGGCTGACAAGACGTCCATGCTGGTTACAGAATTCGACTATTGCTTGCTCAGTGTGCAGCGACTTGACTCACTAGTCGAATCCACCGGCACGGCTCCAGATCTGTTCGGTACTCTATGGCAGGAAGTGGTCGAAGGTTTTGCTGGCGAACCGAGCGTTGCAGCGAGCGCGTTCAAGAAATTGCAGCGTGCTGTCTTCGGGTCGACACAGTTGATCTTGCGAGATCGTGACGCGCTCATGGCGGGTTACTTGGTGGAGTATAAAAGGGCAGCGCAAGTCTTTGGCCCACCCGACGCTACAGTCATTGATGGCCCGTCGCGCGGCGGTGTCTCGGAGGATGTTTTCACCGCGGCAGGTGAGTTTGGCGGGGTCTATGACGCTCTCGACCGTGCCGAGAAGCCACGGCTCAACAAACAACAGAAGAAGGAGTTGAGGTCGGGAGCAACGGCCTGGAGGCAAGCCTCCGAGTTGCTTCCATCGCTCCCGGAGCCAGGCCAAGTTTCCGATAAAATTTTCAAAGCTTTGCTGTCTACTTAACCTAACCCGCTCTTGTCGACCTTTCACTGGGAAGGCGCAATGGAAGGGCGGCTGCGGGGTTCGGCAATTGCAGCGATCATGTCTGAGATACCTGTATGACGGGCGAGTGTTCGGGGTTCCTTCTTTGGTCGGAGCCTCCTGGAGGGCGCGCGGCGATAGAAGTTGCTGCTCTTCATATGTCGGTGACCTCTTTGGCCCAAGAATTAACGATCACGACGTCATCCGGTGGCTGAGACCAAAACAGGCGCTTACTTTCAGAACACCCTCCGAGAGTGCTGACGCAATAGTCGCAAGCCCTTCACGCCTTCACGGTTCACGCCCTAAGGCCTTCAGCGTCAGTCAAGGATCGAGCGGACAGCATGCATGAATCCTGCCACGGAGACCAGGGCACGATTGTTATTGTCGCCAGCGTAGTAGCTCTCGCCAGCACGGACCATACGGCTGCCGTTGCGAACGTCTTTTGGCACTGGCAGCGCCGCCCATTCCTTGGCGAGATTGACGGCAAAATCCTCTGCTGAGAGCGATCCCGCCAAGAGCCGCCCAAGCCCGCGCCGTTTAATCAAGGCAGCGCCGAGGTTATCCTGTGCCGTCTGATTGAAGACTGCGCTGCTTTTGATTAAGCCATCATCGCGCAAGCCCTTCAATGTCTTGCGTAGAAATTGGAAGCGTCCCACAGCGGAAGAAGGACGTCCGTCCGCCACAAAACGGCGTTGCCACTCGATCACGTCTGCCACCGTCATCGTGACGAATTTGGGCGAGTCGGAATTGCGAGAGTTTCCGAAGAATGCGTTATAGTTGTTTCCGCTCTCGAGCAGCCCGATTAGATCGAGCAACGGCAACAGGCGTTGCGGATCATAGCTGCTCAAACTTTCGTCGGCCTCAAACGTCTCGCGGACAGCGACTGGACTCAGCCAGCGAATTGCGACGATCTTCGAACGTGCGAACTTAGTTCTGGTTACTTTTCCGCCCTGATTCCCTCCCAGGATCTCGACGACAGTTGGATCGGCCTCAAAATAACGCTCGAAGAATCCGACATGGCCGGAACGGGCAGAACCCTTTTCCGGCGCGAGCACGACGACAGCACCCGGCGGAACCTCCCTTTGGCCGAGCGGTATTGACATATTGCCCCATGAGGCCCAATTCGCCGCGCGCGCCGGTTTCCGGACGACGGTTTCGGAGAAGGGTTCACCTCCCCCTTTCATGCAGAATGTTGCAAAGGCTCCGCACCAAGGCAGGATTGGGCTGGCGCTAAGGCCGGTCGCAGTGAGATAGAGACCGATCCTCTTTTTCATCGCCTGCTGGTCGTTGGCGATGCGGCTGTTCGTCCAATCAGCATCCTCTGCCGTTGCCACGCTATGCCAGGGCGCGGTGCCGTCGGTCTTCGGAAGATCTTCGGGGATGTTCTCGCTGATCAACTTGAAAGCCCGTGTGAGGCTGGCGGCAAGCATTTTTTCTGCCGCAAGCAGCAAGCCATCGACGGTCTCGAAAGCGTTGCCGGATCCGCCGGCCGTTTTTAGGAGGTCCTGCCGGTAAACGGCGAGCCGCGCCAACACATTAGGGAAATGCTCGGCAAGCAGTGGCTCAATCGAAGATCCGCCTTCGTTATCGAGCTTTGCGAGCCGGATGTCGATTGCGAAGGGAACCGAAAAGAGAACGGCAAGGAGTATGTCGACATAGCTCGGAATGTAAGGACCCGTATCGCCAGACGTTTCCGGATCACCCTGTTGATCGTCATGATTGGCGACTGCATCACTGATTCGTTTGATCGCCTCAAGCGCAAGGAAAGCTGCTCCCGACATCTGGGCAAGGCCGTCATCGCGATCTTCAGTAACGAAGTCCCGTCCAAGCGACGAAGCGCAGAATGCCGCCCAGTCGTCCGAGCTGATTTGGAATGGCCCGGTTCCATCTGAGCGCGGATCCTTTTGTCCGATGTTTTTCAGTTTGGACGCAATGTCAGCCCATGCGATTAGGAAGTCGGCGACGATAAAGAAGTTTGATCCTACGTTCGCCTCATTAAACCGGATTTCGCTTTCAACGGCTGCCTTCAAAAAGGACCAGAGCGTGAAGTCCTGACGCGGCGGCGCTTGTACCTCGCGCAGAAGTGTTCCGGTTTCGGATTGCATTAGCACCCAGCCGGTACGCGGCGGAAAGAAGTTCGTGAGGATTTCCAAACGCCGCCAGCCGTTCTGAGCATCAGCGATCTCGCGTCCGACCTCGCCGGCGAGCATCTCACCGATCGCCGTTCCGGTGAGGCTCGGCGCGTCGCGCATGTTCACCAGATGCAATGCTTCGAAGAACATATCAGCCCTCCCCATGATCAAGATTGTCCCAATCATCCTTGCGGCGTTATCAGAACCTGGAAAAGTTCTGGGGTCACTTGGTCGGCAAACAGGCCGTCCGGCCCATTATCGAGCTGCAAATCGATGCGGATCTTGTTGATCTGCTTGCGCAGCTCCGGCAAAGTGTTAGGACCGTCGGTTAAACCCGCCTTCGTGCGGATCGCCTGTGCCACTTGGGCGGCCTGGACGGCGTTGCCTGCCATGATCCGGCTTTCGAGATAATTGAGCGCACCGGGTGTGCAGTCGGACTTGAGCTCGTTCACCTCAGGTGTCGAAAGGTCGATGGTGCGGTTTCGCCACTCCCGGTCGCGGAAGCCGCCTGTGGACGAGATCGATTCGAATATCTTGAGCTGCGCTTCGGTTTTTGGGCCGAAGGTTCCATCGGCATCGCGGCCAGACAGGCAGACCGC
The DNA here is from genome assembly GCF_004827385.1 of Ensifer sp. MPMI2T. Classification (GTDB taxonomy): domain Bacteria; phylum Pseudomonadota; class Alphaproteobacteria; order Rhizobiales; family Rhizobiaceae; genus Sinorhizobium. The sequence continues at coordinate 15,246 of NZ_SRXN01000022.1, forward strand.
TCTTTGGATAGCCTTCGCTGTCGCAAGGTCGATACGCACCTTGCTGATACTTTCCCAGCCTGCAGCACGAGGGGCGCGCTGGCCGGAGGGATTGACATTGACGCGAGAACTCGCTTGTAGGCCTGACGTTCCAAGCACGGGCGCGATCGCGGGCGACTGGTGGATAGAAGTTTCACTGGTCGGGACCTCCCGCCTTGAGCCGAGCGTCGACAAATCGTTGATCTGGGTCTCGATAGCAAAGGGCAGGCAGATTCGAGTGTAGGAGCGGAGCGCATATTCTGCCGCCGGGCGGCTGGTATAGACGAGCGACTGAGTCTCACGGCGGAAGCGGAAACGCTCCTGCAGTACGATCGAATTAACGGTCGACGATTCGACCTCGAGCAGCAGCCTCGAATGATAGTTTTCGACCGACCTCGCCAAAAGGCCGAAAGCCTGACCGACAATGTTGATCGCCTTGGTCGCATCAGCATCGGCAAAGCCGATGATGGCCGTAGTAGCCCCTCCAAGGTCGTTAATCTGCCTGACCAGCGGACCCCGCGATCGACGCTTGTCGTCAAGCCACTCGAGGTAAGCGTCGCACCGCCGATCGATATCGTTCATGCCCTGCAGCACCACGGCCGTCCAGGCGTCTTGATCGACCGGGGGCATTCTGCAGCCGGCTCCGACGTTGGATGAGGATGACAAACCCGCCTGTGCACACAGCAGACTGAAGTATTGATCAAGCTTCAGGGTCGATTGGCGGATGTCATGCGGTGCAAGAGACGATCCCATGCCATTTCGAAGATAATTCTCACCTGTCGGAACGCACGCCGACAATAGAATACAAAGAGTTACGCCTAAAGAGAATGTGAATATATTTCGTGCGGGGCCGGATGAGATTGAAATACTGCACGACATGAAATACTCCACAGATATTCGGCTATAGTTTATACGACCAGGTATAAATCGCTCAGAGTCTCCAGGTCATGCAGGGATTCGAAATATCTCAAAATAGTATAGCTGGAAAAAATGGCGCAAAAAGCCACGGAGACAAATCGCACTACTGCCTACAGATGGTGTATTTCCCTCATTCACACCTGCAGATTATTGAAAACTTAATTATTGCTCTGTTCAAGAGTTTTATTCTGCGTTTCGGCCTGTGACCACCCTGATATCGTTTAGCGGCATGAAAATGTTTACGAATTTTTCTGTAGCATCTCCTGAACTAGGGTTGAAATTTTGAATGCTTGAGTGGGTATGCTAGCGATCGAGAATCAGGCGGCGTCGCCAGCTTCGCACCAAATCTAATCGAAGTGGCTGCTAATCGGTACGCACGCCGAAGACTTCTCGAAGCTCGAAAAGCTGCAGCCCCGTTCGAGGCCATCGAATTCGCGACACCGGGTCGACTGGTTCAAAAATCGCCGGCTGCTGGAGCCTCGGCCACATCCCGCCGGCCGAAGCCGAGGAACGCTACTACGCCATGCTCGAAGAGCTATGGCAGCATGCCTCATTGAAACGGCCTCCGATCAACCCGGCGCAGTGCACCATCGTATCCCGCCTTATACCCTACCTACTTTCCGCCTTCCCGCCAGCCGCCTTCGCAGCGTCTTCCTGCGTGGCTAGATACTCAAAAAAAGCCAGCGCCTGGCGGCGTTCGAGTTCATACTTCTCCAGCTCAAAAGGAAGGAGCGCCGTCCGCATTTCGACATCGCTTGCGGGTGTCTGCAACGCCCTCACTTTTTCGCGCAGCATCATCGCGTCGATCCGTCCGATCTCCCGGAGCTTCCACAGATCCTGGACGTGGAATTGACTGATGAGAGTCGTAAATAACCCTGTCAGTAGGGGCAGGCCAACGACGAGCGCCTTCGCTGCGGCTCCCTTGCTGGCAAAGTCCACGGCGACAAGCAGTGCAGTGACGGCTGACCCGATCAGTGTCGCGAGCGTCAAGGCCACGAAGAGCCTGCCATAGAACCGGCTGTCGTCACGATACCAATCTGCATGCGACGCAAGTTCTTTGACTAGCTCCTGCTTTCGTTCATACGGATCGGCGCCAATCGTTGACGCTGGCTGCGATGTGGTTGGCTGCGAAACCTGTTCTCGCGGTTGCTCTTGACTAAGCGCGTCGCTTGTCACGGCGAAGAACAGCATGAAACATCCAGCTACAGTTCTCCTCAAGAACATGCCTCACTCCCCCAGCATCACCCCATTTGCGGGATACTACCTTTGCGAGCGAACTTTGCAACGCGCTTTTTTGAGGAGCCGACTTCCAGTGAAACCGCAGCGGAAGTACCAGAAGGAAGGCAACCCCTAGGTCGCTGAGGATGAGCGACTATACGCCTCCTCCGAAACTAAGGGAACTTTCCACGATCCTCCTTCGCGAGCGACCGTGGGTGCCATCTTTGTGCCCTGGCTTTGGAGCCTCAGTCAACACGGGATGGAGCGGCAATAATTTCCGGGTCCTCCGGTCCCGTCCATCCAGGGCCTTGTCTTCAAGCCGACCGCCTTGTCTTTTGCATCGCGTACGGCAAGTCTGTGAATGCAGACTGGCGCAAGCATGCCTGTGGTAGGCGGGGATATCCGGGGGGGTCCCGGCGAATTTCGCTGGACGTGCCCTGCACTTGGTGCTTTAGGACTGCGCGCCGAGAGGGTAGCATGCAGCGACTGTGGATCAACATTGACGGTGACATCGAAGAATTCTGCGTTCCAGCAGATGCCGACGAAGTCATGCCTGGCGTCGCTTGGGGACGTCCGGACGAACTGTTCACTCCATCTTTCTGGAAATATCAGTCCGAGGCTCAAGTTCGCCGCAACCGCTATAATCACCATCGCCTGGGTGCTACGCTGCTCGAGGAAATTGCCGTCTGCTTGCTTGGCGGGTACGGAATTCCAGCCGAAATGGGCATAGCCGCTTTCGAGCGATTAAGAGAGCAGGGCATGCTACTCGGGAATGCCAGCGAACAAGACATGCAGGCCCTTCTGTCTCAGCCTTTCCTGATGAATGGCAGGGAGCGCCGATACCGCTTTGCAGCCCAGAAGGCATCATACCTGTCACGCTCACTCGACATGGCACGATACCTGGATACAGCGCAGCAGCCACGTGCTTTGAGGGACCGGCTTCTCGATCTACCTGGCGTCGGTCCCAAAACCGCGTCCTGGATTGTTAGAAATCATCTGGGTGCCGACGACGTTGCCATCATCGATGTCCATCTCCATCGCGCCTGCGTAATGATGAACGTTTTCGAGGCGAAGTCCGACCCAACGAAGGAATACTTTTGGCTCGAAGACCTGTTTCTCCGCTTCGCGGCGGCTATCAAAGTGCGAGCCAGTGTGCTGGATGCCATCATGTGGGACTTCATGCGTAGAATTGGCCCCACTGCTCGGACTGCCAAGGTGACCGAATCGATCCAACAACTACAACTGGCCTTCTAGGCTGCTTCACCTTTCCCAATCGCCATGACCCCAACTGCTACGGCGTGGTGGTGGTGGTGGTTGGTGAGAAGCGCTTCCACGATTTCAGTGCCCAGTATTCCGAGCGGGCAGAACGCCAATCCATGGGCTTCGGCCACGAGAGCCATCATTTGAATCACAGCACCGGCATCGCGCCAGAGTAATGATTGGTGATCGGTATATAGGCTGGATAAATCTCTGCAGTCGGCGATGAGGGCAACCCAGCACCCTCCTGCGTCCGGAAGTACCGTCCTGCAGTTTTCCACGAAAGCTTGGAGCCGGACGTCGTCACGCACCTGAACAGAAAAGAACTGATCGGAGTCGTCGTCGTAGATGACAGGATCGCAAGCACCGCTGACGATCACACTTTGGATGGGATGAAGCGCGCCCGCCGAGACCACCGCTTTTAATTTGCGGCCGTGGTTTGACCCCACGCCGGCGAAGTCCGCTAGCAGAGTTTTACGAACGACCTGAGCAACTGCTTCGATTGGAGGTGCGGTCATCGTTCTGGCAGACCGACGAGTTCTCATGACGTCAGTCAACGTTCGACCATCGTTTGTTGGTACGGAGTCTAAATCCAGAGCACGAGGTTCAAGCCATCCGAGTGGGGCGGAAGCAGGCTTGGCCCCAGTCGGCCGCGGATCAGTAGGGCTCAATCCCTATTTCCTCCATGGTCTCGTAGTGTTTGCGGCAGCCCCTACAGTAGCCGCACGCGTAGTCGCTGACATGGCAGGAGTGGGACCAGGCTAGAATTTCCATCGGGATACCCGACATATGCACAAGCTCCTCCGCACTGTAATCGGCAGCAGGTGCCTCCAGCTTCAGCCCTCCTTCCTGCATCGAGAGCAATGCACTCAGAGCTTCGACGAATTCCCGCCGCCCGTCCACGTGAAAGCCATCCGTGCGCAGAGCTCCTATTTCCAGCACGCCGACGTCGTGTTTGATACATTCCATCGCCGCCAGAGTAACCAACATCTGGTTGCGATAGGGCCACCATTCACTGGCCGGGGCATTGGGGTCTGCCGGAGTTCCGGCGAGATCGCCGCTACCTAACGCGGATAAGTCGGCTCGGATAATATGGTGTTCAATTCCAAGTGCTTGGCAGATAGCCGATGCAGCTCGAATTTCACCCTGGGCGGCCTTATGGCCGTAGTCGATGGTGATGGCGAGGTCTGGATTGCGCCAGTACGCGAGACAGGTGGAGTCCATTCCACCGGAAAGAAGGAGAGCCCGTTTCATGAGCGCCACGCAATCTGGAACAGTGCGCTGACGTAATCATCGTGCAAATACGCACCCGATCCCTTTGGAAGCTTAATGTCGACCTCGCGCATGTTTTGCGTCACACAGAATACCGGTTTGTTGAGCGCGCGCGCGTAGCCCACTTCGAAGACGGTGCCGGGGCTGCTGCCATTCAATATTGCGAATACCGCGTCGCACTGCTGAACCGCATTCAAGTCCTGTTGGACCACCACTTCGGCCACACCGGGGCCGATGTCATGAATTGGACTGAACACCTCCATTCCAAGCGCCTTCAGATGGGCACGAGCGTCATTGATAAAAAGTCTTTGTCCGGTTTCGCGAAATGGGCCTGCGAGGTAAATCCTACCGCCAGCCTTCTTCACAACCTCTCGGTCCGTGATCTGACTCGGAGGAGATATCGGCAGCGCCAGCGTTTCGACGTAGTCAGCGGTCGACCTGCTGGCAAACATTGCCGCTTCGGCCGGTGCCATCCCCTGTATGGCCCAGGCAAAAGCAAATGCCGCCACAAAGACGTCACCCGAGCCAAGGCTGAATACATTCCGTGTTCTGAAGGCGGGAATGTGATGAACATCACTGTCAACATAGACCGTCGCGCCTTCGATCCCGTCTTTGACGATCACGATTTCCGCATTCTCTGCCGCAAAAATCTCGGGTACTGCGTCATCTACAGTGTTTTTCTTGGCCATGCGGAGAATTTCGCCGCGATTGGCTATCACAGCGAGGTGTTTCGCCTTAGACCCCGAACCGGCAAAAGACTGCGGATCATGAGGGGACTGTGGGTCGTAGATGGCGTGAATCGCATCGACCCTGGGATTGCTCTCCATCATCCCGAACTTGATGGCTACCTCTCCAGTCACCTCGGGTATATGGACCGATGTAGGGCTTGGCCAGGGAGAAATGGTTGGAACCGCCAACGTGTGTATATAGTCGAACTCGATGGCCTCGGGCCGTCGCTGCAGATTGAGCTCTATGCCAGACGCACCGAACGACGCCGTGGCAGTAACGCCTTCACGCTCTGCGACAACACTGTGCAACCGGATGGTATCAACATGGCCGCTGAGCGCCATGGCGGCGCGGCCTGCTGACCCCATCAACTGATCCCAGTACGGAAAAGCAACCTTTTCGCGGTAGATGCCGCCGACGATATCTATCTGGCTCATGCCGGGTAAATCTCCACCCGCACGATGCCCCCATTGATATGCGTGACCCTAGCTTCATACACTTGGCCCCCTCGAATGCATTCAATGATATCTGCCAATCGCGCTGATGTAATTGACCCGGCGATCGCCCCGTGATGCGTCGCGACGACGCGCAGGGGAGTTTCTTCAAGCACCACGTTCAATATCGAGTCAACTGGCAGGTTGCCGACGACCTGGGAGTTGGGTGAGGAGAGAACGGCCAGCTCGGTGAAAAGGCACGGGTTCGCACCAGCAGTCCCACCCCCGTCGCCCCCTCCAGCTTTCGGAACTGATGCGACCGGTCGCCAATTTCCTTTGTCATCATCTGAGCCACCGCCACCGCTACCTGACATGATTCCCTCCTACGTTGTTGCGAGATGCTATTTCGCCCGAAGCGCAAGTCAACGGTCGCGCGAACCAAAGGGCACGCCGGGCGTTGTTGCCCCCAAGAGATTATTGGGGACTCTCGCCTCAGGGGGTGTCTTCGTTTTTGTATTTTGCTTAAGGGGGTGTACGTTGAAAACGGTGATCACCGTCGAGGTGTTGGGCTTAAGTAGAGAGCGGCTACGTGAGTGAGTATCGAAACCGGATCACTAAACACGATCCGATGCCGGATTTCCGCAAGGATTATAAGCTCGATCGGCTGGCAGAGCGTTTCAACGTTGCCCAGTTCGTAAGCTTCGCACCGTCGCAGACTGAGCCGACCCAGCAGTACTGCAGGCTCGCCAACCTTCCAGAGAACACCTCGTTCGCATCCTTGGCTTCGGCGCTTCAGGCATTGTTCGAAAGGAGCGTCGATGGCACCGTCAACGTCCGTAGTTTCAGTGAGGCAGAATCTCAGAGCCGTGAATTCCTGTATGCGTTGAAAACCGTCGACGAAGCAGAATCGGCGATCAAGCGCATCGCAGGCGACGGCGCTTTTACCATTGCCAACGAAACCATCGATGTATCCGATGGTGGTGTTTCGGGAGTTGCGATGGGTGGTCTGGTCGAGTTTCGTCCGGACGCCACGCCGCGCGGTGTAGAGCGTCCAGGGTTTGCGAGCCTGCCCACTACGTGGGCGACGCAACTCTTCAAAATCGTCTACGGTTTTGACCCTGCTCTGGAGGCCAGCGAAAATGCGCGGATCGAGTTTAGCCTCCATCCGCGCGCCCGGGGTTGGCGGCAGACGAATACCATCTTCTGGGAATATGGTGAGGTCGACCATTTCGATCGAGCTGCCGATGTTCAATGGCCCAACGATTTCAGCCGACTGATTGGTGACAAGGTCTATGGCCTTCTCATAGGCCACATCGCTGGCCTGCCTGTTCCTCGTACCACGGTCATCTCGCGTCGCGTCGCGCCGTTCACATTTGGCAGCGACACCGGGACCACCGAAAAATGGATTAGAACCAGTCCCTTTGTTCAGATTCCAGGTAAATACACGACGGCCCGCGGTTGGCATGACCCGTTCCGCTTGATGCAAAACGAAGACCCTGAAGGTGCGGCCCTCGCGTCAGTGCTCGCTCAGCAAGGTGTCAAAGCGGAATACTCGGGCGCGGCCATCGAGGCTTCGGATGGCGAACTGATCGTTGAGGGGGCGAAGGGCACGGGCGAAGAGTTCATGCAGGGCAGTGTCGTGCCGCAGCCCCTTCCGGGTCATGTCCTTGACGCCGTCAACGCGACCCATGCGGAACTACGTCGGGTTCTTGGCAATGTACGTTTCGAATGGGTATTCGACGGCAAGACTGCGTGGGTCGTACAGCTCCATATCGGTGTCAGCCAGTCGCTTGGTCGGGCTATCGTACCGGGCGAAGCAAACGATTGGGTTGTTTTCGACGTGAAAGACGGTCTGGAGGCTCTCCGACAGCTTGTCACAAGCTTGGCGCAGGATACGGGCATCTATCTGAATGGAAACGTCGGTCGAACGAGTCACATCGCAGACGTGGTTAGAAAAGCGGGAATTCCAACGCGCTTAATGGAGTCGGAAGATGACGGAAAATCTTGACGACGCGGGGGGAATAAGCATGGCTAGGGTTGCGCTACCCAATTTCTCGCTCGGCTCTTTTCAGATTCTACCGACGTACCCAACACGTGAAAACGTGAACGAAACATAAACAAATTTCGTTTATAATGATTCCGCAGCACTGATTTGGTGGTTGGCGCATAGGAGGGAAGCATGGCCTACGCAGCAGTAATTGACGTCAGAGAGATAGCCGAAAAGAAGGTGGCCACGTTTAAAGCAGCCATGAAGCAGCGGGAAGAGCGGCTTGCAAAGGAAGCAGCTACAAAAAACGCTAAAGCTGACCAGAACAAGGCGCGCGATTCCAAGTGAGCACCGTCCAGTTGTACGTCGACGGGGATTTCGAGCGCCCAGCCGAAAAACCTGATGCCCAGCATAAAGAATGGCGCACCCACATAAAGCGTGACTACGGGCGTGTCATTCACAGCGCCAGCTTCAGGCGTCAGCAAGGAAAAACGCAGGTATTCCCGGGACACGAGTCGGATTTCTTTCGAAATCGACTTACTCACTCTCTCGAGGTGGCGCAGATTGCCGAAGGTATCGCTGACCGCCTCAACATCGTCTACAAAGAGCAGTTAAGCGGCCAGGAAATCGATGGCCGCCTTTGTGCTGTCGCTGGGTTGGTGCATGACATTGGCCATCCACCGTTCGGCCACAATGGCGAACGGGCGCTCGACGAGCAGATGCTGGAGTTCGGCGGCTTCGAAGGAAATGCTCAAACACTTCGCATTCTTAGCCGGTTGGATAAGAAGGTGAAGTACACTGAGGCCGTCGGTGGAGACGACCGTGCGGGGTTGAACCTTTGCTATCGGACGCTCGCATCAATCCTCAAATACGACAGGGTTATCCCGAAGAAGCGGGCAGAGGGAAGTAAGCCTACCAAGGGCTATTATGAGTCCGAGCAGGTGATCGTAGACGCGATCAAAGAAAAGGTTCTGCGCGGAAAGAAGCTGCCTGCAGGCGAGAAGTTCAAGACCATCGAATGTCAGATCATGGATATCGCAGACGATATCGCGTATTCGGTGTATGATCTTGAAGACAGCCTAAAAGCTGGATTCTTGACGCCAGCTACGATCTTTGCTTCGAACGATAAACTGCTCGAAACGGTCGTCGTGGAGGTCGCCAAACAAGTGGGCGAACCAGTCACGAAGGAAGATATCCTCACGACTTTCCTGGAAGTTTTCCATGAAATGATCCCTGGCGAGGGTGAGGACGATCCCCTTCAGTTTTTCATAAAGGCGAGCCAGACCTCGGATCAGTTCTGCAGCAATGGTTACGTCCGAACGGAAAAGTCGTCCAGCCTAGTTCATGAATTCATTAACGGGGTGGAGTTCGAGTTCAATCCGGAGTTTCCTGCTCTGTCCAAGGCTTGGTTGAAGCCGGATGTGCGCAAGACGGTAGAGGTATTGAAGCAGTACACCTTCAATGCGATCATCTATTCCGCCCGCGTAAAGCTCGGAGAATACCGAGGCACGGAACTCGTATCGGACATCTTCAAGGCTTTAAAGGCCGACAAAGGCCACCTGCTGATGCCAGATGACGTTCGTGAACGTTATCTGGATGCGCCAGATGACGAGACCAAGGCCCGGACGATCTGCGATTTTGTCGCTGGGATGACTGATCGGTATGCCGTGGAATTCTGGGCGCGTCTACGCTCCGACGGCGCGGAAAGCATCTTCAAATCGGTTTGATTCTAAAGGGGCAGTAATGCCCTACGGCTAAAGCAGTGAGGGGCGGAGCTTCTTGCTCTCAGCAGAGCAGATGTTGTTGAATTCAATAGGTGGCCTCTGTGCTCGGCCTTTTTGTCACCTATGTTCCCGAACATCGCAATTGCGGCTTTTGGAGCCGAACGGAAATGATTTCCGCATTCGGCTCCAATTGTCTCAGGTCCCCAGCCGCTGAAAACTTACAACTCTAGTTTGCCTGCCCCCAGGACGTGTGGCATGGTCCGCGCGTGGGCGATAAGAAGCATTAGGTGGGGGCATTGTCGGCGAATTTCGGACATCTGAAAGAGATAAGCTCCGAACTGCACCGGCTCGGCGTGCTCGCCGAACGTTTCTTTGCAGATGACGCGAACACCTCATTGATCAAGAGTCGCCAGTTCGGCGAATACATGGTCAAGGAGATTGCGGCGCTCTCTGGCGTCTATGATCCGGCAGCGCGCGAGACGACCCATGATCTGCTGCGACGGCTTGCGACTCAGCAGGTGCTGCCGCGGGAGGTTGCCGACATCTTCCACGCCGTGCGCAAGAGCGGTAATGAGGCAACCCATAGCCTGGCGGGCTCGCCCGCAGAGGCTCTGGCCGCGCTCAAGTTCTGTAGGGCACTGGGCGTCTGGTATCGCCGCACCTATGGGCGCGATCCCAATTTCAAGCCTGGTCCTTTTGTGCCGCCTCGGGCCTCGGCCGACATTGACCAGGCCACGCAGGCAGAGCTTGCGGCGCTGCGTGCCCAGGTTCGTGAAGCCGAAACGCAGCTCGCGGCCGCCCATGCTTCGGCCGAGGAACTGTCCAGGGCTCGCGTCGCTGCCGAAGAGCTTGCCCGACAGGCGGCGGCCGACAGCGCGGTCTGGGAGCAGACGGCCATCGAAATGGAGGCCAATCAGGTCGCACTTTCCCGCAACCTCGCGGAGTTGCAGAAGGCCGCCGAGGCCCAGCCGCAGCAGTTGCAGATGGAGTTCAAACAGGCAGGCCTTCAAGCCGCGAGCCGCCTCGAACTCGACGAGCGCCAGACCCGTCGGCTGATCGACGTCCAGCTTATCGATGCCGGTTGGGAAGCCGACAGCGATAAACTGAGCTATCAGGCGGGCGCACGACCGGAGGAAGGCCGGAACGTCGCGATCGCCGAATGGCCCTCCGAGGGCGGCCGGGCGGACTATGCCCTGTTCGTCGGTCTTACCTGCGTCGGCCTCATTGAGGCGAAGCGCGAGAGCGTGGATGTACCCTCCACCCTGCAGCAGGCCGAACGCTACGCCCGCACCATCGTCCTGCCGCCGGAACACGGCCATACGGATAGCCCCTGGAAACACGGGCTCGCCGATCCCTTCCGTGTTCCCTTCGTCTTCGCCACCAATGGCCGCCCCTTCGTGCGCCAGTGGCAAACCAAGTCCGGGATCTGGTTCTGCGATTTCAGGCGCGACACCAACCATCCGCGGCCGCTGACGGCCTGGTTCTCGCCTAAGGACCTCGTTGACATCCTGCAGACGGATCTCGATCAGGCGGCCCAAGGCCTCGCGGAGGAAAACTTCGGCAAGGGCAAGATGCGGCCCTATCAGGAAGAGGCGATCGCCGAGATCGAAAATGCCGTGGTCGCCGGTCAGCGGGACATTCTGGTCTCCATGGCGACCGGCACCGGCAAGACCCGCACGGCCATTGCGCTGATGTATCGCCTGCTGAAGCACAAGCGCTTCCGTCGCATCCTCTTCCTCGTCGACCGAAAGGCGCTCGGCAAGCAGACAAGCGACGCCCTGGAGACAACCGAGATCGAGGGCATGCTGAACTTTGCCCAGATCTATAAGGTCGCCGGACTGGAGAAAAAACTGCCGGAAGACGAGGACCAGGTGCAGGTCGCCACCGTCCAGTCCCTGATTGCCCGCATCCTGAACGAACCGGACCCGAGCAAGCGTCCGACGCCTGGCACCTTCGATTGCATCATCGTCGATGAAGCGCATCGCGGTTACACGCTGGATGCAGAGTTGCGAGAGAGCGATATCGCGTTCCGCAATTTCGACGACTACCAGTCCGCCTATCGCCAGATCCTCGACTATTTCGATGCTGTGAAGGTTGCGTTGACGGCAACACCCGCGCTGCACACCCGCGAGATCTTCGGCCATCCGGTCTTCCATTACGGCTACCGCCAGGCGGTTGTCGAAGGCTATCTCAACGATCACCTGCCGCCGAAGCGCATCACCACGGCGCTTTCGGAAGCCGGCATTCATTTTGAAGGTGGCGAAGAGGTCGAGATCATTGACCGTACGACCGGGCAGATCGACCTTTTCGAGCTCCCGGATGAAGTCTCGCTCGATTACGACGTCGCCGATTTCAACAAGCGGGTTTACTCGGAGGCGTTCAACCGCATCGTCTGCCGGGCGATCGCCACAGAGATACCGCCGGGGAAACCGGGCAAGACGTTGATCTTCGCTGCCCGCGATGCCCATGCGGATGACATCGTCCGTCTCCTGATCGAGGAGTTGCAAGAAGAGTATGGCAAGGACGCGGTGCCGCACAGCATGGTGATGAAGATCACCGGCAATGTCGACAAGGCCGACGACCTGATCCTGAAGTTCAAGAACGATCCCTATCCGAAATATGTCGTCACCGTCGACCTGCTGACGACAGGTGTCGACGTGCCGTCGATCTGCAATCTGGTCTTTGTGCGCAGGGTCAAGAGCCGCATCCTCTATGACCAGATGATCGGCCGGGCCACGCGGCTCTGCCCGGAGATCGGGAAGGAAAGCTTCCGCATATTCGATGCCGTCGATCTCTATGCCGAACTGCAGGAGATGACGGACATGCGCCCCGTCGTCGTCAAGCCGGATGTCTCGCTCGGTCAATTGGTCACCGATCTCCAGAGTGCCGCAACGGAGGAGGACAAGAGCTGGGTCGCCGGCCAGGTGATCGTGCGCATGCGCGCGATGGTGAAGCGCATGGATGCCGAAACCCGAGAGAGCTTCGAGCGACACACGGGCGAGGCGCCGGACATGGCCGTACAGCACCTTGCTACCCGCTCCGGTGCCGAAATCGAAGCCTGGCTCGCAGCCCACCCCCGCGCCGTCGAACTGCTGGAGCGCCGCCCGCTGCGCACCGACAAGAATGACGGCGTCGTCATCTCTACCCATGAGGACGAGCTGCTGCGCATCGAGGAAATCTTCGGCAAGAACACGACGCCGGAGGATTACATCACCGGTTTCGAGCGCTTCGTCCGCGAGAACATGAACCAGGTGCCGGCGCTGATCGCCGTCACCCAGCGTCCGCGCGATCTCACCCGCAAGGAATTGTCGGAATTGGCGGGGCTACTGGACGAGAAGAACTATTCCGAAGCCATGCTGCGCGCCGCCTACGGCCGCGCCCGTAATGCCGACATCGCCGCCCATATCATCGGCTTTGTCCGCCAGGCCGCCCTTGGTGATCCGCTGATCCCCTATGCCACCCGCGTGGACAACGCGATCCTCACGATCGAGGCGTCGCGCGCCTGGACGCAGAAACAGAAGGAGTGGCTGCGCCGCATCGGACGCGCGCTGAAGGACAAGCCGGTGGCTGACCCGACCTTGCTCGACCAGGGCGTCTTTGCCGACAAAGGCGGCTTCACGCGCATTTCCCAGGAATTCGATGGCGAATTGGACGACATCCTGCACGCCTTCAATGAAGCGATCTGGGGACCGTCCGCCGCCTGAGTTGACCCTTTCCACCCGCCCGCTAGAAGCACACTGCCGATCCCGCGTCAGAAAAGAATCCCGCCATGAATGCCAATGCCATCGTCCAGAAACTCTGGCGTCTCTGCACCGTCCTCCGGAAGGACGGCATCACCTACCAGCAATATGTCACGGAACTGACCTATCTGCTGTTCCTCAAGATGATGGCCGAGCGTAACCGAGAGACGGGCAGCCTGCCGAAGACCATGCGCTGGGCGGATCTCGTCCAGGCGAATGGTCTCGCCAAGCTGGAGCTTTATCGAAAGACGTTGGTCACACTCGGCACTGTCAGCACGCGCCTCGGCAAAGACGACGCCCTCGTTCTGCCGCCTGGCGACAATGCGTCGTCCGAGGAGCGCAAGCGTTATGGCGATGCCCGCCCCCTGCCGGACATGGTGCAGGAGATTTTCGACAACGCCTCTACCTTCATCCGCGAGCCGCAGAACCTGACGACGCTGGTCACGGCTATCGACGAGCTCGATTGGTTTTCCGAGGAGCGCGACCAGTTTGGCGATCTCTATGAAGGCCTGCTGCAGAAGAACGCGGAGGAAACCAAACGCGGTGCCGGGCAGTATTTCACGCCCCGCGTGCTGATCCAGCTTCTGGTGCGCCTTATGCAGCCGCAGCCGGGAGAAGTGATCCAGGACCCCGCAGCCGGCACCGGAGGCTTCCTGATTGCCGCCGACCGCTATATGCGAGCTCGCACCGATGATTATTTCGATCTGGGCGACAAGGCTGCGTGGCAGAAGCAGCACGCCTTCCATGGCATGGAAAACGTGCCCGGCACGCTGCGCCTGCTGTTGATGAACCTCTATCTGCACAACATCGACAGCGATCATGTCGATCTCGGCGATACGCTCTCCGACAAGGGCAAGGGGCTCGGTCGCGCCGACCTCATCCTTACAAATCCGCCCTTCGGCCCGGCGGGCGGCGCGCCGACGCGCGACGACCTTTCCGTCACCGCAACCGTTTCCTCCTACCAGCTTCCCTTTGTCGAACACTGCATTCGCGCGCTAAAACCCGGTGGGCGGGCGGCGATCGTCGTGCCGGACAATGTCCTGTTCGAAGACGGGCGCGGAAGACAGCTTCGCCAGATGATGATGGACCGGTGCGACCTGCACACAATCCTGCGTCTGCCGACCGGCATATTTTATGCGCAAGGCGTCAAGACAAACGTCATCTTCCTGACGCGCGGCAAGACCGAGACCGGCAACACAAAGGCCACCTGGATCTACGACCTTCGCGCCCAGATGCCGAAATTCGGCAAGACCACACCGCTGGCGGAAGCCCATTTCGAAGGGTTTGAACAGGCCTTCGGCACGAGCCCCTATGGCACGGAACGCGGGCCGGACGAGGGTGAGGTCGGTCGCTGGCGCAGGTTCACCCGTGAGGAGATCGCAGCGCGCGGCGACAATCTCGACATCGGCTGGCTGCGCGAGGCGGAGGAGGAGGCGGAGGAGGGCCTGACCGAACCCGACGACATTGCCGCAGCGATCCTCGGCCATCTGCAGGCCGCCACGCTGGAGATCGAGGCACTGATGTCGGAACTCGGCGATGATCTGCCGGAGGCAGCGGAATGAGCGAGCTGCCAAGGGGGTGGGCTGAGGCCTCGCTGGGGGACGTTTGCGACCTCCAAAATGGGCGAGCCTACAAACAAGAAGAACTCCTGAGCTCAGGCAAATATCCAGTGTTGCGCGTGGGGAATTTCTTCACAAGCCAAAAATGGTATTACTCGGATCTGGAGCTTGAACCTACCAAATACTGCGATAATGGTGACCTTCTTTACGCGTGGTCGGCGTCTTTCGGTCCAAGAATTTGGTCAGGCGGAAAAGTCATATTCCATTATCACATCTGGCGGGTAGATCTTGAAGGTGCCGTCTCGGACAGGGACTTTGTCTTTCACTGGTTCAACTGGGACAAGGAAAACATCAAAGCGGCTCATGGCACTGGTTCGACGATGATCCACGTGACGAAGGGCGACATGGAGCAGCGGAAGATATTGCTCCCACCCCTTGCCGAGCAAAAGCGCATCGTGGCCAAGCTGGATGCACTGAACGCGAAATCCGCCCGCGCCCGCACCGAACTCGCCCGCATCGAAACCCTCGTCTCCCGCTATAAGCAGGCCGTGCTCAGCAAGGCGTTCAGCGGGGAGTTGACGCGGGAGTGGCGGAGCCGACAGGCGAAACTGGTCCCCTGGGAAAACGTGCCGCTCAGCCAACTCGTCTCTGATGGTCCATCTAATGGCTGGTCGCCTAAGGCCGATGGTAAGGCGGGAGGCTTGAAGTCGCTCAAGTTGTCGGCAACTTCAAGCGGCAGCCTGCGTCTGGATGAAAGCACGATTAAGTATCTCGATCAGACGCTTCCGCAAGACTCAAAATTCTGGTTGCTATCGAATGATATTCTTATCCAAAGAGCAAATTCGCTGGAGCTTCTTGGCACGACGGTTCTCTTCGATGGCCCACCTCACGAGTTTATCTTTCCAGATCTGATGATGCGGATCAGGGCAAACCACAAGAAGGCTATCCCGCGATACCTTGCGACATATCTGAACAGCGATCCGGCAAGGTCCTACTTCCGCGCAAACGCGACTGGAACTGCCGGAAATATGCCCAAAATTAACGGGACGACCGTTCGTGAAACGCGCGTTCCGACCCCGCCCCTCGAAGAACAACACGAAATCGTCCGCCGCATCGAATCCGCATTCGACAGGGTCGACCGGCTGGCGGCAGAAGCCCGGCGCGCGCTGGAGCTTGTGGGCAAGCTCGATGAGGCGATCCTCGCCAACGCCTTCCGCGGCGAACTGGTCCCGCAGGATGAAAACGACGAGCCCGCCGAAAAACTCCTGGAGCGTATCCGCGCCGAACGCGCGGCAGCGCCGAAGGCGAAGCGCGGGCGACGTTAGCCCGATACGAAACCCGCGAAGGGAGGAGAACATGCCAAAGATCTTTTTCACCTATGTCTGGGGTCCGCCGGGCGATCCCTGCTGGCCGTTGACTTTCGGTTCCAAGGCGGCCCGCACACAGGCGAAAAAGGCACTGTCCGAGGGAGATTACGTCTTCACGGTGGGTACGAAGGGAGAGCCGACTTCGTCAGACTACCGGGGCCGTGTTTTGGGCCTCTATCAAGTCTCGTCACTGGAAGTGAACACGATAGACTATATCGACCAGATCGATGCCAGCAACATCACGGAGCGCGCGGCAAGCGAATTTCCCTATGCGCTTCATCCGATTTCCGTGTGGGAAATCACGTCACAAGAAAACGTCTTTTCGCGCCTCGTGGGGCCATTGACCGGCGCCCATCATCTGCGGGCGCAATCAACCGTTGTTGAACTCGATCCGGAGACGTCAGCACCGCTGCTGGCGCTCGAGCGCCGTCCGGTCTCGCTGGCAGAACCCAAGACGCTGCTCGGACGCGGGCTGGTTGCCCAGAAGAACAGCAAGCTGGCGCCGAAGCACGAAGGCGAGTTCAGCGGCCGCTTCGGCGACCATGCTGTGTGGTTTGTCTATGCCCTTGTCTTGAAGGATCAACGCGGGCGCGATCTCGCCTTCAAGATCGGCTATGCGAACGATCCTGCCATGCGGCTCGCGAACTATCAGGCGCCGATGGCTGCAGAGGTCACGGGCCTGACTTGGGACCTCGCTCTGAAACAGCCAACGGGCAGCGAAGACGAGGCACGAAGGATCGAGCAGGCCCTTCTGGCGCACTTTGCCAAACACAAGCTGGCCAGCAACGGCGAGATTATCAAGGGGCCTTCCCAGTCGGATATCATGTCCACGATGGCCGTCATCCTGCGCAAGAATTGAGGCGATCATGATCCCGGACTACCAGACCCTCATGCTCCCCGTCTTGCGCCTTGCCGCAGAGTGTGAAACCCGCGTGGCCGATGTCGCGGAGCGGATCGCTGACGATCTGGGTTTGACGCCGGAGGAGCGGGACGAGCTTCTGCCGAGCGGACGCCAGCGCCTGCTGCACAACCGCATCCACTGGGCGAAATTCTACATGAGCAAGGCCGGTTTGATCGCGTCGCCCGCGCGTGGTCGGTTTGTTGCGACCGACAGAGGCAAGGCGCTACTGGCGACTGCGCCAGACCGCATCGACGTGGCTCTCCTGATGCGAGAGCCGGAGTTCCGCGAGTTCTACAAGAATGAAGGTGGTGCCGCCGAAGAGAACGGTGTCATCGCAAAACCGCTCGACACTGCCTCACCCTGGACGACGCCGGAGGAGCAGATCGACGCGGCCTATGGGGCACTCCAAGCTGCACTCCGCGACGAACTCCTTCAACGCATCCTCGCGAATAGCCCGGCCTTCTTCGAGCAACTGATCGTCGATCTGCTCGTCGCCATGGGCTATGGTGGCAGCCACAAGGACGCCGCCGCCCAACTCGGTCGCTACGGCGACGGCGGTGTCGATGGCATCGTCAACGAGGATCGCCTCGGCCTTGACCGCATCTATGTCCAGGCCAAACGCTACGCGCCTGGCAATCCGGTCGGCCGCCCGGACGTGAACGGCTTCGTCGGAAGTCTCGTCGGCCTCGGCGCCACCAAGGGCGTCTTCGTCACCACCTCCACCTTCAGTCAGCCGGCCCGCGACTACGTCAAGCATCTCTCGCAGCGGGTCATCCTCATTGATGGCCAGGAGTTGGCCGATCTGATGATCGAGCATGCCGTCGGCGTTCGCGGTTATCGCATGGTCGAGGTCAAGCGGCTCGATGAAGACTTCTTCGGCGAAGAGTGAAGGGGATAATCGGTAGGGAGAGCGGAAATCATTTCCGCTACCTTATCCCTTGAATACCTGCTCGCGATGATACTGCAGGAACTGCGAATGCGGCCGCTCGTCCGGCCTTGCTGGGACGAGCAGGCGCCGCTCCGGATTGATAAGCCGCGTGATGGTGTCGGGTACGCCGCCACCAGCGATCAGCAGGCTGTAGTCATCATCAACCGAGATCAGCCCACGGTCGAACATCCAATGAAGCGTCCCGGATAGCGCGAGCCCGTTTCGCACGCTGTCCGGCCCACCGCGCGCCACGGGGCGAATGTGCGCTGCCTGAACTTCCGATCGCCCGCCGCCGTTGATGAGCTTGAGGCCGGTGACGGCGCAGGTGTCGTGGTAGGCAGTCTTGATTGCTGCGGAGAAAGCGCGGTCCCGGAATGGGCGTTGAAGCACTTGGGTGATGAGACGGCGATCGATGCTGTCGGCCTCGTAGGGCATCTGGGGATTGTGGCCAAAGCCGATGCGCGCCTCTTCGACCGGATCCGGCGCCGCGCGTTCCCGGTCACGTTGCCCGAGAACATGGGCGAAGCCGGCAGTGAGGATCAGGTCATACTCGGCTTCGGGGATGTTCCGGACAGCGCGGCCGAACGCGCCTTTGTTCGTCGAGCCGTCCGCCTTGCGCAGGCCGCTCTCGTAGTAATGGTCCGCCTCCTTGAACGGAATGGCATGATCGAAGGGAAGGAAGTCCTCGATCAGCGCGTAGAAGTGATCGGGCTTCGATGGATCCGGAATGATGTCGGCAATTCGCGCCGTCGCGAAATACGCCTGTCTGCCACCCGTCTTCATCAGGTCGCTGCTCGGACGCCTCGGTTCATAATAGACGATCCAGTCCCCGCGCGCCGCCTCGACCTGACGCAGATAGGTCCGCGGAAAATGATACCGCTGCTCCGGGAGATCGTCATAGGTCGGATCGACCTTTGTGGTGAGTATGGCCTTCGCCATGGGATGGACTTGCTCTCACTCTGGAAATCAGGCTGCCGCCACCTTGGTACCAGGCGACAGGCTGACTTGAAAGACCCGGATGCTCCCGCCGTTTCAGCCCTATTTTCGCGCAAAGCGTGCACGTATTAATTGTGCTTGTTGCTTGCGGTAGCGGAAATGCAAATTTTTTTGGAATGATGCATACTTGAGGCAGTTTAGAGTATTTAAAGTAATAACTGATATATAATTCCATGTAATACTTGGAAACAATTTATTGCAAAACTTAAGATTGCTTTCAAATGGCGGATTGTTCTGAGATAATGGAGGGGTAAAGGCGATTATGCTTTTACGACCCTCCCTCTTACATGGAGATACCCCATGACCAAGACTACAAACGCATTCGCTCTCCCATCCGCCGCCCGCACGTTCTACGAAGCCAACTCGCTCGCCGAGGACGTCAAGACCCAGCTCGAAGAGACGGCCATGTTCCTCATCAGCGTTTCGCGTCGTTCGACCGAAGAGACCTTCAAGCTCGGCGAGCATCTTGAACGCGCAGCCGGGCTGCTCCCGGAAGGAACATTGGAAAAATGGGCTGTGGAGCGCTGCGGCTATACCGCGCGCCACGTCCGGACCCAGCGCGCGGTATTTCGCAACCTGCGTCGCTACAAGGACATTCTGGTGGAACTGGCCGTCGGTCCGACGGTTCTTGGAAAGTTGAGCGCTGCTGAGCCCAAGCAGATCGAACAGGCCATCGGCTTTGCTGCCCAGAACGGCAAGCTCAGGGTGCAGGACGTCGCAGCGATTATGGCTGGCTCGAAAAACGAGACAGAGGCGCGGCCGCAGGTCAATCTGTACGATGTCGGCGGTATTGACGGACTGAAGGCAATCATTGCGATCAAAGTCCGGGATGGTCTCAAGTCGCTCATCGGACATCTCGAAGAGATCCGCGCGCATATCGACGAGGCGTTGCCGAAGAAGAACATCGTCAAAAAGTCGCTCGCGGACAAAACACACCTGACGGCGCGCCTTGCTCGACGAGAGCTTGAGAGCCTTGCTCAGTTCGTGATGCCGAATCCTCACTGCACGAGTGTGGTTTGGAACAGCCCCCTTCCACCGAAGACACGATGGTCGGAAGTCGGCGATTTGCTCTATAAGATGGGCAGCATCGAAAGCTGGCCAGAAAAAGAAAAACTGCGGACCTGGCTGGAAACGGAAGTCGTGCCAGTCCTGGAATGGGCGACCTCGAAGAACATCGCTCCAACCTGGCCAGGTGCTGAAACGAGTGAGGCGCCGAGCGTGATCGTTCCGGCCGAGGTTGGTCCGGACGAGCGGGGTGATCCGAATGTCACCCGCAATCCTGATGCGGTGGCGACGGGTGTCCCCTCGGTCGAAGAACGGATGGGGGCTATTGCTGCGGCTTTTGGGGCTACTGCCACGATCGAAGCGCCTAAGTCCAAGTTCACACCGGAGGATGACATTCCTTCCGTCGCTGAAGCTCTGGCCAAACCTGGAAAACACATGATGCGTCCGGAGATCGTTGGCCGGATCAAGTCCGGGTCGGGCATCGCGACGAAATCGGTAACACCACCGAACGCCGCCGCTTAATGCGCTTGGTCCAAGACTGGACGGCCGGAATCTCGGCTTCCCATAAATCTCCAGAGGGCCGCCTGCCGGCCCTTTTCCTTTTGCCTGCCGCAGGCGGGCGGAAACACGCTGCCTCGGCAACGCCGGTCGTCGGAAGGGGCCATCCGCTCCGGGGCTTCGTGAGCCCGGCGTTAACTACGTACCGGCTTTGTTCTTTTTTGCTCTTCCGGGTCCTTGAGCCCGTTCGCCGGTCCTGCCAGGTTAGGGCCGTTCGGAAGACCGGACACAAAGCGGCCCAAGCCGATGTTGGCGCATCGACAAGGGCCTGACCCTCAGCCTTCTGTCGAAAGGAATCGGGCTATGACCACGCATACTCTCTCCGTCCCCAGTGGGGAAGTTCTCCGTTCGACCGCTCTCGCGGCGTCTGTCTTCTCCCACCGTTCGTTCGGCTCCGGCACGCGGGTCGGCGTCGGCGAACCGGCAGCACTGCGCCGCCATCCGCATATCGTTCGCTTTGCCGAGGTTGAGGCCGATCTCGATCTGCTGATCGATCGCGCAATCGCGGCGATTGCCGACGGCGAGCCGATCGAGGACGAAATCCTCGGCCACTACGTTTACATCGCCTCGCTCGTCCGCGCCGTGTCGTTCCGGGAAGGCAAGCTCTTGGAGCAGGCGGTCGAGCGTCTGGCGAAGGCCAACCCCTCCATCACCGTACTGACGCAGTCGCTGAAGTTGCCGCTGGTCAAGGCGGCGCTCGAAGCCGTCTCCGGAAACGACTGGTCTTGCCTCGACGGTATCAAACTCGACTGCGAGGCGCCGGCGAAGGGCAGCTACACGCCCGACCTGATCGTTGTGAACCGCGCGCGGCACACGGCTTACGTCCTCGATCTCAAGCGTTCGCTCGCCTCCTATGGCGACACCAGCCGGCTTGAGGAACTGAAGCTGAAGATGATGGCGTCGGCGATGGTGCTGCCGGACTGGCTCTACAAGCATCACAAGCGCATGATGGTCGACACGGTCGAGGTCGCGATCGTCGATGGTGCCAGCCGCCCGAGCGATCATGCGACCGGCATCTGGGCCTTGTCCGAGATCGACGACCTGCTGGAGATCGACGGTGTTGCCGCCTGCATGGCCGAACTGCGTCTGCGATTCGGTCGCCGTGTCCAGCAGCTTCTCGAAGCGGAAGCGCGCAAGGCGCTGGGTGTCGTGGAAACGGTCGTGTCGGATACGCACGCCTCGACCATGCCCGGCAAGCCGCCGATCGCGTTGAACGGTCTGTCTCGCAGCTTTGAGGAAGAGCAGGCGATGGCCGCGCCGGACGACAACGATGGTCATTTTGATCTCGACTGCTTCGACGAGGATCAGGATGACGAGCCGGAACCGGTCCGCATCCGCGTTGGCTTTGCCCGTCGTCCACGCCGGCACTGATCGGCCGCTCGCCCGACGGCACTAACCGCGGCTACGCCGAGACCCGCGTGGCCGGCTTTCCTCATCTTCCATTCCACGTACGCCGGATGCCCATGCGCTCTGGCGAGGAGACAGTCATGTCTATCGATACCCGCAGCCCGTCTGTGGCCAGCTTCGTCTGCGAAGCGGTTACGACCGATACCATCCCGTCGACTTGCCTTCACAGCAGGCTGGCGATGCCTCGCCACGAACCCGCTGACGTTGGTCGTGGTTCGAGCCGTCACAACGATCCCGCCGTCCTGATCGGCCTGGCGCTCGCCTTCGTTCGGCAAGGCCTTCTGCTGGATGGCCCTGTTCCGGAACCATTGATGCTCCGGTTGAGTGCGCTTGCCGACGACGGCAACGCCGCATGCCGTCTGCTGCTCGACTGGCTGCGGAACCGCAACCGCGATTTCAGTCTGTTTCAGAGCGAGCATTTGGCCGGGCCGGCTCCGGACACTGCGTCGGCCGACACCAACCGACCGCGTCGTTCGCCGCGCGAGCATGTGTTGGCAGCTTCTGCGAAGTCTGTTTATCGCGACGGTCGAAAACGTCTCCGCACACGGCCGCGCGATCCGATGCAGAACTCCAAAACGGCAATTATTGCCGCGGAGACCGGGGGGCGCGCTGATGGATAAACTCGCCCGTCTGTTCGTTCACCGTCTTCATCATCTCGCTCGCCGCGAGGCGCGCCGGATCGCTCTGCGCAACGGCCTGCTCGAAGGCAAGATTGTCGATGTCGGTGGCCATCTTCTCTTCCGCTTTACTCCGGTCTTCGACACCTCGAGATTGAGCGGCGATCCGGTTCGGGATGGCGCCTGGTTCCGGCAGAACTTTGGCGACTGGCTGTTTGTGCCGAAGGAGACAGGCAATCACACGTCTGGTCCTGCCGGCGATGGTGTCGTGACAACGCAGACTGTTGCTGCGCCGTTTGCCTCGCCACTGGTTGCCTTCCACCGGGCACGACACAGCATGACCGCGCAAGACACTATCCCAGGCAGTAGCATCGATCGGCGTGCCTACGCGGTCGGCCTGGTGGATCGGGCAGCGGCAATGCCACTGGTCAGTCACATCGTTGCAGCCTTGGTGTTGGCGTCCGCGGTGCGGAGCAGTGGGAGATCGCTCCGGGAGGTCGTCCATGTTCTGACCCGTGTGACGCCGGTCGTGATCGTTCATGCGCCGCTCGATGGCTTCGAACGCGAAACGCTTCGGCTCGTGGAAAAGTCTAGGCTCGTGCCCGGGGGGCCCTTCGCGGTCATCGACGCCGACCACATGTTCGATGACAACCACTTCGACGTTTACGAGGGGGAGACCCGCAAGCGTCTTGTGGCGTTCTCCGGCGCAGGCGTGCACCGGGTCACGGGCAATGCCTTGCGTCGGCGAATGATTAGCGCACTTTCCCGCGACTTTCCCATCGTCGCTATCGCTGAAAAGCGATCGGACATTCCCTCTCTGCTGCGGATCTCCGCCGACCTGTCGCTGGAAACGGGAAAGCTTGATCGGAGGTTCGTCGCAGATCTGGTCGAGGTGCTCTATCCGGACACGGCAATCGAGACGCTCGGCCTGCCGTCGGATTCCGATGCGCGCTGGCTATCGCTTGAGGATCTGGTCCTTGCCTTCCGTCCGGGGCGGCATGTCCGGGATGTGATGCACGTCCTTGCTACGCTCATCGAACGCAATCGCGGCGACTTCGAAGAGGAGGACGGCGATGGCGGCGACAAGGCATCGGGCTCTGCATCGAAGCCTTCCACCACATCCACCGAGAAGGCGTCGGGATCGGAAGAGAAGCCGAAGCCGTCCGAAACCGAGAGCAACGGCCGCTGGAAGAAGGACAAGCCGTCCGGCGCCGAAGTGATCCAGCCGGAGCCTTTGCCCATGGCGGGCGAGATCAAGCGCAGACCGCCGGTCACCGTCGAGACCCTTTCCGGATACGGCAAGGCGAAGGATTGGGCGCTCGATCTCAAAGCCGACCTCGACGATTACCGGGCGAGCATCCTTGCCTGGTCGGAGATGAGCACCAAGCTTTTGCTGTCCGGCCCGCCCGGGACCGGCAAGACGACTTTTGCCCGGGCGCTTTGCAACAGCCTGCAGGTTCCGCTGGTGGTCACCTCGGTCTCGACCTGGCTTCAGGGCGGACATTTGAACGACGTGATCGACAAGATGAACAAGACATTTGTCGAGGCGCGGGCCATGGCGCCGTCCATCCTGTTCATCGACGAAATCGATGGCATCGGCAAGCGGCAGCCGGCTGAGCGGGAATATGCTGACTATTGGAATGCCGTGGTCAACAAGGCGCTGGAACTGCTCGACGGCGCCGTGAAAAGCGAGGGGTTGATCATCGTCGGCGCCACCAACCGGCCCGACGATATAGACGAGGCGATCAAGCGCTCCGGGCGGCTGGAAACGCATATCGAGATTCCGAAGCCCGATGTCCCGACGCTCGCGGAAATCCTCGCTCATCATCTCGGTGACGATGTGACGTCGTTGATCCGGGAGCCGGTAGCGGACGGCCAGGCAGAAGCCGATGATGGGTTCTCGCTGAGGAAGATCGTCGCCGACCATCTGAAGGAAGAGGCAGAAGATGAACGGAAGGGAGCAGGCCGATGACCGAGCCGCAGAACAGCAACACGACGGCAACGCCGTCGTCCGCGCATCAGGGCAATCCCGTCGACGCGATTCTGAGGCGCCTGGCAACGCGGGCCATGGGGCTGACAGGTGCGGATATCGAACGCATCGTTCGGGAGGCGCGATTGAAGGCGCGCCGCGGCAAGCGGGCGATCCGCTACGAGGATATCGAAGACAGGATCCGGAGCAATCGTCCGCCTTTGCCCTACAGTCTGCGTTGGCGCTTCGCCTTCCACGAGGCGGGACATGCGGTTGTCCACCACGCTCTCGATCTCGGCCCGGTCCGCGGCCTCAATATCGATACCGGACAGGGCGGTTACAATCTGGTCGGCTTTCACCTCTGGGCCACCGACACTCGGGACTGGTACGAAAACATGCTCACCATGCTGATGGCCGGACGGGCTGCCGAGAAACTGATGCTCAAGCGCGTCTCGGCTGGTTCCGGCGGCGCCGACGACAGCGATCTGGCGCGGGCCACCCGGATGGCATTTGAGATGGAGCGAAGCCTTGGTTTCGGAACCGAGCATCCGCTGCTCTATCGTCCAAATCGCGATCCGGGCGCGGTTCTCGATCGTGAGCCCGAACTGGCGGCTCGTGTTCATAATCGACTGGTAGCGGCATTCGACCGGGCGGATGCCGTCTTCGAATCCGGCACTGCGTGCTGTGGTCAGCTCGCCCCGGTAGTTTGCCCGGATGGCATCGACATGCGAGGCTGGCACGCCGTTGTTCAGGAGGTATGTGAGGCCAGCGCACCCGTTCTCTAGGGAGAGCTCCACGCGGGTCCCGAACTTCGCCAGCAGTTGACAGGCCCAGCCGACCTCGAGATCGAGCTCCATCTCGACGACATCGCCACCACGGCCGTTGCGCTTGGCCATCGTGCTGATGTCATCGAGCCTCTCGATTTCCTCATCCCGCACGTGCTCGAACAGGATCTGGAGCTGCTTCTTGGTAGGCATCGCTTCCTTCGAATTCATCTTCAGTTCGGCCAGTCGCATATTGAGCTTCCGGCCGATGATCTGAGCTTTTCTATGATCGGAACAATGAAGGCTGAGTGAAAGACGGCTGCCCGGACGGCAATGAACGAAAGCGGCCGGTATGCGCGGCCGCCAATAGAAGATATTTCCGCGGCGAATGAGATTCTCGACCCCGTGGCGCACGGCCATGACGAATACCCTGTCTTCGCCCGAAGGGTCGGCTGATGCGCGCTAGCGCCTGGGCATCACCTTTGGGCATCAGTTCTGGGCATCAGGTCGCCAATGATGCCAAAACGGGATCCGGCACGACTGGAAAATCAAGGAATTAAGGGCTTTTAGCGAGAATTGGCTGGGGAACCTGGATTCGAACCAGGACTAACGGAGTCAGAGTGTTCTGGCCGTCTCTGTTTTTATTGATCGTTCCTCCTGCATGTCGCGCCTATGTCGCGTCGACTGCAAAAAGCGCTTGCTCGGCGGCCGCCATTTCTGCGGCTTCATCTGCTGACGGGAACAGGTGTCCATAGGTGTCAAACGTCACTTGGATCGAGCTGTGGCCCATCCGAGTTTGCACCGCTTTCGGAGTGAGCTCTAAGCCGCCATCTGCCTTGCGGTTGATGCACCAGCTCGCGAACCAATGCCGCAGCGCGTGGAAGCCCGAATACTTCGGCGCCAGGACCGGCTTTCCTTCCTCGTCCATCTCGTCGGTGGCAACGGTGACGCCCGCGGTTATCAGTGTCGGCCATAGCCCGCGCTTGAGCATGTTCTGATGATGCTCGATGTTGCCGACCGAATTGGGGAAGGCCAGGCCGTCCTCGCTCTTCGGGCAAGCCAGCTTCCACTCCTTCAGTGTGTTGACCACGAATGGGGGCAGGGGGACAGTTCGCTGTCCGGCCTCGGACTTCGGCATGCCGACTTCGCCATATCGGTCGGCGCGCTGTCTGACATGCAGGGTGCCCTTCTTCAGGTCTACGTCTTCCCACCGCAGCCCGCGCGCTTCGCTCGATCTAATTCCGGTGAAGATCATCGTGACGAGGAGGGGGCGATATCGGCCGTTTGCAGCGTCGAGGATCGCCCGGATCTCGGCATTGGTCGGAATGTCGACCCCGACCCTTAGTTTCGCCTTGGCGCGCTTCTCAGAGGCTTTGGTGCCAGACCTTGCTTTGGATAGCTCGTGGACGGCGTTTCGCACGACAAGGCCGCGCCCTTGCGCATCGGCAAGGATGCTGCCGAGGCTGACCGTGATGCGCTTGATCATCGCGGCCGATCGGCCTTTCTCCCGCAGCTCATCCTGAAATGAGCGCACCCATGGCGCTGTTACCTTTGTCAGCTTCACCGCACCAGCGAGCGGAACAATGTGGAGGTTGAGGTGCTGCCGGCGCTGATCCATCGTCGTGCGCTCGAGCCCGGCGGCATCGCCCGATCTCAGCCAGAGCTTGCCGGCTTCCTCAATGGTGATGGTGGCACTGTCCGCGACGTGAACGCCTTCCCTGACCTCGACAGAGGCCGTAGCGGCGAAGCTGTCGGCCTGCTTCTTGAGCTTGAATGTCTTCATCCGGCGCACGCCTTTGGCGTCGACGTAATCGACCACCCAGGCCTCTTTCTCGACGCCTTTTGCATCCTTCCATCGGCGCTTGCGGACTGACATGGACGTTAGTCCTCCTCATCCGGCCGGAACGGATCTTTCCCGAAAGAGGCCGGCGGCTCCTCGCCCCGGAGCCTGTACTGTTCAGCGACAGGCAATTGGAGGAATTTGATCCGCTCCTCGATCTCCTCCTTCGGCATGCTGAGGACCACTTTCGCGGCCGACTCCAAGTCGCCTTTGCCCAGCTTCTCGGCTAGCTCGGCCAATGACCGTGGCGGAAGAACATCGATCAAATGCATTTGGTCCCGGATTGGATTAGGCTTTTTGGGCGGCGGCACAGCATATTTCTCAAAGCGGCCGGTGACATCGTAGGCGGCGAGTTCTTCCTCGGTGTAATCCATCTGCGCATCTTGTTCCTCCTCGTAGGCCGCTTCGCTCTCCCGTTCCTTGTAGCCGCTCCACATGTCGCTCACGGCATCGCGAGCATTTGGATCGACACCCGTTACCCTGCCGCTCACGATGCCTTCGACGGTCTCCTCGACCTTCTGAATAAACTCGTCCAGCCGAGGGTCTTCCGTTCCAGCGTTCAGGATGGAAAGCATTTTTCCCAGCTCTTCCAATCGGTTATCAGCGGTCCATTGCTCGGGAAACTCCCGCTCCAGTACCCGCACTATTTCGGTGTTGATGCTGGTGCCCACCCGCTCCGCATAGGCCTTAATCCTATCCCGCAGCCCATCCGGCAGCCTGAGCATGTATTGATCGGAACCACGACCCGCCTTCGCCATTGCTAAATTCTCCCAGTGATTGACATAGCACTGTGTTAGGTTTCGCTTGACGTCAACCCTATTACAGTATTACCTCCTATTACAGTGCTATCACAGGAGGCGACTCGCCTGTGCCGAAACATGATGAAAATTCCGCTGACTCCATGGACCTGATCTGGGGTGCCGCAGAGATTGCAAAGCTCATCGGGCGCTCTCCTCGCGCTACGTTCCATATGCTCGACAACGGCGAATTGCCCGCCAAGAAGGTTGGCGGCCGATGGGTTGCCGAACGAGGCCAGCTCGTCCGCTTCTTCATGGGAGAGGCTGCATGACCGGCGCCGATCACGAGCATAGCGCGCTCGTCGAGCAGGCTGCGATGTGGCTTGGCGACCAGGCGCAGCCGCCGCGGCCGATCATTCCCGCTTTGCGCGAACGGTTCAATCTTAGCGCCCTCGAGGCCACCGAGGCGGCAGCCATGGCCGAGCGGTTCAGGATCTGTAGGAGCGCGCACGCTTGACCGCTCGGCCCAAGATAACCCCCATCGATCAAAGAGACCCGATCGGGCACCAGGGCTTTGATCCCAAGCAATCGACTACGACCACCGAGCCGGAATGGGTCGGCAACCGTCGAGAGATCGAAGCCGCACCGGGATCTGAACCTTGGCGGTGGCCGAGTGAGCGCAAGGCGCAATATGACGCCTTCGACGATTGGCACGACATCGCAATGCAGATCATTCATCGGGCGAGAAAGTCGTTCCGCCTGATGGCCGTCTACAAGAAGGTCATCCGATGGAACGAGGGCTGCATATGGGATAGTGACGAGGAACTGGCGGCAGAAGCAGGCCGTTGCGACAAGAAGACTATGTCGCGTGAAGTGGCAATGCATCGCAAGCTCGGGATCATCGCTCTTGAGCATGGATGGCGAAAGGTGGACGGGAAAATGCTTCGCACCCGGATCATCCGCCTGGCGATTCCGCTCAATCTTCCGCCAGAGATCGTCATTCGTGACCTGCGGTGTTTGCCAAATCATATGGACACCCGTGGTCCCTCTGGCGACTGCAATCATATGGACACCCGTGGTCCAAATCATGTGGACACCCGTGGTCCGATCACCATTGAGGCCATTGAAGAGGGAGCCTGCCGCAAATGACCCAGCTTGATCTCTTCGTGCAATACGGAAAGCCGGCGGAAGTCGTGATCTTTCCCTTCTGCCGTCGCATTTCACTCGCGCGCAGCATTGCGGCAGATCTCTCCGTAATTGACGTCAACGCGGGGAGGAAGCACTGGCACACAGTCTGCCGTGAAGTCCGAAAAGGGCTTAGGAGAAATGGCTTGTCGACGGAAGCGATTAGAGCCGAGATCGATGGCTTGGCCGATGCCGTTCATGAGGAACTGCGAACTCCTCGTTTTCCCAAGCAAATCAAAACCCGGACATTGATTTTCTCTCTTACGGCGCCGAGCTCGTCGACTAATCCGCATGGTAACAGCGGCGGCGCAGCCGGCGCATCGGTTCCAAGGGCCGTGCCCTTGGTGGGTTTGGGCGAAGCCCATGAAGAAAGCTCCGAGTATGACGCCGCGCGCGCGTGCGACGGGGATGCCGCATGACCCCGACCCGCATCGGAGACGAGTCGTTCATTTGCCGTGGACCGGAACGCCTGGCCGGTCCCTTCAAGACGAATGGCGAAGGGTGGCGTTGGATTGATCGGCATGAAGGCGAGCCGATATCCCGAGCCGAAAATACGGCTGAATGGATCACGAGCAAGATCCTGGGAGGTGCGGCATGACGGCTGCGCTCTTCAGACACAGCGAGATGCTCGCCTGCGAGGGATTGGGTCTGGCACCGATCCTTATGCGCAAAGACGAGATTATCAACTTGAAGACTGCTGTATATGTCACCGGCCGCAGCGAGAAAACCATCCGCGGCTGGTGCAAGCAGTTTGGTATAGGCGCTCAGCCATGCCCAGGTGCTCCCCTCGAGATATCAGCGCCTGCGCTGGAGATGGTTCGGCATGGGGACGTTGCCGCGTTAGAACTTTTGCGAGAGGGAAAACGGGATCATCCGCGTGTCAGGAGGGTGTTGGACCACCTGGGTATATCGCCATGATGAGCTCAGCCAAATAGGAACTGTTTGGCCGCCTGCAGGGCAACGGTCAGAGCGGCCAAGGCCGCGCCCCAACCATTCAATGCGCTCTGCCGTCGAAGTGGTTCGATGACCTCGTCGAGGCGATCATTGAGTTTTCGTTCGGTCATAGGCTTGGAAGTGATCGTAATGGTGGCTGAGCAAGCCCAGAAAAATGCCGATAAGACCCCTGTGAGCAGGCTGCCCCATGTCAACAACCAGTTCCATCCCAATCCCAAGGCAATCCTCCCCGTAAGTCTTGAGACTTGTATCTGGTTGTCCTTTCCATTTCCCTAATCTGCCATCCGAACGGTAAAACGCTACCGAACGCTTCCAATCCTATGAGCCGGCATTCCGTGTTCTTCTGATCCTCGAACAGGAGATCAGGAGATAGCGGGAATGACCATTATCGCTGCCAGGCAGCGCCGGCAGAAGGATCCGATCGTCAACGTCATGTTGAACGGCGGCCGGGTGACCTCGGGCTTCCGGGATGCGCTCTTTGCTTGCGCCGGCCGGGAAGGTCTAACCGTCAACGAATTCGTGCTGAGAGCTGCCGGTGAAAAGCTTCTGGCATCGGGAAGCCAGTTCTCCGGTGTATTCGAGCCTGGCGATCTTCCCTCCCGCAAATACGGGTCTCATTCGGAACTGGAGGTTGCCCAGCCCTAGCGCAGCGGATCAATCAATATCGGAACCCGTCTCTAATTCGGATCGCTAACGGAAGTAGGCAAGGTGGCAGCGGAGAAGAAAAACGGCAAAGGTCAAAGGGATGCGCGGGGTCGCTTTGCCACGGGCAATAGCGGCAAGCCGAAAGGCGCTCGCCATCGGACGACGCTTGCCGTCGAAAGGCTCCTAGGTGCTGATGCCAACAAACTCACCCGCAAAGTCATCGAGCTCGCTCTCCAGGGTGACAGCACCGCATTGAAGCTGGCGATCGACCGCGTTGCGCCGGTTCGCCGTGGCCGTCCTGTAGACATCGAGAACTTTCCCAAGGTCACCAGCGCAGCGGACGTTCCGGGTGCGCTCAGCACGCTTCTGGAGGCCGTCGCCAAAGGCGAGATGACCACGGACGAGGCAGATGCCATCGCCAGCCTATGCAGCCGCTATGTCGGTGCCTTGGAGGCCGTGGAATTCGAAGCGCGGCTCAAGGCGATCGAGGAGCGGCTGAAATGAGAAACGCTCTCACACGCCTTTCCAAGGTCGAACAGCAGATCAAGCCGCAGGCAGAAGACCAGCCATGGTTTTGGTACGAGGAGCCGGCATATCTCGCCATGTCTAAGCGCGAGCGCAAGCACATCGACGCTCTCATCGAGAAAGCCAACGCCGGCACGAGCTTCGCGAAGGCATTTGAAGCCTTCACCGACAGTGAGCGCGACGACCTCGAGCGGTTCGTACTCGCATCGGTGCATCTGGCGGCGATAGATCCGGAGGTGGCTCTTGCGCAAGCGTGAAACCCGTCTCCTGAAGATCGAGCGGCCGGCATCGAGGGGGCCATCAACAATGGGAATATCGCTCACGCGAACGTCGCCACGTTCCGGGGTGATGCCGACCGCGTGCCGCATGAATTCAGGCATCCGGAATACTATCCGGAGAGCGGCGACAGCTTGCGGGTTGCTCAGGACGCACGCCGCGACGAGCTGCTCCGGCTGAAGGCGCAATAGGAGCCCCTTACAATGGACGCCATCGCCGCCGCCGCAACGTTCAAGGACAGCGTCGAAGCCTTCGGCGATGCTGCGCGCGATGAATTGACTTGCGCCGGTGGCTATAGGCTCACCCGCGCGAACATAGCCAGACTGTACCGCACCCGGCAAGCCGAGATTGAAACCATGCTCAAGGCCTACAGCCGCAGGCCGTGGGCAACCGAAGAACACCAGGCGGTGCGCCAGGTTGCCGAGCATGCTCTCGCCACCCTCGATGGCCTTTACCGAGACTTCCGAAAGGGTCTCGCCACCCTTCACAGGAGTCGCTGATGCAGCAAGGTGTGTCCCTCTACATCGATCCATCGGGCGCGCAGACGGGCGGCCGGGTCATCAAGCGTGAATTCAAAGAGATCGCCGATGCTGCGGTCCAAGCGCAACGCATGACCGATGCTTTGGCGCTGGCACAGCAGCAAATAGCGAAATCTGCGCAGGCTTCAGCTCAGGTGCTCTTTGCCCAGCAGGACGCACTGCGAGCAAAGTTCAATCCGACCTACGCGGTGCTGTCCCGTTACAAGCAGATGCAGGGAGAGATCCGTGAGGCCCATCGTCTGGGCGCTATTTCGGTGAACGAAATGTCGGCGGCAATGTCCCGTGAGCGCCAAGCTGCATTGTCGGCTGTGGCAGCAATCAAGGGGCACTCTGCCGCCTTCACTGCAAACACCGCTGCAATCCAGGCGAACAACGCCGCTACGCGCATTGCGGCTATGCAGCGCACGAACCTGATCTATCAGTTGAACGATATTGGCGTGTCGCTGGCATCTGGG
This sequence comes from Ensifer sp. MPMI2T, assembly GCF_004827385.1. GTDB lineage: Bacteria > Pseudomonadota > Alphaproteobacteria > Rhizobiales > Rhizobiaceae > Sinorhizobium. Next base: position 47,767 of record NZ_SRXN01000022.1, read on the forward strand.
ATGAATCCTCTGCTGGTCCTTATCCAGCAAGGCAGCCAGATCGCGACGATCTACGGGGCGAGCGAAGGCGGCATCGGCCGTGCTTTCAAGGAGACTGCGACCATGGCGGCCGGCCTGGTCGCTCGTATCTGGCCCTTGGTTGCTGCCCTAGGCGGCGTCTACGGCGCGTACAATCTCATTTCCTCGTTCTCGGCCGACGCTCGCAACAACGTCGACGTCCTTACTCGGAATATGGCGGAACAGGCGATGTCTGCCAATGCGCTCAAGGGTGCAATTACCGATTTCGCGTCCATCCGTGACAACCTCGTCAATGCCTCGGGGATTAGCGGCGCCCTCGGGAGTGTCATTTCGCTGCAGGCAAGCTACAACGCTGCGATCGGCGAGAGCGCAGGCATTCAAGCCCGTGCCTCATCCTCGATCGTCTCTGACCTACGCAAGGAATACGACGCCAAGCGTTCGCTGCTCGAAATCGAGTCCCGCTTGCAGGAGGCCAACATCGCCACTCAGAGGGCAGATCTCGAAGCAAAGCGAGCGCAGTTGCGTAAGGAGATCGGCGATCAGGTCTTCACCCGCGGCGATCTCGAAGCGCAAGGCTTCTCCGATCCGCGCATCGGGCGGTTTACGCAGCTGCCGGATTCGGTCACCGGAATTGGCAAAATCAACAGCGTCATCGCGAATAGCCCCACGGCGCTTGAGGTCGCCAGGATGTCGGCGGAACTGGCATTGAGCGAAAACCAGGCCAAGAGGCTCAAGGACACGCTATCGCAGACGTTTGGCGGTGCTGCGGTCACTGCGGGGCTGGAAAGGCTCTCGACGGCCGGCACGAGCCTTACTGTGGCAGCACAAGGCGCGACGTCGCTCGCAACTGCCGTGAGCAATGTGGCGACGTCTGTGCAGACGGCGAACAGTGGCGTCATTGATGTGACCAGCAGCCTGCAGGCCGCTCGCCGCCTAACGCTGGCAGGGTTCGAGGAGTCCAGCGCGCAACTGAAGGGTATGAAAACCGAGCTCGCGGATATCAAGGCAATCCTTGCCAACGCGGCAAAGACTCCGCTCTCTACGGCATTCGGCGACGGTGTGACGGGTTCGGCCGCAACCGACGCAGTTTCCCGGGCCGCATCTTCAATTCAGAAGGTCTTCCAAGCCCTCGACGGTGGCCAGACTACGGCACGCCAGGCGCACGAGAGCTTAGAGCTCGTCAGGCAGAGCCTTTACCAGATCGGCGGAGATCCGCGGATCATAGACGGCTTTGTCAATGCCCTCATCAACGGGCAAGGGCGCGTTCGCGACCTCGAGTCATCCATTAAAGCCCTGTCAGCATCGCTCATGAACATCCCGAACCGGGTCATCTCGATCGGCGTCCAGCAATACACGGTCCCGTCCTCTGGCGGCGGGACGACGGGCGTCAACGTCTATGGCGGCAATGCCGATTTCTCGTATCAGCAGTATAACGTCGGCGGCAAAACCATCGGCGTCTTCGGCGGTAACGGCTACTACAACCGTCAGCAGGGCTACATCGTCGACCAGGCCGATGTTCGGGCTATGTACGAGAACCTTGGTTATTCGTACGGCGGCGCTCGCGCAGCGGGCGGTCCGACCGAAGCTGGCAAGACCTATCTGGTCGGCGAGAACGGTCCCGAGCTTCTCAAGATGGGCGGCCCGGGGCAGGTCACAAACACCAACTCTACGGCGGCGATTCTCTCCGGCGGGCGTGACACGCTCTCGCTGATCGAGGACCACCTCTACAGCGTCATGCAGGAGCTCCGCATTCACACCAACTACTGGGAGAAGGCGGAGAACGACAATCAGGAGATCATCGCCTGCCTGAAGCAGTTGAAGTTGGCGCAGTCCAGCTACTCCAGCGGCAGCAGCTCGTACTCGGGCGGCGGCTACTCCTCGGGTGGAGGAAACTACCGCAGCGGCGGCGGCTCCCAGGGGCTGAGTCACCTCGACCCGATGTCACCGTATTACTTCAACCCGTCGCGGAATGTCGCGGGCAGGGGCGGCGGCAAGTATGACCCGGTGGCGGACGCTCTGCTGAATGGCAATGTGTCCGCTCTCAATGGCGTCGGCCCTGGATACACCAACTACCTGCGGCAGTTGGAGATCGGTGGAACCGGCGGCATGCCTTCGCTGCTCGACCGCCTGAGGCGGCAACTCGGCTTCGCCAACAACGGCCAGATCATGGCCGGCGAGGACCAGAAGGTCGAGTTCTTCAAGCGCAACAAGGAACGCGTGATCATCGTCGACGACAACCGCGTCTCCGATCAGCGCGGCGGCGGCTCCGGCCGGATGGCAGATCGCTCCGATCGTCCGGTGCATGTCACCGTCAACCAGTACGGCGTTGATCAGCGCGATGCCCGGTCCCGCCAGGCACAGAACGATGAAATCCGCCGCACCGTACAGCAAGCACTGAGGAGCTGACCATGTCCGAAGCGCTCGTCCGCTCCATCTGTGCAGAGTTCGACGTTGAGATCATCCCGGCGAACGAGTTTCCAAAGCCGGGACAAACGCGAGCCATCGTGACGATGCGCCGAATTCTTGTGAAGCGCGGGGAAGGACATTTTCGTCTGGTTATGAGCACGCTGGCTGAAACGAAGGGAAATCACTGGCTGATCGAGGAGTGCAGCCTTTGGGCCGTTTCTGATCTGATCCTGGCCTGTTCTGAGTGGATCGATGAAAACGCATCGACGTGGCTTGAACTATGGGACCGTATTGAACTCGGCTCGATCATGCTTGCCGCGGACCATTTGAGGGGCACCACCCCACTGCGGCATGCCCTGACAGCCCTGATCTATTCCCGACTGTCATCCCTGGCCGGCCATGGCCTGTCGAACACAGACTCCGGATACGGGCTGCGGCACCGAGCTGGCTTCACAAACAGTCGCGATCGGCGCATCGAGCTCGGCCGCCGGCTGATCAAGGCGCGCGCGCGCCTTCGGCATGGCCAGTGGATGGGGTATCTCCAAGAGGCGGGTCTTTCGTGGCTCCGCGCCAACAATGCTATGCGCCTCGCCAAAGAGGCAGACCAGCAGGTGCGATCGGCGGCGTGAGGAGCCGCTAGTTACTCGAGGCTCTCACGGCTTCAATGAGCCAATCCGTGTATGTCTTGCCATCGATCATCACGTCGTGCTCGGAGGCTCCCGAATCGTCTCCTCGAGCATTCATGTATTCGCAGCGAGCGATTCCGCGGATCGGTGTGCCAAAGGCATTTGGCGCGTCATAGCTTATGAAAAGGCTGAATAATGTAGGGTCCAGAGTTCCTCTGTCGAACTCCCGCAACTGGGCCTCGCGGAAAACAGCTCCAACCTTATCGTCCGTCAGATATCGGGAGAAGGCGGCCCGGTCCAGCTTCTCCTCATACGAGGTGATCTCAAACCTTTTGTACTCTGACGGTGACCGCAGCCGCTTTTGCAAACTTGCCTCGCAAGCAGTCACCATTTCGGAATCGAAGAAACTGCAGCTAGACAGCGCCGTGATCATGGACAGCGCGATGGTCATTTTCAGAGTCGGCTTGGTCACGCTACACCCCCTACGCAATACAACCGAGAGCTTAGCAATGTCTCACAGCGCATATCGCAGTCAAGGATTAGCGCACAGCCCCAGAGGAGCCTGCAATCTGCAGTTCAATCATGAGAAACATCCGGGCGGGGTCATCATCTCGACGCACGCAATATCACTGTCCGATAGCGGCGTGCCGTTCTGCCAGGCGCCGCTCATGAGCACCAGGTGATAATACGGCTCCACCGTATCGCCGATGCGCTTGATCGGTCGATCCGGGTAAAGCTCGTTGTAGCGCCGACGAGCGGCTTCGACGTCGGATTCCATAACGAATAGATGGTGAGCCGCAGGCAACAAAAAAGGCCGGGTAAGGTTGCAGTCAAGGCTAGGGACGCCGCCCAAACGGGCAAGTCCACCCGGCCGTGAGCACGTCCATAATGGCCTGGGCCACGTTTAAGCCCAGAGCCCGCACCGCGCATGTTTACCCGCATATTTCCAAGTTAAGATCCTTGGATCGAAACGATTCGAGGGAATTGACCATGTTGGAAAAGAGAGCACTGGCTATCGATGTCGACGGAGCCGAGAAGGTTGTCATCATCTGCGATTTCGTCGATCGGCAAGATATGAACCAGGCTGGAGGGAAAGCGGCGCCGCAGTCCAGGTACTTTCTAGAAGGCCACAGAGGCACCTACGGAAGGGAACTTTCCCTCGAGAATGACGGCACTTTGAGGGAGCCGGGTTCCGATAGGATTTACAGGCTTAGATAGCCCCACCCCTCTCAACGGCATAGGGCAACAAAAAAGGCCGGTCTTTCCCCGACCTTTCGTCGTCCCTTCGCACCGCTGCCAGTACATCCGTGGTTAGCAGCGAGAGGGACCGTATGAATTGAATGTAGGGGCAGATTGTGACAGCGGCAAGCCCTTGCTAAACCAGATGATCCCCTGCCAGATCCCAGAGCAGCTTGTCGTGAATTTCCTTGATCTCACTGGCTACGCCGGCGACTTCTTCTTCCGTCATGTTGCGCAAAGTGGCGCGAATCCTTCCTTCGCCCTCGTGCTCCGCCTCACGCGCTGTTACCCGCTCCATCAGTTTGCGATAGCGCTCCCGGTTCTCCGGATCAGATAGGTCATCGTCATTCACCGCAATCAGCGAAAGGAATGCACCCTCCACGCGGGTTCTGATATCGCGATTGGTGATGAGGCTATCTAGAGCAGTTGACAGTTTCTCGCGAATGTAGCGATCAGCCGACATATGTTCGTCTCCTTTTAGGTCGGCGAGCAGACTGCCAGAGCGCCAAATTCAGTCAAGGTCCCTGGGGCGGTAAACCGTCCGGTGCACCATTGCCTATGCCTGGATACCGGCGACATGCCGGACGGCGGAAATCCGGCTCCGACGCGGGGATTTCCAGCGCGGCGGGTGGATGCATTATTGACAGCCGTACGACGCTATAGTGAAACTTTCGAGCGGAAACGGAGAGACGCCCATGGCCCACGACGGCGAAGAAGACAAGAAGGACCAGGAGACCACCAACAGCGGTGAGAAGATACCACCGCCGCGGGATTGGGATAGCCGTAAGAGCGAAGATCCTAAGAAACGAGATTATTGATCAGGGGCGCGGCCCCTGCAATGGCAGTAATCAGGGGTGTTGCAATTCCCATTTTAACCGCAATGTCGAGCGCGCTGGCAGTGCGCTCGTTGAGACTGCGATTGGCTTTTTGAGTTTCAAGTAGTTCCGCAAAATACGCTTCGGCGACGTCCTCCGCACCATGCTGCGGAAGCATAGCCCATTGCCAAAATTCGGCCCCCCGGCCCGGCAAATTGATTGATGAACGGGACATCGCCCGAAAACAGAATAGCGCTCCGATTGCCAGCCATTCCGCTGTTGCAAGCATCGACCATCTAGAGAATTGCAGCAGCTCATCATCTCGAAAAAAGCCGGCTGCAGCTGTGATTCCCGCTCCGATACCCAAGGTGACATACAGCCGGAACACGGCCATCGCCTTTTGATCAGTGAACAGTATCAGGTTCACCAACGCTGTGTGGCGAGCACGCGCATCATCGAGCGCGACTTTGAAGTCATCGGCCTTCATCTTTGGAGCCTCACACCCGGTCCACCATCGACCATCTCGCCCTCAGCCTGGAAGATCACGCCGGCCGCCTCGAGCACGCGCATGATCGCCTCCAGATTGTTCTGAACCGGCACCGATCGGCCCGCCTCAAAATTGCGGACCGTCGACAATCCGACCTTCGCGGATTTGGCCAGCTCCTCTTGTGAGAGATTTACTAAAGCCCTGGCAGCTCTGCATTGTTCTGGGATGAGCATTACGAACTCCTGCAACCATTTTCATTAGGTATAACGAAAATCGTTTGACAACGCCATACATAACGGATTACGTTATCTATAACGAAAATCGTTACTTGAGGAGTGATTGAAATGGCCGGCAAATACGAAGTCACCTTCCAAGGCTCTCAGGGCCAGGTCGCGAAGGTGAAGGACCAGCGGGACAACGTGACGATCGTGAAGTTTTCCCGCCGTCGCCAGGCCAAGCGCTTTCCCGGCCAGTTCGGCGGCGTTCTCGTCAAGCCGTCTGCCCACTAATTAGCAACTCGACAATCCGGAGTATCTGAAATGCTTGATCGACCGATTCAGGCAGCCGCCGAAGGCTTGCCAGTGAGCGCACTCATTCCTGCCCGTATACCCGCCGAGAACATCTTGTCCGATCGCTTCCGCATTCATGCGGTGATGGGAGATGCGATGGAGCCTACGCTTCGCGGCAATCGGGACTATGCTCTTATTGCCCCAGTGACTCAGTACTGCGGCGAAGGCCTTTATCTCGTGGACGTCGGAAGCGGCGTCGATATCTTCCGCGTCCGCAACAGCTTCGACGGGAAGGGCGGTCTCCTGCTCTTCCAAGAAAACCGCCAGGAGGAATACCCAATCAGCCTCGAGGAGTTCGAGGCGCTGGTCGTCGGCATCGTCGTGGCCGACATCAAACCGCGCGACGAACGCTTTCTGAGGGCGGCTCGAAATGGATGACCTTTCGACCGTCCAGGCTGGCGATCCCGAGTTTACCCCTGCGGATCTGGTCGGCGGGCTCCTGCCGGCGGCATAAGGCCCCCTTTAGAAGGTCTTGCCAGATAACGACAACAGACTCATCCTGCCCTTTTTGCTTGGAGGGGCAGGATTTTTCATGAGCGAACGAGATCGGTCGAAGCTTACCGTCGTCGCCGAGAATACGCGACAGCAGGTCGACGCCAACATCATGCAGGAACAGGCGGACCATGCCCTGCGCGAGCTCGCCGCAAACATCATCCGAGTTGTCAGAGGCGCCGGCCGACCGGACGATATCATCGACCAGTGCAATGAAGTCCTGAAAGCCGCGATCGAGTATCACGACAAGACCCAAAGGTTTGTGCGTTATTACTCGGTGGCGCGGCTCTGCACCTCAAGCCCGAGCATATCCTGGATTACGATTCCTTCGAGGGCCAGCGGCAGCTAGCGTTGCGCCAAATGATCGAGGGATCACTGCAGGTTACTGCCTCTCGTCTGCTTGGGCAGCTCACGCAAGAGCGCAGAGGGGATTCTGAAATGTTCGAGGCCCTCCGCGAGTTGGAGCACCTCTACCAAGAACTTCGAAAGCAGCGCGAAGCCGAGGCCCGGGCCTATCGAGCGAAGACGGCGCCCAAGCAGCGCAAGCCGGTCAAGCGCAAAGCCAAGAAAACCGATGTGCCCATTTTATAGAGAAACTAGTTGGGGCTCGCGGTGGAATCGACCACTCACCCCATAATTCTAGAAGTAAAAGCAATAACTTAGGCGAAAAGTCTGACGGACGGAGAACGGGAAGCGCTACGAGATGGGCCTTGGTGCGACCCCCACGCCGAGCGACAAGAACGCGGGCGTAAGCCAGCCATCGGCCGAGACGGCGATTGCCGGACAGAAGACGGAGATCGACGAGATGAAGCCGGTCACCGAGCAGGTGAAAAAATGGCAGATGATGGGAATGGGCGCACTCGCGGTCGTCGGCATCGGCGGCGCCGCGATGGGTTTCACTTTCGCCGGCGCCATCCAGCGGGTGCTGGCGCTGTTGGCACGATAATTGGGGTGCAATCATCACCGAGCAACTCAGCGCAAATATGCGGTGAGCGAGAGGCACCTCCACTCAGCTGTGCGGCTTTTTTCGGTCTTGGGCTCGGGGTATTATTCGCGTCGATCGAGTGGTATCGCGCAGGGCGTTGAGATGGATGCAAAAGATCGTCCGAAGAAGGTCTTTTTGGATGCGAACGTGGTTATCCGCGCCGGGCGACCGCCAGGAGGAATGCTGATCGACCGCATTGTCGATCTGGTCAAAGCGGAATTTGTTTCCGTTGTGACGACCGACCTGACGATGGCGGAGGTAGCGAAAAAGCACACCGACAATGATTACAAGATAGTCAGGGAGGTGGCGCGCCCTCGCTTCCGGGCGCTCGCACACGACGTTTTAGGCGCCGATCTGCCACAGGTCGAGGAAAAGGAAATCTGGAAAAGGCTCGCTGACAAATATCGGGATGAGACCACCCGTATGTTCGTCAGGATGAAAGCTCGTACGTTGTCGATCGACGACGTTAAGCCGTCGGTTGTGTTCAGGGCTTACAACACAAATGAGGGCTTCTTTTCCGGGGAAGGCAAGCGCGATCAGTTCCCGGATGCGTTCATATTCGAACGTCTGAAACCAGAGGCCAAAGGGGACGACCCGCTCATCATTGTCTCAGATGACGGTGATTTCAAGGTTCCGGCGAAGGCCGTGGAGCATTTAACTTTGGTGAGATCGATCAGTGATCTCTTCAAGATGTTTGGCTTTGAGGTGAAGGAGCCGGACATCTTCACGTACATCGACGACAACCATGATCTCATTCGTGAGATGCTTGAGAAGCAACTCGCGGAATGGGGCTTGTTGGCTACTGACGTGAAGGATGCGTCCATTGAACAGTTGGGTTTGAGCGACATTACTCTCTCAAATCTTGCCGCATTTGATTACGGAGGCGAGTCGATACTAGTTGTCGGCAGCGCGGAAATGATCGTGAATGTTTCCTACACTCACCCCGATTGGGAGACTGCCTCGTACGACAGTGAAGATAAGATTCTGTTGCCGTTTCGAGATGTCAGCGGCGAGACCGAAGTAACGGTCGACGCCGATTTCTCGATGACAATTCTCGTCGACGATGATGGCAAGCCATCCGAGATCGAAGACATCGAGTTCAGGAACGACAATTTCATATACATCGACCTCAACCCTGACGGATGGCCCTACAAGTGAGCCCTCTTCCTGGCCCTCAGGCGCGCCAGATCGTGAAGACGTTGCTCTTGCGGTTACCGCAGTCGAGACAAGCCATATTCGCCCCGCGGCTTCGGCCGTGGGGCCTTCTTTATTGGCTCGCCCGCTACCACGTCGCATTCAGGCGGGTGTTCTCTTTCCAAGTCCCCCGAAAATCCTTGATCTCAAAGATCGTCCGCGGGTGGGCTTTCGCTAGCTCGAAGCCCTCTCTGTCTGGCATAGCTTCGAATGCAACTCATGATCGTTTGGCATGTGACTGAGGACGACGGCCAGCACAGCGCGAAGAGCGTTAACCCTGTGAGGTTCCCGACCTTGCCGCGATTAATGCGGCGACCCTGCAGCTATTCCAACGGCCTCCATTCTCTCAAGATCCCCCCAGTCGCGTCTACGGATCTCTCTGAAAATCACCAGCCAAAACGGCGGGACCTCCGGATTCTTCTCCTCCAACGCAGCGCACGCTGCTACCGCCATCACGCACATGTCCCGCAGCTACTCGTCGGTCCACTCCTCGATTCGTGAAAGGTCGCTCATGCCAGATCTCCGTTCCCCGCGAGCGCAGAGCGTCGCGGTACGAACTGGCGACTAGCAAAAGTACTAGTGAGGGATCCGCCTAAAGACGCGCCGAGGCACTGATCAACGGAATTGGCGTAGGCCCCTCGCTCATCCGCATCTCGACTACCTGCACTTCGACATGGAGGCCTCGGTGTGCCGCCTGGCGAACCGTCTCGTTGAACACCCGCATCGCTTCACGCAGGTATTCGGCCGCTTCGCGCTGTTCTTCTGTCATTATTGCTTCCGCCTTCTATTGCTCGACCGGATCGAGAATGTCTGCCGTAATCGTTCTTCGGTGATCCGACCTTCCTGTCAATGGGCCACATCGTCACCAGCTCTGCCGGGAATGGCTTCATCAGGTCGGGGGGATCTGACCCCGGCGACAGCCAGCGTAGTCTTGCGGGTGCAGGAGGACCGGCATGCGGTCGTGGATCGCTGCCATCATCTCGTTCGGAGGGCAGGTGATGACGCAGAAGGAGCAGCTATCCTCGTCAGTCTCGGGATTACGCCACCTCCCATATTCCGGCAAGCGCGAACGGCTCGCCGGATTTCATCGCGATTGCATAGGGCTGCTTCTTCTTGCCCGTGCCGTAGATGTCCTTCCATTCGAAAATGCCGTCGATCGGGATCAGGCAGCGCCGACGGCGATAGCCGTCCTTGAACATGCCATTGGTGGAGATTCCCTCCTTGCGCGAGTTGATCGGCGGCGGCCGCCCGCTCGGTTTCATCCAGCTCGGCATGAGGCCCCAACGGGCGCTGACGAAGACAGGCCCGAACACGTCTGGATCGCGGATCACGTCGCTGATGATGATCGGATGGTATTGCGTCGGACGGTTGTAGCGCGGAAACTGGTTGCCAGCGCTTCGGCGCCGCGCTCGCGCTGCGCGAAGGAGAATGACCGGAACAGCCCCTCCAGCGTGGTCTTGATGTAGACGCGACCGCACATCGAAAATCCTCCGTAGCAGGCAAGAAAAGGTGAAGGCGGAGCCACGGGGAACTTGGCAGCCTGCGCGCGCATGAACAAAGCACCGGCCGGCCCTACAACAGGGGCGGGTTGCGTCAAATGCCAACTTCCTCACAGCACGCGAACGCGCATCCGACCCACCAAGCTGGCCGCGCGAAGAACGAGGCAAAGAAAAAGGGGCGCTCGGCCCCCTTTCTCACCCCCCAATAGAGCCGCCGGTTCATTGACCTGCCCTCCGTTTGGCCTCAGAGACGGCATCATTGATGGCGTCTTGTTCAGCTTCGAGATGCTGTTGAGCCTCTCGTTCAGCTGCTCGTTTGGCCTCTTCAATAGCTTCAAGGGCTGGCTGGTTGGCCTCCTTTTCAATGGCCGCACCCGCGGCGCAGAATACCGGGAGATTGGTCTTGTCGGCCATCAGTTTTTCCCACTTTGGCATCTCCGCGCGAATGCGTTCGACTACGCTATTGTGGTCTATGCCCAGCTCCTTTCTGGCCTCATCGTAGAGGTAGTTTATGATGTGCTGGTCTTCCTTTCCCCACAGCTGTCCGCCACATTCATAATGGGTCATGGTCACCATCATCAGGTCGTAGGTTGCTGGGGTGTTTGACTGGGAGATCTCCCCAGTCGGGTTGGTGCAGCTGGACAGCACCAGAGTCAGGAGGGCAAGTGCAAGCACGAATTTACGCATGGTCTTGGTTCCCCGAGTGGATCAGGATCAGAAGGGTTATGATGGTGATGATGGCGATGAGGGCGATGATCATTGGTACGCCCTGGTAGAACTCGCTGATCGGGTGACCAGATGCGTTCCTCGCAAAGGTTTTTGGATCCAGTGGTCCGGGTCCACCATCGGCACCTGCAGCCCCCCGAGCCAAAACCCGCGCCGCCGGAACATGCCATGCAGTTTCGGCAATTCAAAGTGGGATTGCGCACGTCGGATTGCGCAGCGCCGTATTGTCGTAAAAATGCCAGTGCCGCATGGCGCTCTCGGTGTCATCGGAATCGGCGGCGCCGCGATGGGCTTCACCCTTCGCCGGCGCCATCCAGCGGGTTCTGGCGCTGATGGCGCGGTGATCACGGTGGGCCTTGTGCGCGCCGTCGCAACTCAAGCGCGCGGATCTGCTTTCACTCGACTTACTGTTTCCTTTGTGCTTCGATGTAAAAGAGGGGTTTGTGCAGTTTTGGTTTGAGGGGACCAGATGTGCGTCGTTCATCCCAGTTAAGCCGCCGTGCTTTGGTGCTCGGCCCACTTCTGCTTCTACTTCCAAATGACGCAAAGGCGCGCCGGCGATGGCGCGGCGGAGGCGGAGGCGGAAGCCGCTCGCCCTTCGCGCTGGTCATAGGCGGCGTGCTACTTTGCGCGATATTTGTCGCCAATTCCTTGTTTGGTCGTGATCTGCATCCAAAAGGGATAGGCAAGAAGCCGCGAGGGTCGCGGGAGGCCGTGGGGAGATTCACCAAAGTCAATCCGATCAAAAGCACGGCGGCGCCTAGAAGGCGTTTATCCCCCTGGGTGTTCGTGGTGCCGCTCGCTGGCATCGTGATGGGTGGAGCCTACGGCTGGGCAACCATGCCGCCGGAAGACACCATTTCCGCATCCTTCCCCATCTGTACTTCGGGAGCCCGGACAACGTGCGTCGTGGATGGTGATACGTTCTGGCTCGACGGTATCAAGTACCGGATCTCGGACATCGACACGCCGGAAATCAGCGAGCCCAGATGTGCTTGGGAGCGGGAACTCGGACAGCGCGCCAAGTATCGGCTGCAGAGCCTGTTGAATGGCGGCTCCTTCGGTCTCAAGGCCGGACTGCGCGATGAGGACAAATACGGTCGGAAGCTGCGCGAGGTCTACCGCGACGGCCAATCACTCGGGGCACAGCTCGTCGATGAGGGGTTTGCGCACCGTTGGCTTGGCTTCAAGCAGTCGTGGTGCGGATAAAATGAAAGACTCTGAGCTTGGGTGGGTCGTGAGTGCTGTAAGAGAGTTCTTCAATCAGGAAACCGCTCTCGGCCTGTTGGTCGGGATCTTCGTCGGTTTGCTGGCGTACTTTACGGTGTCGAAGCTCATTGGCGCCCGTCGACCAATTGAGGCCAAATCAGCAGTCGAGCGGCAATTCAGAAACGTCTTCGCCATCATGAGCGAGGACCGCCGACAGTCTTTGATCCGCTACTACATGGAGAAGTACGAGTGTGGTCGCGAAGAGGCCATGCGCCGGGCGGTCGAGGATCGCCAACGAGAGGCCAACAGGTGGTAGCAGACCAGCAGGAGCGATTGGCGGCGTGAAGCAGTGCCCGCGGGGGGATGCGGACACTGCTCGTCTTCCTCGTCACCGAAGGAAAGAGCGGCGTCCTGCGAGGGGCGAGGACGCCGCTCAGTTCTAGAGTCGCACAAGGGATGCGACGGTATTAAACGCGGACCCTCTCAATTGGTTCCTAAAAGGCGGTTTGTGTTTTCCCCGCTTCCTAGCGCTATTTTCCTCATCATCCAACTGTTGCAGGAGATCGACGAACTTCCGGGGCAGCGGCCGGACTTGGAACACGGGAAGTGATCGGAGGAAATCAGTGTTGCGGGCGGATGTCATTATCCGCCGGATACGCCTCGCCAAATTTGTGTGGCGCTTCGTCATATCACCCGTCCAAAGGGACGAAACATCGTAGTTAGAGAATGGTTCCTTCAGAGCACAAGAAGCCGGGAATCCCCCCGTAGTGGAGGCGATTTCCTGCCGTTTCTCATCATCCATCGTGAACCGCTGAAACCTTCTCCACCCGCCGCCCAAAGGGACTGCTGTGATTGTTGACTGCCACATTTCCCCGGCTCTTTTGGTGCTATCCAGAGACACGCTATCTCAGAGAGGACCAATCCATGTGGCTCGAATTGCACGACAGCAATGGACCGATTTTCATCAACATGGACACTGTTACGCACTTCCAGCGGGTTGAGGGCCAGCGGCGCACCATTCTCGTCACCTGCGCGACTAGAAGCGGGACCTGCGTCACGCTCCAGGTTAAGGAGTCGCCTGAGGAGATCATGGACAAAATCAGCGAATATTAACGCAGATTGACCGGATCCGGCCGGGCGCCCGTGACCAAGGATTAGGGGGCGCCGCCCGATCGGGCTGCTGAAACCGTCGAGTGCGGAGATGCTGGAGGAATTGCGTCAGGCTTTGAGGCTTTGCCTCCCCAAAGCTGGGAAACCGGAGGCAAGGCTCTTCCAAATCGTCGACGTCTTGCGTCTCGCCCGCACTGCATCCCCCTCAGAACGGCCATAAGGTGACCGCTTCAATGGCGAACATGCCCAGAACAAAGATCATGATTAAGGCGCCGACTATGTAGAGCTGTCGCACAACGGCCTCCTGGTTGCCAAACCAGGTGTTTTCCGGTGTGTTCCGCTCCGATGGCGATGCGGCGCACTGCGCGCTTCAATCGTCGACCGCGGCGCCCACCACCTCGTTCGCAACGAATGAGCATTGCGTCGGGCGTGATTTGGAACTCGCAAAGTAGCCTGTGCCCGCGAGAGATAGCGGGCACAGGCTAACAGGTGGGGGACCTGAATGCCGGCAAGAGCTGCAGCGGGCGCCCACTGCAGCTCTGCTCGTGTCACGCCTCATCCCGCTTCTCAGCGTATCCATCCCTCCCAGGCAGAGCCATGAACATATAGATGAGGTCGTTGCAGCCAATGCCGCATCGCGCGTATTTGGTGGGGTGTACGTAGCGCGGGCAACTCTGGCCGATCATGTCGATGAAATCCCGAATCGTCATATCGGCGCCGTGCTTCTCGATCAAGCCGCGCGACGTTGTAGCGCCCCTTCCTCCCGCACTGCATGCAGTTCAGGACCATGTGCGGTTTCTTCAACTCTGCGAGCGTTTCGTGGCCTTCCTTGGACATGCGGAATCCTCCTCGGTTGAGGTTGTCGATATCCCGCATGTCATGGAAGGCGCCCGCCTGCGCCGACGGTGGTGCCGATATGTTCTCCTTCTCCCAAAAGTCAATGCGACGATTTTGCGGATCTGTGAGGGCGAAGACGACGTGGGTATGCAGATTTCTGGGTTTCATGAAGGCAGCCTCCTTGGATGATCCATCGCCAAAGAATCGACGAACCGTGCTCTCCGGGCCGGTTCTAGCCCCGTCATGGCGGGGCGGGTATATTGCTCTGGTATTACTCAAGATGGGGAGGAAACCGATGCGTGCTTATCAGATCTCGATTCTGGCAGTCGCGCTTGGTGTCGTGGTTGTCGCGTTGCCGGCACCCGCCGCCGCGACGACGATGGACGAGGCGCAGACGATGTGCCGCCAGCGAGGCGCCGAATGCGTGTCGTTTGGCCTTGGGGAGGATCCGGGAAATGACTTCCTCGCTTGTGTCGATAACAGGAGTACGGGCCACGGGGTTCAGTGTGTCCGGTGTCAAGGGAACAACCCATGCACGGTTCTACGCGAAGCACCAGGCGGTAAACGTACTGAAGTCGAGGCTATTCTGACCGAGTCGATGCAGCCTGCGGACACCAACGCCCTGGAAGAACGTGTGCGTACCCTCGAAGACCGCGTGAAGGCACTGGAGAACGAGAAGAAGTAGGGTAGAAGCCAAGGCGTTTTGATTGAGTTGGACGAAGGTAGCGAGACAGAGGGGAGTGCCTGAGACGCCGGATTGAGCACGTCGAAGAGATCCGGGCGGGTCTAATGCTGGGGAACCATCCCGTGAACTGACGGTTCTTTAGCGATAGCAGGCTGCTCTCACGCAGCACAAAGTGACCGGCTAGTGGGCAGCGCCTCCCGTGCCGGAGGCGTTAATGGACGCATGGAGCGCCAACTGAACGCATCGATGATCAAGATGCCCCTGATGGAGATCGACGGCGATCTCCGAGAGGTGCTGCTTGCCGATCGGGCTCGAGCGACAGCCACGATCGCCATTTCCGGCGCGATGACCAACCTGCGGCCATGAACGACGTCGTCGGGCAGATCATCGACGCGATTTGCGGGATACCGGAAGAGACGCTGTCCGACTTTGCTGCGGACAACCCCGAAGTACGCGCGGTCGCGACAGAGACCATCGCCAATGAGGTCTTTTTTGATCTCACGCGCGTTTTCACGCCGGTCTATGTGCGCGAGCCTTATGGCGGCGGCTGATGGTCAAGAGTTCGTCGAAGCGGTCACTTGATAAGCCTCCATCCGACCCAATGCCGGCTCGCGTCGATCCCTGTCTTGCAATGCTCGTCGACAAGCCACCGAAGGGGGCGGATTGGGCCTTCGAGGTGAATGTTGGGGGTGCGAGAGAGATTGGCTCGGAAAGGCATAGGATAACTTGGAATTGCGCAGTTATCGACCCGCACATTACTCACCGATATGAGGTATAAATGCGCAGCGCCGACAATCGCGGAGGCGACCGAGGCAGGTTCTATATGAGCGATCAGTTAAATAGATGACAAAAGCCCTCAACACTCAGTGGCATAACCTTGCCTTTTCGGCTTTTATCTTCCGCGAAATCCTCGACAATCCGATGGAAGATGAGACACCCCAGTCGCGACTGAAGCAGATCGGCATGATGAGCGTCCTTTACATCATGCACCAGGGACATCAGGCACTGACTATTTCAAATATAACAGAAATAACGAAGCTGACGCGCACCGGCGTTGCCGAGACCATCGCCCCTCTGGTCAAGCGCGGACTTCTGACGGAGACGTTCGTGAAGAATTCGATGGGGCGCGGCAAGGCACGCCAGTTCGAAATCGCGTCGGCGATTTTCGAAAAGATCCGTTGCTTTCAAGGAAGCTGACCTTGGCGCCCAAGGTCTCACGAGCTTGTCCAGCGTCAGTCGCGGTCTTGCACAGCCGTTGAGGGAAGGTCTGTTTCTTGATTTCGGTACGGAGAAGAAGATCCTCCATTGGTGCCAGAACAATGTCGTTCTGCCACACGGTTGAGGAGGACCGGTCATGGAGAATGCCGCGACTATTGGCCTAGACATCGCCAAGAACGTCTTTCAGGTGCACGGCGCTGACATAGATGGCACGCCGTTGTTCAATCGCAAGCTCCGGCGCGCGGAAGTGTTGGGCTTTTTCGAGCGTCTGCCGCTATGCCTCGTCGGGATTGAGGCATGTGGCACCTCGCACTATTGGGCGCGCTGCATCGCCAAGTTCGGTCATGACGTTCGCCTGATCCACACGACGTACGTGAAGGCTTTCGTCAAACGCGGAAAGAGCGATGCCTATGACTCGGAAGCTATTTCCGAGGCTGTCACGCAAAAGACCATGCGGTTCGTGCCCATCAAATCGGCTGACCAACAGGCGGCGGCCATGATCTTTCGCACTCGCAGCCTTTTCGTTCGTCAAAGAGTGCAGGCTACGAACGCGCTTCGCGCTCAACTGGCGGAACTCGGAATTATTGCAGATACCGGACATGGGAGCTTCAAGTTCCTCGCAGGAACTGTTCGTGGCATAGAGGAGACAGGCTTCCCAAAAGCTGCCCGAGATGCGCTTGAGGAAATCGTGCAGCAAATTGAATGCCTGTCGGAACGCATAAGAAAACTCGATCACCAGATCGTCGCGCGGGCCAACCGCGACGAGGATATGCGGCGTCTGATGACGATCCCCGGTGTGGGGCCTCTTATCGCTGCGGCGGTGAAGGCGATAGCTCCGGATCCGTCCGCATTCAATTCTTCCCGTCATTTCGCGGCGTGGATTGGCCTAACACCAAAGTCACATTCGACCGGCGGCAAGGTGCTCCTGGGGAGGATCTCAAAAATGGGAAACAGGCAGCTTCGTTCGTTGCTATTCTTGGCGGCTGTTACAGTTCTTGGCACCGTCAAAGACGACAGTCCGATGGTGCGGTGGGCAAAAAGACTGAGGGAGCGACGTCCGTTCAAGGTTGCTGCTGTGGCAGTCGCAAACAAGTTGGCCCGAATTATTTGGGCACTGCTGGTGAAAGGCGGAGTATACGCGCGGTCCAAAATAGCATCGAGCTCGGAGGCGGCAGCGAGCGAGGCATAGGGATTCGTACGAATTGACCGCTGAGCGTTCAGGCGCGGCGCATCATTGTGGATGACCTTACGATATGACAAGGACGGGCAAGCAATACCGGCACTGCGTTCGGGTTCCCTGAACACGCGAAGGATTATGGAAAGTTGCCCTGCGAAAAACACCTGGGCCGGCGGCAAATTGCCGTCAGATCAGCCGTTAAAAATACAGCACCGTTTCCGCTGAGACTCCGCATTGACCGCGTCTCGCCTGGCGGGTCGCTCTGCACATGTGGAGCGGCCCGTTTTCGCTTTGTCAAGTACTGGCGCGCAAGCTCCTCCTTGCTGTCCCAAATAATCCGGCGCGTCAGGATGGGTCGGCCGCATCGAGGAGGTGGAATAACAAACGCCGTATCGCCGAGGTCAATAATTCCTTCCCCTAAAAGTCGATGCGACGATCTCGCAGATTTGTGCGTTAATGGCGCATGGAGCGCAAACTAAATCCCGCGATGATCAAGGTGCCCCTAATGGAGATCGAGGACGATCTCCGAGGGCTGCTGTTGGCCGATCGGGCGCGATCGACAGCGGCGATCGCCATTCACCTCTTCCTGCGTGTCGGGAAGCACTTTCAGTTCCGGCGCAATGACGAACCTGCGGCCATGAATGACGTCGTCGGGCAGATCATCGACGCGATTTGCGGGATACCTGAAGAGACACTGGCCGACTTCGCTGCGGAGGAGGCCGAAGTTCGCGCGGTCGCGACAGATACCATCGCCAAAGAGGTCTTTTTTGATCTGATGCGTGTTTTCACGCCGGTCTATGCAAGGGAGTCCTATGGCAGCGGCTGATGGTCAAGACGATGTCGAAGCGGCCGTCGGATACCCCGCCGGCAGATCCTATGCCGGCGCGTGTCAATCCCTGTCTTGCTACTCTCGTCGACAAACCGCCGAAGGGGCAGGACTGGGCCTTCGAAGTGAAATGGGATGGTTATCGGCTTGCCGTGCACATCGAGCCCGGGCGGATCCGCATCATCACGCGCGGCGGCTATGATTGGACAGAGCGCTTCCCCCCGATCGCCGACGATGCGCGCCGGCTTGCCGTGAAAACGGCCATCCTCGACGGCGAGGCAGTCGTGCTCGACGAGCAAGGCCGGTCCGACTTCGGCATGCTCCAGCGCGCCCTTGGGCGCCGGCCGGCCGCGCACGAGCCCGGCGAAATCCTCCTCTTTGCATTCGATCTCCTCTATCTCGACGGCCGTGACCTGCGCCGACTGGCGCTCAGCGAACGCCGTCGTCTGCTCGAGACGCTCGTCGCCGGCCGCGAGGGCGCAATCCGCCTCTCCGAAGAGGTTCAGGCGGACGGGGAAGAGTTCTTTCGCGTCGCCTGCGCGCACGGCCTCGAAGGCATCATCGCGAAGCACCTGGAGAAGCCCTACCGCTCCGGCCGGGGTGACTGGTGGCAGAAGATCACCTGCCGGCGCCGCGACAGCTTCGTGATCGTCGGCTATGAGCCGTCGACTATGCCCGGCGCGATCGGCCGGCTGCTGCTGGCAGCAAGGAAGGGCGAGGGGCTGGTCTATGTGGGCGGCTGCGGCACGGGTTGGAGCCACCAGGAATCGCTGAAGCTGCGCGAGCTGCTCGACGAACTCAGGACCGACAAGCCGGCGGTGTCGCTCAGGCGAAAGGGCGCAATTTTCACGCGGCCGGCGCTTGTAGCCGAGGTCGAGTATCGCGCCTGGACGGATGATCGGAAATTGCGCCATGCGTCATTCAAGGGAATCAGGGAAAGGGCGGACGCGACCGTCTATGAGCTAATCTAAGCGCAGAAATTTGCACTACTCTTTGCACTACAAAGCGTGCGGTTCGTTCGCCTAAGAGGTTAATTTTCCCTTGCGTGGTGTCGGCTCGAACCCACCAAACCGTACCAAATCAATATTCAATTTCTGAATAAACCTGCGGGATCATCCTTCGCGCTCCAGCTTGCGGTGTCTCCCAAGTGGCGCTAGTTGTTTGCGAAGCAAGAGCGGGCGGCACTCGATGACCGAATATGAAGTCGATGAAGACATTGTTGTCAGTGGCGGGAAGACGGTGTTTCAGACCGTCCCCCAACCGAAGGGCAGCCGAAGGTCCTTTCAGAGTGTCCGAAGGGATCTTAGCGAAGAAGAGTTGTCGGCGCCTGGCGTCCAAAAAATGTTGCTCGACGATCTGGAGCGACTGGAGGAAGAGTTGGCGACAGCTAAAGCCTTCAGAGAGCGCTTCCATGTTGCAGACAAAAGGGCCGCAATCTTGGAGGAGCAGCTTGCAACCGCCAATGCCAACGAGTTCCTGTACAACGGATGCCTCATGGCCGGGTCGGTGCTGTTGGGTTTTGCGCCGAACGTCTGGTCTAATGGGCTGGTTGGGCTATATCTTCTCATCGCCGGTGTGATAATCACAGGCGGCGCTCTTTTCTCCAAATGGTTGAAGAAATGAAGCTAACCCTCAAGTCTATTCTTGACGCGGGTAATGATGTCAAAGAGCGCATTGTTCTAAGCGTTTTGGAAAATGCTGATGTCGGAGATTTCCTGCTAACGCGCAATCTTGCTAGCGGCGCAGATGTAGGACTTCATGTTCAAAATACATTCTGGTTTCCATATAAAGAAGTGGAGGCGGGTGACATTGTTGTTTTGTATACCCGCAATGGCATTGCGACTGAGAAGAAGAACGCAAACGGAACGACGTCACACTTTTTCTACTGGGGATTGGACGACTCAATTTGGAAAGAAGATGACGTGATGCCCGTGCTCTTTCAGGCGCCGGATTGGCAGTCGCGATCGGCTGCGTCGCTCCGGGTCCGCAAGCTCAAAGCGTAGCGTTGCTCCGGTCGCTCAGGCTCATCGCAGCGACTGTGCAGGTTCGCCAGAATCGAGACCGTTCGATGATCTGGGATGGCTAAGCCCGCCCAGTCATTTACTCGCACGGTCATGTGAGCCCGTGTTCGGGTTAGCCATAGATCGAGAGAAATGCCGCGCCGGCGTGAGACATGCGCGGAAAAAAACTAGTGAATTGTCGGGTAGCTTCAGTGTCTCACGAATTTGTAAGTGCTTGATCTGGCGTGATTACGTCGCGCCGGCATGTGGCTACACCTTCGACTGCAGGCACGGTGATGTAAGGTCGGGGCAACGCCCGACATAAATAAATGCCGAGGTGATGACCCTATTCTAGCGGAGCGACTTTATGTCGGAGTTCTTGTCCATCCTCGTGCCAGATGACCTATGGGAGGCGATAGGCGCTGTCGCAACGGCAATAGCAACGATCGTGGCGCTCTGGGCTGCGGTAGTCGTGCCAAAGAAGGAGCGTGCGGAAGATCGCTCGGAGGCAACCCATGAAGTGCTTCGGGCGACCGCGGAAGCTGTTAAGCTCTTCGACCAGGCACTGAAATTGAGTACCAGCGATCAATCGGCGCTCGGTCGGATGGCTGCACAAGCCCGTCACCAAAGTTTCGCGCTCGATCGTTTGCTCAATCGAACTTCGCTGTCCGATGGTGCGATCGTCACAGGTGCCGGTCCGTTGCAGCTCTTGGAAGCGATCGCGAGGCAGCTCGAAACATCCCGACCGTCATCTCAAATCGGGTTCGCGCGCTTTGTGGCAAGCGAACTATCACCGTACGAAGTAATTGTTCCAGACGTGCACGATCGTGCGCAGCGGGTGGCTAAGTATGCCGTCAAGCGAAAGTGGCCAGGGTGGAAGCGCCGCTTCAACGATTTTGCGAATCATGGTCTGGCTGCGAGCGGTCAGGAATAATCGAACCGCAGCTTTCTGTGCTCTTGACAGCAACAGCCTACCCTGCCGCGCCCGTAAGGAAGGTGTGGCAGCCGCCTTTGATTCTCAAAGCAAATTATTTGTTAAAGTGTGGCAATTCACTTCTGGAAGTCATTGAAACTGAACGCTTTCGCCCTTCCGGGCGAGGCCTCCATTTGCCACCCCCAAAATCGGGCGGGCGCCAGCTGTGGCCAGGCGAAAACGATGCCCTCAAGGAATTGCTGCCGGCGCTTACTCTCGGCGCCTTCGCCATTTCGGGCGGCCGAGCTTGTCCCGTCAGGTCGGCTTTGACCTTGCCCCCAAGTTTTATCCAATTTTGAGTTCGCTGCAGCGGTTTTTGGTTGCTGTATTTGGGGCGGTAGCGGCGGGTTGCGGTGCGGAGCCATTTCGGCTGCGCAGCACCGCATCACGTCGCGGGTCTGAGCGAACTCGGCAGGTGTCAGCCAACCAAGTCCTGAGTGCGGGCGGTGATCGTTGTAATCGCTGCGCCAGTTTGAAAGCGCTGATCGAGCATGGGGCAGTGACGAGAAGAGGGTTTCATTCAAGAGCTCGTCTCGCAGCCGCCCATTGAAGCTTTCGATGAAGGCGTTCTGGATCGGTTTGCCAGGCGCGATGTAGTGCCAATCCACCTTGGCCCGGTCCGTCCATTGCAGGATCGCGTTGCTGGTGAACTCGCTGCCGTTGTCACTGACAATCATCCTGGGTTTGCCGCGCTCCTCGATGATCCGGTCAAGCTCACGGGCGACCCGCAGACCGAAAAGCGATGTATCGGCGCCGAGAGCCAGGCATTCCCTGGTGCAATCGTCGACGACCGTCAGAATCCGGAACCTGCGCCCATCGGTGAGTTGATCCGACACGAAGTCCAGTGACCAACGATGATTGGCTGCCATCGGGATTAGCATCGGTGCTCGTGTGCCTATGGCCCGCTTCCGGCCGCCGCGCTTGCGCACCGTCAGCTTCTCCTCCCGATACAGCCGGAAGAGCTTCTTGTGGTTCACAAGGTGTCCCTCGCGCCTGAGCAACACATGAATGCGTCGATATCTGAAGCGGCGGCCTTCATGCGCCAACGCCTTCATTCGCTCGCGAAGGCCATGATCGTCGCTGCGCCTCGTTTCGTAACGGATCGTCATTCGGCAAAACCCGATGGCTTTACACGCCCGCCGTTCGCTCATCCGATGGTGGTTCATCAGATGCGCGACAGCTCTCCGCTTGGCTGCGGGCGTCACCACTTCTTTCCCAAAAGGTCTTTTAAAGCCGCATTGTCGAGCATCGCATCCGCCAGAAGTCGCTTCAGCTTGGTGTTCTCGTCCTCCAGCGCCTTCAGCCGCTTGGCTTCGGACACGTCCATGCCGCCGAACTTGGCTTTCCACTTATAGATGCTGGCATCGCTGACGCCGTGCTTGCGGCAAAGCTCCGCGACCGGCGTGCCTGTCTCGTGCTCCTTCAATATGCCGATGATCTGTTCGTCGGTGAAACGGTTGCGCTTCATTCCCTGGTCCTCTCAATGTAAGCGTCCGGTGAGCCAGCCTTTGAGATTTCCGGCGAACACCTGAAGTTACGTCACTAATTCCGTCATTAGAGACGTCATTAGGGATGAACTATGGGCCGCATGGAAATTTTGACGGGTGTCGAGCGTCGGCGTGACTGGTCCGACGACGAGAAGCTTTCGATATTGCAAGAGGCTGCCGACCCAGGTGCCAAGATCGCCGACGTCGCTCGTCGGCACGATCTCAAACCTCAGCAGATTTATACATGGCGCAGGAAGTTCTCGGCAGAGCCGACTGAGCCGAGCGTTTCATTTTTGCCGGTTGCATTGATCGCCTCTGAATCGACCAGTGAGGTGGAGCGTTCCGGGTCGGTGGACAAGCCCGCTACGGCGAAGAGGTCGGCACGCCCCATGCGGATCGAGATTGGCTGCAAGGGCGGTCGTGTCTTGAAGGTGGAGGCCAGTATTGCACCTGACATGTTGAAGGCCCTGATCCGTTCGGTGGAAGAAGCATGATTGCGCCAGGCGCAAATGTGCGTGTCTATCTTGCCTGCGGTGTGACGGACATGCGCAAGGGGATCGATGGCCTGATGGCGCTAGTGCAGTCATCGCTTCGCCAGAAGCCCGCGTCCGGTTCGGTGTTCGCGTTCCGAGGTCGTCGTGGTGATCGCATCAAGCTGCTGTTTTGGGATGGCCAAGGGGTTTTGCCTCTACTACAAGGTCCTTGAGAAGGGGCGCTTTCCCTGGCCATCTGCAACGGACGGCGCGGCCCGATTGACGGCGGCGCAATTGTCGATGCTGTGGGAGGGTATCGACTGGCGACGCCCCGCCTGGACATCTGCGCCGACGCGGGTGGCGTAGGGTAAATGTCAATCTTTACAGTTAGATATGTGGCGACTTGACGCCAAATCAGCTATAGATTTTGGCATGGAAGCGAGCCGTTCGAACCTGCCAGACGACGTCGATGCGTTGCGAGCCATTATCGCTGCGCAGGCAGATCAACTGGCCGAACAGGCTCGAAAGCTTCAATCTCGCGACACCCTGATCGACAAATTGAAGGCGCAGCTTGCCTTGCTCAAACGGGCGCGGTTCGGCTCATCCTCCGAGAAGATTGACCGCGCCATTGAGCAGCTGGAACTGGCACTGGAAGATATCGAGGCGGCCGAGGCGGAAGCCATGACCCCGGCATCACCGTCGACTGGCGGTGCGGCGAAGGCCAAACCGAGCCGTCAGCCATTGCCTGAGCATCTGCCACGTTATGACGTGACGCATCAAGCAACTTGCTCATGCCCGGTATGTGGTAGTTCCGACTTCATCCGTGAAGGCGAGACCATCAGCGAAGTTCTCGACTATGTTCCGGCCTCTTTCCGTGTCGTGCGTCATATCCAGCCCCGCTTCACCTGCAAGGGCTGCGATACGCAGGTCAGGGCCGAGATGCCGTCACTGCCCATCGAACGCGGCAAGCCGGGGCCAGGTCTTGTCGCCCATGTGCTGATCGCCAAATACTGCGATCACCTCCCACTCTATCGCCAATCAGAGATTTATGAGCGGGAAGGCGTCGATCTTTCCCGTTCGACCATGGCAGACTGGATCGGCAAGGCCAGCACCTTGTTGGAGCCGCTGCTGGTGAAACTGCAAGAGCATGTGTTCGCTGGCCACCGCCTTCACGGCGACGACACGCCTGTTCCGGTGCTGGAGCCTGGAAAGGGCAAGACCAGGACCGGGCGGTTGTGGGCCTATGTCCGCGACGGTCGTCCTTATGGTGACAAGACACCACCGGCAGTCTGCTACTTCTTCAGTCCTGATCGCAAAGGGCGACACCCCAAGCAGCATTTGGCTACCTTCTGCGGCGTGTTGCATGCCGATGGATATGCGGGCTTCCGTGATCTCTACGAACTACGAAACCCAGGCAGCCCGCCGACCATTCTGGAAGCCTCCTGCTGGGCGCATGCAAGACGCAAGTTCTTCGATCTGACGGCATCTAACAAAGCGCCGATTGCCGAGGAAGCCTTGCGACGGATCGGCGAACTCTCCGATATCGAGAAGGCCATTCGCGGCGAGCCGCCGGACTTGCGGAAAACTGCACGACAGGAAAATAGCAAGCCAAGGATTGAAGCTCTCCGATTATGGCTGGACGACAACCTCAAACGTTTGCCGCACAAATCCGGGACCGCTGAGGCGATCCGCTACGCGCTTTTCCGTTGGGCATCGCTTTGTCGTTTCCTTGAGGATGGCACTATCGAGATCGACAACAATGCCGCTGAGCGGGCAATCCGACCGATTGCGCTCGGGCGCAAGAACTGGCTCTTCGCTGGATCGGACAAGGGTGGAGAAAGAGCCGCTGCAATCTTGTCGCTGATCGAAACCGCAAAGCTTAACGGCCTCAATCCAGAAGCCTACCTGCGGAATGTCCTTACCCGTATTGCCGATCATCCCATCAACAGGATCGATGAGCTATTGCCCTGGAGCATCTTGCAACGACAATCTCTCGAACAGTGAGTGGAATAGCGGCGAATGGTGATGCTTCGAATTGATCCGTTTCCATCCCAAGACGACCTGAATACGCTTTGGTTAGAAGCTTGGGGCAGCCGTGAACCAAAAGACTTCTCTGGCATCCTGTCGCGCAGCCTCGCCCATATAGGGGCTTATGCAGATGGTCGGCTCGTCGGCTTCGTGAATGTGGCATGGGACGGAGGTATCCACGCCTTTATCCTCGACACCTGTGTCGCCCCTCGGATGCGAAGAAGGGGTATCGCTACTAGCATGGTGATAGAGGCCACAAATGTGGCCCGAGAGCGCGGAGCAAAGTGGTTGCATGTCGACTTCGAACCGCACCTGACTTCGTTCTACCGGAGCTGCGGATTCCGTCCGAGCGAGGCAGGACTCATAAAACTAAAGTGATGACGTCCGCCAAACCGGACGCTTACCTCTCAATGGGCCAGAGCTTACTTCAAAATGGATTATTTCAACGGGGCAAGGTCAACTGCCTTCCACCGACGGCTTGGGATGGAGCGCGTCATGGAACTGCTCTCATACCTGAAGCGAGCGGATACGATTGTTTTGGTGGGCGGGACGGCACATAAGGCTGAAAAGGCGCTTGAGCCAACTGGGCTCCGCATCCTCAAGAGTTAGCATCCATCAATGCGAGTGAGCTATCCAGACAAGTTCGCTTCCATAGCGGGGGGTCTGGAACCAAGCGGCCATACCCATTAACGCGCAAGACCTCTGAACTGCGACGTGAGCGCGATCGCAATGCGGGTCAACGCCGCCTTGAAATAGCGCCAGCTGCCCTGGCGAAGGCTTCAGCGAATCGGTCTGTGTCCGGTTCTCTGTTGGTCCAGGCGGCGGTCCAGCGCAATTCCTTGAGATTCCGGATAAGCGCGGCGATATCGGCCGGCGCCGCGTTAAGCATGTAGAGCTTGCGCAAGGTTTCTTCTCGCGGGCGTTGGCCCTCAGGCAGCTTTTTCAATGTTAGAAGATGAAGCCTTCCCGCATCCTCCAAGTAGGATCCGCAGTAAGCCTTGATTGCCTCCCTTTCGCTCTTGATTACGGCCACCTTCATTTCGAGCGGGATGGTCGCTGGGATCATGCTGTTCAGTTTCGCAAGGAATCGGTCAAGCGCGAAGGTGGGGCCTCCGACAGCACCGAGCCCTAGCTCAGACCGAATTGCTTGCTCATCCTCACCAGTCAGGAACACCTTGAAGACGCCGCCTCTGTAGTGATTTCCAAATAGCTTGCTTCGGATTATTGCCTGAGTACGAGCGAGGATTATGAACAGCTCAAGATCCCCCCACTCGATGTCTCCCTTCGTGTTTGTTCTCAGGAACAGCAAGAAGACGAACTTACCTTTCCCCTCAGTCAGTGCAAATGCTATAGAAGGCTCATGCCGACTGACGGCCTCCACAAACGCCGAGTGAAGTCCCGCAAAATTGAACTCGGTTGTCACGAGGTCCCCGTGTGATTGAAGTGTTCTTCACATATTGCGATCCGAGGCGGCGCTTCGGAACTGATCTCATACATCGCTTAGATCAGAGTCTACTCCTCCAGACTGTCGGCAAGGCGGTTCGCCCCTTTCTTGTTCACTTCGAACTCAGCTCCATTTGGGCCGAACTTCGCGGTGGCGGATGATCTAAGCAACGTTGCAAGTGGTGGTTCGTCGCCTTTATTTCGCCCATTGCCGGTCTGCTCAAAGAGATGCCTCGTCACACCGTTAATAAGAGCGTCAGGGATGGCAACCTCGTTGTGCGCTTTCGCTTCCATAATGGTCTCGACTGCCCAACTTGCCCGGCTTAAATCAATTGAGTATCGCTCCAACTCCCGACGGGCGCGCACGTCGTCATGATAGATCGCCTTAAGCCACGAAATCGCGTAAACGAGGAAACCGACAGAGACGAAGGCGGAAAGCGTCCCGCGTAGCAACAGAAAGATCGCTAGTGGGTTGTCTAGTAGAGCCGCCGAAGTTGTAGCGGTGCCGGCGGCGGCGCTTGTGTTTGTCGGATCGGCCGGACTCATACGGACAGCGGGGGAAAGGGGTTCCACAACCGCAGCGAACTCTGTGAGACTGAAGTAAGCGAGCCAAGCGAGCCCGAGAGCTCCTAGCAAGGTTAGAAGGAAGATCCCCCAACTGATCATCGACGTTCGGCGGGGGAGCATCGCCATCGCCAAACGGCCCTGTATTCTGTCGGTAATCTCTTTCCCCAGCGTACGGCGAGCATGCATGTGAGCGCGGTTATTGAGATCTTCCTCCCGTCGCCGAAGGTCACTCGATCTGTCCTGATACTCGTGTTCCAGTTCTGCCTTGCGCTGCGTGATTCGTTCTTCGAGCAATCGCTCCTTCTCTGACAGTTCCCCCAATCTCTTGGCGTGAAGTTCGTCCAATTCCAGTAGGCGCTTGTGTCCGCTCTGGGTGAGTTCTGTAAACAATTCATTGAGTTGGGCATACTGGGCGCTAAGGAGAGCAAGGGCCTCATCGTTCTTAGCGACCTCCGGGACAACAACGTGCTTCTGAACAAGGGTCAAACATTCGACAATGGCTTCAGCGGAGGGAGCTGGATTCCGCTGAGCATCTACGGCTACCTCGTCATAGAAAGGGGATGCTGTTCGCCCTTGGTCTATGTTCTGATCCTGGCCGCCAACACCTCTTCGAAAACGGAGTATCAGCGTATTGTCTTGAGAGCTTATGTCGACTGCATCTATTATAAAACTCGACGGCTTGCCGAACAGTTCCCTCGCACGATCGGTCTCAAAGGGGATATTCTTACCGGCAATTTTCAAATGCCCGCCGGCTTGCCCTTGTTGGCGTATGAATTCTTCAGCCAGCTTTAATACTTGTTTGTCGTTCAGACGCCCCGTCCGAAAAATCTGCATTTACCGCCCCTTGAAGAGATTCCCCCGCTGCAACAGGAAGCATTTTTCGCGACGAGGTACAACCGCCCTCCGCATGCCCTTCAACAACTCGGCTCACGCTTTGTGCGCACCGCCCGGGCTTCGCACGGCAACAGGAATTGACCGCGCCAAACACCCACTCCGGCAGAGTGCGTCGCCTCCTGAGCATCTGCATAGGCGCCCTTGCTATACCGTCCCCAATCCACTGCATTGCCGCTCTCGACAAGCCAGCGATTGACCTCGCGGCCGTCTGCGCGAAAACAGATACCCACGAACCGCTGATATCGATCGCGCTCGACGAACTCGCAGCGGGTAGGGCGGGACGTGGCGAGGAACCGATCGAGCGCGAACGCCGCCTCCTTACCGCAACGGTACGTGCCGCCGTCTCCATCCTCGCATTTCTGCCAGCTCTCCGGAGCATCGACGCCGTGCAGGCGAATGCGCTCACCGGAGATTTCTATGGTGTCTATGACGGATGCGCGGCCGGTCAGTTCTTCGCCGGCGCGGGCTGATTCGGATGGCGCCGCGGCAATTACAAGCGCGGCGACAGCAAGTATGTGCTTCATGAGATGCTCAAGTAAGTTGCATTGGGCTATCTTATCGGTGCCAGGCCGCAATCTCGGGTCTTTCGGCATAGACGCGCGATGGTTGTTTGCGCCGCTCCATAAAACTCCGCTGTCTCACGGAGTTTAGTCGGTGTGATCCCGCTGTCCCGATCGTTGAGCACCGCATTTGCGGCGGCAATTTCCTTGTCGGAACACATAAAAACGGCAGCCATCGCCACATCCGTCGGGGCATCGTCAGATGGTTCGAGTCGCTCCGCCATGCCCCTCACGCAGTGCATGAATTCTCGCACCTTCTCATCTGTATCGTCGCCTGCAGCGGCAGGGGATTTCCCGAATGCCATCAAAAGAACAGCTAAAATCGGCAAGTATCTCATCGCCCACTCCCAGAAGAAAATGCAGCGTACGGTAAAGTGCAGACCACCACCAGCCGCGGAAGACCGCAGCGTGATGATCTTTCCCAACCCTCCCTTACCGCTTCAAATGTTAACGGTTGTGGTATCTGTTAACATATTGATGTTGCGTGGATTCTTAAGAAAACGGGCGAGGTTTCGCCTTAGCTTCACTGATTGATCCACCCTTTTCATGCAACCGGAGAATTGACAGGCCAAGTTGTACTTGGAAAAAGTCCCTTCAACTGGGGGAACACATGGCATTGATTCTCGATCCGGCGCAGCGCGTCATCGACAAAGATCATCAGATATTTGTCCTTCATCCGGGTGATGGAAAGCGTTTTTACAACGATTTTATAGCTCATAGCGCGGTCTTCCTTGATATCCCGGGAATTAAGCTCACGGCTACTCCCGATATCGAGGATGAAGAGACCAGGAAGCTCCTCCGTATGGCCCGCGCCATTGGCGGGTGGCATAAGAGCGGAAGGCCCGCTCAGCGGTTGCCGCAGCGCGATCCTCAGGCTTTCTCTGTCTCGGTCGAAGGCCGAGAGGCTCCACGTTTTATGCGCGAAGTCCAGACGCTGTACACGGACGCGAAACCCGGTGATCTGATCATTATCCCAGGCCCCGGTTACAATTCGGCTGTGTTGATGGCTGAATTGGTCGGTGAATTCGACCCGGAATACAAAGTTGATTCCGCGCGGTACGCTGCTGATCTGATCCCCGCCCGCCGGATCAAATTCCTGCAGACGGGTCACGCGAAGTATGAGTTTGGCCGTCGTGCAATCCAGCTTATGCAGAATCGACAAGCGATCATCCGCGTGAGCGATGACGCGGATAGACACGAATTCTATGAGCATGCTTACGGAGACTACGTCTGGGGGGACGTATCGGGGAATTACATGGAGATCACCGAGGCGGTGGTAGATCAAAAGGATCTCACCGACGTTCTCTTCATGACGAACTACTATGGCGCGATGTATGTCGCCATGAAGGCCGGCAAGCTTGAGCACTTTGCAAGCCTGCCATGGCATAAGGCGATCAACGAATACTATAATCGAGAGCTTTTCGGAGACATCTCGATTGAAATACATTCACCTGGGTTTTTCGGGAGACCCATGCGAAACGCCTCGATCGCTGGCTTTATAGCCGCCATGACCGCTCTTGCCTCCGCAGGGGCGAGCTCCGCCGAGGTCGCTACAGTTGTGGTTCAAAATTCCGCGAACGGTCGCGTTTCGGTTTGTGATCTGGACTTGCAGCAGGATGTCCAGTCTACTGTAAAAATGGTCTCGAATGCCCATCTATGGTGGGATGAAGTATGCGCAGCGCAGAAAGCCGCTTCTAAAAAGACCGGCCTTAAGACTAAAGCAAAGGTTATCGACAAAGCTACAGCTGGCAATTAAGAAGCGCGTGAGCGCCCCTGCGGAGAAGGTCACGGATTATGACCGGCATTATAACTTGGATGAGGCACCATCTCAGAGCTGCTTTTATTGCCGTGGCAGCGGGCGGCGGCCTGGTTGGCACTGCTGCTGGTAGCGCCGGCACATATTATTTCGGACTGCAGCAAAGCCGCGTTGACCGCTTTGCTGACAGTTTGATGGAGGAATATAAGGCCGTCGCAGAATCGAAGCGTGAACTTTACATTGCAGTCGATAAGTTCACGTTCTCACTCGCCAAGGGGAAGAGGCCCGATCCGGCTGTTTTGACAGAGCTCAATCAAAAGCTTCTCGATTTACATCAGCGTATCGATGTCTTCAGTCTTGGCCTCAACGACGATGACAGGCAGAAAGTCGCCGACGTGAAAGCCGCTCTCGCAAACATGAAAATCGAGGCGGCTCAGGCAAGATCCAAAGCTGACTTGGAATACTTTACGGGTCGGCTTGCCCAGTTCGAGAGCGCCTATCAGGCAGCGAGACCAATCGTTGAGCGTAAGATAGGCACGCCAAACGAACTTCTCACTGGTTGAAGCTCTTCACTCTTTTCGCCAAGGCGCCGACCTGTCGCGCGAGACCAATGACTGATGGGGTGGTTTGGAGTCGCGGGCATCGTAGCTGGGCCTGAAAGAAGACTTCGACCTTCCCTGGCAGACCCGACCTTCCTGCAGCCATTGCCAGTACATCCGTGGTTAATGGCGATATGGGAATCCTTAGTCGTCGATCGTGACGACTGCGTGACACTCAGGAGACTCGATTAGTACGGCCCCTCGCTGTCATCCTTGCCCACAGAGCCTTGAATCCTCGGAGCAATGTGGAACCGTAGACGCCGCCAAATGCTAGGGCGGCAAACCCGACTATCGCCTTCCAAAGCCCGGTTGCAGTTTGAACTCCCTCTTTCAGGGAGTTTGCCCACTCACCCCACGTCTGAGGACGAACCTTCACCGACACAACACGAGAAAACGTCTTCACTGTGATAGGGACTGTCCCCTTTAACTTTGGCATGTGGGCATATAACGCGACTTTCAGCAGGTTTTGCCCTTCAGCTTTCGCCTCGACTTTCCATTGCCATTGTGCTGGTATCCCAATCGCAACTTCCTGGACCTCATCGGAAATTCTTTCGATTTTAAAGGATGTCCCGACGAGATCAGCTGACATTCTATAACCAACCTTCAATTTCCCTTCGACAAGTTGACTGTCGGTGTTTGTGGGGCTGACAGACGATTCTAGGTCGGCTTTTGGCACCTCAACCCCAACTACAGCTGTCACAATGCGGCTATCTCCGACAGTCATCCGCGCTGGCGGGTCGATTACTACGTCACCCTCCGGCAGTTTTTTAACGGCCTCCCCTAAAGCCATCATCTGAGCTACCGACTCGACGGTTTTCTCTACAACCTTATCGGGATCGGTTGACGAGGTTAGGCGATCATCAACCTCATGAGCGTCAAACGGTTTGTCGATTATTGCGACTGTTCCACTGTCGCTTTGTGGGATTGTTGGTGGAAGGCGGACGAGGTCATTGTTCGGCCCTAAATCAAGGGATGTATCTTCCATACCAGAACATTTATCTAGATCGCATGGAAAGCCCAAATGTGGACCTTTATCGACAGCCACGTCAGGACGCGGCGCCATACCACCAGCGGGTGCCAGATTGCTCGGGTAAGAATTTAAATAAGCCAACGCTACGAAGAGCAGAATGCCGATCAACGCAATGGCCGCTAAAAGATATCTCGTCTTCACGGCAACCCCTCCGGCACTGCAACAAATTTTACTCCTCTTGGTAGAGGCTTTCAACGGATGTCAAAGCGAGCGCGAGCGGCGGCTGTTCCTATCGGCCGGGAATTTGGGCCAGATCACTTCTCCCCATCCAAAACAATCTTCAGCTTCCTGATCACATCGGCCGCATCGATCAGGATGTCCCGGATCTCAGCACCAGAGAAACTATCCACCCGGACAGCAGCCACCTGAAGGTCAATCACGACGTCCCTCGCTCGATTGCTACTTGGTATGCCGGTCTGCTCGCGCATGTCGCGTATCGTGGCGATCGACCGACTGAGGAGCCGCTTGACCTCGAACGGCGTCAGCCTGTCCGCTTCGTTCGCGGCTCTGACCAGTTCGGCAATGAATTGGGTGGTGAGGCTCATCAGTGACGAACAGGTTTCATGGGCAACGTCAGCGGTGGTCCGCTGCGGACGACAAATTGCCTCCTGACTTGTCGCGAGGCAGTGCCGTCGAATAAGGACCGAGGGAGCGCGACGTTAATGGCCCATTTGCAGGGGCCGGTCGGATCGGCACTCAGGTCCTGATGTCTAACCGCGCTAAGCGGCAAAACGTACTCTGGCTTACGAAGGCCTTCGCCTTGGTTCCCTAACCAGGTCAGCACCACGAGGATTTCCCCTCCGAGCTCGATCGCATCAAGTGCGCCCAGCTTGTCTCCGACAGTGACGTGTACCGCCTGCTCGTGGAACGTAAATGTACTCAGCTTCATTTCATTCTTAGGGGCGGTCATTTGGCGCGCGTCTTTCTAGCAGCTTTGTTCTTTTGCTTGTTTAGATTCACAAGTCGTTCCCTGAGTTTCTCGGAATCGGCGTCTGTCCAACGTTTGATCGGAGCAGGTTGGGGCTCGTAATGGGACACCTCATAGCGACCCCTCGGTTTTGGCTTTGCGGCCTCAAGAGTAGTTTCGATATCTGCCGGCAGCAGGAACAGGGCTTTGCCAATGACGCGGCAGGCGCCAAGAGCCCTAGCTCTTTCTCGCAACGGGCGTTCGGATACGTGAATGCCAGCCGCGTGAAGCTTGGCAACTGCCGCGGCCGGCGTCATGGCTTCGTCGAGAGTGCTGTTCTCTGGCATTGTGGCTCCTGCGTTTCGGTAATAGGCACATAGACCGTCCCGTATCCAGGTCGTGAACGGCCTTCTGAACTACCCTCAATCGTCCCAGTAGTTACGTTTAGGTGGGGGCTCGCCCTCAGGGTCGAAAAGGTCATCGGGCTCGGGGAAAAGGTTCTGCTCGACTAAGGCTTCCTGAAGGCATTCGATGGTCGTTCGGGCTTCGAGCGCCGCGAGACGTTCCTTTGCCCACACCAGCATTCTGTCATATTCCAATGGAAGCCGCTCGTTTGTCGGGATTGCTGAAATTGTCAGCTTTAGCTCATCAACTTCACGCCTGGCTCGGGCCAAGGAAGTCAGAAATTCGTGGCGGTGTTCTTCGCGTAGCCTTCTCTTTTCGGCTAGGTCACGCCTGTGGGCTAAGTACTCTCGTCTCTTTGCTTCTCCGCGGTTCTTGTCGTCATGCTCTTTCTGAACAAGAAGATTGACCCGGTAGTTCTCGACTATGGAGTCGATGCAGTCCTCGATCGTCTTCCCGTCGCTGTCGACCCAATTTTTTCTGATGCCTTCGGCGTTACCGTATATCTGGAATGCTAACCGCCCAACGTAGACATTCTTGTGGAATTTCCACCCCCCTCGCTCTTTCACAACCCGCTTCTTGGGGCTCGTGAT
Source organism: Ensifer sp. MPMI2T (assembly GCF_004827385.1). Classification (GTDB taxonomy): domain Bacteria; phylum Pseudomonadota; class Alphaproteobacteria; order Rhizobiales; family Rhizobiaceae; genus Sinorhizobium. The sequence goes on from NZ_SRXN01000022.1 coordinate 81,597, forward strand.
CTCAAAATCGACCGCGGCGCTGCTATCGGCGAACTGCACCCGGCTACCCGACCCGCAAAACGAGATCCCATACGGCTCGAATGCTATGGCGAGGGTGTTCAGGAAGGCAATTGCTCGGGGAATGCTGTTGCGATGGACCTTCACCCAGCGCAATTGGACGGTTCCATCTCTATCGGGAACAACACTTCGAATCTCGGCTGCGAATTCCCGCAACGACGGGTGCAGCTTAGTCTTCGCTGTTACCCCCTTTGTTTCTGGTGCAGTTTCGACGGCTTTGGATTGCGTCGCTTCCGAGCGCTGGGTCGCCTCAGCAACTGCCCGTTTAGCCGCTTTTGTTACTTCGATTGCAAAGGCAACATAAGGACTTGCCTCCTGCCTGAACCCCCCGATATGGACGGTCTCCAATTCAGGAGTGTACATCTTTCGGAGTGGGGTTTTTGTAACTTTCTGGCCCGCTTCGAGCCTTGCCCAGTAGCCCCTACCCGGAACGGGAACTTGATTACGCTCGCATATTTTGGCGAGCCCCCTATCAGACAGTCCGAATTGCTCAGCCAGCTTCAGAATCGGTGTGGACCACACAAGATCGTACAGCTCTTTACGGGTGAGGGTGCGCTTCGGCGCGTCCATTGATTATCCTGCGTTCTAGCGTTTGCCGTTTGTTCGCGCAACTAGCCTAACGCGGACGGAATCTTTAGCGGACATGACTTTCGGCTGCGTACGGGCACTTACCGGACAGGGCAGTTTGCACCGCTCGATCATCTGCCTGATGGCATTCCGCGTGACAAAGTCCTTGTTCGCGATCCGGACGATTTCCAGATTGCCCTTGCGAGCTTCCGTGCGTAGCGACGACTTGGTGAGTTCGCCGTGGAAGAAGAGCTTTGCTGCCTTCGAGAGCGAGACGAGTTCGTCGTCTCCAATGTCACTGTTCATTTATCGGATCCACCTGTGAGAGAAGGGATCAACAGTCCCCCAGCTCCCGCCCAGAGCTGATGCGAGCTTTGACGCTGCAGGCGTGAGGAGGAATATTTCGCCTTGAAAATCGGGGGTAGTCCGGCAGAAGAGCGCCATGTCCTCGGGCGCCCCCAACGCCATGAAGAGCTCGTCAAAGCTTTCCTGGATCTGTTCCTCGACTCCGGGGAACTTCGTTACTCGCTGCACCATGTTGTCATCTCAACATCCCCCGATCAGCCGAGATTGACAGGCTTGATGCCTGAGGCATTTTCAACGAGCACGACCGCGGCGCCGAGCATATGTGCTGCCTTCTTCTGGCCCAAAGCCGTGAAGTTCTGCTCGTGCTGCCGAAGGTGCTGCAGCATCAGTTTCGGATCGGCGCCGGCCAACATGGCCGCATTCATCGAGACATTGATCATCATGAACAGCGCCATCTCTGTTTCGCTGAGTTGGCTTTCGAGCACTTGGAAGTCCACCGCCATTTTTCGCTCCTCACGTTCTGAGCGAAAGTAGTGACAAGATGCACTCAGAAGTCAACGCTCGCACGTTTGCCTTCCCAAGATGGTCTGGATGTTGCAACTGGCGTCGTCAAGGAAACTGGATTGACTTGATAGAGCTACCGATCCGGCTGAGAAACGCTCGCAAGGCACGCCTTTCGCTGGAATTTCCGGTGCGCGTTAGGAACGCCGACAGGGGTTCCTCTTCGCAATGCCACGCTTGCACCTGTGAAGTCCTCGATATCCGGACCTTGAAATTTCCATGATCGGGATCGAACACAAGGCTCCACGTTTTGGTGTTCCCGTGCGGTAAACCCTTCTTACAAAAATCTTTGACAACAATCATCCAGGCCGCCCCTCGTTGTGCCGCGACATGTTGCATTCCATGTCGCATGGATTCGCCGAGTGTGCCGGGGAACCGTTGGAAATCAAGGGGAGCCAGTTGCAACATGATGCAACACAAAATTGGCCGTTTGGCCACGACGGCGTTGCCTTAACTTCTTGATTTTACTGCTGAAAGTGGTTGGCTGGGGAACCTGGATTCGAACCAGGACTAACGGAGTCAGAGTCCGCTGGTCTACCGTTAACCTATTCCCCAAGGCTCGCTGGCGGAGCGTGGCCGCCGCGTCGGTGTGGCGGGCTTATAAACAAAAGAACGGCCGATGCAAATACCTTTTGGCAAAAAAATGCGACTGGCCTGTGGCCAGCCACTCTTTTCCACGCGCCGTGCCGGGCACGGCGTGAAAAGACGGGAACTGGCGGTGACGGTTCACCCGAAAGCATTGGAGCGGGTTTGCCGGCCTCCAGCGCCGCGTGTCTCACCAAGCATGCAAAGGATGCTGCCGCACTTGGAATCACTGCATGTTTTTGTCCTTAAATCGATTTCGATTTAACGAAACATGCAACTGCGGCGACGTCAAAAAAAGTTTGGCGAAAAGGTGCGGCGCTGGTACAGTCGCGCCAACGCAAAATCGAGAGAGCGCCTTGAGCGGCCATCAGGCTTCGCGCGGCGCCATGGTTGAGACACGTGAAAGACCCCGATCACGGCGAAAAGCCGTCTGAATCCGGGGCGTCGGCAGCAGGTCGTGGCGAGGTGCGCAAGGTCGCGCCGCGCGGCGGAAAAGGCAAGCGGAGGCGGCGCAGGCCGTCCGGCTCGCCGTCTGCAGTTGCCAGCCAATCCGGCCAGGCCGGAGAAGCAGGGCGTCCCGCAGGAGTGGATGTGGCGGAGCCGGCGCGCAAGCGCAAACGGCGCCGGCGCTCGAAAGCAGCAAGACCGCAGGGCCAGGTCGTATCCGCCGTTTCCGGCGGAAGCGTCGAGCTTTTCGATGCGGCAATCACCGACAAGAAGGGCCATAAGCGTAGCAAGAAGGCGCGCCATCGGCGCGGGCTTCAGGGACGGCCGCTTGCGTCGAACGGCAAATCGCATACTGCCGACCGGCCAGGCGATACACGCGGTGCCGAAGCCGCCGCGGCTTCGCAGCCGGCGCAGGCGCCTCGGCCGGAAAATCTGCGCGCACCCTTTGTTGTGGCAGGTGAACCGCCGGCGCCGCTTTATGCGGCGCTCGACCTTGGCACCAACAATTGCCGCCTCCTGGTCGCACAGCCGACCCGGCCGGGCCAGTTTCGCGTGGTTGACGCGTTCTCCCGCATCGTCCGGCTCGGCGAGGGGCTCGGAGCCAGCGGGCGCCTTTCGGACGACGCAATGGAACGATCCGTCGAGGCACTCAAGATTTGCGCCTCGAAACTCAATGCCCGCTCGATCCGCCGTCGCCGGCTGATCGCAACGGAAGCTGCGCGTTCGGCCGCCAATGGTGAATCCTTTTTGAAGCGCGTGGCGGAGGAAACCGGACTGGAACTTGAGATCATCGATCGTGAGACCGAGGCGCGGCTGGCGGTCTCCGGCTGCTCGTCGCTGGTCGATCGCGAGACGAGATCCGTCGTCCTCTTCGATATCGGCGGCGGCTCATCGGAGATCGCCATCATCCGCATCGGCGACAACCGGTCGAGCCGGCTTGCCAACCACATTACCCATTGGACGTCGCTTCCGGTCGGGGTCGTCACCCTTTCGGAACGCCATGGCGGCGAACATGTGACGCCGCAGAGCTTCGAGACAATGGTGCGCGAGGTCGAGGGCATGCTCGCCTGCTTCGACAGCCCTCCGGCCGAGGCTCTGGCGAATGGCGGCGACGGCTTTCATCTGATCGGAACATCGGGAACGGTGACGACCCTTGCCGGCGTCCATCTCGATTTGCCGCGCTACGACCGGCGCAAGGTCGATGGGCTGTGGCTGTCCGACGACGAGGTTTCGGCGATGCAATCCCGCCTGCTTTCCTGGGATTTCGCCGCTCGTGCCGCAAATCCCTGCATCGGTCCGGATCGTGCCGATCTGGTGCTCGCCGGCTGCGCGATCCTCGAGGCGATTCGCCGGCGCTGGCCGTCGACGCGTATGCGCGTGGCCGATCGCGGCCTGCGCGAAGGCCTGTTGACCGATATGATGGCTGACGACGGCGCCTGGCGCCGCGCCCGTCCGCGCCGGCACCAACGCGGCTTCAATGGCGGATCGGCGAACCAGGAAGGACACAAGGCCCACGAAGGGAATAGGACCCACGAGGGGAACAAGGCCCACGAGGGGAACAAGGCCCATGAGGGGAACAAGGTATGACGAAATCGCCGATCAGCGGTAACCGCAGCGGCCGTAAGCTTGGCCAGAAGGTGAAGAAGGGCAAGCTCAAGGCTTCCTCGCGCCGCTGGCTGGAGCGCCACATCAACGATCCCTACGTTCAGCGGGCGCAGCTCGAAGGTTATCGCGCCCGGGCGGCCTTCAAGCTTCTTGAAATCGACGAAAAGCACAAGATCCTTGCCGGCGCCAAGCGCATCATCGACCTTGGTGCCGCGCCCGGAAGCTGGTCGCAGATCGCCGCCAAGGTGACGAATTCGACCGATGCCGACCCGCGTGTTGCGGCGATCGACTTTCTTGAAATGGACCCGATCCCCGGTGTCCGCTTCCTGCAGATGGATTTTCTCGACCCTGAGGCGCCCGAGAGGCTGAAGGAAGCGATTGGTGGAACGCCCGACCTCGTGATCTCCGACATGGCGGCGCCGACGACCGGCCATCGCCAGACCGACCATCTGCGCACGATGCATCTTTGCGAGGTCGCGGCGCATTTTGCCGTCGATGTGCTCGCCGAGGGTGGCCACTTCCTGGCGAAGACGTTCCAGGGCGGCACCGAGCGTGAGCTCCTGAACATGCTGAAGCAGAATTTCCGTCAGGTCATCCATGTCAAGCCGGCCTCGTCTCGCGCCGAATCGGTCGAGATGTTCCTGCTCGCCAAGGGCTTCAAGGGACGGCGGGCGACAGAACCCGAGGCTTCCGCGGAAGACGCCGCAACGGAGTAGAACATGCTGCTTTACGTGACGCTCGGCACGAACGACCTTGACCGCGCAGGGGCTTTTTATGACAAGACGCTCGCGACGCTTGGCCTTGAGCGCCGTAAGCAGGATGAAGTCGAGATCGGCTACGGCGCCGAAAGCGATGTCCGCTGCCGCCTCTGGGTGGTGACGCCTTTCAACCGCAAGGCGGCGACGATCGGCAACGGTTCGATGGTCGCGCTCGAGGCGGAAAGTCGCGCTGCCGTCGATGCCTTCTACGCCGCCGCACTCGCCAATGGCGGCACGGACGAGGGCGCGCCCGGCTTAAGGCCGTTCCATCCGAATTTCTATGCGGCCTATGTCCGCGATCTGGACGGCAACAAGCTGTCGGCCGTCTGCGAGCGGCCGGAATAAAGCGGCGCTGCCGCTATCCAGCCTTCCCTATTTGCCGGCCGTCGTTTCGGCTTCGCGCATCTGCAGGCGGTGGCCGGAAACGGAAGCCCCGGCATTCTTCGCCATCGTCAGGAAGGGGAGTGTTGCCAGCAGATTCGCGCCTGCGATGATCATGAAGGCGATGTGGAAATCTTCCAGACCCAGCGGGCCGCCGCTGATCGCCGTCTCGATTTCAAGAATCGCGCCGGCGACGGCAACGCCAAGCGCGAGGCTGATCTGCTGCAGCACGGCGCTCATCGAGGTTGCTTTGCTGGCATCCGCATCGTCGATATCGGCGAAGGAAAGAGCGTTGACGCTGGTGAAGAAGAACGAACGGGCGAAGCCGGCAATCAGCAGGATGGACATCATCACCAAATAGGGTGTCGCCGGCGTGAAGAAGCCGTTGGCGAAGGTCATCAGGGCGCCGACGACGGCCGCGACGATCAGCGTGGTGCGGAAGCCGGCAAAGGCGAGAACCCGGCGCGCAAGAAATTTGGTGGTGATGGCGCCAACCGCGCCGACGAAGGTGATGAGACCCGACTGGAACGGATTGAGGCCGAAGCCGATCTGCAGCATCAGCGGCATCAGGAAGGGGATCGCGCCGACCGAGATGCGGAAGATCGTGCCGCCGATCGTGGCCGCGCGGAAGGCGCTGTTCCTGAACAGCTTCAGATCGAGCACCGGGGCGGGATGCCGGCGGGCGTGGACAATATAGAGGAACGCAGCGGCGATGCCGGCCGAAACGGAAGCAAAGCCGATCGCGGTCGGCAGCGCCGGCAGGCTGATGACCGACAGGCCGAAGACGATGCCCGAGGCGGCGATGCCGCCAAGCAGGAAGCCGAGAATGTCGACCGGCGGCGGGTTTCGCCGCTCCATCTCGGGTAGGTAAATGCCGGAAAGGACGTAACCGGCAATGCCGACCGGCACGTTGATCAGGAAGATCCAGTGCCAGGAAAAATAGGTGGTGATGAAGCCGCCAAGCGGCGGACCGGCGAGCGGCCCGACGAGTGCCGGGATTGTCAGCAACGCCATGGCCGAGACGAGCTCGCTGCGCGGCGCGCCCCGGACGAGAACGAGGCGAGCGACCGGCGTCATCATTGCGCCGCCCATACCTTGCAGGAAGCGTGATAGGACGAAGGCGATGAGGCTGTTCGAGATGGCGCAGAGCACCGAGCCGACGATGAAGACGAGAATCGCCGCGCGAAAAATACGCTTGGCGCCGAAGCGGTCGGCCATCCAGCCGCTCAGCGGTATGAAGATCGCGAGCGCGACCATATAGGATGTCAGTGCCAGTTTCAGGGTGATTGGGCCGACACCTATGTCGCGGGCGATTGCTGGCAGTGAAGTCGAAATGACCGTCGAATCCATCTGCTCCATGAAGAGAGCTATGGCAAGGATCAACGGGACGATACGATTCATGCGGAAAGGCCTGGCGTGAGTGGCGCGGGCGTGGCGCGACAATGACGGCCTTTAGCATAATTCCCGGAAGTTGAATCGATTTCAGGAAATTATGGTCGGTCAAAGCGCAACCGCGGCCCTACAGCGCCGCGCGGCTTATCAGACGCGCAAAGGACGCTGTAGCACTTTTGAGTTGCTGCATGTTTTGTCCTTAAATCGGCTACGATTTAAGGACACATGCAGTAGGCGTCTAAAAACACGAAAGCCGTTGAAGCGCAAACAAAACCAGCGATTGCAGATCAAAAGCCTGTGATCCCTTCTGTCCTTTGCCATTGGAACCCTACTTGCTGCCTGTCATGGCTTGCCGTGACAACAGCTTACTTGCAGTGGAGGAGGGACGAAGATGGCATTTTCGCTGACGCGCCGAACGCTGTTCGGAACGGGAGCAGCGGGCGCTTTAGCAGCTCCGGCCTTGTTGACGGAGTTCGCCAGGGCTCAAGACCCGACGGGGCCAGCTGGAATGGCAAACGGCACGGCTTTCAAGACGCTCAAACTCGGCTCCGTCAAGATCACGGTGATCAGCGACGGCACGCGCATATCGGGCAACCCACACGAGACCTACGGGCTCAATCAGACGGCTGATGCGGTTTCAGCGCTGCTAACGGAAAATTTCCTGCCTGCTGACGGCTTCGTCAACGGGTTCTCACCGGCGCTTGTCGACACCGGAACCGATGTCGTGCTTTTCGATACCGGCTTTGGTGAGGCCGGCCGGGAAATGGGGACCGGCAAGCTTGTCGATGGGCTGAAAGCCACCGGTTACACGCCCGACCAGGTCTCGGTGGTGGTGATCACCCATATGCATGGCGATCATATCGGTGGTCTCATGACCGCCGGAAAGCCGACATTTTCGAATGCACGCTACGTCACCGGGCAGGTCGAGTACGATTTCTGGAAGGACGAGGCTCGGGTCGGCACGCCGGCCGAAAACGGCCACAAGGCCGTGCTCGAGAAGGTCGTTCCACTTGCGGAAAAGACCACTTTCATCGCGGATGGTGCCGAAGTTGTACCGGGCATCACCGCACTCGCGGCTTTCGGCCATTCTCCAGGGCACATGTGTTCCGGCTTGATTCCGACAACAAGGCACTGATGCTGACGGCGGACACGGCCAATCATTATGTCCTGTCGCTGCAGCGGCCCGATTGGGAGGTTCGCTTCGATATGGACAAGGCGCAAGCGACCGCTGCGTGCCGCAAGGTCTTCGACATGATCGCCACCGATCGCTTGCCCTTCATCGGCTATCACATGCCGTTCCCGGCGGTCGGTTTCGTCGAGCGGAGCGATCTCGGCTACCGTTTCGTGCCGGCGACCTATCAGTTCGATATCTGAGCGCAGAGAAATGTTGTTGTGCAACAACAATTTTCAAGGCCCGGGAGATTTCCGGGCCTTGACTATTCCCATTCCGACATATCCGTGTTACGAGCCCTCGCCAACTTCCAAGACAAGCTTTGAAGTCACCCGGTGGACAAATCGCTGACGGTCCCCGGGGATTTTCGTTTATTGAAGAGGAACTGGCCATGGCGCGTATCATCGAAACGGCAACCGGTCTGGAGGCTTTGACCTTCGACGACGTTCTGCTTCAGCCGGGACATTCCGAGGTCATGCCGGGCCAGACCAACATCTCGACCCGCATCGCGCAGGATATCGACCTCAACCTCCCGATCCTGTCTTCCGCAATGGATACGGTCACCGAAGGCCGCCTGGCGATCGCCATGGCCCAGGCCGGCGGTATCGGTGTCATTCACCGCAACCTGACGCCGGCCGAACAGGCCGAAGAGGTTCGACAGGTCAAGAAGTTCGAGAGCGGCATGGTCGTCAATCCGGTCACGATCGGTCCGGATGCGACGCTCGCAGACGCGCTGAGCCTGATGAAGGTGCACGGCATTTCCGGTATTCCGGTCGTTGAAAACGGCGGCGCTGGCGGGCAGAAGCAGGGGCGCCTCGTCGGCATCCTCACCAATCGCGACGTCCGCTTCGCCTCCGATCCCGCTCAGAAGATCTACGAGCTGATGACCCGGGAAAACCTGATCACAGTCAAGGAAAACGTCGACCAGCAGGAAGCCAAGCGTCTCCTCCACAAGCACCGGATCGAGAAGCTCCTGGTGGTGGATCCGGACGGCCGCTGCGTCGGCCTGATCACCGTCAAGGACATAGAGAAGTCGCAGCTCAATCCCAACGCGTCGAAGGATGCGCAGGGTCGGCTTCGCGCCGCCGCCGCCGTCAGCGTCGGTGACGACGGTTTCGAGCGCGCCGAGCGGCTGATCGACGCCGGCGTCGACCTGATCGTCGTCGACACCGCGCACGGTCATTCGCAGCGCGTGCTCGATGCGGTTGGGCGGATCAAGAAGTTGACGAACTCCGTTCGCATCATGGCGGGCAACGTGGCCACGGCGGATGGCACCAAGGCGCTGATCGATGCTGGCGCCGATGCCGTCAAGGTCGGTATCGGCCCCGGCTCCATCTGCACGACCCGTATCGTCGCCGGCGTCGGCGTGCCGCAGCTTGCGGCGATCATGGCGGCTGTCGACGCGGCACAGGCGTCGGGGATCCCGGTGATCGCCGACGGCGGCATCAAGTTTTCCGGTGACTTGGCAAAGGCCATCGCCGCCGGCGCCTCCGCCGTCATGATCGGCTCGCTGCTGGCCGGCACCGACGAGAGCCCGGGTGAAGTCTTCCTCTATCAGGGCCGTTCCTTCAAGGCCTATCGCGGCATGGGATCCGTCGGCGCCATGGCGCGCGGTTCGGCCGATCGCTACTTCCAGGCCGAAGTGCGAGACACGCTGAAGCTCGTGCCGGAAGGCATCGAGGGTCAGGTTCCCTACAAGGGGCCGGTCGCGGGCGTGCTGCATCAGCTCGCTGGTGGCCTCAAGGCCTCTATGGGCTATGTCGGCGGTGCGACGATCAAGGACTATCAGGAACGCGCGACCTTCGTGCGCATCTCCGGTGCCGGCCTTCGCGAGAGCCACGCGCACGACGTGACGATCACCCGCGAGAGCCCGAACTATCCGGGCGCCGTCTGATATCTCCACGGGACGCCGTCCAGCGTCCCGCTCCACCCGATGCTTTGACGCGGAACACCGATGACAGGCTTCGAGATCTTCTGGCCGATGGTCGCCCATGTTGCGCTGGTTTTCGCGCTCTATGCGCTGCTCTCGGCGCGTCGCGCTTCGCTTGTCCGAACGGGCAAGGTTGAGACGTCGCAGTTCCGTGAAAACCGCCACGAGCCAGCCGAGAGCCTTGTCGTCCGCAACAGCATCGCCAACCAATTCGAGTTGCCGGTGCTCTTCCATGTCTGCTGCGTGCTGCTCTACATCACCGAAGCCGACAATCTTGTCTCCCTCGGTCTCGCCTGGCTCTTCGTTGCTCTGCGCTACGTCCATGCCAGCGTTCACGTCACCAGCAACCGGCTCCGTTATCGCCGCCCACTGTTCATCACCGGTTTCGTGACACTCCTCGCTATGTGGGGCTGGCTCTGCGTCTGGATGGCGACCAGCTGATCGCTGTTTGCCGGCACGACTGTTTCAGATCTGCGACGAATTCTCCACTGAATGGCCGCTCCTTGATGCGCGTCAACTGACCGCGGTTGTTCTGCCGCTAAGCTTCCGTCCGTCAGCGCGCCTCGCAGAGGATGTGCGCGATGCCGGCCGCGCCGGCGCCAACGTCGAGCATCGGAGGAGATTGATATGACCATGAAAGCCGCTGTGGTACGCGAGTTCGGCAAGCCGCTTGTTATCGAGGAAGTGCCGATACCGAGGCCCGGGCCTGGCCAAGTCCTCATCAAGTATGAAGCGACGGGCGTGTGCCACACCGATCTGCATGCCGCGAAGGGTGATTGGCCGGTGAAGCCGAACCCGCCCTTCATTCCGGGCCATGAAGGCGTGGGTTACGTCGCCAAGCTCGGCGCCGGCGTCAACGGGCTGAAGGAGGGCGACCGCGTCGGTGTTCCGTGGCTGCACACCGCCTGCGGCTGCTGCACACCCTGCCGCACCGGCTGGGAAACGCTTTGCGGCAGCCAGCGGAATACCGGCTATTCGGTCGATGGCACCTTCGCCCAATATGGACTGGCCGATCCGGATTTCGTCGGACGGCTGCCTGCCAAGCTGGAGTTTGGCCCGGCGGCGCCGGTGCTTTGCGCCGGGGTCACGGTCTACAAGGGGCTGAAGGAAACGGAAGTGAGGCCCGGTGAATGGGTGCTCGTCTCTGGCATCGGCGGCCTCGGTCATATGGCCGTGCAATATGCCAAAGCCATGGGCATGCATGTCGCCGCGGCCGATATCTTCCCCGACAAGCTCGCGCTTGCCGATAGGCTCGGCGCTGATCTCGTCATCGATGCAAGGTCGCGCGACGCGGTGGCGGAGGTACAGAAGCGAACCGGAGGGGTCCACGGAGCGCTAGTGACGGCGGTCTCACCAAAGGCGATGGAGCAGGCTTACAACATGCTGCGTTCCAAGGGCACGATGGCGCTCGTCGGCCTGCCGCCGGGCCAGATCTGCCTGCCGATCTTCGATACGGTCCTAAAGCGCATCACCGTGCGCGGCTCGATCGTCGGCACCCGCCAGGATCTGGAGGAGGCGCTGGAATTTGCCGGCGAGGGCAAGGTCGCGGCCCACTTCTCCTGGGACAAGCTCGAGAACATCAACGCCATCTTCGAGCGGATGGAGGAGGGCAAGATCGACGGCCGCATCGTCCTCGATCTCAACGATTAGGCCGTGAAACGGCGGGGCGGTCCTTCGCCCCGCGTCGCCCGATGCAGTACCGCCGGTAACGCAGTTTTGTACGCTTGCGCGCGCTGGTTGACCTATCCTGTCGCCGGGCGGCTTTCCTTCCCGGTACCGCCTGCGGAGAGGATAGCCGAAGGAGGGCGCTATGAACGAACCCGTCATCACCCAAGCGATGATCGATGCCTATGACGAGTATACGCATCTGACACTGGATCGCCGCCGTTTCATGGAGACGTTGACGACGCTGGCCGGTTCCGCCGCGGCGGCTGCGGCGATTGCTCCGATGCTGGCGGCAAATAGTGCCAAGGCGGAGATGGTGGCCGATACCGATCAGCGCATCAAGGGCGAGGACATTACCTATCCGGGCGCGGACGGCGACATGAAGGGATATCTCGTCAGGCCTGCCGATGTCTCCGGCAAGCTGCCTGCAGTGATCGTCATCCACGAAAACCGCGGTCTCAATCCCCATATCCGTGACGTTGCCCGCCGTATGGCGCTGGAGGGCTTTGTCGCCCTCGCGCCCGATTTCCTTTCTCCCGACGGAGGAACGCCAAGCGACGAGGACAAGGCCCGTGAGATGATCGGTGCGCTTGATGCCGGCGCCACCAACGACGAGGCGGTTGCAACTGTCACCTTCCTCAAGGCCCACGAAGGAAGCACCGGCAACGTCGGCGCCATTGGATTCTGCTGGGGCGGCGGGCTCGTCAACCGCCTGGCCGTAAACTCATCCGACCTCAAGGCCGGGGTCGCCTATTACGGTGCGCAACCGAAGGCCGAGGAAGTTGCGAAGATCAAGGCCGCAATGCTGCTGCATTATGCCGGCCTCGACGAGCGCGTCAATGCTGGCATTGAAGACTATCGCAAGGCGCTGACCGCCAACGACAAGGACTTCACGATCTATGTTTACGACGGTGTCAACCACGCCTTCAACAATGACACGTCGGCCGCCCGCTATGACAAGGCCGCGGCCGATCTTGCCTGGGGCCGTACGGTCGAGTTCCTGAAGGCGAAACTTGCCTGACGACCGAATTGCCGGTGTGGTCGAAACGTTCTCCCGCTGCGGCTCCTGCATCAATCGAGAAGGCCACGCCTCCGTTCGGAGGCGTGGCCTTCTCTTCGATGAGTTGACGCGTGGTTTTACCAGCCGGGCAGCATATGACTCTGCCTCAGGCGCGGATAACGCGGATAGCCCTTCAAATCGCCGTCGAGGTCGTCGTTGACCGTGATCGGCGTGATGTTGTCGAGGCAGGCCGTGATGTGGTTGGTAATCGCGTTCGAGAGCGACGGCGAAAGCCCGGGGCGTTTCATGATGCCGATTTGAACCGGCGCCAGCGCCGGGAAGCCATCGGCCAGTGTCAGCACCTTCATGCCGGGTCTCAGCGCCGATTCCGGCAGCACCGAAACCGCCATGCCGGCGAGCACGGCGGCGGCAACGACAGTCGACGACCAGCTCGTGAACAGGATCTGATATTCCTTCCCCGTCGCGTCGAGCGCCGCGCAGGCGGCCTGCCGCCACTGACAGTCACGCCGCCCTACGGCAAGCGGGATCGGCGCGTTTTCCGGCAGCGGGTGGTTGATCGAACTCACCCAGCAAAGCGGCTCCGTCCGCACCACATCGGAGGCCCGCGCCCTGGGATTGTGCGTGACGAGCGCGATGTCGAGATCGCCCTTTGCCATCTTCTCCGCGAGGTCGACCGAGGGTTCGCAGACGATGTAGAGCTCGACGTTCGGGTGGGTCTTGGCAAAACGAACGATGATCTCCGGCATGTAGCGATCGGCGTAATCGTCCGGCGTGCCGATCCTGAGCGTCCCTTCGAGCCGGTTATCATCGAAGGAAGCAATCGCCTCGTTGTTGAGGCGGATCATCCGGCGGGCGAAATTCAGGAGCCGGTCGCCTTCGACGGTCAGCCGGTTGCCGCGCCCGTCCTTCATGAAAAGCGGCTTGCCGATGCGCTCTTCCAGACGCCGCATCTGCATCGAGACAGCGGACTGGGTCTTGAACACACGATCGGCGGCCTTGGTAAAGCTACCCGTGTCTGCGATGGCAACAAACGTTTGCAACTGGTCAATATCGAGCGGTGCTGACATGGCCGTAATACCCATAAGATTGTTTGATGAATATCATTAAAAACATTCGTTGGACTGATCAATAAGCATTTGCGACTAATAGCCTGCAAATCACATCAAGTCCTGTCCGCGAAATTCGTCGCTGACCCCGAAAAATTACTGCCTGCCCCTGCGTATGACCTCCCCGCAGGGCGTGGGCTTCTTCGTGCCTGAAAAAGGAGTACCGCCATGCGCACGACCCAACAGGCCTTCGATATCGACCTCGTTGCGGGAAAGCGGTCGCTTGCATCCCGCACCGCAGGTGTGACCGGCGTGCTGACGACTGTCTGGCGCCTGTTCCGTAACCGCTGCCAGATCGCACGTCTGCATGATCTCGATGATCGGCAATTGCTCGACATGGGATTGAAACGCGAAGACCTGCACGAGGCCTTGACCTCCTCGTTCTTCGATAATCCGGGCAGCTATCTGACGCGCGCGTCCAGAAACCGGGCGAACCTCTTTTACCGGGGGGTACGCCACGACTAATTAATCCCTTGGCGCATCCCGCCGCCTTGGATGCGCCATACGGCATGATCCGCGATCGGTTGCCGCCTTCGCGGATCATGCCGTCGAAATCCGGTTCACGGTGCGCAGACTCGCATCGAAACGTTCCCCGCAGGGTATGAGCCAATAGACCCTGCCGCTTGCCCGGTGCATGACCAAGACATGCACCGGGCTTTTTTATGCGCAGGTTCTGCAAGGCTGCTGCCGTCGGGTGGATCCGTTTGAAGGCGATGCGGTCTAGGCCTTGTCGCCCGAGCTTTTCTTGTAGCTCTCGAACAGGGCGTCGATGTTCTTCTGGTATTCCTTCTGCATCTCGAGCCCGCTGTCGAACATCGTGTTCATCATTTTTGTAAATTGCGCGAAGGCCGGGTTTTCCGCAGGCGCGTTTTCAGGTGTGCTTGCACCGCGCTGCATCATGTCCTGAAACGCCTTGAAGAAAGGATTGGCGGCGAAGATGTCCGGCGTCATCGGCTTCTCTTCCGCCTTTGCCATGCCGAAGAACCCCTGCATCGCCTGAACGAAGGGATTGTCGAAGGCGGTCGGGGCGGGTTCGGGTTTTTTGGCGAGCCCGGTCGCCTCCATCCATTGCTGCATCATCGCCATCATGGGATTGTTGGCGAAAACATCTCCGGTCGCGCCGGTCGTTTGTTTGAAGAGGCCCCCCATCAGCGTGCTCGCCATGACCGGCAGCATCTGCTTATAGATCTCCTGGCCGATGCCCGTCATCTGCGCGGCCTGCGCGGCGATCGCGCGCGACATCTCCTTGGAGCCGAAGAGTTGATCGAGGACGCCGTTGCCATCTGCCATGCCCTGCGGCGTGAAGGCCTGGCTCATGTCCTCGAAATATTTCGCGTAGTTGCCAGTCGAAAGCGCTCCCAGGAACGCACCGAAGTCATAGGGATTGGCGGTGTTGCGCTTGAAGGCGGTGGAGAAAGCGGGCAAAAGCGCCGCCGTCGCCTTCGTCATCTGTTCCTGGGCGAGGCCGAATTGCTTTGCCATCAACTCGATGGCCTTGCCGTTCTGCGCCTGCGCGAACATGTCAAAAAGCGGTGCCATCCCCATTTCCTTCCCGGACGAACGACGCATCTCGTTGCACTATAACGGGAATTGGTGGCCTGCAAACCGCAATTTTAAGCGAGCGAATGTCTCGGCGCACCGAGATCACCCATTGCTTCATCGAAGCGATGGGTGATCTCGTCCTTTGAGCTTACGCAATTCCGGACGGGAAACCGCTACACACTTTTCCTGGAATTGCTCAATACTGGTATTCGGCGAAGACCGGCTCGACAGAACCGTTCCAGCGGCCGTTATAAAGCGCCAACAGGTCCTCGGCGAGCGTCGCCTTCTTCGCCAGCACTTCGTCGAGCGGCGCCAGGAACTGGCTTTCATCCACCCCATCGCCGTTCAGTCGATTGCGCCGCTTCAGGCCTGCGCGTGAAATCGTCAGAACTTCGCGTGCGATATCGAAGAGGGAGGTCGTGCCGAGCTTTGCGGAAAGCGCTTGGGCAGGTACGGCATCGCGCAGCGCCTGCACCGCCTCGTAGCTCCAGTCGCGGGTCAGCGCCTCGGCCGCCGCGAGCGCCTCGTCATCATAGAGCAGACCGACCCAGAAGGCCGGCAGCGCGCAGATCCGGCGCCAGGGGCCGCCATCGGCGCCGCGCATCTCGAGGAAGCGCTTCAGCCGGACATCGGGGAAGAGCGTCGACAGATGATTGGCCCAGTCGCCCATGTTGGGCAGCCATTCGGCGATCTCGCCCTTAAGTGCGCCGGCCATGAATTGCCGGAATGTCATATGGGTACAGTCATGGTAGTGCCCGTCGCGTACGACGAAATACATCGGCACGTCGAGCGCCCATTCGACATAATCGGCAAAGCCGAATTCCGGCTCGAACGCAGCCGGCAGCAGACCGGCGCGCTGATTGTCCGTGTCACGCCAGATGTCACCACGCCAGGAAAGAAGGCGGTTGGGCTTGCCGTCGGTGAAAGGCGAGCTTGCAAAAAGGGCGGTTGCGAGCGGCTGCAGTTTCATCGACACCTGCATCTTGCGCCGCATATCCTCCTCGGAGGAGAAGTCGAGATTCACCTGGATGGTGCAGGTGCGATACATCATGTCGAGGCCCTTGGTGCCGACCTTCGGCATGTAGCGCGTCATGATGCCGTATCGCGATTTCGGCATGCGCGGCGTCTCGGCAAATGTCCATTTCGGACTACCGCCGATACCGAGGAAACGAATGCCGAGCGGTTCGGCAATTTCCCGAAGAACGGCCAGGTGCTGGTTGGATTCCTTGCAAGTCTGATGCAGGTTTTCGAGCGGCGCGCCCGAGAGTTCGAACTGCCCGCCCGGCTCGAGCGAAATCGCGCCATTGCCGGAATGCTCGGCGAGCCCGATGATGTTGCCCTCGTCGAGGATCGGTTCCCAACCGCTTTTCTCGGCCATGCCGTTCAGAAGCGCCTGAATGCTGGCTTCGCCGAAATAGGGCACGGGACTGTTGTCCGCCTTAAAGAAGGCGAATTTCTCATGCTCCGTCCCGATTCGAAACTTCTCCTTCGGCTTCGATCCGGACTCCAGGTAGGCGGTCAGTTCAGCAACAGAGGTAACCGGCGTCTGGTCGGTGGTATCTCGGGCCATATGCGTCTTCTTTGTTTGAGCGGCGCCCGCCGGGCAGCAGGAGCGATGATGGGTGCTTGAACCGTAATTACGTGCGGCGCAAGTGAATTTCTTTCAAGATCTCCTCAAAAAAACTCCGTGCTGCAGGATTCCTTAAATCGGAGCCGACTTAAGGGCAAATCGTACAGCAATTCAAAGTTCTACAGCGATCCTTGATAAGGCGCAGGACATTGCAGGGCACGTGAGAGGGCGACGGATCATCGCCAGTCGCCGACCGCCGCCTGGATGACGGCCATCGCCGCGACCGCCGCCGTATCCGCGCGCAGGATCCGCGGTCCGAGCGGGATCGCAGTCACAAAGTCGAGGCTGCGCAGCAGCGTCCGCTCGGCATCGGAAAAGCCGCCTTCCGGGCCGATCAGCAAAGCGAGCTTGCGCTCGGTAACTGCTTGCAGGATCGGCAGCGGATTCTGGCCTTCGTTCCCCTCGTCGCAGAAGATGATGCGGCGATCCCGCGGCCAGGTCTGAAGAAGATCTTCGAGTTTTCTCGGGGTGTCGACGGGAGGAATGCCAAGCACGCCGCATTGTTCGGCCGCTTCGATCACATTTGCACGCACCCGGTCGAGGCTGCCGATCTTGCCTTGAACATGCTGTGTCATCACCGGCTGCAGTCGGCCGGCGCCCATTTCGACGGCTTTCTGGACGAGGTAATCGAGGCGGCCGACCTTCAGCGGCGCGAAGAGATAGACGAGGTCGCAGGGAGCGGGCTGCGGACGCGTCTGCTCGATCGCCGTAAGCAGGAGACGCTTCCTGGATGGTAGCGAGAGTTCCGCACGCCACTCGCCGTCGCGGCCGTTGAAGACCAGCAGCGACGCGCCCTCGTCGAGGCGCAGCACGTTGACGAGGTAGTTATACTGTTCCTTGCTGGCCTCGTGTACCGAGCTGACATGAAGCGGACTTTCCAAGAACAGGCGCTGCATACGGAAATTGGCACGCAATTCGGTCACCTTCAGAGGAAAAAGCCGGAAAGAATGAGATAGACGAACGCGGAGAGCAGGGCAGATGCCGGGACGGTGATGACCCAGGCCGCAACGATCGTCAGGAAATGGGAGCGGCGCACCAGCCGGCGTCGACGCACCTCGGCGAAATTGGCTTCCGCAGCGCCCATGAAATCTTCCTGTCCGGTCTTCTTCCGAACATATTCGAAACGGCGCTTGGAGTGGCGCGTGTACCATTCGCGGAAGAAGCCGACGCCGAAGACCGCGCCGACCGCCGTGTGCGTGGAACTGATCGGCAGGCCGAGGGCGGATGCAAGCAAGACGGTGACTGCCGTCGCAAGCGCAACGCAGAAGGCGCGCATGGGATTGAGACGGGTGATTTCTTCGCCGACGACCCGGATCAGAAGCGGCCCGTAGAGCAGCAGGCCGATCGAGATGCCGAGCGCGCCGATCAGCAGCACCCAGAAGGGCGCCCTCGCGCTTTCCGTCGAAACGGCGCCATGGACAGCGGAAACGATCGCCGACAGCGGACCAATCGCGTTGGAAACGTCGTTTGCGCCGTGCGCAAACGAGAGCAGCGCCGCTGAGAATATCAACGGTAGGCGGAACAGCTTGCGCAGCGACTGATTACGGTTGTCGAGACCCTCCGACTGGCGGTGGATCCACGGCTTGCTCGACACGTAACAGACGACACCCATGAACAGGCCGATCAGAAGACAGGTCGAAAGCGAAATGACGGCCACATGAGAGAGCGCGAAAACCGCCACGTAGGCGGTGAAGGCGCCCCCCGTCACACCGAGGACGATCGGCATCCAGCGCCGCGCAGCCTCGATCTTGTCCTCGCGATAGATGATGAATTCCTTGAGGAAGGCCAGGAAAATCGCTGCGATGGTGCCGCCAAGCAGCGGCGATATCGACCAGCTTACAGTAATCCCGGCGATCGCCCACCATTTGACACTGGAAAGACCGGCGGCGGTCATGCCGGCGCCGACGATGCCGCCGATGATCGAGTGGGTGGTGGATACCGGCGCACCCGAATAGGTGGCGATGTTGATCCAGGCCGCGGACGAAATCAGCGCGGCCATCATCACCCATACGAGCGCCTGAGGATCGACGAGCCCACCGTCGACGATGCCGGCCTCGACCGTAAGCGTGACTTTCCGCCCCGCGATCAAAGCACCGGCGATTTCGAAGACGGCGGCGATCGCCAGGGCCGCCGCCATCGTGATCGCCTTCGCACCGACGGCGGCGCCGACGTTGTTCGTCACGTCGTTGGCGCCGATGTTCATCGCCATGTAGCCGGCAATCGCCGCTGCCGCGACGACGATGGCGGCACCCGACGAGCCGATCACATAGATTGCCGCGAACGCCATGCTGAGAAGGAGGAAGAGCAGTGCGAGGCCAGGGGCCGCCAACCTGCGCCGCACGTGATGCGACGCTTCCTCGGCAAGACTGAGCTTGTCGAGGTCCTTGTCCAGGGTCAGCTTTTCCAGGCGCGGACGCGGCACGGCGGGTCGATCTCCATTGTCATAATCGCCAGTAGCGGTACGGGCGAGCGCGTTCAAGCGGAATTGAAAGGAGAACGGCCGCAATGGCCGATGGCCCACTTTTCAAGTGGGTTGATGCCGTCCGCCGACATCCTGCGTCAGCCGTTTGCGCTCTTGGGAAGGGACGAGGGCGCCGGAGCCATCCGTTCGCCGAACGCCAGTATGAGGCTCTTCAGCGAGGGTTCGGCAACACGGCTTGCCGCTTCCTTGTAGTCGACCCACTCAAGGCGTCGCGTGCCCTTTTCAGGGAAGTTCTTCGAGAAGTCATCGACTTCGAGCGCGTGAACCTGGACCTTGCAGGAGATCTTCAGCCCGTGGTTCATGCGCTTCTGGTAGACATAGGCGCCGATTGCGGCCTTTTGCGCCTTGCCTTTCACTCCTGCCTCTTCATAGGCCTCGCGTTCCGCGACCTCATGGGCCCGCTTTCCTTGCATCGGCCAGCCCTTGGGAATGACCCAGCGGCCCGTATCGCGGCTGGTGATCACGAGGATTTCCAGCGCACCCGTCTTCTTGCGGATCCGGTAGCAGAGCGCAGCATATTGCATGCGCGCCGGGCGACGCAGCATCAGATGCACATCAGCAGCTAACCGGTTCAGGAAGTTCAAAGGGATCGATACTCCTTACGCGAATCAACAGGCATTAGCAGTTTCGCAAGTATGACTCGCCCAGCTTGCCTGTAAATGACGTTTGTACAGCCGATAACCGGCGAGATCACGGCGAGGTTCCGACAGGGTCATCGCCCGTTGCGACTATACATAACGCAAAGGCCCCGGTCCCGTTCCAACCCGGCGAATGCGTTTCCATGAAATTCTGATGACAGGCCTAGTGTCCGGCACGGTCCCGCTGCTTAAGTCGCAGCCGGGCGATGCGCGCCCATTCGCCGGTGCGCTCTGCTTCATATGCCGCGGCGGCGACGAAATCGATATGGCTTTGCGCCGCAATCTTGGCGGCCTCCGGGTCACGGGCCATGATGGCGTCGTAGATTGCCTCATGCTGCGCGAGAAGCCGGTCGCGCGCGCCGGGAGCGCCGAACACCGACGTGCGGTGGAAGAAGATCCCTTGAGTCAGAAGCCGGTAGCAGGCGCGCAGCGTATGCAGCAGGATGATGTTGTGCGCACTCTCGCCAATGGCGTTGTGAAGCTCGATGTCGGCCGCGAGTTCCTCGTCGAAATCGCCGTTGCGGTGGGCTGCCCGCATCCGCTCGATGACACGCGTGAGAATGTCGCGGTCGAAATCGGTGGCGCGGCTTGCCGCCAGTTCCGCCGTCAGACCCTCCAGCTCCCGCCGGTATTCCAGGTAGTCCTGCGTCGCCTTGTGGTGGCGCCCGATGAGCTCGATCAGCGGTTTCGAGAAGATCTGGCCGACCACGTCGGCGACAAATGTGCCGCCGCCATGCCGGCTTTCCAAAAGTCCGCGTGCTTCCAGCTCCTTGAGGGCCTCGCGCAGGATCGGTCTCGACACGTCGAAACGTTTCGACAGTTCCCGTTCGCCCGGCAACCGGTCGCCGTCGCGCAACACGCCTTCGAGGATCAGAAGCTCGATCTGCTGCACGACCTCGTCCGCCGTGCGGCTGTGGCTGATGCGTGCATAGAGGTCGAGTTGGTCTTCAGTCACGGCAATGTCTCCTGATGGAGGAAGACGCTTCCCGCCTTCTCCCGATGCCGGCTGCAATCTAGCAGGCTCGGAAAAGTGGTCAAATTGATTGTCCACTTTGTTGACGCCAGCGACTGACAAAAGTCAAACTGCGTCAATGCGTCCTGTTCATTTTGCTCGACTGGTTGATAAGAAAGTGGTGATGAACGCGTGAGGGGGATAAAGCGCTTCATGGCAAAGGGCAGTTTCGCATTTCCATCCGCGCCGCTGCGTGCGCAGGTTCTGGGTGAGGTTCACTCGCGGCCCTATGCGCTGGTGACGACGCCTCGCGTCATCTTTCAGCTTGCGTTCATGACTGAAGGCGGCGCGATCGTTGACCATGCAGTACTGTCCGAGCTCTCGCGCTCCCGCGGCATCGCGCCGCCCGGCCGTGATGCCAATCACCATGCCATGCCTTGGGGGCAGGGCACGCTGCGCTGGGAACGGCACACGGAATTCTCCACCTATTTCTGGGACGCCCCTGCGCCGGAACATTTCGGCGGCGACGTGCCCATCCACCCGTTCGGTGACGGGTTTTCGCCGCCGGGAACACTGATTTCCGGCATTCGGCTCGAGATCCGGCCGGACACGCCTGAGACGCGTGAGGCGATCAAGGCCTTCGACCCGACTAGCCTCTGCTACAGCGAAACCAAGAACGGTCAGGCCGTACTCGTGACGGATTTTCGCCAGAACGGCGACGGGCTGACGCAGATTCTCGTCATCGACCGCGGCCTGACGGAGGCGGGCACGGGCGCGCTCGTGCAGCGCCTGCTCGATATCGAAACCTATCGCACGCTCGCCATGCTCGGCTTGCCGCTGGCCCAATCGCTGTCGCCGGAAATCCGCAGGACGGAGGACGGCCTGACCGGGGTTGCGCAGCGGATGAAGGAGAATGTTCGCGAAGAGGCCGACGAGATGCTCTCCGAAATCACCCGGCTTGCCGCCGACGTCGAGGCCGGTGCCGCCCTCAGCCTCTATCGTTTTGGCGCCAGCCGTGCCTATTACGGCATCGTGCAGGAGCGCATCCGCACGCTGTCCGAGACGGCCGTGCCCGGCTACGAGACGATCGGCACGTTCCTCGAACGCCGGTTGGCGCCGGCGATGCGAACCTGTCAGTCGGTAGAGGAGCGCCAGGCGAACCTGTCGCGCAAGCTTTCGCGCGCCACGGCGCTGCTCAGAAGCTGGGTGGACGTGGAACTCGAAAAACAGAACGGTGCCCTTCTGAATTCCATGGATCGTCGGGCCAAGCTGCAGTTGCGCCTGCAGCAGACTGTCGAAGGCCTGTCGGTTGCCGCCATCTCCTACTACGTCGTCGGGCTCTTCGGCTATCTGGCCAAGGCCGTGAGCTACGAGCTGCCGGTCGATCCCAACATTCTGACCGGACTTGCGGTCCCTTTTGCCGTCATAGGCGTCTGGCTCGTGGTTCGGCGCATCCGTCGTCACCACGAAGAAAGCGTGCAGAAATAGCATTCGGGTCGCCGCTCGGCTATTGCTCCCAATAGGGGACGGGCCCGTAAAGTGCCGCAAGGTAATCGATAAAAAGACGGACCTTGGCCGGCAGGAATTGCCGGCTTGGATAAACGGCCGAGAGCGCCAGGTTGCGGGAACCTTCCCATTGCGGCAGCACTTGGACCAACTGTCCGGTGCGCAATTCCCTGCCAATGTCCCAGGTGGAGCGCAGCGCGATGCCGGCGCCAGCGATCACCGCCTCGCGGATGATCTCCGATGAGTTGGTGACGAGAGGCCCCTCCGGGCGATAGGTCAGACTGCCGCCGGGACCTTCCAGCTTCCAGTTGTCGTTGTTGTGGGCCGGCAGGCATACATGGTTCGCGAGATCGTCGATTTCGCTCGGGAGACCGTGCCGGGCGACATAGCTCGGTGCGGCGCAGAGGAGGCGACGGACAGGCGCGAGCTTGCGCGCGACGAGGCTCGAATCGGTAAGTTCGCCGATCCGGACGGCAAGATCGAAGCCGTCCGCGACGATGTCTGCGAAATCGTCGCTGAGAACAATGTGGAGTTTCAGGTCCGGATGATCCTTCATGAAACCGGTCAGATGTGGCGCGATGTGCATGCGCCCGAAGGACGTCGGCGCGGTGATCCTCAGCGTGCCCTGCGCCTGCGACGAGCGGCCGGAGGCGTAGGCTTCAGCATCCTCGATACCCGCGAGGATGCCGAGGACGCGGTCGTAAAAACCCTGTCCGGCCTCCGTGAGCGAAATTTGCCGCGTCGTGCGCTGCAGGAGCCGCGTGCCGAGCCTGTCCTCTAGTCGCTTGACACGCTTGGAAATCACTGCCGGAGACAGACTGAGCAGGCGTCCCGCGGCCGACATGCTGCCGGATGAGACGACCCGCGCAAAGATCTCGAGATCGCCGAGATTTGTCATCAATCTTGACCATTATTGCTAAAAACGAAAAGATCATTAGCATTTGCCGGGTGCCGATCCTAGAGCATCCCGCTTTCCGAAAGCGGACAACATGCTCTAGATACAAAGTTCTAGAGTATCCTTTACGCGTTCATTTGAACGCGTGGCGCTCTAGTGGTAAACAAAAAATACCAGTCGTTGCGGTTTTGATTGGAGAACGCGTATGCCGGAGATGATCGGGTTTCTGAAAGCGAAACAAGCCGTTCTGGATCGCCGGCAGGAAATCGTCGCCGACCTCAAGGACCTCTTGCCCAAGGGCTGTCTGATCAGCGAGGAGCGCGAGTTAAAACCCTTCGAGACCGACGCTTTCCTCGCCTATCGGCAAGTGCCGCTTGCCGTCGCCCTGCCGGAAACGACGGAACAGGTGGCTGCCGTGCTCAAATATTGCAGCCGCTATGGCGTTCCCGTCGTGCCGCGCGGCGCCGGCACATCGCTCTCGGGCGGCGCTATCCCGCAGGAGGATGCCGTCGTTATCGGTCTTTCGAAAATGTCGCGCATTCTCGACATTGACCTCTTCAACAGAACGGCCACGGTTCAGGCGGGCGTCACTAACCTCAATATCTCCGAGGCGGTCTCCGCCGATGGCTTCTTCTACGCGCCCGACCCGAGCTCGCAGCTCGCCTGCACCATTGGCGGCAACATCGGCATGAACTCCGGCGGCGCTCATTGCCTGAAATATGGAGTCACCACCAACAACCTCTTGGGCGTGAAGATGGTGCTCTTCGACGGTACCGTGATCGAACTCGGCGGCAAGGCGCTGGATGCGGCCGGATACGACCTGCTTGGGCTCGTCTGCGGCTCGGAAGGCCAGCTCGGCATCGTCACGGAAGCAACGGTGCGATTGATCGCCAAGCCGGAAGGTGCGCGGCCCGTGCTCTTCGGCTTCGCCTCGTCCGAGGCGGCCGGTGCCTGCGTCGCCGACGTCATCGGCGCGGGCATCATTCCTGTTGCCATGGAATTCATGGACAAGCCGGCGATCGAGATCTGCGAAGCGTTCGCGCACGCCGGTTATCCCCTCGACGTCGAAGCTCTGCTGATCGTCGAGGTCGAGGGATCCGAGGCGGAGATGGACGCGATGCTTCAACGTATCATCGAGGTCGCCCGCCGCCATGGCGTCACCACGATTCGGGAATGCCAATCCGCGTTGGAGGCGGCGCTCATCTGGAAGGGCCGGAAATCGGCTTTCGGCGCGACAGGCCGCATCGCGGATTATATCTGCATGGATGGTACCGTGCCGCTCAGCCAGCTTTCGCATGTGCTGCGCAAGACCGGCGAGATCGTCGCCGGCTATGGCCTGCGCGTTGCAAACGTCTTCCATGCCGGAGACGGCAACATGCATCCGCTGATCCTCTACAACATCAACGATCCGGAAGATGCGGCGCGAGCCGAAGCGGCCGGCAACGACATCCTCAAGCTCTGCGTCGATGCCGGAGGGTGCCTGACAGGCGAACATGGCGTCGGCATCGAGAAGCGTGATCTGATGCTGCACCAGTACAGCCGGGCCGATCTCAGCCAGCAGATGGCCGCGCGCGCCGCCTTCGATCCCGAGTGGATCCTCAATCCATCGAAGGTCTTTCCGCTCGAAGGGCGTCCGGCAGCATGATCGTCCATTTCGAACCGGCCAGCGCGGAGGGCATCGCCTCCGTCGTGCGCTCCGCAGCGGCAGAGCGCGTCACTCTGGCAATCGTCGGCGGCGGCACACGCTCGGGGCTTGGCAATCCGGTGCGCACCGATCGGACGCTCTCGACCCGCCGCCTCTCCGGCATCGTCAGCTACAATCCGGCGGAAATGACCATGAGCGCGCTCGCCGGAACGCCGCTTGCCGAGATCGAGGCCGCGCTTCGAGCCAAGGGCCAGATGCTTTCCTTCGAACCGATGGATCACAGGCCGATCTTCGCCACGTCGGGCGAACCGACGATCGGCGGGGTGTTCGCTGCGAACGTTTCCGGTCCGCGTCGCTACGTCGCCGGGGCCGCGCGCGACAGCCTGCTCGGCGTGCGCTTCGTCAATGGAGCCGGCGAGATGATCAAGGCCGGCGGCCGGGTCATGAAGAACGTCACCGGGCTCGACCTCGTCAAGCTCATGGCGGGCTCCTACGGCACGCTCGGGATCCTGACGGAAGTCACCTTCAAGGTGCTGCCCATTCCGCCGGCGGCCGCGACGGTGGTCGTTTCCGGCCTCAACGACGCCGAAGCTGCTGCGGCCATGGCCGAGACGATGGCGCAGCCGGTGGAGGCTTCCGGCGCGGCGCATCTGCCGGAGAGTGTGCGCGGGCGCTTCCTGGATGGCGCACTTCCCGACGGCGCGGCAACCGTGCTGAGGCTGGAAGGCCTGACAGACTCCGTCGATTTGCGCGCCGAGAAACTCACCGCGGCTCTTTCCCGCTTGGGGCCGGTTTCACGCCTCGATGCGGAGGCGACGCGTTTATTGTGGGCGGAAATTCGCGACGTGAAACCCTACGCCGATGGTACGAGGCGGCCGTTGTGGCGGGTTTCGGTCGCGCCGTCCGCTGGGCACCAGCTCGTCGCTGCGCTGCGCCTTCAAACGGGCGTCGATGCTTTCTACGATTGGCAGGGCGGGCTCGTCTGGTTGCGGATGGAGGCGGATGCCGAGGCGGAACTCGTGCGTCGCTATGTCAGCGCGCTCGGTGGCGGCCACGCAAGTCTCGTGAGGGCTGCCGACGACGTGCGGGCTGGCGTTCCGGCCTTCGAACCGCAGGCACCTGCCGTCGCGCAGCTGACGGAGCGCATCCGCGCTCGGTTTGATCCAGCGCGGATTTTCAATCCGGGCCGGATGGCAGCAAACGCATAAGTGCCACAAGGGGGAATTCAATGAGCGATACTGGTCCACGGACACCGCCTTCCCGCCAGACCGATCGCTGGCTGGAGCCGGGCAAGGTCAATATTCAGATCATCTACGTGCTCTACCTCACCGCATTTGTCATCGGTATCACCGCGCTCATCGGGATCGTGCTTGCCTATCTCAACCGCGACAAGGCGGAAGCATGGGCGCAGACCCATTATACCTGGGCGATCCGCACCTTCTGGATTGCCTTGCTTTTCTGCATCATCTCGGCCCTGCTCACGGTTATGATCATTGGCGTTCTGGGCTTTGTCGCAACGGCGGTGTGGATCGTCGTCAGATGCGTAATCGGTCTGCAGAGGGCGGCCCGGGAGGAGCCGATAACCAATCCCGAGAGCTGGTTGGTCTAGCTTCGGAGCCCAGGGCGAAACGCGGGCGCGCTGATGTATTCGTCTGCATTCCGCCCTGCAGCGCTGCGCGTCTTATCAGACGCGCAAGGGACGCTGTAGCACTTTGAATTGCCGCATTTTTTTATCCTTAAATCGAGTACGATTTAAGGAAACATGCAGTAGGTTATAGGAATGGTTCAACGGCCATGGATCGGGTCCGATCCGAATCGTCACGGCCTACAGCGCCGCGCGTCTTATCAGACGCGCAAGGACGCTGTAGCACTTTGAATTGCTGCATGTTTTGTCCTTAAATCGGCTACGATTTAAGGAAACATGCAGTAGGCTCGCATGGCCTGCCAATTGGAGTATTCGGTTGCAGACTAATTTCTCACCCGCGCAACTCGCCGATCCGCATGTCGCCGAATCCGAAAGGATCCTGCACAGATGCGTCCACTGCGGTTTCTGCACTGCCACCTGTCCGACCTACGTCGTCCTCGGCGACGAACTCGATAGCCCCCGCGGGCGGATCTACCTGATCAAGGACATGCTCGAAAACGGCCGGGCGGCGGACCGGGAGACCGTTACGCACATTGACCGCTGCCTTTCCTGTCTTTCTTGTCTCACGACCTGTCCGTCGGGCGTCGACTATATGCATCTGGTCGACCATGCCCGCATCCACATCGAGAAGACCTATAAAAGGCCGTTGAAGGATCGCTTCGCGCGGGCCGTTCTCGCTGCAGTGCTACCCTATCCCAGCCGGTTCCGCTTCGCGCTGCGCGCGGCCGGCGTTGCCCGCCCGTTGGCGGGGCTGGCGAAGCGGATCGCCTGGCTGAAGACCTTTGGTGTCATGCTCGACCTTGCTCCGAAGGCGGTGCCGCCAGCGTCCGCAGGGGCAAGGCCCGCCACTTACGCGACGAGGGGCGAGCGCCGCGGCCGGGTCGCGATCCTGACCGGCTGTGCGCAGCCGGTCTTGAAGCCTGAGATCAACGAAGCAGCGATCCGGCTGCTGACCGGGCAGGGGATCGAGGTTGTCGTCTCTGCCGATGAGGGCTGCTGCGGCGCGCTGGTCCACCACATGGGACGGGAGGAGCAGGCGCTCGAGGCTGCGCGCCGTAACGTCGATATCTGGCTCAAGGCAGCCGAAGAAGACGGTCTCGACGCGATCATCATTACCGTCTCGGGCTGCGGCACCACGATCAAGGATTACGGCCATATGCTGCGGCTGGATCCGGGATATGCGGAAAAGGCCGCGAAAGTGTCCGCATTGGCAAAAGACATCACCGAATATTTGGCTGGGCTCGAACTGCCGCAGCGGGAGGCGCGGGGGATGACGGTTGCCTACCATTCCGCCTGTTCGATGCAGCATGGCCAGAAGATTACGGCGGTGCCGAAGGAGCTGTTGAAACGAGCGGGTTTCACGGTTCGCGAGCCGGCGGAGGGTCACCTGTGCTGCGGATCGGCCGGCACCTACAACATCCTGCAGTCGGAGATATCGGCGAAACTCAAGGCGCGCAAAGTCCGCAACATCGAAGCGACGAAACCGGACGTGATTGCGACGGGCAACATCGGCTGCATCACGCAGATCGCGACCGGCACGACGCTTCCGATCGTGCACACAGTTGAGCTGCTGGACTGGGCCTATGGCGGCCCTAAGCCGGCAGGTCTCTGAAGTCGAAATACAAATGCCGGCACTGATCGGTGCCGGCATTTGTCACGTTGCTGCCTCGATAGATCAGCCGCCGAAGATCTGGCGGAAAATATCCACACCACGGTCGTCGTAGTTGACGTCGCCGTGCTTGTTGCCGGGGCCGATGACGATCACTTTCGTGCCGATGCTGGCGCGATCGTAAAGGTGCTCGACATCTTCGTTCATCATCCGGATGCATCCCGACGACATGTTCTGGCCGATCGTCCAGGGCTGGTTCGTTCCATGGATGCGAAAGATGGTGTCGCGGCCACCCTGGTAGAGATAAAGGGCGCGGGCACCGAGCGGATTGTCTATACCGCCTTCCTGGGTGATCGGCAGGATGCGGCCCTTCGCCCGTTCGCGCACGCGCATTTCCGCCGGCGGCGTCCAGGCTGGCCACTCGGCCTTGCGGCCGACCTTGACGACGCCAGACCAGCCAAAGCCTTCGCGGCCGACGCCGATACCATAGCGGGTCGCGCGGTTCGGGCCGTCGATGTAATAGAGATACTTGTTGTTCGTATCGACGATAATGGTGCCGGGAGCCTCGTTCGTCCGGAAGCGGACCTTGGTGCGCCAATATTTTTGCGGCGGCCGCTTTTGATGGGCGACCAAAAGAACGTCGGAACGCTTGGCGGCGGCCTCCGGTGCGTTCGCCGGCGTGAAGGCCGATGCATTTGTCACGGCAAACAGCGCCGTCGCCGCGGCAGCGAACGCCACCACCTTCTTGGCATGAAATTTCATTAACGATTCCCTCTCAACCCTAATCGTGTGCAGGTTCGGTAAATTACCTGCAAGCTCAAGCCTGCGCCATATCCGATAGAGCATGGGCACCGGCGTAACTTGTATCTCTGGGAACAGCTGTTGCGTTTGCACCACTGTTCCCCAGTGCAAACCTAAACTTTGCACGGATTATTCAAATAACGAGAGCTGTTATATCACGATAACCTTGGTGCCGACGTTCACGCGCTCATAAAGGTCGACGACGTCCTCGTTGCGCATGCGGATGCAGCCGGACGAAACGCCGTAGCCGATCGTCCAGGGCGCGTTGGTGCCGTGGATGCGGTAGAGCGTCGAGCCGAGATACATGGCCCGCGCGCCGAGCGGATTTGCGGGGCCGCCCTCCATGTGGGCCGGCAGATAATGTCCCTTGGCGGCTTCTCGCTCGATCATTTCCTGTGGCGGCGTCCAACTCGGCCACTCTGCCTTGCGCGTAATCCGATGCGCGCCGGCCCATTCGAAGCCCGGCTTGCCGACCCCTACACCATAGCGACGGGCTTCACCTTTGCCGGTGACGAGATAGAGAAAGCGGTTGTTGGTGTCGATCACGATCGTGCCGGGCTTTTCCGGACCTCCGTAGGCCACCGTTTGCGGCAGGAACTGCGGATCGAACTTCGTCTTTACCGGCTTTTGTGCACGCACTGCCGCAACCGGCTGCACCAAAGCCGGCCCGGAGCTGCGGCTCACCCGGCGTCGGTCGAATTGTTTTCGGGTGGCCGCCGGCATCTGCGGGTGGTAGGCGACCGGACGCGCCTGTCGTCCACCAGGCTGCATCACCCCAAGCTGCATCAACCAAGGGGCTGTCAAGTCCGGGCTGACGATGACCGGCGGACGATTGTGATACCGGTCGCGCGCTCCGGCCTCACCGGCAACGACGCACAGGAGGGACACGGCAAGAAAAAGAGATTTATTCATCATGGGGCGGACTCGCTACATTACGCCGAATATCTTCAAACAACGGCTTCGCGGCCGGGAAAGCGGCGCTTTCACCTGCCGAGATGCCTGGCAATGGCCGTATCGTGGCACCGCGTTGCCACCGAAAGGTAAACGGCCATTCATTAAAAGGCCGGCGCGTGAATAAAGCTCCGGGTAGGGTTATCGGCCACTTTATGAAAGTGGTTTCAGAGTGGTAAACAGAACAAAAGAGCAACTGAAGCGAGAAAGAGACAATGGCCGCAAAGGGCTTGATTACCGGAGATGATGGACTTGATCGTTGCGCCTGGCACGGCAATCTCGACGACTACCGGCGCTACCATGACGAGGAGTGGGGCCGGCCGGTTACGGACGATCATCGGCTATTCGAGAAGATCTGCCTGGAAGGCTTTCAGTCGGGCCTGTCGTGGTTGACGATCTTGCGGAAGCGCGAAGCGTTTCGCGCGGCATTCGCCGGTTTCGATTTCGACCGGGTTGCCGAATTCGGCGAGGCCGATATCGAGCGTTGCCTCGCCGACACCGGTATCGTGCGCCACCGCGGCAAGATCGTCTCGACCGTCAACAACGCGCGGCGGGCCAAGGAACTGCGCGCGGAATTCGGCTCGCTTGCCTCCTATTTCTGGTCCCACGAGCCGGATGAGAGCGAGCGTCCGAAGATTGTGAGCTACGAGGCCTTGATCGCCAATCCGACGACCGCCACGTCGACACGCATTTCGAAGGACCTGAAGAAGCGCGGCTGGACCTTTGTCGGACCGACGACGATCTACGCCTTCATGCAGGCCATGGGGCTCGTCAACGACCACATCGAAGGCTGCTTTTGCCGCGCGAACATCGAGGATATGCGGCAACAATTCAAAAGGCCGGCGCGCCAGCCCGCGTGAACCGAGGCGCCGGCCGAAGGTTTTATTCGTCAGCCGCCGTTCTTGGCGAGCCATTCCTTCATCATTTTGATTTCGCCTTCCTGGGCTTTGATGATGTTCTCCGCCAGTTTGCGGATTTCTTCATCCTTGCCGTGTTCCAGCTCAATCTTGGCCATGTCGATCGCCCCCTGGTGGTGGGCGATCATGCCGCGCACGAAGTCGACGTCGGTGTTGCCGGTGAAGACGATGTCCATGTCTTTGTGCATCTTGGCGTTTGCCACGGCGAAAGCCTTGCTGGACGGCGATGTGTCGCCCGTCGAGTCTGCCGCTTCCATTGAGCCATGCATGTGACCGCTTTCCTGTGCGAACGAAGGGGCGATGGCAAGTGCTGCCAACATCAAGGCGGCGGCGATGGTTTTCGGGGACATGATGTTTTCCTTTCGAAATCTTATCGATATTCGCGGGTGCTTATCGCGATGTGCGGGGACTGTCCGTTTCCGCGCGGAGGCGCCGAAAAGCGGAGAGATGTTTCAGACGTTCGGACGTTCCTCGCGATAACCGCGGCGTCCTAGATCGAAAGGAAGGGCTTGGGTGGCGGAACCGGCGGGCTCACCTTCACGTCGTCCGGCGCCGCGTAGTGCCGCAATGAAAGGCGGCTGGACGGGGTTTCCGGCGGCATCACTTTGGACTGGGCCGGGCTGATTGCCAGACATGCCGCGCAAAGCACGGGATGCAGTTGCTTCGTTGGAAGGTCGCAGCGCTCGCTCGCCTCGCAACGCTCGTCATGGACTAGCGCGTGTTGGCCAGAAGCATGATGCTCTGCGGCAACGGCCGCCAGATGATGCCGCACCATGCCAGTTGTGGCGACATCCCGAGCCTGTGTCGCAGCTGAGAGCGCGCCGACCAAAGGCGCGGACAGGAACAGCAGGACGAGGGCGAGGCGGCGCAGCATGCATGTAAGATAGGTTAAGTTACCGCAAGTGGAAGAGGTGTTGGCGGCCGCGTCACGTCGCCGACGCATGCCGGGGAAAAGCAAATACGCCCTGCAGCGTACCGTCCCCAACTTCACTGGCAAGGGTCGAATTTCCGACGCAACAGAGCGGCGAGGACTGTCCAGATCGACCACGCACGAGCGTGGAGAAGTAGAAGGAGGATGATGCCCCGGTCGCCTGCTCCAGAACGTTCAGAATTATCGATCTGTCGTCTCCGTCGTGGGCGCGCAACAGGTCGACGATGCCGCAGGGGTTCCGCGATGCGCCGAGAAGCGCGAGCGTTTGCGGTCCCAGAAGGAAGGTGCCGCTGGCAATGTGGCAGCGCCACGGCTCGACGAGATAATCCTCTCGCTCCAGATCGCGCGTCCAACCTTCATGCGCCTGCAGATGGGCGGGTTCGATGGCGCCGTCACCGGGATTCACAAATTTCAGCATGTCGCCAAAATCTCCACTGAAACCCTTGCGTCGTTCGCGGGCTCTTCTTTCGCGTCGACATCTGTTCCGGCTTTCAAGCGGAGCATTGCCCTGCTGCAGCGTCCTTTGCGCGTCCGATAGGACGCGCGGCGCTGTAGAGGCGCTGCCGGCGGTGTGCCGAATCGCATCGGATTGCCGGACAACCCGACCGATCAGCGTTTAACCTATAGAAGAGTATCGAAACAAGTACAATCACAGATGTGTTATTGAGGGGCGGGGGCTGTACGGCAG
>NZ_SRXN01000023.1 GCF_004827385.1 Ensifer sp. MPMI2T
CGCGCGGCTGATGTCGTGTCAGAACGTCATCGAGACGCTTGCGGTCGCGAATGTCACCTTTTTCGAGAACGCCCCATTTGACGAACTCTTCATGGCCGTTCGAGAGGTTGTCGTAGACGATGGGCTGGTAGCCCCTGGCGGCCAGTTGGAGGCACGTATGGGAGCCGATATAGCCGGCGCCGCCGACGACAAGAATGTTGTTGTTCTGCACAGGCAACCTCAGGGGATGACTTGGGAAGATTGCGACAGGCGCGTGGGCTCCGCAGCGGTGAATTTCCGACACATTGTGAACGTCCTGCAATAAAACGGTATTTTCTCCTCAACGCCGCTTTTTCAGCGACGGCTGCCGATCACAGTTAGGGCTCATCATATCCTCACCTGGCGGTGCGGCAGGCGCTCGACGATGTTTGCGACGGCCGAACGGGAAACAGCGAGTGCGCGCAGCAGGCGTTGCCGATGAAGGGCATGCGCACGAGGGTTCGGTCCGTTCGCCAGCGCCGTGCGGGCGGTCCGTATCGGCTCGGCCAAGTTGGCGGCAACCTCCGGCAGCGCCACCATCTCTGCCTCCAGCCGGTCGAGATAGGCACGGAGCCCGTCCGCCGCCGCTTGGCGCAAACGGGTGGTGGGGGCAGCGTAGAGCTTATCAGCCGCCCAGCGGAGGTGCTCCTCGGCGTGCCGGTGCAGCGCCTGTGGCTGCTTATAGGCCCGGTGGTCGCCGAGAAGCCCGGCGACATAGGCCACCTCGCCGAGTTCGCCGCAGCGCCACCACAACTCCATGTCCTGTAGGTATTGCCATGCGGGGTCCCAGCAGCCCGCCTTAAAGAAGACATCGGTTCGGATGGTGGCGCCCGGCATAGCAATCATGTTGTTGAGCAGCAGCAGCTCCCGAAATGCTTCACCGCTGTTGCTGTAGCTCAACGGAAAACGGCGACCGGGTATGGGTGCGCCGTCATAGGTGATCTGGCGGAAGCGGCCGTGGACCAAGGCTGGCCGGCGCCTCGCGGCGCGCCCAACCGCCTGCAGTGCGCCCGGTGCGAGACGATCATCTGCATGCAGGGTGACGAGGTAGTCCGCATCCGAGCCGGCGGCGTAGGCGCGGTTCCAATTATCGGTGCGGGATACGGTGTCCTGGTGAAGTGCGGGCCGCAGTCGCGGCGAGGCATGGGCCTCTATGATCTCCCGGCTGTCATCTGAGGAGCCGTTGTCACAGACATGCACTTCGAAGGCCGGGTAGTCCTGCGAGAGTGCGCTCGCGAGCGCCTCCGCAAGAGTCTCGGCATTATTGAAGCAGGGAATGATGACGGCGAGAGAGGGTATCTTTGTGGATTGCTGGGCTGCCATGGTTAACTCCCGTCGGTCTTGCTGCGGCGTGTTTGATCCCTGGGGGCCGGATCGGATTAGCGGGCCCGCGCTTAAATTGGGTTGCGGAGTGGCACCCTCCTTCCAATGCTGGATCATTCACCACACTGCATCGCATGGCCCTTGTCATGCCGCGTCTGGTCGGCCAGGCTGGCCCCGTTAATTTTCACATCCAACACCTTCCGCGCCGGCAGGCACCGCACGTCGAGCCCCTGAGCCACAACGCCGTTCAGCATGGGGCAGACAAAGAGCGCACCTTGGTGTGACAGCGTCGCGCGATGGTGCAGGCTGTGCGCAAAAGCCGCATGGAAGGTAACAACATCGCGAAAGGCATAAACACCGGCCGACGCGGTCCCGGAGATGACCACCTTCTCCCTTGCCTCCTGCATCCGCCCATCCGGAGCAAGCCGCAGATAGCTGTATTGCGGATGGCGGGAGGCGAAGGTCAGCGCAAGCCCGCCCAGAGCGGGATCGGCTGCGAAGGCTGCGGCCACATCCGCATCGCTCTCGAACATGATGTCGCACAGATCGACGATGACCGGCGCCTCCGGCCAAGCGATCAGCGCTGCGCCCGCCACGGCGCTCCAGGCGGCGCCGCCGCTGGCATGCGACAACCACGCGATTCTCGCTGCGGGATATTCCACAGCGAGCGTCTCGCGCGCAAAGCGCTGCGACGCGGCGGTGTTCCGCAGCACGAACACGGGCGCTGCGGCCGCGCTCCACCAGGGACGTGCTTTCAGCGTGGCGCGCAGCAGCGTGAGGCCTCCGACCACCATTTCCGCCTTCACGGAGCCATCTGACCGTTCAAAGTCCGGCCCCGCCAGGGGAATGATGATGTTCAGCGGCGCCGAAGCGCGATGTCTTTCGCCATCGTTAGGCATAGGCTTGCTCGCGGTCCTGCAGGTACCGGGCCAGATCCTCGGGCGTGCCCAGGCCATGCATGCTGCGCTGGTCGATCTCGTATACACCGATGCGCGCGCCGTTGCGGATGGCGTAGTTGTAGCTGGGGCAAACATAGAACTCGCCATTGGTGCGGTCGTTATGCACCATCATGTCGAGTGCCGCCTTCATGTAGTCGCCCGCCCGCCGAAAGAAATAGATGCCGACCGTCGCGAGATCGGAGATCGGCTGCTTCTCGGCGACCCGCAGCACGAAGCCTGCCGCATCGGTCTCCGCGAAGGACCATTTCGGATCGCGTGTCGGGTCGCGGAAAACGAGGATCGACCCGTCCAGGTCGCGCGAGATGCAATCATCGATGAAGTCACCGATGTGCATGTCCACAACCTGGTCAGAGTTGGCGATCAACAACGGCGCCTCCTCGTCGATTTGCTGACGAGCGAGGAGCACGGTGCAGGCGGTGCCCTCTGTGAGTTGATCGACCGGAACGATACCCACGCCCTGCGAGCGAAGCTCGGCCACGGAATCGGCCTGGCAGTCAAGGTGGTCGCGCAGCAGCAGTACGGTGGGGCGGCCACCGGGCGGCAAGGCGTTATCAAGCACATGCTGTATCATCGGCCGGCCAAGCACGTCGATGAAGGGCTTCGGCCGTTGGAAACCAACCTTTGCGAAGCGGCTGCCCCGCCCGGCAGCTGGCACCACCAATTGCACCGGCCGAATGGCATGCGTGGCAAGACGCTGCACGCCGTTCACCTCGAAATTCTCGATCATCTTCGGGTTGTAGAAACTGTGGTACTGGTCCGCGCTGATGGTTGCCGAGACGACGCGACCACCGTCGAGGATTACCTCGTTCAACGAGGAGCTGACATAATATCGCCCTTCCACGGTGACCCCGTGCCGCAGCGCAGCGGCGGCCGCCTTGAAGAACAGCCGAGCCTCGCGGAAATAGTAAAATCCGGCGATGGCCCGGTTGCTGATTACCTCCTTCTCGGATGTGCGGTTCACCAGCCCGTCGTCCCCAAGGGTCGTATAAGACCAGCGCGGATGAATCGTCTCAAAAGTAATGACGCCGGCATCCGCCCTGGCCGCCTCGAAATCCGCAATCACGGAGGAGAGACGGATGTCGATGATCTGGTCGCTGTTTGCGATGACGAGCGGCTCGCTAGGGTCGATGACGTCGACCGCCATGAGGCAGGTACAGAGCGCTCCGGCGGTTGGTCCCTTCAACATCAACATCTGAGAACGACCGTCGGTGCTGAGGTCGAAGATCCGCTCGTAGGAATATCGTACCGCCTCTTGCTGATCGACGATGAACAGGAAGCGTGTCTCGGCGCCGAGCGACTTCATGTTGTCGATGGCCCATTGGATCATCGGCTTCCCCGCCACTTCTATGAGTGGGCGCGGATAAGCATAGTCGTCCGGGCTGAAATAGGTGCTCGGGCCGTTGGCCGGGAATAGAACGATCATGCCGGCACCTCCGATACAAGGTTGATTTCATAAACGATCCTGGCGTACACGACATCGGTCGGCGAGCCGATCTGCAGGACATGCGCGCCGCTATCGCGCGCCGCCTTCAGCCCATATTCGTTGTCTTCTAGGATCAGACATTCCTCCGGCTGCAGGCCAAAGCGCTCCATCGTGGTAAGGTACATCTCCGGATCCGGCTTTGAGCGCGTGACGTCCTCGTTCGAGACGATCAGGTCGATGTAGTCGATCAGCCCAGCGCGCCGCATCATCGATTCAACGGTGTCGCGTATCGAGTTCGAGCAGACTGCGATCTGATAGCCCTCATGCTTGAGTCGGCTGAGGGCGTATTGATGCGCGAAGACGGGCCGGCAACGCGTGTAGATCAGCTCCATCGTGTAGTCCTGTTTCAGGGAGTGGATCAACTCGCTGAGGCCATGCGGCAGACCATTGGAGCGCGACAGTATCTCCAGCTTGCGGCGGGTCGGCAGGCCGTCGAAAGTGGCAAGGTGCGCCTGACGGTCGATCGGCATGCCGAAGAGCTCAAGCGCCCGGTTCAGTGCCTCGTAATGCCATTCTTTGGCATCGATCAGCACGCCGTCCATGTCGAAGAAAACACCTCGGATCATTGGACTTTCTCCTGATGCATCCAGGCGAAACTCTGCTGCGCTAAATCCGGCAGATCGGTGCACAGCATCAGTCGCTCAAGCGGCAGACCGCCCATCGCAGCACGTCGAAGCGCGGCCGACCACTCGGCCCAGGCCGCTGCCTGCGGACGCTTGTGCAATTCCGGCGACACCATCGCAACAAACTTGCCGCGCGCAAGATCAGCGATGGCACGCTCGATCGAAGCGGGTGCGTCGGTGAAGGAGTCCACCCACACGCCGTAGCAGCGTTCATAGAAGGCCGGGGCGAGCTCAACCTCACTGAAGCGGGTGAAGACCGGAAGGGCGGTTTCAAGATAAGGCCTGAGATCCGGGACCGACGCGTCAAAGACGAAGGCTCGGTTTGTCACGCCGTAGCGTTGAAGCAGCGGGACGAGAACGGAGCAGAGTCCGTCTGCCTTGATGTTGATGGCCAGCCGACCCGGCGCACCATACGCCGCATAGCGCTCGAGCACGCACTCGAAAGGCAAGGCCCCGGCTGCAGGGGGATCATGCGAAATAACGAGGGCCCCGTTCAGATCGCGAACATCCAGCTCGACGCCGTGGCCGGCGGCAAAGGCCTTATCGAAGGCGGTCAGAGTGTTTCGCTCATGGGGCGCATGCCACCAGCCACGATGCGCAAGGATTATCATCGCTTATGCGCTCCGGACTAGACGGGCCGCAATGCCTGCGCCAATCCCGTGTTCAGCGCCTGCACGCGAGCTATTTTCGCATCGTGCTCTGCTGACCATCTTTCACTTTCCCCATCGCCGCTAAAAACTAGGGCAACTTTGCTGCACCGCGGCGAAGCTGTATGTGACCAAAGTCATAATGATTGAGAAAAAATTCTGATAGGAAACCCACTGAATATACCGCAAGTAATTGATTATCTATTCCTGCTTCTGAGAGAAACGTCTTTGCGGAAAGTGACCTTGCGGCCGTGATTTTCAAAAATTTCCTTGTCTGGCTTGCCCATGTTCTTTGCTGTATTGCTGGAGATAGCCCTTGCGCTTTTTATTTTGTGGCGGAGGAGCAACTGACGAAAGTGGCGCTATCCCCCCGTCTCGGCGCGCCTTGGATGCGCCGCCGATGAAGTCGTCAGACATCGTAACCGGGCCGAAGGTGAGGCAGGCAGCCCGCTCATCCACCTCACGCGATGCGCTCTGGGTATCCGGCGCACGCTTGGTTAGCCAGATCTGCGGTATTGGCGCCCTGCTGATCGCCGCACGCATCCTCTCGCCGGCGCAGGTCGGCGTTTTCGCCATGATTTCCGCGATGGTGCTGCTGCAATCCAAGGTCGCTGAGGCGGGGTGGAGCGAATACCTTATTGCTGCGCCGCGCGGTAAGGAGTTGCCCGGAACCCTACTCTATTGTGCACTCGCGAGCGGCGTCGCCTTCACGCTGCTCGGCCTCTGTGGGCTCGCCATCTGGTTTGTCTGGTTGGAACCTGAAGGCGCCACCTTCCTCACTCTGCTTTTACTGATGGCCACGATCGCTCCCGGCACGTTCATCATCTGCCAGAGCGGTGTGCTGGTACGGGCACGGCGGTTGCGTGACATTGCCTGCTATCAGGCGGTGTCCGAACTCTGCGGCCTGCTGGTGACTGCGGGAGGATTGCTGCTGGGGTGGGATATCGTCGCACTGGCAGCGGGGCGCTGCTGCGTCGTGCTCGTCGCTCTAGTGATGGCTACGAGATTTGCGCGCTGGCTGCCTCGGTGGGAATTCAGGCTGAGCGTGGCCCGAGAGGCCTCAGGCTATTCGGCGCGCCTGCTGATGTCCCGCCTGATACAATTCGCGCAGAGCTATGGAGCGGAGTTCTTGATTGTGTTCTTCATCGGCGTGACTGAGGTTGGCCTCTATCGAATCGCCAGTCGCATGGTGGGTGCAGTGACCGAGCTCGTCTCCGAGCCGGTGCGAATGCTGGCCTGGAGCTACTTCTCGCGCCAGCAGGGCGATGCGGGCGGCCGCGAGGGGTTGAGCCGGCTCACCGGACTGATGTTGGCTGCCACGGCTTTCGCCGCACTTCCGGTTTTCCTGGGCCTCGCTGTGGTGGCACAGAAGCTCGTGCATGTGCTACTCGGGGAGCTGTGGATTGCGGCTGCCCCGGTTCTGGTCCTTTTGGCCGCCGCGCGGGGCATTGCTGTTGTCCAGATGCTAAACGAGCCTGTGCTCAGCATCATCGGCCGCGTTGCCCTGTTGCCGCGCCTGAACATGCTGTTTACTGCGGTGAGCCTTACCTGCCTTGCAATCGCAGGTTTGATCAGGCCGGAACTACTCGACATCGCCGTTTCCCAAGTGGTGGCAGCGGTGCTGACTACGGCCACATCGCTCCATGTGCTGCAGCGAGGCACGGGGTTTTGCTGGCCGTCACTGCTGCGCAGGATCCTGCCCGCCGGCCTAGGCGCGTGTCTCATGGCCGCCGCGGTCGGGGTGTTTTTCCAAACAACTGGCGGCTTCCACCTGCTTCCTGTGATGGAACTGCTGGTCGCAGTGGTGCTGGGCGGCCTAGTCTATGGTGTCATCGCCTGGACCAGCGGCCATGCCTTGATGGCTGAGCTCAGCGATGTGACGGAAGCGACTGCAGCGCCGCGCGTCTCATAAGGCGCGCAACGGAAGCTGTAGCGCTTTGAACTGCTGTATGTTTTATCCTCAAACCTGCGACGATTTAAGGAAACATGCAGCAGCAAGTTTAGGTCACGCCTATGCTCGCCCAAATTCGTCTACAATGCGGATGATGTCATCCTCCCCGAGGTAGGAACCCGTTTGCACCTCAATCATTTCGAGCATGATCTTACCGGGATTGGCGAGACGATGAACCTCGCCCTGTGGGATATATACGGACTCGTTTTCGCGAACGATTTTGACGTCGTTGCCAACAGTGACTTCCGCCGTCCCTTTGACACAGATCCAATGCTCGGAGCGATGATGGTGTTTCTGCAGCGAGAGCTTCTTGCCAGGCGTCACGAACAGCCGCTTCACCTGGAAACGGTCGCCATTCAGAACTGAGGTATAGCCGCCCCATGGGCGGTAGGAAGTGGGATGGCTTTCTGTCAGGCAGGCAGTCGTCTTGGTTGACGCCAATTGCTTCACGAGCTTACCGACATCCTGGCTTTCACAGAGCCGACCAACATAGACCGCATCTTCACTGGCAATGACGGCAACGCCCTCCAATCCCTGAACGGCAAGGTGGCTGGTGCGCGACATGACGAGCGAGTTTCTCGTGTTGATGAGGGTTGCATTGCCGGAACTGACGTTGCCGTCGTCATCGCGGTCCCCGAGCTTCCAGACCGCATCCCAGCTCCCCAAGTCCGACCAGGTAAAGGACGATGGCACGACTGCAGCATTGGATGTCTTTTCCATGATCGCGTAGTCGAGAGAAATATCGGGGCACAGCATGAAAGCCTCGGCATCGAGGCGGGTGAAGTCGAGGTCGCTTGAACCTTTTTCCACCGCCTCTCTTGCTGCCCTTCCGACCGCCGGCGTTAAACCGTGGATTTCGTTCAAAACCTGGCCTGCAGAAAACATGAAGATTCCGGAATTCCAGACGAATCCGCCGGTCTCCACCATCCTT
This sequence comes from Ensifer sp. MPMI2T, assembly GCF_004827385.1. Classification (GTDB taxonomy): domain Bacteria; phylum Pseudomonadota; class Alphaproteobacteria; order Rhizobiales; family Rhizobiaceae; genus Sinorhizobium. The sequence goes on from NZ_SRXN01000023.1 coordinate 7,936, forward strand.
TGCGCCTCTGGGAGGGCAGGCTTCTCGACAAACTGCCTTACGACATGCGCTCCGCCCGGCAGCGCGGCGCCAATTTCTATATAGCCGTATCCGGTCGCCGGTTCTGTTGGGGTGATGCCGAAGGTCACCAGTTTGCCATCGGCTGCCGTCCGCTGCGCCACGCGGATCGCATCGAAATAGGCAGCATCGGCCACGATGTCATGGTCGGAGGCCAGCACCTGCAGAACTGCGTCGCTCCCGAAACGTCGACTTACCATGGTTGCAGCCGCGGCGACGGCGGGCGCTGTATTGCGCGCAACGGGTTCCAGCAGGATGGCGGAAAGCGCGATACCGATCTCGCGAGCCTGTTCGGCGACGAGAAAACGGAAATCCTCATTCGTGATGACGACCGGCGCTTCATAGAGCGCCGGGTCCGAAACGCGACAAAGAGTGGCTTGGAAAAGGGTCCTGTCACCCACGAACTGGATGAACTGCTTCGGAGCGCTTGCGCGCGACAGCGGCCAAAGACGTGTCCCCTTGCCGCCTGCCATGATCACCGGAACTACCCTGTTGCTCATGCGAATATTTCCAATGTTCAAAGGCATAGGCTATCGTTCTTGCTTCCCGCCCACTCACGGATCAGTCCAAGCCCCTGATCGAGCAGGGTGTTCGCGGCCTCTTCCGTTTCGGCTTCGACGTAGCAGCGCATCTCCGGCGCATTGCCCGATGGCCGGAAGTGCACGATCCGGCCATCGGCCAGGGTCATGCGCAGTCCGTCGATGTCGCTCTTGGCGGCGACTGGAGAACCCGCTTTGAGAAACCCGGCCAGATTGCCGTCAGACCTTCTCAGATATGCCATCAGTGCCGCGCCCGCCTCCCCCGGAACGTTCTCGTGCCTGCCCGCCGCCGCGAAGGGCAACCGATAGCCAGCAGCGACCTCGGAAAGCGGCCGCTTCTCCTGGATGAGATTGAAGAGCGCAGCGAGCACTGGCAGGAAGCTGTCACGGGTTGGCAAGGGGCGAAGCCTGCCGGCCGCCACTGGAAATTCGGAACCAGTAAGGACGCCGCCGTTTGCCTCAAAGCCGATTACGGCATCAGCCTTGGCCTCGAGCGCCGAGAGCATGGCGGCGATCACGAAGGGCGAACCGACCTTGGTTCGGACGACCCGGAAATCCCCCGCTTTCTCGATCCCGGAATTCGATGTAACGGGCGTAACGATAACTTTCGCGTCCAGAAACTTGGCTGTCATAAGCCCGAGCAGATCGCCACGCAGCGGGGCGCCCGTCTCGTCGGCGACAAGGGGGCGGTCACCGTCACCGTCGGCCGAGACAATGGCGTCGAGCTTGTTCTCCCCCGACCAGGATCTGAGAAGACCTATGGTCTCTGGCGAAACAGCTTCGGTGTCCACTGGGATAAAACGGTCGGACCTACCGAGCGCAACCACCTCGGCACCGTAGGCCCGCAGGACCTTCCCTAATAGGTCCCGGGCGACCGTCGAATGCTGGTAGAGTCCCACCGTGAGGCCGCTGAGGGCCCCCGGCGGAAGCACAATTGCGTTGCGCTTCAGGAAGAGCGTCTCGATTGTGGCTGAGATGTCCAGTGCCTCCCCAGGAGATGCGTCAATCTCTCCTTTGTTCAGCTCCGCGGCAATCGCGGTGATGCGCATCTCGTCCTGCTTGCCGATCTCGCCATCGGGCCGGTAGAACTTGATGCCATTGCGATCCGCAGGGATGTGCGATCCAGTAACCATTAGCGAAGCTGCACCAATGCTCAGCCCGTAGAGCGCCAAGGCGGGCGTTGCTACCGCACCGCATGCAAGTGGCCGTAGGCCTTCACGCTTCAGGGCACCCATGCAGGTTGCGGCAATTCCCGGGCTTGACGCGCGGAAATCATGGCCGACGAGCACCGGATCGCCCGCGCTGATATCGCCCGCCGCCAATAGATGCCGGACGAATGCCGTCGTATATAGCGATGCCGTCCGACCTTGGAGATCAACGACAAGCCCGCGAAGACCGCTTGTTCCGAATTTCATGAGTTTCTCGCAAATAGCGCGCCGCCATCGACGTTCAGTCGCCGGAAGCAGTCGAGAAGAGCGCAGCAAATTGAATTCTTTACAGACTAGCGATCCCTTGGCAGCAGCCGTACAACACGCTCAGGCATCATTCGCTGCAAACCGTTTCGCGCTGTCGGTACGCGGCCTCCAGGACGGCTGTCTTGAGTTAAGGGTCTCATCACCGGACTTTGCCGGGCCTTTCACACGCTCCGGATCAAGCATTCTCCATTCGCGTTCGAGCTTGACCAGGAGGCCAACGGGATCGAATAAGACCATGTGAAACCCTGGGACAATATTACGCATTTTCAGACAATAAGTACTATTCGGACGCATACTTCGAAAATGCCTTGAATGATCCAAGCATTCTCATCCAACAAATAGCAATATACGCATCCGGCCGGAGAAAATATGTGACCTCGGTCACTCCAGTCATCCAGTTCAGCTTCGGCAACGATCAAATATTCTTCGCCGACTTGGAATCGATTCTTCACGCCACGCCGCACTCGTTTTCTGCCTCGGCACGTCAACCTGCATTGGCCATGATGTGCCGTTTGCGTCATCAGCTGATGGGCAACCGGTCGAAGCACTGACCAGTGCATGCGGTAGGGTGAAGCATTGTTTCGGCAGCGGTAAGCGCAAAGACAATGGGCTAGCGCGAACGAGACCTCTCAATATGACGGGGAGCCCGGCCAAACCTTGCATGACCAATCGGCGTGATAGTGTCCAACGCGTTTCGATTTTTCCGGCCGTTTTTGCACTCGCGATAAACGAGGTAGAGCACCCCAAAGAAATATCCGAGCTGCATCAAAACAAAGCTGCTCGCGGCATATTTGAGAGCGGGCCATATCGAGCTCTCAGAAAAATACGTGACCAGACCTGTCGCCAACGAAGCGAGAGTGATGTGAACGAAGACAGCCGGGGCCGCCATTAATTGGATGAACTGTCTCAAGACCTCTCCTCACGCTTCTGGAAGCTTGCAAGCAAGCCCCGCCTGTTCGATGGATGCGCCGCGACTGGAAGCGGACGTGCGTGACGCTTGGGCGCGGTCTTCCATTCCCGGAGCCATTCTCAGTCCTGCATCGACACGATTGGCCTCGCCCGCGCAGCGAGTCGCGCCGTAAAGCAGTTCAATTTTCGGCGCTTTGGGCTTTGCGCTTGTAAACGCGGATGTAATCGACCAGGAGATATGAGGGGTTCGGAGTTTCGTCGATTGGCCAGCCCGCGCCGAGAGCGAGATTCACCAGCGGGAAGAAGGGCATATGAAATTCCGGAGGTGTTTCAAAACTCCATATGGGCTTGCGGTCCAAATAGAAAGTTGAACTACTCGGCGCAATCTCCACACCATAGGTGTGGTATTCGTTGCTGAGCGCACCATTCTCCACGGTGGTCAAGTGGCCATCTGTGGTGTGCTGTGCTCCCTCGCCTTGCCTCCAGACATGATAGCCGCTGCTGAACTCCCCGGGTGCTCGCCCGTAATACTCGATGACATCAATCTCGGCCGTAAACTTTGATCGATCGATACCGATAAGCCAGAAAGCTGGCCACACTCCGTTGCCAGGCGGCAGCTTCATCCGTGCTTCGAAATACCCGAACTGCTGAGAAAAGCCCTCGCCCTTTGGGTTCGTCGAAGCCAAGAGGCCGGAGCGCCATTGCCCGTCGGCGCCCTTACGCGCCTCAATTCGCAAGACGCCTGTGTTGACGGTGAACGGAAAGTCCCCCTCCGGATCGTGGAAGCGAGCATCGCCGAAGTCGCCGTTCCATGGCGTGTGCGCAATCCAGCGTGAGCCGTTCTCCCCCCAGGCGGATACATCCAGCTGATCGAAATCTTCGGCGAACGTGATCTCAAAGTCATCCAGATGGATCTGTTCTTGGGCGATGCCCGGTCTGACTGCCAATCCTACGGCGAATATTAAGGTCAATGAGAGCGTCCTGGCAGAATCTGTGAAGCGCATTTGGTTTTCCTTCACGGCAATGGTGGCAGGCATCCCGTCGGCCGGCGAGATCAATTGGCGCCGGCCCTCTGACCCGCGAAAGACGCGATCGATGCGTCGGAGCCGCCGAAATGCGTTGACAATTGCTGATCAATGAATGCACTCAGACGATTGCGGAAGGTCGCCGAGGAGAATTGCGCGGCATGCTCGCGGATGAGGGTCGCGTCCATATCGTCCTCGACCCGCTCAAAGGCCTCGATCGTTTCAAGAAGTGCCTCCGGCGTCTGGCGCGCAAAGCGAAATCCGACAGCGGGGGACGAAACAGTCTCTCGCGCCCCGCCGGCATCATAGGCCAGGACCGGCCGCCCGGATGCCATCGCCTCCACCGGAAGGATGCCAAAATCCTCGACACCGGGGAACAGGAGAGCACGGCACCGCGACAGGTGATCGCGCAAGACGGGGAAGGGCTGATGCCCAAGGAACTGCACAGTGGGACCGGCGATGGACTTGAGGAAGGCTTCCTGTTCACCCTCCCCGATCACCACCAACTTCCGACCCGTCTCACTGCAGGCGCGCACCGCGATATCCGGCCGCTTGTAGGCGGTCAGTTGACCGGCACAGAGATAGAAGTCGCCCCGTCCACTACCGATCGCGAAATCGTCAACGGCAACGGGTGGATGAATGACTGTGGCTTCCCGGTCATAAAAGCGTCGGATGCGGTTAGCGACGTAGGCGGAGTTGGCCACGAAAGCATCGACCCGCATCGCAGTCGTCACATCCCAGGCCCGCAATATCGGCGCGGTCGCCGTCATCAACGCCCGGCCCGGCCAGGAAAGCCCATGCCGATAGACATGAAACTGATCCCAGATGTAACGCATCGGGGAGTGGCAATAGCATATATGAAGCGCGTCCGCCCGGGTTATGACCCCTTTGGCAGGCCCCGATTCACTCGATAACACCAGATCGTAGTCCTGCAGGTCGAAATGTTCGAGCGCGAAGGGCATCAGCGGCAGCATCTTGGTATAGTGCCTTTGCGCGCCGGGGATCTTCTGCAGAAAGGATGTGTGGATGGTCCTTGGCTGCAGAAAGGCGCTGAGACGATCCCGATTGCAAACCAGCGTGAAAATATCGGCGTCGGGAAACATCCGGCACAGTTCCTCGACCACCTTTTCGCCGCCGCGCATCGATACAAGCCAGTAATGCACAATGGCGACGCGAAGCTTCTTGCCGCCGCTTCCGCTGGAAGCATTGGCCGCCCGAGTCTTCACGATCGTCGGTTCATCGGTCCTGAAGGCTAAAACCTCCGGAAGCGGGGGCGCTAGGTCGAGCATCACGCGAAAACTCCTTCAAGCGGTGTTGTCCGTATTGAGGCGGCCGGGCTGCTTTGCGAAATGAGCGCCCGATATTCGGACACGAGGGCGTTGCGCCATTCATCGTTCGTCAACGCCAGGCGTGATGACGATCGGAAGGCACGCTCGCTCATTTGGCGAATCTCGTCCTTTGGCATTTGCCGGAAGCGCACAAGCACATCGGAAAAGGCCTCCTCATCGCCCGTATCGCAGGAAAGCGCGATGCCGGCACCGGTCATTTCTTCTGCAAGGAACGCGTCTTTCGACAGGATAACCGGAACGCCGCTGCGCGCCGCTTCGATTGCGACCAAACCGAACGGTTCCGGATAGCGCGAAGGCATGACCAATGCGCACGCCTTGCGGATGGCCTGGCTGATTTCCGCGTGCGACAACCACCCGAGAGTCCTCACGTGCGAGCCGGATGCCGCAACCTTTCCCATTAGCGGGCCGTCGCCAATCACACAAAGCCGTGCTCTGGCTCGCCTCGTGGCTGCCACCGCATCTTCGATGCCTTTCTCCTCGTCCAGTCGACCGATGAAGAAGAACTCGTCATTGTCTTCCGCCTTGACGCGTTCGGAAGAAAGCAAGGCGACAGGATTACGAATTGTTTTGGTCCGGCCGGCCGCGTACCCGGCACGCAGGAAGTAGCTCTGCATTCTCTCGTGAAGAAGAATGATTCTTCCAAACTTCTCCTGGTCCCTCAAAAGCCGCAGGATATTGGCACCTCGGACAACCCGCCAAAGCTTTTGCGGATAGCTTCGCTTGTCGCAGGCGGTCGCAAGGCAAGCCACCCCGAGCGGACGATGGGGGCAGATCCTTTGGGCCTGATAATCGAAATAGGCGCCGTTCGGACAGGCCGCGAAGAAATCATGCGCGTGGACAACACACCGGCTCGCGGCCGGAACCAGGGAGCTGAAAATTGCCGGCGATAGGATCTTTGACCAGCCGTGCACGTGATAGGCCGTGTTCGGCGTATCATTTGCCCTCACCCAAGCAGCTATCATTCGAGCAGCATGGACGTTATGGATTCCGGTGAAGGCTGCCGTCAGTCGCTTGGCATTCAGCAAATCACGGCCGCCCAACGCAACGATGGTGACATCAAGAGCCCGCAGTTGCGCGTTCGCGCCGTCGTCGCCGCAAATATAGGTCACGGGTATACCAAGGTCGCGCAAGAGCCTTGCGGACAACAGGGAAAGGGTCGTGGCCCCCCCACGTGCCGCAGAGTAGTCGTCGATGATGACCACCCGGTCGAGGCCCGCGGCAGTCAACTCATCGCCAAAGGAGCGTTGCGCAACGAGGTTCGCGTCCGGATTCCCTTGTTGATCGCGACTATGTGCTTCAGTCTTGGACACGGGAACCTCATTTCGCCGAGAACGTGCTGTCGGCGTAGCTTTGCAAAGCCTTGCGGTTGAGGATGCGGATCCGGCCCTGCGCTCCATCGATGATCTTGCTCGCCCGCAGTTGCCGGAGACACTTGTTGACCTTCTCGCGAGAGGCTGGAAGCGTCGCCGCAAGTTCATGCTGTGAAATGATCAATTCGTCCCGGGAGTTTGGCGTGTCTTTGGCGTAGACTTTCGAGAGCCGCAACAGCGTGCTTGCCAGTCTTGATTGTAGGCTCGACCCGGCATTTGAAACAATGCGAAGCTCAAGCTCCGAAACACGCGCCAATGCCTTAAATAAAACCGTTTCCTGAAAATCAGGATCGCTGGCATATCTCTCGCGCAGCAGCCGTCCTTCGAAGAAGTGAAGTTCGCAGTCGGTAGCGGCGCGATACTCGAGACTCAACGTCTGCTTCCGCAAGACTTCAAGCTCACCAATAGTCCCCGCTTTGGGTATGATCTCGACGATGAACTCCCTGCCATCAGGCAACACGGTGCTCGCAATGACCAGACCGTGCTGCACGCGAGCAAACTTGTCGATGCGGACGCCTGCCATGGCGATAACCTCGCCGCGGCGAAAGGTCCTCGCACTCGAGCGACTGAAGGCGAATTCATCGTCCGCCTCCGCGCGGCGCTCTCCGCCAAGAGGCGGTACAAGCGCCCGACTGACACTGTAATCGCGAATAGGCAAGGGGCCGTCCATACGCTTCACTCCTCGAGCAATATCCCAGAGTAATGGCGAATGCTGCAGCGCAATATGTGTTAATAGATGTAATTACCGTACTAGCGCTGGTCAAATCACCCATTGGGATTATTTTTGGAGTATCAAATTAATACCATGCTGTTTTTTAAGGCAAAAAGCGAACAATATAGGCACGTCACGAACGAATTATTTGAATATTTTCGGAGTCTTCTGTAATTACTTCATTCAAAGCAAATACTTATCGAAATTATTCAGGCACAAATAGCCATAAAGCGTCGAATTTCTGACACTTTCCCTAACAGAATATTTTGTTAAGCAGTATGACCTTGGTCACATACAGCTTCATCGCAGTGCAGCAAAATTAACTCGATTTAGACCGCGAGAGGGACGCGAACGATGGCGAGCAGAGCGCAGAGCCGAGAGGCAGAACGGGCATGGCGCGGCATTGACGTATCCGCGCATACGCAAAATTTCGGCGGATCCAGATCTCGCCCTCTCGGGCGAAACTCCAAACGCGCAGTTGACCTTGTGGTCGCAACATTCGCCTTGGTGATCCTCGCTCCACTTCTTCTAATCGTGGCGATCATCGTGAAACTTGGTGATGGCGGACCAGTCCTTTATTCGCATACCCGGGTGGGATTTGGCGGTGCTCCTTTCGGATGCCTCAAATTCCGTACGATGAAGACGAATGCAAGCGCTCAACTCGCGGAACTGCTCAAGACCGATCCTGCTGCAAGGATGGAGTGGGAAGCGACGCGGAAGCTGAAGAATGATCCGAGAATCACGGTCGTAGGCGAAATCCTAAGGCGATCGAGCCTTGATGAGCTCCCGCAGCTCATCAACGTCGTGCGCGGAGAAATGAGCTTGGTAGGCCCACGACCGGTTACGGCCGAAGAACTGCCACGCTACGGAGAGCATGTTGTCACCTATTTTGCCGCTCGTCCTGGTCTGACCGGGCATTGGCAGACCAGCGGGCGCAACGATGTCAGCTACCAGAGCCGCGTATCGCTCGACGTCCATTATGTCCGAACTTGGTCCCTCTGGAGGGACTTCGCCATCATGCTCAAGACCGTTCCGAGCCTGTTCTCGCAGCGCGGGTCATACTAGCGCCCCGTAACGGAGGAGCAGAGCAGCACGCCAAAGCTTCGAAATTTCTAGTGATTGCTGTGGAAGACGGATGAGGCAATATGAATTACGTCTATGGCGGTGTTTCCCCAACAGCCCTTCCCGTCTCGAACAGCAGCGCCAATTCGCCATTGGCCTTGCAAGATGTGTTCTTTTTTCTTCGAGCGCGCTGGCCTTGGATCGTCGCCACGATCACGACCTTTCTCGCCCTATCGATTGCTCACCTCACTACAGCCAGGCCGACTTTCGTGGCAGATACCCAGCTCCTCGTCACGCTGCCGGCCAATAGCTCCGAGACGCAAAGAGCCTCGGCCGAAGATGCGTTCATTGAAGTGCAGCTGCAGATTGCTGGTTCCAGCGACGTACTCGCCGCAACAGCATCCGCGCTCGATCTCGCCAGCGACCCGGATTTCGCCGATCAGCCGCCGTCGTCCAAGGAAATCGCCAAAGAATGGTTGATGGGCCTTATTCAGGAACGGGCAGAATCAGGCAACGAGGCGGGGGAGATCCAGCCGGGAGCGCGGACGGAAGAGCAGAAACGCATGGATCGGATCCTCACGCGGCTGCGCAGCATGGTGACTTTGCGTCGGAGCGGACGATCCACGATCCTGCAAATATCGGCGGCTGCATCGAGCCCTGAAAAGGCAGCGAAAATCGCCAATACCGTCGCACAGGAATATATCCGCAAAAACATCCAAATGAATGCTCAGGCCGCGCAACAATACAGTGAATGGCTGGAGAGGTTCCTCGTTGAACAACAGCGCGAACTGAGCGAGGCAGCCAACGCCCTGACCTCCTTCAAGGCCAATCCACGTGACCAGTTCAAGCTTGCCGAATTGCGAAGCGCGGCGGACGCGCGTCGCGCTCTCTTCGAGAGTACCCTGACGCGATTTACCGAAGCGAAACAGCGCATCTCCTATCCGGTCTCCGACGCCACAGTCGTTTCCGCGGCGACCCCGCCACTCTCCAAGGACCGTCCGCGTGGCAGCTTGATTCTCGGTTTTTCCATCGCAGTCGGCACAGGCGCCGGTTTGATGTTGGCTATGATGCGACATGTCGGCGATCGCCGGATCATCCGCACCCGCCAGCTCATCCAAGCAGCAGGATTGAAAACGGTCACGTTGTTGGGACGTCGCTCCCCCTCGTCTCCCCCTGCCGCCGAAGCAAGCAATGGCGCGGCCACTCTTAGGACCTTGGATGGCATGGGCGAATTGGCCGCGATTGTCGCCGGCATGCGACGCAGACAACGGACTGTCATCGGAATAGTCGCGGTCAGTCCGGGCAGCGGGGCGACGACCATTGCCCGCGAGCTTGCGATCCTCACCGCACTGTCGGGCTCGCAAACGCTTCTTATAGATGCGGCGGCCCCAAAATCCTCCCTGAGCGCGGCAATTGCGCCTCAAGCCGCGATCGGTCTCGTGGATGTGCTCGACGATGTCGATCTAATGGAGACGGCGGTGATCTCGCTTGCCCCGACTCTGCAATTTCTCCCGCTTGGTAAAGTCGGCAGGGTCACTCCGGCCATCCGCATCAGTTCGGGCCGGACCCAATGGAGTTTCGATGCCCTGAAGAAGAAATACGACGCGATCCTCGTCGACCTTCCCGCATTTTCTGCCTTCCCGGATGCGAATGCGATAGCGCCAGAGCTGGACGGAGTCCTGTTGGTGACGGCCTACGGGCGCACATCCGTCGACGATGCAGTCAGGGCGGTCGACAGCATGCGCAACGTCGACGGCGAGATCCTCGGCGCAATCATCAATAACGCCCCAGCCAGAATGCTGCGATGACAGCAGGCTCCGACTCGACAAGAAGTGAGGTAGGCAAGCTATGCAAGCGCGGTTTGACCACAACTTGCCCCGTCGCGCGGAGTGCGTACCGCTCCCGCTGCGCACCGCCGTCGGCATCGCTTCGGCCGGCCGCCCCGCGACGCTTCAACAGACGATCCGCTATCTGGCGACGATACAAGCTCATCCAGTGCGGACGATCGTATGCGTGCCCGACATCGACGACGCGGGCTCGCTCTCCAACTCGCTCGGCGTCGAGCTCATCGTCGGCCCGCGCGGCCTCACGTGCCAGCGCAACGCGATCATCCGCGCCGCGGCGCGCGGTACAGATATTATCGTGTTCCTCGACGACGACTTCGTTCCCGCACCCGACTTTGTAGCGCGAATGGCAGCCGTTTTCGCGCGGCAGCAGGATGTCGTCATCGCTACCGGCGAAGTCCTGGCTGACGGTATCCTTGGTAGCGGTTTAAGCATGGCCGAGGCGCTCAGCATTATTGAAAGCGCGGGCGAGCGGCCGGAACTGGTGACGGACGTCTATAATGCTTACGGCTGCAACATGGTGGTGCGCTTGGCGCCCGTCCTGGAACGGACGCTGACATTCGACGAAGAACTTCCGCTTTATGGCTGGCTGGAAGATGTCGACTTCAGCAGGACCATTGCACGTCATGGGCGGTCCGTTAAGGTCGCAGGAGCCCTCGGCGTTCATCTCGGCGTCAAGTCAGGTCGTCAGCCCGGTCTACGACTTGGCTATTCGCAGGTCGCCAATCCTGCCTACCTCATGCGCAAGGGCACGATGGCGAGCTCGCGGGCGATCGCGCAGATAAGCCGCAATATGCTCGCGAACCTTCGCGGCGTGCTGCTCGCGGATCGCACCGTCGATCGGCTTGGACGCCTGCGCGGCAATATTGTCGCCGTGAAGGATCTTCTCGCGGGCAATTCATCCCCTTCGCGCATCCTGGAATTCAGCGGTAGCTCAACCAAGCCGATGCCACCGACCCCAGCGAACCGGAGCTAGCAGACGCCATGAAACGACCTCTCTTGTCCGCGCTTCGCCCTTCTGGTGGCCTCGCCATGCTTGCCGTCGCTTGGACGGCGCATTTCGAAGCAGCCCTGGCCGAGCCTTATACGCTTGTCCCGGAGGACAGAATAAAGCTGCGCATTGTCGAGTGGCGTTCGTCTGAAGAGCAATATGCCAGTTGGCAGGCGCTCGAAGGCACATATGCGGTCGATGATGCGGGCAACCTGTCGATCCCCATCGCGGGCGAGATCACGGCCATGGCCAAGACGACCGAGCAGGTCTCCGACGCCATTGCGAACGCCTTGACCGAGAATGCCAAGCTGCCGGGCAGACCCTTCATCGCCGTGGAAATCGCTGAGCATGCGCCGATCTTCATCACCGGCGCAGTTGAGAAGCCCGGACGCTATTCCTTCCAAACGAACATGACCGTGATGAAAGCGGTCAGCGTTGCCGGCGGCTTTTTGCGTCGCGGGGAAAACTACGCTCTCGAGCGCAACCGGATCGAGGCCGCTGGCGCCTATCGCACGGCCGCCCTCATTCAACGCGATCTCCTTGTTCGAAGGGCCCGGCTCAGCGCCGAAATCGCCGGTGAAACGAGCTTCGAGATCCCTGCAGAACTTTCGGGCACGCCAGACATCGACAAGTTGAAGGATGAAGAAACTAACCTGATGCGACTGAGGCGTATCGAGCTTAAAAGCCGGATCGACGCTGCCGATGATCTTAGCCGTCTTTACAGCCAGGAAATAAAGACGCTCGAGGCAAAGATCACCTCGCAGAAGCGGCAGATCGACCTCGCACAGCGGGAGTTCGACAGTGTCAACAACCTCGCCAGCAAGGGCTTGACCGACAATGCGCGGCATTTGTCCGTCGATCGAGGACTGGCGGAGGCCCAAGGCCGCTTGCTCGATCTCGAGATCGCCCTCACCAAGGCCCGCCAGTCACTCAGCGAAAGCGAGCAGGAAAAGCTGAATATCGTCAACAAACAAAATGCCGAAAACCAGCAGGAGGTGAATACAATCGATCTGGCAATCCGCAAATCTGCAATCGACATCCAGGTCGCACGACTGCTTGGCGAGCAAGCCGACTACAGCGCTCAGGTCGCAGGGAACGCACAGGAAGAGGCCCTTCCGCTCGGCAATATCCGCAAAACCTTCAAGATCATGCGTCGCAACGGTGACGGAAGCTATAGCCATGTCGATGCCGATGAAACGACGCCCTTGGTTCCGCACGACCTGATCGAGATCGGCATCGGCGTAGCCTCGCAAACATCATCCTTGCCGCAGTACCCGCAACTTTCGCCCGCTATGCTCGCAAACATGGCGCATGAGGGTCCGCCTACCTCTAAGCAGCTCGAATTGACTAAGGGACGGCCATGACGATTGAAGTGATCGGCTATATCGTCTTTCTGCTTGGTGCGTTCGGCATCGTTCTCGGAGCACGTTTCGCGACCGCTGTCCTTTGCTTGTCGACATTGTTCGGCGCCGCCGCCGCCATTCAGCTCCCCTCGCTTGGTGGCAGCAGTATCCAGCCCAGCCATCTCCTTCTGTTTTCGCTGATCGCCTGTTGCATGCTTCGCCCCCGCCTGATCCAGGCGGCATTGGCAAGCACCGCTTATCCGGGCCCCGGCTTCTGGTTCGCCGGATATATACTCTTTTCTGTGCTTTCGGCCTTTTTCCTGCCGCGAATCTTCCAAGGCGCGACGTTGGTCTACTCCTCGGCGCGGGGCGCGTCAGGCGTGATGTCGACGATAGCCTCGCCGCTTTCGCCGGGCTCGTCGAATCTGACTCAAGCGGTCTACCTGCTCAGTGATCTCGCCTGCTTTGCCGTCGTCGGTGGCCTCGCGCAGCTGGGGCACGCGCGCTTCCTGGCCCAGACATTGGTCATGACTGCCATAACCTGTTTCGCTCTGGCGAGCCTCGATGTGGGGACGTTCATGGCCGGCCAGCCCGAATGGCTCGATTTCATCCGAAACGCCAACTACACGATGCATACGGCAGAAACCATGAGCGGTTTCAAACGCATCGTCGGCTCGTACCCCGAAGCAAGCGCATACGGCTCGGCGGCATTGGCGTACTTCACATTCACGCTCATGCTTTGGCTGGAACGTTTTCCAAGCCGGATGGCCGGGTTTGCCGCCCTGTCGATCGGCGTGACGATCCTCCTGTGCACATCGACGACCGCGTATATCGCCGGTGCGCTTGTTCTTCTGGCCGTCATCGCGTTCAGCCTGAATCAGCTTGTCGCCGGCCGGACAACAACGCGCCACGCGGCCTTTCTGGGCGTCACGCTCTTCGTCGTCCCCGCCGCGGTCATCGGCCTCATGCTGATCCCGGACGCGTGGAATGCGGTGAACGATCTCGCAAATCTGGCCCTCGTCGACAAGCTCGAGTCGCAGTCGGGAGAGGAACGCACGGCTTGGAACGCCTTGGCTCTGACAGCTTTTGTCGAGACGGCGACGTTCGGCGGCGGGCTCGGAACCGTTCGAGCGTCAAGTTTTCCTGCCGCAGTGTTGTCCAATGTCGGACTGGCAGGCACGATCCTTTTCCTCGTCTTCCTACACAGCCTCCTAAACGCGGCCCGCTCGAAAAAACTGCCTGGGTGGTCAGACAGAACGATTGGGCTCGCAGCGATCTTCGCATCGATGGCCCAAATCGCCTCCGCAACCGTGTCGGCAAGCGGCACCGACCTCGGACTTTTGTTTAGCATTACCGCGGGCTTGGCTACTGGTTGCCTGACCTGCCCCTCCGCCCGGGAACGGATCGCCCAACCACAGCTATCGAGGACATCGGCATCATTGACGACCCTGCCGGTGCTGATCTCAACATGATGTCCCGCACACATTCCCGACCAGAAAAGACATGGAAGACGGGGATGAGAGCGCGTCGCTTTCGCGCGGCACCCATCGACTTCGAAGTACTTGCCCGTCCGAAAGCCTGGAAGCTACTTGCCGGGGGTATGCGAGGGATCGGCGATCGTTTCCCTTGCGGAATGCCGGCGTGCACGGCGCAAGAGTCCCCAGAAGAACACGCCGCCGATGTAGGAAATCTCCATCAGCAGGAGAAAAGCGATGCCGGAGACGGCCGCATCGAGGATGGGAGACCCCTTCATAAAGGTCAAAATTCCGAAGCCGAGTGCTACAAAAAGCGCAAACACGGCGAAGGCCACGACGCGTATACGGGCCGCGGCTGCGATCGAGACGGCCGCTACGATGACTCCGGAAAGTATCGTCATCCCTCGCTTTGCACCCCTTCCAGAATATTGCCCATTACCCCCCGCTTTGAGCCCTCTGACGCGCAGCTTCGGGGTATCAGTCGTTTATACACGCTGGCATTTAAGATTGCGATAATCAAACGCACCGGCGTCGGCCGCTTCCAACACGCCGCCCGCCGCTCAACTCCCGCAGGTTTTTCCGGACGACAGCTTTCCCAAAACAGATTTCACCATCGCCGTCCCGGCGAGGCGGCATGAAAAGAGGGTGATGACATGAACATTCAGTGCGTCGTTTACGTGGCAGATATCGAATATTCGTTTCCGACGATCCTGTCAGCGCTCCAGGCACGAGAATTCTCAAGTCCGACAAGTGATGTCTGTATCCTCATGTCGGAGCATCTGGATAATTTTGACGAGCTAAGAAGCCTGCTCGCATTGCGCGGGGTTCAGCTGGTGGATGCCACAGGGGCCCTGCAGCAGGCCCTCGGCAGACTCGACGGCTCCCACTTCCAGGGGCGCATCAGCGTCAGCACCATGGCGAAGCTCGTGCTTTGCGACGTCCTGCCGCCACACTATACGCAGATTATCTATCTCGATGGCGATACCCAGGTCGTCAGCAGCTTGGGCGAGCTTCAAAATGCCCATGTCCCTGAAGGGAAATTTTTTGCGGCTCGAGACTACACGTCCGTTCGTGACTTTCTGCATTGTGGCAAGGACAGCCACTACTTCAATGCGGGCTTCCTCAAATTTCACCGCAATGGCTGGATCGGCCCGGAAGCGCTGGAGTTTTTCGTCAAGAATCCGGCTGCCTGCGACGGGATGCACGACCAGGGCGCCCTGAACCGTGTCTGCGGCTCCTCGCTCATTCTCGTTTCAAGCCGCTGGAATTTTCCCAAACAGTTCCTTCACCTCGTCAATCCGTCCTCCCTGGCCGTCGTGCACTACATGGCGCATCCGAAGCCCTGGCATGGAACATTCTTTCCCTGGACGGACAAGGAAAGCCAAGTCTATGTGGATTTGCGCAAGGCCCATCCGCTGTTCCGATCCCTCTACCGGGGAATAAGCTTCGATCGCAAGGCCTTATACAAATATCGCTCGTTGAAGGAGCGTATCACTCACACCATTCGGCAAAACAAATTCGGCCCGCAGCTGCAGGGCCTTTTTGTCGGAGACTACGCTGTCTGACCGTTATCTCCGCATGCGATGTCACACCGCGCCCCAGCGGCGATTTATGTACCCCATACACTGAAGGCGAGACACTACGCCGCAAAACGTTGGGAAAGACCGATGGACCCGATCATAGCCACCGCCAGCATATCCCACTATGTCAAGGCTCGCCTGCGTCGGACCTGGAAAGCCCGAGAAGTGAAGTACGACCACCTGCGCGGTGGACTCGAGCGCGCCCGTCACGTCGTTGTATTCGTCGTTCGTGACGAGGGGCGCCGGCTTCCCTTCTTTCTTCAATATTATCGAAATCTCGGCTTCGAGCACTTCATTTGCATCGACAACGGATCGGCCGACGGTACGCGCGAGCAATTGTCAGGCTGCAGTGATGTGTCCATTGTTTCAAGCGGAGGCTCGTACAAAGGCGCGCGCTTCGGCAACGACTGGATCAACACGGTTATCAACCGGCACTGCAGGGGCAAATGGATCCTCTACGTCGATGCAGATGAATTTTTCGTTTATCCGCACTGCGATATACACCCGATCAGTAGTCTGACTGCCTACCTTGCATCAATCGGCACTCAGTCTCTGCAGACGGTCATGGTCGACATGTATAGTCGGAAGCCAATTCTTGAAAATGTCTGCGAAGTGGGGCGGGACCCGCTTGAGATTTGCAACCTATTTGATCGCACGGGCTACGCATCGCATTTTGACAAACGCAATCAAACAATATGGATCAAAGGCGGCGTTCGCGGACGGGTGTATTTTCGAAACCGGATCTGGGATGGACCTGCGCTCAACAAAGTACCCCTCATCTATATGGGCGGAGAACGCATGTTCCTGAAATCGTCGCATCAGGTTTGGCCGCTCTCCCTCAATCTTGGCGAAATGGGTGGCGCAGTCCGAATCTCGGGAGCACTGTTGCATTTCAAGTTCTTGTCGACCTTCGTCAAGAAGGCAATCGATCCGCTGAACCGCGCCGAGCATACGGAGGAGTACACGGCGTATACATCAAGCATCGATAATACCAGCTTCCTCAGCAGCAATACGACTGAGTACAAGACGTGGAAGGACCTATCAGAGGCCGGGCTTATGCAAGGTGTTGGATGGATATACTGGAGGCCTGCGATTGAACGGGAAAGCAATGTCGCAGCTCAGCTAGAGCCATCATGTCAGCATCTCATGCCACGGAAATCGCTCAAAAATGGGAGTGCATGATGTTTGCAGACGCGCATGCGTTTTCGGCACCGTTTCAGGTCTGCATCGTCGGCGCGGGGCCGGTTGGGTTAGCCGTGGCTCTCGAATTGAGCCGGTTGAACCTTCGAACGCTGCTAATCGACGCAGGAGCGAAGCGCGCGAGACGCCCACTCCCGAACGAGGCCCCCTTTGACGTTCGCGAAGGCCAGAATCACTGCGGGGACTACGAGACGCTCGGAACAGGACTTGGCGGCACTTCACGGTGGTGGGGAGGTAAATGTGTTGAGTTTGACGATATCGACTTTGCAAAGCGGAGCTACATCGGCGATGGAAACTGGCCCATAAGCCACGGGGAGCTTTCGCCTTTTTACGAGCGAGCGCGCGCAATCCTCAGCTGCGACGCAGATATCGACGAGCCCGGTGCCATTGCTGCACCAGGATTTTTCCGGTCGCTCGAACGCTGGACGCGTGTGCGCGATACAGCCGTAGCGAACGAAAAGGAACTTCGTTCCTCACGATACCTGACCGTCGTCTTGAACACGCGCGTACACTCCATAGGATTCGATCCCGTCACGGGCATGGTAAGGAAGCTCGGCGTCTCCTGCAGGGGTCATTTTCACTTCATATCCGCGCAACATTTCGTACTGGCCTGCGGCGGTCGTGGAAACGCCCGCCTCCTGTTCAACCTGCAGGCAGAGTTTCCTGACCTATTTTCGGGTGAGAAAGGCCCGCTTGGCCGCTTCTACATGGGACACTTGGCCGGCGAGATCGCACAGGTTCAGTTCGCGAGTTCGGAGCAGGCACGAAGCTATTGGTTCTACAAGTCTGCGAACGGCACCTTCGTGCGCAGACGATTTCAGCCGGGCGCCCAACTTCAGTCGGAGCTCGGTGTCTCAAACATCGCGATGTGGCCCCAAAATCGAGACATAGCGACTGCCGTGCGCGGGGACACAACCAGTTCTCTCGGATATGTGCTCAAGAACATGAAGAGCAATTCCGAGAACCGGAGACGAATGGAGCAGAGCATTGCGCCTCATCTGTGGAACCTGGCGCGCAATCCGTTGAGATCCATCAGCTCAGCCGTGAAGCTCTTTCACAAAAGGGTTCTCCTCCATGAGCCGCATTTGTTCGTGCCCGACCGACATCATCTATACCGTCTACGTTATCATGCGGAGCAAGTACCGAACCGTGAGAGCAGGGTGTTCCTTAGTCGGGTGCGCGACCGCGACGGATCCTTGAAACTGGATGTATCGTTCAGATATTCCACGCAGGATTATCAGTCGACGGTCCTAGCTCATCAGGCGCTTGATCTGTGGCTCTCCCGGCAAGGTGTCGGCAGGTTGGTCTTCATGGGCGAGGCTCAGGATCTTGAACGATTGGTCGCGATGCAAGCCAAGGACGGGTACCACCAGATTGGCGTTACAAGGATGTCTGGTAACCGTCGCGACGGGGTCGTTAATGCAGATTGTCGGGTGCATGATATCCCCAACCTCTTCGTGGCAGGTAGCTCGGTGTTCGTGACTTCGGGTCAGGCCAACCCTACCCTGCCGGCCGTCGCAATGGCAGTCCGGCTCGCCCACCACATACACCGATCATTGTACTCTGTGGCGCCTGCGACGATCATGGGGGCGCGGCCCCTCGACATTTTGCCTCCACCCTCTGAGATTGCCCAGGGACTACACGACTAGACTTGATTATGGCGCATGTTGCGGTCAACGCGCGGCTTCGCAAGACTGGTCTGGCTGCGGTGGGTCGATGCTGCAATTCCAGACACGCGCGCAGCGGCTGGTCGCGATAAGCGCCGCATAGTCACCCGCGCCTGGCACCGATCTCAAAAGGATGGCGACAAGTACCGCCCCGTTTCGAGCGACAGCTGCAGAACCGTTCCCAGCCGTCCCTCGCCTTGAACGGATTCGGTCAGACGACGCTGCGATCGAGGTCGCCCGGAGGCACCCGAGTAGAATTCCGGTCAGCCTTGCCAAGGATCAACAACAACGACGCCAGTGCCTTCGAAGTCTCGAATGTTTCGCGTCACGACGATCATGTCGTGGACGAGAGCCGTAGCCGCAATCATCGCGTCGGCCTCATTGCGCCGGTCGGGGATGTGCAAGTGCGCGCAACGTGTTGCAACCGCATCGTCAACTGGAAGGATTCGGTCGGCGAATTCCAGCACCGCCAGCCCGCCGAGCGACCAACCCCTCAATGCACGCCGAGAAACTGCCTCAGCTCCGGCGTCTGAGGGTTGGCGAAAACCTCCTCGGGCCGCCCAATTTCGTGCACACGGCCCTGGTGCATGAACACGACGCGCGAGCAGACGTCGCGGGCGAACTTCATCTCATGCGTCACCATCAGCAGCGTCATTCCTTCGGCGGCAAGCTCGCGCACGGCCGCCAGCACCTCGGCGACGAGTTCCGGATCGAGCGCCGAGGTGATCTCGTCGCAAAGCAGCGCCATCGGCTGCATCGCAAGCGCGCGGGCGATCGCCACGCGCTGCTGCTGCCCGCCGGAGAGTTCGTCCGGATAGGCGTCGAATTTTTGCTCCAGGCCGACGCGCTCCAGCATCCTGTGCGCCATCTTCTCCGCCTCCGGTTTCGCCGTCTTCTTGACCACCATCTGCGACAGCATGACGTTGCCGCCGACGGTCAGATGCGGGAAAAGATTGAACTGCTGGAAGATCATCCCGACCTTCAGGCGCAGTGCCTTCAGGTGCACTTCATCGTCGAGAAGCTGCGCGCCTGCGACCGAGATTGAGCCCTTGCTGATCGTCTCAAGGCCGTTGATGCAGCGTAAGAGCGTCGACTTACCCGAACCGCTCTTGCCGATGATGGCGATCACCTCGCCCGGCTCGACATCGAGATTGATGCCCTTCAGGACCTCGTTCTCGCCATAGCTTTTGCGGACTTCAGTGATTTCGATGAGCGACATTGAGCTTCCTTTCGAGGATCTGGCTGCTTTTGGAGAGCGGCCAGCAGAGCGCGAAATAGATGAGAGCAACGAGGCCGTAGACTGTGAAGGGCTGGAAGGTGGCATTGGTGACGACAGTGCCGGCCTTCGACAGTTCGACGAAGCCGATGATCGAGGTCAGTGCCGTGCCCTTGATGACTTGAACGGAAAAACCGACCGTTGGTGGAACAGCGATCTTCATTGCCTGGGGCAGGATGACGTAGCGCATCTGCTGCAAGCGGCCCATACCGAGGCTGGCGGACGCTTCCCATTGCCCTTTGGCGATCGCCTCGACGCAGCCGCGCCAGATTTCTCCGAGAAAGGCGGCGGACCAGAGGATCAGCGCCAGTCCGGCGGCAAGCCAGGCTGGAACGTCGATGCCGAAAAGGCCAAGCCCAAAGAAGGCGATGAAGAGTTGCATCAGGAGCGGCGTGCCCTGGAACAGCTCGATGTAGTATTTCGCCAGCGACCGCGACCACTTGCGCTTGCTAATGCGCAGGAAAAGCAGGCCTAGCCCGACGACGCCGCCGCCAACAAAAGAGACGAGTGACAGAACGATCGTCCAGCGGGTGGCAAGCAGCAGGTTCCGCAAAATGTCCCAGATCGTGAACTCGATCATCGCGCCGCCCTCCTCGGAAAGATGAGCCTGCCAACCATCGCCAGCACCTGGCGAAGCAGCACCGCAAGCGCCAAATAGACCGCGGTCGAGACGATATAGGCCTCGAAGGCGCGGAAGGTCCTCGACTGGATGAAGTTCGCGGCGAAGGTCAGGTCTTCCGCGGCGATCTGGGAAACGACGGCCGAGCCGAGCATGACGATGACAACTTGCGAGGAGAGCGCCGGCCAGATCCGCTGAAGCGACGGCACGAGAACCACGTGGCGAAAGGTTTCGAAACGCGTCATGGCGAGGCTGGCGCCCGCCTCGAACTGCCCGTTCGGCGTCGCCTGGATGCCGGCCCGGATGATTTCGCAGCTATAGGCGCCGAGGTTGACGACCGTGGCGAGATTGGCCGCCTGCAGTTCACTGAGCTTAAGGCCGAGCGACGGGAGCCCGAAGAAGATGAAGAAGAGCTGGATGAGGAACGGCGTGTTGCGGATCAGTTCGACGTAAAGCGCGACGATCGGCTTCAGCCAGGCAGGGCCGAGCGCCCTCACCCAGGCGCAGAAAATGCCAAGCGAAATGCCGGCAACGGCACCGACCGCGATCAGTTCGATCGTAATCCCGATCCCCTTGACGATCTGCGGATAATATTCGGCGAGCCAGCCGAATTCGAATTGATAATTCAAAGGCGCACCCCTGTTTGGCAGACACCGGTGATGCCATCCCGCTCTGGCGCGGGATGGCGGCCGACTGATCAGAGATCGGTGGGCAAATCGCTTCCGAGCCATTTCTGCGAAATGGCGTTCAACGAACCATCGGCCTTGGCGGCGGCAATGATACCGTTGACCTTTTCGAGGAGCGCGGGCTGTTCCTTGCTGAGGCCGATGTAGCAGGGCGAATTCTTGATGAGGAATTTGAGCTCCGGCCGCTTCGGCGGGTTCTTGGCGAGAATGGCCGCGGCAACAACATTGCCGGTCGCGACCGCTTCGACCTGCCCGGAGAGGAACGCGGAGATCGTGCCGTTGTTGTCCTCGTAGCGCTTGATGACCGTGTCGGTCGGCGCGATCTTCGTCAGTTCCAGATCCTCGACTGCGCCGCGCGTGACGCCGACGACTTTGCCGGCGAGTTCCTCCGGTTTCGCGGCGGCGAGTTCGGCAGGTCCGAAAACGCCGTTGAAGAACGGCGCGTAGGCGGTCGAGAAATCGATCACCTTTTCGCGCTCGGGGTTCTTGCCGAGGCTGGAAATCACCAGATCGACCTTGTTGGTCTGGAGATAGGGAATCCGGTTGGCGCTGGTGACCGGCACGAGCTCGACCTTCACGCCTAATTTCTCGGCAATCAGATTGGCCATGTCGATATCGTAGCCGACCGGCGCCATGTCTGGTCCCACACTGCCGAAGGGCGGGAAATCCTGGGGAACCGCGACGCGCAACGCGCCGCGCGCGGCGATATCGCCGAGTGCATCGGCGTGGGCAATCGAACCGAAGCCGACGGTAGCGGCCAGCGCCGCCATGGCAATGAAGAGTCTTCTTTTCAGCATCGAATCATTCTCCTTTGTTTACGGTTTGGCTTTGCGCGACGCCTGCGAAGACGAAGCCGCGGTCTGAGGGGGAAGAGAAAGGGAACGCCTGAGATCGGCGAGCGGGTCGGGGCGCCTCGTGAGGTCCAGCCCCGTCTCCACCTCGTCGAGATGCTCGACGGCAAGTGCTGCCGCCTTCGGAAAGTCGCCTAGCTCCATCGCCGCGACAATGTGGCAATGGCCGAGATGGGACTGCATGGCGTGAAAATCGCTCTGGTAGAGCATCGAAATTAGGATCGTGCGCGCAGTCAGATCGCGCAGGATATCGACGAGAATGGCGTTGCCGGCGAGTTCCGCGATGCGGATGTGGAAATCGCCCATCAGGCAGGTCAGGCGCTGCCGGTCACCGGCGGCAATCGCCGCCTTCTCCTCGGCGAGATGGGCATTGAGGATTGTGCGGCCGGTCTCCGTCAGGCGGTCCATAGTGCGCAGGAGCCCGGCCTCGATCACGCGGCGGGCGTCATAGACCGTCATTGCCTCGTCTGCAGAGGGTTCCACCACGAACCAGCCGCGCCGCGGGCTGACATTGACGATGCCGCGCGCCTCCAGCCGCATCATTGCCTCGCGCACGCGGGTGCGTGAAACGTCGAAAAGCGTGGCGAGCTGGTTTTCGCTCAGCCGCGTGCCGGGACGGATGCGGGCAGAGAGAATGGAAGAGACGATGGCCTCGTCGATGCCATTCTGTGCGGTCTGTTGTGGCGACAAATCTTGCATACAAGACGAGTAAGCAAGCCTCGTGCCAATTTCAGATCGTTATGGTTTCAGCAACTTGCCACCCCTGCAGCACGTTTTGTAACCAGCCATGCATTTCGCGTGATTATTTGGGCGCCATTTCATCAGCAGCCGAGGGCGATGAAGCGGTGCGAACGCCGAGAAGAGGCGGCTTGTAGCAACCACCAGATTCCGCCCCCACTATCGCCGCAAAGAGCCCGTGAACATTACGGTTCGATACCGCCCCGTTATCTTCAATCAGAAGGAACCTGCTTCCGCGCCGTCTGGAGAACCTGCGCCGCGTGCTCGAGCGCGCGCCGGCGCTGACTGAAATAACGGGGACATCCAGTCCGAGGAGCAAAGTTGAACGTGTGTGATCTTGCCATTGCCGAAGCCGTAAAGGTTTAGCCGAGCGCGTGGCTTGCCAGCCCGTAGAGGTTCGGTCCTGGTACTACGACCGCGCCGCCTTTGCCCCGCCGGGACATTGCGAGCACTGTGTCGAAGACAGTCAGGCCGGATTGCGAGAGGAATGTGGCGAAAGTGCCGGTTTCGACTGGTGTGTCGAGGCGCAGAAATTGATTTTCGTGGGCGGAGACATGTTGCCGTATCACTGCGACGGCGTCCGCATCAGTTTCTGCCACGACCGGGCCAATGACATGCCCCCTGCCAAAAGGACGGCAAAGCGCGAAAGCGCACAGGCGACCGCCGCGAACCAAGCCGTAGCCAATGGATTGTGCAAAGAGCTTGCTTATCAGCGCCGCCCTCGAAACACCGAATGCCCCTGCATCGAGCTCGACGACAGCGGCAAGGTTTTCCCCTTCCAGTCGCCGGACTTCCGGTTCCTCCGTTAGCGTAATCGAGTCGATCGGGCGGCGGGCGATGCCTTGGCATTGGTATATGGTCCGTACGGGCTCAAAACCGAGGGAATGGTAAAGACGGCGGGAGGCCCTCGTCGCATTGAGCCTCAGATCGCGTCCCCGGCAATCCGAAAGCACGTGGTCCATTAGCCACCGCCCAGCACCGTTTGTCTGCAACCGCGGAGAAGTAATCACCATACCTATGGTCGCGAAATCGTCACCGTGCGGAAACCACATGGCCGAACCTGTCAGCCTGCCGATTTCATCAAGCGCCACATAGCCGCGGCCGACCTCGCGCAAGAACTGCAAGTCCTCGGAGCGAAGCGGCCATCCGACGGAAACCGACAGGGCGTGCAGCTGCTCGAGATCGGCGCTCTCGATCCCGACCATGCGCATTTCGAAACTGTCGATGATTTTGGATTCGGATGTCGGTGCGTCCACTCCTTGCCTCCCGTCCTACCGTCGTCTTCCTCTCGCCCCGATTTCCAACGGTCCCGCGGCGAAAACTTTTATCCGTAAGACTAGAACGGTGCGCTCGATACAATTCACTTGAGAGGCCGTCTGACGCAACACAATCCTCCAAATCCGACGCGCTTTCGGCATGTAAAGCCTGGGTAGGCTTCTAAAGTACTGGGGGCATGATCGACGACGCCGACCCGGCCAACCGGGATGCTGTGAGGACAAGAATGCAGGCCGTGGAAATCCTAGAAAAGCTCGTCGGCTTCCCCTCCGTCGTCAGCACGCCCAATGCTGACATCGTTGCCTGGATCCGCGGCTATCTGCAAAGCCACGGCATCGCCGTCACCCTGCTTCCCGGCCCGGAGGGCGATCGGTGTAATCTGTTCGCCACGATCGGTCCGAAAGAGGCGTCGGGCTATATCCTTTCGGGTCACATGGACGTCGTTCCGGCGGCCGAAAGCGGCTGGACGGGCGATCCCTTCCGTCTGCGTCAAGAGGCGGGCCGACTCTATGGGCAGGGCGCCACCGACATGAAGGGTTTCCTGGCCGCCGGCCTCGCCGCCGCGCCGAAACTCGCAGAGATGCACCTGCGCCGGCCCATCCACTTCGCCTTCTCCTATGACGAGGAGGCAGGCTGCCGTGGTGTACCGCATATGATTAAACGCCTGCCGGAACTCTGCGAAAAACCCCTCGGCGCGCTCATCGGCGAACCGAGCGGCATGCGGGCGATCCGGGCGCACAAGGGCAAGGCAGCAGCGAGGCTTACGGTGAAGGGCCGCTCCGGCCACTCCTCGCGTCCGGACCAGGGGCAGAATGCCATCCATGCCATGGCGGAGGTGCTTGCCTCTGCTGTTGGAGAAGCTGACCGGCTGACCCGCGGCCCGTTTGAAGACGTGTTTGAGCCGCCCTACTCTTCCCTCCAGATCGGCACGGTGAAAGGCGGCCAGGCGGTCAATATCATTCCGGAGACTTGCGAGGCGGAATTCGAGGCCCGTGCCGTTTCCGGAGTCGATCCGGCGGACCTGCTGCGCCCCGTGCGAAGGACTGCAGAGAAGCTGAGGGAACGTGGTTTCGCAGTCGAATGGCAAGAGCTCAGCGCCTATCCGGCGCTCTTGCTCCCTGCCGATGCGCCGCTCGCGACGCTGCTGGAGGAACTGACCGGACTCAAGCCGCTGCCCGCCGTCAGCTATGGCACCGAGGCCGGGCTTTACCAGCGGGCCGGCATCGACGCGATCATCTGCGGCCCCGGCGAGATCGACCGCGCCCACAAGCCCAACGAATACATCCTCATCGACGAACTCGCCGCCTGTCAGGCGATGGTCGAGGCGCTTGGCGCGCGCTGTAGCGCCTGACCAACCGCGGAGGCGATACGCGATGACCTTCCTCTTCAATTCCGACGCCAAGCGCGGCGCCATCTTCGCCGAAGCTTTCGCACGCGAACTGCCCGACATTCCTTTCTCCATGGATCCGGCGAAGGTAGATCCCGATGCCGTGCGATACCTGATCACCTGGACCGTGCCCGACAATCTCGCGCGCTACCGCAATCTCGAAATTCTCTTCTCGATTGGCGCCGGCGTCGATCAGTTCCGTCTCGACACTGTGCCGGCGCATGTGAGGGTGGTGCGCATGGTCGAGGACGGTATTGTCAGGATGATGCAGGAATATGCGACGCTCGCCGTGCTCGCGCTGCACCGCAATCTGCCCGCCTATTTCGACCAGCGGCGGCGGCAATCGTGGCAGGCCATCACACAGATCCAGGCGGCCCGACGCCGCATCGGCGTGCTTGGCCTCGGCATGCTCGGCACCGCCGTCCTGGAGCGCTTGAAGCCATTCGGCTTTCCCCTTTCCGGCTGGAGCCGCAGCCCGCACGAAATTGAGGGCATCAGATGCCTCAATGGCAAAGACGGGCTCCATGCGCTGCTCGGCTCCACGGACATTCTGATCTGTCTCCTGCCCTTGACAGAGGAGACGCGCGGCTTTCTCAACGCCGCCCTCTTCGCCAAGCTTTCGGCCGGTGCGGCGCTTGTCCATGTCGGCCGCGGACCGCAGCTTGATCATGAAGCACTTATCGAGGCGCTGGACAGCGGCCATCTCTCCGGTGCCGTCATCGACGTCACCGATCCCGAACCGCTGCCGGCGGGTCATCCGTTCTGGAGCCACCCGAAAATCCTGCTGACGCCGCACGTTGCAAGCGTCACCCAACCGGAAACGGCCGCCGAGGCCGTCATCGAGAACATCAAGCGTCATCGGGCCGGACTTGATCCCATGGGGCTCATCGATCGCGGCCGCGGCTATTAAGCGCTCAGTCCCACGAAAGGAAACCCATGTCCCTCTTGAAGACGATCGACACCACTCCCTCTTTCCCGCCGCGCGAGTCCGTTCCGCTTCCGGAACGCCTGATCTCCGGCAATCCCTCCTTCAAGACCTGGGCTCAAGACGTCGCACGCGGGGAGATGATCCATACGGGCGTCTGGGAAGCGACACCAGGCGAGACGCGCTCGATCAAGGGCGAGACCTTCGAGTTCTGCCATATCCTTTCGGGCGTCGTCGAACTCACGCCCGAAAACGGGGAGCCGGTCGTCTACAGGAGCGGCGACAGCTTCGTCATGAAGCCGGGCTTCGTCGGCGTCTGGAAGACCATCGAGACCGTGCGCAAGATCTACGTGAGCGTCATGTAGTGCCCGCCGCGCGATCCGATCGAGGCTCTTGATACAGGGCTATCTCCCGCGGATCGCGCTCGAAACTGGTTCGGCGGAAACTTGCCGCCAACCGTCATCCTCGCAAAACACGACACGCTCGCAGCTTTCTGGCGTGTCGTCGCTTCTCCAGCCTGGCAATCGCTTCCTCGTGCCCTGTCGGATCGCCAAGGAGCATCGCCGGTCACCGACGGGCCAATCTCAGCCTCCGAAGATTTCACTGTCCCGTCACGGAAAACGTAATTTTCCGCCGTCGCTGCATCACCACTCGATGCATGCTGCTCGCCTTCTTCCGATAGCCTCGCATGAGCATATTCCGAGGACCCGCGATGACTCTCAGCTTTGACCCCGACACCATCCCCCTACCCGTCGGGCACTTCATCGGCGACCGGCTGATTCCCGCCGAGGGCGTTATCGACATGCATCGTCCGTCCGACGGCAAGGCCTATGCGGGCTGCCCGCTCGCGGGTGAGGCACTCGTCGACCGCGCCGTCGAAACCGCCAAGAACGCGCTGAAGGCGAGCAACTGGGGCGGCGTGCGTCCGCGCGAGCGCACAGTCGTGCTGCAGCGCTGGGCGGACCTCATCGAAAGGGAGGCGGAAATCCTCGCCAAGCTCGAGGCGCTTTCCTCGACCCGCCCCGTCGGGCACCTGATCGCCGGCGACATCGCCGTCAGCGCCGAACAGATCCGCTTTTTCGCCGAGTTCGCCGACAAGGAAGGCAGCGACCTCGTGCCGACCGACGACAACAATCTCGGCATGATCATGACCGAGCCCTATGGCGTCGTCGGCGCCATCACTCCTTGGAATTTTCCCGTTTCCATGGCCGCCTGGAAGCTCGGCCCCGCGCTTGCTGCAGGCAATGCAGTCGTCCTGAAGCCCTCCGAAATGACGCCGTTTTCGACCGTCTATCTCGCAGAACTCGCGATCCGCGCCGGCCTTCCGGTCGGCCTCATCAATATCGTGCTCGGCGACGGAACGGTCACCGGCAATGCCATCACCGGTCACCCGGACATCGCCAAGGTGAGCTTCACCGGCTCGACCGGTGCCGGCGCTGCAATCATGGCGAATATTGCCCGAACCGGCATCAAGCCGATGACGCTGGAGCTCGGCGGGAAGAGCCCGCAACTGGTCTTTGCCGATGCCGATCTTGACAAGGCGGCGGCCGCGATCGCCCAGAGCATGCTTTCGAATGCCGGCCAGGCCTGCGTTGCTGGTTCCCGCCTGATCGCGGAGGAAAGCATCGCCGCCCCGCTCGCCGAGGCTATCGTCACGCGCATGAAGGCTGCGCGACCTGGTCCGACCTGGAATGAGGCGAGCGAGTACTCGCCGATCATCTCGAATCGCCAGTTGAACCGC
Organism: Ensifer sp. MPMI2T; assembly: GCF_004827385.1. GTDB lineage: Bacteria > Pseudomonadota > Alphaproteobacteria > Rhizobiales > Rhizobiaceae > Sinorhizobium. The sequence goes on from NZ_SRXN01000023.1 coordinate 36,032, forward strand.
ATCCACGGCATCGTCGAGGCGGCCGTTTCGGCGGGCGGTGAATGCCTGTTCGGGGGCGGCCCAATGGATGCGCCGGGCTATTTCTATCATCCGACGCTGCTGGCGGTGCGCGACAGTTCCTCGCCAGCCGTTACCGAAGAAATCTTCGGTCCGGTCCTTACGATGCAGACCTTTGCCGACGAAGAGGAGGCATTGGCTCTCGCCGACCACCCGACCTACGGCCTCGCCGCTGGCCTCTTCACCCGCGACCTGTCGCGCGCGCTACGGCTGACGCGCAGGCTGCAGGCCGGCACGGTTTGGGTCAACCGCTATAGCCGCTCGCGCGACCATATCCTGCCGACCGGCGGCTACAAGCGCTCCGGCATAGGCAAGGATCTTGGCCGCGAGGCGTACCACGCCAACCGGAAGAGCAAGAGCGTGCTCATCAGCTTCTAGGGAGCCTCCATGAAATCCTACTCGATCGCACTCATTCCCGGCGACGGCATTGGCCGGGACGTAACCGATGCGGCCTGGCAGGTCCTTTCGACCGTCGCCAAGCATTCCGGCTTTATGGTCACCGGCACGCCCTTTCCCTGGTCCTGCGCCTTTTACAAGGAAACGGGCACGATGATGCCGACGGAAGGCTTAGAGATGTTGCGCCGCTTCGATGCGATCCTGCTCGGCGCCGTCGGCTGGCCCGCCGGGGTGCCGGACTCTGTTTCGCTGCATGGCCTGCTCCTGCCGATCCGCAAGGCCTTCGTGCAATATGCCAATATCCGCCCGCACCGGCTCCTGCCGGGCGTCCAAGGTCCGTTGAAGACGGAAGATTTCGACATCCTCTGCATCCGCGAGAATACCGAGGGCGAATATTCCGGCGCTGGCGGCCGCGTGCATCAGGGCACGGTCGATGAGGTCGCGGTGGAGACCTCGATCTTCACCCGTACGGGCGTCGAACGGATCCTGCGCTTCGGCTTTGAGCAGGCGCGACAACGCCGCGGCAAGCTCACTTCGGTGACCAAATCCAACGCCCAGAAATACTCTATGGTGTTCTGGGATGAGATTGCGCGAGAGCTCGCCGCCGAATATGCGGATGTCGAGGTGACGACCTACCACATCGACGCCATGGCGGCACGCATGGTGATGGCGCCCGAGAGCCTCGACGTGGTCGTCGCCTCCAACCTCTTCGGCGACATACTCACCGATCTCGGTGCCGCGATCCAGGGCGGGCTCGGGTTTGCCGCTTCAGCAAACATCAATCCTGACAGGAGCGCCCCTTCCATGTTCGAGCCGGTACACGGCTCCGCTCCGGACATCACCCATCTCGGCATCGCAAACCCCATCGCCTCCATCTGGTCCGGCGCCATGATGCTCGAGCATCTCGGGGAAAGAGAGGCAGGGCGGAGGGTCATGGACGCGCTCGAAAGAACGACCGCCCGCGGCATCGGCACGGTGCCGGGAAAAGACAGAACCGAAACCATTACCGCGGCGGTTGTCGCCGCGCTCGACTGATTCCAGGAGGGACAGCACATGAAATTGAAGGACAAGGAACTTTTCCGGCAATCTGGCCTGATCGGCGGTGAATGGATCGATGGCGGCTCCGGCAAGGTCGTGGAGGTCATCGATCCGGCCAGCCAGGGGGTTATCGGAACCGTGCCGGACATGGGAACTGCCGAGACCCGCGGCGCTATCGACGCCGCCAAAACCGCTTTTGGGCCCTGGAAGAAGAAGACGCATGCCGAACGGGCGGCGCTGCTCGAGCGCTGGTATGGGCTGATGATCGAAAATCTCGAGGATCTGGCGCTGCTCCTGACGATGGAACAGGGCAAGCCGCTCGACGAAGCGCGCGTCGAGATCCGCTACGGCGCTTCCTTCGTCAAATGGTTCGCGGAAGAAGCCCGCCGCATCGGCGGCCACACCATCCCCTCGCCGACGCCGGACCGCCGCATTGTCGTGCTGAAGGACGCGGTCGGCGTCTGCGCCATTGTGACGCCATGGAACTTCCCGAACGCGATGATCACGCGCAAGGTGGCACCTGCCCTCGCCGCAGGCTGCACGGTTGTCATCAAGCCTTCGGAATTCACCCCGTTTTCGGCGCTCGCCCTCGGCGTGCTTGCCGAGCGCGCCGGTATTCCTGCCGGCGTGATCAACATCGTGACCGGTATGCCAACAGCGATCGGTAGCGAATTCACGGCGAACGAGACGGTGCGGAAGATCTCCTTCACCGGCTCGACGCGCGTCGGTTCGCTTCTGATGCGTGGTGCCGCAGACAGCATCAAGCGCCTCTCCCTCGAACTCGGCGGCAATGCCCCCTTTATCGTCTTCGACGATGCCGATCTCGATCTCGCAGTTGAAGGCGCGATCGCCTCGAAGTTTCGCAATGGCGGTCAGACCTGCGTCTGCGCCAACCGCATCTTGGTGCAGGCCGGCGTCTACGACGCCTTCGCGGAGAAGCTCGCTGCTCGCGTCAACGCGATGAAGGTCGGTCCGGGCACGGAGCCCGGCATTGCGATCGGCCCGATGATCAACAAGGCAGCGATCGAGAAGATCAACCGCCATGTCGAGGACGCGCTTGCAAAGGGGGCGAAGGTTGCAGCGCAAGGCCGGTCGCCGGAGGCCCCGCAATACGCAGCCCCAATCGTACTGACCGGTGCCACGACCGACATGCTGCTCGCCAGCGAAGAGACTTTCGGCCCCGTTGCCCCGCTCTTCCGTTTCGAGACTGAAGAAGAGGCGATCGCGATCGCCAACGGCACGCCCTTCGGCCTAGCCGCCTATTTCTACACGGAAAGCCTCAAGCGCTCCTGGCGCGTCGGGGAAGCGCTGGAGTTCGGCATGATCGGGCTCAACACCGGCGCCGTCTCCACCGAAGTCGCTCCCTTCGGCGGCGTCAAGCAATCCGGCCTCGGCCGCGAGGGCGCCCAGGTCGGCATCGAGGAATATCTCGAGATGAAGAGCTTTCACATTGGCGGGCTGGGATAGCCCATCAGTTCTCGGCGCATCGCCTCACCCGTCTGCCGACATCTATAAGTGTCGGCATGATGATCCTGCCGGGCGGTCCATCACCGCCCGGCCTTCGTTTATCCGCCGGTGCCTCGAGACCAGGCGTAGCGCCCGTACGGGTAGGTTAAGCAAGGTGATGGTTTAAACTCGACTGCGGACTCTTCGCGATCTGGATGGGCATCCTTCCGGGGCAATCCCGAAGACTTGAGCACGCGCCGGGAAAGCGCATGCGGCTATGGCCCGAGCGGCTAGCCTACTGGATCCTGTCCAGCATCTTGTAATACATGCCGACGATCGGCAGGAACCAGGGCTTACCGAAATGGCCCGGCACGGCCGGCCATTCGAGACCCTTCAGTGGATTGCGGTCCGGCCGATCGAGGATGGCGTCCGCCATGATCATGCCGAGATGCGTCGAAAGCTGCGCCCCGTGGCCGGAATAGCCCATCGCGTACCAGACCCCGTCATGATAGCCGGCACGGGGGAAGCGGTCCTTGGTCATGTCGACGAGACCGCCCCAGCAATAATCGATCTCGACATTGGCGAGCTGCGGAAAGATCTCGGCAAGGCTCGCCTTGAGGATGGCGCCGCTTTTCGCGTCCGAACGCTGGTCGGATCTCGCCGAGAAGCGGGCGCGGCCGCCGAAAATCAACCGGTTGTCGGGTGAGAGCCGGAAATAGTTGCCGATGTTCATCGACGTGACGCAGGTGCGGTTGCCAGGCATCGTCGCTGCGATCTCCGCTTCGGTCAGCGGCCGCGTGGCGATGATGAAGCTGCCGACCGCGATGATGCGACGGCGGAAATAGCCGAAGGTCGAAGGCGTATAGGCACCGGTGGCGACAAGCACTGCATCCGAAGTGACGCTGCCCCGCGCTGTTCTTAGGTGATGACGGCTGCCCGCCTGTCGACTTTCTGTTACGGCTGCGTGCTCGAAGATCGTGGCGCCATGGCGTTTCGCCGCCTCGGCGAGGCCGACGACGTAGCGGCCCATATGCATCATCGCGCTCTTCTTCGACAGCATCGCCCCGTGGAAGGGCGAGCCGATTTCCTGCTTCAGGTCTTCGGCGGTGAGAAGCGCCGTATCGGCATCGACCTCCGCATTAACCGCCTCGAAGTTCCGGGCGATCGCGTCGAAATGCTGCGGCTTGGAGGCGAGCTTCAGCTTGCCGGCGCGGCGGAAACTGCAGTCGATTCCCTCCTCGGCGATCAAGGCCTCGATCGTGTCGATCGAGTCGTCGAGCGCCTTGTAAAGCGCGATCGCCCGTTCCTTGCCGAGCTCCGCCTTGGCCGCGAGATAGCTATGCGCAAGTCCGTTGTTAAGGTGCCCGCCATTGCGGCCGGAGGCGCCCCAGCCAACCCTCTCCGCCTCCAGCACGACGACCTTGGCGCCAGCCTTGGCGAGCTGCCGAGCCGCGGCCAGGCCGGTGAAGCCGCCGCCGATCACGGCGACGTCGTAATGGCCCTCGACCGAACCCTGGGCGGCCCCGGCAAAGGCCGGGGCGGTGTCGTGCCAGTAGGATAGGAATTTCATGGCGATGCGCCTTCTCTTAGAGCCCGACGACGCCCGGCAGGCCGGAGATATCGGCGATCTCGACGTAGCCGTAATAAGGATTGGCCGGCTCGTGGCCGCGATTGACCCAGACCTTGTTCTTGATGCCGAGGTCATGCGCCGACATCAGGTCGTAGCGGAAAGAGGACGAGCAGTGGAGAATGTCCTCCGGGCCGCAGCCGAGCATGTCGAGCATGTATTCGAAGGCCCTGAACCGCGGCTTGTAAGCCTGGGCCTGTTCGGCGGTGTAGACGGCGTGGAAAGGAGCACCCAGCTTTTCGACATTCGACATGATCTGCGAGTTCATCGCATTCGAGAGAATGACCAAAGGGACCTCCTTCGCGACCTTGGCGAGGCCGGCTGGCACGTCCGCATGCGGACCCCATGTCGGCACGCGCTCATAGACCATCTTCGCAGCTTCATCGCGGAATTTAATGCCGTTGCGCTTGCAGGTCCGCTCAAGCGAATTGTGCACCACCTCCGCATAGGGCTTCCAGTCGCCGAGGATCTCGTCGAGGCGATAGGCAGCGAAATTCTTGATGAATTCCGCCATGCGCGGTTCGTCGAGCTGTTCGCCATAAAGGTCGCGCGCCGCTTCCGCCATCTGGAAGTTGGTGAGCGTGCCGTAACAATCGAAGGTGATGTATTTCGGACGGAAGGTCGTCATCTGCACTATCCTTTAAGGAGGGGCCGGGCTTTACGTGTAAGATCATAGGCGCCAGCTCGTCCCTCGGCTCACCTGATTTCGCGACGATCGAAGCAGAATATATCGTATCCAAAGTCGGCTTTGGCAGAAGGTTGCGAGCCTTGCCTGCCGCCCTGCTTCTTGCCGTCAACATTCCGCTTTCGCTCCCGCTTGCCAGCATAAGATGCGGCGGTCCGTGCGAGCAAAGCTATAAGATATCGCGTGGGCCGCGGCCTTCAGACGATCCGCCGGCTGCCACTCCTGCAGACTTCAGGGCAGGAATTGAAGGACATCCCCATGCAGACGAATCAGATCGACATCACCGACTTCGGTCCTGAGCATCTGGAAGCCGCCGTCAGGCTCTCGCGGCAGGCCGGCTGGCCGCATCGCCTGGAGGATTGGCAGATGGCGCTCGCCTTGAGCGAAGGCGTCGTGGCTATCGAGGCTGCCCGAGTTGTCGGCACCGTGCTCGTCACACCCTATAAAGCGGACTGCGCGACGATCAACATGGTGATCGTCGACGAGGCGATGCGCGGCCGCGGTCTCGGTCGGATGCTCATGGACGCCGCTCTGCGGATCGCCGGCGATCGGCCGCCGCGGCTCGTGGCGACCGCCGAGGGCTTGCCGCTCTATGAGAAACTTGGCTTTCAGGAGACCGGGCGCGTGCTTCAGCACCAGGGCTTGGTCGGCGGCGTCGCCGCGCCGCGGGGGATCGAGAGCGCAACCGCTGCCGACATCGAAGCTATCGCCGCGCTCGACCGCCGCGCATTCGGCGCCGACCGTAAAGGATTGATCGCTTATCTCGCCAAGACCGGTGAATTCGCCGTCCGCCGCCGCGAGGGCCGCGTCTCGGGTTTCGCGGCGCTACGCCCCTTTGGCCGCGGCGAGGTTATCGGACCGGTCGTCGCCGCCGATCTTGATGATGCCAAGGCACTTGTCGCGCATTTCATTGCCGCGCGGCCAGGTCGGTTCGTCAGAGTGGATACCACGGTCGACACCGGCCTCGCGCCTTGGCTTGCCGAACTGGGACTGGCTCATGTCGGCGGCGGCATCGCCATGATGAAGCCGCCGATCCACCGCTCGGCCGATCCCGCGGCCATTACCTTTACCCTCGCCAGCCAGGCGCTCGGCTGATCCGGAGATTTTGATGTATAGCAACTCCCTCATCGAACTCGATCGCGCCCACCTCATCCATCCGGTCGCCTCCTATCGCGGCCATGAAAAACTCGGCGTGCGCGTGCTCGCCTCGGCGAAGGGCGCAACGGTCACCGACGCTTCGGGCAAGCAACTGATCGACGGCTTTGCCGGCCTCTGGTGCGTCAATGCCGGCTATGGCCATGAAGCAATCGTCGAAGCGGCCGCCCGTCAGATGCGCGAGCTTCCCTATGCGACGGCCTATTTCGGGCTCGGGTCCGAGCCCGCCATCCGTCTTGCCTCGGAACTGGCCGAACGCGCGCCAGGCGATCTCAACCATGTTTACTTTACGCTCGGCGGTTCCGATGCGGTCGACAGCACGATCCGCTTCATCCGCTACTACTGGATTGCCCGTGGCGAGCCGCAGCGCGATCAGTTCATCTCGGTCGAACAGGGCTATCACGGCTCCTCGACGGTCGGCGCCGGGCTGACCGCGCTGCCGGCCTTCCATGCCGGCTTCGGCATTCCGTTCGACTGGCAGCACACGATCCCGTCGCATTATACCTACCGTAATCCGGTGGGTGAGGGTCCGCAGGCGATCATCGACGCCTCGCTCGCCGCGCTGAGGCGCAAGGTCGAGGAAATCGGCCCCGAACGGGTCGCCGCCTTCTACGCCGAGCCGATCCAGGGCTCGGGCGGCGTGCTGGTGCCTCCCAGGGGCTGGATGAAGGCGATGCGCGAACTCTGTCGCGAGCTTGGGATCCTCTTCGTTGCAGACGAGGTGATCACCGGCTTCGGCCGCACTGGGCCGCTCTTTGCCTCAACCGAGGACGAGATCGTGCCGGACTTCATCACCACCGCCAAAGGTCTCACTTCCGGCTATGTGCCGATGGGAGCCGTCTTCATGGCCGACCACGTCTATCAGACGATTGCCGACGGCGCCGGCGCTTCCGCCGTTGGCCACGGTTACACCTATTCGGCGCATCCGGTCAGCGCCGCTGTCGGCCTCGCCGTGTTGAAGCTCTACGAAAACGGCCTCTTTGAAAACGGCATCAAGGCCGGCACTCGGCTGATGGAAGGTCTCGAAAGCCTGAGGGACCACCCGCTCGTCGGCGATGTGCGCGGCCGCGGCATGCTGGCCGCCGTCGAGCTCGTCACCGACAAGGCAAAGAAGACGCCCTTGCCTGCGGCCGCGGAACCCGCGCGCCGCATCTTCGACCGCGCCTGGGAAAACGGCCTTGTCATCCGTGCCTTCGCCAATGGCGTGCTGGGCTACGCGCCGCCGCTCTGCTGCAGCGAGAAGGAAATCGACGCGATTATCGAGCGCACCCGCCAAACGCTGGATGAGACCCTGGAAGACCCGGATGTGCGGCGGGCTCTGAAGACCTGAGGGATGACCGGGCGCGATATATCGCGAAAACGTCATATTCGGAATTTTGTGCCGCTCCACAATGTCTTTTCGGAGACTTCCGTGCGGCACAAGTGCCAAACTCAAGTCAAGGAAAAGGGCCGGATCCCAGCAAATCCGGGCCTTTTCACCAAGAGCGGGAAAAATCACCCGCCGCCGGGAACAGAATAATCTTCTTCACGAAGCTGGTGCTCCAGAGCGAGCGCCCGAAAACTGGGGAATCGACGTGCGCAAGAGCCTTCCGGAATTCAAGTACATGACTTTCGACGTCGTCGGCACGCTGATCGACTTCGAGGCTGGCCTCAAGGACTGCCTCGCCGAGATCGCGGCTGGGGCAGGTGTCACGATCGAAGGCGAGGAGGCGCTCAGCCTCTACCGTGCGGCGCGCTACTCCGAGCACGCCGACCTCTTCCCGGACGACCTCGTGCGCGTCTATCTTGAAATCGCGCCGAAGCTCGGCCTTCCGACTGAGCGGAAATATGGCGAGCGTCTCAGGGACTCCGCCGGGAACTGGAAGGGTTTCGCCGACAGCGCCGAGGCGCTGGCGCGCCTTGCCAACACTTACCGGCTCATCGCGATGACCAATGCGCGTCGCTGGGCCTTCGATTTCTTCGCCAAGGAGCTCGGCAATCCCTTTTACGCCGCCTTCACGGCCGACGACACCGGTACTGAGAAACCGGATCCCGTCTTCTTCGAGAAGATCTTCGCGTTCGTAGCCTCGGAAGGCAATTCAAAGGACGACATCCTGCATGTCGCCCAGAGCCAGTACCACGACATCGGTATTTCCCGGAAGCTTGGGCTGACCAATTGCTGGATCGAGCGCCGCCACGCGAAGAAGGGCTATGGCGGCACGATCGAGCCCGCCGAGTTCACCGAGCCCGATTACCATTTCACCTCCATGGCCGGCCTTGCCGATGCCGTGGCCGTCGCACGCAGCTGACCAGTTCACCGGATCGGGTCGAAGCCCACCGAAGAAGGGCAGCCCGCCAACAGACGAAAAGGGGAATGACATGAACGACAAGATCACCAATTGGACCAGCTCGGACGACGCTGTGGTCGAAAACGCCATCCGTCGCGGCGCCACCCGCCGCGAACTGCTGCAGATGATGCTCGCGGGCGGCGTCGCTCTCTCCGCCGGCAGTCTCGTGCTCGGCCGCGCCTCCGCCGCGATTGCTGCAACGCCGGTCTCAGGGGGCGCGCTCAAGGCGGCCGGCTGGTCGTCCTCTACCGCGGACACGCTCGACCCGGCCAAGGCATCGCTCTCCACCGACTATGTGCGCTGCTGCTCCTTCTACAACCGTCTCACCTTCCTCGATAAGAGCGGCACCCCGCAGATGGAGCTCGCCGAGGCGATCGAGTCCAAGGATGCTAAGACCTGGACGGTCAAACTAAGGAGCGGCGTCACTTTCCACGACGGCAAGCCGTTGACCGCAGACGACGTGGTCTTCTCGTTGAAACGCCATCTCGATCCATCCGTCGGCTCGAAGGTCGCGAAGATCGCCGCGCAGATGACAGGCTTCAAGGCCGTGGACAAGCAGACGGTCGAGATCACGCTCGCAGATCCGAACGCCGACCTGCCGACCATCCTGTCGATGCACCACTTCATGATCGTCGCCGACGGCACCACCGACTTCTCCAAGGGGAACGGCACGGGCGCTTTCGTAAGAGAGGTCTTCGAACCCGGCGTGCGCTCCGTCGGCATCAAGAACAAGAACTACTGGAAGTCCGGACCGAACGTCGATTCCTTCGAGTATTTCGCGATCAGCGACGACAGTTCCCGGGTGAACGCGCTCTTGTCCGGCGACATCCACCTCGCCGCCACGATCAATCCGCGCTCCACGCGCTTGGTCGAGAGCCAGGGCGACGGCTTCGTGCTCTCGAAGACGACCTCCGGCAACTACACCAACCTCAACATGCGGCTGGATATGGAACCCGGCAGCAAGCGCGACTTCGTCGAGGGCATGAAGTACCTCGTCAACCGTGAGCAGATCGTCAAGTCGGCGCTGCGGGGCTTGGGTGAAATCGGCAACGACCAGCCGGTTTCTCCCGCCAACTTCTACCATAATGCCGAGCTGAAGCCGCGCGCCTTTGACCCCGAGAAGGCCAAGTTCCACTTCGAGAAAGCCGGCGCGCTCGGCCAGTCGATACCGGTGATTGCTTCCGATGCAGCGAACTCCGCGATCGATATGGCGATGATCATACAGGCCTCCGCTGCCGAGATCGGCTTGAAGCTCGATGTCCAGCGCGTTCCCGCCGACGGTTACTGGGATAATTACTGGCTGAAGGCGCCGGTCCACTTCGGCAATATCAACCCGCGGCCGACGCCCGATATCCTGTTCTCGCTGCTCTACGCCTCGGAGGCTCCGTGGAACGAGAGCCAATACAAGTCGGAGAAATTCGATAAGATGCTGATCGAGGCGCGCGGCTCGCTCGACCAGGAGAAGCGCAAGGCGATCTACAACGAGATGCAGGTGATGGTCGCCAACGAAGCCGGCACGATCATTCCGGCCTATATCTCCAACGTCGACGCGATCACCGCCAAGCTCAAGGGTCTGGAGGCCAACCCACTGGGTGGTCAGATGGGCTATGCTTTCGCGGAATATGTCTGGCTCGAAGCCTGATTGAGTAACCGGGCTTGGGGCTGCAGCCGCAACGCTGCGGCCCCCGGCGTTATGGTTCGAAACCTGTCTTGAAAGCGGAAAGGGAGCGCGCGTGAACAACCGGGTCCTATCCCTTGTGCTGAGCAGATTGCTCATTGCACTGATCACCTTGGTGATCGTCTCCTTCGCTGTCTTCTTCGCGACGACGCTCCTGCCGGGGGATACCGCGTCGATCCTGCTCGGCCAAGCGGCGACGCCGGAGGCCGTCGAAGGTCTGCGCAAGGCCATGCATCTCGACGACCCGGCGATCCTGCGTTTCCTGCGCTGGATCGTTGGTCTGCTGCAGGGCGACCTCGGCACCTCCTACGCCAATGAGATGCCGGTCGCGGATCTAATCGGCGGGCGCTTCATCAACACGCTGCAGCTCGCCGGCGTCACCGCGCTCTTTTCCGTGCCGATCGCGCTGACGCTCGGGATCACCGCGGCGATGCTACGCGGGTCGCTCTACGACCGCATCGTGACCGTGCTGACGATCGGCGTCATCTCCGTGCCGGAATTTATGATAGCGACCTCCGCGGTGTTGATCTTCGCCGTCTATCTGAAATGGCTGCCGGCGCTCTCCTTCGCGAACGACGTCACGTCGCTGACAGACCTCCTGCGTATCTATGCTATGCCTGTGATCACCCTTACCTTCGTCATCTCAGCGCAAATGATCCGCATGACCCGGGCAGCGGTGATCGAGACGCTCAACACGCACTATGTGGAGATGGCGTTGCTCAAGGGCGCCTCCCGGCCGCGCATGGTGTTTCGCCATGCGCTGCCAAATGCTCTGGGTCCGATCGTCAATGCGGTCGCGCTTTCGCTCTCCTATCTGCTCGGCGGCGTCATCATCGTCGAGACGATCTTCAACTATCCCGGTATTGCCAAGCTGATGGTCGATGCCGTCTCCACGCGCGATCTGCCGCTGATCCAGAGCTGCGCGATGATCTTCTGCCTCGGCTACCTGCTCCTGATCACGACAGCCGACATCATCGCCATCCTTTCCAATCCGAGGCTACGATGACAATGACCCATTCTGAGACCAAGTCTGACCGGATTTCCGGAACCCGGCTCGGCTATCGCTTCAACATCATCGGCATGGTCGGTCTCTCGGTCATCCTTTTCTGGGCGTTGATCGCGATCTTGGCGCCGCTGATAGTCCCCTACCCTGTCGGCGAGATCGTCGACCTCGATTATTTCGGACCGATGAGCCGCGACTTCTGGCTCGGCTCCGATTATCTCGGCCGCGACATGCTCTCGCGAATCCTGATGGGCGCCCGCTACACGGTCGGCCTCTCGCTTGCAGCGGTTACGATCGCCTGCTTCAGCGGCGTGATGCTCGGCATGATCGCAGCAGTCGCCGGCGGCTGGCTCGACACGGTCCTGAGCCGCTTCCTCGATGCCCTCAACTCGATTCCGAGCAAGCTGTTCGGCCTTGTGGTCGTCGCTGCCGTCGGCTCCTCCATTCCCGTGCTGATCCTGACGCTGTCGGTGATCTATATCCCCGGCGCGTACCGTTTCGCCCGCGCGCTTGCCGTCAACATCAACGCGATGGATTTCATCACCGTCGCCCGCATCCGCGGCGAAAGCACCCTCTATCTGATCCGCTCGGAAATCCTGCCGAACATCGTCGGGCCGGTGCTTGCCGACCTCGGCATCCGCTTCGTTTTCATCGTTCTCCTGCTCTCCGGTCTCTCCTTCCTCGGCCTTGGCGTCCAGCCGCCCTATGCCGACTGGGGGGCTCTCGTGCGCGAGAACATCGGCGGCCTGCCCTTTGGCGCACCGGCGGTGATGGCTCCCTCCTTTGCGATCGCCAGCCTCACCATCAGCGTCAACCTGCTGATCGACAACCTGCCCAAGAAGATCCGCGATCGGAGCGAATGATGGTCAATCTCGTAGAAATCCGCGACCTGAAGGTCGAAGCCACCACCGATTCCGGCCGCCGCGTGGACATCATCAACGGCGTCAGCTTCGACATCGCCGAAGGCGAGATCGTGGCGCTGATCGGCGAAAGCGGCTCCGGCAAGACCACGATCGCGCTCACGCTGATGGGCCATGCCCGCCCCGGCTGTCGGATCTCCGGCGGCAGTGTCTCCGTCGCCGGAAAGGACATGCTGACGCTCAGCGAAAAGCAACGCGCCAGGGTGCGCGGCACCGAGTTCGCCTATGTGCCGCAATCCGCCGCCGCCGCCTTCAATCCGGCCGCCACAATCATGGACCAGGTGATCGAGGTAACCCGCATCCATGGGATCATGTCGCCCGACGAGGCGCGCGCCCGCGCGGTGGATCTCTTCCGGGCGCTGTCGCTGCCAGAGCCCGAGACGATTGGCAGCCGCTATCCACACCAGGTCTCCGGCGGCCAGTTGCAGCGGCTTTCAGCGGCGATGGCGCTGATCGGCGACCCGAAGCTCGTCATCTTCGACGAGCCGACGACGGCGCTCGACGTGACGACGCAGATCGAGGTGCTGCGCGCCTTCAAGTCGGTCATGAAGAAAGGCGGCATCGCCGGCGTTTACGTCTCGCACGACCTCGCCGTGGTTGCCCAGATCGCCGATCGGATCGTCGTCTTGAAAGGCGGCGAGGCCAAGGAGATCGGTACGACCGAAGAGATCCTCAATGGCGCGAAGCACCCCTACACGCGGGAGCTGCTCGCCGCCTTCGAGCCGAAACCCCGTGGCGCTGCGGACGCGGCCGAGAGTGGTCCGGCCCCGTTGCTCGAAATCGAAAATCTCATCGCAGGCTACGGCCAGGCGCAGGCCGACGGCCTGCCGCTCGTGCGCGCCGTCGAGCATGTCAGTCTCAAGGTGGAGAAGGGGCGCAACCTCGGGATCATCGGCGAGTCCGGTTGCGGCAAGTCGACGCTCGCTCGCACCATCGCCGGCATATTGCCGGCCGCTGTCGGCAAGATCGTCTTCGACGGCAAGGAACTCGGTCGCAGCGCCCGCGAGCGCTCGCGCGATGAACTACGCGAAATGCAGATCGTCTTCCAATACGCCGATACGGCGCTTAATCCGGCGAAATCCGTCGAGGACATCTTAGCCCGGCCACTTACCTTCTATCACGGGATGAATGCCAAGGCGCGCAACGCACGCGTCGACGAGCTGCTCGACATGGTGCGTCTGCCGCACAACCTGCGTCATCGCCGCCCGGGCGAGCTTTCCGGCGGCCAGAAGCAGCGCGTCAACTTTGCCCGTGCGCTCGCCGCCGACCCGAAGCTGATCCTTTGCGACGAAATCACCTCGGCGCTCGATACGGTGGTCGCCGCCGCCATCATCGATCTTCTCAAGGAATTGCAGCGCGAGCTCGGTCTGTCCTACATCTTCATCAGCCATGACCTCTCGGTGGTGGAGGCAATCTGCGACGAGATCGTCGTGATGTATGGAGGCAAAAAGGTCGAGGAAATCACGCCGGCGAAGGTCAAGACGCCTGAGCACCCCTATTCGCAGTTGCTCTTCTCGTCGGTGCCGAGGCTCGATCCCACGTGGCTCGATGGGCTCGAACAGGATCCGGAGCTCGTGCGAGCCTATTGCCGGCGCTGAGGCGCCGGCTCATCCCAACCTGCTGGCCATCGTCTCAGCCGGAAGGCGAACCGAGGAGACGCGGACGACATCCTACTTTTGTCGGGTGAGGCTCCGCAGGAGCGGGCTAAATCGCAAACGCCGGCTGCGCAAGCCGGCGCAGACCGATCCGAAGATCCTACATCCGAAACAGGCTGGTCAATGGCATGTGCGCCTTGACGATCGGCGATTTCAGCACGACGAAGCTGAAATATTTGTCGATGCCGACGTCCATGTCGGTGAGGCGCTCCATGATCGTCTGGTATTCGCCGATCCCGGCCGTGACGAATTTCAGAAGATAGTCGTAGCCGCCGGACACCAGATGGCATTCGATCACCTGGTCGACCTTGTCTATCGCCGCAAGGAAGCGGGCAAAGTCGATCTGCCGGTGATTCTTCAGCGTGATCTCGGTGAAGACCGTCAGCGTCTGCCCGAGCTTGCTGACGTTGATCTGCGCCGAATAGCCCTCGATATAGCCCTCCGACTGCAGCTTCTTCACCCGCATCAGGCAAGGACTCGGCGACAGGTTGACCAGCTCGGCTAGTTCCACATTGGTGATGCGGCCATTCTTCTGCAGTTCGTACAGAATCTTGATGTCGATCCGGTCGAGTTTCATGGCGGGCCTTTCCCCTTGCTGAAGTGGCCAACGGCGCAGCAGATTGTGCTGCGATTTTCCCGACGATGACCTTAACACATTGGAGAGGCGTGTCGATTTGGTTTGGGACAGTGGGCCGAAGCAGAAAGGGCGGCATTGCTCCTGCAAGACAGCATCTTCTGCTGCGCTCCGGCCATACTCCGGCAACGTCGTCGCGCCCAAGCCGCTAGACTGCGCTCGAAACGGAGGTCCCGCCATGCCCGCACCGCTGAAACTCGTCGACACAACGCCGGAGCTGCCCGATGCGGCCGATGCCGTGGTGATCGGCGGCGGCATTGTCGGCGTGTTTGCGGCCTATTACCTTGCCCGTCGCGGAATGAAGGTCGCCCTCATCGAGAAGGGACGGATCGGCGCGGAGCAGTCGAGCCGCAACTGGGGCTGGTGCCGCCAGCAGAACCGGGACGCCCGCGAATTGCCGATGGCGACGAAGAGCCTTGATCTTTGGGAGCGTTTCGCCGCCGAGAGCGGCGAGGACACCGGCTTCCGCCGCTGCGGGTTGTTCTATCTCAGCAATAGCGAGGAGGAACTGGCCGGCTGGGCACGCTGGCGCGATTTTGCCCGTACGTTCGGCGTGACGACCCATATGCTCGACAACACGCAAGCGACGGAGCGCGGCCGCGCAACGGGCAAACCATGGAAGGGTGGCGTCTTCTCGCCGACCGACGGTACTGCCGATCCGGCAAGCGCGGCACCCGCCGTCGCGCGCGCGATCCTGAAGCTCGGCGGCACGGTGCACCAGTCCTGCGCCGCCCGCGGCATGGAGACAGAGGGCGGCCGCCTTTCCGCCGTCGTCACCGAGCATGGCACCATCCGCACAAAGGTGGCGATTCTTGCCGGCGGCGCCTGGGCCTCCTCCTTCTGCCGTCAGCTCGGCATCCGCTTTCCTCAGGCCGCGATCCGATCTTCGATTCTCGCCGTCTCGCCAGGCGCCATCGGCGTGCCGGATGCACTGCACACTGCGGCCGTTTCGGTGACGCGCCGTGCCGACGGCGGCTATACACTCGCGATCAGTGGCCGCGGCCGCGTCGACCCGACGCCGCAGCAGCTGCGCTTCGCTCCGCAGTTCCTGCCGATGTTTGTTCGGCGCTGGCGCAGTCTCGCCTTAGGCAGCCTCGAGGGGGTCCGCGCGGGCCATGAGACGCTTGCACGCTGGCGGCTCGACGAACCCACGCCGATGGAGCGCATGCGCATCCTTGATCCTGCGGTCGATAAGGCCACCATTCGCCTCACACATTCGCGCGCGCTCGAACTCCTGCCCGATCTGAAGAACACCAGCATCACCGCCGCATGGGCGGGCTATATCGACAGCACGCCGGACGGGGTCCCGGGCATCGGCGAAATCGCCTCCATACCGGGTTTCATCCTCGCCGCCGGCTTCAGCGGGCACGGCTTCGGTATCGGTCCGGGCGCCGGCCACTTGATCGCAGACATCGTGACCGGTAGCGAGCCGATCGTCGATCCCCGCCCCTATCATCCGGACCGCTTCCGAAAATCTGCCTGGGGAAAAGTCGCTGACTTTTAGATGAGGTCCTCGCATGGGGACCGATCTGGCAAGCGCCTCTTCCAACATTTCCGCCTGAGCTCGGGAGACGCCAGCCGCAACTCTCTGCCAAAACCTCTATGCGATACAAAACAATCTGCCTCAGGTCGCGGCGAATGCGGCCACTAGTCTCTCCGCTCGCCCACTATGGTGATTGCGTACAGGGCGTGCTGTGCCGATGAATCCGACAATAAAGAGGTCATGCATGAAAACGCTGCTGCTCAAGAAGGATGAAGTAAGACGGCTAATCGGTATGACGGAAGTCATCGGCGCGGTGGAAGAGGCTTACAAGGCCTTCAGCAGCGATCTGGTGGAACAACCCGACTATATCGGGATACATCTCCCATCGCCTCGCGGGGAAATTGACTTCAAGCTTTGTTACTACAAAGCCAATGAAGTGATCTCCATGAAAACGTCTTCTGGAGGGTTTATTGATAACCCGACAGCATACGGCGTACCTAATGGCATGGGGACCGTTCTCCTGTTTGATGCCAGGAGCTGCGCGTTGATTTGCGTTATGGACGGAAGCTTGATCACTGGCCTCAGAACCGGGGCGGCTGGAGCCGTTTCCGTCAAAGCCCTGGCGAGGAAGAGTGCCCGGACGATTGCATCGATCGGGACAGGAAATCAGGCAAGAATGCAAATTCGGGCGATCAACGAGATCATGAAGATCGAAGAGATCCACGCATGGGACAGTAACCCGGATACGCTTTCCAAATACAAGACGGATATCGAAAGCGAATTCGGCATTCCCGTCATCGTCGCAGGCTCCAAAAAAGAAGCCGTTGAGCAGGGCGACATCTTGATTACGACGACCCGCGGGAAAGGGTCGCTTGTGGAAGCGGATTGGGTGAAGCCCGGTACACACATCGTTGCAATCGGCACAGATCAACGCGGCAAACAGGAGCTGGATCCGGAGCTCTTCAGAAACGCGAAAATCATCGTGGACTCGATTTCGCAATGCACTGAAAAGGGTGAAACGTGGCACCCGTTGAATAAAAACATCATCGCCAAAGACGACATCCATGGCGAAATCGGCGAGGTATTGTTGGGAAGGAAGCCGGGGCGAGAAAGTGATGACGAAATCACGATTTTCGATTCCACAGGTATGGCTATACAAGACAATACGACAGCCAGCAAAGTCTATCAGAACGCAATAGCCAATAACGTCGGCACCTTCTTTCAGTTCTTTGAGCGATGACCATGCGCAATTACCCCACTATTCAGGACATCCGTGAAGCCCAGGAACGGCTGAGACCGCACGTCAGGCACACGCCGCTCTTGCGTGCAGAAAAGATAGAGAAAGCCGCTGGCTGTCAGCTCTATCTCAAACCCGAAACCCTGCAGATTACTGGCGCATTCAAAATCCGCGGCGCCCTGAACAAGGCTCTCTCGCTCTCGAGAGAAGAGATCGTAAACGGCATTATTGCGACGTCGTCGGGCAATCATGCCCAAGGGCTTGCTTATGCCGCCAGGATGCTGGGCGTAAAAGCGATATTGGTCCTTCCGGTCACCACGCCCAAAATCAAGATCGAAAACACAAAAGCCCTCGGGGCAGAAGTCATTCTTTTCGATGGCGACACCGCCGCCAGATGGAAAAGGGTGTATGAAATCGCTGAAGAAAACAAATACGCGGCTGTTCACGCTTTTGAAGACCCCATCGTGATGGCCGGTCAGGGAACGATCGGCTGTGAAATCCTGCAGGACCTGGAAGATGTAGATACGGTCATCGTTCCCGTGGGCGGCGGAGGCCTAATCTCGGGAATCGCCACCGCCATAAAAGAAACGAAACCATCGGTTCGCGTTATCGGGGCAGAGCCTGCCTTGACACCGAAGTATTCTCACAGCCGGATAAACAAGGAGCGCACATCGCTTCCCTTGAAGAACACTATTGCGGATGGTTTGAGGATAAGTGTTCCGGGTCAAAACCCGTATCCGATTATCGAAAAGTATGTGGACGAGATTGTTCTTGTTGAAGACGAGCACATCATCGCCGGGATGCGTGCTCTTGCCAAGGATGCGAAATTGATCGCTGAACCAGCCGCCTCGATTGGCGTCGGAGCACTGTTGGCGGGCAGCATAGACGCCAAGCCCGATGAAAAAGTCTGTGCGGTGTTGTCTGGCGGAAACTGGGATCTACGCGACCTTGCCGAGATATACAATGCAGCGGGGTAATCAGTTCCAGCTTCGGTCAGTTCACCACGCCGATTGCAGTTGAACGTCTGTGATCCTCATCGCCAAGCAAGAATCTGCCGGTCCGGAATGCGGCCCGAACACCTCATTCGGCGATCAGCTTAGCGACGACCGCCTGCCACCCGACTGCGACATTCCCGTGGTCGCTTTCGAAGCTGCGCAGGCTATCTGCCGCATGATCAATACGCGCGTCGGTCAATGGCGACGCGCATTACTCTAACATGTCGCCCAAACCTCTATGCGCTTTTGGGGACTGCGTCAGTCTTCTTCCACGGCAGTATTGTTGATCTTGCCACTGCTCTGTACGTTCGCGAGCAGCGATGAGATCGCGTTGTCGCCTTCGAAACCGGCTTCCTTCAGGAGTTGGTCGAGAATCGGCTTGTTTGCCTGGTAGGCGAGAAGCTGCCCGGCCAAGCCATCACCGATTCCGATTCCGTTCGCGCCGTTGGCGCCGCCGGTGCCGCGGCCAATCATGCCGCCGGTATCGAAGATGCGGATGTCGGAGATCTTTTCGATCGGCTTGACGGCCTCGGCGAGCGCCTGTGGAATGATGCGGATGCGCTCGCGCAGGATCTCGAATTCGATGATGGCGGGGCTGAGCTTGTTTCGCGCTTCGTTGAGAAGCGCCTCGCTCTGGGCTTCGGCCTTGCCGGTTTCCAGAATGCCCTTGGCCTTGATGACGGCCGCATCGGCCTCCGCCGTTGCCAGCGTCTTGATGGCGTCGGCTTGGTCGAGCGCCGCCTGTTTCTCGGCCTCCGCGCTGACGGTCACGGCCGTCGCTTCGGTTTCGGCGTCCTTGCGCGCGTCGATCACCGCGATCTGACGCTCGCGTTCGGCGATTTCGACGGCTCGGGCCGTTTCCACCTTTTCCTCAGCGGCGATCGCCAACGCTCTTGCGGTCTCGGCCTTCGCCTTGGCCTCGGATTCCTCACGGCTCTTGTTGGCGACGGCAATGGCGCTTTCCTGTGCCACAATCTGGAGGTCGCGGCGGGCTTCGGTGTCACGCTGCTGGACGGCACGGGTGGCGTCGATATTGGCGCTTTCGCGCGCCTGCTTCGCCATTGCCTCGCGCTCGGCGATCGCCTGTTCCGCGGCGATGCGGGCTTCTTCCTCGGAACGCTTGGCGGCCTGTTCCTGCTGGGCGGTTTCGGCGCGCGTGGCCGCAGACTTGTTGGCGATATCGCGCTCCTGATTGAGCTCCGCCTCACGCTTCGTCCGTTCGATCGCTAGCGATTGCTGGCGTGCCTCGAGGTCCTTTTGGGCGATGGCCACTTCCGTGTCGCGGACGATTTCGTTGCGCTCCTTCTTGCGGCCCTCGGTGATCCGCGTCAGCGCGGCAAGGCCTTGGGCATCGAAGAAGTTGTTGGCGTTAAAGTGCTTGATATCGGTCTGGTCGAGGCGAGTGAGGGAGACGGACTCCAGTTCGAGGCCATTCGATTGCAGGTCCGCGCCGACGGCCTCCTGGACCGCTTTGACGAAGTCCATCCGCTGCTCCTGCAGCGCGTCGAGGTTCATCGTCGCGGCGACGGAGCGCAGGCCGTCGACGAACTTGGCTTCGATCAGCATGCGCAACTGCTCGGCGTCGTTCGTTCGATCGCCAAGCGTCTGGGCCGCGAGCGCGATCGAGGACGAATCCGGCTTCACGCGGACATAGAACTCGGCGCCGATGTCAACGCGCATCCTGTCCTTGGTGATCAGGGCGTCGCCTTCGCCGCGGCGCACCTCGAGGCGCAGGGTCTTGAGATTGACGCGCGCGATCGAGTGGAAGATCGGCAGCACGATCGAACCGCCATCCAGGACGACCTTCTGCCCGCCGAGGCCGGTGCGCACATAGGCCTCGTCGCGGCTTGAGCGGGTGTAGAGCGAGGCGAGAACGAAGCCGATGCCGAATATGAGAATGATGCCGATGCCGACCGGCAGAAGTAGATCAACGATCATGGTGTCTCCATTGAAGAGGACTGTGGCGAAGTGAGAATGTCGGAAGGGGCGGGGATGGCGATGAAGACGTTGGAGACGCAATCGACGATGAGGACCTCGGCGCCGATCGCGATCGGGGCTTCCCCTTTCGCCGCTTTTGCCCGGAGGCTATGCCAATTGCCATGCCGGTCCTTGGCGCGGACGCGTCCCGGCAGGCCCTGGTCGAGCGGACCGACGGCCACTTCGCCGCGGGCACCGATGAACTCGGAAAGATCGACGGCGTAGGTTTCGTCGCGTGGGACGATGCGGGCGACTAGCCGGCCCGAGCCTCGCACTGCCGGCAACGAGAGAACAAAGGCGGGCAAGGCCGCGATGGGTGCGGGCAGGTACGCCCACAGCGCAAATGCGACGCTTTGCAGGACGAAACCGATTATCGCGAAGAAGCCGAGCAATAGCATCAACAGCACCAGGATCGGCACGCCGCCGACGTTGATCCACGACAGGAGGCCCGAAAGCGCGCTATGGTCGTCAAAGCCCGATTTGTCGATGGCTTCGCCAAGCGAAAAGCCAAGCAGCAGGCAAATCACCTCGATTACAGTCAATGCCGCCAGCAGGGCTGCGGCGATCGCGAATGGAGAGCATTCAGGAGCGAGGAGGAGGTCCATAGGCGTCAATTTCTGTCAGCCTTGAACCGCGCGAGCCGCGCCGCGATCGCCTGTTCGCGATGAAGCCGGTCTAGCTCATCCAGTTCCGCGCCCGCCGCCGGGGTGTCGCCCGGCACGCCCGTCACCCTCGAAACCACGGCGGCAGCACGGGACGCGTCGTTGACGGCCGATGCCTGTGCGCGCCGGGCAGCCGGTTCCTCCGGATGCCGCGCCATGCTCTTTTTCAGATCGGCAAGCCGCGCCTCCGCCTCGCGGCGCGCGGCGAGCACCGCATGAAGCGCCTGCTGGCCCTCGCTCAGGCGCTCTCTCGCATCGGCCAGTGCCTTGTCGAGTGCGGCGACTTGCGCCTCCAGGTCGATCTGCCGTCCTACGCCGGCCTTGGCGAGATCGTCGCGCTCGGCGGCAATTGCCGTACGGATCTTCTCGTCCAGTGCGCGCAGGCCCTCAAGGATTTCCTCGCGCCGGCTTTCGATGCGGTATTCTTCCGCGCGCGACCGTCCGATATCGGAGCGTGCTTCCTCCGCGGCGGCGTCGATCTCCCTGATGGCCTGCTCGACGACGCCGATCTTGTTTGCCCCTTCCGCCTTGTCGACCGCCGCGTTGGCGATCCCGGCAATCAGGCGGCCCATGCGCGAAAGAATGCCTTCCTTCATGATCATGTTCTCCTTCGTTCGATCCGAGTGCACGGTCACCTCTAAGCGGATCTCGTAATTGTCATCGTCGACGACGAGCTCGGCTGCGAAGACGTCCAGCGCGCCCGGTGAGTAGCCGGCAACGTCAAACGGCACGGCGACCCGGCCGCCCACCGTGGCGATCGTCACGTCGGACGGCCCCTTGATCGCGAACAACTTATTGTCGAGCGGCAGCCGGGCAGGGCCGATCTGCTGTCCGCGATTGGCGGCAAAGTCCCGCAGGCCGAGCGTTACCATTCGCGCCGGAAGGCCGGTCCTCTCCCGGATCGTCTCATAGGCCAGCTCGTGCAGGGTCACGAGATTCGCGCCGCCACCCCTGCCGGCCGTCAGCTCGACCAGCAGGTCACGCATTTCAGCATAGGCGGCGAATGTCTCCTCAAGCGCCCGCCGGGCTTCAAGATCCGGTACCAGGCGATAGCGTAGTATCGATTTATGTCCCGCTTGGCTCATGATCAGGAACATAAAGCACCACATTGGTACTTTCAAGCAGAATCGACAACCATTCCTTGTGATCTTTCCGGGTGCACGTCAATCGGCCCAGCCGGCTTTGCCTAAGCTGCGCTTTGCGGAGAAGGAGAACACCGGCGATATCGTGGCACTTTTTCTGCGCATTGAGTTGACCGCGCCATTCTGGCGCTAGGAACCGCTGCTTCCTGGTGATACCTGCTCATTCGCGGGCAGCGGCCGGTATTTCCAACCCGGGTTGCCGCTACGACGCCGTGCGTGTGCGCCCAAAAGCGCGCAGCAACAGGTTTACCGAAACTGCGACCTTATCGATGTCGGGAATATCCCGGGAATAGCGCCCGGTATAGAGTTTGATGATCATTTTGTCGCGCTCGAACCCGTGCAGATCGAAATGGAGATGGAGGTAATAACGCCGCTTGTCACCAGTGCGCGTGATATCCCCGCGCCTCTGGGTCACTTGCTTAAGCTGGGTCTCAAGCGGCGCGAAACCTTCAAGATTGAGCATGACGCGAGTCGACTTGAACCTGGTCTCGGCAGGAACCGCGACTACTGCCTTGTCGAGCGAAAGGCTGACCAGGCTCCCTGCAATGCCATCGGCCACTACGGCCTCATCGAGCTTGAAGGCTTGAAGGAGACGCCGCGGCTTCTCGAAACAGATCAGCGAGGCGATGATGAGCACGACGATGTTAATCCCTGACCAAAATGCAGCGATCGTCGAAAATGCTCCTCGGACGCGTGCGGTTTCTGGGACGATATTGATCAGAAGACCGAGCGCGGTGATGACGATGAAGCCTGCGATCCAGGTGAACGTATAAGCATCGAAAGCGCTCGCTTCGTTGCCGCTGCCCTTGGGGGTCACCTTGAAGGGCTTGCCGAACGGTCGCACGAGACTCGAAAGAACCGTCGGCAGCATCCGGAAGGTCGCAAAAGTGCCGACCGCGGTGGAGACCAGCGGCAGATAGCGGGTCGGTGTGATCCACAACATCAGAAGGAAATAGGCGACCAGCACTGGGATCTGGTTCGAAAGATAGTCAGTGACGTCCGTGAAATAGAGCGGCAGCGCGCCGAACCAGAGGTAGACAATCGGCACCACAAGTACGGCCAAGCGCACCAAGTATTGCACAAGCCAGGACATCGGCAGAAACATGATCCGCTGGAAGAGCGATAGTCCAGGCCCGCGTAAGGGGCCGTTGTGCAGGTAAAGCGTCTGAATGCCACCCTGGCACCAGCGTTCGCGTTGAACGAAGTAGCCAGCGAGATTTTCGGCCGCCAGGCCCATCGACAGCCGCTCGTTGAGATAGCGGGTCTTATAGCCTTTGTTCAGCATCGAAAGCGTCGTAAGCAGATCTTCGGTGATCGACTCGGTCGGAAAGCCGCCAATCGCATTAATCGCCTTGCGACGAGCGATAGAACAGGAGCCGCAGCAGAAACTCACATCCCAGCCATCGCGGCTCGGCGCGATCTCGTCGAAGAACAGCCGCTGTTCGTCCGGCCAGATGTTCTCGAGGCCAAGATTGGACTGCACCGGATCGACGTTGAAGAAATGCTGCGGCGTCTGCACGATACCGATCGTCTCGTCCGAGAAGAACGGCAATGTGCGTCTCAGAAAGTTGCGATAGGGCACGAAATCCGCGTCGAACACGGCGATGAAGTCGCCGGAACTGACGGAAAGCCCATT
This sequence comes from Ensifer sp. MPMI2T, assembly GCF_004827385.1. GTDB lineage: Bacteria > Pseudomonadota > Alphaproteobacteria > Rhizobiales > Rhizobiaceae > Sinorhizobium. The sequence continues at coordinate 59,785 of NZ_SRXN01000023.1, forward strand.
GTTCATGTTGCCGGCCTTGGCATGCGCATTGTCGCTTCGCGTCACATGGATCGCGCCACGCGTTTCGCAGAAGCTCCGGAGCCATTCACGGCGACCGTCGTCGAGCACATAGACGGTCAGCTTGTCCTTTGGATAGTCGAGCGCTAGCGCCCCGACGATCGTTCTTTCCAGGACGTCGAGAGGCTCATTGTAGGTTGGTATGAAAACATCGACGGTCGGCAGCTCGCTTTCACTTCGCGCGAAGAACTGCCGTCCGAGTTGGTCCGCCTCGGTGCTGCGGTCAACGTAGCGGCTCATCAGGATGAGGAACAGCACGACCTCCGAGAAGGCGAGGACCTCGACGATGAATACAAACCAGACCCAATAGAAGTTGGCGTCATTGTTTGGAAAGGGAAGAACGGTCTCGCTGAGGCGCCAGACCACGTAGCGCAGCGCAACCGCAGCAACGAAAACACAGGTGATCGCTCGCGCCCACGTCCGGTGGCGCGACCAGTTGGACGGCCCGATGAGAAAGAAGGCGATGACCACAAGGGTCGGAGCGAGCGCTAGAAGAGACTGAACCACAGGCCTTTGATCCACTGCGTGAGCCGGAGGTTGTGTTTGGCGATGCGCACCTGCACTGTCCGTCCCACCTGGCAGAAATTGGCGAAGTCCGTGTTAAGGGTCGAAGGCTCAAGCAGGATGCGGATCCGGGCGTCGCGCTCCTCGGTTTCTGGCTCGTTGGCGGCAAGAGAGTCCTTTTCGACGACGGCCGACGAGCCCTTGAGCGCTTGCACCCGTCCCTTGAAGACTTCCCCGCGTCCGAAGAGCCGGACTTCGGCCTCGCGGCCGGGATAGATCTCGTCGTAATCGACTTCGGGAACGAGAATGTCGACGAACAACTCGCGGCAATCGAGGACGCGCATCATCTCACTGTTCAGCACGACGTTCGAGCCGCCGACGATGCTCCTTGCCCAGATCACGCCATCGAACGGAGAGGGGACAGTTGCCGATTCGAGGCTGCGAACGCGCTTCTCCTCTTCGATCATTTGCTGTTCGGTCTGGTCTGCCCGCGTCCTATTCTCGGCAATGCGGGTGTTGAGATCATTGATACGAACGATCACCTCGTCCTGGCGCTGGCGAGAATAAGGCACATCGTTCTGGCCGTCTGCGACGACGAATATGCCCTGGTGTACAGCGTCGAGGCGTTGCTGCAGCAATTCCACCGTCAAATTGCTGATCTCGAGCTCGCCGCCGGTGGCGGCGCCGGCGGCCTCGGCCGCCTCAACCATCTTGCGAGTAAAGATTCCCTTCGACTCCAGCTCTTGCCGACGATCGAGATCCACCTTTGCCACCACATCCTGGGCGCGCGATACCTCAACACGCTTCCTGAGTATTCGCAGCTCCCTTTCCAGGCTGGAAATGGTGGCGCTCTGGAAGACAGAGAGCCGTTCTGCAAGCTGGTCGCGCAGCCTCACAAGCTCGTCGCGCTCCCGCTCCAGCGCCGTGACGCGATCGAGCGCCGTTCGGTATTCGGCGCGCAGCGACGCCAGAACGGTCCGGTTGACGCGTTCATTGCGAATTGTGGCGAGAGCTTCGTCCTCCGCTACCGGCGTTCCGATCCGGGGCGGCGCCCCAGTGATCTCGCCGTCAATCGGCGCGTTTATGGTTGCGAAGCGCGCGTTGACGGTCCCATCCAGGCTGGTAAGGCCGGTTAATCCAGGCAAAAACACGGCGGCAGCGAGTATCAGGAGTAGAATGCCAACTGTAATGCGCGTGATGCGATTATTTAGGATCATCTGGACCGCCCTTGCCTGCTGCTGGCGGCGTAGACGCGGCAAATGCTCCCTTGTTATTGACACAACCACGCAGCGCGATTCTGCCAATATTCAGCGGAAACTCGCCTCCTCGCTCTACGCCTCAGCGGCTTAACTTTTCATCGGCGCGTGATAGCGAAACAACCCTTAAAATTGAGTGTTTCAATAGCAAATCTGTGAAAAGCGCAGTTGATTCGCTGGCCGGGCGGCATTGACCACGACATCTTCCTCGATAAGGTGAATGAGCGATTGCTTTGAAACCGAACTCTCGATCGACGGCTCGAGTAAGGCGCAACGGGTAACGGAGAGCTAAAAATGCCCGACGCGGACGCGACGATGTCTGCTTCATCTTCCGCTGAGAGCTACGATCTCGCCAACGCTGATGAGCTCGTTTCTTTGTACGACGAGAGCTTCCATCTCGTCGACTGTTCGGCAGAACACAGGAAAGCATATGCCGTCGACTCGCTTGTCGAGACCACGCTCTGGCACATCTATCCTGAGCTACTGGCGCCCGGCCCGCGCTCCGCCGTCGAATTCGTCGTTGGAAGCGGACTGCCGCGAACCGTCGAGATAGCCGATGCGGCGTCCGGAAATCGTCGCACACTCATCATCTTCCGCAGTGCTCACGGTATCGGAATCGTCGAAGCGGAAAGAAGCTACCACCAGACATCCAGTCAAAGCGAGAGCGATCGGGCGCTCCTGTTGCACCAGGCAACTCACGATGTCTTGACCGGACTGCCAAACCGCCGACAGTTCGGCGATCAGTTGCGCGGCGGGTTGCCTGTGCCGAACGGTGCGCGACTGGCCCTCATGCAAATCGATCTCGATGATTTCAAACCAATCAATGACACATTAGGCCACGGCGCCGGCGATGCCGTTCTCAAGATGGCGGCGGAGCGGATCAGGAGCGTGCTGGGGGACCGGGAACTCGCTTACCGGCTAGCCGGCGACGAATTCGCGGTCATTCAGTGGAGGGCTGAGCAACCCAAAGAGGCCGAGCGTCTGGCCGAAGCACTGGTCAACGCCTTCAAGGTGCCGTTCACGGTCGAGGGCATCAACGTCTTCGTTGGGGCAAGTGTGGGAATTGCCGTTGCTCCGGCAGACGGAAACGAGGTCGAGCAGCTGATGAAGGCGGCCGACATCGCACTCTACGCGGCAAAAAAGGACGGCCGAGGCAGGGCACGGACGTTCACCCGCTCCATGCTCGTCGTGCTCGAACAACGAGAAATGCTGCGCCGGAGCCTGCGCACCGCCCTGCAAGAAGGTCAGTTCTTCGTTGAATATCAGCCCCTCGTGAAGACATCCTCTTCGGTAGTCGGTTTCGAAGCACTGTTGCGATGGCGCCACCCCTTGGTTGGCATCATTCCGCCGAACGTTTTCATACCGATGGCCGAAGCGGATGGTCTCATGAGCGAGATCGGTCAGTGGCTGCTGGAGCGCGCGTGCCGAGCGGCTATGACCTGGCCATCCCACTTCACAGTCGCGGTTAATCTGTCGCCAGCGGAATTCCTGGACGAGGGCCTCACGGATCGCGTGGCTCAAACGCTTGATCTGGTCGGTTTCCGCGCTGAGCGTCTTGAGCTCGAAATTACGGAGTCGGTGCTGCTGGAGCGTACGACCAACAATCTCGATACGCTCAATACCCTGAATGTGCTGGGCGTTCAGATTTCGCTCGATGACTTCGGTACTTACTATTCCTCGCTCAGTTATCTCAAGAACTTCCCGTTCGATACGATCAAGATCGACCAGTATTTCATCAAGGATCTTGAGCATGACGAGAAGAGCCAGACGATCGTCAGGTCGATAATCGCGCTCTCGCACGGCCTTGGTATGGACGTCACCGCCGAGGGTGTGGAGACGGAAGGACAGGCCGTCTGGCTTCAGAAGGCGGGCTGCGACCGACTGCAGGGTTATTTCCTGGGCTTCCCGATCCCAGCGGAAGCAATCGGCGAATTCTTGCGCAAGTCGGCGGCCCTGCCCATGGTGGGGGCTCTCAGGACCTGACGAGGCTCGAAGTGGCCAGAGAGTCTGGTCATCGCAGCCGGTCGGATATAGTCATGGGAGTAAGCGAATCAGGATTCGCTCATGCAGTCGGAGAAAGCAGCATGAACGCAGCCCAAAGGCAGCCGGCGGAAGCAAAGTTCGAACCCCTGCTCCAGTTCGAGATGGAGATGGGCACGTTCCTGTCCGATTGGCACCATTGCGATCAGCTGTCCAACTTCATGGCGCGGATGATAAGCCACAACCGGACGGATCCCGTACGACACTCGAATTTTTTCTCCTCCGCGCTCAACGAACTGCTGGAGGTTTCGTTTCGAGGCGGCTCGCCGGAGGGCCGCATCGGCTGCTCGGTCTTTCGCCAGGGTCCCAAGGAGCGCGTGGAGCTCTCCTTCCCATGCTCGCCCACCCAGCGACGGTTCTTCCGCGAGGCGGTCGCGAGAACCCACAAGGGCGACGCATACGCGCGCTATCTCGACGCTATTTCAACCGATCTCGCACCAAGCCGGGAGATTGTTCTCCTGGACCTGGCGATCAATTTCGACGCCGAGATTCGTCTGGAAGAGGATGACCCGCCGTCGATATCGATCATTGTGGATCTCCCGCTTGAAGGAATTGTGAGTTGAGTACGGCAGTTCTTGCGGCGCCCTTCCAGGCAGTGTTCGACGCCAATAGCCAGGAGTTCTCCCTTGCCGGCGTCATTCGGCCGCGCTCCGTCGACGAGATCGCTTACAGCATTACGGAGTTCCGCAGAGCAATCGACGAGGCGCGCGGCGTCCTCTACATCAATGTAAAGCGCCTCGCGCAGATGAACAATACGGCCTTCCACGCCTTTTCCCGGGTTGTTCTGGATGCCTGCCGCACGCGCTCGGATATCCGCTTCGTCGTCGTCACGTCGAGCGTCGTCGGCTGGACCGAACGCATGTTCCGCCATCTCGGCAAGATCGAACCGCAGATCACCGTCGAGGTCTATGATTCGAAATTCTATCCCGGTCAAAGCTTCGTCGAGGATACGAGCTTCATCCCCATCCTCCGCGCGCAGACGAAAATGACCTGGCGCCACGAGCGCACCATCCTGCCGCGCCACGGCATGCGGCCCGGCATCGCCATGGCCGACATCTGCTGCGGCATCGGCGATTTCGCCGTGCTCGCGCAGAAGGAGTTTCAGCCGGCGCGGATCGTCGCCCTCGATCACTCGAAGCCGAGCCTCGCCTATGCCCGCAAGGTGGCGGCGGAGTTCGGCGTGACGGGTATCGAATATACCTACGGCGACGCGTCGGAGATGCTACTCGAGGACAACCAGTTCGACTTCGTGACCTGCCGGCATTCGCTGCAGATCTTCAATCAGCCGGAGCTGCTTCTCAAGGAGCTCTATCGGATCGTGAAGCCGGGCGGCCGCGTCTACATCACCAACGAGAAGAACTCGCACTGCCTCGGCGAGCCACGGGCGCAAAGCATCCAATGGACCTACAATGAGCTCGCGAGGCTTTTGAGCCATTTCGAGATGGATGTGGAACTAGGGCCAAAGAGCCGCCGCTATCTCGCCGACGCCGGATTCGACGACATCCTGGTCGAATCCTTCATGATCACCAATCTGGACGGTGACCCACAGGATTTCGCCGACGTCATCGCCGGCTGGGAGAAGATGTTTGCGGCAATGGCGGCGAGACACGGCGAAGCACCCGAATTCATCGACCGTTTTCGCCAAGGCTTCCGGGATCACATCTTCGCGGCACTGCATCCGAAGGGCTATGCAGGCTGGCCGATCTGGGCAGCGTCCGGGCGCAAACCACTATGAGCGAAAGCAATGTCCAACGTCCCCGGTTCGGTTTGAGATCCTTTCGCGCCAAGTTCGTGCTGGTCGTCGGCAGCGCCGTGCTCTTCGACCTCTTGGCAACAGGTGGCCTGGCACTCTGGAACGTTCAAAGATTGTCGCGCGACGCGACGACGGAGGTCGGGCAGGGCCTGCAAAAGGCAAACGAAGATTACATGCTCACCTATGCGGAATCGACGGCCGCGCGGGTTGATCTTCTGATCGGCCAGGTTCACGCCGACGTCGCCACGCTCGCGGGCGTGCTCCAGGCGCAGATCGACCGCCCCGTGCGCAGGTCCGAGATCGGAGAGGCACTGACGCGGCAGGCACCGGAATCCGTTACCGTGGCTTACGATCCCAAAGGTGGGTGGGCGCAGAACCTTCCGGGACCACTCTCGAGCGTCAGCGTTTGGAGCTATCTCCTTGGCGCCGACCACCGGCCGCTACCCGAGGTGCAGACCGATATCGAGAACAGCGCCGTTCTCGATCTGGTTGCTCCCGCCCTGCTTGCGCACGGCCGCTCCAAACTGCAGATGTACTACGTCGGACCAAAGGAGCGGCCGATCTTGCGGATGGCGCCCTATGCCGATCAGGCGCAGACGTTCGACCGTCTCTACCCCGGTCACAACGAGGCCAACTTCTGGAACTTCTTCTTCCCCGGCCTCTACGAGTCCTGGGAGGGATGGGCAAAGGATCCGAGCCTCAGGCCCGTTGCAGCCGATACCACGCAAACGGCACCTTATACGGATGCCGCCACGGGGAAACTGATCGTCAGTTTCTTCCAACCGCTCTGGACGCGCGACCGCAAGGGTGTCGCCGGAGCGGCCGGGACCGATATCACGCTCGATCAGCTGGCCGAGGTTGTCGAAAGCGTCAAAGTCGGCGGCAGCGGGTTCGGTTTCCTCGCCATGTCCGACGGCAACGTGCTTGCCATCAACGGCGTAGGAGAAAAGGTCATCGGCCTGCAACGGTCGAGCGAGACCGGCAGCCAGGGTGTCACGGGCCTTAATCGTTCGCTGCGCCAAAGCGTGCAGCCGGCGATCGCGCAACTGCCGCTCGGCGCCGACGGCGCGATACAGCGCGTGCTGCTCGAGGAGGACGACGAGAAGGTGCCCTATCTCATTCTCCTGAAGCAGCTCGAGCCGGAGAATTTCTGGGTATCCGGCCCCGTTCGCCGCGAGACCATGTCGCTCGGCATCGTGGTGCCCGAGCGCGAAATCTACGCCTCGTTGTTTGCGGCGCAGGCCGGAATTTCCGAGGCGGCGAACCGGATCCTGATCTATCAGGCCCTCGCTTTGCTCGCTTCGTTGCTCTTCGTTATCACCGCCGTGTTCGGCATATCCAAGCGCGTTACCCGCGGCATCAGCGCCCTTGCCGGCGCAGCAACGAGGATCGAGGCCAAGGACTATTCGGTCCGGGTTCCGATCTCCACGCGCGACGAAGTCGGTGAAGCCGGCATCGCCTTCAACCGCATGGCGGAAGAAATCAGCTACCACACCGAGAACCTCGAAAACCTTGTGACCGAGCGCACGAAACAGCTCGAGGACGCGAACCACCAGATTTCGGCGCTGAACACCCAGTTGCGCAGCGAGAACCTGCGCCTCGGCGCGGAACTCGCGGTCGCCCGGCAGATCCAGATGATGGTGCTGCCCAAGGCCGGCGAACTCGAGGAAATTTCCGACGTGGAGATTGCCGCCTACATGCGGCCCGCCGACGAAGTCGGTGGCGACTATTATGACGTCCTGAGGGACGGCGAGCGGCTGAAGATCGGCATCGGCGACGTCACCGGCCACGGCCTGGAAAGCGGCGTGCTGATGCTGATGGTCCAATCGGTGGCACGCGCGTTGCAGGAGGCCGGCGACATGGATCCGTCACAATTCCTCAACCGGGTCAATCGCGCCATCTACAAGAATATCGTCCGGACCAACACCAACAAGCATCTCTCGCTCGCCTTCCTGGACTATGACGGCGCGCGCCTGACGCTCTCTGGCCAGCATGAGGAACTCATCGTGGTCAGGAATCTCGGAAATGTGGAGCGCATCGACACCCTTGACCTCGGGCTGCCGATCGGGTTGGAGCCGGACATTTCGCCCTTCGTGGCGACCCGCGATATCTCCTTTGGCCGTGGCGATATGATCATTCTCCACACTGACGGAGTAACAGAGGCGGAGAACCGGAACGGAGAACTCTTCGGCATTGAAAGGCTCTGTGAGAGCGCGCGTCGTCGCTATGGTCGAAGCGCCGAGGATGTCAAAACCGGAATCATCGACGATCTGATGGCACACATCGGCACCCAGAAAATCCATGACGATATCACGCTAGTGGTGATGAGGCACAGGTGAACGGATGACGACCTTATACGGACTGGAGGACCTCGCGATCGGCACGGGCGAAGATGTGACGAGACTTCGTCTCTTCGACGGCCCCCTCGATCTCTGTTGGAAACACTGCGCAATCACGTCGGATTTCGTCGCCGAGTTCGTTGCGCTGCGTTACAGAACCTCGCGCAGCCTTTACAAGGAAGTACGGCATAATGTCGGCTACCTGACCAACGAGCTCATAGAAAACGCGGTTAAGTTCCGAACCACCGGCGAAATCGTCGTCGAAGCATCGATTGCGACCAATGCCTTTAGGGCGAAGGTTTCTAATTTTATCGATGAGGATACAGCCGAACGGTTCCGGCACTTACTTTCCGAAATAACCGCGGGCGATCCTGGCGAGCTTCTCATAGAACGGATCGAAGCGAATGCAACAGGCTCCGGCGCAGGATCCGGGCTTGGACTTCTCACTCTCATGAGCGATTATGGTGCTCACTTCGCTTGGGTCTTTGGAACCAGTACGGGGAACAGCGAGATCCCGCTGGAAACCTATGCCTCGATAACAGTCCCCGATCTCTCGAACTGATGGACACTGAGCAATATGGAAATCAAGGAAGACGAGTATCGCGTTTGGCTGGAAGGCGCGGACATCTATTTCGATGGCAGTATGCGCCTGCCAAGCACAGAGGCCTATGCACCGATTTTCTCCTTGGTGATGAGCGTGTTAGAGACCGATCCTGAGCGCATGACGATTGACCTCACGGGACTGCAGTTTCTCAATTCATCCGGAATCAATCTTCTGGCAAAACTCACAATCGAAGCACGCAAGCGGCCGAATATACAGTTCACGGTCCGTGGAAGCTCGGAGTATCCCTGGCAATCGAAGTCCCTGCCAAATCTCAAGAAACTACATCCTAGCGTGGATCTCAGGCTAACCTGACGGCTGGGCCGAAGGATGCTGGTCGCCTGACTGCCTGCCGGCGTTCGGTCGTGGCCGTCGCATCATGCATTCAAGCCAAGGGGAATGCTCTCAGAACCTGCAAAACCCAGCAGGGTAGATCGCATGGACAGAGCTAGGCGGTCGGTAAATCGGGCTGATAGAGCACCACGCGATTGCGGCCCGCTTGTTTGGCCAGGTAGAGTGCCGCGTCAGCCTGGTTCTGAAGCTTCTCGGGCGCGATGATCTCTTCACCTGGCGCCTGCGCCGCCACGCCAATGCTGAGGGTGACGTAAGGCGATACGCGGGAGGCGGGGTTCGGAAGGGAGGCGGCCTCGACGCTCGCCCTTATTCTTTCCGCCGTAGCCAGCGCCGCTCCTTCATCTGCGCCCGGAAGCACGACGAGAAACTCCTCACCGCCATAGCGAGCTACATGGTCGCGCTTTCGCCTGACGCTGCTCTGAATGATGCCGGCAACTTTCACGAGGCAGCGATCGCCCTCACCGTGACCAAGACGATCGTTCAGGTTCTTGAAGTCGTCGATGTCGCACATCAGCATGGCGTTGCCCGGCGGGCGCTCGGCGCCTGCGCTCCAGAGACGGTTGAGGGTTTCCATCATCCAGCGCCTGTTGGCGATCCCGGTCAGGGGATCGGTTTTTGCAAGGCGCTCGAGTCGAGCATTGGCGTCGGCAAGCTCCGCCACCCGCCGCTTGTCGCGAAGTTCAAGAAGGAAGGTCTTCTGGGCCAGGATCGTCATCGCACGTCGGGCAACGACTGTCGCGATGATGCCGCTGGCAAAAAACAACGTCCCAGCCACTGCGCTGCCCTTATCCAGGATCGGATTCTGCAGCTGAAAAATGAGGTAGAAGGCAAGCGCGAGCGAGGCGACCGTTACCGTCCAAGCGAGAGGAACGGCGAAGATGATGATCGCAGTGATGGCGACGAACAGCATAACGTTCAAGTGCCTTTCATAGAACTCGCCACCCGCGCTCACGCCCACCAGCGCGACAGATAGGAGGATAAAGAACAAGCCTACGAGCAAAGATATTCTCTGAAGCCAGACGCCGCGCGGTTTTCGCCAGACCAAGGCGGTTGCCAGAGCGGCGGGCGGAAGAATGCAGGCTGGTGGAAGCATCGACAGCACAACCGTCTTTGGAAGCAGGACCGCGTTGAGACCCAGCGTCAGTACGTCCAGCAGGGCCACCCATGTCATCCACGCGCGAATGATTTTGGCCGTCCGCGACCACGAACGCTCTTGGAAGAGGCGATCAAGTTCACCTCTCAGGCGGATGTCACGCGTGCGGCCCGCGAGAAGGCGTTCGGCTTCGGTCATGACAGCCGGGTTGGGCAGCTGAAACCGCGCCTCCGGGGAGGCGCCCACGCGACTGGCAGCAACTGCGCTTTCTAGAAGCTCCATCCTTGCCCATCTAGGGGAGCACCTCCTGCTGGCAAGATCATCGGTGCATGAACTCGCGAGTTGCACTCCTCATGCCAACCAGGCACCTCCTTCCGGCGCCGCGTGCGCAAGCTGGCCGAAATGAATGAGCAGCGCTAACCGCCGCGTCGCCCACCCGCCTTGAGAGGATCGAACAGCTGGCCCTGCAATCGAGCTCGACAGCCCGCGGCGACAAGCACATCAAGACCGATCGGCTCACAGGATCGGTTGCTGGATGAGAAGATTGTTGAATGCTGGACCACCGACGTCCTGCAAGTGGAGGTTGGCGCGCTTTTCTCCGATCTCAGATGGGAAAGAGCGAGCGCGTTAAGCGGTACAAGTAGCTCACAATGCGGCACCAGTGGTACGGTCGAAGACGTAGATTTGTCGTTGATCAATGCCCGCCTGAAAGATTGCGCCGTGGCACGCGGGATGATCTTCGTTGAGCACGGCCGTTATCTGTTCGCCGGCAAACTCAAAGAGCACGTGCGTCAGCGCCCCGGTTGATTCGACGAGCAGTGTTCTGCCAGAAATCGTGTTAGCCATGCCGTCGGTGACGAAGTGCTCCGGTCGAAGCCCAATCTTCACTGCCTGTCCGCGCCGCACCTTGCGTTCCGGCGCAATGCGGATTGCCGATCCGTCGCTGAGCCGCACTGCCGGCTCGCCGTCATTGGCCTCGACAGTCCCATCGAGCACGTTCATCGCCGGCGAGCCGATGAAGCCCGCGACGAAGAGGTTGGCGGGGGTGCGGTAGAGCTCCAGCGGCGTGCCCACCTGCTCGATCCGGCCGCCGTTCAAGACGACAATGCGATCGGCGAGGGTCATCGCCTCGATCTGGTCGTGGGTCACGTAGATCGATGTCGTGGCGACCTTCTGGTGCAAGGCCTTGATCTCGGTGCGCATCTGGACCCTGAGCTTGGCATCCAGATTGGACAGCGGCTCGTCAAACAGGAACACGGCCGGGTCGCGGACGATCGCCCGGCCCATGGCGACACGCTGGCGCTGGCCACCGGAAAGCTGGCTCGGCTTCCGCTCCAGAAGCTCCGTCAGCGCCAGCATCCGAGCCGCCGCTTTGACCCGTTCGTCGATCTGCGGTTTCGGGAGTCCTGAGAGCTTTAGGTTGAAGCCCATGTTCTCGGCGACCGTCATATGCGGATAAAGCGCGTAGGACTGGAAGACCATGGCGATGTTGCGCTCGCGTGGCGTCAGCGGATTGACGACCTTGCCGCCGATCAGCACCTCGCCGTCGGTGATCTCCTCCAGTCCGGCGATCATGCGCAAGAGTGTGGACTTGCCGCAGCCGGAGGGTCCGACGAGGGCGATGAACTCGCCCTCCCCGATCAAAAGCGACACACCGTGAATCACCTCGAGCACACCGTAGCTCTTGCGGATATCCCTGAGTTCGACCGATGCCATGATGCTTGCTCCTTGAAACGAGGGCTCAGGATTTCAACGCGCCGGCCGTGAGGCCCGCGATGATGTGCTTCTGGGCGAGAAAGAACACGATCACCGTCGGCAGAATGGTCAGCGTGATGAAGGCGAGCACGAGCTGCCAGTCGGTGCCGAACTCGCCGCGATAGACCATGATGCCGAGCGGCCACGGATATTTCTCCTCCGTATTCAGCATGATTAGCGGCAGGATGTAGCTGTTCCAGCTATGCACGAAGGTGATGATGCCGACCGTCGAGACGATCGGGCGCGAAAGCGGCATGGAGATGTGCCAGAAGAAGCGGATATAGCCGCAGCCGTCGACGAAAGCGGCCTGGAAGAGTTCTTCCGGCAGGTTCCGGAAATAGTTGCGAAAGAGCAGAATGCTCATGCCGAGGCCGAAGGCGACCTGAGGCAGGATGACGCCCCAGTAGGTATCGAGCAGGCCGAGATCGCGGATGCGGATGAAGAGCGGCAGGATCGCGGTTGCCGCGGGGAACATGAGCCCGATCAGGAAGTAGTTCAGCAACTGGTTCGCGCCGAAGAATCTCACATGGGCGAAGGTGAAAGCGGCCATCGCCGAGACGATGACGGTCAGCACCACTGTCACGGCCGCGATGAACAGCGAGTTCAGCATTTGCCGCCAGTAGCGGTCACCGAAGAGGATATCGAGATAGTTCGACCACATCCATTCCGACGGCAGGCCGAAAGGATTGACGCGCAGGTCGCCGAGCGACTTGAAGCCTCCGAGCGCGGTCGTCACCAAGGGTAGCAGAACAAGCATCGCCACCAGCGACAGCGACGCGTAGAGATAAAGGCGGGTGCCCGTGGTCATCCGAACGGAGGAGGTCGTGTCAGTCATGGCGCATGAAGATCCGTTTATAGCCGAAGGCGAGCGTGACGCAGATGACGAAGAGGACGACGCCGACCGCGCTTCCGAGCCCCACCTGCATGCGGGTGACACCGTAGGTGTAGAGGAAAGTCACCATGGTCTGCGTCGAGTTCGACGGTCCTCCGCCGGTGAGCGGCATGACGAGGTCGAAGAGCTGCAGCGAGCCGATGACGGCGAAGAAGATCGACAGTCTCACGGTCGAGCCGAGGAGCGGCAGTGTCACGTAGCGGGATTTCTGCCATCCGCTGGCGCCATCGATCTCGGCGGCTTCAAGCACGCTCCTGTCCACGGCCTGCAAGCCGGCGATAAACAGCATCATGTGGAAACCGAAGTACTTCCAGACGATGACCGCGAGCACCGCATATATGGCAAGGCCGCGGTCGGCGAGTACATAGGGCGTTGAAACGCCGAAGAAGCCGGCGAGCGCGGCGACCAGTCCGTAGTCGCCGTCGTAGACGAAGCGCCAGATGAGGCCGGCGGCGACATCCGCCAGTACATAGGGCAGAAAGAAGATCATCCGGAAGGCGACGACGCCGGCGATCCGGTGTGCGAGCATCATCGCAAGCCACAGCGCGAGCGGAATCTGCAGCAGCACCGAGACGAGAATGATGATCCCGTTGTTGATCAGCGCCTGCGAGAAGGCGGCGTTGTTGAACAGCACCTCGAAATTGCGCAAGCCTACGAACTGCTGCGGCGTGCCATAGCCGTTCCAGCGATAGAGGCTGTACCAAGCCGCCTCTCCCATCGGCAGGATAACGAAGACCGTGAAAAGCAGCAACGCCGGCGGCAGGAAGAGGATGAGCACCGGCAGCCGCCCGCGGACGGTCGGGCCTTTGTAGCGCACTTTCTTGCCGCTCGCCGTGGGCCGGCACCGCGGTCATGGTCGCAGTCATGTCGGTCATCATGTCCTCGCGCAGTTCGTTGCGGCTGGTCGAGATGCGGGCGACGGATTTCCCGTCGCCCCTGCTCACGTGCTCATTCGAGTTCGCGTGCGTCCTGAATCATCCGAGCTCCCTCTTCGGTGGACATCTGCCCCGAAATGATCTCGACGGCAGCGTCGTTCACGACGCGGCCAACTGAGGGACCGAGATCCTGATCGAAATAGTTCTGGTGCCAGGTGGAGGCTGCAAGCTGATCGGCCGCCGCTCGCAGCAGCGGATTGGTGACGCCGTCCTCGGCAACGCACTAAATCGAGCGCTTCGGGCGGAGCGTTCTTCGTCACCGCCCAGCCGTTGAGGCCGCCCAGTGTATCGGTGCCGGTGCCCGCCCCTCCCTCGACGACCGGGAAAGGAAAGCGGCCGATGTTCTACGGTGCAAGGCCCTTTCCGTCGCCTGAATTGGCGTGCTGGGTAGCCTCGGTGTGCTCAAAGCTCAGGATCATCGCCGCCTTGCCGTCACCGAAGAGGCCAAGCGTCTGCGGCCAGGTCGCGCCGAGATAGCCGCCCTGGAACGGTTCGAGCTTGCCGAGCTCGGCGAGCTGCTCGCCGGTCTTGATGATCGCAGGGTGCAGAAAGCCCTCGCCCTCGTTGTTCTTGGCATCCTCGAAGACCTGCTGGCCGCCATTGCGCATGACGAGATAGCTCCAATAGAAATGCAGCGGCCACTTGTCGCCACCGCCGCCGGCGATCGGCGCGATCCCGGCATCCTTCAGCGTCTTCACCGCCTTGAGGAAATCGTCCCAGGTCTTGATGTCCTCGGCCTTGACGCCGGCCTTCTGGAAGAGCGCCTTGTTGTAGAAGAAACTGATCGTTCCCATTTTGAAGGGAACCGCATAAATTCGGTCGTTGAAGGTGAGCCCCTTGACCGCGGCGGGATTGTAGCTCTTCTCCCAGGCTCCGCCGTCAGCACGCATCGCCTCCGTCAGGTCCATCAGCGCGCCGGTCTCGGATTGTTGCTTCAGCACGCCGCCGCCCCAGCTATAGAAGAAATGCGGAGCGTCTTCCGATTGTAGAAGGGTCGGCAGTTTCGCCTTGAAGGCCTCATTTTCCAGGAATTGCAGCTGGATATCGACGCCGGAATGTTCCGATTCGTATTTGGCGGCGATGTCCTCCCACATCTTCAAATGGGCAGGAACCGTCTCGAGATGGAGCCATTTGACCACCGTGTCGGCGGATGCCTGGCTCGTGCCGAAGAGAAGCGTCATGCCGGCTGCGGCGGCAAGCGCGGACAGTCTGGCGGCGCGAAGGGGGCGCCAACCCGCGTTCGAGCATCATAATCTATCTCCTCCCAGGGGCAAAATGTCCTCACCAATTTATCCCCAACGCGGATTAATTCAGATTTGAGATACTGTCAAATATCAACAGCCATTGCAATTTTTCCGGCATTCCGCTTGACAGGGGGCGCGAATTGCTCGTTATTTAATTCGCATTCCGGCGAAATAATCAGGATCCAATCAGCCATAAGTACGCGAGCATCCCCCACACCATGAAGACCGCCGACCCCGAATTGATGCGCGCGATAAACCGCTTCAACGTGCTGGATACGATCCGTCGGCACGGCCCCATCTCCCGCGTCGAGATCAGCCAACGCACCGAACTGTCTACGACCACCGTTTCCGCCATCACGGCGTCGCTGCTTGATGATGGGCTCATTCTGACGCGGCACGAGGGCGACATCCGCAACGCTGCCGCGAGGGGCCGTCCGCGCGTCATGCTTGAGCTCAACCCGGATGCCGCCCGCGTCGTCGGTGCCAAGATTGCCGCCAACCGGATGGTCTTCGTCGTCACCAACTTCCGCGGCGAGGTTCTCTCCGAGCTCACGTTGCCCATACGGGTCGACCGCCAGCCCATCGCCGTCATCGCCGATCTGATCGAGGATGGCGTGCGACGCTGTGTGGTTGACGCCGACCTGTCGCTCGACGATATCGATTCGATCTGCATCGGCCTTCCGGGCGTGATCGAGCACCGCACCGGCCATGTCCGCTCAAGTCCAATCTTCCGGGAAACCGATGTCGACTTCGCCAGCGAAATGACGAGCCGGCTCAAGGTCGCCACCATTGTCGAGAGTGACGCGCACGCCATCACGCTTGCCCATCATTGGTTCGGCCGCGCCCGCGATCTCGACGACATGGTACTCGTGTCGCTGGAGCAGACGCTGGGTCTTGGCGTGCTGCACGGCGGCCAGCTTTTCCGCGGTGCCGGCGGCTTGAGCCACAATCTCGGCGACCTCGTGCTGGGTGTCGGCCAGAGCCAGACCGTTCGGCTCTCGACGCTCGCCGGCGAGAGCGCCATCCTCGGCGAACATCCGATGGACGGGCGCTTCGCCGAGGCGGTGCGCCTTGGGCGCGGCATGGCGCATGCCCAGACGCTGATCGCGGCAGAGGACAATACGATGATCGCGGCTGCGGCGCGGGCGGGAGAGGCGATCGGCCTTGCAGTCGCCAACATCGTCACGCTGTTCGGGCCGCCTCGCGTCGTCATCGTCGGTTCGAGCCTATCGCTCGGCACCGTCTTCGTGGACAGCCTGCGCCAATCCTATCAAAACGCGATCCCGCCCTCGATCCGCACCGTCGCGGAACTCGTCTTCGACGAGTCGGCCGACGAGACCTGGGCGCAAGGAGCGGCGGTCGTGGCGCTTTGCGAACTCTATGAGTCCCCCTGGGGGACGACCGGGCCGGCGCCGGCGCTCTGAAGCGCTGGGCCGATCTTTTGTAATTTCCATTCGGGAGGAGACTGATGGAAAAACTCGGTATCGGCATCATCGGCTGCGGCAACATCTCGTCGGCCTACCTGAAGGCGATGGCAGCCTTTCCGATCCTCGACATCCGCGGCATTGCCGATCTGAACCGCGGCCTCGCCGAACAGCGCGCCGCGGAACTCAACGTCAGGGCCCGGGACGTCGAGGATCTCCTCGCCGATCCGTCGATCGAGCTCATCGTCAACCTGACCGTGCCGAAGGCGCACGTCACTGTTGCCATGCAGGCGCTCGAGGCTGGCAAGCACACCTATTCGGAAAAGCCGCTCGCCACTGACTTTGCGGATGGGCGCAAGCTCGTGGCGCTGGCGCGACAGAAGGGCCTGCGCATCGGCGCTGCCCCCGACACATTCCTCGGCGGCTCGCATCAGACGGCGCGGTTGATCGTCGATTCGGGCGTGCTCGGCACGCCAGTCGGCGGCACCGCCACCTTCATGTGCCCGGGCCACGAGCGCTGGCATCCAAATCCGGACTTCTATTACGACGTCGGCGGCGGACCGATGCTCGATATGGCCCCCTACTACATCACCGATCTCGTCAACCTCTTCGGACCCGTCGCTAAGGTTGCCGGTTTTGCCACGGCTGCACGGAAGGAACGCACGATCACCAGCCAAGCGCGCAATGGCGAGCACATTCCCGTTCGCGTGCCGACCCATGTCGCCGGCGTAATGGCCTTCGAGAATGGTGCTGTGGTGCAGATCGGCATGAGCTTCGACGTCGCCGGCCATAAGCATGTGCCGCTCGAGCTCTACGGAACGGAGGGCACGCTGATCGTACCGGATCCGAATCATTTCGGTGGCCAGATCGAACTACTAAAAAAGGGCGGCGCCTTCGAGCCGGCTGCCACGACGGAGCCCTATGCCGACGGCAACTACCGCTCGCTCGGCGTCGCCGACATGGCGCATGCCATTCGCTCGGGGCGACCGCACCGTGCGAGCGGAGATCTGACGCTCCACGTGCTCGAGGTCATGGAAGCCTTTGACAAGGCGGCGGAAACCGGCACGACCATCAGCATCACCACGAAGACCGAGCGGCCGGCGCCCCTGTCGGAATCGCTCGTCGACGGCCGCATTGGCCGCTAGTCCAGATTCTTGAGGAGGAGGATTCGACATGCGCGAGGCACTGATCGTCTGGGGCGGCTGGAGCGGCCACGAGCCGCAGGAATGCGCCCTTATCATCCGCGACATGCTGCAGGAGGACGGCTTCAAGGTCTATCTGGAGCACACGACCGAGGCCTTCGCCGACCCCGCGATCCACGACCTTTCGCTGATCGTGCCGATCATGACCATGTCGAAGATCGAGAAGGAGGAGGTGAAGAATCTGGCCGCCGCCGTGGAGGGCGGCGTCGGCATCGCTGGCTATCACGGCGGCGCCGGCGACGCTTTCCGCGAATGCGTCGAATACCAGTTCATCATCGGCGGACAATGGGTGGCCCATCCCGGCAACATCATCGACTACCGCGTGAACGTCACACGCCCCGACGACCCGCTAATGGAAGGCATTTCCGACTTTCCATACACCTCAGAACAATATTACATGCATGTCGATCCCTCGAACGAGGTGCTGGCGACGACCACCTTCTCGGGCGAGCACGGCTGGTGGATTGAAGGCGCGGTGATGCCGGTCGTCTGGAAGCGCAAACACGGCAAGGGCCGGGTCTTCTACTCCTCGCTCGGCCATGTGTCGAAGGAATTCGAAGTCCCTGAGATGCGCACGATCTTCCGCCGCGGCGCCAACTGGGCCGCGCGCTGAAGCATGTCGATGCGAGCAATTTTGGCCACGAGGCCCACAAGCATATTCACGCCGATGGAAAAATTGCCGGACCGCATGATTGCATCCTGCGCGCGGCCTCCTGAGCTTAAACGTCATAATAAAGAACAAACTCGTATGGATGCGGGCGCATGCGTATCTCCGTGATCTCGTGCGAGCGCTTGTAGTCCACATAGGTGTCAAGGAGGTCTGTCGTGAACACCTCTCCTGCAAGCAGAAACTTGCGGTCCGCCTCAAGCGCATCGAGAGCTTCGACGAGCGAGGCCGGTGTCGATGGGATTGCGGCGCGTTCAATCGGCGGCAGATCGTAGAGGTTCTTGTCGATCGGATCCCCCGGATCGATACGGCTGCGGATCCCGTCGAGGCCGGCCATGAGCATGGCGGCGAAGGCCAGATACGGGTTGCAGGAGGGATCCGGGCAACGGAACTCCACCCGCTTGCTCCTGGGGTTGAGCGAGTACATTGGGATCCGGCATGCCGCAGAGCGGTTGCGCCGCGAATAGCCGAGATTGACGGGTGCTTCGAAACCCGGCACGAGCCGCCGGTAGGAGTTGACGGTAGGAGCGCAGATGGCGAGCAGTGCCGGCGCGTGCTTGAGCAGCCCGCCGATATAATAGCGCATCACTTCGCTCGAGCCGGCATAGCCGTCGCCAGCAAAGATCGGGCGATCTTGCTGCCAGATGCTCTGGTGAACGTGCATACCCGAGCCGTTATCGCCAAACAGAGGCTTCGGCATGAAGGTTGCGGTCATGCCGCGGCTACGCGCGACATTCTTCACGACGTATTTGTAGATCATCACGCTGTCGGCCATGCGCGTCAGGGTCGCAAAGCGCATGTCGATCTCGCCCTGTCCGCCGGTCGCGACCTCGTGGTGATGTGCCTCGACCTCAATGCCAATACGCTCGAGCAGCGTCACCATTCGGGTGCGGGCGTCCTGAAGGGTGTCGGCAGGCGGAACGGGGAAGTACCCCTCTTTCGGGCGCAGCTTGTGCCCGAGGCCAGTTCCGTCCCGCCCCTTCCAATTCGCCTCGACAGCGTCGATCTCGTAGTAGCCGTAGTTGGTGCCCTGATCGTAATGGACCTCATTGAAGACGAAGTGCTCGAGTTCCGGGCCGAAATAGGCGGTATCGCCGATACCGGTGGCGTTGAGATAGGTTTCGGCCTTTTGTGCGACGAAACGGGGGTCGCGGCTATAGGGTTGAGCATTGAGTGGGTCGAGAACACCGCAAATCAGGACGAGCGTCGGCGCCTCCGTAAACGGGTCTAGGAAAGCGGTGGTCGGATCCGGCACGACGAGCATGTCGCTTTCCTGTATTTCCTGGAAACCACGGATGGACGAGCCATCGAAGCCGATGCCATCGGTGAAACTTTCCACGCTGAGGGCGCGCGCCGGCACGGAGAAATGCTGCCACAGGCCGGGAAGGTCTGCGAACCGCAGATCGATCATCGCGATCTCGCCGTCCTTTATCGTCCGGAGGACGTCATCCGGGCTGGCGTAGCTATTGTCAGACATCGCCGCCTCCCTCCTCATGTCGGTCCGTCGAAACGTGGCACTACCTCGACTGCGTCGCCGGCCCTTCTTCCGTCGATCGGCCGCGTATCACTCGATCCCCGAGCGCGTGGGGTCCCGGTTGCGAGCGCTGAAATTCCCATGAAGCGCCTCCCGCGTGAGCCGCGCGAACTGTGCCTGGCTCATATGGACGAGAGTGGCGTGATCACCGCCCTCGAAGTAAACCTCCGGTTGATCGCAGACGCTGTCCTCAATGATGACGTCCAGCCCGTAGCACTCGCCGACTGGGGGAACAGCGCCGTGCGCGCAATCGGGGATCAACTGATCGAGCTCATGTTCCGTGGCGAATGTCAGGTCCTCGCCAAATGCCGCTTTGAGTTTGCTCAGCCGCACATTACCGGAGGCCGGCAGGATCGCTAGAAGATAGCCGTCGCGTCTGCGCAGCACGACGCCTTTCGCCAGGCAGCGGGCCGCGATGTGGCAGGCGCGCGCGGTGGACATAGATGATCTGGTCGGCCTGTGCTCGACCAGATCATACTCGACGCCCTTCCGATCGAGATATGCTTGGAGTGTCAAGGCAATCGTCACAATCCCACCCTCCCCGGGCGAGACGTTCCATCGTGAGGCCCCTGCTTGTGCCTCGCAATGTTCATGCTCTCAATATAACACGTCGCGGCCTCTTGCGTTCGACCTGTTCAATTTACGGCCAGGGTTGGTTCGGGTGACGCGCAGACACTTTATGGCGCAGGAGCATTTGTTAAACGCGCCTATGCGTGCCGACGCGATTAAGAACCTCCTTCGACAGTCATCAATGGCGACCCCAATAGAGGCTCCGATTGGGCTCCACGTTCCGCCCCAATACCTTTATGGCATTGCGAGGTCTCCTCAGGCTGGGCAAGTGAGGGCATCTATTTGGCAGGCCTATTTAGCCAATCGCCGCAACATATTCTCAGCTCGGCGCGACGGCCTGCATCGCCGCTATGCTCGAGCCGAGTTTTCGGTATGCACAGTGAATAATCGGGAGCGTTCGCGTGTCTCCCTTGTACGACGATCAGCCCGAGGGGCTGCGCGATGGCACGAACGTTCGTGGAGGAGTGCAAAACTTAGCAGGGAGATTTCAAATGTTCAGGCATGGCATCGAGGCCAGCGGAGCGGCGGTCCTGCTTGCTCTGGCTGCGGCGCTGACCACGGCAGGGTTGGCCGGTTCCGCGGAGGCGGCCAGCATGAAACGCACTATCACCATGGTCGCGGTTGAGGCCAAGGGCGGGACGACCGTCGACAAGGAGCCGTTCCCGAGCGCCGCCCTACCGGAAGGCAAGGGCTACGAACTCGAAGCTCCCAATGCCGAGGGCCGATGGGAGGTATCGACCTACCGCTGGGAGCCCAATCAGATCATCGTGAACCAGGGTGACGAGGTCATGCTCGAGATCCTTGGTGTCAACGGCGCGGAGCATCCGAGCACGATCGCCGGCTACGATCTTAGCTTCACCGTCAAGCGCGGCCAGCTCACGACCGTAACCTTCACTGCTGACAAGGCGGGTGTGTTTGAGTTTCGGTGTGGGACTCACCAGCCGTCGATGGTGGGCGAGTTAATCGTGCTGCCGGGCAGTTGAGGGGCGAGACCTGTCGCTTGGCATTTAATTGGGGTCTCCTTCACCGTGTGGCGATCAGTTGATCGACAGCACATATGGGCTCTAAGGAGTTCGGGGCCTGCTCTGCCGCACATTGCACGCTTGATCGTCTTGAGGCGGTTGATTTGGCCTTCCGCCTAGCCGTTGTTCCACGGCAGTTCGATGGCCTTTCCGTCAAGATTGCACTGCTGTTGTCGCTTTCCAGCTAGATGGCGCTTGTCCGAAGGGGGACGTCTGTCAGAGGCACTTTCCGCTGGATGCTATTGTGGATCGGACCGCCTTGTACGAATTGAAGATCGCTGAGACCGCCGGGATGAATTGATGGCTGCGAGTGGCCTCAAGAGCGCTCGCCACGCGGCAGGCGTTGCTCGTTTACGAGCCGGGGATCAGCTCGAAGCATTTGGGAGTACCCGCTGGCGCAGAACGCGATCTTGCCGCTCTGAGGCGAGTTCAAGCTGATCGTCCAACGCCAAAACTCAAATGGACGCACCAAACGCTCCCGAGTGACCCTGTCGATGGAGAGTTCACTCATCGCGGTTCGCCCCTGGCTGTCGCCGTGATCTATGGAAAGCTGCAGATCAGCGACGTCGTGGAACGTCAGCGTTGCTGGCGCTACGCGGAAGAGCGCCTTTCCAGAGCCCTCACAAAGCCACTCGACAATAAAGTCGATGTCGAGCACCAGGTCGCTGCGCCAATCCTGCTTTTCGGGCTCGCCGATATCGAACCGTATCCCGTAGATGACGTTGTCGTGCCATCGCCAAACTAGATCGTCGTCACGTGTGCCATCATGCTCGGCGTCAGTTACCATCTGAGTTCTCCCCGGGTGAATGCGGCGGCCGAGTCTACTCGCCGTCAAGCTCGACGGGCCACATCTGGCCGCCATGCAGAATACCAACCCTATCCACCATCACCACAGAGGCAGCGATGCATGGGGTGCGTGGAATGACAAGCTCGCGCGCTCCGGCAATCCAGCTAGGCCGACCGCTTTCGGAAAAGTCAAGAAGGCGGAGACCGGCGGCACCGGCGCGCCCTCCCCTCGCATAAAAGCATTAGACCGCCGTATAGGTGATCTCCTCCTCGTTGGTACCCGGTCCTTCCTCCCGATCAATAGTCGGGTCCGAGAGGGTGCTGCTATCTTCAGCGTACATCCTCCGGTGGGCCGATCCCCGAGCGCCATGAAAATGACTCGTACCTCATCCGGCGCTTCGAGAGCCGGAGCCGCCTGAAAGGACGGAGACGCTGTTCACAGCGGCTCAATCTCGGTCGAAGGAAGCTTCGAAAGGAAGCTGGCGTAATTCAGCATCGAGGTGCGGATCATGAGCAAGCCAGCAGTTATTCTCTTTGCAGTCGTGATCGCTGCTCCGGCAGCGGCGCATGATGCGACGCCAACCGCGGCACAGCCGAACGGATGGACATACCCGTTCTCCTGCTGCAGCGGAATGGACTGCCGCGAGATTCGAGATCAGGCGGTTCTCGAAGGCCCCCAAGGCTATGTCATCAAGCTCACTGGCGAGCTCATCACGCCACGGGATACTCGCATCAAGAACAGCCCGGACGGGCAGTTTCACCATTGCACGGTGGCCGGCGAGCCTAAAGGGCGCACCATCTGCCTCTTCGTTCCTCCGCGCTCCTTCTAGGGATTGTGACCATGACACAGGAACTCAACCGCATAGAAATCGATCTGCTCCCGTTGCAGCTGTTCTCCCAACGCGTATCGGAGGGCTGTAGCACTCTACCAAGTCATCCGTTCTACATGCCGACAAACTATCCAGCACGGCCCGATACTCACTCTGAAGCGCATCTAATGACAATCTGCGTCACGCCACGGGATGCAATCGCGCCTCGTGGGAGGCAGGCCTTGCACGCCCGGACAACTGCGTTCACCCTATATGTCACTGACACGCTGTTCAGTCTTTCGCTCTACTCTCTCGAGCTTCTACGCCTTGTAGAGGACTTTGAGGAGCTTTACCCTTCGCAGTATTCCTTGACGATACATTAAAGCGCGTCGCGTTTAATCGGACTCATGCGACGCGCTTTATGTCATTGCTTGTATGCATGTCGTTGTCCCAAAACCGCTGCACACTTTTGGGCGACATGCATTAGGCCCTGGCGACCGGCATCTGCTTCTTGCCCGCGCCTGAGCATCGTCGATGCTCGCCCCAAGCCCCCTATTCGGGTCGCGACCGTGTTGATGCTCCCGGTCGCCGCGAACCACCTCGGTCGCTCGACTTCAAAACGCGATTGATTCCCTCATTGTTTCCCGCGGTCGTCTTGGTGCTCGATGATGCGCAACATCTGAGTGGGGCCGATCCGAGATCGTGAGCCAGTCACTGCTCTTAGATATGCTTGCGCAGCTTGCTATCGAGACAAAAGACCCCTCCCGAGACCGGGAGGGGGGCCGATTGAAGGAAAATGGCCCACGGGAAGAAGTTCCCTGACCATAACAGTGCCCTCCCGACAGGACCATTGATCAAGAGGACGGATCGGATACCGACGCGGAGGGGACGACCTATACGCCGGTTTATATGCCTTTACACGAATCTATGAGCCTTGTGGCTTCCCTGGCTCGAGTTTCAGCCTGTCCGCCATGCGGGCGAGCTCGGGCAGGGATTTGGCATGCATCTTCTGCATTACCTGGCTGCGGTGGACCTTCACGGTAATTTCGCTCACGCCCAGATCGGCGGCGATCTGCTTGTTGAGCCGTCCAGTCACCACCAAGGCCATCACCTCGCGCTCCCGCGGGGTCAGGCTCTCGAACCGCGCGCGCAGCGTCGCCAATGCCGCTTCGTTCTCAAGCCACTCGCGGTCGCGCGCGAGGCCGACATGAACCGCGTCGAGCAGGTCCTGGTCGCGGAACGGTTTCGTCAGGAACTCGATCGCGCCGCCTTTCATTGCCTGGACGGACATGGGAATGTCGCCATGCCCCGTGATGAAGATAATCGGGATCTGAATGCCGCCCCGCGATAGCTCTCGCTGAAATTCCAAGCCGCTTTGTCCCGGCAGCCGGACATCCAGTACGAGACAGGTCGGCCCCTCCGGCCGACCGGACTTTAAGAAGTCGTTCACCGAGGCGAGGAGTCTGACGTCAAAGCCAACGGACCGCAGCAGGCTGCCAAGCGCCTCGCGGATCGCTGGATCATCATCGATGACGATGACGGTTGCAGGGCCCTCCTTCATCGTTGGCGGCCTTCGGGGAAGACCGCTTCCTGCAGACGAGAGCTGTTTGCGCTCGCTGCCGCGGCATCGGGGAGAGGCCAAGCGGCAGAGCGCCGATCATGCAATGGGAACACTCCTCCTCTCTCCTCCGCCAGTGCCAAACGAAGCCCTTTCGCACATCAGAATGCGCCCTAATTCCCTCAGCCACAAGACCACAGGGTGGCCACGGCCGCCGAAGGTTAGCGCCTCCTGCGGACTGCCACCGACAGCATGCCGATGCGCTCCGTACTGGCGAACTGCGCTTGTAAGGGTGCGCGTGCAGAGCGTGCGACCGCCGCAAAATCTCAAGCGATCTATACCATCGTATAGCTTCCTCTGCCTTTGTGGCCCTCACGTGCTGATGTATGTTGCCAACCACCTCACACCGCTACAGCGCGCGCCCTATCAGACGCCCGAAGTTGCTGGAGCACTTTGAAGCGCTGCATGTTTAGCTAAGTCGGATCCGATCAAGAAAACATGCAGGAGATTTCTGCAAGACGCTTGTCGCGAGGTTTGGAGGCGGCAGTGCCAATCAAGAAGCCTCTGATTGCGATTGTCGATGACGATCAGTCGATGCGCGAGGCTACCAAGGGGCTGATGAGGTCGCTGGGATTTGATGCCGAGGCCTTTTCATCTGCCGACGAGTTCTTAAAGTTCCCCCAGCTTCGCCGGACGGCCTGCCTGGTAACGGACATCCATATGCCCGGAATGAGTGGGCTTGATCTCCACCGCCGCCTCGTCGCGTTGGGCGAGAGCATTCCGACCGTTCTGATCACTGCCTATCCGAGCGAGAATCTGCGTGCACGCGGGTTGGGCCCGGACATCGTCGGGTATTTGGCAAAGCCGTTTGGTGAGCAGGATCTATTGAACTGTATCCATTCTGCGCTGGCGCGCGGGAACGACGGCGAAAGTGATCAATGAAGGAATCGAGCGGATTCTGTTCTAAAGCGCGTCGCGTTTAACCGGACTCATGCGACGTGCTTTATGTCATTGCTTTTATGCATGTCGTTGTCCCAAAACCGCTGCACACTTTGGGGCGACATGCATTAGCCAGCGCCACCAGGGGTGCCGTCGTCCGGGACTGACGACAGGGTGAATTGAAACACAGCTCCCCAAGGCTCGTTCGCCTCGGCCCATAGGCGCCCCCCGTGCGCCTCGATGATCGAACGGCAGATGGCCAAGCCCATGCCCAGACCCTCCGCCTTCGTCGTGTAAAACGCTTCGAAGACGCGCTCCGCATCCTGCGGCTCCAGTCCGAGGCCGGCATCCTGTACCGCGACCAGCACGCACCCGGATGCGTCAAGGCGGGATCTGATCAGCAACTCCCGCGGCCGGTCCGCTACCTTCTTCATGGACTCGATGCCGTTCATCACCAGGTTCAGGATCACCTGCTGCAACTGGACCCGGTCACCTTCGACGGGCGGGAGATCCTGCGCCAGCTCGGTGCGCAGCAGAATTCGATGGCTGCGCACCTCACCTTGGACGAGAGCGACCGAGTCTTCGATGAGGCCGTTCAGGTCGACCTTCACCGTGACGGTGGCTGTCTTCTTGAGGAGCGCGCGTACGCGGCCGATCACCTCGCCCGCCCGGTGTCCGTCCCGCACGATGCGCTCCAGCGTCTCCCGCGTCTCGTCGACGTTCGGTGGGTGGCTGGCGAGCCAGCGCAGGGCGGCGTTGGCGTTGGTGACCACGGCGGCCAGCGGTTGGTTGACCTCGTGTGCGATGGAGGAAGTCAGCGCGCCCATCGTTGTCACGCGCGTGACATGCGCAAGCTCGGCCTGCGCCTTCTGCAGCGCCTCCTCGGCCCGCTTGCGGTCCTCGATGTCCACGAGAAAACCATACCATTTGAGAATGTTTCCATGCTCATCCCTGAGCGGGACGGCACTTTCAAACCACCAGCGATACTCGCCGTCGGCCGCGCGACGGATCCTGACCTCCGCCTCGAACGGGTGGCCGGTAGCCAAGGACGTGCGCCACTTGGACCTATACTGCTCGACGTCGTCAGGGTGAAACCGGGCTTCGGGCTCCCAGCTCGCTCCTGACGTTCCGTCAAGGGAGAGGCCTGTGAACTCCTGTACCCGCCGGTTGATGAAATCGACACGGCCGTCGGGCAGGGCGGTCCACACCATTGCCGGAACGGTCTCGATGACCTGGCGAAGCTCGTCTTCGCTCCGCCGGGCCGCCTCTTCGGCGCGCTTGCGCTCCGTGACATCCTCGCACACGATCAGGATGACGGGGCGCTTCTTGATCATCATCGCCCGAGCCGTCTCGCGAACCCAGAGCATCGAGCCGTTCTTACGAATCTTGCGCAGCTCCCAGCTCATGGCTTCGCCGAGTTGATCGAGGCAGGCGGCCGCATGTCTCTGGACTGCGTCTCGGTCCGCCTCGTGAAAAATATCCTTTACCGGTCGGCCGATCAGTTCATCGACCGTGTAGCCGAGCTGTTCTGCCCCGAAGGGATTCACGGACGCGATCGTGCCGGCCGCGTCCACCATGAAATACATCGTCGGATTGTTCTCGAATACGGCCCTCCACTGCTCCTCGCTGTCCCTCAGCGCCTCTTCGGCCCGCTTGCGTTCGGTAATGTCCTGGATCGTGCCGAACATGCTGCGCGGCTGGCCCGATTCGTCCCTCGTCAGGTCACCCTGGCTGTGAACGATGCGCGGTTCGCCGTTGGGCCGGACGATGCGGTATTCGAGGTCGTAGCGGGATTCACCACGCACGGCCTCAGCCGCGGCCTGACTCCAGTTCGGCCGATCCTCGGGATGTATCCGCTCAGTGGCCTCGGCAAGACTGATCACCTTGCCTGTGCGCGGCGTCAGCCCAAAGATACGGTATGTCTCGTCCGACCAGGTAAGACAGTCTGTGCCGAGGTCGCGTTCCCAGTAGCCGACATGGGCGACGCGCTGGGCTTCCGCGAAGTTCGCCTCGCTTCGACGCAGACCCTCTAACGTCTCCTTGAGGCGGGACGTCATGAGAGTGAAAGCCTGCGCGAGCAGGCCGACTTCATCATTTCGATGACCCTTGGGGACCTCCCGCCATTCCCCCTTTGCGATCGCATGTGCCGCCTGGGTGAGTTCTGTCAGCGGTCGCAATGTGCGTGCGACCATCCCCAGTCCGATGACCACGAAGACGGCGACAATGATCGCGCCGATGACAATCGAGAGATAGGCCGCCTGATACACGGGTCTGAGGAAATCCGAAGCTGGCACCGCCGAGATGATGGTCCACTTGAGTGCACCGGGTGCAGCGTGGTCGACCGTCGCATAGATCCGGCCGCGCTCGGGGTCGCTGAAGGAAAACACGCGCGGCCCAGCCGACGAGGACCCGGCAATATCTGGGTTTCGACGAAGATAGCGGGCCGCTTCTCGGACGATGGGGTCGGTGGCCTCTGACGCCTGCAGGCGCAGATGCGCCCCATCGGCGCCGATCGCGACGGGGGACACCCCTCCCGACGCGCCAATCAAATGTCCGGTCGCATCGATGATGAAGGCCCGTCCGTTCTCGCCGACTTCGAGTGTCTGCAAGAATCTCGAAAGCTGCGTGAGGATGAGATCGATCCCGCACGCCCCGACGAAATTGCCGCTCTTGTCAAAAACGGGGGCGGAGAGCGAGATGCCCAGGACGGGCTCGATCAAGCCGAGATAGGGTTCGGTCCAGTACCGCTCCCCCGTCTCCTTCGCCTGTCTGTACCAGACCCTCTCGCGTGAATCGAACGCGCCTTCCGACTTCCGCAGGCGGCCAACCCGGCCGTCTGCTAATGCATCGAACTCGCGTACGGCGCCGGCGCGAAAGTCTTCGCTCATCAGAAACACGCTGCTCGAGTCTGCCAATCGCCCGACCGAAACGAGCCCGCCGCCCTCGTTGCCGAAGAACATCCAGTCGACATCGGGTTCCTCGGCCAGCAAAGCATAGAGCTCACGTGCGATGGCATGCGGATCGCCGAGCGGCACGTCGTGACGAACAAGACCGTTGGCCAAGCGGGATACCGCCTTTTCAGCGCCGCGCACCAATTGACCGACGTCGCGATGCACGGCCTGCGTCACCTCTCGGATCAGGCGTTCGGACGTGAACGAGACGATGACGTTTCCCGTCCAGATCCATAAACCGGCCAGGACGAGACTTAGAACGAGGACGATACCGGCAACGGGGAAGATCAAACGGTGCCGTAACATGATCGCCGAGTTCCCCCACAACCCGATGAATATTCTGTCTCGCTTATATTGCTCCCATGCATGGGCTCCGGCAATCCGAAGCGCGTTGATCCGGCCGAATGGTGCGAGGGCGGGATGGGTTCGGCTGCTGCATATGGATCCCGAGCGGGTCGAGTGGACAAATCGTGCTCAAGCTTTCGAGACACGGGAGGCGAACTGGGACGCGGTCTGCCAAGGCATCGCCTCCCATAATTAAGGCAAAGGCGATCTCGCTTTCTTTTAGGTGCGTATCAGGTATACGCGCATTGTTCGATTCGAATTCCTCTCAGCGCATCGCGTGACAGCGCTCACGGTCGCCAAGTTCCCGACGATCCATTACGCGATGTTTTTATCACGGACCGCGGACCTCCCCGCAACGAGCCGGGCAAGTGGCTCGTAAAGAACGGCTGCCCTCGACCGAGAGCGGACTCATCGGATCATCCATGCGCGGATTGCCCTTCGACGCTGAGAGGATGTTTGATCTTCCTCTTATCTCAGCTGCCGTTCGTGCCACGCCTCGCCGCTGTGATCGGCATTGGCCGCATGAAGCTTTCCGCGAACAAGCTCATCCTCCCGGGACGCAAGCAGGCCTTTCGTCACATGTATAACGGCGCCGCGGTTGGAGACACCATTGACCGCAACTACGAGGACTTGAGCGGACGTCGGCTTCTTGAGCCTGTCATGATTGGAGGCCGGCGAATGAGGGCGTGCAAGTCATTGGCAACCCTCATGAACGAAACCCGCATGTTAATCCGCGAGTTGCCCCGACCCTTGCGGGCGCTGGAGCACGCCGCGCTTGACTATCCGATCCACATCAGCAGCGAGCTCGCCGATTATGAAGCGCAGACGCGGCGCCGTCTTGCCGCCTCGAATCGCTGAAGGCATGCGGATACCCCCTCGACAGCGCGCAGGCTCTTCGACGCAGCGAAGAGATTCGCACCGTCGATGAAAAGTGCGATTTTTTCGCGGGAATCGAACATAGTGATGTCCCTTCGCCTTGCTGGACCGGTCGAGCCGCTTCAAGGCGCGTCATCGTCGGCCGCGCGGTCGCTGGCCCTGTTCGCCCCTAACCCCTCAGACGAGAGCTATGATACGTGCAGCCAACTACCGGTGAATCCCGCCCTGCGCAACCCTCGACAATGAACGGGCATTTCTTCATCAACTGCCAAAGAAATCCCGTGCGGTAGTTCTCGATCATCAACACGATCGGTCCGACTCCCGGGCGCGACGGCCGGTGTCCATGTCTAAAAAGTGGTGGTAGAAGCCCTTCTAACCGGTCGCATCCGCCTCCTCGCTGTGCTCGCTGTCTCTAAAAAATCGAAGTGTTGCGAGTGTGGGCTCGATATCCTCGGCGCGCGTGATAAAGCCGCGCTCGACGCTGGTGGTATAGGCGGTCAGGGCAAAGCCTATTGGGGCAATACTCGCATGCGAGCCTTTGCGCGTATTATCAGGAACCATCCCATTGGCGCGATTGCTCTCTTTCAGGAAATATCCGAACGTCTCCCGTTGGAGCCTGTCCAACGTTTCGCTCCCCAGCTGTGTCAGATTCAATGCCGGTTGCGCGCGATATATGCCCGTCCAGCCATTCGGAAAGGATAATCAATTTGCCCGCCCGTCAGGTCAGGCAAGGCGACAGAAGCCAGCGAGAAATCCGGGCTCAGGCGGCGATCTGCACCGCCTTCTCTTCGATCGATCGGCGCGAGATGCCGGAGCGATCTAGCAGTTCGTCCTTCTTGCCGGAGCGTGGCAGCTCCCGGACGCCCAAGCGATGGACGGGTGCCGCCGCGCCGACCGCGGCCGAGACCGCATCCGCAAGCCCGCCGTCGATCGCGTGATCTTCGACGACGAGGATGTGTCCCGTTTCTCGCGCCGCCGCCGACAACGTCTCGGCATCGAGCGGTTTGACCGAATAGGCATCGATGACACGGGTCCTGATGCCTCTGCGTTCGAGGCTGTCGTGCGCGGCAAGCGCCTCATGCAGCGTGATGCCCGCGGCGACGATAGTCAGCCGGTCCTCTTCCGAAGAATGGAGCGTTTTGCTACCGCCGATGGGGAAGTCCTCGTCATTAGCGTAGATCACGGCGGTTTTCGGGCGCGTGGTTCGAATGTAGACAATTCCTTCCGTATGCGCGGCGGCTTCTGTCAACCGCTCTGCGCTGACGGCGTCCGCCGGATAGAGCACGATGCTGTTGATCAGTCCGCGGAACATCGCCATGTCTTCGAGCCCCATTTGCGAGGGGCCGTCCTCGCCGATCGAGACGCCCGCATGGCTGCCGCACAGAATAAGATGGCGGGGACGGCTGTATTGGGCCATGCGGATGAAGTCATAGGCTCGCGTGAAGAAACAGGCAAAGGTTGCGGCATAGGGAATTTTACCCGCCGCCGCCAATCCGAGCGCGGTTCCGACCATGTTCTGCTCTGCGATGTAAGACTGGAAGAAGCGCTCGGGGAATTTCTCTGCGAAGCCTTCGGTTCCGGTCGAGTTGCCGACGTCACCGTCGAGGACGACCATATCGAGCATCAGCGCGCCGAGCTTCTCCAGCGCCTTTCCATAGGCCTGCCGGGTTGCGACCTGTTCACCGGCTCGATACTTGACCTTGATCCGACGCGACGCTGCTGCATTCTGGGCCTCGGAGTATTGCCCGACACGACGGGATTCAACGGTAAGCGCGACCTGTGCTTCGCCCAATTCAGAAAGTGCGGCCTGCATCTGCTCCCGGTCGAGCGGCTTGCCGTGCCAACCGTCGGCGCCGTTCAAGAAGGAAACGCCCTTGCCCTTTGTCGTTCGGGCGATGATCGCTGTGGGACCACCCTCGCGGCCGGAACGGAGCGCGCCGAGGATGGCCGCCATGTTGTGACCGTCGACCTCGATCGTGCGCCAGCCGAACGCTGCAAAGCGCCGCGCGAACACTTCAGTGTGGTGCCGATAGGGCGTCGGTCCGCTCTGGCCCAGAGCGTTAACGTCGACGATGGCGACCAGATTCGAAAGCCCGTTGAGGGAGGCAAACTGCGCGGCTTCCCACACTGAGCCTTCGGAGCACTCGCCGTCGCCAAGCAGGCAGTAGACCCTTGCATCGATCTTGTTCAGGCGGTTGGCCGCCGCGATGCCGTTGGCGGCCGAGAGCCCCTGTCCAAGCGATCCGGTGGCGACCTTGA
Source organism: Ensifer sp. MPMI2T (assembly GCF_004827385.1). Classification (GTDB taxonomy): domain Bacteria; phylum Pseudomonadota; class Alphaproteobacteria; order Rhizobiales; family Rhizobiaceae; genus Sinorhizobium. Next base: position 91,550 of record NZ_SRXN01000023.1, read on the forward strand.
CCCAAGGATTGAGCGGCGTCGGATGTCCTTCTAGCGTGCTGTCGATCTTGCGCAACGACAGCGGGTGCTCGGCAATCGCCCCGGCCTCGTGCAGGGCGGCCCAGAGGATCGGTGCGGCATGTCCCTTGGACAGGACGAAGCTGTCCACGTTGCGTGCGTGGGGATCCTTCGGATCCCAGCGCATTTCGCGGAAAAACAGAGCTGCCACCAAATCGGCGCAGGACATGCACGATGTCGGGTGTCCCGATTCGGCCTCGGTTGTCATGCGGATGACCAAGCGGCGCAGCTTGCGGGCCATGTCGTCAAGCAATGAGAGATCAGCCGGCTCGAGATACCGCTCCCGCTTGGCATCGAGCTGCCGCATCAGCGAATCGAAAGGTTCGATGAACTTCTGGATACCCTCGTTTTCAAGCTGGGCCGTCACCTGATCGAACTTGATGCCCACGCGCTCGAGCTCGGCCATTACCTTCTCGGCCTGCTCGATCCCCTCCCCGACCGTGTCCTTGATTACCCCGTGGTCAAGCAGGGCCGCAATCGTCTTTTGCGGCATGGTGTTCACGGTGAGTGGGCCGATCAGCGGCTCGACATACATAAGGTTATGATAATCGGGGTTCTTGGTACTCGTGCTCGCCCACAGCATCCGCTGCACATGCGCGCCCTTGTCGGCCAGCGCCTTCCACCGGTCACCTTCCAAGTTGCGTTGGAAGCGCCGATAGGCGAGCTTGGCATTGGCGATCGCCGCCTTTCCAAGAAGGCGTTCCGGATCGGGATCGCCCTTGGTGTCGCCATCGGGCACCATCCGGTGCAGCAGGAGTTCATCGACCAGGACGTCAATACGGCTCAGGAAAAAGCTCGCCACCGAGGCGATGTTGTCGATTGGGCGGCCAGCTTCGAGACGCCGCTCGAGCGCCCGAATATAGGCCTGCGCGACGGCCTCATAGCCCGCAATCGAAAACAGGAGCGTGATGTTGATATTGATGCCCTCGAAGAGCAGCTGCTCGATCGCGGGGACGCCAGCGGCGGTCCCGGGGATCTTGATGAGGAGGTTTGGGCGGTCGACGATGGACCACAGCCGCCGGGCTTCCCGGATCGAGGCCTCCGTGGCATGCGCCAGATGCGGCGAAACCTCGAGGCTAACGAAGCCGTCCTCGCCGTGTGACTGTTCATAGACGGACCGCAGCATATCGCAGGCGTTGCGCACATCCGTGGTGATCAGTTCCTCGTAGATTTCGGATGTTGAACGTCCGGCCGCGGCGGCGTGCGCGATGTCGATGTCATAATCGCCGGCTCCGGCCACAGCCTTTTCGAAGATGGTGGGGTTGGAAGTAATACCGCGCAGACCTTGTTCGACCCGCCGCGCCAGTTCGCCGTTTGTAATCATGCGCCGGGTCAGGTCGTCCATCCAACAGCTCTGGCCGCGAGCGCTAAGCTCGATCATTCGGTTCATACCAGGTCTCCTTCTGGCTTCGCGCACTCCCTCTTCTCAATCTTACAAAACGCATCCGGCAGCGCCCTGATCCGCGCGTCACGAATATATGATCCGAAAAAACTCCCCTCTTCTTCATCACGGGCACTGCGCTCCAGGAGAGCGGCTACTCGATGATGAAGCCGAACGCGGCACGCTCTCAATAGGGATCCAGGCGCTCGTTGCGCCTGCAAAGTTTCAATAGCTCCCCTTGAACCGGATCGAACCGTAAACCCGCAAACAACAATGCCTGAGGTTGCCCTTGCCCTTTATAGGCTCGAACTGAAGCTTCGTTTAGTAACCGAGCATGCTAATTAAGGTGACAGACAATGGGCTTGTCGGATATGACATGTTTGGATCCGTTGCAAATCGATCTGCAGATTGAGATCGAAACTGACCGCCATGCGCCCGCGCTCCGGCCGGAAAGGCCGGTGGAGTCACTTCCCAAGAGCAGACGTTTCCCCGAGGCGAGCTTCCCGACCCACGCTACTCGCCTAGGCTGGAAAGCAATTCGTCGAGCTGCTCCGGCAATGCGGCCGCCCCGCCCTGTAGTGCTTCCTCGAGCGCCTCCTTGGACGGATAGACTTCGTGGAAATTCAGCAGCGTCTTCCCGCCCTGGTCCTCGAAGGTCACGGTCGTGACCGCGCCCTCTTCGCCCTCGTCGTTGGTCCAGACGATGCGCTCGTTCGGCACCACCTCGAGATACTTGCCGTAGAAGGCCATGGTGTCCGAACCGCCGGCGCCGAATTCCAGCCGATATTTGCCGCCGGTACGGACGTCCATAGCGCACGATACGAGCGAAATGCCGGATGCCGATTTTGGCACCCACCAGCGCTGGAACAGCTCGGGCTGGCTCCACGCCCTGTAAACCGTGCTCGGCGGCGCATTGAATGTCCGCGTTACGACGAGTTCGCGATCCCCTCTGCGCTCGACTGACGTGCGGTTCTGCGCACCGCCTGCGCTGTTAACTTGCTGATTCATCGTTTCCCTCCTGTTTCATTTCGCTGATGATTTCGTCCAATGCTTCGAAGCGTGCCTCGAAGAGCTTGCGATGCGCCTCGATCCACTCGGCCTCCGCCTGGAGGCCGCGTTTCCCAAGCTTGCAGGTTCTCACCCGTCCGACCTTCTGCGTGACGACGAGCCCCGCCCGCTCGAGAACTTGGACATGCTTCTTCATGCCGGTCAGCGTCATCTGGAACTTATCCGCGAGACTGGTGATCGACGCGTCCCCTCGCCCAAGCTGATCGATGATCCCGCGGCGGGTCGCATCGGACAGCGCCGCGAACGAGAGATCGAGAGGAGGACTTACATACTGAACCATATAGTTCAGTATGTAACCTGCTCGCGCAGGAAGCGCAAGCGTCCCGAACTTTCCCTGTCGTAGACCGGTCATTCGAGGTCATGCACCGCGGCGGCAGCAAAAATCGTCTGCTGCGGGCTAAAAGCGGACCTTCGAGCCGCTGATGAACGAATGTCAGCTTTCAGATCCGCTTTGCCGTACCCTGAGAGCAGACTTTGCCGGTAACAACGCGAGTCCCGAAGCACGTGCAAAAGTTGGGTCGCTGGCGATGATCTGCATCGGAGACCAAGCAACCGAATATCCGCCTTGCGCAGCACCAGAATCGGCCATTCGCCGAGTGTCTATGAAAGGCCGCCAAGTTTCCGGGCTCACTCAATCAGGTAACCCGGCCTTGCGCAGGCCATCGAATAGAGGATCAAGCGCCTCACGACGAGCGTGAGGAAGCACAGCCGCGAGTTCCCGCAACGAAATACCCGGCCTGAGGTCGCGAGCCTTGTTCAGCGCTTCGAGTCCTAAAGCGGCGTGGCCAAGATGGGCATGGGCGGCTGCGAGCGTGAGCCAGGCGGTGTGGTTCTTTTGCGGCATGTTGTCTATGGCTTCCACGGCTTCGCCGTATCTTCTCAGTTCCAACAAGATTCCTCCGCGAATCCCCCAGAACCAGTGCGGGGGAAATGGCGTTCTTCGCAACGCGTCATCGATAGAAGCCAGAGCCTCCTCTAGGTGGCCGGAATATCTCAGCCAATTCGCGCGGTCTGCGCGAATTCGAGTGTCGACCGGATTAAGTGTCAGGGCGCGATCGAAATGAATGCCGGCTCGCTCATGTTGGCGGAGCCAAACCGTGACCATGCCTTTGGCCTGGTGAACCGTCGGGTCGTTGCTGTCGAGTTCCAAAGCTCTCTCTGCGGCGCTTGAAGCCTCCTGCAGTGTTTGCGGGTCGGCGTCGAACCAGTAGCGGCCGAGAAGAGCGATTGCCAACAAAGCATGAGCCTGGGCAAAATCAGGATCAATCGAAGCCGCCCGCTCAAAAAGCGGCACTGATTCCTTCTCCATGTTGGCGCATCCGCGCACATCGTCGAGCTCCCGCCCTTGGAGAAAAAAGTCATAGGCTGTCCAGCTCGAGGTCGGCCGCTTTCGCACTTGGCTCGCAGCGGCGGCTACCGTTCTCCCCTCGACCGTCGCTACGATGGCTGCAACAACTTCATCCTGCACGGCAAAAATGTCCTGGGCTTCTCGATCATACCGCTCGGCCCAAACGTGGTTGCCCGTGCGGGCATCGATCAACTGGGCTGTAACCCGAATCCGCTCGCCCGCCTTCCGCACACTGCCTTCGACGACATAGTTCGCACCCAGATCCCGGGCCGCCTGCAAGGGGTTGATGTTTTTGCTGGCGAGATGGAACGAAGTGTGACGCGCGGCGACGGTGAGATTTCTGAACCGCGAAAGCTCGGTGATGACGTCCTCAGTGATTCCGTCCGAAAGGTACTGCTGGCTGGAATCGCCACTGAGGTTATCGAACGGCAGCACGACAATGGAGGGTCCAGCAGTTGGCGTTGTTGCCGTCCGCCGTTGCGAGTAACTAGCATTCGTTCGCAGGCGGTAGATGCGCACGGGCCTAGCGATGTTCTTGAGTTGGGCCTCTCCCATGTCCTCGAGGGCGCAATCGCTTTTGCCACGCAATTCCTCATTAATCTTGGCCGAAACACAGATTCCGCCCGGCTCTGCCAAAGCTTCCAAGCGAGCCGCAACATTCACCCCATCGCCGTAGATGTCCGAACCTTCTCCGACCACGTCGCCTAGATTGATGCCTACGCGCAGGATAATATGGCGGCCCTCGGTAACGGATTGGTTGGCCTCTGCCATTTTGGCCTGCAGCTCGAGCGCAGCCTCGACCGCGTTCACCGCGCTGGCAAACTCCATCAGCACCCCGTCGCCCATGACCTTGATGACACGGCCCTCATGGCCGCGTACCACCGGTTCCAGGATGGTCTTTCGCCGCTGTTTCAGCGCCGCAAGCGTTCCTGCCTCGTCAGCCTCCATGAGGCGCGAGTAGCCTACGACGTCGGCGACGACGATGGCGGCGAGGCGGCGTTGGGCGCGTTCATTGGCCATGTTGGATGTAGCCTAAGGTGGCCGGTTATGAAGATGATATTTGTGCCATGCAGCGATGTCCATTGGGCTGCTTTTGGCAGCGATTTGTCTAGCTAGCTCGGATCGGGCGGGGAGTTTGTGAGCTTCGACTTCCTAGGCTAGGCATCGTGGATGCAAGTTGGCAAACGCCTGCACGGACGAGCAACTTACTCGGGCAATCCGGCCTTGACGATTCCTTCGCGAAGAAGCTCCCGGTCTTATGCGTGCTCAAGCAGGACCTGGTTCGTGTGTATTCGGTCTTAGAGAAATTGGGCTGTGATAGTAAGATACCCGCCACCACATCAAGACTGGAATGGCGTCGATCAGTTGCGCCGTGATGCGAATCCGGCTCTCCATTCTGCAGACGCTGCCTTCAACGACGTAGCGCACGCCAAGGTCACGCGCGAACGGCTGGGTGGCGGGTCAGTTGGAGACGTCTATCTTACCTCACTGAATATCTGCTATCGCGTTCTGAACGCCAAAAGCTGCCGGTCGGCTTGCGGCCCAAAGTGGAAATGGTTTCCGCTTTGCGCTTCCAAGTCGGACACTGAGCAGAGCACGGTGGTATCCCAGAAGCGGACATGCATAGATGCCGCTGAGCTGCAGGTTTGCGCCACTTCCAGACCTTGCCTCGGAAGCTGGGATCGACGCGTTTCGACCCTGGCTGTGTAAAAACGCTGATGCCATGGCCAGTTGTGGGATATGAGCGTAGCTCAAGCGTCATGGTAGGCGGTTTTGCTTTCGAGCGCGCTCCAGATGCCGAATTGGCCTCTTATCGGCCTTTGACGAGAGTTTCGTGCACGTAAGAGGCGAGGCGCTCACCCCCGTATTGCCGCCATCAGTGCCTTGTTGCCGATGATGTTCATGACCCGGGTCATATTGTAGGCGAGTACGTGCAGCGCCATCTCCGCGCGCACGTTCGGCAGGCGCTTGGTGAGGAAGTGCGTGGCTCCCATCCAGGATTTGATCGTCCCGAAGGGATGCTCGGAGGTCACGTGGCGTTGCCGCATCTTATCAGGATCAGCATCAAGCCTTGCTTGCATCGCCTCGAGGGGATGCTCCTGCTCCCAACGCTGAATGCGCCGGTACTTGCTGGTCGTGCATTTGGACCTGATGGCGCAGCTTGGACAATTGCTCGACCAGTAGCGCCGGATCATCAGGCCCGCCTCTTCTCGCGTGAACCGGTAGATCAACCGTTCGCCGGCCGGGCAGAGATAGACATCCTCGTCCTTGAGATACCGGAAGTCCTGCTTGACGAAGAGCCCCTTGATCCGATTGCCCGACGTCATCGGCTTGGGCATGGTCACCGTGACCTTCTGCTCGACGCAGGCGAGAACCTCTTCGCTGTTGAAGTAACCGCGGTCAGCCACAACCTCGAGATGGTCTGCCTCAAAGGCTTGCTTGCTGGCCTTGGCCATGTTGGCAAGTTGCGCCCGGTCGTTGCCGATATTGGTCACCTCATGGGCGACGATGAGGTGATGTTCGGTGTCGACTGCGGTCTGAGTGTTGTAGCCGACCATGCCGGAGCCGCGGCCGCTGGTCGCCATTGACCGGCTATCGGGATCGGTGAGCGATACCTGCTGGTCGGGCGTTTCCAGCATCTCCTTCTCGATCTGCTTAAGCCGAACCATCTCCTGGCGAAGCCGTTCAACCTTCTCCTGCAGGCGCTCGATCTTGGCGGCATGAATGTCGTCGCGCTCCTGCCGGTCGGCGCTGTCCATCTGGTGCAGATATCGGGCAACGCTCTCTTCGATCTGCGCCATGCGCCGCGCCAGCTTGCCCTTGGTGAAGTTCCGGTCCCGGTTGTTGACCGCCTTGAACTTGCTGCCGTCGATCGCAACACTCGGCTTGGCGAGCAGCCCTATCTCGCGGCACAGCCGCACAAAGCCGCTACAGACCTTCTTGATGGCACCACCGTTGTCGCGTCGAAAATCGGCGATGGTCTTATGGTCAGGCACAAGACGCCCAACCAGCCACATCACCTCGATATTGCGTCCAGCTTCGCGTTCGAGGCGTCGGCTCGACTGGATTCGGTTCAGATAGCCGTAGATGTAGAGCTTGAGCAGGATCGAGGGATGATAGCCTGGGCGCCCAGTATTGCTTGGCTCACAGCGCACGAATCCGAGATCGGCCAGATTGAGCTCATCAACGAAGACGTCCACCACCCGAACTGGGCTATCCTCATGCACCCAATCATCCAACTGCTCGGGAAGCAGTGTACCCTGGCTCCTGTCGACACCCTCGATATACCGCTTCATGAAGCCCCCTCGACTCATGTCAAAGGGTATCATGTTCGGCGTTTTCACACAGCCTGGACCCCTTGCGGACATCTATTCGGGCGAAGCAAATGACAGCTAAGAGCGTGGGTTCCGGTCAGTCAAAGCCAAGGCCGGTGGGGGTCAGTTCAGTACTCCGCGGCGGCATCGCGATGGTGCGGACCGTGGTCTGGTGACGGACGGGTCGCCATCAAACCACGAAGCCGCACGCTGAGGCGGGCGTGTGGGGGTCCATGTTACGCCCCCGGTTCAGGTGGTCGTCGATCTCGGCGGCGGCGCCGATCATTCGGCCGTAGAGAAAGACGGTGAAGGCCGCTTCTCGAGGTGCGCTCGCCGAGGCGACCGCCTGGTAGTCGGGCCAGAGCCGCGCGAGCAGCAGCGCCGCGATCACCGCTTCACGGCCAAGATCCAACGAGCGCCGGGTTTCCGGCTGCGCAGGACGATTGCGTCGCCAGCCTGCACTATTAGGAGATTGGCCGGCATCGCACGAGAGTTTCTTCGAGATCCTGCAATTGCCTGCGGCTCGGGTGACCGCCACTCGTGCCGCACGTATGCTTCTCATGGATCCAGCGCCTCTGGCATCAGCGGTAGCGCGGCGACAATGGTCGCTTCGGTTGCCGCGCGCAATGCATCCTCTTTGACGCCATCGGCAAGTTCAACAATCTCCAGTCCGTTCTCGACCACATCGAGCACGCCGAGATTGGTGATGATACGATCGACCACACCCGTTCCGGTAAGCGGAAGAGTGCATTCCTTCAACACCTTCGATTTGCCGTCCTTGCTGGTATGGTCCATCACGACCACGACTCGATCGATGCCGGCAACGAGGTCCATCGCCCCGCCCATGCCCTTGACGAGCTTGCCGGGGATCATCCAATTCGCGAGATCACCATTCTCGGCCACTTCCATCGCCCCTAAGATCGCCGTGGTGATCTTGCCGCCGCGGATCATGCCAAAGCTGGTCGCACTGTCGAACATAGGCCGTGTTGGGCTGTTCCGTGATCGTCTGCTTGCCGGCATTGATGAGGTCGGCATCCTCTTCGCCCTCATACGGGAACGGCCCGATTCCGAGCATGCCGTTTTCCGATTGCAAGGTGACGGTCACGCCTTCTGGAACGAAATTCGGAATGAGGGTCGGAATGCCGATGCCGAGATTTACATAAGTTCCGTCTTTCAGTTCCTTGGCCGCGCGGGCAGCCATTTGTTCACGGTTCCAGGCCATCAAAGCTCTCCCCGCTTTCGGATTGTGCGTTGTTCGATCCGCTTCTCGTGCGTTCCTTGGATGAGGCGGTGTACATAGACGCCGGGCAGGTGGATGTGGTCCGGGTCGAGGCTGCCGACGGGAACGATCTCTTCCACCTCCATCACGCATATCTTGCCGCAGATCGCGGCTGGCGGATTGAAGTTGCGTGCGGTCTTACGGAAGATCGCGTTGCCCGAGGTGTCGGCTTTCCAGGCTTTGACTATCGACAGATCGGCAAAAATTCCCTGTTCGAGTATATAGGTGGCGCCGTTCTTTGCCTTCGGCGACGACCGTCCCCACTCCTGCTTTGGTGTAAAAACCAGGAATGCCGCAGCCGCCGGCGCGCATCCGCTCTGCCAAGGTGCCAAGCTCACACGCCTCTTTGGCGCCATGCCCCCCCTCGACGCCCGCACTTCACTAAAACTCGGCTTTCGCGCCGATGAAGATATGGACGCCTTGGCCCGTGCCGCTCTCACAGGAGACCCATCATGAAGATCATCGACCTATCGGTTGCAATCGAGAACGATGTTCCGGCCGATCCTCCGGGCCTCGGGCCGAAGATCACCTATTCCGGTCACAAGGACGGTGCCGAGGAGATGGCCCGATTCTTCCCTGGCCTGGACATAGCGGAGTTACCCGGTGCTGAAGGCTGGGCGGTCGAGCAGTTGACCTTGACAACCCACGCCGGCACCCATCTCGACGCGCCCTGGCATTTCGCCTCCACGATGAACGGCGGGGAGCGTGCCTGGACGATCGATGAAGTCCCCTTGGATTGGTGCATCCGTCCAGGCGTGAAACTCGACTTGCGCCATTTTGCCGATGGCCATGTTGCGACCCTGGACGACATTCGATCGGCCGTCGAGCGAACGGGCCATACACTCCAGCCGTTCGACATCGTTCTCATCAATACGGCGGCCGGCGCTGCCTATGGTCGGCAGGACTATATCGGTCGCGGCTGCGGCGTCGGACGCGAGGCGACGCTATGGCTCCTGTCTCAAGGCGTGCATATCACCGGGACCGACGCCTGGTCGTGGGATGCCCCGTTCCGCAATACCGCCCAGCGCTTTGCCGAAACGCGGGACGCGAGCCTCATATGGGAAGGACACAAGGCTGGCCGCGACGGCATTTTCCTGCACATGGAGAAGCTGACGAGACTGGACGAGCTGCCGGCCACAGGCTTCACCGCCTCCTGCCTTCCGGTCAAGATAAAGCGTGCTTCCGCCGGCTGGTGCCGCGCCGTGGCGCTCTTCGAATGACCCGGGCGGGATCTTCTCACCATGCAGCTTGACCTGATGTCGCCCCGTTTCGCATAAAGCCTGGTGCTTCAACCAAGGCGCCCAATGGAGACGGCAAGCGGGGATGCAGGAAACAAAAAAGAAGCCCGGACTGCGGGAACAGAATAAAGAAGAAAAGCTCCGGCGTATCAAGGAGGCGGCGCTCGACCTCTTCGTCTCGAAGGGTTTCGACGACACGACGACCCGCGAGATCGCCAGCAAAGCCGGCGTCGGCATGGGCACCGTCTTCGTTTATGCTGAAACCAAGCGGGACCTTCTTTTCCTGATTGTCAACGACGGCCTTGAAGAGTGCATCGCCGAAGCAAGCGCTGCAATCAGGCCCGAAGACTCCCTTCTTCAAAACCTGCTCAGTGTGCTTCGCCTGCACTACGAGTATTTCGCCCGAGTTCCAGTCCTGTCCCGGGCGGCGCTCCGCGAAATGTACTTCTATCAGTCGGGCAAGCAGGCGGAACGGTTCAATCGTACAAGGGACAAGCTGAAACTCCTGCTCACCCGGCTCATTTCCGAAGCGATGGAGAAGGGCCTGGTTTCTTCAACGGAGTCTCCGCAGATCGTGGCGCAGGCCATATTCGCCATATATCAGGTCGATCTTCGAATGTGGCTTTCGGCCGAGTCGCTGGATATTGTAGCCGGGTTGGACAGACTGCGTCGCCAGATTGACGTCGTGATGCGTGGCCTTTCACCAGATCCAGCCGTCCTCAGATTGGACGGATGACGCTCGGATTGGCGCGCGGCTAGCGCCGACTTTCGCAGGTTCCAACAAAAAATGAAAAATTGAGCGCGCTCAAATTGACAAGAGCAGCGTTCTCCGGCATTTTTTGAGCGCGCTCATTTTTCTTGAGGAGGTTCAGAGAAAGATTGGGCCGAGACGCTTGGCTGCGTCTGAGCGTTGCGATGCGGCCAACCCTCATTCGGGAGGAAGGATGCAGGTCGATTCCATAGAGCAAGGGCGCGGCAACCCGTGCCGGGCAGTGGCAATTGCGATCGCGCCGAACGGCGGCCGCAAGACGAAGGCAGACCATCCGGGCCTGCCGATTTCCGCTGCGGAACTTGCCGACTGCGCCGAATCCTGCCTCGCCGCGCAGGCCAGCATGATTCACGTTCATGTTCGCGATGCTGAAGGCCGCCATTGTCTCGACGCCGATCGGTATCGGGAAGCGATTGCCGCGATCCGCTCCCGGGCCGGCGACCGGTTGATCGTTCAAGTGACGACCGAGTCCCTCGGTACCTATTCGCCGACAGAACAGATCGCTCTCGTTCGGGAATTGCGCCCCGAGGCTGCGTCCATTGCTTTGCGGGAGATCGTGCCGGACGCCGCGCATGAAGCGGCCTTCGCAAATTTACTCTACTGGATGCGACGCGAGCGCATCTTTCCGCAGATCATCCTCTATGACCGAGCGGACATGGAACGGCTGGTCGAATTTCACCGGCGCGGCCTTCTTGCCGCCGAGGAGATTCCCCTCCTCTTCGTCCTCGGCCGATATACGACAGACCAGCAAGCCCAGCCGGCCGATCTCATCGAATTCCTCGCAAATGCGCCGCATGGATTCACCCATTGGACGGTTTGCGCCTTCGGTCGGCAAGAGGCCGCCTGTGCGGTCGCCACCGCATTGATGGGAGGCAACGTCCGAGTGGGCTTCGAGAACAACCTGCATCTGCCGAACGGCGATGTCGCAGAAAGCAATGCCGAACTTGTCTTGGCCGTAACGGAGCACCTGCGCGTGCTCGGACTACCTTTGAACACAGCCGACATGCAACGAGAGGCGCTCGCAAGGATCTGGTGATCCACCGACGCCTCTAAGAGATGGAGACACATAGATGACGATAATGGCCACGGCGGGCGAACTCACCGGACCACGATCGCTGGACAATGCCAAGGCTTGGATGCGGGATCGGCTCGCCAAACGGATTCATCCGCTTGGATTGACCGAGCCTGAGGCAACGCTCGAGACGATCGAGGCCTTGCAGGGACTGGACGGGGCGAATTGGGCGAGCGCCTGGATTGGCACGGGCAACCGCTTCATGGCTCTGGCCGAGGAAAGAAGCCGCGCCGGTGATCGGGCGGGCGCACGCGAAGCCTATTACCAAGCCTACGGCTTCTACTTCCTCGGCCGCTTTCCCTGTCCGAACCACGAAGCGAAAGCGGAAAGCTACCGGCTCGAACTTCAGGCCTATGAGCGGTTCGGCGCGCTGGCCGATCCGCCGATCGTGCCTGTCTCGCTTCCCTTCGACGCGCCGGGTGCTCTGACCTCCGAGATCCGCTGCTACCTCCGCATCCCCACGGGCGCAGAGCAGCCTCCCGTGGTCATCATGTGGGGCGGCGTCGACGCCTGGAAGGAGGAGATGACCGAGCTTTCCAACGCCTTCGTCGCGGCGGGCATCGCGACGATCGCGATGGACAATGTCGGAACCGGCCAATCGCCGATCAAAGCGCGCCGCAACGGCGAGATCCAGTTCCTTCCCGTCATTCAATGGGTTCGTGAGAACCACCACCTCGACGGGCGGAGAATCGCGCTGATCGGCCGGTCCTTCGGCGGCCATTGGGCAACCAAGCTCGCGCATATGATGGCCGACGATATCCGCTGTGCCGTCAACTGGGGCGGCGGCATTCACTACATGTTCCAGCCCGACTGGGTCGAGCAGTCCCGCTATCCCGACAGCTATCTCATGGAACTGGTGGAAACGCGCAGCCGCATGCTGGGTGCGACCAACGACGCGGAATATGTCGAAGGCTTTCGAGAACTTTCCCTCCTCGATCAGGGTCTGCTGTCAGAGCCCTGTGCACCGCTGCTGCTCGTCAACGGCAAGGAAGACAAGCAGTGCCCAATCGCCGATATCCACCTCCTTCTGGAACATGGCAGCCCGAAGTCGGTCCGGCTCTTTCCGGGCGGGCACATGGGTTTCGGCCCTCATACCGTTCCCACGCTCCTCTCGTGGGTCCTCGAACAACTGCGCTGACAAAGGAGCCGTTGATGAGCAATTGGCGACAGATGATGCCGACCACGGAGGCCTACCTCCTCGACAAGGCCCTCTACGAACTGCACCACAAGCCGGATGACCTTGCCGCCTACAATGAGGACAAGGCCGCTTATCTCGCCCGTTTCCGGCTGACGCCGGAACTCGCCGAAAAGATCTCCAGCAACGACGTGGCCGGGCTCTACGAAGCCGGCGTCAACCCGTACCTCCTGCGTGCGCACTGCATCGGCATGCGCATTCCGGAGGATGTTTCGCTCGCGGCACTCAGGAGCCTGATGAAAGAAGGAGACGACAAATGGCTGAACTGACCGGCATTTACACGGCAAGCCACACGCCGGTCATGCTGAATTTCCCGGATCGCATCCCTGCGGAATTGCGGACGGAGATTTTCGGCGCCTATGAGGCGATGGGACGCGATTTCGAGGCCGGCAGGCCCGACGCTTTGGTCGTGCTCTCCAACGACCACCTGCACAACTTCTTCCTCGACAATTTCCCCGCGCTCTGCATCGGTGTCGGCGAGAGCTATGAGAGCCCGATCGAACATTGGCTGAAGGCAAAGCGCCGCGTCTTTACCGGCGACCAGGCCTTCGGCGCCTATCTCCTGCAGGAGGCGCTGAAAGCCGATTTCGATCCGGCCTTTTCGATGGAAATGGTGCTCGACCACGGCTCGCTCACACCGCTCGAACTGGCGGGGCTCGATCCCGACCTTCCGATCGTGCCGATCCTCTTCAACTGCGTGCAGCCGCCCATGCCGACCATGCGGCGTTGCTACCAGTTCGGCAAATTCCTTGGCGAGGCAATTCGCAGATATGACGGCGCCGAGCGCGTCGCGATCCTTGCAACCGGCGGCATCAGCCACGACATCGCCACGCCCAGGATGGGCATGGTCAATCGCGAGTTCGACGAGACGCTCCTGCAGCTTATGGAAGCCGGCGACCCGGAGGCCGTCGTCAAATACGCCACCGACGAGGTCCATACCGCCGGCAACGGCGCCGAGGAAATCCGCATGTGGATGGCAGCGATGGGAGCTGCTGGCGGTCTGCCTTTCAAGCGCGCCTATTACAAGGCCGTCAACGATTGGTACACGGGCATCGGCATCGGCCACTTCGGCCGGAACTCCCTGCCGGCTGTGGAAACCGTCAATGGCTGAACACCGCACTGCCCTTGTCATCGGCGGCGGGATCGCGGGCATGTCCGCGGCCATCGCGCTGCGCCGCGCCGGCCTCGCCGTTGACCTCATCGACCGCGATCCGCATTGGCGGGTCTATGGCGCCGGGATCACCATTACCGGCCCCACGCTGCGCGCCATGGGAAAGCTCGGCATTCTCGACGAGGTCCTGCGGCAGGGCTACGCCGCCGACGGCATCGACATCCGCTCCGCCGACGGCAAGCCCATGTTCAGCATCGAAACGCAAAACGAAGCGCTGGGCGACATCCCCAGCGCAGGTGGGATCCTGCGCCCAACCCTGCACAGGATCATGTCGGAGGCGCTTCTTGCCCTCGAGCCCCGCGTGCAACTGGGTGTCACCGTAGAGGCGATCGAATGGCGGGGCGCCAGGACCGGCGTGACGTTCAGCAACGACCAGTCTTGTGCCTACGATCTCGTCGTCGGCGCCGACGGCATCTATTCGCAGATCCGCCAGCATCTCTTTCCTGATGCGCCGCGGCCGCAATATGCGGGCCAGCTCTGCTGGAGGCTGATGATGGAACGGCATCCCGACATCGAGCGGCGGACCTTCTTTCTTGGCGGCCCCGCCAAGGTCGGGCTCAATCCCGTTTCCCGGGACCAAATGTACATGTTCTACCTCGAAGCCCAACCGGAGCCGATCTGGCGCGAAGAGGAAACCCAGCACTCCGTGCTGGGATCACTGCTCGAAGGTTATGGCGGGGTATTGAGCGACGTGCGCCACCATCTCGGCGCGGCCTCCAACATCGTCTGCCGGCCGCTCGAAACGGTTCTGGCGGGCGAGAACTGGGTGCGGGAAAACGCCGTGCTCATCGGCGATGCGGCCCACGCAACCACCCCGCAACTCGCGTCTGGCGCAGGCATGGGCATCGAGGATGGCCTGGTGCTGGGCGAAGAGATCGCCCGGCACGAGGACGTGCGGCAAGCGCTTTCGAGCTTCATGCGCCGCCGCTACGCACGCTGCAAGCTGGTTGTCGATTCATCGCTCGAAATAAGCCGGCTCGAGCGGGAAAGGTCGGCGCCGCGGGAGCAGACGAAAGTGGTCGAAAGGGCCCTCGCCGCCCTCAATCAGGAGTTCTAGGGTCTTCATGTTCGTCGCGATCAACGACCACAATCTGCACATCGCCTTGCACGGCAACGAAGCCGATCCCGCAATCGTACTCCTGCACTCGCTCGGTACCTGCGCGGATGTCTGGGAAAAGCAGGTGCGCGAATTCAGCAGATCGCACTTCGTGATCTGTCCCGAGTTCCGGGGGCACGGCCTGAGTGAGGTCTCCAGGACCCCGGTCACCATCGAGGCGCTGACCGACGATATAGTCGCGCTCCTGACGCTGCTCGAGCTGCGGCCGTTCCATCTCGTCGGCATCTCGATCGGCGGTCTGGTCGCGCAACTGGTCGCAGGGCGGCTTTCTGACACGGTGCAGTCTCTGCTCATCCTGGATTCAAACATCGTCAGCCTCGCACCGCAGCTCTGGAGGGAGCGCGCGGCAAGGGTCCGCGCCGTTGGGCTGGCTTCGATCGCGGAAGGTATTCTCGCGCGCTGGATGACCCCGGCGGCGCGTAAAACGGCCGAAGGGCGCGGCCTCGTCTCCATGCTCGACCGGACTTCCCCGGAAGGCTACGCGGCGGGTTGCGATGCACTGGCGGTCGCCGACTGCCGCGAGAACGCGCCTCGCCTTACCATGCCGGTCACGGTTGCCGTCGGTGAGTTGGATGAGGCGACACCGCCCTCCGCATCAAGGGCGCTGGCTGACGCCATTCCTGGCGCATCCTTCCATCTGATCACTGGTGCCGCCCACATCCCGTTGTTCGAACAGGCGGAGGCGGTGAACCGCCTTATCCGCGAGGCAATCTCGCACCATGAGGGGCCGGTGCAGAAGAGAACGGCTGAAAGCTGAGGCGTGAAAACGACGCTAGATGGCCGGAGCGCAAGCTGAATGAACTGAAATGTTGTAGCAATGGTCAATGGGAGGGAAATCATGACCGACGCGACCGTGGACAAAATAGCCGGGAGCAGCGAGGGGAAGGCGTGGTCTGCGACGGCCGCCGCGACCGTAGGGCTGGTCTTCGGACCCAGCACGCTTTTGCTTTTCTTGTTCGGCGTTTTTGTCGAACCGCTGTCCCAGGCGTTCGGATGGTCGAAGCCGGCCATTCTTTTCGCGGCCACGATCATCTCGCTGATGATCATGATAATATCCCCGGTGCAAGGCATGCTCATCGACCGGTTCGGCGCCCGTCCGATTGTTCTGGCCTCCTGTTTGACATTCGCCTGCGGCCTGCTCGCAATGTCCTATATTCCGGGAAATATCCAGGTCTTCTACTTCATGTACGCTCTGCTCCCGGTCCTGGCGGTGGGGCTCTGGCCCGTTTCCTATCTGCGCGTCGTCAGCACCTGGTTCGACCGACGGCTGGGCCTGGCGATCGGCATTGCCAATGGCGGGATCGGCCTTGGCGCCGCGATCCTGCCGCCGATCATCACCTACGTTATCGCCAACGGCTCGCTGCAATGGGCTTATGTCAGCCTGGCGATGATTGTTACCGTCATCGTGCTGCCCTTGAACGCGTTGTTCCTGCACGATGCGCCAATGGCCAAGGTCGCGCGGCCCGCTCATGATCGCGCCGCGGCCAGCGCCGATTTTCGCCGCTTCGTGACGACGTCGAGCTTCGTGATCCTCTCCGCTGCCTTTTTCCTGCTCGGCTTCGTCAATACGGGGCTCGTCACCAACCAGATATCGCTCCTGATCGACGGTGGTGCGACGCCGCAGCATGCAGCACTAGTACAGTCGGTATTCGGCATCGCCGTTCTGATCGGGCGGTTCTTGACGGGGGTCCTCCTCGACTATGTTTCCGCAAGGCGATTGATGAGTCTCGTGTGCCTGGGAGGCGCCGTCGCCTGCGTGCTCTACGCGCTTGGCCCCACAGGCTATGTCGCCTTCGCCTGCGCGATCCTGATTGGCATGGTCTATGGCGCCGAGTTCGACGTCCTAAGCTATCTGATCAAGCGCTACTTCGGCCTTCCGACCTTCGGCCGGATCTACGGCTCGATCTTCGCGATCTTCCAATTGGGTGCAGCGCTTGGTGCAACACTCCTGCCGCTCAGCCGAGCGCAGTTTCAAAGCTACGGGCCGGGGCTCACGCTCTACGCCGCGGCGCTGGCGGTCAGCTCCGTCTTGTTCCTGTGCCTTCGCGGCGGCCGCGTCGCGCGCGAAACCACGGAGGAGAAGGCCGCGCTACTGTGACAAACTGACAAGGAGCGGCGCTACGAGAGGGAGCTTGCAGCGCCGCATCTGGGACCTAGCCTACCTCACGTCCATGCAACCCATTAGCTGCTTCAACACACTTCGGGAAATCGAAGCCCTGGCCCATTCGGCTCCGAAATAAGTCTGGAACAAAACGAGCTTCAGGGACGGGTTGAAACCCCTGCTCCTTTTTTTCGAGACCGACATTGCGTGCGCAGCCACCACCCGACCGGACGTTCCTCACCCAGAAGGGCGTTTGGACCTGACTGGACTAAGCCAACCGGGGAATTACATGAAGACGCAAAGGTTTTCCCCACATGCTCATCTCCAGGCCCGACAATACGCGGCGGCGCCTTGCGCGCGTGGGTGTGCGCTTTTTGGGTTTGGCAAGGATCTGCTCGATGGCAGACATTGGGTGCACAGCGGTCGTTCGTGAACCGTGGCTGGAAAGTCGTTTTCGGTCAACTCGTCCCTACCGGCCGCCGATCCGAACGTCTGGAAAGTCCGCATCTCGGCCATTCGCGCTGGCCGCAGCGAGCGACTGCTCACCACCCGATGCGGACCATGCCATCCTGAGGTGCAAGGTCCGCCTCGGGCAAAAAGCGGCCATCGCCTTTTCCACTACACAAGGAGCCGGCAGCGAGCTCTGAATGCCTTCGTCGTGCCTAAGCAGCAGCGCCACTACGCGTTGTGTCCATTGATTGAGCCAGTAGGGGCCGGCTCCGAGACTCATCGATTTTGAGGTCTGGCGTCCGTGTGATCTCCGCCATCACCTGGTTTCGACCGGCCGATTTCGCGGCATAAAGGGCGCAATCGGCACGGTCGATGGCGCTATCCAGCGTCGTTTCCCCATCTCGCACCGCCGCCACGCCGCAGCTCGTCGTTACCTTCCGGTTTAGGTCCTCCTGATGCCAGTCTCTGTTGGCAAACGAAACGCGAAGCAATTCTGCGAGCGCAACGGCCTCTTGTAACGAAGTGTTCGGCAGAAAGGCCATGAACTCTTCGCCACCGTACCGCGCAGCGCTGCCGCGCCCGGCCACTAGGCCCTTGATCTCCTCGGCCAGGCCTGCGATGACCGTGTCGCCGACAGCATGCCCGAAGGTGTCGTTGATCCGCTTAAAGTAATCGATGTCGCAGACAATCAGTGACCCGCTGAGACCGACCGATTTGAAGTCTCTCTCCAGCGCCTGTTTGAAGCCGCGGCGATTGAGGAGCCCCGTCAGGTCATCCGTTTCGGCGGCAGCTCGGTGCCGCTCGATGGCAGCGGTTGCACTCGCACCTAGAGCGGTGAACGGGAAGAACATGCAGATGATTATGGTGGTGATGCTGACCTCAAGATTATAGAGCGAGGTGGCGAAATCACCGAAGTCATCGCTTGAGTTGGTGAAAAAGGTGAAGAAGATTGCTCGTGTGAGGCAATCCAAGACAACGATCCAGCTTGTTACGACGAGTGCGATATCAATGGGACGGGATGCTCTCCGTGTCACCATCCATACAGCTACTCCGAGTAAAAGCGCGAAACCGACGTCGGTCAGGAACAATTGCTGGATCAGGCTTTGCTCAACGAACACGATGTAAGCGAGTACAACTGAATAGACGGCTGCAAACAACACTCGCGGTATCCGAAGCGTTGGGGCGTTGAAATGCACCAGCAGACCGCTGCCGTAGCAGCAGGCCGCCCCGATGAAAATCAGACCGGACACGAAGGCGGCGGAATACGGCTCTGGCAAGAACGTTGAGACGACGAAACCGGCGGCGGTCTGCGCAAATCCCGCGCTCCATTGCCAAGCCGGCGTGATCTTCATATGCCAGAGCAAGAGAAAAGCCAGTGATACACTGCTAAACACGATCGGCGGGACGTAGAAGATAAGGTCGATCTCGCCCATGTCGGTTGAACATCCTGAAGCAATAGATTTTATGTAGATTGATGTTAGTTGCCTTCCTTTAACGGATGTTGAATCGTTGCCTCAGTATGCTTGAGTTTGCGGCCTGTCGGCGGACGGCGCGTTTCGACCCAATGCTGCCGCTCGTCGATACCGCTCGGGATTTCCGGTGCTGGCCCCTTTTGCGGACATTGAACACGAATACGGGAAGCGATCTCAAGTCTCTTGCGAAGTCATTGCTTTTGCCAGTTCGCCGATCATTGAACGCAACCACCGGTGGGCCGGGTCGTGGCGGTAGCGAACGTGCCAAGCCATCTGCACTGGAAACGTGCCGAGGTCGACCGGCGCCGGCAGCACCTTCAGCCGCGGATCCCGCTCGAGACTTCGACAGATGAGACGCGGCAGCGTTGCGCAGTAATCGGTGACCGCAAGCATCTCGGGCACGGCAAGAAAGTGCGTCACAGAAACGGCAACCTCCCGCTTGAGGTTTTGTTGCTCCAATGCCTGAAAGAGGCCGGCGCGCAGCCGACCCGGCGGGAGCACGTTCACGTGCTTGAGCCGCTCGTACTGTTCTCGGGAAATACGCTCTCGAACGTCGGGATGGTCCCTGCGCACCACGCAGGCGAGGCCATCGTCCATAAGATGCTGGACGACGAGGTTGTCCGGCGGATCGACAATCCGGCCGAGCACCATGGCGGTGGTGCCGGAAATGACGCCGGTCTCGGCGAGATCGTTGCCGAATGCTGTCATGCGGAGCTTGATCCTCGGCGCCAGCTCACGCGTCCGCGCGACGAGAGCCGGCATCAACACAAGCTCGACGTAGCTGTTGGGGGCAAGCGTAAACAGCCGGTCGGCCTTTGCCGGCTGAAACTCCTGCTGGTTCAAGATGAGATCGTCCAGTTGCGCCAGCGCTGCTTCGATTGTCGGAGCGATCTCCTCGGCCAGTTGCGTCGGCTTTATGCCGTACCTTTCGCGGATGAACAGCGGATCCCGCAGGGTGTCGCGCAGGCGGTTCAACGAATTGGACAGCGCCGGCTGGGTGATGCCCAGTCGCGCGGCCGCCCGTGTCACGCTCCGCTCCTCCATCAGAGCCAGGAAAACCGGAAGCAGGTTCAGATCGTATCTCATCAAGATGTAATCTCATATGAATATCTGAAATCAAAGAAGTAAATTTCTGAAATATGT
This sequence comes from Ensifer sp. MPMI2T, assembly GCF_004827385.1. GTDB lineage: Bacteria > Pseudomonadota > Alphaproteobacteria > Rhizobiales > Rhizobiaceae > Sinorhizobium. The sequence goes on from NZ_SRXN01000023.1 coordinate 111,725, forward strand.
GGGCCGGTGTCATTATCAGTGCGTCGACAAGCCGATGCGGCTGGTCGAACTCAAAAACAACCGGCCACGACGCCTCATGGCGCGGCATCGTGTGATGAAAGGATCCGACAATGAAAGTCCTGATCGTACTCACCTCCCACGATACTCTCGGTAACACCGGCAAGAAAACCGGCTTCTGGCTCGAAGAGCTGGCAGCGCCGTACTACGTCTTCAAGGACGCCGGCGCCGAGATCACCCTCGCCTCGCCGAAGGGCGGCCAGCCGCCGCTCGACCCGAAGAGCGACGAGCCGATGTTCCAGACCGAGCTTACGCTGCGCTTCAATGCTGACGAGGTTGCCAAGGCGCAGCTCGCAGCAACTGTGCGCCTCGACAGCATCGACCAGAGGGACTTCGATACGGTCTTCTACCCCGGCGGTCACGGCCCGCTGTGGGATCTCGCCGAAGATCCGAATTCGATCAAGCTGATCGAATCCTTCATCGCGGCCGGCAAGCCGCTCGCCCTCGTCTGCCACGCACCGGGCGTCCTGCGTCACGTGACGAATGCCGACGGCACCCCGTTCGTTCAGGGTCGCTACGTCACCGGCTTCACCAACAGCGAGGAAGAGGCTGTGGGTCTGACGAAGGTCGTGCCGTTCCTGG
>NZ_SRXN01000024.1 GCF_004827385.1 Ensifer sp. MPMI2T
AACCTCGGCCAAAGCCGAAACAAACACGCCGCAAACAGCGACACTTTTAACGCGGGGTGGAGCAGCCCGGTAGCTCGTCAGGCTCATAACCTGAAGGCCGCAGGTTCAAATCCTGCCCCCGCAACCAATTCAAACCCCCGCTTCGCCCCGCGAACGGGGGTTTTTTGCGTTCTCCAGATACGCGCGCCGATTCCAAGCGGGAATCTGGCCGCTCCGGAACGTCGCCTCCTTCGCCGACTGAAGGCCGCGGTCCCGCCATGGTCGCAGGCTGATGCCCGCAGCCGGGCGATTTGTCGGCGTGAGCTGCGCTACTGCATGTTTCCTTAAATCGTAGCCGATTTAAGGATAAAAACATCCAGCAATTCAAAGTGCTACAGCGTCCTTTGCGCGTCTCATAAGACGCGCGGCGCTGTAGTCAGCTTCGTTCCCGGATTCCGGGTTGGTCCGATCACTCGGAAATCCCCGTATGCATTGCGGCGTCGCGTCCATTCCCGACAAGCTGGCGACCTGCGACCGTAGCTTCGCTGCATTGAAACCGACGGCGAAGAGCTTCTGAGGGGCATCCGACTGCCACCGAATGGTTCCCCGAGCGCAAGATCATGCTGCAGCAAGTTGCGATCGTGGACCCAGTCGTGGAGTTGGTCGCACCGAAGGTGGCGCATCGGCTGGCTCCGGCCGATGTGGATTTGCTCATAACTCAGGTATTGTCCTGTGTCGCCGTCAGATGGCGACACTCCCGATGCCACGAGACGGAGACACAGAATGTCGGATAACCATCATCATGACCACCACGACGGAGAGGACCGGTGGAAGCATAATGGCGTTCGCGTCATCAAGGGCGACCAACTTGATGACAACACGCCCCAGACGCCTGGCATGTACCGGCAGGCGGCCATCAACCACGCCCGTGTCGGCGCGCAGAAGATCTGGGCGGGCACCGTGGCGATCGAACCAAATGCCAAGACCGGCGTGCATCACCATGGTCCGCTTGAAAGCGTGATTTTCGTTGTTCGTGGCAAGGCGCGCATGCGTTGGGGCGACAGGCTCGAATACGTGGCGGAGGCCGGCCCCGGCGACTTCATCTACGTGCCGCCTTATGTACCGCACCAGGAAATCAATGCGGATCCCGACAATGTGCTCGAATGTGTCCTGGTGCGATCGGACAACGAGGCCGTGGTGGTCAACATCACCGATGTCGATCCGGTGGAAAAGCCGGAGGAGGTCTATTGGGTCGATCCGATCCATAAGCATCCGGGCTGATCGCTTCCGAGCAGACCGAGCCGGCTGCGGCGCATGAGCGTCATTCCAGCGCCTCCACAAAGCGGATGATGTCACCGACCATCCGGGCGTCCCAGAGATCGTTATGGCCGGAGCCGTCGTAAATCAGCATCTGCTTAGGCTCGGAAGCAATGTCAAAGAGGGCCTCGCCTGAAGACAGCGGGATGATGGCGTCGCGTCGACCGTGGATGAACAGCTTCGGTTGCCTCACCTCTTGCATTCTTAAATCCGAACGGAAAGGATCCTTGAAAAGAAGGCTGACCGGAAAAAACGGGTAATGCGCCTGAGCGAGCGACAGCAACGACAGGTAGGCCGAAACCAGAACGGCGGCGGAAGCCGGTCTTTGCCGGGCCGTATTCACGGCGACACCGCTTCCCAGCGACTGACCGAGCACAACGATCTTGCTTTCAGTGCGTTCCGAGAGCCAGTCGAAGGCGGCGAGGCCGTCGGTCAGCAGCCCGACCTCGCTCGGGGTGCCGGTTGATCCGGGATAGCCGCGATAGGAGATTGCGAGCAGGCCGATTCCCCGTGACGCCAGCGCCTGCGCGAGGAAGTCGTAGTTGCCGATCCGGTCAGCATTGCCGAGAAAGAACAGCATCGACGCCTTGCCTGGTTTGCCTTGGCTGTAGCTCCCGTGAAGCCTCTCTCCGTCGGGCGTCCTGATAGAAACGCTTTCTCCCCAGCTCGCCTGCGCTGGGCTCCGGCTTGCACCGGGATAGAGGATGGTGCGCTGTGACACATATGTGAGGCCGACAAGCGACATATAGGCGAAAGCCACCATGAGCGATAACATCAGCAGGAGTTTTGTGGCGGTCACGACAACATCCACCCGCGGCTCGATTAAACATATATCGTACCGGCAAGCTGTCCACAGCGCCGCGCATCTCATCAGACGCGCAAGGACGCCGATGGAGGTCGGCGCTGTGGCAACGGTGAGCGCGCCATGCAAGTTCAAGTCGAGACCTATATGGAGGAAGGCAGCGCCGAAAAGCTTCGACGGTTCTACCTCAACGGCCGGCAGATCGAAGTGACCGAAAACATCGATCCGTGGCATGGTGCCGACTATCGATACTTCAAGGTCAGGGGCAGCGACGGTAACGTCTACATTCTCTATCGGGACGATATCTCAACGGAGTGGGTGCTGACGATGTACCAGCGCTTGGATTCACCGGAAGGCGGCGACCAGTGATTGCCGTCGAGCGGGACGCCCGGATAAAGCCAAGCTCCGACCGGTTCCCGTAATCTCCAGCGTCCGAAATTCAAGTCATTTTCCGAACGACCCAGAGCGACCGGCCCGCATGAGCGATTCCAGGCACGGGCCGAAGGCGCGGATTATCCTTGAGCCGCTCAGCCTCAGTCACGTCGAGAAGCAGGACCTCATCATCGGTTTCGTTTGCATTCGGCGTAATCCAGCAGCGCTTATCCTCGCAACAAAGCCCAGCATCCGGATTTTCCTGGAGGTACTCAATCGCATATTCAGCGTCCACTTTTCTCGGCCCAGGGTCTACGTTCATTTGCTCTTCTCCTCCGTCCGATCACTTGGGAACCATGCTTGATTATGCGCCTATGCACAGCTTTGAGCACTAAAGAGGGCCGTGGCGGATGATCAATTCCTCCGCAGGCCGAGGAATTGAGATGGCAGGTGCCGCGGCGATACGATGCCTGCTCCATGTTTCCTTTAATCGTAGGCGATTTAAGGACGTCCAATTGGATGCGGGCGGCGCAGTGTCTTCCGGAGGATGCGTTCAAGCTGCCTTCGCCGCCGGCTTGGCTGTCTTGATGCGGGTTACGCTGCGCCGTCCATCGACACTAAGCGGCACATCACCGTCAATGGTAGCGCGGCGTACGACCCGGTGCTGGTCGCCATAGTCGTTGACCGCATAATGCTGCGTGGCGCGGTTGTCCCAGATGGCAACGTCGCCGGCTTTCCAACGCCAGCGCACGGTGTTTTCAGGGGCAGTGACGTAGGACTGGAACACCTCGTATAGTTTTGCCGAGTCGCTCTTTGAGAGGCCGACGAGGCGCTGGACAAAATTGCCGAGCAGCAAGGATCTTTCCCCGGTTTCCGGATGGACGCGCACGACCGGATGTTCGGTCTCGTAGATCGTCGATGTGAAAACTTCCTCGAAATGCTTCTTCTCTTCGGCGGTGGCGCGTGGGCGCACGGCGGCGTAGTCATAGGCGTTGCTGTGAACGGCCCACAGATTGTCGGCCAATAATTTGAGCGGCTCCGGCAGGCTTTCGTATGCGGCGTGTGTGTTGGACCAGATCGTGTCTCCCCCGGCTGCCGGAATGACGACGCCGCGAAGAACCGAGAACTTTGGATAGGCATCCACGAAGGTCACGTCGGTGTGCCACTGGTCTGCCCGTCCGCCGCCTCGACTGGAATCGAGATTGAGGATCGAGGCCGTGCCGGCCGCAGCGCCCTGCGTGGGATGCGGTACGAGGTCGCCCAGGCGCCGCGCGAACAGCTCCTGCCCAGCATCGTCGAGATGCTCCTGGTCGCGGAAGAAGATCACCTTGTGCTTCAGAAGAAGCTGGTTGATGGATCCGATCGTTGCATCCGAAAGATCTCCGCCAAGGCAGATGCCCTTGATTTCGGCTCCGACGCGGCCGGTCAGCGGAACGACGTCGGACTGAGGTATGGTGTCGCTGATAAGAACTGGGTTGCTCATGGAAATCTCCTGATTGATCTTGGAAGAAAGCAGCACGTCAGGTCCGGCCCGAGACAGGTTTGCTGGGCTTCGAAAGTCACATCGATAAGACTACGAGGTAATCAAGTAGAATAATCTATTAAATTGATAGACAAAATTTTCTAAGTTTTTGTTGTTCGTTGAAACGGCAACCTCCGCTCCTCGGCCGATAAACCGCTGCGACCGGTGACCGTCGCCGAACCAATAGAAGCAAAAAAAGCGAACCTGCTCGGTCTTGAGCAGGCTCGCTTGTCGTCATTGCGTCGAAATCGGTCTGACGCTCTAAGGCATGGGGCCTCAGGTCCGGGGCTTCAAGTTCTCCGGGTCGTAGAGCGGCTTGTAGCCGACGCCTGCGACCTCGACCGGATAGGTCTCGCCGAAGTATTCCACCTTGAGCTTGCGGCCTACCTGGCAATAGGACCAGGGAAGATACGCCAGCGCAATGTTCTTGCCGATCGTCGGACCGTACGCGATCGACGTCGTGAACGACCGGCGACCGAGTTCGTCGACGAGCGTTTCGCCGGTTTCCGGATCCATGACCGGCAGGATGCCGACCGGATAGCGGGCGACGCCCTTGGAATCGACATTCTCCGTCATAACAAGCGTGCAGAGCATCGCCGGCTGATGCGGGCGGGCGCGATGTTCGAGATGCTTGGCCTTGCCGCGGAAATCGGCCTCCTTGACCTTCGGACGGGCAAGGTCGGCTTCCAGCAGGTTGTACTCGGTAAGGAGATCGGCGTTCTGCAGGCGCAGGCTCTTCTCCATGCGGCGGCTGTTGGCATAGGTCTCGACGCCGAAGGCCATCACGCCGGTTGCCCGGAGCGCATCCCATACGGCGAGCGCGTCGCCATAGGCCATGTGCAGTTCCCAGCCCTGCTCGCCGACATAGGAGATCCGGAAGGCGGTGACGTCCTTGCCGGCAATCCGGATCGGTTTGATCGCGGCGAAGGGGAAGTTCTCCGGCGCGAGGCCCTCGGGATTCTCGACGACCTTCTGCAGGGTCGTGCGTGCGTTCGGACCCCAAAGTCCGATCGTCACGTATTTCTCCGTGACGTCGGTAACCGTCACGTTGAAGCCCTTGTCCTCGGCAATCCGGCGCACATAGTAGAAGTCGCGTGGGCCGGCGTCGGCGCCGTCGATCACGCGGCAACGATCGGCCATGCGGATGACGGTCAAGTCGGCGCGCACCATGCCCTCGTCATCGAGGAAGTGGGTGTAGATGCCCTTGCCGATATTGGCGTCGCCGCCGATCTTGGCCGCGCAGATCCATTCCATCAGCTCGACATGGTCCGGGCCTTCGACATCGAACATGTAGAAGTGCGACAGGTTCACCATGCCGCAATCCTCGCTCATGGCGAGATGCTCGGCATTGGAAACGCGCCAGAAGTGGCGGTTGTCCCACTCGTTCTCGCGCACCGGAACGCGGTCGCCATATTTCTCGAGAAGGTGTTCGTTGGCAGCGTAGCCGTGGGCGCGCTCCCAGCCGCCGAGCTCCATGAAGTAGCCGCCGAGTTCGTTCTCGCGCTCCCAGAAGGGCGAGTGGCGCACGTCGCGGCCAGTGTCATAGGGTTCGCGCGGGTGGACAGCCGGATTGTAGATCTTCCGCGCGGCCTCGCCGCAGCGGCCTTCGATGAACTTCTCCTCGAGCATGTGCGGATAGAAGCGCGAATAATCGATCTTGTTGTGGTCGATCGAGGTGCGTCCGTCGGTCATCCAGTCGGCGACAATCTTGCCGAAGCCGGGGCCGTCCTTGACCCAGATGGCGACGCAGTACCACAGGCCCCTGACCTTCTGGCTTTCGCCGACGGAAGGCCCGCCATCCGTCGTCACCTGCAGCAGGCCGTTGAAGGAGTGGCTTTCGTTGTAGCCGAGCTCGCCGAGGATCGGGGTCAGCTCCATCGCCCGTTCCAGCGGCTCCAGGATCTGTTCCATTTCCAGGTCGCGCTGCGAGGGCGAAAGGCGGGCTTCATGCTTTTCGAGAAGTTCGCGCGGATGGCAGAGCCGCGGGTTCGTCTCCTCGTAATAGCCCCACTCGATCTGGCCGCCTTCGGCGGTCTTGGGGTCGCCGGTATCGCGCATATAGGCGGAGTTGCCCTGGTCGCGCAGGAGCGGCCAGCCGATCTCCTTGCCGGTTCCCTCGAATTCGTTGTAGGGGCCGAAGAAGGTGAGCGGATGGTCGACCGGCATGACCGGCAGGTCCTCTCCCACCATTTCCGCGATCAGGCGGCCCCAGAGGCCGGCGCAGACAATGACGTAATCGGCTTCGATCGTGCCGCGATGGGTGACCACGCCCTTGATGCGGCCGTCCTTGACGATGAGCGACTGGGCCGGCGTGTTGGCGAAGGCCTGGAGCTTGCCGGCGGTGACGGCCTGGTCGACGAGCTTGCCGGCAACGGTCTGCGAGCGCGGGATGACGAGGCCGGCGTCCGGATCCCAGAGCCCGCCCTGCACCATGCTTTCCTCGATCAGCGGGAACTTCTCCTTGATCTCCGCCGGCTCGATCAGGCGTGCGCGGGTGCCGAAGGCCTTGCCGGAGGCCACCTTGCGCTTGATCTCGTCCATGCGGCTGTCGTCGCCGACGCGGGCGACCTCAAGGCCGCCGATGCGGGCGTAATGACCCATCTTCTCGTAGAAATCGACCGAGTAGAGCGTCGTCCAGCAGGAGAGGAAGTCATGGCTGGTCGCGTAGCAGAAGTCGGAGGCATGCGCCGTCGAGCCGATGTCGGTCGGAATGCCGGATTTGTCGATACCGACGATATCATCCCATCCACGCTCGATCAGGTGATGCGCGATTGACGCGCCAACGATACCCCCGAGCCCAATGATTACGACCTTCGCCTTTTGCGGAAACTCTGCCATGAGTGCGACCCTAGTTAGTGTTTGGCCGGATATTAGAGCGTGCAGCGACGCGGTTTGAGCCTGTCTACGACATAATCAACGTGCTGCACGACTAGAGCTGTGCAGTCGGCGAGCACCTACCACTGCCGCTTTGGTGAGGCCACTGATATCGTGGAGGACAATAAGGGCAGCGTCGCCGCCGGGAATACGTTGCTTTTGGCCATCGGCAGCCTCATTGCAGCGTCAGTGCGTAGACACGATCAGGGCGAGGAGGACCCGTGCGGTATCTTCCAGATGCGGAAATCGCTCCAGGCGGCGTTGAGAAAACGAAGACGGAGGCTGCGGATATGATGTTGAGCTACCAATCACGTTTTATCTAGGTCCCTCATTTGCCGAATTGATTGTTGCCAAGCATATTCCGAGAGCGTTTTCTAATCAGTTCTGGTTATTTGCAAAAAAAAACAGAATACGCCTTAGCTAGTTTCACGGATAATTCTAATTCTAACGTTATATTTCTGGATTAAAGTTGACCTACAATAGAACTGTGTTATATTCTTTTGCTGACGAAGTAGAATTTAACGGTTTATTAATCTTGCCATCGACGATGGCGCGGGCCGGAAGAAATTGCGGTCACGCGATGGATATTTGAAAACGATTTCTTTTTTCGGCGATCGCGGGCGCTGGTGCTTGGTCCCGTATTCTTCTTCGCCGACGAGGCAACATCGCGCCTCTACCTGCTTGATCCACAGGAGGTTGTCGATCTCCTGCTGAAGATAGTCCAGGAGAAACGGATCATCCTTATTCTGGTGGATGCACGACCGCGCAGGGCTGTTGGGGGAAATGCACTTGCTGAATGCACTGTTCGATCACGTGTCGGAGGCGTTGCGGAACGCCCTTGTAGCTGTCGTACTCCCGCTCCCGTTCTTCGGGCTGTTGGCGTTCGCCATAAAGCGTCGCCGGCTCTTCGGGGACATACGACGGGCTATTCCCGAGAGTCGGATCAACCTGATCATTCACTTCACTGACGCGATTGTGGTCGCACCTGTAATGCTCGTGCTCTCCGTCGCGATGGAAAATGCCTTCGCGGCCTACGGTCTGCTTCTGGTGCCAGCGAGGCTCTGGGAGGGACTTCACCCTGTTGCCGTCGGGTTAGCCGCTGTGTTTCTAGGTGATTTCATGGGCTATTGGCGCCACAGGATTGAGCACACGCCGTTCCTCTGGCCTTCGCACGCCATCCATCACAGCGACACCGAAATGACGTGGCTTGCGATCTTTCGCTTCCATCCGTTTAACCGGCTGTCGACTACCATGCTCGATTACGCTTTCTTGTTAGCGTTAGGATTGCCTGCCTATGCACTCGTTATCAACAGCTTTGTCAGGCATTTCTACGGAGCCTTCATTCACGCTGATCTTCCCTGGACATATGGTCCCCTGAGGATCGTCTTTGTATCCCCGGCGATGCATCGCTGGCACCACTCGATCGACCCGGCGGCGTACAACACCAACTTTGCGACGGTGTTTTCGCTTTTCGACCGCGTTTTTGGCACGTTCCGCGTTCCCGGAGTCTGCAGTACGCCTCTTGGTGTTTCGGAATTGGTGGCGCAGGGAGCACTCGCCCAAATGGCACATCCGCTGAGGCCCTCCTCCTACCGTTACCTCCGTCGGCGTCTCGCCCGTTCTGGGCGCGCCCTAAGGGCATTTGCGAACCTTCCGTGAGCGCCGACATATGTGAGGCGGTATCCGAAGAACCAAGGTCATCAACATCGCGCTTATGCTGAAGAAGCTGAAGTGCGGCGCGTCGCAATGGGCAGTGAACGTCATCTCGCGCTCGATTGGGCCGGTCAGATATCAACGCCCCGGGCCAGGCAGGTGGGAGGAAAAGGCTGGCATCTGCCGCCGGCAAGGACCAGCAAATGGTCCCCACAGTTGTCACCACTTGTCGCGCAGAAGGCTACGTCTAAGTGGTTATGCTCCTCGCGAGGCCAAATCCCTATAGGTCGAGGGAAGCATGAACGAGCACGTCGCTCCCGCCTGTTGCGGGCTATATGGCGGAAGCATACGGCCGAGCTCTGCCTTCGCGTCGCCGCGATGGAGAGTCACACGCGAAATCAGTATCTCCTCTCCGCCGCCCCTCAGATACCGTTCGGCCGCAACGCCATCACGGCAAGCGCGGCCGCGACCATGATGACGCCGTAGGGGATCTTGCGGGTGGTGCGGATCTCCTGAAGACGCATGACAACGGCATAGTGGGCGAATTGCAACGGCATCGGCAGCTTGAGCGCCAGCATTGTGAAAACGCCGCCGATCAAAAGGAAGATGGCGAAGGGTAGCATGCCGAGCCAGCCGACGAAGAGGCCGATGGGCAGGAAGAGCTTGGCGTCGCCGGCACCGAAGAGGCCGAAGAGCCAGAGAGCGAAGCCCATCGCAAAGAGCAGGAGGCCGGCGCCGACATCGCCGCCGATGCCGGCAGACGAGAAGAGCGCGGCGCCGATATCGTCGGCCGTCAAGAGTGCCACTGCGGCGTTGACGGCATAAAGACCGACAAGGGCGAGAACGGCGGGATTCGGGATTTTCCAGCTCTGGAAATCGCTCCAGGCGGCGTAGAGGAAAAGCAATACTGCGAGCACAGTAAAAATGTTGACTGTCTGCATCATCTTTCGCCTTCCTCTCTTCATTTTCGAGTCATACCACCAATAAAGGCGATTGACTCGCAGTTTTTATAAGTCTTTCGGATTAGAAAAATATCAAGAAATATTTCCGTGTGTCGCATTATGGCAGACGAGTTGCGAAATATTCCAACCGCTTGCCGGTTTTAATTTTAACCATAAAATAGAGATCTCGAAACCAGCTACATTTGAGCAGTTGACGATATAATAATTAAGAGATTATTAATCATGTCAGTCGGAGAGGTGGTCTCGATGACGGGCGGGCCGGGGAAAATGCGGTACGCCAAATATATTTGGAGGTAATTTCTCGATGAAAGCTTTTGTGTCTAAAGTATCCGCTTTCGCGCGGGAAGAAGATGGCGTGGCGCTGTCGGAATATCTGATTCTTTTGGGACTGCTCGTGGGCGGGGTCATTACTGCTGTGGGGACTGCCGGCACCAACCTGAACACGGCATGGTCGAACTGGGGCAGTTTCTTCCTCACCCTGGATGACAAAACGACGGCGGGCGCTCCGTCCAGCCCGTAAAATGATCCGGGAGAGGGGTTTTTGTTAACTCCTCTCCTTTATTTTAGGAATTGTCGAAAAGTATATTCGATTACGTATGGAGTATCGGCGATGCGCTCCTCGACGATCGTTAGTCTCGCTGTTGCTGTTTTACTTGCCTTTGTCGCCGTTTTTGCGACCAGAACCTATCTGACCGACCAGCAGGCGCGGCTTGCGGCGGCCAACGAGCCGAAATCCGAACAGAGAACGCTGGTGGTCGCAGCTAAGCCCATGCGCTTCGGGGACCGCGTGCGACCGGAAAACCTCAAGACCATTCCCTGGCCCTCTGAGCAGAGACCCGATGGCTCGTTCCAGACACTTGATATGGTCGTCGGGAATGATGACGCTCCGCGCTATGCGATGGAGGCGATCGATCCGGGCGAGCCGGTGCTTGCGTCGAAAATCACCGGCGCTGGTGAACGGGCAACGCTATCGGCGGCGCTCGACCAAGGGATGAAGGCGATTTCCATCCGCGTAAACGACGTACTCGGCGTTGCCGGCTTCGTGAGGCCATCCGACCGCGTCGACGTGCTTCTTACGCGAGTTGTTCGTCAGCAGAACAACAGTGAGCAGACTTATGTCGACGTCCTGCTCCAGGGCGTGAAGGTGCTGGCGGTGGACCAGACAGCCGACGAGCGCAAGGACGAGCCATCCGTCGTCAAGACGGTGACTTTCGAGGTGACGACCGATGAGGCGCAGCGTCTGACGCTCGGCTCCACAATCGGCACCTTGTCGCTCGCGCTGCGCAATATCGCTTCCTCCAATGTCGAACAGACTCGTCCGATCACGATCGCCGATCTCGGCGGTGGCTTGATTTCGACCGAACTCGCCAACCATACTGACGATGGGCGATTCGAGACGATCGAGAAGCTTGTGCGCAAGGTTGGCGACGAGCTGGGAAGTCGGATCGACTCTGTCGAAGGCAAGATGAAGCAGCCTGTTCGCGAGAAACAGGTGCAGATTGTCGAGCGCAAGGTCGAGCCGGTCTTGCCGGTGGAGCCGAAGTGGGCGACCGTGGGCGTCTGGAACACCACCAAACGTGAGGAGCACCGGGTGGGCCTGATCCAGTGATATCAAATGCGGCCTGCCGCTGGGGCGGCGGGCCGCGGACTGCGAGGAGAGGGGCTGAGGCAGGAATGTTGAGGGGAAGCATGAAAGGGGCGGCGAGAGCTAGGTCCCTCGCGGCACTGGTCGCGGCAATTTCGGCCTTTGGCCTCCTGGGACCCGGATCGGCCGGGCAGGCGGACGCCCAGGAAAAATTCATCAACCTCGGCGGGTCCGTGCAGCAGGTGACGCTGCCGCCGAACGACACGATGACGATCAGAACCGGCAAGCCATTCGGCGATCTGGTTATCGGCAGCGCCGAACTTATCGATGTCGTGCCGCTCTCCGACCGGTCGCTGTTCATCCGCGGCAAGCAGATCGGCGCCACCAATATTTCCGTCTATGACGACGACAAAAACCTTCTTGGCGTCATCGATATCCGCGTCGCCAGCGATTTCAGCGAAGCGGCGGCTGCCATTCGTTCCGCGGCCCCCTCGGCGCAGGTCCGGGTATTCAATTCCAACGATCGCATACGCCTGACCGGCACCGTGCGTGACGCTGTCGAGTTGCAACGGGTGATCGAGATCGCCCAATCCTATTCCGAGCAGCCGGTGCTGAACCAGCTACGTGTCGCCGATTCCCAGCAGGTCATGCTCGAAGTGCGGGTGATCGAGGCTTCGCGCCAGACCGGCCGCGACCTCGGCATCGGCTGGTCCGGCCAGGGCCGGAACGGCATCGGCAAGGCCACGACGAGCCAGGGTATCACCGTCAACGACGACGGCCGGCTCGTCCGCACCCTCGAAGACGCCGCGGGCGCGGCGACGGGCATGCAGCCCTTCGGGCAGCTGATCGCCAAGGTGTTGGAGATCGCCGGCGGCCAGATCGACGTCGTCATCAATGCGCTGGAGCAGAAGGGCCTGGTGCGCCGGCTGGCGCAGCCGAACCTGATCGCCATGAGCGGTGAGACCGCGAGCTTCCATGCCGGCGGCGAGGTGCCGATCCAGACGACGGTTGCCAACGGCGCGACGGTCGCGACCGAAACCGATTACCGGCCGTTCGGCGTCAGGCTCACCTTCACGCCGGTGGTGCTCGACAACGGGCTCATCAGTCTCAGGATCGAGCCGGAAGTCTCGGAGCTCGACACCTCGATCAACGTCAACGGCAATCCCGGCTTCATCTCGCGCGCGGCCAAGACCACGGTGGCGCTGCGCGACGGCCAGAGCTTCGCCATGGCTGGCTTGCTGCAGTCGATCAATGCCAAGGACGTTCAACAATTGCCGTGGGTGTCGCAGGTTCCCGTGATCGGCGCGCTGTTTCGCTCGACGAGCTTCCTGAAAAGGGAGTCCGATCTCGTCATCATCGTCACGCCGCACATCGTGCGCCCGTCCGCACCCGGCGAGGATCTCTACAGCCCGCTCGACCAGACGCGCTCGTCGAACGACTGGGAACTGTTCGCGCTTGGCATCCTAGAGGTGGACAAGGACATGCTCAGGCGCTTCCGTAATGGCGAAGGCGTCAAAGGGCCCTATGGCCATCGTCTCGATCTCGATGTGGGAGGCCAACTTGCCCTTTCCAAGAAATAAGCGCGCCTTCCTCGTCCTCGCCGCAGCAGGCCTTCTTTCAGGCTGCGCCGACTACCTGAACCATCGCGACACGATTACCTTCGGGCTTGGAAACGCGGTGGAGGCCAACAAGGGCATCCACACGCAGGATCCGTTCCCGCGGGTGGCGCAGAACACGCGCATTCCGAGCGACGGCAAGGTGATCAACCGGGTTATCCGCAACTATCAGGGCGGGGGGCAGGGCGCCGCCGCGCCGGCACCCACGGCGGTGATCCTGCCGGGGGCCACGATGCCGCCCGGGACAGGCGGCGGTAATGGCGGCGGCAACGGCGGGGGATACTGACGGTGGCCGCAAGAGAGAGTGAACGGCGGGAGCGCCGAAAGGGAATGTAACAGAACAGCACGGCGGAGGAACCGCCGCGATCCGAGGGGCATGCCAATGTTGCGTAAGGCCATCAAAAGCTTCTGGGACGATAGTCATGGCTACGTCATTGCCCTGACGCTGATTTCCATGCCGCTCCTGCTCGGCTTCTCGCTGCTCGTCATCGATGTCGGGCGCACCGGCAATCTCCATACCGATCTCCAAAGCGCCGTCGACGCCATGGCGCTCGCCGGCGCCCGCGAACTCGACGGCCGCGACGACGCAATCACCCGGGCCGATGCGGCGATCGAAGCGCTCGCCAACAGCGCTGCCTTCGGCAGCGGCGGAGCGGGTATGTCGCTCGGCTCCTACATCACCGTTGCCTACGATGCGGATAATGATGCCGCGAGCACGGTCACCGTCACATACCTTAAGGAAATTCCGGCGAGCGACGACGATCCGATCACCGGAGCCATGGTGGCGGCGACAGCGAGCGAGGCGTCGTATGCCCGGGTCGTCGCCAAGGATCAGGCGATGACAACAATCTTCCCGCTTCCCGTGGGGTTCAACCGCGACACGATCAATGTTTCCGCTGAGGCTGTCGCGGTCTATCGGGCGAGCGCCTGTGACGTGACGCCGATCTATGTCTGCAATCCGTTCGAGCCGCCCGGCAACACCAGTGCTGCCGCAAACGAACAGGCGGCCGAGGCGTTGCACACGAATTTCGCGACCGGTAATCTTTATGGGCGGCAGATCGAACTCCACAGCACGTCCTCGTCCGCGCCAGGGCCCGGAAATTTCGGCTTTCTGGCGACCTACGGCAATGGCGCGAACGTGCTGGCTGAGGCGCTGGCCACGGGCTCGCCGGGCGTGTGCTACAAGCAGCACGCGCTGGAAACGAAGACCGGTGCAATGGCCGGACCGGTCGAGGCAGGGCTCAACACGCGCTTCGGCTTCTATTCGGGGTCGTTCGGGAAGGCGCATGACGACGGCCGCTACAGGCCGGCACGCAACGTGCGCTCCGCACAGGCGCAAACGGGCGGCGCCAACAAGATTTGTGGCGAGTACAACCCTGTCATGGCCGGGAGCACTGTCGGCGACGTCAGCCAGGCTGTGCCGCTCGGCTATGGAGCGTCCATGACCGCGCTTGCCGGCGGCAAGGTCAGCAGCGGCAACGACTGGCAGTACGGGAACTATTGGAATGTCGCACATCCGGGAATGGCCACTCCGTTGGTCAGCACGATCTTGAGCAACCATTCCAGCTACCCGTCTCCCACCGGCTCGCCATCGCAGCCCTCGGCCTATGACGTGTATCGTTACGAACTCAACAATTCCACACTCATCAACCACGCCTCGGCCAATGGCGAGACGGGCGCGCCTTTGACAGGCGGTCAATGCTATAGCGGGCCAGACCTTTCAAACTATACGAGTGGTGACTATGGCGATCGCCGCGAGATTTTCGCTGCCATCGTCAACTGCGGTTACGAAAATGCCGTCGGCCACCTGAACGGCCACAAGGAGACGCAGGCCGTCGCTTTCGCCCGCATGTTCCTGACCAAGCCCGCGATCCAGGATGGTAGCGAGCGCTATCTCTCGCTGGAAATGATCGACATAACCGGCAAGGGCGGTCGCGGCACGCTTGACGAGTTCCTGCGCGAAGAAGCGGAGCTGGTCCGATGATGGCATTAAAGAACTTCATTCGTCGTCGGCTCAAATCCACCTTCTGGTGGACCGAAGAGGGCGTCGTGCTCGCCGAGGCGCTGGTGGCGGTTCCGTTCGTCACGCTGTTTGCGGCGGGCATTCTCGAGTTCGGCAATATCTTCTGGGAGCGCATGCAGATCGACGCCGGCCTGCGCGATGCGGGCCGGTACCTGTCGCGCTGCCGGCCGACATCGCCCACCTATACGGCGACTTGCTCGCAAGCGACGGCAAAACTGATCGCCTTCTACGGCACGCAGAGCCCGGCGGCCGACGCGACGCTCCGCGTGCCCGGCTGGGGGCCTAATCTTGCCGACATCACGGTCAACGCGGTCGGTGCCGACGGGACGTTTACCATACAGACGGCGCATCTCTACGAAGCCTCGCCGCTGTTTGGTTGGCTTGGCATCGATGCGATCACCATCAACGCCTCGCATGAAGAGAGATACATGGGATGGTGACCTCTCGTTCGCGTGCATCTTTCCAGCAGGACGAATGCGGCATCGCGCTTTCCGAGGCACTGATCACGTTTCCCATCGTGCTTCTGGTGTTCGCGGCCTTCGTCGAGTTCGGCTATGCCATGTCGCAATGGAACCAGACGGTGAAGGCGCTGCAATACGGTGCGAGACTCGCGGCCGTCTCCGATCCGCTGACCACCAACTTCAATGCGGTTTTCCCGATCGGTGCGGCCGATCCGGTGAACAACGGCAGGGCGACGCCGAACGATGCGACGATATCCTCCACCTGCGGGCCCGCTCTCGCAAACTGCAGCGCGGAATTGAGCCGGATCGTCACGGGAAGCGACCGCGCCTGCGGCACGGCGAGCGACCCGCGCCCGGGCATCTGCGATCTCAACTGGCGAATCCAGCCGCAGAACCTGGTGGTGACCTATCAGCGTTCGGGTCTCGGCTACTGGGGCAGGCCGGACGGGCCCGTGCTGACCATGCGCATGGAAGTTCGCGACATCACCTTCGACCTGCCCATTCTCGGCGGCCTGCTCGGGCTCGACGACGTCACGATACCTGCCCATCCGGTGACGATCACGACCGAAGACTTGAGAACGTGTTCCACCTGCTAAACCCTTGATATTGCGTGGGGAAGCGACATGACAGCGCATATGAACTTCGTAGCGTCCACAAAGATCCTGGTCCTTTCCGACGATGCGGCGGCGGCGAGCTTCATGCTCGACACCTTCGGATCGCTCTCGCGCTATGACGTGCATCACATGGCATTGAAGGCGCTTGGCGAGAAGGGGCGACTCGATCCGTCGGAGTTCGGTCTGATCGTGCTTGACGTCGACAACGGCGAGATGCTCAACCGGCCGGAAGTCTTTTCCTTCCGCACGAGCCACCGCAGCATTCCGCTCATCGTCGTTTCCGAAGACCTGCCGGACGATAGGCTCCGGCTGCTCTTCCGCTTGAACGGCAACGACTGGCTGAAGAAGCCGCTCGAGCGCCGCGCGCTAATCGACATGATTTCGACGCACGCGCCGACGTCGGGGGCGAGCGACAGCCGTGTCCATGCGGTCGTGTCGGCCGTCGGGGGGGCGGGCGCCAGCGTGATCGCGTCGTCGCTTGCCCATGTGCTCGCACAGCCGACCAAGAATTCCACGCCACGGGTCGATCTGTTCGACCTCGACTTCTCCTCCGGCGCGCTCGGCTACTACCTCAACCTCGTCAACGACTACGACCTGAAGCCGGTCATCGCCAATCCATCGCGCGTCGATCTCGAATTCATCGATCTTGTGCGCAAGCGTCACTCGGGCGGCTTTTCCCTGCTGTCGTTCAAGCAGCCCTCCGTCCTATTCTCACCGAAGGGGGCAGAACTGGTGCTGCGCATGCTGGACGTCGTGGTGTTCGAGAGCGATCAGACCGTCATCGACATGCCGCACTACAACACGCCCTGGAAGGACGACGTGCTGGCATCGGTCAACAGCGTCACGATCGTCACCGAAATGACGATTCCCGCGCTGCATCAGGCCAAGGAGCTCTTCCTCAACCTCGTGCGGCTGCGCGGCAGCCCGGACTCGATCTTCATCGTCATTAACAAATATCGCAGCCGGCTGTTCAGTCTCAGCGTGCGCCGGCAGCAGGCCGACAAGATTTTCAAGGACACCCAGGCGCAGACCATCGCCTATGACTGGGATACACTGCGCGAGGCGCTCGACCGCGGCGTGTTGCCGGTTGATGTGAATTCCCGCTCGCACTTCTGCAAGGCCGTCGGCAAGCTCGGAGCACTGGTGCGATGAGGGCATGCGCGAACGACGGCAAACGGCTCAGGCGGCGTGGTCGGTCGGGGACGGCGCAAGCCATGCTGGTGGCGGCCGCTTTCGGGGTTGCGTTCTTTGCGGGCGAGGCGATAGCGAGCGAGCGCGTGCCGCGCGACCTCGGGCCGGTGACCGGCGTGGTGGTGGCCGCCGCGCACAGCCAGCCGCCCGGCACGATCGTCATCATGAGCGACAAGCGGACGCTTGATCTTGTCCTCTCCGGCAGCCGCGCGAGGCGCTACCGGATCGGCGTCGGCCGCGACGGCTTCCGCTGGAGCGGCGTTGTCAAGGTCGGCCGTAAGGCTGAATGGCCCGATTGGCGCCCGCCTGCCGAGATGAAGTCACGACGACCGGAGCTTCCCGAGCTCGTCCCGGCCGGTCCCGTCAATCCGATGGGCGCGCGCGGGATTCACCTCTACCGGGGCGGGCCGACACGCTCTATCGCATCCATGGGACGAACGAGCAGTCGACGGTCGGCGACTTTGCGTCCTCCGGCTGTTTCCGGATGAGCAATGCCGATGTCATCGATCTCTATAACCGGGTGAAGCTGGGGGCGACGGTATTGGTGAAGTAACGGTTGCGGTTTGGGTGAGGTCTGGTGCCGCTTTACCCCCTCTGGCCTGCCGGCCATCTCCCCCACAAGGGGGGAGAATACGAGCGGCTAACCCTCGCTCCGACTGAAACGCTTCTGCAAGCGGAACGCTTCGGTGGAGGCATAGACGGTGCCACATCTCTTCTCCCTCCTTGTGGGGGAGATGGCCGGCAGGCCAGAGGGGGTAGAGCCCCTCGGAAGGAAGTACGTGTGAGGAGTAAGCTGATGGCGAACGGGTTCATAGGACGCTTTTACAAGCAGCCACCGCAGGACAGCGCGGAACGCCAGCGCGTCGTTGATTTTGCCCCCAACGGGGTGGCCGCCGCTGGTGCCGCCGCTGCGCCTGCCGCACCCGCTGCGCCAGCGGCTGTGCCCGCGAAAGAGGAGGTCCCGCTTGGCCTCGACATGGTGTCCGAGCGGGTCAACCTCCACCGCCATCTTCTCGACCACATCAATCTCGGCATTCTCGACACGCTCGACAACGAGGAGATCGCCGCCGAAATCCGGCCACTGGTCAAGGAGTATATTCGCCGCAACAACTCTCCGCTGAATGCAAAGGAAATCAACGATCTCGTCCGCGACATCACCGACGAGATGCTCGGTCTCGGGCCGATCGAGCCGCTGCTGTCGGATGAGACCGTCGCCGATATCCTCATCAACGGCCACAAGAGCGTCTATGTGGAGCGGCGCGGGCAGCTCGAAAGCACGGCGGTTCGCTTCAAGGACGAGGACCACCTCTTGAGGGTCATTAACAAGATCGTCTCAGCCGTCGGCCGCCGCGTCGACGAGGCGACGCCGATGGTCGACGCCCGCCTCAAGGACGGCTCGCGCGTCAACGTCGCGATCAGGCCGATCTCCGTCGACGGGCCGCTCGTCTCCATCCGCAAGTTCACGCGCAAGCCGCTGACGCTGGAGCGCCTCGTCGAATACGGCGCGATGGCGGATGAGATGCGCATCCTCCTGAGCGCGGCGGTCAAGGGCAAGGTCTCTATGATCATCTCGGGCGGCACAGGCTCGGGCAAGACGACGCTGCTCAATGCGCTTTCCTCGCAGATCTCGCCGAAGGAGCGGCTGATCACCATCGAAGACGCGGCCGAGCTGCAGCTCCAGCAGCCGCATGTCGGGCGGATGGAAACCAGGCCGCCGACGCTCGATGGCCGCAACGAGATCCGCCAGCGCGAACTCCTGAAGAACGCGCTGCGCATGCGGCCCGACCGCATCATCGTCGGCGAAGTGCGTGGCGAAGAAGCCTTCGACATGCTGCAGGCGATGAATACCGGTCACGAAGGCTCGATGACGACCATCCACGCCAACACGCCGCGCGATGCGGTTGGCCGCCTCGAGCAGATGGTCGGCATGGCCGGCATGCCGATGTCGCAGCTCAGCGTTCGCGGACAGATCACCTCGGCGATCACGCTCATCGTGCAGGTGCAGCGCCTGAGCGACGGTAGCCGCAAGGTCGTCTCGGTCTCCGAGATTACCGGCATGGAGGGCGAGGTCGTGCAGATGCAGGAGATCATGCGCTTCAAGAAGACCGGCACGGACGAGAACGGGCGCATCCACGGCGAGTTCCGCGCGACGGGCCTCAGACCGCGTTTCGTCGAGGAATTCGCCGAACTTGGGATCATCATCTCGCCGGCAATTTTCGAGCCCGGCAAACCCTTGCATACGGGGCCCGGAAAGCCATGACACTGATCCTGCTCTACGCGGCCGTATTCGTCGCGGTCCTCATTGCTGCCGAAGCGCTGCTGCGCGGCTACTTTCGGACCTCCGAACGGCACCGTGCGGTGAACGATAGGCTGAGCCTGCTGGCGCAAAGCGAGAACCACCGCGAGACCTACCGCGAAATGCTGAAGCAGCGCGGCGTGAACGCGGAATGGCGATCGATACCGCTGATGCAGCGGTTGAGGCAGTTCTATGTGCAGTCCGGAATCAAGTTCGATGTGAAGCGCTTTGCGCTCTTTGCGATTGCCGGCGCCGTCCCGGTGTGGCTGGCCGTGCAGTTTCTCGTGCCGACCAACCTGATCCGCATCCCGCTTTTCCTCGCCGCCTGCCTTCTCATTCCTGCGCTCGTTGTCTGGTGGGCGCGCGCCGTGCGCATTCGCAAATTCGCCGAGAAGCTTCCCGAGGCGCTCGACGTCGCCAACCGAAGCCTTGCGGCGGGGCACCCGCTGCCGGCAGCGATTTCGCTCGTGGCGCGCGAAATGCCCGATCCGATCGGGACAGAGTTCGGCCTTCTCTCGGACGAGCTAACCTACGGCGTGACGCTTGACGATGCGCTCATGAACCTAAACGATCGGGTAGGCGTCGAAGATCTCAACCTCCTCGCCATCTCGCTCAGCGTCCAGGCCGGCACGGGCGGCAACCTTGTCGAAATCCTGCAAAATCTGTCGAAGACGCTGCGTGATCGCTTCATGCTGAAGGCAAAGGTCAAGTCGATCTCTGCCGAAGGACGCATCACGGCCATCTTCATGTCGCTCTATCCGTTCCTTCTATACGGCATGATCAAGGCGCTCGCGCCGGACTATTTCGACCCGGTCTGGAACAGCGGCTACGGCTCGATCATCGTCACCGCCCTGCTGGTCGTGATGGCGATCGGCAACGTCATTCTCTACAAGATGGTTCACTTCGAGTACTGAGGCCGCCATGTGGAACGAGTACGGCATCTACCTCATCGTCTTCTTCTCCGTCCTGATCTTCTCCGCCGCGGCGTCCGAGGTCGTGTTCCGTCGCCGCGAGGTAGGGGTGCGGCTTTCGGAGGCGAGATCGAAGGCTGGCGGTGACGAGTTCCACGCCGGCGACGCGGCAATCGCCGATCTCGGAGAAGCGGAGAACCGCCTCATCCGCCGCTATTTCGAGATCACCCTGCGTGACACCAATGCCAATTCCACGCAGAACCGGCTGATCCGCGCCGGCTATTTCAGCGCCGGAGCTGTGACGACGTTCCAGATGATCCGCGCGATCCTATGCATGGCCGTCCTGGTCCTGGTCGTCTGGGCCTTCAATCGCTTCTTTCCCGAAATATCGCGGGTTTCGACCCTCGTCGTCGCCATGTTCGCCGCCGGCACTACCTTCATCCTGGTGAACATCTATATCGACCGACGCGGCGACGCCAAGGAGCGCGAGTACCGCCGCCTCTTTCCCGATTTCATGGACATGCTGATTGTCTGCCTCGATGCGGGCATGAGCGTCGAGGCGGCGGCGAACCGCGTCGCGCGGGAATTCGTCAGCAAGCGACAGGACTTCGGCCTGCATCTCTCGATCATGATGCTGGAGGTGCGCGGCGGCCGGCGGCTGCGCGAGGCACTTGCCAATCTGGCGGCACGGCTGAGGATCGACGAGGCGCGCGCGCTTGCGGTCCTCTTCAGGCAATCGGAAGAGCTCGGAACCAGCGTCACCCAGACGCTTCGAGTCTACAGCAAGGAGATGCGCGATCTGCGCATCGTGCGGGCGGAGGAGAAGGCCAATGCGCTGCCGATCAAGATGCTGCTGCCGCTCGGCGCCTTCCTGTTTCCGGTGAGCCTCGTCATCGTGCTTGTGCCCATCGTCATTCGTGTCGTAAGTCTCCTCTCCGGCCTCAAGCCCGGCGGCTAACAATAGCGAGGTCCGCAATGCATTCGCTCGATCAGGTTCGTGAAGATTTCGCCTCGACGCCCGACCCCAGGATGCCGCTGGCGCCGATGAGCGTCGAGGAAACGGGACTGGAGCTGTCCTTTCTTCTGAGACTAGCGGCAAAATGCGCGACCGAGCAGGATACCGTCACGCCATCGCATCTGGCGGAGCGGATGAAGCTGCCGAAGTCGGTAATCAATCTGCTGATCAAGGAGCTCGTCAAGCTCGCTTTTCTCGAGGCGCGGGGGCTTGCCGGAGAGGATGTCAGGTCGGACATCCGCTACGCGCTTTCGACGAAGGGCATGGAATATGCACATACGGCTATCCGGCAATCCTCCTATGTAGGCCCGGCGCCGGTCTCACTCGACGCCTTTTGCCGCCAGCTCGAACTGCAGACGATCCATCACGAGCGGGTCACGTATGATCGGCTGGTCGAGAGTCTCAAGGGGCTCGTGCTGTCGCCGGCACTGGTCGAAAAGCTCGGACCGGCCATGAATTCGGGGCAATCGATCCTGCTTTACGGGCCGCCCGGCAACGGCAAGACCAGCATCGCCGAGCGGACGTCGCGGCTTTTTCAGCAGACGATCTGGGTGCCCTATGCTGTCGAGGTGGGCGGCTATGTCATCAGTTTCTATGATGAAGCCGTCCATCAGCGGGCGACGGCCACGCCCTATCCGAAATCCGACCAGCGCTGGGTCGAATGCCGCAGGCCGGTGATCAAGACCGGCGGCGAACTGACGCTCGATCTCCTCGATCTCGCCTTCAGCGAAGGCTCAAGCGTTTATGAGGCACCCCTGCATCTGAAGGCATCCGGCGGCGTCTTCATCATCGACGATTTCGGGCGGCAGCAGGTTGTGCCGCAGGCGCTCATCAATCGCTGGATCGTGCCGCTCGAGCGCGGATACGACTTCCTGACGCTGCACACAGGCAAGAAGTTCAAGGTACCGTTCGACGAACTCGTCGTCTTCTCCACCAACATCGCGCCGAAGGACCTTTCCGACGAGGCTGGGCTGCGGCGGCTGAAATACAAAATATTCGTCGCCAATCCGTCGCGGGCCGATTACATGCAGATATTCGAGGCCTATGCGCACGGCGTATCGGTAGAATTATCCGCTGGGGATCTGGAACTATTCTACGATCGCAAATACGGTGGCGAATCGCCCGGGTCCTGCTACCATCCGAAATACCTTCTCGATTTCATCGGATCCTACTGCGAATTCAACGGAATCCGGAAGGTGGCGTCGTTGGAGATGTTGGAACGGGCATGGGATGGCGTCTTCACGGTGGACTAGTGCCTGTTTCCCTAAATCGTAGCCGATTTAAGGAAACAACATGCACCAGTGCTGATTGGACGCGCGGCGCTGTAGGGTGTGTACCTAATTAAGAAATGCCTGAAATACTGATGCGGTGAACCTCGGGGATTTGACCCCTGCTTGCGGCGGAGTTGTGCGGATGACCAGTATTCCGGATATCGATGTCGAACCTGACGGCGCGAGGCAGCGCGGCGAGCGGCCGGCCAAAGAGCCGGGTCGTTCGAAAGGGGCTTCGCTAATTGCGATCGCGTTGCTGCTGCTGCCGGTGAATGCCGGCATTCTCCTTTACACCGCAAAGAATGCGGCCGACGTGCGGGATAGCCGCGAGACGCTTGCCGCGCTCAAGCGCTCCATCGACGGCCTGAAAGAGCTTGTCGACAAGCAGGGGCGGCATATCGCCAGAAGTGCCAAGGCCGAGGACGTGGCAATCGTTCGCCAACGTTTGGAAAGCCTGCGCAAACAGGTCGCCGATTTCGATGTCGGCATGCGTTCCGGTTTGGTTGCCTCCGGTGGCAGCCTGATCATGAGCGCGCCCGGAAAGGGCGTGACACAACGGCTGGAACCGTCAGCCAATGCCGCCGCCGCCTTGCAGGTCGCGGATGACAGCCTCGCCCTGACCGGTGCCGAAGGCGTATCCGTCGCGGACTTGCCGCATTACGAACGATCGGTCTCGCCCGAGGGCAAACTTATTCTGCGCAAGGTCCGGTAATCCTCGGATTTTCGCGAGGAGGCGGCCTCTGTAAAGGTCGCTTCGAAGCCATCAAAGATGGAATTCGCGGGAGCGAAGTTTCGTCACCCTTTCCTGGCCGTCGTCACTCTTCCGGACGCTTCAGTCGTTGGCCACTGCAGGTTTCGTTAAATCGTACTCGACTTAAGGATAAAAACACGCAGCAATTCAAAGCGCTACAGGGTCCTTTGCGCGCCTGAAGACGCGCCGCGCTTTAAGGCGCTTGTTTTGCGCGACCTATCGCTGGGCGAACTTCACGCTGTTTTTCATGAGCTCCAGGTTTCTGGCCGTGGTCTCGTTTGTCGGATCGATTTCGTACGCCTTCAGGAAGTAGCGCCGCGCCTTGGGCAGGTCGCCGCGCAGAAGATGCGAGTATCCGATATTGTTGTAGTAGACCGCCGTGTTGCCGATCATGCCGGAGAGTTGCTGGTAGGCACGGTCGGAGGTATCGAACCGGCCGATCATGTCGGCGGAGGCGGCAAACCCCAGCCAGGCGGACGGGTCTTGGGGAAAGACCGCGACCGCCCGTTTGTAGATGGCGTAGGACTTGCCGTAGTTCTTTTCCTGGAACTGCAGCTTTCCGTTGGTTACCAGCTCATCGTTCTTGTAGAAGGCGACGGCCGAATCATCCTTGAGAGTTTTGGTGCTATCGCCGAAGGCTGCCAAGTCGTCGAAAGCGGCTGATTGGCAGCCCGCCAGCGCAACCCCGCCCACGAGCAATAAGGTACGGCATCTGATCTGAGAAATTGCCATTCATTCCCCCAATTTTTGGGCAGCGTAGCCTTGCGTATGCGATCGCTCACGGAAAATCTTCCTGAAAAAATGCTAATAAATGAAGAATTGAAACGACGAGTCGCATTAAAGAGACACATCGTATATCTCAGGCAGTCTTCGGATCTGCCGACACGTCTACAACGAACAGTGTTCCGGCCGATTTGCCGTAAATCAGTCGTTCCGATTTGAACAGGAAAGTGACGATCGGTAAGCTCCAGTTAAGCGTCGTCTTATATACAAGGAGGTCAGAGCGGCCGCGCTCCGGTCTACTGCATGTATCCTTAAATCGTTCCCGATTTAAGGATAAAAACATGCAGCAATTCAAAGTGCGACAGCGTCCTTTGCGCATCTGATTAGACGCGCGGCGCTGTAAGGGGATGCCAACGCATGCGCGCTTTAGTTCTAACATTTCTCCGACTCGGCCCATGTGGCGCCTATGCCTTGGCGGCCATGTTTCTGGGCAGCATGGTTCTGCTCGCCCATCACCCTGCGAGCGAATTCACCTGGTTGCTCTATATGACGATACTTCCGGTCATGCGCGAGCCGGTCTTCATGCTTCTCGCCGTTCCGGGCATTGGGCTTTGGGGGGCTGCCGCAATTCTGGTATTCGCAGCGCTTTTCGGCATCCTTCTGGCGATTCGGCCGGATCGATATCCGCGCATGCGTTTCATCCACGCGCACGTCGCCCTGATCGCGACCGCGCTTGCTGCCGTCCGAGCTATGCACATGCAGGCGGGCCTTTCAGGCCTCTCGCTGCCTGACGTTCTGCGCGGTGACTGGTCCTTCCTGCCGCTGGCCGATTCGCCGCTTGGGACCGCGCTTTTCGTCATCGTCTTTGCTTCGTGCATCTGCTCCCATTGCGAAATCATCCGGCATATCCGCGCAAAGTAGCGCGATCGTCGGCGCCGATCGGCGTCCGTGCGGCTACGCGGCGAGCCGCCTCGATCTCTTCTTCGTGGCGGCGGAGTCCATTTCGCACATCCTGAAGAAAGTGATTCTACCGATGGAGGGGCTAATCATCGGCTTCTTTCAGGATAGGACACCGGATACGATCGCGTTTTCGCAATGGAAGATGTAGACGGTGAACCTACAGCGCCGCACGTCTTCCGACGCGCAAAGGACGCTGTAGCACTTTGAATTGCTGCATGTTTTACCCTCAAAACGGCTACGATTTAAGGAAACATGTAGTAGGCACTGAAATGGAACGTCTTGGAGGACAGGAAGTGGTTGAACGGACGTACTTCGCACCGAAGGGCGGCGCGCCCATGCAGACGGAGCTCCTGACCGGGCGCGCTGTTTTCACGGAAGCCTATGCGGTGATTCCGAAGGGTGTGATGATGGATATCGTCACAAGTTACCTGCCCTTCTGGGAAAACACCCGCCTCTGGGTTCTCTCGCGTCCACTGTCCGGATTCGCCGAAACATTCTCGCAATATATCATGGAGGTCGGACCGGGCGGCGGCAGCGATCGCCCCGAATTTGATTCCGCCGCCGAAGGCGCGCTCTTCGTCATGGAAGGCGAGGTTACTGTCGAACTCGACGGCAGGCCGCATGTGCTTCGCCCGGGCGGTTTTGCTTTCATACCCCCGGCAAGCGCCTGGCGGCTGCGCAATCATGGGAACGTGCCCGCGCGGTTCCACTGGATCCGCAAGGCGTACGAGGCCGTCGAAGGGCTCGATGCGCCGGAGGCATTCTTCACCAACGAGGCCGAGATCACGCCCGCGCCCATGCCCGGCACCGACGGCAAATGGGCGACGACGCGGTTCGTCGATCCGGCGGATATGCGCCACGACATGCATGTGACCATCGTGACCTTCGAGCCTGGCGCGGTCATTCCGTTCGCGGAAACCCATGTCATGGAGCACGGGCTCTATGTTCTCGAGGGCAAGGCCGTCTATCGGCTGAACCAGGACTGGGTCGAGGTCGAGGCGGGCGATTTCATGTGGCTGCGCGCCTTCTGCCCGCAGGCCTGCTACGCCGGTGGCCCAGGCAACTTCCGCTACCTGCTTTACAAGGACGTCAATCGGCATATGCGCCTGTCGCGATAGGGGCAGGTCGGCCTACAGCGCTGCGCGTCGTATCAGACGCGCAGAAGACGCTGTAGCATCCTTAAATCGGCTGCGATCTAAGGAACATGCAGTGGGTGAGCGCCCTCAGATCAGCCGCTCGTCGAAATTCGGGCGCGAGCGGATGAACGACCAGAGCGCCTTGCTGATGTCGGTGATCTCGCGGATCGCGTTTTCGAGACGCGCCATTTCGCGCGCGTCGAGTTGCTCCACCTTGCCGTAACGAATCTCCTTCTCGCCTTCGACCAGGCGCATCAGCTGCGTGCTCGATATTTCTCCCTGCTCATCGAAGGAGTAGATGCAGTGGTTGTACTTGTTGCGCATTTTCGACTGCTGTTTCAGCCGCTCGGTGAGCGACAGGACCTGGTCGCGCGTTTCGGCCGGGGTCGACGGCAGCTTCGCCAGGCGTTCCGTGAGGTCGATGCGCGCGCGTGTGGTGTTCAGTGTCAGAAAGACGATGATGGCCGATTCCTTGTCGACCTTCAGCAGGTGCGCGATGATGTAAATCAACAGGCTTTCGGTGTTGGTCCAGACGTAGTTCAGGCGACCAACCAGCAAAAGCACCTCCTGAGCCGCCGCCATGACGCTTCCCCTCAGGTCTCCTTGAATGCCCGCGACATGCTGTCGGTGATAGGCTTCGTCAGGTATTCGAAGAACGTTCGTTCGGATGTGGTGATCAGAACCTCGGCCGGCATCCCGGGTACCGGGTGGAAACCGTGGATGCGATTGATCTCGCTGGCAGGTACCTCCACGCGGACGATGTAGACGTCGCGTTGCTGTCCGCCGGCGACTTCCTCGATGGAATCGGCCGAGACATAGAAGAGCTTGCCTTTCAGAACGGGCGTCGTGCGGCGGTTCAGTGCGGAAAGGCGTATCGTTGCATCCTCGCCGACCTTGAGCTGATCGATGGCCGTTCGAAGCACCTGGGCCTCGATGATCAGCGGTACATTGGCCGGCAGGATCTCCATGATTGGCTTGCCCGTCGCGATCACGCCGCCGGCGGTATGGAAATAGCTGCGCACGACGGTTCCATCGACGGGGGAGCGAATGGTGGCGCGGTCGAGCACCTCGGCCGCCTCGCGGACCTGCTGGCGCACGGCGTCAAGGTCGGCTTCGGCCCCTTCCAGGCCGTCCAGCGCAGTCTGCTTGTTGGTGTTAATGGCAATGACAGCTTCCTGGCGGTAGCGATCGATCTGAGCGTGACTCTCCCTCACCTCCGACTCGAGCCGGCCGATCTCGCCCATCGCGTCGGCTATCGCCCGGTCGAGCGCCAGGAGTTCTGGCCGCCTGATCAGGCCGCTTTCGGCCAGCCTGCTCTTGGATTCGCGCTCTTCCGCCAGGATCTCCATCTGTTTGTTGAAGGACGCTCGCTGCAGATCGTAGCCCTTGGCGCGAAATTCGAGGGAGCGAATGTTCTGGTCGATCAGGTTCAGCTGATCCCGCAGCTTGATCTTCTTGCTCTGAAAAATAACGTTCTGACTTTCGATGATCGCCCGCACGTCCGCATCGTCCGCCTGCTCGGCGACGATGTCCGGTATCTTGAAGGTGTCGCTGCCCATCGCTTCCGCCCGAAGCCGCGCGACCACCGCTTCCAGGCGGAGGCGTTTGAGGTTGAGCATGCGTGCATTGGCGCGCGCCGGGGTCTGGTCGAGTTTCACCAGTATATCTCCGGCTCTTACCTTCTCTCCTTCGTCGACCAGCAGTTGCTCGATAATGCCGCCTTCGAGGTGCTGGATGATCTTGTTGTTGCCGTTGGCGACGAAACTTCCCTGGGCGATGATCGCCGCTGCCAGCGGCGCGGCAAAGGCCCAATAACCGAAGCCGCCGAAGGATGCTGCGATCAGGGCAAGGCCCGCGAAGCTGTGGAGCCTGATCGAGCGAGGGACCTCGGAATACCACTCCGCGGCATTGTGCGGATCGGCGCCTTTCCTGCGCTGGCTCATTGGCGACCTCCGCGAATACGTGACTGTGCTCCGTTCTGGTTCGGTGCCGTGCCAAGTGCGGCGAGAACTTCGTTTCGCGCCCCGAACATGGCGACGGTCCCTTCGTTGAGCACCATGATCTTGTCGACGCATTGTAAGAGCGCCGGGCGCTGGGTGATGGTTACGGTCGTGATGCCCTGGTTCTTCGCATGGAGAAGCGCGCGGGCAAGTGCTGCCTCGCCATTGCTGTCGAGATTGGAATTCGGCTCGTCGAGGACGACGAATTTGGGATTGCCGAAGAAGGCCCGCGCCAGCGCAATCCGCTGCTTCTGTCCGCCGGAGAGGGGAGAGCCGTCTGCAGCGACCACTGTCTCGTAGCCTTGCGGGAAGGTGGCGATCAGATCGTGCACGTCGGCAAGCACAGCCGCGTCGTAGATCATGGCATCCTCCACATCGTCGCGCATGCGACAGATGTTCGCCTTGATCGTGCCGGGGAAGAGCTGCACGTCCTGCGGCAAATAGCCGATGCTTTCGCCGAACTGACGCTGATCCCAGTTTCTCAAGTCCATGAGATCGAGCCGGACGCTGCCGGATGTGGGCAAAATCGATCCGACCAGCATCTTGCCGAGCGTCGTCTTGCCGGAGCCGGAGTTGCCGATAATGGCAAGCGCTTCTCCTTTGGCGAGCGAGAAGGATATGCCGTTCAAGATCACGCGCTTCTGCGGCGGCGGCACGAAAAGGATGCGCTCGACATCGAGCCGGCCCTCCGGGTTCGGCAAGCGCAGCCGGGGGAAATTCAGCGGCGAGCCCAGGAGAAGTTGCCTGATCCGGCCATAGGCCGCGCGCGAGTGATTGAGCTGGTTCCAGCCCTCGATCGCCCCTTCGACCGGAGCGAGTGCCCGACCGGCGATGATGGAGGCGGCGATGACCATGCCACCCGTCAGCTGGCCCATCATCGCCAAATGCGCGCCCCAGCCGAGGAGCGCCACCTGGGTGAGCATCCGCACCGCCTTCGAGGCGCCGGCGAACATGATGTTGCGGTCCTGGGCATAGACCTGCGCCTTGAGCGAGGCGGCTGTCTCGTGCCCCCACATCTTCACCGCCTCCGGAATCATCGCCAGCGCATTGATGATCTGCGAATTGCGCGACATCGAATCGAGATGAAAATTCGCGCGGCCGAGGTAGCTGTTGGCCTCGCTGAACGATCGCGTCGTTGCCTTCTGGTTGAGGTAGGCGATGATGAAAAGAACGACGCAGCACGAGATGACGATCAGCCCAAGCTGCGGCTGGATCAGATAGACCACAACCACGAAAAGCGGCGTCAACGGTGCGTCGAGGAACGAGATCAGCGTACCGGATGTGATGAAGGCACGAAGCTGCTGTAGGTCGCTCAGCACCTGGTAGTCTCGACCGTTGCCGTGCAGCGATGCCCGTGCCGCGGCGCTGAGGATCGGTGCGCCGAGCTGGACTTCGATCTCGACGGCGGTCCGCATCAGGATGAAGCGGCGAATGGCATCGAGAACGACCTGCAGAACGATGGCGCCGAGGACGGCGATCGTCAGCATCAGCAATGTATCTTGCGATCGGCTTGTCAGAACCCGGTCCGAAATCTGGAACAGGTAGATCGGGATGGCGAGCACGAGGATATTGATTGCGACGGTGAAGATGACGACGATCAGCATGTTGCGCTGGACGGCCCTCAGGCAATTTTGCAGGCTTTGAGCGAAGTTCACCGGTCCCGTGCGCTTGTGAAATGTATCCTTTCTCTCTCCGCCATTGTCGGCCGCGCCCGAGCCGTCGGCGTCACGCGCGGTCGGGCGGCGTTCACCCTCCCTGAACGGGCCCGGCTCATTGTTGATCGTCGGCGACAGCGGCCGTCCCGGCCGGCTCCTGATCTCGTCGTGCTTGCCGCTTTCGTTGCTTCGCGTCTTTTTCTTTTCGGTGCCCGGCTGCTCCCGATGCGACGGGCCTTCGGCGTCCTGATCGGACATTCGCGGTTCCTCGAAGGCAGAGTTGATGGAGTCGATGGGAACTTGGGGCGTGCCAGGTAGATTCAACTCCGGTGCGGAGTGCGATAACGGTCTGCCTTCATCGACATACCGCTTGGACAGGTCGTTCATGGCACTCCCTCGCGATCGTCGTTATGTCAGCACCGTGTGCATGACGTCGTTCCATTGACCGTCGCAGCAAGATGTCTCGTTGGCCGTATCGCCGATGCGCTCGCCGGCGCCGGGCGCTGGATCGTCTTCGCCGACAAATGCAATGACCTCGTTTACAAGGCCGTCCGGCTGGAAGTTCAGCGTGTCGCCATCGCGGCCGATGTCGACAATCCCGGACTGGATGAGGATCGTGTCGGAATAGACCTCGCCGCCGACATAGGTCGTCTGGCCGAAACTGTCGTAGTCGATGATCTGGGCGACGTTGACCACCGTATTGCTGCCGACGTGAACGGTCACCTCGGTGTCGAGTGCTTCGTCCGGCGTTCTGGTAGCCTTGTAGGTGACGGCGTCGGCGTCACCTAGAATGCTGACCTGTTTGATGACGTTGACGTCATAGAAATTGCCGGTGATGTAGAGGACGTGCAGGCTCGAGTAACCCGCGAAGTCCTGGTCGTGCGCGAGTGCTTCCGGCAGGTCGTCCATACCGCGAATATTGTCGACGACCTGGTGCATGTAGTCCGGCACATTCTCGAATCGCTCGTTGTCGCCGACGTTCTCGATCGATCCCATGTTCCAGACGAGATTGCCGCCTTCATCGAGGGTGATGCCGTTGCCGGCGGTGAACCCCTGGATCTGATCGTTGTCGTACAGGACCGAAACCTGGCTGATGAGGTTCATGTCCAGGATATGTCCGCCCACGATCACAAGGTCGTACTGGGTGCCGAAATCGACGAACGAGGCGAAATTGACCGCGACATTGCCGCCCGTGAGCACGGTCGTTTCCGTGCCGCTGGTCGTAATGGAGACGGTGTCGTTGTCACTGACGTAATTATATTGTTCGATCCAGTGGACGATCGACAGATCGCCTTCGACGACGTTGACGCGCCAGCTCGTCGGGAAGACCGACAATTGGCCTGCGGTATCTGCCGTTTCTCGTGCGGGCGCCTCGAACTCATGACGCTCGAAATTCGCGATGTTCATGGCGATGGTCTGCGAGACGGCTTGGTGAGAGCTCCCGACGAACGAACCGCTCACTTGGTCGCTGTCGGCGTAGACGTAGGATTGCGAGATGACGTCGATATGATGGTAATCGCCCATCACAACCGTGACCGATGCGGTTGCGCTGACACTGACGATACTTGCGAAACTGCCGACCTTGTTGGCCCCCGCCTCGACTTCGAGCGCGCTGCCATTGTCGCTGTTCGGCTGAACGGCCTCGTTAGAGCCGGCAGGCAGAAAGTCGGCGAGTTCCGGAAGAACCTCGACAAGCGTGCCGTTCACGTGGACGCCTTCGATGTCGTCCGCAACGAGAACCACTGTGCCGCGGTCTTCCGGCACATCGGCCGGCGCGACTGTCCCGGATGACGTCTCCTCCACGGGCACAGCGGAGTCGTCCGACTGCTGCGGCTCGTCGGAGCGCGCGGCCGCGGCAAGGGCCTTGAGATTCGCAGCAAGTGCCGAAAGCGCTTCGGAACTGTCGATCTGGCTCAATTGCGCGAGCGGTGAGGCGCTCGTCGCTTCCTCGACGTATTCCGCGAGCTTTTCGGTGACGTGGCTCGTGTCACGGGCCGCCATCGGTGAACCGCTCATGTTGAGGACGTCGTCGTCGTGAAGGAGATTGACCTGCAGGATTTGACCGCTGGCCGAACCTGCGCCCTCCTCATTGACCAGCGCGTGCTCCGGTGCAGGATGGTGCGGCGACACGTGGTCCGGTGTGATGCCGGACGGGCCTGCCACGGTGCTGAAAAGCCTCGGCTGGGCTGCCAAGTCGTTCAGCGAGACGGGATGGGGGGACGTGTTGTCGGAAAATTGCGCACGTCCGGCGATATCGAAGCCCTCGAGCCGGTAGCCCGATGGTTGATAGGAAATGTCCGGATCGTAGTCTTTCAGTTCGAAAGAGCACTTGAAATCGGGTAGCGGGTTGTCGCCGCCGGTATCCTGAGGCGCAGGCTTCCAGGTTTCGCTGCCCTGCAGATATTGATGCCTTATGCGTGCCTCGTCGGTCGCCGTTTCGAACAGCCCAAGGAAATGCGCAACGATTTCGCTGACTTTCTCCGCGTGCATTACCCCGATCCTTCCCTCCGGCAGCAAAGGGAGACCTCGGCGGGCCGACCGGCGATTGCCAAGGCGCGTGGAACCGACCCCAAATCAGCTATCCGTCTGTGCACCGGTGCGGCCGGCCAGCGCACATTTCTTCGTCTCCAAGGATCAATCAACCGTCGCCGTCCTGCCCACCTGAAGTCACATGCAAATCGCCGCCGACGACATTGACATCGACGGTGTTGCTAAGGAGGTTCGCGCCCTGAACGATCTCCTGATGGAACTCCCCGCTTGCACGGGTCGCGGAGGCATCGGCCTTGGCGCCGGCATCAAGCTCATGACTGACCCTGAGATCCCAGTCGGAGCTCGCGCCGAAATGAATGCCGGCGCCGCTCTCGGCGTGCCCCCCATCCGCATTCGAAGCGTTGTCGGGATTGGCGTTGTCCATCTTGACGCTAAAAGCATGGTCCTGATCGGCGAGGCTGTTTGCCTGCACGATGGTGAACCCGGTGTCGTTCCCGACGGCGCTCAGCGAATGTTCGAGGAAGCGATCGAGGTTCAAGCTGGAGGAAAGGTCGTCGCCGAGATTGAAGGTGACGTCAGCGGCGATGCCGACATTGCCAAAACCGTTTGTGTCGTCCAGTGGCGGAGGCTCACTGACGGAGGGCTGGTTGTCGCGGTCGTCACCGGTTTCTTTTGCGTCGATCTTGCTGGTGGTGTTTTTGCCGTCGGCGACGCTGTGAGGGCTCGTCGCGTCGAAGTCGACGTTTGCGGCATTGACGCTGCCACTCGCAAGGCCGTCGGCAAGCGCGCCAATCTTCAAATCGTCATCGGTGTTGATACTGTTGTCGGCCCGAAAATCCTTTAACGGGGTATCGGTCATCTACAACTCCCTTCGCAGAGGGAGCCAGCACCGAAACCCTTTCATCTTTTATAGGATTTTTGCGGGGCTGGCTCTCTTTTGAAGTTCAGACGAATCGGTGTAAAAGATAATTCGTCTGTTGGGTTCCGATATTTTCCCTTTGTATTCATAGTATAAATGCGTGTATGTACTTCTGAATAAATTGCTACGTACTACAAATACTGGTTACATCATATGTCGAGTAGCAGCTCGATATATGTACTCCGCGGCTGCGACGCACCATACAAAAGCAGTCCGTGGGTCGTGCAAACTCAAGCGCGACGATGGTAGTGTGATCCTGAATGCGGTTGAACGAAAGACATCAATTGTGGTTAGTCTCTTGTATTCAATGGCTTTTTTGAATCTTTCGCGATGCCGATCGATGAGGTTAAGATAATGTTAATACTTGCGAATCTGGCGCAATGCGATTGAGGGGGGCTCGGTTTGCCGCGGAGCCCGCGATTAAACGGGCGATCGGCGAACGATAAGAATTCATGGGCTAATTCAAATTGTTAGGGTGGCATCGATCGATGCCGTCGTGCGTGCGCGGCAAAGTTGCCACATGCCAACTTTGGTTGCCCTGAACAGCGCCTACCACCTTCGATGTGGTAGGGCATACCCCATTGTAGCTATATCGACGGCTCGTCCATGCTTCTCCTTTCTCTGACCGAGCAAGGCGGGCTTGCATCGCACCGCTTAGCAGCCGCTAAGATCGCCTGGAATTCCCCTCGAAAACCAGGGGTGCTTAGCCCGGAGGCCTTTCGAGGCCGATTGGCCCAAAATTGGTTCGCTTTCGAACGATTTAGACGCGAACCTGAGGGGCATCTAACCCTTTTGGGTGGTTTCGCCTCCCCCATCTTTACGATACATTAGCTATAACGAATTTTTTGTTCGTTATTATTGCGCAGTATTTGAAGAAATTTTTCAAACGCGGGTTGCTCCAAGTGGGGTTGGAACACCCATTAAAATAGATGGGAATTCCCAAGGAGGGGATAAATGTATCGTACGAGCTCGAACCTGAGCGATTTTGAAGACAACAACAAAGTATTACCCACGAAAAGTAAGATCGTAATGCTCGCCAAGGTGGATCTGTTCGCTGAATGCCTGATGCAGGCTGTTGGCGCGCGGTTCCAGGGCCAGGATGTAGTTAGCCTGTCCGATCCCGAAAGTCTGCTTGACGGCAACCTCGTCGACGTGACGTTGGTGATGCTTTATCGGCTGCCAGTGGCGACGTTTCCGTCCGTTCTCCGGATGATCCATGAATTCCACCCGAAGGCCGCGATCGGGCTCGTGGTGGAGGATGCGGAGGCGCTCGATTCGTCGATCGCCGGCTTTGTCGATGAAGGACTGATTCACGGAGTGCTGCCGCTCAATCTGCATCTGGACGTCTGCTTGACCGTCATCGATCTTCTGATGAAGGGCGGTGAACACTTTCCGGCGGCGCTGCTCAGGCGCCTTGCGCCGGTGAGGCTCGGCGGCGAAGCTCTTCGCGCCCGGCGGGAAGCGGTCGTCGAAGCCTTTGTTGCTCCGGAGCCGAAGCGCGATGCGCGCATGGGTGTGCTGACCGCACGTGAGGTGCAGATTCTCGATCTGATCTGCATGGGGACACAGAACAAGATCATCGCCGATCGTCTGGGTCTGTCGGAAAATACCGTCAAGGTCCATGTGCGCAACATCTACAAGAAGATGAACGTGCGTAACCGGACGGAAGCTGCCTCCCGCTATTTCACGCATGACGCTGACCGCGGTATGCCCGAAGCGCGGCTAGGCTCCCGCTGGAACTGACGAGAGTCGCAGCGTTATCGAACGGAAAGGTCCCTCGCTTCCGGGCGAGGGACCTTTCTGCATGTCTCGACATTGAAACTTACTCGGCGGCCTGCGGTCCAAGCGCGCCGCGGCGGATCTGATCGGCTTCGATCGATTCGAACAGGGCGCGGAAATTGCCCTCACCGAACCCTTCATCCCCCTTGCGCTGGATGAATTCGAAGAAGATCGGTCCGATGACGGTCTTCGAGAAGATCTGCAGCAGGATCTTCGTCATGCCGCCATTCACCACGCCTTCGCCATCGATCAGGATGCCGTGCTTCTTCATCCGGTCGATCGGCTCGTCATGGCCGTGGACGCGGTCGCGCGACATTTCGTAATAGGTCTCCGGCGGTCCGGGCATGAACTTGAGACCATTTTCCGCCAGCTTGTCGGTCGCGTCGTAGATCGCTTCGGTTCCGACCGCGATGTGCTGGATGCCTTCGCCCTTGTACTTCTTCAGATACTCCTCGATCTGGCTGGTGTCGTCCTTCGACTCGTTCAAGGGGATGCGGATCTTGCCGCAAGGCGAGGTGATCGCGCGGCTGACGAGCCCGGTGATGCGGCCGTCGATGTC
The DNA here is from genome assembly GCF_004827385.1 of Ensifer sp. MPMI2T. Classification (GTDB taxonomy): domain Bacteria; phylum Pseudomonadota; class Alphaproteobacteria; order Rhizobiales; family Rhizobiaceae; genus Sinorhizobium. The sequence goes on from NZ_SRXN01000024.1 coordinate 35,437, forward strand.
GAAGAAGTGGATCTGTTTGAAGTTGAACAGTTCGCGGTAGAACGCCCACCACTTGTCCATATTGCCGCGATAGACGTTATGGGTCAGGTGGTCGAGGTAGTAGAAGCCGACGCCCGTGGGCTTCGGATCGCGCTCGCCCAGCCATTCGAACTCGGCATCATAGGCCGAGCCCTTTTCGCCGTATGTTTCGACGAAATACAGGAGCGAGCCGCCAATGCCGACGATTGCCGGAACATCGAGGCACTTGTCGTTTCCGGTATAGGGCTCGGCGCCTTTGGAAACGGCGTGGTCGAATGCATGCTTCGCGTCGACGACGCGCCAGGCCATCGACGGGGCGCAAGGGCCGTGCTTGTCGACGAAGCGCATGGCATGAGAGCCCGGCTCGGCGTTGACGATGTAGTTGATATCGCCTTGCCGCCAGACAGTGATGTCCTTCGTCCGGTGCTTGGCGACCGCCATATATCCCATGCGGGTGAAGAGTTCTTTCAGCTTCTCCGGCTCGGGATGCGCGAATTCGACGAACTCGAAGCCGTCTGTCCCGGCGGGATTGTCCGCGCTGATTTTTGGGGGTGGTGCGTCGTGCGGAAACGGGCCCATCGGAAGTCTCCTCTTCATCCTTCCAAACTTCGCTGGAGTATGGCGCAGATCCGATGCATGATGCTTGTATTCTTGCATGGTTTTGGCGATTCAACGCATGAATTGTGCAGCAAAGTGGGCGAGGGTGCATGAATGGAGCAGCTTGACGGATTCGACCTCAAGATCCTCGGCGAACTGCAACGCGATGGGCATCTAACCAACAACGAATTGTCCGAGCGCATCGCGCTCTCGCCGTCCCAATGTTCGCGGCGGCGGTCACGATTGGAGGCGGAAGGCTATATCACCGGCTATCAGGCGCAGATCGACCGGCAGAAGCTAGGGCTCGATTTGATGGTGGTAATCTCGGTGACGCTCGCCACGCACAATCGCGACAATGCCAAGCGATTCGGCAAGCTGGTGTCCGGTTTGCCCGAAGTGCTGGAAGCCTACGCGCTGACGGGGGAGATGGACTATCACTTACGCGTCGTGACACCGGACCTCGCCGGACTTTCGCGTTTCGTCAACGACGTTCTTCTTCCGCACGACAGCGTCCAGCACGTGAAAACGTCGATCGTGCTCGAAACGCTGAAGAGTTTCGAAGGGCTGCCGATACCGGAGCGGGTGAAGGGTTAGGTGTGAGCGTTAGAATCGCGGCACCATAAGCCCTTCCCAACCACAGGCATCCCACAGGTGGAGGGGCTTGATCTGCCGCATCCGCCTCAACCCATCCTGGCCCCGATACAGCACAAGTGCCGTCTGGGAGCAGTAGGCCGCAGCGGGCGCATAGCCCCTCCCACCTGTGGGGAGGGGCTATGCAAGGCGTGCTTTCCTCTGGTCTCAAGCTTCTGGCGCCGATTTCCTCATCGCCCGTTCGATGGCGCGCAAGCCCGTGGAGAGCGCTGACATGTCTTCTGTCCCGAGCATCGAAAGCAGCTCGGCCTGATAGCGGCTGGCGAGTTCGGTCAGTTCCTTGTAGGCCTGCTCGCCCGCGGGCGTCAGCGCCAGATGCTCGAACCGGCGGTCGCGACCGTCCTCCTCGCGCTTCAGCCAGCGCCGCTGTTCAAGACTGAAGACGGCGCGGCTCACCTTTGTCTTGTGCATGGTGGAATGCGCGCCGATCTCCGTCGCCGTCATGCTGCGGCCGGAACTCCCGAGCGCGGCGAGCGTTCGCCATTCGGGACGAGTAAGCTGGTAGCGCGCCTTGTACTGCGCAGCAAAGCGCAGGGCGACGAATTCCGCCGCCCGGTTGAGCCGATACGGCAGGAAGTTCTCCAGTTCGAACCCATCGCGCGCCATGGCGCCATTCCTTGATAGTTACAAAATCAATAGTTACGATTGTAACCAATATAACGAGGAGAAGAGGAGGTGCAAGCCATGTTGGACAAGGCGGAAAAACAGAGCGAAGCCGGCACGGCTGCGGAACGAGCGCTCTCCTACATGCCCGGATTTGGCAACGATTTCGAGACCGAAAGCTTGCCGGGCGCCCTGCCACAGGGCCAGAACAGCCCGCAGAAATGCGAATATGGATTGTACGCCGAGCAGCTTTCCGGTTCTCCGTTCACCGCGCCGCGCGGCACCAACGAGCGCTCCTGGCTCTACCGCATTCGCCCGAGCGTCCGGCACACCGGACGGTTCAAGAAAATCGACTATCCGCATTGGAAGACTGCACCGCACATTGCCGAGCATTCGCTGGCGCTTGGCCAACTGCGCTGGAGCCCGTTGCCGACGCCTTCGGAGGAGCTGAACTTCCTGGAAGGTATCCGCACCATGACCACCGCCGGCGATGTCCTGACGCAGGCGGGGATGGCGGCGCACACCTATGTCTTTAATTCCGACATGGTCGACGATTATTTCTTCAATGCCGACGGCGAACTTTTGATCGTGCCGGAAACCGGCGCGATCCGCGTCTTCACCGAACTCGGCAAGATGGACGTTGAACCGTCGGAAATCTGCATCGTGCCGCGCGGCACGATGTTCAAGGTCACTCGGCTGAGCGACGAAAAGGTCTGGCGCGGCTACATTTGCGAAAACTATGGTGCGAAGTTCACGCTGCCGGATCGCGGTCCGATTGGCGCCAATTGCCTTGCCAACCCGCGCGATTTCAAGACGCCGGTCGCCGCCTACGAGGACAAGGAAATGCCGTGCCGCGTCCATGTGAAGTGGTGCGGCTCCTTCCATGTCACCGAGATCGGCCATTCGCCGCTCGACGTCGTTGCCTGGCACGGCAACTACGCGCCCTATAAATACGACCTGAAGACCTTCTCTCCGGTCGGCGCGATTCTCTTCGACCATCCCGATCCGTCGATCTTCACCGTGCTCACGGCGCCATCGGGCGAGGAGGGTACGGCCAATGTCGATTTCGTCATCTTCCCGCCGCGTTGGCTGGTCGCCGAACACACCTTCCGCCCGCCCTGGTATCACCGCAACATCATGAGCGAGTTCATGGGGCTGATCTACGGGCGCTACGACGCCAAGGAAGAAGGTTTCGTCCCAGGGGGCATGAGCCTGCACAACATGATGCTGCCGCACGGGCCGGACTTCACCGGTTTCGAGAAGGCCTCGAATGGAGAGCTGAAGCCGGTGAAGCTCGACAACACCATGGCCTTCATGTTCGAGACTCGCTTCCCGCAGCAATTGACGAAGTTTGCCGCGGAGCTCGAGACCCTGCAGGACGATTACATCGACTGCTGGTCCGAGCTCGAGCGGAAATTCGACGGTACGCCCGGAATCAAGTGACATCCGGGGAAGAACCGTGACATGCTGCCTACAGCGCCGCGCGTCTTTTCAGACGCGCAAGGGACGCTGTGGTACTTTGAATTGCTCAGACCTGAGCCTCCATCTGAGCCGTCCGGCGCAGATCAACAGAACACATCGGGAAACACCAGTCCATGAAACTCGCGACGCTGAAAGACTCCACCCGCGACGGCAAGCTCGTCGTGGTCTCGAAAGACCTGACCCGTTGCTCCGAGGTCGGCCATATCGCCCGCACGCTGCAGGCGGCGCTTGACGATTGGGCGCATGCCGGCCCACGGCTTGCGCGCGTCGCGGAAGGCATCGAGACCGGGTCCCAGCCGACCATGCGCTTTCACGAGCATGATGCGGCCTCGCCGCTGCCCCGCGCCTTCCAGTGGGCGGATGGCTCCGCCTATGTCAACCATGTCGAGCTTGTCAGGAAGGCGCGCAACGCCGAGATGCCGGCGAGCTTCTGGACCGATCCGCTGATCTATCAGGGCGGCTCCGACAGTTTTCTCGGGCCGCGCGATCCGATCGCGATGGTGGACGAATCCTGGGGCATCGACATGGAGGGCGAAGTCGCCGTCATCGTCGATGACGTGCCGATGGGCGCGAGCGTGGAAGAAGCCCGGCGAGCGATCCGCCTTGTCATGCTTGTCAACGACGTTTCGCTGCGCGGTCTCATCCCTGCCGAACTCGCCAAGGGCTTCGGCTTCTACCAGTCGAAGCCGTCATCCGCCTTCTCCCCGGTCGCGGTAACGCCCGACGAACTGGGCGAAGCCTGGGATGGGGGCAAGCTGCACCTGCCGCTTCATATCGACCTCAACGGCAAGCCGTTCGGTCGTGCCAATGCTGGCCTCGACATGACTTTCGACTTCCCACAATTGATCGCGCATGCGGCCCGTACCCGACCGCTTTCGGCCGGCACGATCATCGGTTCCGGTACCGTTTCCAACAAGCTCGATGGCGGGCCGGGCAGGCCGGTCGCGGAAGGTGGGACCGGCTATTCCTGCATCGCCGAGATCCGCATGATCGAGACGATCAACAGCGGCGCGCCGAAAACACACTTCCTCAAATTTGGTGACGTGGTCCGGATCGAGATGAAGGATGCAACCGGCCATTCGATCTTCGGCGCCATCGAACAGACGGTTGAGAAATACGACCGCGCCTGACGGCGTAGGGAACTGACCGATCGGATCGGAGGCAAAGATGGCGGACGAAACCGTTCTTTACGATTACTGGCGTTCGTCGGCGAGCTATCGCGTGCGGATCGCTCTTAATCAACTCGGCGAGACCTATGCCTCGGTTCCGGTCGATCTTCTCGCCAACGCCCATCGCGGGCCGGAACATCTGGCGCGCAACCCGCAAGGTCTGGTGCCGGTGCTCGATATCGACGGCGGACGTTTTACTCAGTCACTCGCGATCATCGAGTATCTGGCGGAGACGAGGCAAGGCAGCGGCTTTCTCCCGGCCGACGCGATCGGCCGGCAGCGAGTGCGTGCGCTTTCCTATGCCATCGCCATGGATATCCATCCCGTCTGCAATCTCGGGGTGATCGCTTATGTCATGGCCAGTGTCGAGGATGGCGAAGCAGCGCGACGCGCCTGGATGCACAAGTTCATCGGCGACGGCCTTGCTGCTTTCGAGCGCATGCTCGATCACCCTTCTACCGGAGCGTTCTGCCATGGCGACCGGCCGACCATGGCGGATTTCTGTCTCGTGCCGCAGGTCTACAATGCGCGGCGCTGGGGCGTCGATCTCTCCGCTTGCCCAAGGGTCGTCGCCATCGACGCGCGCTGTGCCGAGATCGACGCTTTCGCGAGCGCGCATCCCGATCGGGTGAAGTTCTAGGCACCCCTCGCCAAGTAGAGCTCTCCAGCATGGCTGGCCGTGGCCTGTTCCGTCCATCCGATGTCGCGAATGGATTGGCGGGCCTGAAATCGTCACGCTAGTTTTCGCGTCACTGCCCGTATAAGGGCGCGCCGGAAACACCTCTAGAGCGAGAGACCCATCGATGAAAAGCTATGTGCTGACCGTCACCTGCAAATCCACCCGCGGCATCGTCGCCGCCGTCACCGGTTATCTTGCGGAAAAGGGCTGTTACATCAGCGACAGCTCGCAGTTCGACGATCTTGAAACGGGCCTCTTCTTCATGCGGCTCACTTTCATCAGCCAGGATGGGGCGAAGCTGGAGGAACTGCGCGAGGGCTTTGCGCCGGTCATCGAGCGCTTCAAGATGACGATGGAAATCCGCGACTCCGAAGAGCGCATGAAGGTGCTGCTGATGGTGTCGCGTTTCGGCCATTGCCTCAACGATCTGCTCTACCGCTGGAAGATCGGCGCGCTGCCGATCGACATCGTCGGCGTCGTCTCCAACCACTTCGATTACCAGAAGGTGGTCGTCAACCACGACATTCCCTTCCACTGCATCAAGGTGACGAAGGAAAACAAACCGAAGGCGGAAGCCCATCTGATGGAAATCGTCGAGCAGACCGGCGCCGAACTGATCGTGCTCGCCCGCTACATGCAGGTCTTGTCGGATGCGCTCTGCAAGAAGATGTCGGGGAAGATCATCAACATCCACCACTCGTTCCTGCCGAGCTTCAAGGGCGCCAACCCTTACAAGCAGGCCTATGAGCGCGGCGTCAAGCTAATCGGCGCGACGGCGCATTACGTCACTGCCGACCTCGACGAGGGTCCGATCATCGAGCAGGACATCGCCCGCATCACCCATGCGCAAAGCGCCGAAGATTATGTCTCGATCGGCCGCGACGTCGAAAGCCAGGTGCTCGCCCGCGCCGTACACGCCCATATCCACCACCGCTGCTTCATCAACGGCAACCGCGTCGTCGTCTTCCCGCCGAGCCCGGGAAGCTATGCGTCCGAGCGGATGGGCTGACGCAGTCGGATTTCTCCGTCGTTGCTTCGTCCCATTGGGCGGCTATAGTCGCCTTAAGGCATGATGGTATTCGTCGGCGGATCTGCCCCTCACCCTAACCCTCTCCCGCATGCGGGGAGAGGGGAGTGGGACGGTGCGGCATGCCCCTTCTCCCCGCGTGCGGGGAGAAGGTCGCGGCAGCGGGATGAGGGGCCGATCACCGCGCATCATTTGGGAGGACGAATATGAGCAATCGCGATCCAGTCGTTATCGTATCGGCGGCGCGTACACCGATGGGTGCCTTTCAGGGAGGACTGAAGGACCTGACGGCACCGGAACTCGGTGCCATCGCCCTGAAGGAGGCTCTCGAACGCGCCGGTCTGGATGCGGTCGACGAAGTCCTGATGGGAAATGTCCTGCCGGCCGGCATCGGCCAGAATCCCGCTCGGCAGGCGGCCATTGGCGCAGGTCTCGGAAAGGAAACGCCCTCGACCACGGTTTCGAAGGTCTGCGGCTCCGGCATGAAGGCGCTGATGCTTGGCCACGATGCGCTTCTCTCCGGCAGTGCCTCGGTGATCGCCGCCGGCGGCATGGAGTCAATGACAAACGCCCCCTATCTGCTGCCCAAGGCCCGTGGTGGTTTCCGGCTCGGCCACGGCGAGGTCAAGGATCACATGTTCCTCGACGGGCTGGAGGACGCCTATTCCGGTCGGTTGATGGGTACCTATGCCGAGGATACGGCGCAGCATTATCAATTTTCCAGGGCCGATCAGGATGCCTTCGCGCTGCGCTCGCTCGAAAGGGCGTTGAAGGCGGCAGAGGACAAGTCCTTTGCCGGCGAACTTGTGGCGGTCGTGGATGGCGGCAAACGCGGGAGCGCCAATCTCGACCGGGACGAGGGGCCGACGAAGGCCGATCCGGCGAAGATACCGAAGCTGAAACCCGCCTTCCGCGACGGCGGCAGCGTCACGGCTGCCAATTCCTCTTCCATCTCCGATGGCGCCGCCGCCCTGATCCTGATGCGCGCGAGCGAGGCGGAGAAGCGCGGGCTGACACCGCTTGCGATCGTTGCCGGTCATGCGGGCCACGCCCAGGAGCCCGCCTGGTTTACCACAGCACCGATCAGCGCCATCGAGAAGCTCATGGACAAGCTCAATTGGGAGAAGGGCAGCGTCGGTCTCTATGAGATCAACGAGGCCTTCGCCGTCGTCGCCATGGCGGCGATCCGCGATCTCGGCCTCTCCGACGACATCGTCAACATCCACGGCGGCGCCTGTGCACTCGGCCACCCGATCGGCGCCTCTGGCGCCCGTATCGTCGTAACCCTGCTTCATGCGATGCGCGCCAACGGCGTCAAACGCGGCATCGCCTCGCTCTGCATCGGCGGCGGCGAAGCGACGGCGGTTGGGCTGGAACTGCTGCAGTAGGGGAGTTTGCCCCTTACCTAGCCCTCTCCCCCGCAGGCGGGGAGAGGGGACGGGGTCGTGCCTCGATTTTTGGCCCTACCATGCTGTAATTGAACATTCCGGCCCGCGGCCGAGTTTCAAAAGTAAGCGGTGATGGGAAATGAGTGGGCGCGGCATCGCCCCTTCTCCCCGCGCGCCCGGAGAAGGTCGCGGCAGCGGGATGAGGGGCAGCCGTGCCGCCCTGGCAAGGACGCTCGCCGCCTCTCAAATATGCAGCGCGTGCCCCAGCCCCTTGAATGCCGCTTCCTGGAAGGCTTCCGACTGGGTCGGATGCGCGTGGATGGTACCGGCGATGTCCTCAAGCCGCGCGCCCATCTCGATCGCCAGCGCGAAGCTTGCCGAGAGTTCCGAGACGCCATGGCCGACCCCATGGACGCCGAGCACGAGATGATTGTCAGCACGTGCGACGACGCGGACGAAACCGTCTTCTGAAAGCGTCGTCATAGCACGGCCGTTGGCCTGGAAGGGAAACTGGCCGACCTTGATCTCGATGCCGGTCGCGCGCGCCTCGTCCGGTGAAAGACCAGCGCTGACGATCTCCGGGTCGGTGAAACAGACGGCCGGGATGCAATGCTTATCCCAACTCCGCTTCCGTCCGGCGACGATCTCGGCCACCATCTCGCCCTGCGCCATGGCACGATGGGCGAGCATCGGTTCACCGGTGACGTCGCCGATCGCATAAATGCCGCGCATCGAGGTGCGGCATTGGTCGTCGATGCGGATGAATCTCCCGGCGAGATCGAGATCGATCTCCTCGATGCCCCATCCTTCCGTGACGGGCCTGCGGCCGACGGTCACGAGCACCTTTTCGGCAGGCACCTCGAAAGGCCGGCCGTTTTCTTCCGCGAGCAGCCCGCGGCCATCGGCTGAGAGCCGTTTGGCGGCAGTGCGCGTGAAAACATCGATGCCGAGTTCGCCAAGGCGCTTCATCACCGGCTTCGAAAGCTCTGCGTCGTATTGCGGCAGGATGCGGTCCAGGGCTTCGAGCACGGTGACCTTCGAGCCGAGCTTGGCAAAGGCGGTGCCAAGCTCGAGGCCGATATAGCCGCCGCCAATGACGGCCAGCGTCTCGGGAACCACTTTCAGCGCCAGCGCGCCGGTAGAGGAGATAACGTGCTCGCCGAAGGGCAGGTCGGGAAGCTCGACCGGTGCCGAGCCCGTGGCGATGACGACCGCCTCGGCGCGAATGCGCTGCAGGCCGGTCTCGGTCTCGACGTCAACGGTCTTGCCGTCGACGAAGCGTGCTTCACCGACAACGGCCTTGACGCCCGCCTTCTTCAACAGGCCCGTGACGCCGCCGTTCAGCCGCCCGACGATGCCGTCCTTCCAGGCGACGGTGCGCGCGAGGTCGATCGCCGGCGCGCTTAGCGAAAGTCCGAGCGGGCTCTTTCCGGATGCTGCCGCGCGGAGCTTGTGGAACTCCTCCGCCGCGTGGATCAACGCCTTCGAGGGGATGCAGCCGACATTGAGGCAGGTGCCGCCGGCCTTCGCCTTTTCGACGATCACCGTGTCGACGCCGAGCTGGCCGGCGCGGATCGCGCAGACATAGCCGCCGGGACCGGCACCAAGCACCAGGAGCTTGCAGGAGATTTCCTTCATGATCGCATCATCCTTCCACGAAAATCAGCGCCGGCGTCTCGAGCAGCGTCTTCACCCGCTGGACGAAGGTCGCGGCGTCCCAGCCGTCGATGACGCGGTGATCGAAGCTCGATGAGAGATTCATGATCTTGCGCGGAACGAATTGCGTCCCGTCCCAGACAGGACGAATGGCGATCTTGTTGACCCCGACGATCGCCACCTCCGGGTGGTTGATGACCGGCGTCGAGGCGATGCCGCCAAGCGCGCCGAGGGAAGAGATGGTGATAGTGGAGCCGGTCAGCTCGTCGCGGGTCGCGGTCCCGGTGCGGGCGGCATCCGCCAGCCTGTTCAGCTCTGCGGCGCAGTCCCAGATTCCGCGCGCCTCGGCATGGCGCACGACCGGGACGGTCAGACCGGAGGGGGTCTGGGTGGCGATGCCAATATGAACGGCGGCATGCCGATGAATGACGCCGGCGCCATCGTCGAAGGTGGCGTTGACGCCCGGCTGCTCGGCGATGGTCTTGACCAGCGCCCGCATCAGGAAGGGCAGGACTGTCAGCTTTGCCTGATCGGGTTTGCGGTCGCGGTTCATCGTCGCGCGCAGGTCTTCAAGCGCCGTCATGTCCATTTCCTCCACATAGGTGATGTGGGGAATGCGCGAGGTGGAGAGCGTCATCTTCTCGGCGATGCGCCGCCTGAGACCGGTGACCTTGATTTCCTCCACCGCGGTCTTGCGGATAAGACCGGTTACTGCCGGCGCCGGCTGGGCGCCGCGGCTCAGAAAGAGATCGAGATCGTCATGGGTGATCCGGCCGGCGGGGCCGGTGCCGGTTACCTGCCTGAGGTCGACACCGCTGTCTTTCGCCCGGAGCCGGACGGCCGGCGAGGCGAGCGGTTTCTTCGCCACGTCCGGCGCCTCGCGCGGTGCCGGTGCCGCTCTTGTCTCGATTCTCTCGGGCTTCGGGGGCGCTTTGGCCGCCGGCGGGGCAGAGACGGCCACGGGCTCTTCCAGCACGCCCTCGGCAAGCGCCTCCGGGATGCTGTCCGGCGGTGGCTCGCCGGCTTCTGCGGCGGTCTCGATCCTGACGAGCGGGGCCTTCACGGCAACGGTATCGCCGACTTCCGCTCCGAGCCACAGCACCTTGCCGGACACTGGTGACGGGATCTCGACGGTTGCCTTGTCTGTCATCACCGCAGCAAGGACCATATCTTCGCGCACAGGATCGCCGAGCTTCACATGCCACTCGACGAGCTCGGCCTCGGCCACGCCTTCGCCGACATCGGGCATCTTGAGGATAAACTCGCCCATGGTCAGGCCTCCATCACTTCGCTGAGCGCGCGGCCGACGCGCGCAGGGCCGGGGAAATAGTCCCATTCCTGAGCGTGCGGGTAGGGCGTGTCCCAGCCGGTCACCCGGACCACGGGGGCTTCCAGATGATAGAAGCAATGCTCCTGCACGAGAGACACGAGTTCAGAGCCAAAACCGGATGTCAGCGTCGCCTCGTGCACGACGACGCAGCGTCCCGTCTTGGTGACCGACTGCACGATCGTGTCGAGGTCGAGCGGCAGCAGGCTGCGCAGGTCGATCACTTCCGCATCGATCCCGGTTTCCTCGGCGGCAGCGAGCGCGACATGCACCATGGTGCCATAGGCGACCACCGTCACGGCCGAGCCCTTGCGGCGGATTTCGGCCTTGCCGATCGGGATCGTGTAGTGGCCCTCGGGGACGTCGCCGAGCTCATGCTTCGACCAGGGTGTCACCGGACGTTCATGGTGGCCGTCGAAAGGGCCGTTGTAGAGCCGCTTCGGCTCCAGGAACATCACGGGATCGGGGTCCTCGATCGCTGAAATCAAGAGGCCCTTGGCGTCGTATGGATTCGACGGAACGATGACCTTGAGCCCGCAGACATGGGTGAAAAGCGCCTCTGGGCTCTGGCTGTGGGTTTGGCCGCCGAAGATGCCGCCGCCGGTCGGCATGCGCAGCACGATTGGGCAGGTGAAGTCGCCGTTTGAGCGGTAGCGAATGCGCGCCGCCTCCTGTGTGATCTGGTCATAGGCTGGGTACATGTAGTCGGCAAACTGGATTTCGACGCAGGGCTTCAGCCCGTAGGCGGCCATGCCGATGGCGGTGCCGACGATGCCGGATTCGCTGATCGGCGCGTCGAAGCAGCGGGTCTTGCCGTACTTTGCCTGGAGCCCTTGGGTGCAGCGGAAAACGCCGCCGAAATAGCCGACATCCTCGCCGAAGACGACGACGTTTTCGTCGCGCGCCATCGAGACATCCATGGCGCTGCGCACCGCTTCGATCATTGTCATTCTGGCCATGTCAGTACCCTGCCTTCTGCCGCTGGCGGCGGATATGCGGCGGCATCTCGGCGTAAACACCCTCGAAAATATCGCGCACAGACGGCCTGCCGCCGGCATGCAGCGTGCCGTGGCTTTCCGCCTGCTTCTGTGCCTGGATCACCTCGTCCATGATTTCGGCTTCCGCCTGGGCGTGGCGCTCTTCCGACCACGCGCCCCGGACAATCAGGTGCTTCTTCAATCTCAGCACCGGATCGCCAAGCGGCCAAGCCTCCGATTCTGTCTTCGGGCGATAGGCGCTCGGGTCGTCGGACGTGGAGTGCGCACCGACGCGGTAGGTCACGTATTCGATCAGCGTCGGGCCGAGATTGCGTCGCGCCCGCTCCACCGCCCAGCGCGCGACGGCGTAGACGGCGAGATAGTCGTTGCCGTCGACGCGCAGCGCCGGAATGCCGAAACCCAAGCCCCGCGCAGCAAAGGTACCCGAGCCGCCGCGGGCGATGCCTTGGAAGGTCGATATGGCCCACTGATTGTTCACGATGTTGAGGATGACCGGCGCCCGGTACGTGGATGCAAAGACCAATGCCGAATGGAAGTCTGACTCCGCCGTCGAGCCGTCACCGATCCAGCCGGCGGCGATGCGCGTGTCTTTCTTGATCGCCGAGGCCATGGCCCAGCCGACCGCCTGGACATATTGGGTGGCGAGGTTACCGGAAATCGTGAAGAAGCCATGCTCCTTGGATGTGTACATCACCGGTAGCTGGCGCCCGTGGCACGGATCGCTCTCGTTCGAGAAGATCTGGTTCATCATCTCGACCATCGGGTAATCGTCGGCGATGAGAAGACCGGCCTGTCGATAGGTCGGGAAATTCATGTCGCCCTTGCGAAGGGCTCTGCGGAAGGCGCAGCTTACGGCCTCCTCGCCAAGATGCTGCATATAGAAGGACGTCTTGCCCTGACGCTGCGCCATAAGCATGCGCGCGTCGAAGGCGCGCAGCATCATCATATGCCTGAGGCCGGTTAGTAGCTCGGCATCGGAGAGGAGCCCGGCCCATGGTCCGACGGCTTCGCCATCGCGGTTGAGCACGCGGATGATGGAAAAGGCGAGGTCCCTGATCTCTTCCGGCGCGACGTCCACCTCCGGGCGAGGCACGGAGCCGGCCTTGGGTATCTTGACGTTGGAGAAATCGGGCTGGCCGCCCGGCCGGACGGCCGGTTCAGGGACATGCAGACTCAAACGATCGAGGTCGCTCATGCGGGTTCCGGCCTCCCATCCGGATTGCGCATCGCACGCAAATCAATGCTTCGGGAGAACGGCGTTGCCGGTCTCATGGCATTGGACGGCAACGATCTCGCACCGTAGCATACTCCTCCGCCCAACGCTGCCAATTGCCGTTTCGATCCCCGCTCTCCCAAGGGGATACATGACAGACTGCCATGAGTTCAGGGGGAGATGAAGGGTTTTCGCGGTCTCGACCTGCCGCCGTCTGAAGAAAGACAGAATACTGCCATTGCGTCTTGGATGCGGGGCCGGAAACAGGCAGCAGCCACCGTTGCGAGAAATTTTCTTGCGCGGCCGGTTCAGGGAAAGGCGCTCGAAAGTGCGGTTTCAGACCGGCGGCGCGATCTCGAGCGGCGTGCCGTCGGAAAAACGGGAGAGCCGGAAATTCGCAGGATCGACGATCGGCCGATCTCCCGTGACGAGGTCGGCGGCAAGGTGACCAGCGCCGGGACCGATGCCGAAGCCATGGCCGGAGAACCCGGTCGCGATCGTCAGTCCGGGGACTTTTTCGGCATGAGAAATGACCGGCACGGCATCGGGCGTGACATCGATCAGACCGGCCCAGATCTGCAGCGGCGCGGTCTGTCGGAGTGCCGGGAAGACCTTTCTTGCTTCCTCGAACGCCCTTAATGCGGAGCGCGGATCGGGCCGGGGGTCGAGGACCCGGTGGCGTTCGAAGGCGCCCGGACGGTCGAGCGGCACGGATGCGATCTCGAAGAGCTCGCGCCAGCTCTGCGCGCTCATGCCGACCTGCACGGCCTCGCCCTCTGCCTTTCGCGCAGGCTGAAAATCGCGAAAGAAAGCGAAACTGTCCGGGACGATCGGATGCAGGTTGGCGCCGCCGTCGGCGATGGTATAGCCGCCGTCGAGCCGCTTTCGATAGGCATAGGTCGCCGTCGCGCCGGCGGCCTCGGGTCCGCCGTCGACCGGCGTCGTTCTGAGCACGGTGTTGCGCACCTTCAGTTGCGGTAGCCGGATTCCGAGTCCCTTGCAAAAGAGCCGCGACCAGGCACCGCCAGCAAGGACGACCGTGGCGGTTTCGATCCGGCCCTTTTCCGTTATGACGGCGCTGATCCGGCCAGCGCTTCTCTCGATCCCGCGCACGGCGCAACCGGTGACGATGTGCGCCCCGGCGCGCCTCGCGCCTGCGGCAATCGCCGGCACGGCCTTCTGCGGCTCGGCCCGGCCGTCGCTCGGCGTAAAGAGCGCGCCTTTGTAGCGGGTCGTCGCCCCGGTCATCCTGGACAGTGTTTCATCCGCGCCGATCTGGCGGCTGTTGACGCCATGCTGCCTGGCATGCGCCAACCAGGCGTCGCGATTGGCGATATCCCGCTCGTTTTCCGAGACATACAAAATGCCGCTGCGGCGAAATCCGGTTTCACCGCCGACGCGCGCCTCGAGCGTATCCCAGATTTTCAGAGCCGCCATGGCAAGCGGGATCTCGCGGCGGTCGCGGCCCATCACGCGCACCCAACCCCAGTTGCGGCTCGATTGCTCGCCGCCGAGAGCGCCTTTCTCGCAGAGCACGACTTGCACGCCACGTTCGGCGAGAAAGAGCGCGGTGCTGACGCCGATAATGCCACCGCCGACAATCACGACCTCGGCTTTCGCGGGTGGCGTGTTATCGGTGGCGACAGGATCGAGAACGGGACCGGGCATAGGCTCTAAGATACGGTGACTGTCCGCAATCGCTGCACTCTTCCCCGCTCCCGATCAAGGTCGCACGACCAATTTGCTGGCTACGATGCGCAATTGCCACATGAACGCAAAGCGTCTTGGACACTCGGCCACCAGAACTGACACGCAGCCATTCTGTCTTTTTTCGATAAAAATACGATTGCTCCGCTTGACAGATCTGCGTGCTCCGATGTCTCTTGACCGGCATGACACGGGCCGCGAGAGTCCCGCGAGTGCAAGCACGGATGAGGAGGGAAACATGGGCGGACTTCTGGCGGGCAAGCGGGCGGTGATCACGGCGGCGGCGCAAGGCATCGGCCGCGCAGCGGCCGAGGCTTTCAACCGCGAGGGCGCCTCGGTCGTGGCGACCGACATCAATGAGGAGAAGCTCGCCGAGCTTGCGACCCAAGGGGTCGAGGTGGCGAAGCTCGACGTGCTCAGCGAAGAGGCGATTGCCGAGTTTGCAGCGCGTACCGGCGCTATCGACGTACTCTTCAACTGCGCCGGGTTCGTCCATGCCGGCACGATCCTCGAGGCGAGCGAGAAGGACTACGACTTCGCCTTCGACCTCAATGTGAAATCGATGTTCCGGATGATCCGCGCCTTCCTGCCCGGCATGATCGAAAAGGGCGGCGGCTCGATCATCAACATGTCGTCCGTGGCCGGGGTGCCGATGGGTGTCGCGAACCGCTTCGTCTATTCGGCGAGCAAGGCGGCGGTCGTCGGTCTTACCAAGTCGGTGGCGATGGATTTCATCGGCAAGGGCATCCGCTGCAACGCCATCGCGCCCGGTACCGTGCAATCCCCGTCACTCGAGGAGCGGATGAGAGCGCAGGGCGACTACGAGCAGGCGCGCGCCGCCTTCATCGCGCGCCAACCGATGGGCCGCCTCGGCACGCCCGAGGAGATCGCGGCGCTTGCCGTCTATCTCGGCAGCGATATCTCTGCCTATACGACTGGCCATGTGCATGTGATCGACGGCGGCATGAGCCTCTAAAGCGCATCGCGTTCAATCGGACTCATGCGACGCGCTTTAGGTCATTGCTTTTATGCATGTCGTTGTCCCAAAACCGCTGCACACTTTTGGGCGACATGCATTAGAACGTGCAGCACGGCTGGACTTCCAGAACTTCGGCCGAGACTCTATGCTCGCGGCATGCGTGACGAAGACTATAAACTCCACCCGGTCCTGCGTATCGATTTTCCGCCCGACGATCGCCTTGGGCGCGGCAAGATCATGCTCCTGGAGCTCATCCGCGAAACCGGTTCGATTTCCGCCGCCGGGCGCGCAATGGACATGTCCTACCGGCGCGCCTGGCTGCTCGTCGATGCCTTGAACCGGATGTTCAAGGAACCTTCGGTGGAATCGCAGCGCGGCGGCAAGCAGGGCGGCGGTGCCGCCGTCACCGCTTTCGGCGAGAAGCTGATTGAGCGCTTCCGGGCGATGGAGGCAAAGGCTTGCGCGGCGATCGGGGATGATCTCGACTGGCTTGAGGCCGTTCGCAATCGCCATGTCGTTTCCGTGGAGGAAGCGGCCCGGCACGAGTGAGCCACGCCGGCGCTTACGGCGCCGCGCGTTCAATCGGACGCGCAAAGGTCGCTGTAGCAGTTTGAATTACTGCATGATTCCTTAAATCGATTCCGATTTAAGGAATCATGCAGCGTGATCGAGCGCCACCGTCTTGACGATCGCGTGTATCGATTTTCCGGGCGCAAGCTGGAGCGCTTCGCGCGACAGGGCGGTGATGCGGGCCAGAATGACATTGCCGCCACATCGCAGACGAACGTCGATGCTGCCTTTTTCAGCGGGCGAGAGGTCGATGACCGTCCCCTCGAACACGTTGAGCGCGCTGATGCCCTCGGGACGCGCCGTGGCCAGCATGACGTCGCGCGCTGCGATATGCAGGCGAACACTGTGGCCCGGCGGAGCGAAGAGTTGCGGCACGCGCACGAGACATTCGCCCGCCCGGACGACCGTCAGATTGTGCGCGCTGTCGTGACTCTCGACCACGCCCTCGAGCAGCGCGCCTGCCTCGCGCCAATCCATCGCATGCACGGCTGCCGGCTGGCTCAAGATAACGGCCGCGTCGCCCGACGCCTGGACCCGGCCGTTCTCGATCACGATGACGCGCTCAGCGAGCTGTGCGACTTCCGCGACCGAGTGGCTAACATAGACGATCGGAATTCTGGTTTCGTCGCGAAGCCGCGCCAGATAGGGCAGGATCTCTGCCTTTCGCGCCTCATCGAGCGCGGCGAGCGGTTCATCCATCAACAGGAGGCGGGGAGAGGCAAGCAGCGCACGGCCGACCGCGACGCGCTGGCGTTCTCCGCCGGAAAGCGTCGAGGGACGACGGTCGAGCAAGTGCCCGATGCCAAGCATTTCAACGATGCGCCCGAATTCCGAGGAGGACTTTTGCGCCCCGGAGAACCAGCGCCCATAGACCAGATTTCCGCGGACGCTCAAATGCGGAAAAAGGCGCGCTTCCTGGAAGACATAACCGAAGCGGCGCTGGTGGATCGGCGTGAATATCCGTTTCCTGCTGTGTGCGATCACGTCGCCGTCGAGCACGATCCGGCCGACATCGGGACGGAGAAGTCCGGCGATGATGTTGATGAGCGAGGTCTTGCCCGACCCCGAGCGGCCGAAAAGCGCCGTGACGTTGCCGTCGGACGTGAACGCGGCGTCGATCGTGAAGGCACCGATCCGGTGGCGGGCTTCGACCTCGAGGCTCATGCCGCCACCGACCGCTTTGCCGCGACTGCGGCGAAAATCTCCGACAGCATCAATGCCGCCATCGAGATGATGACGGAGATGATGGCGAGGCGCATCGCTCCGGCATCACCGCCTGGAACTTGGGTGAAAGCGTAGATCGCGACGGAGAGCGTCTGCGTCTCGCCCGGTATGTTGGAGACGAAGGTGATCGTCGCCCCGAACTCGCCCATCGCCTTGGCGAAGGAGAGGATCATGCCGGCGATGATGCCGGGCAGGATCAATGGCAGTGTAACGGTCACAAACACCCATGCTGGCCCAGCGCCGAGCGTGGCGGCGGCGTCCTCGAGCTTGCGGTCGACCGCCTCGATCGACAGCCGGATGCTGCGCACCATCAAGGGAAAGCCCATAACCGCGCAGGCAAGCGCGGCACCTGTCCAGCGAAAGGAAAAGACGATGCCGAAATTGTCGGCAAGGAAGGCGCCGATCGGCCCTCGCCGACCGAAGAGAAGCAGCAGCACGAATCCGGTGACCACCGGCGGCAGGACGAGCGGCATGTGCACGATGCCATTCAGGACCGACTTGCCCCAGAAGCGTCCGCGCGCGAGCACCATGGCGGTAAGCAGTGCCGGCGGCAGGCTGCACAACATTGCGACGGTGGCGACCCGTAGGCTCAGTTGGACCGCCGTCCACTCGGCGTCACTCAGTGTCATCAACCAATCCAAACGCCAATTTCCTCAAATTCTGCGCCGCAGGTCCGGTCCGACCCGGGGCGCGGAGATCGCCACGACACTTTGAACGCCTACCCGATCTTATCCATAAATCTAATGATTTCAGCAGGCACTCGTGCTCCCGCAGAGTGTTGCGTCAGCTCATTTAAGCACCGTGAAGCCCTCAGCCTTGAAGAATGCCGCCGCCTTGGCCGACTTGACGAACTCGATATAGGCGGCAGCGTCGGCGCTCCTGCTGTCAGTGGTGATCGCAATCGGATAGATGATGGGCGGATGACTGCCCTCCGGGAACGTGCCGACCACCTTTACGCCCGGATCGGCGACCGCATCCGTCTGGTAGACGATGCCATAAGGAGCCTCGCCGCGAGATACCAGGAGAAGTGCTGCGCGTACGCTTTCCGCGCCCGCTACCTTCTGTTCGACCGCCGGCCAGAGCCCCAGTTTTTCCAGTGCCGCCTTGCCGTATCTGCCGGCTGGAACCGTATCGACGGCGCCCATCGCCAGGCGGCCGTCGCCGATGAGAGCCGCGAGGTCGAAACCGGGCTTGATATCGACGGCTTTCGAATCGGGCATTGCGGAGACGAGGACGAGGCGGTTGCGGAGCAGGTTGGAGCGGGTATCCGTTCTGATCAGCTTCTTGTCGGCAAGATAGTCCATCCAAGCGAGGTCCGCCGAAATGAAAACGTCCGCCGGCGCGCCCTGTTCAATCTGCTTCGCAAGGGCCGAACTCGCCGCATAAGAGGCTGTGGTCTCCTTGCCGGCTTCCTTTTGCCATTCGGCATTGACCGCATCGAGCGCGTTCTTCAGGCTTGCCGCAGCGAAGACCGTCACTTTTTCTGCCGCATGTGCCGGCGCGAGAACCGCACCTGCCAGAGCGAGGCCCAGCGCCAGCACCAAAGCTTTGAGCCCCAAGCCAGCGAGCCAATCTCTCCGTCCCCTCATCCGCGCCTCCGCCCAGTCGTGATATTTTTAAGAATATAACGCTTCGCTGTTTTGGTTAGCGCTATGTACGAATAAATACAATGCCCCCCGCGCGGATAATCAAAAACAGTGAACCGAGGCCGCGGACATCGCGGCAGTGCTTGCGATGGGCGCTCGCGGGGCTAAATTCCGGAGCGAGAGAGAAGCGAGGGACATGCCCATGGATGCGACGATCAGGCTGGAAGAGACCTGGAGGACCGCGCTGGCGCCGGAATTCCGTCACACCTATATGGCCGATCTCAAACGGTTCCTGCTGGACGAGAAAGGGCAGGGCCGGCAGATCTTTCCGAAGGGTAGCGAATATTTCCGGGCACTCGACCTGACACCGCTCGATAAGGTGCGCGTCGTTATCCTCGGGCAGGATCCCTATCACGGCGACGGCCAGGCGCACGGGCTTTGCTTCAGTGTGCGCCACGGCGTGCGCGTACCGCCGTCGCTCGTCAACATCTACAAGGAGCTTCAGGACGACCTCGGCATCCCGCCGGCGCGCCACGGCTTCCTCGAAAGCTGGGCGCGTCAGGGCGTTCTGCTCCTGAACGCCGTGCTGACAGTCGAGCGAGGCCGGGCGGCATCGCATCAGGGCCGGGGCTGGGAGCGGTTTACCGATGCCGTCATCCGGGCGGTCAACGAGCAGCAGCACCCCGTCGTCTTCATGCTGTGGGGCTCTCATGCGCAAAAGAAGGCGGCCTTTGTCGATCAGTCCCGGCATCTCGTGCTGAAGGCGGCGCATCCTTCTCCGCTTTCGGCGCATTCGGGCTTTCTCGGCTGCCGGCATTTCTCGAAGGCGAATGATTTCCTCGTTTCCAAGGGCTTCGATCCGATTGACTGGCGATTGCCGGAGAAGCCGGAGATTGCCGACAGTCAACTGAGCTGAATTGCTACTGCGTCCTTTGCGCGTCTGAAAAGACGCGCGTCGCTGTAGGACTGGCGCGACCTCGCCGACGGCTGTCGCTGACAAACCTTGCGTCGTTGTCTCCGATCGGCCAAAGACTGCCCAATAAGGCGCAGCGTGAGAGGCAGGCAGAACATGCGGCATATCCTGATTATCGGCATCGGTGCGGGCAATCCCGAACACGTGACCATTCAGGCAATCAACGCCCTCAACAAGGCCGACGTGCTGTTCATCCCGACCAAGGGGGCGAAGAAGACCGAGCTTGCCGAGGTCCGCCGCGAAATATGTGCGCGCTATGTGACGAGAAGCGACAGCCGCACGGTCGAGTTCGCCGTGCCGGTACGAAAGACCGAGGGGCGGAGCTATAGCGGCAGCGTCGACGACTGGCACGGAAGCATCGCCGCCATCTACGAGGCACTGCTGCTCGGCGAACTCGGTGAAGGGCAGACCGGCGCCTTCCTGGTCTGGGGCGATCCGATGCTTTACGACAGCTCGATCCGCATCGTGGAGCGCGTCAAGGCGCGAGGCCATGTGGCGTTCGATTTCGAAGTCGTTCCCGGTATCACCAGTCTTCAGGCGCTCTGCGCCAGCCACCGCATCCCGCTCAACCTCGTCGGCAAGCCGGTCGCGATCACCACCGGCCGGCGGCTTGCCGAAACTTTCCCGGATAAAAGCGAGACGGCGGTCGTCATGCTCGATGGGGAGCAGGCGTTCGAGAAGATCGACGACCCGGACGCCGATATCTACTGGGGTGCCTATCTTGGCACGTCGGACGAGATCGTCATCTCCGGCCGTCTTGCGGAAGTGAAGGAGGAGATCCTGAGGGTGCGTGACGAGGCGCGGCAACGTATCGGCTGGATCATGGATATCTATCTGCTGCGCAAAGGCGCTGATTTTGAGTAGTAGAAGCAGGTTCGCCGCCAATATCGCTTGGCCTTTGATCTCTCTCAAAGCGCGCGCCTGTGATATAGCGTCGATCGAATGCGGCGAGGACCATTGCCCTGTTTGCCGGGAGGATTGACCAAAGCGATGACAAGCTGTGCCACGCCGAGACTAGACGCGGCCGCTCCCGATCACTCGATGCGGCGGGGCGCTTGTCCGTCGCTTGCGAAGCCGATGCAGACCGGCGACGGACTGCTGGTTCGGCTGCGGCCAGCGACCGGTAGCTTGACGCCCGCGGAGTTGCAGGCGCTTGCGGTCGCCGCCGAGCGTTTCGGCAATGGCATTCTGGAAGTGACGGCCCGGGGCAATCTGCAGGTCCGGGGCCTCACAGCGGCGAACGTTGCAGGCCTCGCATTGGCAATCGGCAAGGCAGGCATTGCGGTTGCCGAAGGGGTTGCGATCGAAACGCCGCCGCTTGCCGGTGTCGATATAGACGAGATCATCGATCCCCGCCCGTTTGCGCTCGCGCTGCGCGAAGCGATCGCCGCGCTCGACCCGCCTCTCAAGCTCGCGCCGAAGCTCTCCATCATTGTCGACGGTGGCGGCCGCTTTCATCTCGACGACATCGTTGCCGATCTGCGTTTGAAGGCGGTGAATACGGATGACGGCGTGGCCTGGCTGCTTTCGCTTGGTGGAACTGCGCGCGCGGCGCGGCCGGTTGCACTGCTCGATCAGCGCGAGGCTGTACCCGGCCTCCTGGCCGTTGTCCGCAGGCTCGCCGCCATGGGCGATACGGCGCGGGGCCGTGACCTCGATGCAGAGGTGGTCAAGGACGAATTGGCGGGCAGAGCGCGTCCGCCGGCGACATCAACCCTGGCGATGGAATCGGCCGTGCCGGTTGCCGGTCTTCACACGCTCGCCGATGGCGCCACCGTGCTTGGCGTGGGCCTCGCTTTCGCCCAGGCCGATGCGGCCAGCCTGACGGCATTCCTGCGCAACGCCGAGGAATTGGGTGCCGCCGAAATACGCCTTGCACCGGGACACGGGCTTTTCCTGCTCGGACTCGATCGTGATGCCGCAGCGATAGTGCAGCGCCTCGCGTTCTCGCTGGGCTTCCGCATCGCGCCGGATGATCCGCGCAACCATATTGCCACCTGCGCCGGCACGGGCGCCTGTGCTTCCGCGCTGATGGAGACCAAAGCCGTGGCACGGTTGATGGTCGAGGCAGCACCCGAACTGCTCGACGGTTCGTTGACCGTACATCTCTCCGGCTGTCCCAAAGGGTGCGCGCGACCATCATCTTCCGAGCTGACGCTCGTCGGTGCGCCATCAGGATATGCGCTTGTCGTAAATGGTACTGCTTCCGTCGCGCCGAGCGCCTACACGGATGCGAATGGAATAAGATCCGCCTTCGCGCATCTCGGTGCGCTGGTGCGGGAAAACAAAGACGCTGGCGAATCGGCGCGGTCCTGTCTTACACGGCTCGGGGCCGCGCGCATCGCCGCCGCGTTTGAACAGGGATAGAAATGCCGGACTACGACTATATCCGCGATGGCAACGCCATCTATGAGCGTTCCTTTGCCATCATCCGGGCGGAGGCCGATCTTTCCGGCTTTTCCGAGGAGGAGGCCGATCTCGCCGTGCGCATGGTGCATGCCTGCGGCTCGGTCGAGGCCGCGCGCCAATTCGTCTTCTCGCCGGACTTCGTTTCTGCCGCGCGCACGGCGCTGAAAAACGGCGCACCGATCTTCTGCGACGCGGAGATGGTGGCGCATGGCGTGACGCGGGCGCGGCTGCCGGCAGGCAACGACGTCATCTGCACGCTTCGCGATCCGCGAACGGTCGCACTCGCGGCCGAGATCGGCAATACGCGCTCGGCGGCGGCGCTGAAACTCTGGGGCGAACGCATGGCCGGCTCCGTCGTTGCGATCGGCAATGCGCCGACCGCGCTCTTCTATCTGCTCGAAATGTTGCGGGACGGCGCG
Organism: Ensifer sp. MPMI2T; assembly: GCF_004827385.1. GTDB lineage: Bacteria > Pseudomonadota > Alphaproteobacteria > Rhizobiales > Rhizobiaceae > Sinorhizobium. The sequence continues at coordinate 58,112 of NZ_SRXN01000024.1, forward strand.
CCGAAACCGGCGGCGATCCTTGGCATGCCGGTCGGCTTCGTCGGCGCGGCGGAATCGAAGGACGCGCTTGCCGAAAATTCCTACGGTGTTCCCTTCGCGATCGTCCGCGGCCGTCTTGGCGGCAGCGCCATGACCGCGGCGGCGCTCAATTCGCTCGCGAGGCCGGGCCTGTGAGCGCGGTCGAGATGGGCAGATTGATTGGTGTCGGTACCGGCCCCGGCGATCCCGAGCTTCTGACGGTGAAGGCGGTGCGGGCTCTCGGCGAGGCGGATGTCGTCGCCTATTTCGCCAAGGCGGGACGCAACGGCAATGGCCGCGCGGTTGTCGAGGGCTTGCTGAAGCCGGGCCTGATCGAGTTGCCGCTTTACTATCCGGTGACGACCGAGATCGACAAGGACGACGGCGCCTACAAGAGCCAGATCACCGATTTCTATAACGAGTCCGCCGAGTCCGTCACAGCACATCTTCTGGCCGGACGGACCGTCGCGGTGCTCAGCGAAGGCGACCCGCTCTTCTACGGATCCTACATGCACCTGCATGTACGGCTCGCCGGCCGCTTCCCGGTCGAGGTCATTCCGGGCATCACCGCAATGTCCGGATGCTGGTCGCTCGCAGGGCTGCCGCTCGTCCAAGGCGACGACGTTCTTTCCGTTCTGCCGGGCACGATGGGCGAGGGTGAACTTCAGCGCCGCCTTGCCGATACCGAGGCCGCGGTGATCATGAAGGTCGGTCGCAACCTGCCGAAAATCCGCCGGGCGCTTGCCGCCGCCGGCAAGCTCGATGCGGCCGTTTATGTCGAACGCGGCACGATGAAGAATTCCGCGATGATCCCGCTTGGCGAGAAGCCGGACGACGAGGCACCCTATTTCTCGCTGGTGCTCGTCCCCGGTTGGACGGACAGACTCCGGGAGGATCGGCGATGACCGGCAGGCTCTTCATCGTTGGCACGGGGCCCGGCAATCCGGCGCAGATGACGCCCGAGACGCGGAATGCGATTTCCGCCGCGACGGAGTTTTTCGGCTACGGTCCTTATCTCGATCGCCTCGACCTTAGGGCCGATCAGCACCGCATCGCTTCCGACAACCGCGAGGAGCTGGACCGGGCCCAGGCGGCACTCGCCCGCGCCGCGGCGGGCGCCGACGTCTGCGTCGTTTCAGGCGGCGATCCCGGTATCTTCGCGATGGCGGCCGCCGTCTGCGAGGCTATCGACAAGGGGCCGGCGGAATGGCGCAAGGTCGATCTGGTGATTACGCCTGGCGTGACCGCGATGCTCGCGGTAGCCGCCCGTATCGGCGCGCCGCTCGGCCATGACTTCTGCGCGATGTCGCTTTCCGATAACCTGAAGCCCTGGGAGGTGATCACGAAAAGGCTGCGGCTTGCCGCCGAAGCCGGGCTGGTGATTGCGCTCTACAATCCGATCAGCAAGGCGAGACCATGGCAGCTCGGCGAGGCATTCGCCATCCTGCGGCAGGTTCTGCCTCCTCACGTCCCGGTCATCTTCGGCCGCGCGGCCGGTCGGCCGGATGAACGCATCACAGTGATGCCGCTCGGCGAGGCCGATGCCAATCGTGCCGACATGGCGACCTGCGTGATCATCGGCTCTGCGGAAACGCGCATCGTGCCGCGCGACGGCAAGCCCGATCTCGTCTACACGCCACGGTCCTTTACCGGGGAAAGCCTCTGATGGATGCGTTCGAGCGCCTCATCGCAATCGCCGACCGACGGCACGTCGGCGGGCTTGTGGCGCTCGACCATGATCACCTCGATGCCGAGCTTGCGCGCGGCGGCGATCTTGCCATAGGTCGCGGTGCCGCCGCTGTTCTTGGCGACGACGACGTCGATGTCATGCTCCTCGAAGAGCTCGATCTCGTCCGCTTCCGCGAAAGGACCGCAGGCGAGAATCGCGGTGACGTCGGGCAGGGCGAGCGGCGGCGTTACCGGGTCGACGCTGCGAACAACGTATTTGTGGTGCGGGGCCCTCTCGAAGTGGAACGCCTCCTGTCGGCCGATCGCCAGGAAAACGCGGCGCGGCGCTCCGCCGAGCGCCGACACAGCCTCGGCCACGCTCTCGACGCGCGTCCAGCGGTCTCCGGGTTTAAGCTCCCAGGCGGGGCGGCGGAGCGCGAAAATCGGCGTTCCGGTTGCTTCCGCCGCCGCAGCGGCATTGTGCGAAATACGGGCGGCGAAGGGATGCGTCGCATCGATCAGCAGCGCGACCTTCTCCGCCTTCAGGAAGGCGGCAAGTCCTTCGGCGCCGCCGAAACCGCCGACGCGGGTCGGCAGTGGTTGCGGGCGCGGGTCAGCGGTGCGGCCTGCAAGCGAGATGGCGGCATCGTAGCGGGGATCGGCCGCAAGCCGCTCGGCGAGCTGCCGCGCCTCGGTCGTGCCGCCGAGGATCAGAATGCGAGGTCTGTCCATGGCTGACATGTCGAACAGCGCTTCGGCCATCGTCGCCCCCTGGTTGGTGATCATCGGTATCGGTGAGGATGGTGTAGCGGGTCTCGGAGACGAGGCCAAGCGGCTGATTGCGGCCGCGCCGGTCATCTTCGGCGGAACTCGACATCTCGAGCTTGCGGCCTCTCTAATAACGGGTGAGCGCCACGTCTGGCAGAGCCCTTTCGAAAAATCCGTCGAGGCGATCGTTGCGCGACAGGGCAGCCGGGTCGTCGTGCTCGCTTCTGGCGACCCTTTCCTGTTCGGTGTCGGCGCCACGCTTGCTCGCCGGATCGATGCTGGCGAAATGCGCACCATTCCGGCACCATCGTCCTTCAGCCTTGCGGCATCACGGCTCGGCTGGGCATTGCAGGACGCGGCAACGGTTTCGCTGCACGGGCGCCCGCTCGATCTCATCCGTCCGTATCTGCAGCCAGGCGCTCGTGTTTTGGCGTTGACCTCGGACGAAGGTGGTCCGAAGGCGCTTGCCGGGCTCCTTTGCGACAGCGGACTCGGTCAATCCCGGATTACCGTTCTGGAGGCGCTGGGTGGCGAACGTGAACGTATCACGCGGCAGATCGCATGCGAGTTCGCTCTCGAAGACCTGCATTCCCTGAACGTCTGCGCCATCGAAGTCGTTGCCGGTGCCAATGCGCGGGTGTTGCCGCTCGCCGCCGGCCTCGACGATGCTCTGTTCGAACATGACGGACAGATCACCAAGCGCGAGGTGCGCGCGTTGACGCTTTCCGCGCTGGCGCCGCGCAAGGGTGAACTGCTGTGGGATATCGGCGCCGGTTCCGGCTCCATCGCCATCGAATGGATGCTGGCCGACCCGGCGATGCGCGCCATCGCCATCGAGGCCTCGCCCGAGCGTGCCGCACGGATCGGCCGCAATGCGGCGCGTTTCGGCGTGCCCGGGCTGGCGGTGGTGGAGGGCGCAGCGCCGGCAGCGCTTCATGGGCTTGCGCCGCCGGACGTCGTCTTCATTGGCGGCGGTGGTAGCGAACCGGGGGTCATGGATGCCGCGATCGCTGCACTCGCCCCCGGCGGACGGCTCGTGGCGAATGCGGTGACGACGGAAATGGAAGCCGTTCTCATCGCACAGCATGCGCGGCTCGGCGGCACGCTGATCCGGATCGATATCGCCCGGGCCTCACCGGTCGGAACGATGACCGGCTGGCGGCCGGCGATGCCGGTTACGCAATGGTCGTGGATCAAGCCCTGAGCGAATTTCTAAGAGGATAGGATATGACGGTTCATTTCATCGGCGCAGGCCCGGGTGCGGCAGACCTGATCACGGTCAGGGGCAGGGACCTGATCGGCCGCTGCCCGGTCTGCCTCTATGCCGGTTCGATCGTATCGCCCGAGCTTCTGCAGTATTGCCCGCCCGGCGCCCGCATCGTCGATACGGCGCCGATGTCGCTCGATGAGATCGAAGCGGAATATGTTCGCGCCGCAGAGGCCGGCGAGGACGTGGCTCGACTGCATTCGGGCGATCTTTCCGTATGGAGCGCGGTCGCCGAACAGATCCGCCGGCTTGAGAAGCACGGCATCGCCTATACCATGACGCCCGGTGTGCCGGCTTTTGCCGCAGCCGCCGCAACGCTCGGCCGGGAGCTGACAATTCCGGCCGTGGCGCAAAGCCTGGTGTTGACCCGTGTTTCCGGTCGGGCCTCGCCGATGCCGAACAGCGAGACGCTTGCCGCTTTCGGCGCCACAGGCTCGACGCTGGCGATCCACCTCGCGATCCATGCGCTCGACCGGGTCGTCGAGGAGTTGACGCCACTCTACGGTGCTGATTGCCCGGTTGCGATCGTCGTCAAGGCGTCATGGCCGGACGAGCGGGTCCTGCGCGGCACCCTCGGTGACATCGCCGCCAGGGTCGCGCTCGAGCCGATCGAACGCACGGCGCTGATCGTTGTCGGCCCTGGCCTCGAAGCGGCGGATTTCCGCGAGAGTTCCCTCTACGACCCCGCCTACCAGCGCCGTTTTCGTGGCCGCGAATAATCCTCGATCAGTCGGTTTCGTTCCCGCCTGCCGGCCTGTGCTTGCGCGGAACGCCGTTTTTTTCTTCAAAGCGGTCGCGGTAGAGCGCCGCCTGGCCGAGCAGCGCCAGCGTCACCGGCGTCGTCACCGTGACGAAGAAGATGATCAGCAGCTCGTGGAAGATCCAACGGCTTTGCAGCACGGCGAAGCAGAGCATCGACGCCAGGCAGATCAGGATCGTGCCGCCGCTCGTCGCAATTGTCGGGGCGTGCAGCCGTTCATAGAAGTTGGAAAGGCGCAGCAGGCCGAGCGAACCGATCAGCGTGATCGCCGCGCCCAAAAGCAATAGGCCGCAGACACCGATGGCGGCCCAGCTCGGAAGGTCGGTCAGATGGCTCATTCGATCACCTCGCCGCGCATCAGGAATTTCGCGAAGGCGATCGAAGAGGCAAAGCCGATCAGCGCTATGATCAGTGCGGCCTCGAAATAGATCGTGTTCGCACTGCGGATGCCGAAAGAGAGCAGCATCAGCATCGCGTTGATGTAGAGCGTGTCGAGCGCGAGGATCCTGTCCTGCGCGCGTGGCCCTCTGGCGATGCGGTAAAGCGCGCAGGCCATGGCCAGGCCGAGCATGACCTGGGAAAGCAGGACCAACCAGGTGATCGCAAGCTCAGTCATTGGAATATCTCCTTCAAAGCCGCTTCGTAACGCCTGACGGTCTGAAGCCACACTTCCTCGTTCTGCAAGTCCAGTACATGGAAAAGCAAGGTCTTCCGGCGGCGGTCGTATTCGAGCCATGCCGTCCCCGGGGTCGCTGTCAAAATGCAGGCCAGGAGCGCGAGAGCGTTCTCGTCTTCAAGATCGAGGTCGACGGTCAGAAAGCCGGCAATTGCAGGGACGCGGCCGGAGCGCAGGATGATCGACGCGACGGCGATGTTCGAGCGGACGATGTCGGCGACGACTTCAAGAGCGAAGCCAGCCGCGCGCCCGATGCGCTGCAGGTGCGATCTTGCCGGATGCAGCTTGAGCGTCACCCAGCCGAGCACCATGCCGAGAACGAGGCCGATGAGGATCGAGCCCGGCGCCAGCGACTGGTTCAGAAGCAACCACATCACGAGCAGCGTGATCGACAGCAGCGGATAGGGGAACCAGGTGCGCATGGCTATTGCCCTCCCGTCCTTGTCGCGGAAAGAACACGTTCACTCTGGAACAACGGGTTGAGCAGATCGTCGGCGGTTGCCTGCATGTAGCGCATGGCTGGGCCGGCCTGAAGGCTCAAGAAGATGCAGGCGGCAAGCAGAACGAGAACGGGCGTGATCTCGATGACGAAGACCCGCGGCACGGTGCCTTCGATCGAGGCCCAGAAGGTGCGGATGCCGATGCGGTTCATCGCGATCATAGCGGCAAGCCCCGACAGGATGAGAAGTACGACATAGGTCCAATCGGCGGCAGACATCGCGGCCGACAGATCGGTGCCCGACATGTCGAAGAGGCCGCGCAGGATCGCGAACTTGGCGACAAAGCCCGACAAGGGCGGCAGGCCGGAAAGAAGCACGGCACAGAGGCAGAAGCAGAGGCCGAGAACGGCCATCGTTCCCGGTATCGCGACGCCGACCTCTTCCTCTTCTTCATCCTCATCGAAGTCTCCATAGGCTTCCATCGTCACCGCCAGAACGTCGGCGCCGGCGTCGCGGCCGCGATCGACGAGTTCGATGAGCAGGAAGAAGGCGGAGATCGTCAGTGTCGAGCTGACCAGATAGAAGAGGGCGCCGGCGAGCATCCCCGCATGGCCGAGGCCGATCGCCGCAAGCAGCGTTCCGGAGGAGACGAGAACCGAATAGCCGGCGAGCCTGCCCATCGCCTGTGAGGCGAGCACGCCGATTGCGCCGAAAGCAATCGTCAGCATGCCGCCGGCAACGAGCCAATCCTGGCCGAAGCCCGCCGAGGCTCCGGCGGCCGCACCGAAAATGAGGAAGTGCAGGCGGACGATGACGTAGACGCCGACCTTGGTCAAAACCGCAAAGACCGCGGCGACTGGCGGGGTCGCGGCCGCGTAGGCCGGCGGCAGCCAGAAGCTCAGCGGCCACATGCCGGCCTTGACGAGAAAGGCGATGCCGAGGATCGCGGCGCCGGTTTCGACGAACTGCCGGTTATCGGGAGTAAGGGTTGCGAGCTTGGTGGCTAGATCGGCCATGTTGAGCGTGCCGGTCACGCCGTAGATCAGGCTGACGCCGATGAGGAACAGCGACGAGGCGGCAAGATTGATCGCGATGTAATGCAGCCCGGCCTTGACGCGCATGGGGCCAGAGCCGTGCAGCAGCAGACCGTAAGACGCCGCCAGCATCATTTCGAAGAAAACGAAAAGATTGAAGAGATCGCCGGTCAGAAAGGCACCGTTGAGACCGGCGATCAGTAGCTGGAACAGCGAATGGAAATGGTGGCCGGCCGTGTGCCAGCGCGCCATGGAATAGACCTGGGCGGCAAGTGCCAGACCTGCCGTCAGGCAGAGCATCAGCGCGGACAACCGGTCGAGCACGAGAACGATGCCGAAAGGCGCCGGCCAGTTGCCAAGCTGATAAATGCCTGTTCCCGGCGGGTTGCCAGCGTTCGCGGCAATGCGCATGAGGATCATGGCGATTACGAAGACGATGAGCGTCGAGCCGAAGCCGAACAGACCCTTCAGCATCCGATTGCGCTCGTCGACCGGGATCAGCGCCGCGCCAGCGGCGAGCGGCAGCAGGATCGGCAGGATGAGAAGGTGCTGCAGCCAATCAGTCATGGCGTTGCTCCCTTCCATCGACGTGGTCGGTTCCGGTGAAGCCGCGCGAGGCGAGCAGCACGACGAGGAAGAGCGCCGTCATCGCAAAGCCGATGACGATCGCCGTCAGCACCAGCGCCTGCGGGACGGGATCCGTATAGCTGGCAAGGTCGCCGGCGCCTACCGGATCGAGCACCGGTGGCGCGTTCACACGCAACCTCCCCATGCCGAAGATGAAGAGATTGACGGCATAGGAGAGCAGCGAGAGACCGATGATGACCTGGTAGGTTCGCGGCCTCAGCAACAGATAAACGCCTGACGCCGTCAGCGCACCGATCCCCGCGGAGAGAATGAGTTCCATTACCGAACCCCCTCTTTTTCGGCGCGCGCTGCCCGCATGTGGGCGCGCGGCGCGCGGACGGACTGGTGGGCGAGCGCAATGAGCATCAGCACAGTCGCACCGAGAACCAACGAAAAGACGCCGAGATCGAAGAGGATGGCGCTCGCCAGCGGAAATTTGCCGACGATCGGCAGGGTCGCATACTGCGCGTGCGAAGTGAGGAACGGATAGCCGAAGAGCCACGATCCGGCACCGGTCGCCACTGCCACCAGAAGGCCTATGCTCATCCAGCGCAGCGGGTGGATGCGCAACCGCTCCTCGACCCAGCGGGTGCCGCCCGACATATATTGCAGGATGAAGCCGATCGACATCGCGATACCAGCGGCAAAGCCGCCGCCCGGCAGATCGTGCCCGCGCAGGAAGAGATAGGCGGCCAGCAGCCCGGTTATGGGGAACATCCAGCGCATGATGACGGAGGGCACGAAGAGATACTCGGCGACACTGTCGCCGGCCGCCCGATCCGGGTGATCGTCGTCGAAGGCGTTCTGCACCCGCTGTTGTTCCGGGGTCTCCAGACTGTCGGCCTGCGGACGGAAGCGCAAGAGAAGCGCAAAGACCGTCAAGGCGACGATGCAGAGCACGGCGATCTCGCCAAGCGTGTCGAAGCCGCGGAAATCGACGAGAATGACGTTGACGACATTGGTGCCGCCGCCCTTCGTGTAGGCGCGTTCAAGGAAATAGCTGGCGATGGTCTCGGGCAGCGGCCGTGTCATGATTGTGTAGGCAATGAGCATCATGCCGCCACCGGCCAGGATCGCGAGAATGAAGTCGCGCAGCCGCCTGAGGCGGATGCGGAATGGAAGATCCTCGGAATCCTCGGGCTGCTTGATGCGCTTCGGCAGCCATCGCAGGCCAAGCAGGATGAGGACGGTCGTGACAATTTCGACGAGAAGCTGGGTTACCGCGAGGTCGGGTGCGGAAAGCCAGACGAACGTGATGCAGGTGACGAGGCCGGCGCCGCCAAGGAGCACGAGCGATGCCAGCCGATGAAACTTCGCTTGGTAGGCCGAACCGACGGCACAGGCGATGCCGATCACCCAGAGCAGGGCGAAGGCTGGATCGATGCCGCGTATGATGAGGGGCGGCAGCTTGAAGCCGCCGAGCACAAGTGGCGACGCCCCCGCGACGAGCGCGAGGATGACGACGAAGCAAATCTGTGGCTGCAGGCGGCGCGTGCCGAGCCGCTGCTCCAGCGAGCGGGCCCACTTCCATGAAAGCGTCACCAGCACGCGTTCGAAGATGCGCTGGCCCTGGAGCAGGCGGAAGACGGGCGGTCCCTCGATGCTGGTCGCAAGGTAGGAGCGCATCAGGAAGTAGAGGCCGACCCCGCCAGACAGCGCCACGAAGCTCATGATCAGCGGGATGTTCCAGCCGTGCCAGACTGCAAGGCTATACTGCGGTGTGCGATCGCCGAGGATTGAGACGACGGCCGTATGCAGGAAAGGACCGATCGTCTGCGCGGGAATGATGCCGACGACGAGACAGGCAAGTACGAGGAAGTCCACCGGTGCGCGCATCCAGCGCGGCGGCTCGTGCGGTTTCTTCGGCAGATCCTTCGGCATGGGGCCATAAAAGACGCTGTGAATGAAGCGCAGCGAATAGGTGACGGCAAACATGCTCGCGATCGTCGCGACATAGGGCGTCATCGTGTCGAGCGCGTTGACGAGGTGCGTCTCGATCGCCTCGGCGAAGAACATTTCTTTGGAAAGGAAGCCATTGAGCAGCGGCACGCCGGCCATGGCCGCGCTTGCGACCATAGCAAGCGTGGCGGTGATCGGCATGTAGTGGAAGAGACCGCTGAGCCTTCGCATGTCGCGCGTGCCGGTTTCGTGGTCGATGATGCCGGCCGCCATGAACAGCGAGGCCTTGAAGGTGGCGTGGTTTACGATGTGGAAGACCGCGGCGACGGCCGCCAGCGGGCTGCCGAGGCTCAAGAGCACGGTGATGAGGCCGAGATGGCTGATCGTCGAATAGGCGAGGAGCCCCTTCAGATCCTGCTGGAAGATCGCGAAATAGGCGCCGAGCAAGAGGGTCGTAAGACCGGCGAGACCAACGATCCAGAACCAGGCCTCGGTGCCGGCCATCACCGGCCAGAGCCGCGCGAGCAGGAAGACTCCGGCCTTCACCATGGTGGCCGAATGCAGATAGGCCGAGACCGGCGTCGGCGCAGCCATCGCGTGCGGCAGCCAGAAATGGAAGGGGAACTGCGCGCTCTTCGTGAGTGCGCCAAGCAGCAGAAGGATGAGGATGGTCAAGTAGAGCGGGTGGTTGCGGATCGTATCGCCCGAGGCCAGCACGACATCGAGATCGTAGCTCCCGACGATCCGACCCATGATCAGCAAGCCAACCAGCATGCAGAGCCCGCCCATGGCGGTCATTGTCAGCGCTATGCGCGCGCCGTCGCGGGCGTGCGCATTGTGATGCCAGTAGCCGATCAACAGGAATGAGACGATGCTCGTCAGCTCCCAGAAGACCGCAAGCAGGATAAGGTTGCCGGAAAGCACGACGCCGAGCATCGATGCCATGAAGGCAAGGAACAGCGCGAAGAAGCGCGGGACCGGGTCCTCGGCGGCCATGTAGTAGCGGGCATAAAGGACGACGAGAACGCCGATCGCCGTGATCAGCGCCGAAAACAGCCAGGCGAAGCCGTCCATCCGCAATGTGAAGTCGAGCCCGAGCTCGGGGATCCAGTCGAGCTGATAACGCAGCACGCCGCCGGAAGCGACGAAGGGATAGAGGCCCGCGGTCACCAGAAAGCAGACAAGGGCGATCGCACCTGCGAACCAGGCAGTGGCACCGCGTTGATCGGACGGAAAGAAGATTACGATGAGGCTTCCCGCAAAAGGAGCGAGAATGAAAATGGGCAGCAATTTCCCCGCGTATTCTATCGTTCCGTTCCCCTCGTTGGGTATGTTGGAGAGTGGGACCTGGGGTCCCGGCAGGAGTGTCGCTCAAGGCGACCACCGCAAACGATGCCTGGATCATCCACGAAGCGGCAAAGGCATGTGTTTTTATGACTTTTTTCCGGCCGACTGCCAAGCCTCGCGGAAAGAAAAACGCGCCGGTCCGGTGACGTTCCCGCGTGCCTACGCGGCCTGCCAACGGCGTTCGAAAACGAAGGTCGCGAGATCGTTGGCATTCATCGGCCGGGCGAAGGCATAACCCTGCAGACCGTGGCAGCCCAACTCCTTGAGGATGCGGGCATGCTCCAGCGTCTCGACGCCCTCGGCGATCACCTCGATACCGAGCGAGGTACCGATGTCGATGATCGATTCGACGAGCCGTCGCTGCGCCGGCGAGGTCAGGATCGGCAGGATCAGCTGCCGATCGATCTTCAGCCGGCGCGGCGTCAGTTTCGTAAGGCTGAGAATGGAAGCGTAGCCGGTGCCGAAATCATCGATCTCGATCTCTATTCCCAGTTCCTTGATGCGCTCAATATTCGAAAGCACCGTCACGTCGTTCTCGTCGAAGGAGATGGATTCGAGCAGTTCGAAGGAAAGTCGCCCTTCCGGTATCCTCATCTGCTTGAGGCGCTCGATCAGACCATCGTCGCGCAGCCGCGGATAGGAGAGGTTGACCGAGACTTTCGGTATACGGATCCCGTTTGCTTCCCACCTCCAGATCTGAAACAGCGCCTGTTCCAGGATCTTCTGGTCGATCGATGCGACGACGTTGATATCTTCCGCTGTCTTGAGGAAGGCGTGCGGGCTGAGCAGCCCCTTGGTCGGATGATCCCACCGCACGAGCGCTTCGACGCCGATGACGTCGAGAGCGGTCGGGCAGAATTGCGGTTGGAAATAGGCGATGAATTCATTGCGCTCGAGACCGCGAAGAATTTCGTCGGCGGTCTGCTTCGTCTGGAACACGGCCGTCTTCAGCGCGCCGGTGAAGGTTTCGTGCCTGTTACGCCCGCGGCGCTTGGCCTCATAAAGCGCGATGTCGGCATTCACGAGAAGCTGTGAAAGCTCGTCTCCCGCAAGCGACTGGGCGGCAATGCCGATACTGACGCCGATGCGGCATTCCTGATCCTTGTAGCGGATCGGCACGCTCATCGCTTCGATGACACGTGACGCAAGCGCGGCGTCCTCGTCCCGATCGTGGCTCTGTCGGATGATGACGAATTCGTCGCCGCCGATGCGGGCGACGAAGTCCCCCTCGCGCGCATTCTGCCGCAGGAGTTCGGCCGCATGCCTCAGGATTTCGTCGCCGGCAGCATGGCCGAGCGTGTCGTTGATCTGCTTGAAGCGGTCGAGATCCATGTGAAAGATGCTGAGCTTCGCCCGATCATCGAAATGCTGGCTGCGGTCGGCGAGGATCTGGTCGAGGAAGCGGCGGTTCGGTAGGCCGGTGAGCGGATCGTGCAGCGCGTTGAACTCCATGCGATGGCGTGCGGCTTCCAGTTCCCTGCTATGGGCTTCGGCAAGCCGCTTGGCCTCGGAAAGCGTAGCCCTCGTCTCGAAATCGGCCGTCACGTCCCAGTTGACGCCGACGATCTTCCTGCGCCCGTCTGCGCCGGCATAGGTAGAACCAATCGCACGGATATGACGGACCTCGCCGTCGGCGAGACATATGCGGAACTCGGAATTGTAGGCGCCGCCGCTCGCAAGCGCCTCGGCAAACTCCTCCTCGGCGCGCGCCAGGTCGTCCGGGTGCAGCGTATCCCTCCAGTCGTCGTAAATTTCGCGCATCGATTTCCCGATGCCGTAGAGTTCCTTCATCCGGCTGTCCCACAATAACTTTCCGCTCTCGATATCGAGTTCCCAGATACCGATCTCGGAGGTGTCGAGCGCGATCTTCAACCGATGTGAGACTTCCTGAAGCTGATCCTTGCTTTGCTTCAAGGCGCGAATGTTACTCTGGCGCTCGGCCAGGAGCCGGCCCGTGATGAGCATGGGCACGACGATCATCAACCCGCCGATTACGATCAGGAGACGGATCTGCCAGGCGCTGGCCGGCGTTGTCGGCCAGCCGCCCTTGGGGACTGCGGCAATGCGCCATGACCCTCCGGGGAGGGATACGCTCATCTCGACCGGCGTACGGCTGAAGATCGCGGGATCGCCGAAAAAGACCGCTCCCTCTCGTCCCAGGCCGTCGCGACCGGCGATCGCGATGTCGATGCCGCGCGTCGCCGAGACAAGCCCGCTGTCATGGTAGAGGCGGTCGACGTCGATCACCGCTGACACGACGCCCCAGAAACGATTGCTGTCGCCGCGATCGGTCATCACCGGAAACCGGGCGATCAGGCCCTTACCGCCCTGGACGAGGTCGACCGGGCCGGCGAGCACCATCTTTCCGCTTGCCACCACCCGCACGACGGCTCCGCGCTGTTTGTCGTTGGTGCGGTAGTCGAGGCCAATGGCTTTTTCGTTGCCCGCCAGGGGATAGACCATCGAGATGACCAGATTGGGCGCGGCGGCGATGTTGCGGAGTTGCGATCGCTCGCTGAAAATGCTCCGCGCAAGTTCGCCGAAGCGCTGCTGTCGCATATCGGGTTCGGTCGAGATCGTGCCGATCAGGCCGCGGACGAGCTGTATATTGCCGTTGATGCTGCTCTCGAGGCGCGAGCGTATCGGATTAAGTTCATCCGCGACCTCCGAGCGCATGCGTGCTTCCGACACGACTTGGTTCTGATTGTCGGCAAGAATTCCGGCGACGATCACCACGAAGGTCGCAATGATCGCTGGGAGGTAGTTAGGGGTGAGAAATCGCGACAGTCGGGACATTACAAGCTTGATACGGTTCTTATCCGGCACGAGGGGTACCCCAGAGAGCGCCGATGGCGAGGCAACGGCCCGGATAATTCCAGACTCTTCTTAACAATTCTTCATTCGGACTTGCTGAAATAGGCCCGGCTGCGAGATCTGCTCTACTGCACGTTTGCGATTTGAGGGTAAAACATGCAGCAACTCAACGTGCGGCAGATCCTTTGCGCCTCCGAAGGGCCGCTATATCTTCGTTTCTATCATCGCCTGCAATGTTTCGAGCCTGTCGGCGTCCCGCGGCAGTTTGTCCGCCCTCAGGCGGGCAATGCGCGGAAATCGCATCGCAACGCCCGACTTGTGCCGGGTGGAACGGTTCAGGCCTTCGAATGCGACCTCGACGACAAAGCCGGCATCAGGCTCGGCGCGGACCGCACGCACCGGACCGAAGCGCTCGACCGTATTGTCGCGGACGAAGCGGTCGAGAATTTCGAGTTCGGCATCGGTGAAGCCGAAATAGGCCTTGCCGACCGGGACCAAAACTGTTTGCCCGTCGCTCTCCGTCCAGACGCCGAAGGTGAAGTCGGAATAGTAGCTCGATCGTTTGCCGTGGCCGCGTTGCGCATACATCAGCACCGCGTCGATATTGAAGGGCTCCCGCTTCCATTTGAACCAGGGTCCCTTCGCCCGGCCGGCGACATAGGGAGAGTCCAGGCGCTTCAGCATAACACCTTCGATAACCGGGTCCGGTGGGTTTGAACGAAGCCGGTCGAGCTCTTCCCAGGTTGAGAACGGGACGAGCGGCGAGAGGTCGAAATGTTGCGGCGATGCCGCGTCGATCAGCGTGCCGAGAGCTTGGCGACGCTCCTTGAACGGTTCGGCCCGAATGTCCCGTTCGCCGGAAAAGAGGATGTCGTAGCCGCGAATGAAGGCGGGATAATCCTCGAGCAGCTTGCGGTTGACGGTCTTGCGGTTCAGGCGCTGCTGCAGGTCGGCGAAAGTGCCGGTCGCCTGGTTGCTTCGGGCCGTTCCGCCCACCAGCAGTTCGCCGTCGATGACGCCGGTGAAGGCGGCCGCTTCGAGGATTTCCGGAAAAGCGCCGGAGATCTCGTCGCCGCTGCGCGAATAGAGCCGTCGCACGCCGCCGATATTCGCCAGCTGAACGCGGATCCCATCCCATTTCCACTCGGCGGCGAAGTCCGCCGGATCCAGTCCTTCAAGATCGCCTTCGCCGACCGGTGTGGCGAGCATGACGGCATGAAAGACCGCCGGCGTCGTCAGGACGGGCATGTCCGCTTCGCCGCTGAGCCAGAGGAAAAGCGGCAGATAGGGCGGTGCAAGGCCATGCCAGAGTGTCTCTATTTCGCTGACATCCTTGCCGCCCATTTCCGCCAGCGCCTGTTTCGCCAGCCGTGCCGAAACGCCTATCCTGAGCCCCCCGGTGACGAGCTTCAGAAGGGCGAAGCGGCCCGATGTGTCAAGTTGATCGAGCATGTCGCGCACCAGCGATCGCACCTCGGACCGGCCGGCCATCTGCAGCCGCTCGACGACTTCTCCAAGCGGAATATCGGCTGTAACGCGCTGCTGCGGCGGCTCCCAAACCAGCGAGACGGTCTCCGCGAGATCGCCGACATAATCATAGGAATAGCGAAACAGCACCTCGTCCATGCGCTCGAGCAGGAGGTCGCGGATCAGTTGGGGCTTGACCGTATTGAGCGTCAGCGTACCGGCGATCGCGGCAAGGGCGTAGCCGCGGCTCGGGTCGCCGGCCTCGCGAAAATAGTCCGCAAGCAGGCGGATTTTGGCATTTCGCTGCGGCGTCAGAACCAGCCGGTCGAGCAGTTCGGCGAAGGTCTTCATGGTTCTCACTCTCCCTCGTCGTCGTAGCCGACGAGGTGAAGGGGACGCGCCGGAATGCCCTGCAATTCGCACCAGCGCACCAGGGCCTCCTCGCGGCCATGCGTCACCCAGACCTCGGCGGGCGCGATCTCGCGTATCGTTCCCGTGAGTTCGGCCCAGTCGCAGTGATCGGATATGACGAGGGGCAGTTCGACGCCGCGTTGTTTGGCGCGCTGGCGGATGAGCATCCAGCCCGAGGCGAAAACGGCGAGGGGATCGGCGAAGCGTCGCGCCCAGCGATCGGCAAAGGCGGAGGGAGGGCCGATGACAATGGCGCCGGCGAAGTCCTGCCGGCCCTCGCCGACCAACGTCGCCGGGCGGATCTCGCCGAGATCGGTGCCCTCGTTCTGGTAGTACTCGCACAGCTTGGCGAGCGCCCCGTGGATATGGATGGGCTCGTCATAGCCCTGCTGACGCAGGAGGGCTATGACCCTCTGCGCCTTGCCGAGCGCGTAGGCGCCGACAATGTGGGCGCGTTCGGGAAACTGCCTTAGCGACATCAGCAGCCGGGCGATCTCGGCGCGGTCGTCCGGATGGTGGAAGACGGGGAGCCCGAAGGTCGCCTCGGTGATGAAGACGTCGCAGGGGACGGGCTCGAAGCCGCGGCAGGTCCGATCCGGCCGCCGTTTGTAGTCGCCGGAGACGACGATCCGCGTTCCATCTGCCTCGACGGCGATTTGCGCCGAGCCGAGGACGTGGCCGGCCGGATGAAAACGGACCGTCATGCCATTGACGGTGATCGTTTCGCCGAGTGGAGCGATCTGGCTCGTACCGCAAAAGCCATCGCCGTAGCGGATGCGCATAATGTCCAGCGTCTCGCGCGTAGCAAGCACATGAGCATGACCGGCGCGGGCATGATCGGCATGCCCGTGGGTGATGAGCGCCCGTTCGACCGGCTGAACCGGATCGATGTAGAAGTCTCCCATTTCGCAATAGAGGCCCTTGGGGGCGGGATAGAGCAAGGTGTCCGGCGTCATGCCGACAAAGATAGCCGGCAAACGCGCATCTGCCAGCTATCAGCTCGCGTTTTTTGTCGCCGGCAAGACGCGGTCGCTTAGGAAGACCCCTCCCCAACCCTCCCCACAGGTGGGAGGGGCTTCGGCGCTCGCTGCGATCGCCTGCCATTTCCAAGCGCGCGGTTGCCGCAAACGTCTTGATGGAGAAGGAGACGGTGCGGCCCCGTAGGCCTCTCCCACCTGTGGGGAGGGGTTGGGGAGGGGCTATTTTTGGACGAGGAGTGGCTCTTTTGAACGGCCTTTAACGACCGTTCGCGAGTGTTTCGGCGATCAGTTTCAGCACGCCCTCGGTATCGATGCCGGTGCAGACCTTCTGGCTCGGAAGGCCGTCCCAGGGGCTCGGCGGAAACAGGCGCGCATCCGGTTTCTGGATCGTCTGGCCGTCGGCGATGCCACCGCAGATGACGCGCACCGAGCCGCTGCGGGTGCGGAACAGCTCCGGCGCAACGACATAGGCGCAGGCGCAACTGTCATGGACGATCATGCCGTCATCGACATGCTGCTCGTAGAATGTGATGTAGAACTGCGAGATGTCGGACAGGAGTCTTGCCGGCTCTCCGCCACGCTCGGCGATATCGACCAGCATGGAGCGCGTCATCACCGTGCGCGTGGTCACATCGAGGCCGATGACGGTCACGGGCCACGGCGCCGTCATCACCGCGTCGGCGGCTTCCGGGTCTCCATGGATATTGGCTTCCGCTGCCGGCGTGATGTTGCCAGGAACGTCGAAAGCGCCGCCCATGATCACGACATCCTTGACCAGCCCGGCGATTTCCGGATCGTCGCGCAGCGCGAGCGCCAGATTGGTCATCCGTCCGACGGCGATGAGCGTGACTTCGCCCGGATTGGCGCGCACCGCATCGATGATGAAGCGATGTGCGGGACGGGGGTCGAGCGGCAGGTCGATCTTTTCCGGCACGTCGATATTGCCCAGCCCATCTTCGCCATGAATGCCCGTCGGCCAACCGACGTGGGGCCGGCCGTGATTGAAGGTCTCGCCAAGCCCCTTGGCGACCGGGGCTGCGATGTTCCACGCCTGCTTCAGGAAGAGCGCGTTGCGCGTCGTCGTCTCAACCGAGGCATTGCCGAAAACGGAAGTGATGCCGATGAGATCGATGTCGGGGTGCCGGTGCAGGAAGAGCAGCGCCATTGCGTCGTCGACGCCGGGATCCGTATCAAAAATAACCTTGTGCATGTGTTCTTCTTTTCTTTTTTGGGAGTGGGATTAGTAAGGTGAGAACGCCGCGGACCCGCCACGATGCGGCCGGCTCCTCATACGAAAAATTTGTGGCATCCCTTTTAATTGAGCCCGGCGCCAGAGCAAGACCTGCGCGATCAGTCGCCATAACGGCTATATCGTGGCAGTTCCAGAGTTCCGACAGCCAACGCAGGATGGCAACAGGTGATCGGGATCGCTGCATTCTTCTTATCCCGCTGAATGGACTTAAACTTTCCGAAAGGTCGTTGACCTATCGTGCCAAAGGCCTGCGGGCTTTTCTGTGTGCAATTTTGAAGACGACAGCGGAGCCGCGGGTGAAGGCTATTTTCAGCAGATTGCGTCCTTCCAAAAGGCTGGTGGTCATCCTGTCCGCCGCGCTCAGCGTTTCCGCAGCATCCGGTGGTGCCGCCGTCTATGTCGGTCGCGACAGGCTTATGGCCCGTCTTGCCGAGCCGTCCCCATCCGGGCTCGAATGTACCGCGATCCGGACGCTGAAGCTCGATCACAATGGCCAGCGCTGGGTCAGGATGCATGTAAAGACCGACAGGGCGAGCGGACCGGACCGCATCAGGACGGCGCTGCGCGTGGTCGGCGCGCTGTCGCAGAAGGAGAAGGCCGATCTCTATCAGGTCGTCGTGCTCGACGCTGCCGGACCGGAGAAGCGCGCTGCTGTGCGGGGCGCGGCGATCGGCGCCGAGGTTCTTTTTGCCCCCGGCCCACAGAGCGTCAAGGGAATGGAGGAGCCGTTCCGCGCGTCCTACAATGACGGGACCGCGAACGCCTCCGGCATGTTCCGCGGCAAGACCGTTCGGCTTGAGCTTGACGAAGTGCGCGCATTGATGAGCGCCATGGAGGATCGTTCGCTCTGCGTCGATCCGTCCGCGGCAGCGTCGGAAAGCGCCGAGGCCGCCGACGCCGCCGTGCAAGCGGTCGAGATCGCCGAGCCGCCCGCCGGCCATTAAGGCAATCCGTTGCGACAAAAACATAAAGCCCGCCGGACGAAGGACGGGCTTTATGCTTGGCTGTGTTTGTCCGCGTGGCTCAATCAACCTTTTGGCGTCGGGCCGGGAACAGGATCACGTCACGGATCGACGGCGCGTCGGTGAGCAGCATGATCAGGCGGTCGACACCGATGCCGAGGCCACCGGCCGGCGGCATCCCCTGGTCGATCGCATCAAGGAATTCGTCGTCGAGCTGTTTTGCCTTTTCGCCGCGCGCATGTGCCTGTTCGAGCTGCTCGACCATGCGGGCGCGCTGCTCTTCCGGATCGTTGAGTTCCGAGAAGGCATTGCCGAGTTCCCAGGTGTTGCAATAGGTCTCGAAACGCTCGACGAGGCGGGGCTCACCCGGCACTTCCTTGGCGAAGGGCGAGATGTCCTTCGGGAAATGCGTGACATGGGCGGGCTGGATCAGTGTCGGTTCCACCTTCTCTTCGAAGACGAAGGCCAGGCATTCACCCCAGGTCCAGTCCTTCTCGACCTCGAAGCCGGCGGCCGCGGCCGCGGCGCGCGCCTCGCCGTCGGTCTTCATCGCCAGGAAGTCGATTCCGGTGGCTTCCTTGACGGCTTCCGGCATGGGCACGCGGCGGAACGGCCCCTTGAAGGAGATCTCCTTGTCGCCGTAGCTGAATTCCGTCTTGCCGTGGACCAGGAGCGCCAGTTCGGCGAACAGCCGCTCGACGAGGTCCATCACGTCCTCGTAGTCGGCATAGGCCCAGTAGCACTCCATCATCGTGAATTCCGGATTGTGCCGGGTGGAGACGCCTTCGTTGCGGAAGTTGCGGTTGATCTCGAAAACCTTGTCGGTCAGCCCCGAGACCAGCGTGCGCTTGAGGTAGAGTTCCGGCGCGATGCGCAGGAACATGTCGAGCTTCAGCGTGTTGTGATGCGTCTTGAAAGGCTCGGCGGTGGCGCCGCCATAGACCGAGTGCAGCATCGGCGTCTCGACTTCCATGAAGCCGTCATTCTCCATAAAGCGGCGAATCCCGGATACGATCCGGCTGCGCTGCTGGAAGCGGAGCTTCGACTCCTCGTTGGTCATGATGTCGAGATGGCGCTTGCGGTAGCGCAGCTCGATGTCGGAGAGGCCGTGCCACTTCTCCGGCATCGGCAGCAGCGACTTCGTGAGCATCGTGATCGTTTTTGCGTTGATGGTGAGCTCGCCGCGCTTGGTGCGGCGGACGATGCCCGTAACGCCGATGATGTCGCCGATGTCGATCAGCGGCAGCAGCGTACGCGCATCTTCCGGGGTCGTATCCTTGTGCGAGAAAATCTGGATCTTGCCGGAGGCGTCATGGATATCCATGAACATGCCGGAGTTGCGCGAGGAATAGACGCGGCCGGCGACGGTCACGACATCCTGCGTTTCGGTGTCCGGTTCCAGGCCTTCATATTTCGCCGCGAGTTCCGCATTGGTCATCGTCCGGTGGAAATGCGCCGGATAGACGTCGCCGATCTGCTCGCGCAGGAGGCTCAGCTTCTGTGCACGCACTTCCGTAGCGTCGGAGGAAAGGCTGGCCGTTGCTGTCTTCTCGTTCATGGTCCTGTCCTTACTTTCCGCTGCCGGCCATCGAAGCGACCACTTGGGCCGCGATCTTCAGGCGCTGGCGCACGACCGCGCGGCCGAGCAGTTCCATCGAATCGAACAGCGGCAGCGAGCGCTGCGAGCCCGACACGGCGACGAAGAGCGGCGCGACGATGGCTTTCAGCTTCTTGCCCATGCGCTCGGCGACCGCGCGCAGTTCCGCTTCGATCGATTCCTTGTTCCATTCGAGGATCTTTTCAAGATCCGGCTGAACGGTATTGAGGATCTCGAGCAGTTCTTCCGGCGAGGCCTTCACGCCGGCAAAGGCCCCAGGCTGCAGGCCGAGATCCGACTTGAACAGGAAGGCGGCGAGGTCGGGCAGTTCGCCGAGCTTCGAAATGCGCGACTGGGCGAGTTTCAGTCCCTCGTTGAGGCGGTCGTTTTCCGCTGCCCAAGCGAAGACCCGTGCGGCAAAATCTTCCTCGGAAAGCTTCTCGCGGATCCAGCGCGCGTTCAGCCAGTCGAGCTTCTGGATATCGAAGATCGCGCCGGCCTTCGAAAGGTTTTCCGGATCGAATTTCTCCGCCAGCTCGTCCATCGTCAAGAGTTCTTCGCCCTCGGCGATCTGGATGAAGAACAGGCCGAGGAAGTTCATCAGCGCTTCCGGCAGGTAGCCGAGCGCTGTGTAGTAGGAGATCGACGTCGGGTTCTTGCGCTTCGACAGCTTCGACTTGTCGGCATTGCGCATCAGCGACAGGTGCATGAACTTCGGCGGTTCGAGGCCGAGATACTGGTAGATCAGGATGTGCTTCGGCACCGAGGCGAGCCATTCCTCGCCGCGCGCGACATGGGTGATCTTCATCAGATGGTCGTCGACGACGTTTGCCATGTGATAGGTCGGCATGCCGTCGGCCTTGAGCAGAACCTGCATGTCGACCGCGTCCCACGGAATCTCGACGTCGCCATAAACGCCGTCGTGGAACCTGCACGTGCCTTCGGTCGGGATCTTCATGCGCACGACATGCGGCTCGCCGGCGGAGACGCGCGCGGTCACTTCCTCGGCCGAGAGGCTGAGGCACAGGCCGTCATATTTCGGCGGCTTGCCGGCGGCGCGCTGCGCCTCGCGCATCTGCTCCAGTCGCTCGGGCGTGCAG
This sequence comes from Ensifer sp. MPMI2T, assembly GCF_004827385.1. Taxonomy (GTDB): domain Bacteria; phylum Pseudomonadota; class Alphaproteobacteria; order Rhizobiales; family Rhizobiaceae; genus Sinorhizobium. The sequence continues at coordinate 79,199 of NZ_SRXN01000024.1, forward strand.
AAGCAGCGGAAACCGTGGCCGTTCTCGACGATCTTCTCGACGTAGGGCTTGTAAATGTCCTTGCGGTCGCTCTGGCGATAGGGACCGTAGGGGCCGCCGATATCGGGGCCTTCGGACCACTTCAGCCCACACCATTTCAGCGCGTCGAGCACCTTTTGTTCGAACTCCGGCGTCGAGCGCGTCGCGTCGGTGTCCTCGATGCGCAGGATGAACTCGCCGCCGTGCTTCTTTGCGAAGAGATAGTTGAACAGCGCAATATAAGCGGTGCCGACATGCGGTTCGCCGGTGGGAGAGGGTGCAATGCGCACCCGGACTGCTGAATCTGCCATGGTCTTTGCCCGTTTCGACGTGCTTATGGCCCTTGTCGGATTGCATTTCCGGCTTATGGGCTCGCATTTTATGGGAAGGAAAGGCCCACAAGGGTGCCGCACCAGCGGTATCGGCGGGCAATTCCAGTCGGCTGGCGTGAGACCATAGAAAGCCCCGCATGTCAACGGAAAGTGGACAAGGCCATTTTGTTGGAACGTTCGCGGTCGTCACGCGTTTATTCAATCGAGGACGCGGACCGTGTCAACCGGACGCGACGGAAGTGGAGAATGCGGGAATTTTTCCGGTTTCTTCCCGTAACCAACGAAAACGGTAGTCGAACTCCCAACCCGTCCGGTTCGTATCCTCACTTGTCTCCCGCAGTCAGAGAGGCCTGCATTCGGCGAACGCAGGCCTCTTCATTTGGCACTTCGCGCGCGGCTATTACGCGCTTTTCCTGGAATTGTTTAGTGCAGCTGCTTGGCCTGCTGCTTTCTCAGCCGGGCATTGCGCGCCATCATGTTCAGCATCTCGACGAGGGCCGAGAACGCCATGGCGGCGTAGACGTAGCCCTTCGGAACGTGGAAGCCCATGCCCTCGGCCATCAGCGTGGTGCCAATCATCAACAGGAAGGCAAGGGCCAGCATCACGATCGTCGGGTTTCTTTCGATGAAGTTGGCGAGCGGCGTCGCGGCAAGCAGCATGACGGTAACGGCGACAATCACGGCGATGACCATGATCGGCAAATGCGGGGTCATGCCGACGGCGGTGATGATGCTGTCGACGGAGAAGACGAGGTCAAGCAGCAGGATCTGGCCGATCGCTGCGGCAAAGCTGTTGATCGCCGAACTCGCGATGAAGTCCTCGTCATGATCGCTCGGATCGACATTGTGGTGGATCTCCTTGGTCGCTTTCCAGACGAGAAAGAGACCGCCGGCAAGCAGAATCATGTCCTTCCAGGAGAAGGCGTGCCCGAGGGCCTCGAAAACCGGCTCGGTCAGCTGCACGATCCAGGCAACGGTGCCGAGCAGCGCCAGCCGCATGATCAGTGCAAGGCCGATGCCGATGCGGCGGGCGCTGACGCGGTTTTCGGGGGGAAGCTTGTTCGTGAGAATGGAAATGAAGATCAAGTTGTCGATGCCGAGCACGACCTCCATGACAATGAGCGTGATCAGAGCGACCCAAGCCTCGGGGCTTTGGGCGAGCGTCAGGATTTCCTGCATCGGCGACCTTTCCTCTCCAACTGCATGTTTCCTTAAATCGCACCCGATCTAAGGAAACATGCAAGCAATTCAAAGTGCTACAGCGTCCTTTGCGCGTCCGATAAGACGCACGGCGCTGTAGATCACGACGATCTTGGTCGAAACGACCAAATCATTCAACGTGATCGGTTCTCACAAATTAGAGCGGGCGGGGAAAACCGCGCGCAGTTTTCCTCGCCCCGCTCCAGGCGCTGGGGCGCCCGAGATTCGCGGGAGTATTTAAGGACTATCGCCGCAGTGGCAAGCGCCGCTGCCATTTCGCGGCTGCGTTTTACCGTTTACTGTTTTATCGGCACCCAAATTTCGACGACGCCCATTCCCGTACGGGGATCGAAGCGCTCGTCATATTTTTCCATCATGTCCGGAAGCTGGCCGTGCTCCAGCCCGGACTGCGGAAACCACGACCCGAAAATGTAATGGGCGGTCGTGGAGATCGCCGATATGTGTCCTTTGTGGAGAAATACGGCATAGCGTTGCCTGGGCAGCTTCAGAACGGTGAAGCCGGCTGGCAACCCGTCCGTATCCTCGACTTCCACCGAGGCCATGTAACGAAAGCGCCCGGCCTCGCCGTCCGACTGGGTGCATACGCCATAGGCGATATCGCCGCGTTGGCCAGGCACGTTGCCGAAATGGGCGTTAAAGCGTTGCCAGAGCGAAGGGATGCCTTCGGTGCGATTGTAGGCATAGGTTTCAGCGAGGCCGGCGAGAAGAAGGCCGGGGCTCTCCTCGAAACGGGGCGGTTCGATCTTCAATGTGCGTGCGTCGTCCATCCTGATTGGCTCCATCAGTTCGACATTGCGGACGTGCCCTTGCTTGCGGACGGACTCGGGTGTCACGCCGAACTGCTCGCGAAAGGCACGGGTGAAGGCCTCATGCGAGCCATAGCCCGCATCTAGCGCCACTTCGAGAATGCTTGATGTGCCACTGGCGAGGGCCTGCGCGGCGCCGCTGAGGCGCCGTCCGCGGATATAGGCGCTGATCGAGCGGCCGGTCGACAGACCGAAGACGCGTGACAGGTGGTAGCGCGAAAGGCCTGCAGCCTCGGCGATGTCGTCCAGCGATATATCCTCGGCGAAATGGCTCTCGATGAACCAGATCGCCCTGCCGATGGCACTCATGCTCACTCCCTTACAGCGCCGCGCGTCTTGTCAGACGTTCAAAGGTCGCTGCAGTACTTTAAATGGCTGCATGATTTGTCCCCAAATCGGTTCCGATTTGAGGAATCATGCAGTAGTGGACATGCATGTCTTACGGCCTCGTAGGGGCGCGCGTTTGATCGCAATTGCTGGATTGGGAGAGGATGGTGCCCGCGCGGCGCTAAAGGCCCAGGCTTCAGCCGGCGTTCGGTTTCCGGCCGTAGGCGGCCAGGAACACGCGGATGGCCGATCTCACGTTCTTCTCGATCTGGTCGGCCGTGGGTGCATCGCACATGCCGAAGAGGCGGCCCTTGAAGATTCCGGCTGAGGACAGTTCGATGAACTGTTTCGCGGCTAGTTCCGTGTCATCGATCGATAAGGTGCCAGCCTCGACCTGCTGCTCGAGATACGCTTTCAGGACCGTATAACCGTTCTCCGGTGTTGCGGTGAAGAAGCGCTGCGCCAGCCGCGGCATCCGATCGGTCACGCTGAGCACAGTGCGCATGGCCCGGATCGTGTAGTCAGACGTCATGCTCGTCACGAGCGTCACGCCGAAATCATGAAGCGCGTCTTCAAGCGGCGCGTTGTCGTTCAGCAACTGCTTGACGCTGTTTACGATCCGGCTGCGCTCGCGCGCGATCAACGCCTCGAACAGGTCTTCCTTGTTCTCGAAATAGACGTAGAGCGTGCCCTTCGAAACGCCTGCCTCGCGGGTGATATCGTTCATGCTGGCAGCGTCGAAATTGCTCCTCATGAAAACGCGTTTTGCGCCTTCGAGGATTTGTTCGCGTTTGGCCGGATCCTCGCCGGCGGCGTGCCGCCCACCGCTCGAAGGGTGCTGTTGCTGATCCTGCAGGGATTTTTCCTGCTGTAGGCTTTTCGCTGACGTCATGGCTGCCGGACGTTTCCACTCCTTTCATCAAGATGATCTTAGACGAATTTATCCAAAACCATAAACACGGCCGATTCCAATAAAGACAAGGGGCGGGGACGAGCCCGCACACTTTTCTTTGCACTTTGAACAAGTAATCGAACCGGCCAGTTCGATTGCCTCTTGATATGCGACGCAAAAGGCATTAAGTCAAGTGAATCGAACCGAACGGTTCAGTTCAATCTCAGCCAAAAACTGGTGTCACATGTTCGCTTCCAGCACCTCCAGCGCAGCCCGTGTCCGTCCCGTCGGCGATGATTTTGAAGTCGTGGATTCTCCGAAAGCCGAGGTCACCGCGCCAACTAGCGAGGCCCCGTCGGTCGCCGAGCGTCCGGCCGCCGATGTTGCCGCGCCCCAGAAAAAACGCCGCAAGCCGGTGCTGTCGGTCCTGGGGTTGGCGCTGCTCGCGGCCGCTGCCTGGTACGGCTTTGACTGGTGGACCAACGGGCGCTTCATGGTTTCGACCGATGATGCCTATATCGAGGGCGACATCGCGACCATCTCGCCGAAGGTGTCCGGCTATGTCGCCAAGGTCGACGTGGTTGCCAATCAGCACGTGAAGGCGGGTGATCCGCTGGTTACGCTCGACGACGGCGATTATCGGATCGCGGCGGAGCAGGCCGAGGCGCAGATCGCCACCCAGAAGCTGGCGCTCAGCCGCTTCGATGCGCAGATCGCCGGGGCAAAGGCGAGCCTCAGCCAGACCGAAGCCCAGAAGACCGCCCTTGAGGCGACCGTCCGAGGCGCCGAGCTGACGCAGAAGCGCGCCAGCGATCTCCAGTCCAAGGCCGTCGGAACGGTCGCCTCACGTGACAATGCCGATGTCGCGCTCGATCAGGCGCGCGCAAATCTCGCCGGTGCCGAGGCCAATATCGCCGCGGCCAAGGCGAATATCACCGTGCTCGAAGCGCAGCGGACCGAAGCGGAAAGCACGATCCGTTCGCTGGAGCTCGCGCGCGACAAGGCCGATCGCGATCTGGGTTTCACGGTGCTCAAGGCACCCTATGACGGCGTTGTCGGCAATGTCGCGGTTCAGGTCGGCGATCTCGTTTCCGCTGGCCAGCGGCTCGCTGCGCTCGTGCCGACGGATCAGCTCTATATCGACGCCAATTTCAAGGAAACACAGATCGCGCATCTGGTGCCGGGCTCCAAAGTTCAGATCCATATCGACGCCTATGACGACCACCCGATCGAAGGCACGGTCGCTTCGATCTCGCCGGCATCCGGCTCGGTCTTCTCGCTGCTGCCGGCGGAAAATGCGACCGGCAACTTCACCAAGGTCATCCAGCGCGTTCCGGTGCGTATCAAACTGCCGGCCGACGTGCTGGCCGAAGGGCACTTGCGCGCGGGCCTGAGCGTCGTCGTGGACGTCGATACCCGCACGGCGCCCGATCAGTCGAAAGTGGCTGCAGCAAAGTAAGGCCGCGTAGCGGACGAGGAGTGGCAGAGATGGCCGCAACGGCAACGGCGAGCTCGGTCGCGGCAAGCGCGCCCAGAGCCGAGGAACAAATGGACCCGAGACGGCTGATCGCCTTCTTCGCGATGGTGGTCGGCATGTTCATGGCGATCCTCGACATTCAGATCGTGTCGGCCTCGCTCGCCGAAATCCAGGCCGGCCTTTCAGCCGGATCGGACGAGATCGGCTGGGTGCAGACCTCCTATCTTATCGCCGAAGTCATCATGATCCCATTATCGGGAACGCTCGCCCGCATCGTCTCGACGCGGGTCCTGTTTTCCGTCGCTGCGGCCGGCTTCACGGCTTCGAGCGCGCTTGCCGCGACCGCCACCAATATCGACCAGATGATCGTCTACCGAGCGATCCAAGGCTTTATCGGCGGCGGCATGATTCCCTCGGTCTTCGCCGCCGCGTTCACGATCTTCCCGCCGTCGAAGCGCAATATCGTCTCGCCGATCATCGGCCTCATCGCAACGCTCGCGCCGACCATCGGGCCGACGGTCGGCGGCTATCTGAGCCATGCCTTTTCCTGGCACTGGCTGTTCCTCGTCAACGTCATTCCAGGCATCATCGTCGCGACGCTCACCTGGACCTTCATCGACTTCGACAAGCCCGAATTGGGGCTGATGAAGAAGTTCGACTGGTGGGGGCTGCTCTCCATGGCGGTCTTTCTCGGCTCGCTCGAATATGTGCTGGAGGAAGGCAATGCGAACGACTGGTTCAGTGACGACCACATCGTCATTGGCGCGGTCGCAACCGCCCTTGCGGCGATCGTCTTTTTCTATCGCGCCTTCAAGGTCGAGTTTCCGGTCGTGGATCTCAAAGCGTTCGCCAATCGCAACTTCGCCTTCGGCTCGCTCTTCTCCTTCGTAATGGGAATCGGCCTCTACGGTCTCACGTATCTCTACCCGCTCTATCTCGGGAGCATCCGCGGTTACGATTCGCTGATGATCGGCGAGACCATGTTCGTCTCGGGTCTCGCCATGTTCGTCACGGCGCCGGTCGCCGGTTTCCTCTCGGGACGGCTGGACCCGCGGGTGCTGATGACCGTCGGCTTTGCCGGCTTTGCGGCCGGCACCTGGACGATGAGCCAATTGACCGTCGACTGGGATTTCTGGGAACTGCTCGTGCCGCAGATCCTGCGCGGCTGCTCGCTGATGCTCTGCATGGTGCCGATCAACAACATTGCGCTCGGCACGCTGCCGCCCGCCCGGATCCGCAACGCCTCCGGCCTCTATAACCTGACGCGCAACCTCGGCGGCGCCGTCGGCCTTGCTGTCATCAACACCATCCTGACGCAGCGCCAGGACTTTCACTATGCCCGGCTTGCCGAGCATATCCAGTGGGGCAACCCAGAGGCTGTCGAACGGCTCCGGAACATGGCCTCGAACTTCACCGCCCATGGCCTCGACGGGGCGACGATCGCTGTCAAGCAACTGGCGGCGATGGTTCAGAAGCAGGCGGTGATCCTATCCTTTGTCGACGTCTTCGTGATCCTGACGGCGCTGTTCCTGTCGCTGATCATCGGCGTCATGATGATCAGCAAGCCGCAGGGCGCCGGTGCCGGCGGCGGTGGGCACTGAACCACCTGACGGACAATCGCTTTTAGCCCCTCATCCCGCTGCCGCGACCTTCTTCCCCGCGAGCGGGGAGAAGGGGCAAGCGGCATCCTCCAGTCCCCTCGCCCGCTTGTGGGGAAAGGGCTGGGGCGAGGGGGCTCTTGAGCAGAGAAATCACTTCCATCCACAGTGATCGACATTTTTGATTTACGTACATCAAAAATTCCTCTAAGGGGTTCCCCGGGAGGAAGCGATGCGACCAACGGTTCACGATATCGCCGCGAAAGCGGGCGTCAGCCTGGCAACGGTCGACCGGGTTCTCAACAATCGTCCCGGCGTGAGGAGCGTCACACGTGACAAGGTCGAGCGCGCGATTGCCACGCTCGGCTATGTGCGCGACGTTGCCGCGGCTAACCTCGCCAAGCGTCGCAACTACCCCTTCGTATTCATTTTGCCGGCGGGCGATAATTCCTTCATGCGCGGACTCGAGGGCGAAGTGCGTGCCGCGATGGCGCGCTCCGCTTCAGAGCGAACGCAGATAACCATTCTTCCGGTTCCGGCCTTTGACGCGCAGGCCCTTGTGCAGGCTCTGTCGGAGGCGCATCAGCGCCGGCCGGCGGGGGTGGCCGTTGTCGCCGTCGACGCCCCCGAAGTGGCCGAAGCGGTGAAGCAACTGCGGAGCGACGGCATCGCGGTGGTAACACTCGTGTCGGACTTGCCTGGATCGGGACGCGATCACTTTGCCGGCGTCGACAACATTGCGGCAGGACGCACGGCCGGCACCTTGATGGGCCGCTTCACTGGTGGCCGCGCAGGTCCGATCGCCGTGCTGGCCGGCTCGATGTTGGTGCGCGACCATCGCGACCGGCTGGAGGGTTTCAGCGCCGTCATGGCCGAGGAATTTCCGGCGCACCGGCTGCTTCCGGTGATCGAGGGACAGGACGATCCGGTCCTCGTCGAAAAGCTGGTGCACGCGCTTATCGAGCGCGAGCCGGATCTGGCGGGCATCTACAGCCTCGGCGCCGGCAATCGCGGTCTCGTCGCCGCGCTCGAGAAAACCGGCAAGAGCAAGACCAACTGCACCATTGCCCACGAGCTGACGCCACACAGCCGCGCCGCGCTTCGTTCCGGCACAATCGACGCCGTGCTCAACCAGGATGCCGGGCACGAGGTGAGAAGCGCGATCCGTGTTCTGAAGGCCAAGGCCGACGGGCTCGCCGTAATCGAGGCGCAGGAACGCATCCGCATCGACATTTTCCTGAAAGACAACCTGCCGATCGAGCAGGCATAGGAGGACACCCATGTATCTCGGACTGGATCTAGGCACGTCCGGTGTCAAGGCGATGCTGATCGATGGCGAGCAGAAGCTCATCGGCTCGGCATCGGGTGCGCTCGACGTTTCGCGACCGCATCCTGGCTGGTCGGAACAGCATCCGGCCCACTGGATCCGAGCCGCGGAAGAGGCCATCGCCGGTCTCAGGGCGGCGCATCCGGATGCGCTCGCGGCCGTCCGCGGCATCGGCCTTTCCGGCCAGATGCACGGCGCGACGCTCATAGGCAAGCACGACGCCGTGCTTCGTCCCTGCATTCTGTGGAACGATACCCGCAGCTTCCGCCAGGCCGCAGTCCTCGACAGCGATCCGCAGTTCCGTGCGCTGACCGGCAATATCGTTTTCCCCGGGTTCACCGCGCCGAAGCTCGCCTGGGTGCGGGAAAACGAGCCGGAGATTTTCGCCGAGGTACGCTGGGTCCTGCTTCCCAAGGATTATCTCCGCCTGTGGCTGACCGGCGAGCATATGTCGGAAATGTCCGATTCCGCCGGCACATCCTGGCTCGACACGGGCAAGCGCAAATGGTCGGAGAGCCTGCTGGCAGCGACAGATCTCGAAGAACGGCAGATGCCGGATCTCGTCGAAGGCACGGACAGCGCCGGCACGCTCAGGCCGGAGCTTGCGCGCCGCTGGGGCATGGGCACTGGCGTCGTCGTTGCCGGCGGCGCCGGCGACAATGCGGCCTCGGCCTGCGGCATGGGCACGGTTGCCGAGGGGCAGGCCTTTGTATCGCTCGGCACCTCCGGCGTACTCTTCGCCGCCAATGCAAGCTACCTTCCCAATCCGGAAAGCGCAGTGCATGCCTTCTGCCATGCGCTGCCGAACACCTGGCACCAGATGGGCGTCATCCTCTCGGCGACCGATGCGTTAAACTGGCATTCGGGCGTGACCGGCAAGAGTGCCGGAGAGCTCACCGGCGAACTCGGCGACGTACTGAAGGCGCCGGGATCCGTCACTTTCCTTCCCTATCTTTCCGGCGAGCGCACGCCCCACAATGACGCGTCGATCCGCGGCGCCTTCGCCGGCCTCGGCCACGAAAGCTCGCGTGCGGTGCTGACCCAGGCGGTGCTCGAAGGTGTGTCCTTCGCCATCCGCGACAGCCTGGAGGCGCTCCGCGCGGCCGGCACGAGGCTCCAGCGTGTAACCGCGATCGGCGGCGGCTCGCGCTCGCGCTATTGGCTGAAGTCGATCGCGACGGCGCTGAACCTGCCGGTCGATCTGCCGGCGGATGGCGATTTCGGGGCGGCTTTCGGCGCCGCGCGGCTCGGTCTCATCGCCGCGACCGGCGCCGATCCTGTCGCGACCTGCTTTGCACCGGCAACGGCCGAAACCGTCGCGCCGGAAGCATCGTTGGTTTCGGCCTATGAGGATGCCTATCAGCGTTATCGTCGCCTCTATCCGGCGATCAGGGATGCGACGCCGTGATCGGCTGTGGCACATCCGACCGCCGCTTATTGCGCCGGGATCTTGTCGAGGAAGCCGGTCACCTGTTTCAGCCGGCCATCCTCGATGAGGCCGAAATCCGTGCCCTCGATGACGGAGGTTCCATCCGGCCCGAGCGTCCAGGAAAATCGGATTGTGTCGGAGAACCCGTCCGGCTTGCCCTTGAGGGCGAAGCGGAAGCCGGGGAACTGGTGTTGCACGCCGGCAATCAGCGTGGTGATCGCCTCATGGCCCTCGCCCTGCATGACCGGGTCGCGGTAGCCGATCTCCGGCGTGAACGCCCTTTCGACAAGCGTGCCGCGTTTCGCGGCATCGGTCTCGTTCCAGGCGGCAATATAGGCTTCGGCAATGTGATCGAGGTCGTGCATCGGAATTTTTCCTTGGGTTTGCGTTTCGATGTGCCGACTGTCGGCGATCGAGGGAATGAAACCAATTACCTTCCACGTAATGGCCGGCCGCCGCTTGGCGCCGGCGATCCATCATCCATGAGAGGAGCAAGACAGTGAGCACGGGATTTTTCGGCGATATCGCCAAGATCAAATATGAGGGACCGGAGAGCACCAATCCGCTCGCCTTCCGCCACTACAATCCGGATGAAATCGTTCTCGGCAAGCGCATGGAGGATCACCTTCGCTTTGCCGTCGCCTACTGGCACACCTTCGTCTGGCCGGGTGGCGATCCCTTCGGCGGCCAGACCTTCGAGCGTCCCTGGTTCAAGGACACCATGGATGCGGCGAAGCTGAAGGCCGACGTCGCGTTCGAATTCTTCCAGCTTCTCGGTGTGCCGTTCTACTGCTTCCACGACGCGGACGTGCGTCCGGAGGGTAAAAGCTTCGCCGAGAACACCAGCAACCTCAACGAGATCGTCGACTATTTCGCCAACAAGCAGGCCGAAACCGGCGTCAAGCTGCTCTGGGGCACGGCGAACCTCTTCTCGAACCGGCGCTACATGTCGGGTGCGGCGACCAATCCGGATCCGGATGTTTTCGCCTTTGCCGCAGCGACGGTGAAGACCTGCATCGACGCGACGCAGAAGCTCGGCGGCGAGAACTATGTGCTGTGGGGCGGACGCGAAGGTTACGAGACGCTGCTGAACACGGACCTCAAGCGCGAACTCGACCAGCTCGGCCGCTTCGTCAATCTGGTGGTCGAGTACAAGCACAAGATCGGCTTCAAGGGTACGATCCTGATCGAGCCGAAGCCGCAGGAGCCGACCAAGCACCAGTACGATTTCGACGTCGCGACGGTCTACGGCTTCCTCAAGAAGTACGGCCTCGAGAACGAGGTGAAGGTCAATATCGAGCAGGGCCATGCGATCCTCGCCGGCCACTCCTTCGAGCATGAACTGGCGCTCGCCAACGCCCTCGGCATCTTCGGCTCGATCGACATGAACCGCAACGATTACCAGTCCGGCTGGGATACCGACCAGTTCCCGAACAACGTTCCGGAAATGACGCTCGCCTATTACCACGTGCTTGCGGGCGGCGGCTTCAAGACCGGCGGCACCAATTTCGACGCCAAGCTGCGCCGTCAGTCGCTCGATCCGGAAGACCTGCTGATCGGCCATATCGGCGGCATGGATTGCTGCGCGCGCGGCCTAAAGGCGGCGGCGAAGATGATCGAGGACAAGGCGCTCTCGGCGCCGCTCGAAAATCGCTATGCCGGCTGGAACGTGCCCGAGGCGAAGAAGATGCTCGACGGCGGCTTCTCGCTCGACGAAATCGAGGCCTGGGTGCGCAAGGCCGACCTCAATCCGCAGCCGAAATCCGGCAAGCAGGAATTCCTGGAGAACGTGGTGAACCGCTACGTCTAATCGCTGCGAACGGATGGGCGCTCCTGTCGCGGGCGCCCGTCTGCTCACTCGAATACATGGCCATGCGTTTTGGCGAGGACCGGAAATGTGGCTCGCAGGATACGCAGAAGCAGGATTGCCCCTCGTGAAAAATCTGCTAGCTTCTGCTTACTGCAACGTTTCAGGTCCATCAGCAATCGCGAAAATTGGGTGCGGCCGCACCTTTTCCAGCAACCGGTCACACTGGCCGGAATCGTGATCTAGGGAGGAAATCGGGATGAAGACCATCAAGGGCCCAGGGCTTTTTCTTGCGCAGTTCGCCGGTGACGCGGCTCCGTTCAATTCCTGGGACTCGATCACCAAATGGGCGGCCGACTGCGGCTACAAGGGCGTGCAGATTCCAAGCTGGGACGGCCGGCTGTTCGACCTGAAGAAGGCTGCCGAGTCCAAGACCTACTGCGACGAGATCGCCGGAAAAGCGCGTGACAGCGGCGTCGAGATCACCGAACTTTCGACCCATCTGCAGGGTCAGCTCGTCGCCGTGCACCCGGCCTATGACGAGGCTTTCGACGGCTTTGCGGCACCCGAAGTGCGGGGCAATCCGAAGGCGCGCCAGCAATGGGCGGTGGAACAGGTGAAGATGGCGCTGACGGCGTCCCGCAATCTCGGCTTGAACGCCATGGCAAGCTTCTCCGGCGCGCTTGCCTGGCCTTTCGTTTATCCCTGGCCGCAGCGTCCCGCGGGGCTCGTGGAAACGGCCTTTGACGAGCTTGCCCGGCGATGGAAGCCGATCCTCGATCATGCCGAGGATTGCGGCGTCGATGTCTGCTACGAGATCCACCCGGGTGAGGACCTGCACGACGGCATCACCTACGAGATGTTCCTGGAACGCACCGGCAACCACGCCCGCGCCTGCATGCTCTACGATCCATCGCATTACGTGCTGCAGTGCCTGGACTATCTCGACAATATCGACATCTACAAGGACCGGATCCGGATGTTCCACGTCAAGGACGCGGAGTTCAACCCGACCGGCCGGCAAGGTGTCTATGGCGGCTACCAGAGCTGGGTGAACCGTGCCGGTCGCTTCCGCTCCCTCGGTGACGGCCAGGTCGATTTCGGCGCGGTCTTCTCGAAGATGGCGGCGAACGATTTCGACGGCTGGGCCGTCGTCGAGTGGGAATGCTGCCTAAAGCATCCGGAAGACGGTGCACGCGAAGGCGCTGAGTTCGTCAAGGCGCACATCATCCGCGTCACCGAAAAGGCCTTCGACGATTTCGCCGACAGCGGCACCGACGAGGCAGCGAACCGGCGGATGCTGGGGATCTAGCCGTCTGCCCCTCACCCAAGCCTCTCACCGCTCGCGGGGAGAAGGTGCCGGCAGGCGGATGAGGGGCGCATACGAGGCGGCGAACAGGCATGTTGGGAATTTGGCTGGGGATCTTCTGCCCCTCACCCTAACCCTCTCCCCGCGAGCGGGGAGAGGGACTTGGGAGCACGCGGCTTACTCCTTCTCCCCGTCAAAACGGAGAGAAGGTTCGCGGCAGCGGGATGAGGGGCAATTCCACCGCAAACACTTCAGGAGAGGAAAACACGATGGCAATTGAGGGAAGCAGCACGGAAGGTCGTCAAAAGCGCATCCGGCTTGGCATGGTTGGCGGCGGTTCCGGCGCCTTCATCGGCGCGGTCCACCGCATCGCGGCAAGGCTCGACGATCACTATGAGCTGGTGGCCGGCGCGCTGTCGTCGACGCCGGAAAAGGCGCAAGCCTCCGGCCGTGAACTGGGTCTCGATCCGAAGCGCGTCTATTCAGACTTCAAGGAGATGGCGATCCGCGAGGCGAAGCTCAAGGACGGTATCGAGGCGGTTGCGATCGTGACCCCGAACGATGTCCATTACGCCGCCGCAAAAGAGTTCCTGAAGCGCGGCATCCACGTCATCTGCGACAAGCCGCTGACCTCGACGCTTGCCGATGCGAAAAAGCTCAAGAAGGCGGCGGACGAAAGCGATGCGCTGTTCGTGCTCACCCACAACTATACGGGCTATCCGATGGTGCGCCAGGCGCGCGAAATGGTGGCGAACGGCGATATCGGCGCCGTCCGCCTCGTGCAGATGGAATATCCGCAGGACTGGCTGACCGAGAACATCGAGCAATCGGGCCAGAAGCAGGCGGCCTGGCGCACCGATCCGGCCCGCTCCGGCGCCGGCGGCTCCACCGGCGATATTGGCACGCATGCCTATAATCTCGGCTGCTTCGTTTCCGGTCTCGAACTCGAAGAACTTTCCGCCGATCTCGACAGCTTCGTTGGTGGACGGCAGCTCGACGACAATGCCCATGTGATGATGCGTTTCAAGGCGAAGGACGGTACGCGTGCCAAGGGCATGCTCTGGTGCAGCCAGGTGGCGCCCGGCCATGAGAACGGCCTGATGGTTCGCGTCTACGGCACCAAGGGCGGCCTCGAATGGACGCAGAAGGACCCGAACTATCTCTGGTACACGCCGTTTGGTGAACCGAAGCGTCTGCTGACGCGTGCCGGTGCCGGGGCGGGGCCGGCCGCCGCCCGCGTCTCGCGCGTGCCCTCCGGCCATCCGGAAGGCTATCTCGAAGGTTTCGCCAATATTTACTCGGAAGCCGCACGGGCGATCTTCGCCAAGCGCAACGGCGAGAAAGTGGATGCGGCCGTCACCTACCCGACGATCGACGACGGCATGAAGGGCATGGTCTTCGTCGATGCCTGCGTGCAGTCCTCGAAGCGCAACGGCGCCTGGATCAAGGTCTGACGTCGACTGCCAAAGTCAGGGCGGGGGCAACCTCGCCCCTTTCGCGGGTTGACATTTGCCTGTGTGGGTTTAGGCCACCTTCGAAAGCGAGAGCTGGATCAAGGAAAAGCGCGTGCGATTTTCCGTCGGCCTCCGCTCTACCCGATGAACGAAATGCAGCAGCGTCGGTTTCGGCGTCCGGCTGCGCAGACGACGAGACGGAACAATGATCGAAGCCAAGAAACTCGCAGAGCGCTTTCCGGGCGACTTTGTCTTCGGAGTAGCCACCGCATCGTTCCAGATCGAGGGGGCGAGCAAGGCGGACGGACGCAAGCCATCGATCTGGGATGCCTTCTCCAACATGCCGGGCCGCGTCTTCGAGCGCCACAACGGCGACGTTGCTTGCGATCATTACAATCGGTTGGAACAAGATCTCGACCTTATCAAGAGCTTGGGCGTCGAGGCCTATCGCTTCTCGATTGCCTGGCCGCGCATCATTCCGGAAGGCACCGGACCGATCAACGAGAAGGGACTCGATTTCTACGACCGGCTTGTCGATGGGCTGAAGACGCGCGGCATCAAAGCCTTCGCGACGCTTTATCATTGGGACCTGCCGCTGGCGCTAATGGGTGATGGCGGCTGGACCGCGCGCACGACCGCCTACGCCTACCAGCGCTATGCCAAGACCGTGATCGCCCGCCTCGGCGACAGGCTCGATGCGGTCGCCACCTTCAACGAGCCCTGGTGCTCGGTGTGGCTCAGCCATCTCTACGGCGTTCACGCGCCGGGCGAGCGCAACATGGATGCGGCGCTCGCCGCGCTCCACTTCACCAATCTCGCCCATGGTCTTGGCGTCGAGGCGATCCGTTCCGAGAGACCGAGCCTGCCGACGGGTATCGTCATCAACGCGCACTCCGTCTATCCCGACAGCACCAGCGCCAAGGACAAGGGCGCGGCCGAGCGTGCTTTCGATTTCCACAACGGCGTCTTCTTCGGCCCGATCTTCAAGGGCGAGTATCCCGAAGGCTTCCTGGCGGCGCTCGGCAAACGCATGCCGCTGATCGAGGACGGCGACATGGCGACGATCTCGCAGCCGCTCGATTGGTGGGGGCTTAACTATTACACGCCGATGCGGGTTTCCGATGATCCGTCTGAGGGGGTGGAATATCCAGCAACTGTCAATGCCAAGCCGGTCAGCGACGTGAAAACGGATATCGGCTGGGAGGTCTATGCCCCGGCGCTCGGCGCGCTCGTCGAAACGCTCAATGCCCGCTACAAGCTGCCCGACTGCTACATCACCGAGAACGGCGCCTGCTACAACATGGGTGTCGAAAACGGCGTCGTCGACGATCAGCCGCGGCTCGACTACATCGCCGATCATCTGTCGGTCACCGCTGATCTGATCGCCAAGGGTTATCCGATGCGCGGTTATTTTGCCTGGAGCCTGATGGACAACTTTGAATGGGCCGAGGGCTACCGAATGCGCTTCGGTATCGTCCACGTCGACTACGAAACGCAGGTCCGCACCATCAAGAAGAGCGGCCATTGGTATAAGGAATTGGCAGAACAGTTCCCGAAGGGCAACCACAAGGGCGCGTGAGGTTGCGATCGGGCGGGGCGGCGGCGAACCTCGCGCTCTTCGCAAAAGAGCAACCTTTTGCGCGCAGCCCTGTCGTTTCGGAAAAATTTGCCTGTGAAAGCGGCCGGACAAAAGCCATAAGAAATGTAGATTGCGAGCATGGCAGCCATGCTCGCAACGACGTTGAACTGACCGGTTGCCTGGTGATAGAGAGTTGCTCCGTGTTTCGAATGCGTTGTCGAATGTCGGCCTAAACTGAGAGGCGGGATGCGGCTACTGCATGATTCCTTAAATCGGAATCGATTTAGGGACAAAATCATGCAGCAGTTCAAAATGCTACAGCGACTTTGCGCGTCCAATTGGACGCGCGGCGCTGTAGAAATCGCGCTCGCCCCGTCCCGACGCATATTCCGTCCCGCCAGGGACAAGAGTTTCGAACCTCCGAGAGCTTACATGTATCCTCATCCTATCGCCAAGTTCTCTCCTTCGGGGGTGACCGGACTATGACTGCTTCCGTTCCCAAGCCCTTGTCCGATGATGTCTCGGTCGCCTTCCAAGGCGTCTCCAAGTGCTTTGCTGCGTCCGGCGAAAGTGGTGCCTTTACCGCGCTCAATAATGTCGACCTCAATGTCGGGCGAGGCTCCATTACCGGCATCATCGGCCGCTCCGGCGCCGGCAAGTCGACGCTGATCCGGCTGGTGAATGGCCTCGAGAAGCCGTCGAGCGGCAAGGTTCTCGTCGATGGCGTCGATGTCGGCGCGCTTGACGAGGCGGGCTTGCGCAATCTCCGGCGCTCGGTAGGCATGATCTTCCAGCATTTCAACCTGCTCTCCTCGCGCACCGTCTTCGGCAACGTCGCCCTGCCGCTGGAGATTGCCGGTATCGATCGCCGTGCCATAGAAGCGCGCGTGCGGCCGCTTCTGGATCTCGTTGGCCTCGCCGACAAGCATGCCCGCTACCCGGCCGAACTCTCTGGTGGCCAGAAGCAGCGCATCGGCATTGCCCGTGCGCTTGCGACCGAGCCGAAGCTGCTGCTTTCGGACGAGGCGACGTCGGCGCTCGACCCGGAAACGACGCAATCCATCCTAGAGCTCCTGAAGCGGATCAACGCGGAACTGGGGCTGACCGTGCTTCTCATCACCCATGAGATGGAAGTGGTGAAGGCCGTCACGTCGGATGTGGCCGTCATCGACAAGGGTGAAATCGTCGAACGCGGCCATACTTTTGATGTCTTCACTCATCCGAGGCACGAGACGACGCGGGCGCTTCTCTCCGGCTTGCCCGGCTCGAAGCTGCCGGATGCCGTCGCGCGTGGGCTGAAGCCGGCGCCAAGCGTCGGCGACCGTGCGGTGGTGCGCCTCACCTTCTTCGGCGCGACGGCGGAACGGCCGCTGGTTTCGCAACTCATCAAGTCGGTTGGCGCCGAGGTCAACATCATCGCCGGCACGATCGACGAAATCGGCGGCAAGCCCTATGGCTCGCTTGTGGTCGCCTATGCGGCGGACGCCGAGACGTCGGGCAGGGCGGAACGCTTCTTTACCGAGAACGGACTGGTCACGGAGGTGCTCGGCTATGTCGCCTGATCTTCCGCTCCTCATCGCCAAGGCCACGTTCGACACGCTGCGCATGGTGGCGATTGCCGGCCTGATCGGCTCGTTGATCGGCCTGCCAATCGGCATTTTCCTCGCAACAAGCGGAAAGGGCGAGCTGTTTCCGGCGCCCAATATCAACCGCCTCGTCGGGCTCATCGTCAATGCCACGCGCTCGACGCCCTTCATCATCCTGGTCGTTGCGATTATTCCCTTCACGCGTCTCGTCACCGGCACGTCGATCGGGACGAAGGCGGCGATCGTGCCCCTGACCATCGCGACCATTCCTTTCTTTGCGCGGCTGGTAGAGGCGGCAATCCGCGACATCGACAAGGGCCTGATCGAGGCTGCCCGCGCCATGGGCGCAACCCCGACCCAGATCGTCTTCAAGGTGCTTCTGGCCGAGGCTCGTCCGGCGCTGACGCTGGCGCTCACCATGACCATCGTCAGCCTCATCGGCTATTCGGCGATGGTCGGGGCGGTCGGCGGCGGCGGTCTCGGCGATCTCGGCATCCGCTACGGCTATCAGCGCTTCAGGCCGGACGTGATGCTGATCGTCGTCATCGTGCTAATCGTGCTCGTGCAACTGGTGCAGAGCGCGGGGGACCGCCTCGCCCGGCGCTTCGACAAACGCAGCCGTAAGAACTGACCCTCCCCCAAGACAGCAAAGAGCAACAAGGAGACTTCCATGAAAAAGCTCATTTTAGCAGCGGTCTTCGCCGCGCTTGCGGCCGGCACCGCGCTTGCGGAGACCATCAAGGTCGGCGTCACTCCGGGCGAGCATGCCCAGATCATGGAGAAGGTGAAGGAAGTCGCCGCTCCCAAGGGCCTCGACATCGAGATCCTCGAATTCTCCGACTATGTGGTTCCGAACCAGGCGCTCGCCGATGGCGAGCTCAATGCCAATTCCTTCCAGCACCAGCCCTATCTCGACAACCAGATCGCCGATCGGGGTTACGATATCGTCAGCGTGGGCCTGACCATCACCACGCCCATGGGCGTCTATTCGAACAAGGTGAAGAGCCTCGACGAACTGGCGGATGGCGCGACGATCGGTATTCCGAACGATCCGACCAATGGCGGCCGCGCGCTCCTGGTTCTCGCGTCAAAGGGCCTCATCAAGGTCAATCCGGATGCCGGGCTGAAGGCCACCCCGGCCGACGTGACGGAAAATCCGAAGAACATCCAGTTCGCCGAACTCGATGCGGCCCAGCTTCCGCGCTCGCTGGCCGACGTCGACGCGGCCGTGATCAACACCAACTACGCGCTCGAGGCCGACCTTCATCCCAAGGAAGACGCCATCGCCATCGAAAGCGAGAAGTCTCCTTACGCCAACGTCATTGCGGTGCGCGCAACTGACAAGGATGCACCCTGGGTGAAGACGCTCGTCGAATCCTATCACGACGACAGCGTTAAGGCCTTCATCGTCGATACCTTCAAGGGTGCGCTCATCCCGAGCTGGTGAGCCTGACCGTTGAACGCAGACATGAACCGCGCGCCGCAACCTCGGCGCTCGGTTTTTCTTTGACCGCGAGAGCCGCTTCGCTATCCTCTACAGCGCCGTGCGCCTTTTCAGACGCATCAAGGACGCTGTAACACTTTGAATTGCTGTGTTTTCGCTCTTAAATCGGCTCCGATTTCAGGAAACATGCAGTAAGCAGTTTGAGGGGACATGAATGAGCGGGATGAAGGGTGGGTGCCTCTGCGGCGCGGTAAGGTACGAAGCCAAGGGGTCGCCGATCTATTCCGGCTTCTGCCATTGCCGCGACTGCCAACGGGCCACGGGTACCGGTCATAGCTGCTACATGATCTTCTCGCGCGCCGACGTCGATGTCACCGGCGAGCTCAGCGCTTACGAGAAGCTCGCCGAAAACGGCAGTGTGACGATCCGCTACTTCTGCCCCACCTGCGGCAGCCAGATCTTCTCGTCCGGTGTCGACCGTTGGACGGTGTATGCCGGCACGCTCGATGATAGGTCGCTGTTTGAGCCGACCAATGCCGTCTTCACCCGCAGTCGCCCGCATTGGGATCGGCTGGCTGTTGGCCTCGACGAGTACGAGACGCTGCCAGGGTGATTGGCGGGACGTCGTCAACGGCGATCAGCCGAGACATCCTATACCCGCGCTACGGCAAAAGGCCGCCTCAGCTTCCGAGATGTCGCTCACCGCGCTTCTTCGCGAGCGCGATCTGCTTCTGCCGCTCGCGATAGCGCTCGCGGTCCTCGTCGGTGCGGATCTCATGACAATGGATGCAGGCGACACCTTCTTCGTGGAGGGGCGACAGCAGGTCCTCCGGAGTCAGCGGCTGGCGGCAGGCGTGGCAGAGTATGTGTTCGCCTTCTGCGAGGCCGTGAGTGACCGAAACGCGCTCGTCGAAGACGAAGCAGGCGCCATCCCACAGGCTCTGCTCCGCGGGGATCTCCTCGAGATATTTGAGGATGCCGCCCTTCAGATGGTAGACCTCTTCGAAACCCTGCTCCTTCATGAAGGCGGTCGCCTTCTCGCACCGGATGCCGCCGGTGCAGTACATCGCGATCTTCGGCTTGTTGTGCAGGCCGGTGTTGTTGCGCACCCAATCCGGAAACTCACGGAAGGTCTTAGTTTTTGGATCGACGGCGCCGCGGAAAAGGCCGATCGCCGTCTCATAGTCGTTGCGCGTGTCGATCACCAGCGTGTCCGGATCGGAGATAAGCGCGTTCCAATCCTTCGGCTCGACATAGGTGCCGACCACCTTGTTGGGGTCGATGTCTTCGACACCCATGGTGACGATCTCCTTCTTGAGCCGCACCTTCATCCGCAGGAAGGGCATAGCCGATGCGCGGCTTTCCTTGTGTTCGAGGCGCGCGAATTCCGGCTGGGCGCGCAGATAGGCGAGCACGGCGGCTATGCCCTCGTCGGAGCCGGCAATCGTGCCGTTGATGCCCTCGTGGGCGACGAGCAGCGTGCCTTTCACGCCATTGGCGTCGCAGATCGCCTGCAGCGGCTCGCGGAAATCGGCGAAGCGCGGGAAGGAAACGAAATGGTAAAGCGCTGCCACCAGAAACTGGCCTTGTGTCTCCGGGCGCGCGGTCATGGATATGTCGGTCATGGGCACCGCAAATACAGCTTTCACGCGTCAAGCGCAATCGCGGAGGCCCGCGCCGAATTGTCTGCTGCATGTTTCCCTAAATCGTAGCCGATTAAGGATAAAAACATGCAGCAATTCGAAGTGCTACAGCGTCCTTTGCGCGTCTGGTAGGACGCGCGGGCGCTGTAGGTGGCCGCGCGGAACAACGATCCTCCCCGGCTCTACCGCCCGGCTTCACGCCAGAGCAGCGCAATTGTCCGGCTTTCGTTCTTCGGCTTATCTTGGAAGACAGCCGCCGCCCGTTGCCGCGCCTCCGCCCTCAGCGCCTCTTCCCGCGTGATGACCGCGGAAATGAGGTGCGCTTGGTTCTGGCTGCTACCGGCAAGCCCCGGCTCCTCGTTGATGAGCGATGTCAACGTGGCGAGGTCGTTCAAGTGGCCGAGCACGTCGACGAGCGCCTTGGCTTCTGCCCTCTTTGCCTCCAGTGCAGACGGCCAGGCGACCCGCATCAGCGCCAGTTGCAAGCGGTAGTCCTGAGTTCGCTTGCGTAGCTCGTGGAAAAGCGCGGCGTCGGTGTCTGCTTCGCAGGCTGCTCTCGCGTGCGCAGCGCGCTTCAGCGTGCGCTTCCAGCCCTTCGTCAGTCGGGCGACGGATTTTCGTT
Organism: Ensifer sp. MPMI2T; assembly: GCF_004827385.1. Lineage (GTDB taxonomy): Bacteria > Pseudomonadota > Alphaproteobacteria > Rhizobiales > Rhizobiaceae > Sinorhizobium. The sequence continues at coordinate 100,070 of NZ_SRXN01000024.1, forward strand.
TGCCGTCATCGAAGGAAACCTGTGCGAGGGCAGCAAGCGCCTCCTCGCAGTCGACAATCGTCGCGGCAATCTTGCCCTCTAGATCCGCTTCGGTCTCCGCAATCCGGTCGCGGCGCTCCGCCAGAATGGTGTAAATCTGGTCGAGGGCCGCACCCTGTTCGTCGCTATTCGTCTGCCCGCGCAGATAATTGATGTTCTCGACGAGTGCAGCAGCGTCGCGGACGGTCGAGAGGTTTCGCCCCATGGCGCGTATGCGGGCGTTTTCCTGTTTCTGGAAAAGCGGCGCGTCGCAAGCAACCAGACGGTAGAGTGAGCGCAGGCGCTTGAAGTTCTTGCGGGCGTCGTGAATTGCCTCGTGAACGCCTTGCGGCCGTTGCTCGAGCACCGCCACCGCCCGCTCAATCTGCTCGGCCCCGACGGCCCGAAAGTCTTCGGTGAACGGCCGCCCAGGATTGAACGCATAACTCATGATTGCGCTTCCAGCAGCCCCTCTGTAGCAAGCGCCTGGTTGGAATAGCGGCGGTCTCCTGTAATCTCGCGCCCCAGCCATTGCGGCAGCGCGGGCAGATCCGTTTCGCGCTTCATCTCGACCTCGGCGACGACGAGCCCTTGGAGCGCCCCTTCGTAGACGTCGACTTCCCAGGTGAAACCCTTGTGCGGCACGCGATAGCGGCGCTTCTCGATGACGATGCCGACCGCCTGGGTCAGCAGCTCGCGAGCATCATCCATGGGCAAATCGTATTCGTATTCGTTGCGAACCAGCGCCGACTTGCCGATCTTGATGGTGAGGCGAGCCCATTTGCTGCCATGGATACGCACGCGCACGGAGCGGTCATCCATGGTGACGATGTAGGCCTGCTGGAGCTTTATGCCCTTGTCCGCATGGTCTTTCCAACCGCTGGAAGCGACCAGGAACTTGCGTTCTATCTCCTTCGCCATGGATTTCCCGCCATATCGAGAGGTGGACCGCGGATAAGTTATCGTTTTATTGCCAAGGCTCAAGCCATCTCGTTGTTGCCGATGATATTTTATTTTCCGCTTCTATATGGGCGAGGGCGTGTTCACGACCTTCGGTCTCGACAACGACGGCTGGGGGGAGTATGCGAAACGCAGCATTCAATCGTTTTAAAAGGGTGACCGGCATGAGCGCGAAAACCGACAAGCTTCTCTCCATCCTCAAGCTGCAACCGGTGGTCCCGGTGCTGGTCGTCGACGATGCGGCAACCGCGGTGCCTTTGGCGCGGGCATTGGTGGCTGGCGGCCTCAAGGCGATCGAGATCACGTTGCGCACGCAGGCGGCGCTGGATGCGATCCGCGCGGTCGCCGCCGAGGTCGAGGGCGCTGTCGCCGGTGCCGGCACGATTCTCAATGCCGCACAGTTCGAACAGGCCGTGGAGGCAGGATCGCAGTTCATCGTCAGCCCCGGCACGACCCAAGAGCTGATCGACGTCGCCAATGATCACGAAGTACCGCTTTTGCCGGGCGCGGCGACGGCGAGCGAAGTCATGGGGCTGCGCGAGGAGGGCTATCAGGTGATGAAGTTCTTCCCGGCCGAGCAGGCCGGAGGTGCCGCCTATCTGAAGTCGCTTTCCTCGCCGCTCGCCGGCACCGTGTTCTGCCCGACCGGCGGCATCTCGCTTGGCAACGCACGCGACTATCTTTCGCTGCCGAATGTCGTCTGCGTCGGCGGTTCCTGGGTAGCGCCTAAGGAACTGGTGGCGAAAGGCGATTGGGCCGGCATCACCAAGCTTGCCGCAGAAGCCTACGCCCTCAAGGGGTAATTTTGCGGGTCACCGAGGGTGTGTAACGGCCGGGCGTTTGCCCGGCTTTTTCCTCTTCAACGTCAATTTGTATTTTCCGCGCAACGTTCCTATGTCTCAATCCGCCGACAACGACGCGGGGGCGGGAGAGCGCTTTTCTTGCTTTGCCGTCGCGCGGTAACCGAAGAGGAGCGAAGCCATGTTCGACGCGAAGAAGTTGCTGGATCAGTTCTTGGGTTCGCAGGTGCCAGGTACCGGCGGGACTGTCCGCGGTCGGGCCGACCAGGTGACAAAGCTCGCCAAGGACAATCCGCTTGCCACAGGTGCGATTGCGGCGGTTCTTCTCGGAACGAAATCCGGGCGCAAGCTCGCTGGTAATGCCGCCGTGCTCGGAGGCTTGGCGGCGGTCGCCGGGCTTGGCTATCAGGCCTACAAGAATTATCAGACCGGCAAGACGCCGGCCGCCGAACCGGCTACGCAGTCGGCACCGGAGCTCCTGCCGCCGCCGTCCGAATCCGGCTTCACGGCACCGGGAGCGGTGAGCAACGATTTTGCCCTGATCCTGGTGCGTGCCATGATCGCCGCTTCGCGCGCCGACGGCCATATCGACGACATCGAGCGCGGCCACATCATGGACAAGCTGTCGGTTTCCGGCCTCTCCGCCGACGCGGCGGCCTTCCTCGAAGCGGAACTCGCCAATCCGGTCGATCTCGATGCGATCGTCGCTGCCGCCACGACGGAGGAGCAGCGCGTGGAGATCTACACCGCGTCGCGGCTCGCGATCGAGCCGGAGAGCCGGGCGGAACGCGGCTATCTCGATCTGCTCGCCGGCCGTCTCGGGCTTCCCGATGCGCTCGTCGATCACATCGAGGCAACCGTTTCGGGCGCCAAGGTCCCCGCCTGACCCGGCGGCGCGCAAAACGGACAACACCGGGGGGCGGGGATCGCTCCCCTCCCATTCGTTGCGCTTCATGGGTTCATCACCAGTTTGAATTTGTAACGGCCAGGCGTCTGTCCTATTGCGAAGGCAAATGAAAACGCGGGAGCAATCGATGCGTGACCTTGCCAATTGGAAGGGATGTGCGGCGCCGCAGCCGGTCCTTATCGAAGGGCGATATGTCGGGCTGGAGCCTTATGATCGGGCGGCGCATCTCGAAGCGCTCTGGCACGATGCCTTCGGCGGCATGGCGATCAACCAGCTCCTTAAATATTTCACCCAGGACGATTTTTGCGGCATCGAAGATTTCGACACCTGGCTTAGCGCAGTCCAGGAAAAGTCCGGTTGGATCACAGAGGTCTTTCGCGACAAGGCGACCGGCAAGGTCGTCGGCATGGCAAATTACATGCGCGCGGACCCGGCCAATGGCGTCGTGGAAGTCGGCGGTGTGGCTCACGGCCCGGCCATGGCGCGCTCGCCGCTATCGACAGAGGCGCACTATCTTATGGCCAGGCATGTTTTCGATGACCTGGGTTATCGCCGCTACGAATGGAAATGCCACAGCGAGAACCAACCGAGCCGCACCACGGCGACGCGCCTCGGCTTCACGTTCGAAGGCATATTTCGCCAGCATATGATTTCGAAGCACGCCAACCGCGATACCGCTTGGTTCTCGATCATTGACGGCGAATGGCCGCTTATCAAGGCTGCCTTCGAAGCTTGGCTGTCGCCTAAAAACTTCGATGGCGACGGCCTCCAGAAGCGGCGCCTTGAGGATATTCGCGCCGACCTAACTCTTTGAACTTACGCAATTCCGGACGGGAAAACCGTTACACACTTTTCCTGGAATTGCTCCCACGGCAAAGGAGCAAGCTTGAAACCGCCTGAGAAAAAAGAAAGATCCGCCGCAATCGCGGCCGCGGTGATTCTCGCCATCGTCGCTGCCGGCTTCTTCGTCTTGCCGTCGATCATGCTTTGGCTGGGGGATATTTCGCCATGGCTCGCCGCTGCCTTCGGCGCTCTCTTCGTTTTCGGCTTCTTCCTGATTTTCTGGCTGCGCGCCCGCCATCAGCGCCGGCGCGGGCGGTAACGTTGGGCATCCCAACGTTGAGTGCTGGGATCGCGCTACGCCATCGCCCCTCACCCTACAGCGCCGCGCGTCTTATCAGACGCGCAAAAGGACGCTGTAGCGCTTTGAATTGCTGCTGTTTTTATCCTTAGATCGAGTACGATTTAAGGAAACATGCAGTAGCCCTCTCCTCGCAGGCGGGGAGAGGGGCTGGAAGCGCGCCGCGAGTCCCTTCTCCCCGTCAAAACGGGGAGAAGGTGCCGGCAGGCGGATGAGGGGCGTTGGCAATACTCTAAATCGGCCTCAGCCCTGGAGCGCTGCGCCCAAGAGCACAAGTCCAAGTACGAGCACCATCGCGGCACCGGCGATCTCGATGCCGTTGGAAATGCGGGCCGCGGCCGAACCGCTCGATGCATAGCGGAGTGCGAAACCCTTGGCGGTGACGGCCATGGTTGCGAGGATCGAGACGGTGATCGCCGTGCCGATCGACATGGCGAAGACCGAGAGAATCCCACCAAGATAGAGCCCGTTCAAAAGCGCAAAGGAGAGCACGATCAAGGCGCCGGAGCAGGGACGCAGGCCGACCGCGACGATCGCCGACCAGGCTTCGCTCAGCGCAAAACGATCACCCTTCAGCATGGCCGGGTCCGGCGCATGCGCATGGCCGCAGGTCACGCAGACCTCGCCGGGAGCGTGCGCGTGATGATGGTGGTGATAATCGCCATGGCGATCGTGGTGATGATGGCCGTGCTCCGCTTGCGCGTCGCTCGCTGAGGCAGGAGAGGGCCGCGGCATCGAATGCATCTTGCGAAAGACCAGCCAGCCTCCAAACACTGCGATCAGCGCGTAACTTGCGACCTCAAGCGAGTGGGTGGCATCCGTCATGCTGATCGACGAGCCGCGCAACAGGAGATAGACGGCGCCGATGAGGAGGATCGCCACCACGCCCTGGAGGATCGAGGAGAGAAAGGAGAGAACGACGCCGCGGCGAAGTTCCGTCTCGTTGGCGATCATGTAGGAGGAAATGACCGCCTTGCCGTGCCCCGGACCTGCCGCATGGAAGACGCCATAGGCGAAGGAGAGGCCGATCAGCGACCAGAGCTGCCACGGGTTCTCGCGCATGCCCTTGAGCGTGCCTGTGAGCAGCCGGTAGAAGCTCTGCTGCTCCATGTTCACCCAGGCAAAGAAACTGCCGAGGAAACCCGTCGTCTGGACCGACGGTTCGGCGGTGCCGATGCCGAGCGGCGACTGGGCCGCGGCTGCCGTCGCCGAAAGAAGCGCCACCAAAAGCGCGGCCGTCAGCGCTCCGCCAATCCTGCGTGCGTTCAGCATGTGACCTCGATCCTGGTTGCAAAAAGCTTCGACATATCGGTGCCGGTCGGGTCGTTCCAGAAGGCGTCAGTCAGCGTGTCCTTGTTTTCGGCGAGCACTTCGTCGGGATCCGGCCTGACCACCTGATGCTCGCAAGCCTGGATCTTCTCGCCGACGACGGTGAGATCCTCGTCGGTCGGGAAGTCCATCGCCGTGTACATGGTCGGGTCGTAAACGCCGAAGGTGAGCTTGCCCTTGAGCGGCATCGCTTCGGCCGGCTTGACCGCAAACATCATCAGAAGCTGGTTGTCCTTGTAGTCGACATTGATGCTGTCGGGCTTCGACACCTTTACCGATTTCCCGTTGTCGGAAATCGTCGTGTAGTAATTATATTCCGAAAGGGACTCGAGAACCGTTTGGCCGACCTCCTTGAGCTCGTCCGGGTCGAGGGTCGCGTTCGAGTTCTTGTCGAAGTCGAGCACAACGCTTGCGGAGAACAGCTCGTCGAAACGCCAGACATTACGCAGTTCACTGATCTCGCCCTTGTCGTCGGAAACGATCTCCAACCGCGCTTCGGCGAAAATGTGTGGATGCGCGGCAGCCAACGCGGGTGCGAGGAGCGTGGCAAGGCCGGCCATGACGAGGCATTTTGTTTTCATGGGAGTGGAATCCTTTTCGGCCTGGGCCGCGAATCGTCTTCGAAATGTACTGCAAATGGGACGGAATTGGGACTTGGCGGCGCGGCACCCGGCGCAGTCACCGCGAGCGGAACCAGCCGTGCAGGAAATCGACAAAGGTGCGCACCTTCGCCGGCAGATAGCGCCGATGCGGATAGATCGCGTAGATGCCGCGGTCCTTGGGCAGGAAATCATCGAACAACGTCACCAGCTCGCCGGACTGGATCTTCGGCCGGGCGATGAAATCCGGCACCGGGGCAACTCCGAGCCCGGTCACTGCGGCGCGTGCGGAGGCAAGCGGACTGTTGACTTCGATCGGTCCGCCCACCGGCACCGTAAAGGGCGAACCGTCCGGCTCGACGAAGCGCCAGTTCGAATAGGATCGGCCATTGGTGTCGAGAATGCAGGAGATTTTCGAAAGCTCGGTCGGATGCTTGAGCGGCCCGATCTTTTCCACGAAGTCCGGCGAGGCGCAGAGCAGCACCTGGAAGTCATCGAGCTTGCGCGCGATCAGCGTCGAATCCTCGAGCCGCGTGATGCGGATCGCCACGTCGAAACCTTCCTCCACCAAATCGATGAAGCGGTCGTCAGAGACGATTTCGAGCGACAATTCGGGATGCTGCTTGCCGAAGTCGATCAGCGATTGACCAATATCCGCATCCACGAATGTCCTGGGCACAGTGATGCGCAACCGGCCGCGCAGGTCGGAATTGTTGGCGCGCACGAGATCGGCGAGGTTGTCGATCTCCTTCAGGATCTCGGAGGCCGTACGATAGTAGGTGTGGCCGGCCTCGGTCAGCGAGAATTGCCGCGTCGTGCGGTTGAGCAGGAGTGCGCCGAGTTCGTCTTCCAGTTCACGCACATATTTCGACAGGAGCGCCTTGGATTTTCCGACGCGCCGGGCGGCAGCGGAAAAGCCTTCCGCGTCCACGACGTCGATGAAGGCACGGATACGGGTCAAGGTGTCCATGGCTGACTTTCTTTCGTCTGTTCGCCGAGCTGATTCGGCCGCAATCTTTCGCGTGTCGAGGGATCATGAATAACGCCGCGCCGCCCGCGCTCGATCCGATGTGCCGCTTCTCCGCGCGCTTGCCTCGTGTGCGTGGAGCAAATCCTATCGATTTCAAAGGCTTGGCCCATTCTTTCCGGCAGGCTCGATTGTTCAGTGAATGTGAACACTGACAATGTCGTCGGCTTCCGAAAAAATTCAACCACGGAACGCAAAAAACTCTTGATTACGACAGTGATTTTTCTTACCTACGCCTTGCCCAAAGTCGCACGTGCCTGTGGGTGTCCGCCGACCCTCGAATAAGGTGAGGAAATCGGTAAGGTACCTGGAACTAACCCCTCCAGTCGCTATTCCGGCCAACCGGGAAATGCGAGGACATCTTGAAGCAACGACGGTGCGGGCCTTTCTGGTGTCTGCCGGCTCTCCAACAGCCGGGGTTACTGAAGAGGCACACCTTCATTGCCGGAAGTGCGGTTGGGTTATCCCCGCCAATCCATGGCAGACAAAGACGAATCTTAGCCTTCGCGGGCTTCGATTCACCGTTTAGCGCATCGAGCGCATGCATGGTTCCGGGGTCTCCACCGGCTGGTTCCAGTGCACGTGCGCGTATGCCCTTTGTCCTCCACGGTTGTGGAGCCTAATGGATCAGGGGAATATGGCTATGACCACCGCACGCATCATCGACTTCCTGAACGCCCGACGACCCGAAGGCCCGTGCCTCGTTGTCGACCTCGACGTCGTGCGCGACAATTTCAAGGCGTTCCGCCACGCGCTGCCCGACAGCTCGATCTATTATGCCGTCAAGGCCAATCCGGCGCCGGAAATCCTGCGCCTTCTCGCCGGGCTCGGCTCTAATTTCGATTGCGCGTCCGTCGCCGAAATCGAAATGGCGCTTGATGCCGGTGCGACCGCCCAACGCATTTCTTATGGCAACACCATCAAGAAGGAGCGCGACATTGCCCGCGCCCATGCGCTCGGCATCAATCTTTTCGCGGTCGACAGCCACGAAGAGGTCGAGAAGGTCGCGCGTGCCGCTCCGGGCGCCCGTGTCTTCTGCCGCGTTCTGACCGATGGCGAGGGCGCCGAGTGGCCGCTGTCGCGCAAGTTCGGCTGCGTACCGCAGATGGCCGTCGACGTGCTCGTCTATGCGCACCAGCTCGGCCTCGTCTCCTACGGGGTGTCCTTCCACGTCGGGTCGCAGATGACGAAGCTCGACGCCTGGGATTCTGCCCTTGCCGATGCCAAGCGGGTCTTCGTGCAGCTTGCCAAGCAGGGCATCGAGCTCAAGATGGTCAACATGGGTGGCGGCTTCCCGACGAAGTACCTCAAGGACGTTCCGTCGGCGGAAGCTTACGGCCAGGCGATCTTCGGTGCGCTGAAGAAGCACTTCGGCAACAACATCCCGGAGACGATCATCGAGCCGGGCCGCGGCATGGTCGGCAATGCGGGCGTGATCAAGGCGGAAGTCGTTCTCGTCTCGAAGAAGTCGGACAACGACAATCACCGCTGGGTCTTTCTTGACATCGGCAAGTTCGGCGGTCTCGCCGAGACGATGGACGAGGCAATCCGCTACCCGATCCGCACCGCGCGCGATTCCGACCAGATGGAGCCCTGCGTGCTTGCCGGCCCGACCTGCGACTCGGCCGACGTGCTCTACGAGAAGAACATGTATCCGCTGCCGATCTCGCTGACGATCGGCGACGAGGTTCTGATCGAAGGCACGGGCGCCTACACGACGACCTACTCGGCCGTCGCCTTTAACGGCTTCGAGCCGCTGAAGGCTTACGTGATCTGATCCTGCTAGCTCCCGCGCCAACCGCGGGAGCGGCAATTTCACAATTCTGTATCCGGTCCGCCTGAAGCGGTTTTGATGACGGGAGGCCCCGATGGCCGCTGTTGTTGATGCCATGCGCGCGTTCTTCGCGCCGTCCACCTTTGTGATCGACTCCGAAAACCCGGGCGATGTCGTCGCGCGTGAAAACCTGCTCGACCGAGCCATGGGACCGGATCGTCGCCGGAAGTCGTCGGAAAAGCTGCGCCGCGGCCGCGTTCCAGCCGAGGGGCTTGCGCTTGTTGCGCGCGACGAGGATGGCCACGTGATCGGCACGGTGCGCCTCTGGAATGTCGAGGCCGGTGTCGACCGGGAAGGCCATGGCGTGCCGGCGCTTCTTCTCGGTCCGCTTGCCGTCGACCCGACGCATGAGGGCAGGGGCATTGGCGGCATGCTGATGCGCGCGGCGATCCAAAAGGCGAAGAACCTCGGCCACGGGGCGATCCTGCTCGTCGGCGACGCTGCCTATTACGAGCGGTTCGGCTTCTTCGCCGAGAGGGCGCAGCATCTCGTCATGCCGGGACCGTTCGAACGCAACCGGTTCCTGGCGCTCGAGCTCAAGGACGGCTGGCTTGATGGCGCCGCTGGAATGCTGGTGGCGAGCGGCCGCAAACTTGCCCTGCCGCCGCTCAGGCGCGCCGCGTGACTTCGCCGCCTCCAACCCTGCGGAGGCGGACAACCAACAGCGCTCCTGCGCCGGAATGGCGCGGGGGCGCTGTAATGTTTTGAGAGATCAGTTTCTCAGGTTCCTCGCATCGTAGCAGACAAAGGCAAGCTTGTTGCCGTCGGGATCGCGCACATAGGCCGCATAAAAACCCTCGCCATATTGCGGGCGAAAGCCAGGTTCGCCTTCGCTGTTGCCGCCATTCTCAAGCGCAATCCGAAAAAGGCGATCTATGACGTCTGCCGTTTCGACAAGAAACGAGGTCATTACGCCATTTCCGACAGTCGCCGCCTCGCCGTTGAAAGGATAGCCGGTGAAGAAGCGCGGAGCCCTGTCATCATCCTTGCGCCCCCAGGAGGCAACCTGCTCGTCGCAATAGCAGCGTTCCTGACGCATCAGGGCCATCAGCGGATCGTAAAATCGCACGGCTCGCTTCAGATCCCCCGTTCCGACCATCGTATATCCGATCATCCGTTTTCCTCTTTGCACGCATGTCAGTTGGTGACGCGCCGATAGAATGCCAGCGAGCCGGCCAGCGCCAACAGCGCGCCACCGCATACACGGTCGAGCCAGATCGCTCCGGAGCGTTTCAGGAAGCGGACAGCTTGCGAGCCGAGCGGCGCATAGCCGAACATCACCGCGAAATCGATCGAAGCGAAGACGACGGCGAGAGCGGCGTATTGCGGCACCTGCGGTAGCGCCGGTTCGATGAACTGCGGCAGGAAGGCTGAGAAGAACAGATAGCCCTTGGGGTTGGTGACCGCGACAAGGAAACTCTTGAGGAAGATTGTGCGCGTCGTGGCGACGCCGCCCTGGTTCTCGCGGTCGGTGGCAATTTGCAGCGTGCCGTGGGAGCGCAGCAGCATGATGCCGAGGAAAGCGAGGTAGGCGGCACCCAGCCATTTGGCGACCGTGAACCAGAACTCGGACGCGGCCAAGAGCGCGCCGAGGCCGAGCGCCACCGCGCCGATCAGCACGAAATCCGACAGGACCGCGCCGATCATGCCTGCCGTCGCGCGTCTCACGCCATGACGGGAGCCATTGGTGAGAGCGAGAAGCACGGTTGGTCCGGGCGTCGCGATGCCGATGAAAGCGACAAGCGCAAATGCAAGAATGGTGACTTCGCTCATGGTGTCCTCCCTGCGGGCCTCAAGTCGTCTCACAGCTTTGACGTGTGCGCAAGCCTCGGCGAGGTCGTGGCCGTCGTCGCCGAAGCGACACTCATTTGACAGCCTGTCCGCCTTCCCCTATGGAGGCGGCGGGCGAGGGCCCCAGCCGTCCGCGAGCTTGAAGCTTTGGTGAAGTCCCTCATTTTCGACACGGTCACGCCGAAACGGCATGCGAACCGATGGCAATGCGGGCACCCATCCTGAAAATGCATGCCGCAACAGGAGACCCTGTCATGACGCATGGAAAACCGACGCTTCCCGCACTCGATGCGCTGAAGGACCAGGCAAGGCGCTTGCGGTCCCGGCTCACGTTGGAGGGCGAGGCGATCAGCCACTCCAAATCGCTGGAACTCGTCGCCGCCCAATACGGCTATCGCGACTGGAATACGCTTCACGCCGCCGCCGGCAACCGTCCTTCCTTCAATCCCTGGATGATCGGGTCGCGGGTTAAAGGCCATTATCTCGGCCAAGCCTTCGAGGCGGAAATCCTCCCGGTTCACGCGCTAAGTGCTGAGCCGGGGCGCTATCGCCTGACGTTCAAGTTCGATAAGCCGGTCGACGTCGTCACGTTCGAAAGCTTTTCGGCGTTTCGCCAGAGGGTGACGGCCACGATCGACGAGACCGGACGGACGGTCGAAAAGACCTCGAACGGGCGGCCGCATCTGGAACTTGAGTGGTGAGGCTCGAACGCCCCTCCCCAACC
>NZ_SRXN01000025.1 GCF_004827385.1 Ensifer sp. MPMI2T
TCCGCGCATTGCCATACTGGCCCGCGGCGTGTGAAAGCCGCACCTTAGAGGCCTGACACACGACCGCAACCGATCGCATGTTCATAACTTCGAGTTTCTTCTTGCATCACCGGGGGCATCCACACACGACCCCAATTTGTCCTCCCCGCTTGGAAAATCCGCCGCCGGCTCTTGCCTATCCCCGGAGGTGCAAGGACCGCCTGTCAAATGTCGAATTGCATACGTGTCCCTGAACGCGCGGCCAGCGAGCACTCCGTCATACCTTTGCTCGTCACAAGGATCCAGCTCGCCCAAGTCCTTGGGCGCGGGAGACTCCCGCCGGATCGACCGCGAGAGGCGAGGGCGCATCCCCGTTCAGCCCCGGCGCAGCACCCATCGGAGCGCGGTGGCAATCGAGAGGCCGAGGAGGGGCCAGACGGCCCAGAAGGTTCCGTCAAAGGTGAGGAGGTTGACCGTGACGACGGTGAGGGCGGCGATCGCGAGCAGGCCGAAGACGCGGTCGATGTCCTTTCTTCGCCTGAGCCAGAGGAGGGCGGAGAAGATCGCAAGCCCGAGCAGCGGCCAGACGGACCATAGCACGCCGTGCCAGGTGAGGAGGTTTATCGCGACGAGGGCGGCGGCGAGAACGGCGATGACGGCGAACCTGCGGTTGCCGGGCGCTGTGGGAGACGCCGTCTCGGAAGTTGCTTGCGGCCGCGCGGATTCGGCACCGGATTGTCGACCCCACGTGCCGGCGGAGTCCACTGACGCGGTGTCTTGGGGGGCGGTGCCGGTGGTCGCCTCCGGCTGCGCGGCCCCAGGAGCGGATTGCCGGCCCCAGGTGGCGGAAGGTCCCGCTGTCGCCGAGCCTTGCGGTGTGCCGCTTGCCTCGGCCGGTGCTTGCGGCCGCGCTGCATCGGACGCAGGTTGCCCGTTCCGGGTGCCGGCAGGCGCGGCCGCGCCGTTTCCGCGGGCGCTGCCTTGGGTTGCGCTGCCCTGCCGGAGGGCATGTTCATGCGCGTCATCCCGGGCGCCGATCCTGACCGCGTAGCTCGCGACGCCGCCCTCGATGTTCTTCACCTCGAGCTGGCCGAGGAAGTCGAAGCTGACGGCGACCTTGTTGCGCACCTGGTCGTAGACGGTGTTGGAGATGACGATGCCGCCGGCGGGTGCTGTGGCCTGCAGGCGGGCGGCGATGTTGACGCCGTCGCCATAGAGGTCGTCGCCCTCGGCGATCACGTCGCCGAGATTGATGCCGATGCGAAAGCGCATCTGCGTCTCGCTCGGCCGCTCGGCGTTAAGGCCCGCAAGCTCGTTCTGGACGTCGACCGCGGCGCGCACCGCTTCGACCACACTCGGGAATTCGGCGAGTAGCCCGTCGCCCCAGGTGTTGACGACCCGGCCATCATGCACCTCGATCAGCCGCGCCATGGCATCGCGATAGCGCTTCAGCGTCGCCAGCGTGCCTTCCTCGTCCGCCCCCATCAGGCGCGAATAGTCCTGCACGTCGGCGGAGAAGATCGTCGTCAGCTTGCGGCGGGTTTCGGACATGACCGTTCGTCCTTGCTTCGGGGCCGCCTGCGGCGCGCCCCGCGCGTCTTCTTATCCTTAAATCAGTTAGGATTTAAGGAAACATGGAAGAGACGCCAGGCGGGAGAGAGGGCGCGTGTTCCAGGCAGAAGGCGTGCCACTTTGGATTGCACGAGTCCAGAGCTTTTCATAGCCAGAGGGGAAACAATCCTGCCGAGCATGTTTCCTCACGGCCGACGCGATCGCCTCTGACCGGGGAAACTGCCTGGCCCGTCCATTTAGTGCGTGATCCGATAAGGTAGCAAAGGCGAAAATCGCGGACGCGGGTGTCGATACCCCCCTCTGCCCGGCAGGGCAGAGGGGTGCAGCCGAGGCGGCTCGGACATGCGCCGACGCGCGAACCCCGGCGGCCGGATCTCGCTCTGCAGAACCATCGGGCGGAACAAGTTTGGCCATTCCGGAATTGTGATTTTCATGAAGAGCATGGCCTTTCTTGCAGCATCGCTGACCTTGGGCCTCTGCGGCGCCGCCGGTGCCGAAGAGCTTCGGCCGGAAGACATCAACAAGGCGACACTCGCCTCCATCCCGCCCGAACGGCCGCCCAAAGCCTCGCCGCGGCCGGAGCCGGCGATCGTCCATCTCCAGGTTCTCCTCGACCGTGCGGGTTCGTCTCCCGGGGTGATCGACGGCTACTATGGCGAGAACGTCACCAAGGCGATCGCCGGGTTCGAGGCCATGCAGCATCTTCCCGTTGATGGAAAGCTGGATCCCGAGGTCATCCGCCGGCTTCCCGCCGGCAAGCCCGTCATCGAGCCCTATGTCGTCACCAAAGAGGATGCCGAGGACCTCGTCGAGCGCATTCCCGAAGACTACGCCAAGCAGGCGGAAATGAAGCACCTTGGATACACAAGCGTCGCGGAGAGGCTGTCGGAGCGGTTCCACATGGACATCGACCTCTTGAAGGCGCTCAATCCGGGCTCGGCATTTGCCGCCGGAGATAAGGTTTCGGTTGCAATGCCCGGCGCCTCGAAGTCGGGCAAGGGCAACGTCAAGCGGATCGAGGCGCGCAGGCGAGTGGGCCAAGTCGCGGCGTTCGCGGAAGACGGTTCGCTGATTGCCGCCTATCCTGCCACGATCGGCAGCGAAGAGACGCCTTCGCCCTCCGGCACGCACAAGGTGAAAGGAGTCGCTCGACAGCCCGTCTACGTCTACAACCCGAAAATCAACTTCAAGCAGGGCGATAACACCAAGCGCCTGACGCTGCCCAGCGGCCCCAATGGCCCCGTGGGTAGCGTCTGGATTGACCTGACCAAGCCAACCTACGGGATCCACGGCACGCCGGAACCCTCGCTCGTCGACAAGGTGGGGTCACACGGATGCGTTCGCCTGGCAAACTGGGACGCCGAGGAACTGGCGGGGATGGTCAAGCCGGGGGTCATCGTCGAGTTCACCGACTGATGGTACGGTGATCCAGCGTCCGAATGCCTTGGGTTTTGGCGCGGGAGATGCCGGTCCGCTTACTTCTGTCGTGGTTGCGAGAGCTTTCCTCCAGCCGAGGCCAGCCTTCCAGACCGCTTCGCCGCAACCGCTTCGACCAATGTCCTTGCCGCGTTGCGAACCTCTTCCTGCACAGCTTCGTCGACATCGAGCTCCTCGTGGCTCAATGCGTAAGGTTTCCAGTAGCCGATGTAGCGATCCAGTTCCGCCAAAGGGCCGGCCGGTTCGAGATGCATGTAGCAAAGCCAATCCGACAGGCTGCGCCGGACGTTCTCGACGCCTTCCACGTCGCCATGCACGATTACGGAAAAGAGTCGCCCGGCCAGATGTCGAGGATAGTTCCAGCCTTCGAGCTCGATCGTCTTGGCGAGCTTCGCATCCTTGCCTTGGGTCAACGTCGGATCGGGATTGCCGCCGTCGGCGCAAACCAACCGATCCATCATCAGTTTTACCGGCGAGGAGACGTGATACCAGTTGACCGGCGTGACGATCATGATCCCGTGTGCCTCGACCCACATCGGATAGATCTCATTCATCCAGTCGTCGACCTGCCCGAGCGAATAGTTCGGATAGCAGGAGCACGGCCAGTGACAGAGCGCGGGAGAGGTGGAGAAGCACGCCTTGCAAGGGTGAATCATCCGTCCATATTCCGAAGCGAGGCGATGCAACTCGAGCACGCTCGTCTTCACCCCAGCCGTCTGGTCGATCGTCTCCTGTGCGATCTTCATCAGCCGGTAGGACTTCGACATTTCGCCGGGACAGGTGTGTTCGCTACGGGACGATCCGGATATCAACAGGATGCGCGCCGGACCGTCGGCATTCAGATGACGCTCTTGCGCGGCATGAATCGCATCGCGCGCCGCAAGCCAATCGACGGACAGTTCGTATTCCGGATCGCTGAACGCAGCGCCCGCCTTGCGTGTGCGCGGTGCTTTTCGCTGATGCTCATAGGCGTCCCATGCCGCCGAAGCGACCTTGTCCAGTTCGGATCGAAGGCTATCGAATGCCGGATCCTGAAACCGGCTGAGGAAGCGGCGGCGAAACTCGGTCTCCGCGAGCCTCGGACTTGGCGTTCCCTTTCGCGGCTCGATGGCTGTCGGCGACGGCTTTGTGTTGGGGCTTTTGGACATAGCACACCTGCGTCGTTGGAGGATTTGTTAGCTGTAATCGAGCACCATGCCGATTGTTCCAACCGCCTACTTCGGGCGCTGTCTGTGAGAGCGTGAGGATCGGCAGGGCACCCTGGCGTCATCCTGATGTGGGCGGCTCGGGCGAGGGGAAGGCGTTGGCCTCTTTTGCGCCCAGACTTGGTCCTTGGTCTGTCTCAGGCGGGTTCGAGACGTTCTCGCCGTCTGATGCTAGAGTGCCGCCTTGATCGGAGGCTGCCTATTTCCGGCTCTGTGTCCGAGCGCGAGGCGTCGAAATCAGCACAGACGAGGTCAGGGCTATGCACAAGTTCACAGTTACCGTCACACAAGAGTTCGAGGCCGACAGCGCCGAGGAGGCCGCCCTGCTCATGTATCAACAACTGACCAAAGTGCCGGCGCCGCTCGATTATTCGGTTACGGATGAGACGAAGCTTATAACCAGTCTGACGCTGGACAGGGAAAAGGCGGACGAGTTTGCCAGTGTCGATCACACGGCAGACCCCGGCAATTGGTAGTGCTGGCCCAAGAAGTGCGTAGCGGTCCTTTGTCCAGATCGCGTCAGCTTTCTTGCTCTGCGATCACCGCACGCACCTCAATCCCTGTGCTGTCACACGGACCCAGCGGCGCGGGAGATCTTGCTGCAAATGGCCTGAGGCAGCCGATCGCCACCACCGCGTGCAAAGCGCTAAAACCCGAGTCATTCACGGCCCCGACGCGCCGTGGCCGGATTCCTGTTACGAGCACAGGAATGAGGGAGTTTTCCGCTGCAGCGGAAAAAATCTCCAGACGCGCGCACTGTGACCGGTTGCTGGTGCCGCGCGGCCAACAAACATCCCGTGATTCCCGTCGCCACAGGACGAGAATGTACGCAGCGATAATTTCCCGGACGGAGCGCTAACGACAAGCACTAAGCATTTGGATATAGATTCAAATGGCTGAAATGCGAGCCGACTTATACTCCTTTCGAATTAAGGTAGTACTCAGAAATATTCGTTTCCTGAACTATTAAATATGGTAAGAGGTACAAGGGGATAGGGGATTCTACTTGAATGCCTGACGTGCCAACGTGAGCGCAGCCGAGGAGATCAAAACAAATTTTCAGATGTTGCCGGACCAGCCATTTGAACGCGCTGGTCGGGGAGGGCGAGGCGTGCGTTACAGTCCTCTCGCCCGATGAGGGGCCCCCGGCTTTAGCGAGGGGAGACCGGCCGCCATTGGCCGGTTTCCCACCTCTTCGAGAACGCGACCTCGTCGCGACGAATTCCCAAATCCACCGAACGCGAGGGGCGCTCAGAGGACGGGAAAGGTAACTGCATTTTTTGAACACACTGAGGCAGCGTGGATCGATGCCACAGCAACAGGATTAGGGGGCAAGCAGAATGAGTTTTTTCACAACAAGCTTCATGACGGACGGATCGTATGATTCCGGCCTCAGCCAATCCGCGCAGGGGCAGCTCTCGTCGAGCTACACAGATGCGCTGACCGAAGCGCTGCAAGATGTAACCGTCGCCGACTACATCGGCTTCCTGGCCAACCAGGCCGGGCTTTCGGTTGATGATGCGCTCGCCGTAAAGGCTGCGGTTGTCGCCGGAGATTTCACGCTTTCGAACCTGTTTGCAGCCGCCCAGAGCAAGATCGGCCCCGTCGATGGCGCCAGCATCACGGATCCGGCGCCGACGATGCTGGTCAACGGCGTTGAAATCGACTTGACCGCCATCCTCACCGGGATCGACACGGAAACCTGGTCGACGGTGCAGGCGATCGGCAAGAAGCTCGAAACGATCTATCATACCCGGGAGTTCTACACGGATACGCGGGAGCCGGCCGACTACGATGCCGGCTGGTCCATCGACAACCAGCCTCCCGTTGCCGAACCGATCTTGACGGAGTTGACCGAAGACGTTGCGGCGTCGCCCATCGACCTCCTCTCAACCGCTTCCGATCCGGACGGCGACACGCTTTCCGTCGTCGCCGGCAGCTTGAGCTTTTCCGTTGACGGCGACGCCGGGTCCTCAACGCCTCCCGGTTACATCACCGTCGTCGACAACATCGTAACGGTCGACACGTCGCATCCCGATCTGCAGCCCGGAGGGGCAATCGATCTGAAGCTTGGCGAGACGCTCACGGTCGTCGTCAATTACACCATCGAGGATGGCCAGGGCGGCACAACCACCAATGCGCTGACCATCGAAATAGCCGGCTCTGCGGACATCTACACCGGTACCGAGTCCTTCACCTTCCAGAAAATCGGTGGCGATACCACGGAACGGTCGTTCTCGGGCTCTTTCACGGTCGACACGGATGGTTTCGACGGCATCGTCACAGTCAGCGGAAATGCCGATCTGAACAGCATAAGAGAGAGCCTCGGGGGCACGATCGACAGCGGTTCGTTCAGCATTGTCGGCACCGACTCGAACAACACCGCAACGGAAACGCTGAACCCTTACTCCAAGACGGTGGTCCTTAACGACGCCGATTTCACGGACGGAACGATTGCGTTCAATGGTACGTTCAGCCAGCAGGTCGCGAACGGCTCCACTGTCGCCGTCCAACTCGAATACAACTACTGGGCCTGAAGCCTAGCCGCAAACCACATGGCTCGGCGACCGACCGGGCCATGTGTCACCTGTTGCAGGTTCCTTAGAACTCCCCGTCATCCCTGTGCTTGTCACAGGGGATCCAGCAGCGCCGCGTCTGCCGCGCGGGAGACTTCTCAGCGTGGACGGCGATTGGTCGCCAGTCACCCGCAGGACGCCCGATCCGCATCACGTTCGTCTCGAATACTGGAGCCCAGTCATTCACGGCGCCGACGCGCCGCCGCCGCGAATGACCGAGCTTTCATCACCCATAATCGTGCGTGTACTCGCCGGCCCGAAAATCCGCGAAGCCCTGAGACCAGCGTTTTCCCGGCCAGACATAATCCACCCGGCCTTCCTCCGGCCGGTAGACCGCTGTGTAGAGGGTCGGGAAGCGCGGATTTCGCGCGTAGACCGGCGGCTGCAGGAAGCGGTCCGTCAGGCTTTCGATCGACATCTTAGGTTCGCTAAGCGCCTGCAGGAGCGCGCGCTGCCGCGCCAGAGAATTTGGCGGGGCTCGTTCGCTGCGCTGATGGTTCGCGCATGCCTTGAGGCGGGTAATGACCGGCCGCTGGCCGGGACCGAGGAGGAGGGTGGCGTAGGTACCCGATCGGTCGAGCAGGGTCACGTTCTGCGGAAGCGCCACCGGGATACGGCAAAGGGCATCCACGGCCTCGCTGACGCGACGGCAGGTTTCGAGCACGTAGCGGATCATGAGAATGATCGAGAAGCCGCGACCTTGGAGGCGGCCGCCGCCGAGCGTAACGCTCGCGACCAGCCCTTCCTCGTTCATCCCGTCGACGCAGCCTCCCCACGGGCGCTGCGCCTTCGCGACCACTTTTAGGCCCGACCATGCGGTGAGCTCGAAGCGATCGGAGACTATATCGGGCGGATAATCGAAGTTGCGGACGAGCGCCGGGCCTTCCTTTCCGAGCCAGACCGCCTGGCTGCAGCCATAGCCCTCCGGCGCGGGACGATAGTGGCTCAGCATCCGGTGGGCGAGTTCGTCATCGCCGACGAGGGCGCAGACATGCTCATAGTGCGGAATGAGCTCGGGCATGTGCTGCGCGAGCGCCGCGCGACATTCGCTGACGGTGGGGGCGGTGGGGCGCGACGTCACGGCCTTGCCGAAATACCAGTTCTCCACGCCGGCCCGACCGGCCGTGAAGCGGGAAAGCCAGTCTTCCCCGGGCCGATCCTCCCGCGCTGAGACGAAGGTCTTCTGCATGGCGAAGTATAGGGAGGGATTTGCTCTGTTGGCAACGCGAGGCGTTGGGGCGTCTGCGGGCGAAAGCCCGGCCGCCAACGGTGCCTTTATGTAGACAGCGCCGCCGCCGCTTCATCGAACGCGGAGGGCCTGGAAAGAACATTTGCCAGCAACATGGCGCCTTCCAATGTGGCCAGTACGTGCGTGGCCCTCTCTTGCGACAGACCGCTCTCGACGAGCCTTTCAAGCCCAAGCTCAAAGAACCGGCGGACTTCGATCAAAACCTCTTCCGAGAGATCCTGGGAAGTGGCGGCAAGGGCGCCACACAGGCACATTTTGCCGTCACCATAAAGCGAGCGGCGAAATGCCTGGACCCACACTTCGATCACGTCGCGACCTTCGGCAACCTCCCGTTCGATCGATGACATGAAGCGCTGCGTGTAGCGATGGGCAACGGCCGCGCCTAAACTTTCCTTCGTTGCAAAATGATAGTGAACGCTGGCGCTTTTCACTCCAACGTCGGCGGCAATCTCTCGAAAACTGAAGCCGCTATACCCGGCACCCCGTATCCGACGCTCAGCGGCGTCCATAATGGCTTCCGCCGTATCACTCACGTTTTCGCCCCTCGTCTATCTTCTGAGAGATAAGTCTTGCAATGAGCGCTCGCAACCGCTATTTCGGGCCCTACCTATCGATAGATAGGCGTGCTGATAAATAGAGGCGGCAGATGCGTTTTTGTCGGAAAAGGCTTTGCCGAAAAATTGACAAGAGCGACGGGCGCCGGTTCGCCGGCCTCGCCTCATTCTATCCGAAGGTAATAGCCTTGAACCATCCTGTCCTCATCGTCGGAGGCGGTCTTGCCGGTCTGACCGCCGCCCGTCTCCTCCATCGAGCCGGCATCGATTTTCTTCTGCTGGAGGCCCGTGACCGGCTGGGCGGCCGCATTCTTTCGGCCGACGCCACCGGCGAAGCATCGCCTGACGGCTTCGATCTTGGGCCGTCCTGGTTCTGGCCCGGCATGCAGCCAGGGTTGGCTACCCTGGTCAAGGACCTCGGGCTTCCCTTCTTTCCGCAGAACAGCGATGGCGACGTGGTCTTTCACCGCATGTCCCGCGAAGCACCTCAGCGCTATCGCGGTATGGGGCAGGAGCCGCAGTCGATGCGGCTCGTCGGGGGCACCGGCGCTATAATCTCGGCGCTTGCCGCAAGCCTGCCCGCGCAAAGCATCCAGCTTGGCGCGCGGGTGACGCATGTCTCGCTGGGCGCGCAAGAAGTCGGGGTGCAGTTCGTCGATGCGGGCGGATCGGCACATACGAAGCACGCGTCGCATGTCCTGTTCGCGCTGCCGCCGCGCCTGCTCGAGGCGAGGGTTTTATTCTCGCCCGCTCTCGATGCGCTTACAATCGAGCGATGGCGGCGGACCCCGACCTGGATGGCGCCGCATGCAAAGTTCTTCGCGCTCTACGACCATGCATTCTGGCGCGACGCCGGCCTATCGGGCACGGCGCAAAGCATGGTCGGGCCGCTCGTCGAGATCCACGATGCGACGACGGCTTCGGGACAGGCAGCCCTCTTCGGCTTCGTCGGCGTTCCTGCCGGTGAGCGCGCGGCGGTTAGACGCGATGCGATCATCGCGGCTTCGGTTGAGCAGCTCGCTCAATTGTTCGGACCGCAGGCCGCCACGCCCCGCGCGACGCTGTTCAAGGATTGGGCGGCCGACCCGCTGACGGCGACAGCGGACGACAAGCAGGCGGGCGGCCATCAGAGTCCCGACCGGCGGCCATGGGTCAATGGAAAATGGCGCAATTATATTT
Source organism: Ensifer sp. MPMI2T (assembly GCF_004827385.1). Classification (GTDB taxonomy): domain Bacteria; phylum Pseudomonadota; class Alphaproteobacteria; order Rhizobiales; family Rhizobiaceae; genus Sinorhizobium. The sequence continues at coordinate 9,752 of NZ_SRXN01000025.1, forward strand.
CGCTGGCCGGCAGCGAAACCAGCCTCAGCGAACCCGGCTATCTCGCCGGCGCAGTCGAGGCAGCCGAGCGCGCCGTCGGAGAAATTATAAGCAGGCTCAACGGCTTCGAAGGACGAACGTTCGCTGCTCAGTCCGAAGAATCCCGAACATAGGGAGACAGAACCATGAAGGCCGCATATCGAGCCATGCAGGTGACGACGCCCGGCACGCTGGAGCTGGTGGAACGCGAAACGCCCAAGCCCGGAAAGGGCGAGGTGCTGATCGAGGTCGAAGCCTGCGGCATCTGCGGCGCCGACATCTCCGACATCGAGCGGGCAGACCCGTCTTTGCAGCCGCCGCGCGTGCCCGGCCATGAGGTCGTTGGCCGGATCGTCGCCCTTGGCGAGAGCGCCCCCTCGCGCTGGAAGCTGGGGCAGCGCGTCGGCGTCGGTAGGCTCGGCGGCCATTGCAACGAATGCGATGAGTGCCGTCAGGGTCAGTTCCAGCTCTGCGAAAACCAGCCCTTTGTCGGCGCCTCCCGCGACGGTGGCTATGCCGAAATGATGCTCGCGCGCGGCACGGGCCTCGTGTCGATCCCCGACGAACTCGATTCCGTAGAGGCAGCACCCATCCTCTGCGCCGGGATAGCCACATTCAATGCGCTGAAGAAGTCGGGCGCTGAGGCCGGCGACCTGATCGCCGTGCTCGGCATCGGCGGCCTTGGGCACATGGCGCTGCAATACGCCCGCAAGATGGGCTTCAGGGTTGCTGCTGTTGGCCGCGGCCAGGACATTGCCGAGGATGCGCTGAAGCTCGGCGCGCATGTCTATGTCGATACCAGCCAGGACGATGCAGCCAAGAAGCTCAAATCGATGGGCGGGGCAACGGCCATCATCGCTACCATCGGCAATGCGGAAGCGGTATCGTCGCTGATGGCGGGACTTGCCCCGCGCGGAACGCTCGTGCTGCTTGGTGCGGGCGGGGACCCGTTGCCTGTGTCGGCCGGCCATCTCGTCGTCGGCGAGCGCAGTGTGCTCGGATCGATCACCGGCACGCCTTACGAGAACGAGAGGACCCTCGACTTCAGCGTCCTGACCGGCGTCCGCCCGCAAATCGAGACGATGCCGCTCACGAAGGCATCCGAAGCTTACCAGAAGATGAAGTCCGGTGACGTCAAGTTCCGGATGGTCCTAACCATGAAGGAGACCCGCCATGCGTATTAACGACGATCTGTCGAAACCGGTCATCGTCCATGGCGCGAAGCTGGACTGGGTGCCAAGTCCCGCGGCCGGGGTGGACCGGCGCATGCTTTTCCGCGTTGGCGGCGAGGTCGCCCGCGCCACCTCGATCGTGCGCTATGCCACCGGCAGCGCTTTTCCTCGCCACATACACAGCGGCGGCGAAGAGATCCTCGTGCTGGAAGGTGTCTTTCAGGATGAGCATGGCGACTATCCGGCAGGCAGCTACTTCCGCAACCCGCCCGGCACCTCGCACATCCCCGCCGCGAAAGAGGGCTGCACCATCTTCGTCAGGCTCTGGCAGTACCGTGACGGGGACCAGACCCAAATCGTTCGCCAGCCCGGCGAGGGCCAGCGTGCAACACCGCGCCCGGGCGCCAGGGCCGCGATCACGCTGTTCGATGATGGCCGTGAGGAAGTCCGGCTCGAAGACTGGCAGGCCGACGAAACCGTCACGGTCGCAAACACGCGCGGGTTGGAGTTCCTCGTCGTCTCGGGCGGGCTGACCATCGGCGGCGAAACACTGGCGCCACAGAGTTGGGGCCGTTTGCCCGCCGGCACCGACCTCAACGCGACCATCGGCCCGGAAGGCGCACGGATCTGGCTGAAGGACGCGCCTCTGATGCACCCCGATGTGCTCCAGATGCCCGAATAGTCCCGCCCTCCCGGTCACGTCGAACGGTCTGGTTTGGGCGACTAAGGGGCGCTGCTGCGTGCGGACTAATCTCAGCAAACCCGAAAACCTTGTCCAGATAAGCCAAGTTGTCGATTGACAACTTGGCTTATCTGGACAAGGCTACTTGACCTGCAACACGCATGAACCTGTGGGAGGGAAGCATGCGCGCAGCAATTCTTCTGAGCATCGCTGGTATTGTTTTGGCGTCCGGGAGCCACGCCGGCGAACATCGTATAGGCATGGCGGGCATGGCTTACGCGCCCGCGACAATCGAGGCGAAGGTGGGCGATACGCTCGTCTTCGTGAATGACGATACCCAAGCGCATAATGTGCTGACGGCGACCGTCGGCTTTTCGACCGACCTCGGCAAGCAGGACCCGGGAAGCGAGACAACCGTGACACTCCGCAAATCAGGAGCGTTTGATCTCGAATGCGTCATCCACGAGGAAATGCGCGCCCGCGTTGTCGTAAGGCCGTAGGAGGAGGAAGCATGCACAAGATCGTCGTCATCAGCCTGGCCTCCGTTTTCGCGGCGGGCCTGGCGGGTTATACCCTTGCGGGGCCGGACAGGGTCGCCTTCCCGAGTGGCTATACGGAACGCTTCGTGCTTTACAACACCGTTGACCGTCCGGATCGCAAGACCATCCGCTTCATGTACGTAAGCCCGGAGACCCATACCAAGGCAAAGGCCAGCGAGCCGGCCCCTGACGGAACCATTCTCATCATGGAGGATCACCGGGCGAAGGTAGACGCCTCGGGCGGCGTCCAATTTGGTTCGGACGGTCGGCTCGTGCCAACCGATCAGATAACCAACATCTTTGTCATGGAGAAGCGCGCAGGCTGGGGCGATGCCTATCCGCCAGCGGTGCGTAACGGCGACTGGGACTATGCGCACTACCTGCCCGATGGCAAGCCCAAGGCGGATGCAAAATTCGACGGATGTTTCTCCTGCCATCGGAACCGGGCCGGCCGCGATTTCAACTTCACTTACACGAAGTATCTCATGGATCGCGAGGGCAAGTAGCTACCGGCGAACGTTGGCTCCGATCGAGCGGGGGCCGTAGGCCGCTTCACCGCCGCGGGGCAAGCTGCGGCACAATCTCTTCCGGAGGACTGGCGTGAAGCCGCCGCATGTCGGCAATCGCACCAGGCAGCCAAAGGCGCACCTGGCGCATGGCATGTTCCGTTAGATCCTCCGGCAGCGGCATCCGGTAAACGTGCTTGCGGACCGCAAGAAACATGAGGGAACCGTGCAGCGTCATGGCGATTTCGCGCTCCTCGTGCTGCATCGGGCGGGTCGAAAGGTCGGCCAGACCGGCCTCGCGTCTCAGCGCGCCGATGACCGGCTCCAGGATCGACGCGGTCAGCGCGGCGCCGCGCCGGCCGGGCTGACCATAACCGTCAAGACCGGCTCGAACGAACAGGCGCATTGACTGGCCGGTAATGGCGCGGAGATAACGGGCATAAAGGTGGCCGAGCCGTTCGGCGAGCGGCGCTTCGTCCAAGGCAAGCGCCGCACGCCAGTCTTCCTTGCCCCAACGCGTGGCCCGCTCCTCGAACAGAGCGGCGACAATCTCGTCCTTGCTCCGGAAATGCTTGTAGAGTGCGGCCTGGGTAATGCCGAGGCGCGAGGCCAACCGGCGGGTCGAAGCTCCGAAACCTTCTTCCGCGAACAGTTCCGCCGCCACTGTAAGGATGGCAACCCGACGTTCATCGGACGGTAGTCGCCGACGCTTCGGCTGCGCTCCCGCAGCGGCCGCACTATCCGCCTCTATCCCAACGGCCTTTCGACGTGGCTTGGCGCTCAATTCCAGCTCCCATAGATGCCCAACGGGCAGAGGTCCTGTCACCGCTCCGTTGCGGCCGGTGTGAGAATACTGCACCTGTCGTCCAAGCCAAACTGGTTGCCCGGTCTCCCACCCTTTGCAGTTCTTCGAACAGCGATCAATAAGATTTCAATCACCATCTATTCTTGACTGATAGATGGTGATCGCCATATAAACTCCTGACCACACTATTCAGGAGCAAGCAATGAGAGTCAGCCGCGCCCAGGCGGAAGAGAACCGCCGGACGGTTATTGACGTCGCCAGCCGCCTCTTCCGAGCGCGCGGCTTTGACGGCATTGGCCTGAATGACCTGATGAAAGGCGCCGGCCTTACACAGGGCGGCTTTTACAAGCAGTTCGAATCGAAGGACGATCTCATCGTCCAGGCATCTGCCAAGGCACTCGAGAACGGCGCAGCGCATTGGGCGAAGGTCATTGCAAAGGCAGCCCGAAATCCGCTCAGCGCGCTTGTCCGGTTTTATCTTTCCGAGCCGCATTGCCAGGAAAAGGCGGAAGGGTGCGCGCTGGCTGCGCTCGCACCGGACGCTGCACGGCGCAGCCCCGCCCTCCGCCAGACTTTTGAAGCCGGGATCAAGCACCATCTCGACATTCTCGACGGACTGATCGCGCGAGCTCCGGGAGACGATGTTCGAGACAGATCGATTGTCGCGCTGTCGACCATGGTCGGCGCGCTGGTTCTTTCACGCGCCGTGGACGACGAGCGGCTGTCAAGACGATTCCTGCAAGCGGCCGCCGATGGCGTGCTGGAAGGCGTCGGCCGCGATGCTTCTGAAAGCCAGCTCCAATGACAGGCGGAGACTCTCCGATCTACAGCGCCGCGCGTCTAATCAGACGCGCAAGGGAGGCTGTAGCACTTTGAAATTACTGCATGTCTTAGTCCTTAAATCGGGGTCGATTTAAGGAGACATGCAGTAGCCTTTATCGCTTTTCCTCCAACCGGAAGGGGCTCTGCATGTCCAATCCATCTGATCCCATCGTCATCGTCTCCGCTGTAAGGTCGCCGCTTGGCCGCTTCATGGGAGATCTTGCGCCGATCACGGCGAGCGCTCTCGGCGCCCATGTCATTCGCGCCGCCCTCGAACGTGCGCAATTGTCTCCCGATCGGCCCGACGAGGTTTTGATGGGCTGCGTGCTTCCTGCCGGCCAGGGACAGGCACCAGCCCGCCAGGCGGCGCGCGGCGCCGGCCTGCCCGATGCCATCGGCGCGACCACGATCAACAAGGTTTGCGGATCGGGCATGAAGGCGACCATGCTGGCACATGACCTTATTGGCGCCGGGTCGGCCGATGTCGTCATCGCCGGCGGCATGGAGTCGATGTCGAACGCGCCCTATCTGCTTGCCAAGGCACGCGCGGGCCTTCGTGCCGGGCACGATCGGATCTTCGATCACATGATGCTCGACGGGCTCGAGGATGCCTATGAACCGGGCCGTCCGATGGGTGACTTCGGCGAGGCTGCGGCCGAGGCATACCAGTTCACGCGGGCCGACCAGGATGCCTATGCAGTCGAGACGCTGACCCGCGCCCGCACCGCTATTGAAACAAAGGCCTTTGCCGACGAGATCGCGCCGGTCACCGTCGTCGGCAAGGGAGGCGAGAAGATCGTCGACACCGACGAACATCCGCTGAAGGTCTCACCGGAGAAGATCCCGAACCTCAAGCCAGCCTTTCGCGCCAATGGCACCATTACCGCCGCCAGTGCATCTGCCAACGCCGATGGTGCGGCGGCGCTCGTCTTGACCCGCCGTTCCGTCGCCAAGCGCGAGGGCTTGCCGATCCTTGCTGAGATCAAGGGACATGCGACGCATAGCCAGGAGCCGGCTTGGTACACGACAGCGCCGATTCCCGCGATCCGGAAGTTGCTGGAGAAGACGGGCTGGGGCGTCGATGACGTCGACCTCTTCGAAATCAACGAGGCCTTTGCCGTTGTGGCGATGGCCGCGGCCAAGGAGCTCGGGATCGCTCGCGACCGGCTGAACGTCAACGGCGGCGCCTGCGCGCTCGGTCATCCGATCGGCGCCACCGGAGCGAGGCTGATCGTCACCCTGCTGCATGCTTTGGCGCAGCGAGGCCTAACGAAAGGCGTCGCAGCACTATGCATCGGCGGCGGCGAAGCCACCGCGATCGCCATCGAGCGCCCCCATTGAGGCCACTGCGACCGAGGCAGTTATCAACCTAGAAAAAAGGCATCCCGTGGTGCTGCCGACGGCCGTAAGCTGGGATGTCAGGAAGGAAAACCGATGCGTCGCATTGTGGTAACGGGGATGGGGGCGGTCAGCCCTCTTGCAGCAGGAGTGGAGGCGACCTGGTCGCGGCTCCTTGCCGGAAATTCAGGGATTAGACCTCTGACGCAGGAGATTGTTGCCGATCTCGGCTGCAAGATCGGCGGCACGGTGCCCTCGCGAGCGGATGATCCTGCGGCCGGCTTCGATCCCGATGCGATCGTACCGCCGAAGGATCAGCGCAAGATGGACCGCTTTATCCTCTTCGCCCTTGCCGCGGCGAAGGAGGCGATCGCGCAGTCGGGCTGGAAAGCGGTTACGGCACGCGAACAGAACCGGACAGCGACGGTGATTGCGTCCGGCATCGGCGGCTTCCCGGCTATTTCGGAAGCCGTGCGCACGGCGGATCAGCGCGGCGTGCGGCGGCTCTCGCCCTTCACGGTCCCGTCCTTTCTCGTAAATCTTGCCGCGGGTCAGGTTTCGATCCGCAACGGGTTCAAGGGACCGATCGGCGCGCCGGTGACGGCCTGCGCAGCAGGCGTGCAGGCAATCGGCGACGCGGCACGGCTTATCCGGGCGGATGAGGCCGACATTGCCGTTTGTGGCGGGGCGGAGGCTTGCATCAACTCCGTCAGCCTGGGCGGCTTCGCGGCAGCACGCTCCTTGTCCACGGGATTCAACGAGACTCCGCACCGCGCCTCCCGGCCCTTCGATGCCGACCGCGACGGCTTCGTTATGGGCGAAGGCGCCGGCCTCATCGTGATAGAGGCGCTGGACCACGCTGTTGCCAGAGGCGCGACTCCCATCGCAGAACTTGTCGGTTATGGCACGACAGCAGATGCCCACCACATTACGTCCGGTCCGGAGGATGGCGCCGGGGCCCGGCGCGCGATGGAACTCGCTATCGCGCAGGCCGGCATCCAGCCGGGCGACATTGGCCACCTCAATGCTCATGCCACCTCGACGCCAGTTGGCGACAGGGGCGAAATAGAGGCGATCAAGTCAGTCTTTGGCAGCGACGGCGGAATCGCTGTCAGCGCGACGAAATCCGCGACCGGACATTTGCTCGGTGCGGCAGGCGGTCTGGAAGCGATTTTTACGCTACTTGCCCTGCGCGACCAGATCGCCCCTCCGACCCTGAACCTCGAAACGCCCGACCCCGCTGCCGATGGGATCGACTTCGTCGCCGCCCAGGCACGAAAAATGTCGTTTGACCATGCCATCTCCAACGGCTTTGGTTTTGGTGGAGTCAATGCCAGTGTTCTATTCCGTCGGTGGGCCGGTTGAGCATCGAGTAGCGGCGTTTGTCCCGGGGGCCTGATCGCAGTACACGACGGTTGCGTAATGGATTTGGCGGTTGCTTTTTATCGCCCTCATTCCTGTGACAAGCACAGGAATGAGGTCATGGAGAGCCTTGTCACACCGCAACCGAAGCCGGCTAGTGTCGTGCACTGTGGCGTCCGGTTGGACGCGCGGCGCAGTAGCCCTCAATGTCACGAAAACGCCGACTGGAGGCGCTCCAGGGTCCAGAATGCCGCCACTATGCCGATGGCGTAGGCCGACGCGACGACTGCCTTTCGCGGCACTTCGACAATTCTTCTGAGTGCAGCCACGATGGTCAGAACGGTGGCGATGAACATCAATTGTCCGATCTCGACGCCGAGGTTGAAACAAAGCAGCGCTAGGGGAATGTCGTCCTGCGGCAGGCCCAGGTCCTGCAGCGCTCCGGCAAATCCGAATCCGTGCAGCAATCCGAACGCGAAGGCCACGATCCATGGCCATTCTATGGTCAGGCTGGTCTGTCCCCGCTCCATCCGGACGATCTCGGCTCCGATCAGAACAATGCTGAACGCGATCATGATTTCGACCGGCCCCGAAGGCAGCGCGATCCAGCCCAACGTCGCGAAGGTGAGCGTTATCGAATGCGCGACGGTGAAGGCGGTAACGGTCTTCACCAGGACGCGCCAGTTTCGCACGATCATCATCAGAGCCGCGACAAAGAGCAGATGGTCAAATCCAAACAGAATGTGCTCTATGCCCTCCACGACGAACTGTCGGGCGACCTGAAACGGGCTTTGCCTGGCCGGGATGTCGATCCATGGCTGCGCGGGCCGGACGAACGTGGTGCTGACCGTTCCGTCCTGCAGCTTCACGCGGACCAGGACGTCGGTGATCGTCGCCTGGAGCCCGACGAAGGTTATCCGTTCGCCCCTGAGCCCGCCGGGAGCTTCGATGATGCCGCGTTCGACAACGGAGTCGGATAGTCCGCGTTCGGACGGCTCCGCCACCGGGGTGACGCCGTCGGAATACTGCAACAGGACGGGCAGCCGCATGCCGAACAGGATTGGCGTGCGCCACAGCACACTGAAGCGGCTTTGTCCGATCTGATCGATCTGCAGATAGGCGGGCCTCACCTCATGCGCCGAGGCGTCGATGGCCGTCGCGAGAAGCGAGATCAGCAGGGCAAGCAACAATCCCGCGCCGGCGCGGCAGGGGCGAGTGACGCGGTTCATTGCGACACCGGTTCGGCGGGCGTGGCTGCCGGGGCCTGCGCCTTCAGATCGCTCAAATCGACCGTATCGAGCGGAGCCACGACCACGGTGTAGCGCGAACGCATCTCGTCGAGCGCAGCGCGTTTGATCTCCCGGTAGCGGTCGTCCTGCCATGCCGACCTGACTTCGGCCGCGACTTCCTCAAAGGCCGGAATGCGTCCCGGGTCCATCGCGTCTATCCGGACCAGGTGCCAGCCGTAGCCCGACTGTAGGGGACCGCGCCAGCCGGCAGGCTCGAGCTTGAACAGTTCCGCGGCGAAGGCGGGACCGAACTCCTTCAGCAACTGGTCGGGCGTGCTATCCCTGTAGTAGGTGCGCAGCATGAACGGATCGGCCAGCGCGGCGACCTCCGGGGAGTCGACGGGTTTTCCGGCCAAGGCCTCGAGCGCTGCCACGGCGTCATTGCGCGCGGACGCGCCTCGTTTGTCCGGAGAAAAATAGAGCTGCCGGAAACTTGCGCGCGGCGGAAGCGCGAAGCGCTCAGAATTCCTCGAAAACCACTCCACCAGCTCCACCTTGTCGGGATCCTGGATGGCGGCGACGTCGGCCGCCAGGAAATCCATCTTCTGCACGATCCGGCGCTTGATGATCTCGTCGTTTCGATCGAGGCCGAGCGCCAGTCCCTCGCGGAACAGGATCTCCTCCGCGACCTTCTGGTCGACAAGGCTTCGCAACTGGTCACGAGTGAGCTGCGGCCGCCCCTGCGCAAGCCAGGCGACCGCCATCTGGCGCAGGTCGTTTGCACCGATCTCGATCTGTTGCCCGTCGGTCGCCGCTTCCGGTTCCTCATCGAAGAACCAGTACGCTCCGAACACGACTGCACCGGCGGCGAAGAAGTGCACGAGCGGCTCGCCGAGTAGCGCACGCCAACGCTTCCCGGAACTCTTTTCCATGGTCTCGTTCCGTGCCGTTTTCGGTCGGGTCGTTTCCTGCTGAGGCATTGCTTCGGCTCTTCCCTTACAACGCCTCGATCATTTCGCGACGTTCTCCAGCTCGTAGTTGGCATAGCCGAACTCGTTGCTGCGGGCCGCCACATATTTGTCGCCGGAGCGGTAGACCGTCAGCTCGAACGGGGTGCCTTCGATGGTCGTCACGATGTGCCCGTCCTTGATCACGTAGTCCGCGGACGAGCCGGAAACGCTGTGCATCACCTGCAGGAGATCGCCGCCCTTGGCCAAATCGCCGTCGAGCTCGGTGACGATGCGCTTTCCGTCCACACCAAAGAGCACGTTCGACGTCCGACCGGTCACATTGTTGCGAACCGTCAGGTTCTTTCCGACGACAAGTTCCTTGAGATCAGCGGTGCCAAGCGCCACCGCTCCGTTCTTGAGCAGGTCGGCGACCGTCAAGCCGGGCTTGGCCTTTGCGATTTCGCCCTCCGCCGGCGTGTACCAGATCGGCGTGCTCCACGCGCGCTCCTGGATCGTCGCGGGCGCGTTGCCGGGCGGGAGGATGCCGAGCTTTGCCGCATCATACGTGCTCCAGCGGGGGGTCGGTATCTGAATGGCCCGCGCATAGTAGAATGCATGTTGGCTCGGGTCGAATTCCGGATCCGTCCACACGGCCTTCAGTTCCACCGCGCCAATGTCGTTGGTGTAGGTAGCCTTGGTGATGTCGACCGTGTTGCCGACAGGGGGAAGCTTGCCCGTGGCCGGATCGGGCCGGCGATCGCCGGACCAGGCAACGTCAAAGATCTTTTCGAAGATCTGGCCATCCTTGGTCCAGCCTTTGATGATCTGGATACGATCGAGATTCCCGTCGGCAGGATCTTTCGCCGCCCAAACGGCGAAGGACGGCACCTTGCCTTCCGCCGGGGGGAGGTCGCCACCCATGGGAACGCCTCCCGCATAGGCGGTCTTCACCCAGTCCGCTTGCGACAGCATGCCCTTGTCGAAGTCCCATCCCCCAAACAGGCGCAGCTTGATCCGCACGCCGCTTGTTGCGAACACTTCCCGGCGCTGCATTGCGGCGAAGATGGATTCACGGGTATTTTCCTCCGCCCAAACACCACCGAGCCCGGACGTTCCCGTTTTCAGGATGTCCATGCCGGAGGCGACCACGCCGGCCAGTCGAGCCTCGGGCGTGGCATCGGTAAGTCCGTGGTCGCCGAAGAAATTGTCCTGGGCATAGGCCGTGGCGGTGTTGTGCGAGTCGCCTGCACCCACGACGCCGAATTTATACGGATTGTAGCCACGCGTGGCCTGCATCGCCAATCCGTTCTGGTAGGCTTCGCGGGCGTAGCTTCCGTGCAGCTTTGAAAAGCTGTTATCGAGGCCGATCAGATAGTTCATGATCTCGAAGCCTGCGAATTCGTCGTTCGGCGACAGATCCGGATGTGTTTCGGATGCGCCTTTGACCTGCTTCATCTCGATCAGCGGTTCGTTCGTCATCCGCTGCTGAGCCCAGGCCGCGTCCAGTGGGTTGCCTTTGCTGTCGACCTCGAGGGGAAACATGATGCCGTTGGAGAGGTTCGCATTGTGCGATATCGCCAGAGCCTCGTTGCCGGCCTTTCTCTGTTCGTCCATCCAGTTCCATAGGTCCTCCGGGTGATCGGACTGGATCGCGGTGAACGGCGCGTCAGGAACTTTCGAACAGTCCTTGAAGAACACGTTCCGATGCATGTTCTGGTTTTGAGGCATGGACGTCCACTCATAGGCGCAGAACGTCGTGAATTGGCCGGGCTTGTAGTATTTGTCGGCGATCTCGATGTTGTGTTTCCAGACCGAGTTCATGACCGAGGGATCGAGCAATTCCTTGATCGGTTCATTGTGCGCGATGCTGCCTGCCAGCCACTGAAATATTTCCATCGCGGTGTTGTTTTTTGTGACTTTGAGCCTCGCGGCCACCGGCAGCTTGCTGATCGGCGAGTTCGGGTCGTTTGCGAGCCTCACAACCCCCACATATTCCGAATGGTCGGTGACCCCCTGAAAATCGAGCGGGGTCCGGATCTTCACGTCGTAGCCGGCGGGATGCTTGATCGTCTGTCCCATCGAGTACTGGTACGCCTCTTCGGGGCCGGTTACCGTGTTGCCGAGAATGTAAGCGTCAAGGGACCAACTGGTGTGCTGATGCGTCTGCCCGAAGTAGGCGTTGCGGTCCTGGGCATGCGCCGGGCCGAAAATCGGGACCGCGGCCACCAAAGCAAGCAAACCGGACGTTCCGACTGCTGTACGCATGCAACCCTCCCTCGGGCTCGGATGTCGATGATGCAACATAAAGTGTAAATCTGACGCTTCTGCAACAACGAAGATCGCGACGGGCCAAAATTCGCTACTGGCGAAAGGATGGTGGGCGGGAGCCTCCGCGCAGGGCTCAATCGAGCCATTTCCGCGAGATGAGGATCGAGGAAAGCCTTCCGTGCTGCTATCGGGAGGCGCAACGCGCTGGTGTCGTGTACTGTGGCGTCTGACAGGACGTACGGCGTCTTTGAAATAACGCAATTCCGGACGGAAAACCGTTACACGCCTTTCCTGGAATTGCTCTACAGCGCCGCGCGTCTTATCAGACGCGCAAAGGATGCTGTAGCACTTTGAATTGCTGCATGTTCTTGTCCTTTAATCGGCTACGATTAAAGGCGACATGCAGTAGCGTCCTGCGACGACAGGGAGGAGGTGGAACGGTGTTTTCATACGCTGCTCGCCTTGTGGCCATCGGAGCGCTCGTGGCCGGGGTCTGGCAGATCGTACTGGGGCTGGTGATCTCGACGGGTTATCTGGATCGGGATGCCGTGTCGCGCTTCACAACGGCTTCGTCATTGGACCAGGCGATCGATGAAGGGCTTTACTGGATCGTGTTCGGCGTCGCGCTCGGAACGCTCGCGGAGATAGGATTGGCCGTCCGCAAGCGGCGCGAGTGATGCGGGGTAAGGCGCGCCGTCAGCCAGCGCGTGCAGTCGCGAGCGCCGCGCTCAGGCTCCCGGGCGGCGCGTCCACAAGCAACTGGAAGAAAATGCCGGCGGCATCGCGGGGGCCGGCGGCGGCAAGCCAGTGGGGATCCGTCATCACGACGGCGCGTCGTTTCGCGTCGTGCTCATCTTCTGTTTCGGCCTGGTAAATGGCGCATGCCATTCCGGTTTTCGAACAGTAAGCGATTTCGAACACACCGGACGGTTTGCCGTCCGGCGCGTCATAGATTTGCAGCACGTAACCCTTAAAGCCCCGGCGCTCGCCGCGCTGATCGAGCTCGCGCAGGATCGATGGGCTGAGCTTGTCCCGGTCGACAGGTAACGGCGGCGTCCAGAAAGGCCCCGTTGCAGTATCGTCGAGCTTGGCGCCGGCGTACATGTCACTGCTCCTGTAAGCTGGAGGGCGTTTCTGTAGGGTAGAGAGCCGCAAAACTATCAATTTTTGGCCGGTTGTGACAGGTCCAAGCATTGCACTTTTCGAGAGCCTGCTGCGCGTTTCCTTGAAACGTCGCCGATGTAAGGAGAAATACGCAGCAATTCAAAGTGCCAAGACGCGCGGCGCAGTAAGGCAAGAAGAGGGTCCCAGAGCGGTTAGAAGGGACAATCGCGGCGGCTCTGGGACCTTTTCGCGTCGACGGCGGTGTCGGGGGCTTGTCGTGTCGTCGGCGCTCCACTGTCACCATATGTTTGAGGCGGAAGGGCCGCAACGGTCCTAGGACCTTTGGCTTTGCCTCTCGGACTTAAGTCCAGCGGCTGGAACTGTTTTCTTGCCCCACTCGTTGCCCCTTAATCCAACAAAGGAGGCGACAATGAAAAAACTTGTTTTCATCGCTGCGGCAGCCGCCCTCCTTGGCGGCCCCGCAATCGCTCAGACTAACAACGATGGCAACCGCAGCACTGGTGCGGGTATCGCCGGCGGTGCGGCGACGGGCGCCATTATCGGCGGCCCGGTCGGTGCTGGCGTTGGCGCAGTTGTCGGAGGCGTGCTTGGCGGCGCACTGGCACCGCCGCCTCCGAGGGTGGTTACCACAGTCCAACAGATGCCACCGCCGCCGTCGGTCGTCGTCCGGAAACGGATCCGCGTTGGCCAGCCACTTCCAGAGTCGGTCGTGCTGACTCCGGTTCCGCAGGCTCCGGAATACTCGGTGGCCGTCGTCAACGACCAGCGGCTGATCGTCGAACCGAGGTCTCGTAGAGTGGTTCAGATCGTCCGCTGACGGCCCGACCCACAGCGCCCGCGCGTCTTATTAGACGCGCAAAGGACGCTGCGGTCCTTCGAGTTGGTTCATGAAGGCATGCCGACAGGTTTCGGTGCCGATCATCACGCCAACATCTTTCATCGACGGGAGCCCGTCGCCCTCGCGGCGGGCTCCTCCCCACAGTTCATGCAAAAATCGAATATCGGACCTTTGGCCCATATCGCACCGGACTTTGGTCCGATGATCACCGCAACAAAGAGGAGGATACTTCAACTTTTGGGGGTGCCGGCGACAGTGCACCGACACGAACCTATACTGATTTCAGAAGCGATTTAGAGCGGGGCCCTTCGCCAAGAAAAGCGTGGGACCCCCGCTTGTGCGAGGGCGCTACAGCGCCGCGCGTCCTATCAGACGCTACTGTACCCGACAGCGATGCAATTGGCTTTGGCGGATGCTTTTTTCGCCCTCGTCCCTGTGCTTGTCGCAGGAATGAGGATGAGACGAGACGCCTTGCCCTACCGCAACCGACGAGGCCGGCTACTGTCGTGTACGGTGATTAAACGCGCAAAGGACGCTGTAACGCTTTGAATTGCTGCATGTTTTTTGAATCGGCTACGATTTAAGGAAACGTGCAGTGGTCAAGGCGATCGCTCTTCCGATCACGATCTCCTCTTCCGGTCACTGGGTTCCTGACAGACGCTGCCGCAGGAAAGGCACGGTGAGCATTTTCAGCAACGCCGGATCGCGGATGCCGAGGTTATAATTGAAGATCAAGCGTGTAAGGGCGCTCTCTGCCGCATCACTGGCCCGGAGCATTTGGTGATCCACCAGCAACTCCTCGAACACTGCACTCAGCATGTCGACATCGTGAAGGGGAATGTGAGGTCTGATCGGCATAGCGCATCTTCCTCCGTTAGCACGACAGCGCTATGACGCCGGCGAGGCGCTGAATATTCCCGCAGATATCCAGATGATGCGTTCTGGTGCGAGGCGCTGGCTCCTTTATAATTTTACTACAGCATCCTTTGCGCGTCTTATCAGACGCGCAAAGGATGCTGTAGCACTTTGAATTGCTGCATGTTTTTCCTTAAATCGACTGCGGTTTAAGGAAACATGCAGTAGGGCGTTGGCACGCGCCGTTCAGCCGGTTGGGTCCGCTGACGCGGGATGAGAAAAAGTGCGTGGTTTCCGCCCCCCATCCCACTCTACCTCATCAGCATCGATTACGTTCATGATTTTACGTGATTCAACCTAAAATAATCGTGATTTGCTGCGCCGCCGGGGGTTGCAATGCCGCGCCATCGGAATGGCGACACAGTTGTTACTCGCCATCCTCACGATCCGGAGCCAGACTGTCCTTACGAATAACGGACGGGCGAGGAGCGGCCGCGATACGCGGCCCATTGCCCCAGATCAGGAGGTAAGAGCGATGACTACGCCAGCCGAGAATGCACGCAAAGCCGGAAAGCCTGCCATGCACACCCCGCCGGTCGTATCGCCCAAGGAATGGGAGGCGGCACGGCAGAAGCTATTGGTCAAGGAAAAGGCCCAGACCCGCGCCCGTGATGCGCTCGCCGCGGAGCGCCGGCGAATGCCGTGGATGGCCGTGACGAAGGACTACGTGTTTGAGGGGCCCGAGGGCAAGGTCAGCCTCTCCGACCTCTTCGACGGCCGGCACCAGCTGATCGTCTACCGCGCCTTCTACGAGCCGGGCGTCTTCGGCTGGCCCGAGCACGCCTGCCGGGGCTGCTCCATGGTGGCCGACCAGGTGGCCCATCTCGCCCATCTCAACGCCCGCGACACGACACTGGTCTTCGTCTCGCGCGCACCCCAGGCGGACATCAAGCGGCTTAAGGCACGGATGGGCTGGGACATGCCGTGGTTCACCATCACCGACAGCTTCGACGCCGACTTCGGCGTGGACGAGTGGCACGGCACCAACGTGTTCTACCGCGACGGCGACCGCATTTTCCGCACCTACTTCGTCAACAACCGCGGCGACGAGCAGATGGGGGGTACCTGGAACTACCTCGACATCACACCGCTCGGCCGGCAGGAGGTCTGGGAGGACTCGCCCGAGGGCTATCCCCAGACCCCGACCTACAAGTGGTGGAACTGGCACGACAGCTACGTCGCGGACGCCGCGCCCGACCAGAAATGGGTCGAGGTATCGGACGCCGGCGAGGCGGCGATGCGCAAGCAGGACACGGACAAGCAATAAGCGGGGCCTTTTCGGTAGCGACGACGGCTGGTCGCGCAAGGGCGGCCGGCCGCCGGCGCCGAGGCCTAACGATCGGACCTGCACTGCCTTGCGGACTTTGCGATGGCGCCTGAGCCGGCTTTCGACAATCACCCCGCTGCTCCTCCAATTTGCGGACGCGTTTTGCTCCCTCCCTTCTGCTAAGCTTCCGGCGACAGCGGAGGAGAAAAGCCATGGCCAGCGCTTCACAACAGATCATGAGGCTCGGATTCGGGTTCGCGGTGTCACAGGCGCTGCGCGTCATTATCGAGCTCGGCATCCCCGATCTTCTGGCCGCGGGCGAGCGGTCGGTGGATGAGTTGGCGGCCGCCACTCAGTCAGAGGCTGATGCGCTTTATCGTGTCATGCGACTTCTTGCGCCCGAAGGGGTCTTCAGGGAAGTGAGACCGCGTCATTTCGAGCTGACAGAGCTTGGCGCCGCGCTGCGCTCCGATCAGCCGGGTCCCCGTGATTTCGTCCGTATGATCAACACCGAGGCTTATCTTGCCTTCGAGCAACTGCTGTATTCCGTTCGCACAGGAAAGCCAGCCTTCGACAAGGTGTTCGGAAGCCCAAGGTTTGACTGGTTGTCGGAACACCCGGAGCAGGCCGCCTTGTTTCAGCGTGCCATGGTCGCCTTGAGCCAAGGCAGCAACGAGGCCGTTGCCGACGCCTATGACTTTGGGCCGTTCACGCGGGTCGTCGACGTTGGCGGCGGACACGGTCAGCTTCTCTCGGCGATCCTGGCCCGCAACCCGCATCTGAGCGGCGTGCTTTTCGACCTGCCTTCGGGCGTCGCGGCAGCCCAGCAGGGCGCCGGAGGCAACCTGCCGCGCACAGAGTTTGTCGCGGGTGACTTCTTTGAGAGCGTCCCCAGTGGTGACGTCTACGTCATCAAGAAGGTCGTTCACGATTGGGACGATGAGTGTGCCGCGGTGGTCCTGCGGAATTGTCGCAAGGCCATGCAACCGAACGGGAGGGTGCTTGTCGCCGAGACGCTCGTGCCGCCGGGCGACGAACCGAACCTGATTAAAGAAATCGACGTGGTCATGCTCGCCATCACTGGCGGCCTGGAGAGGACGGAGGCGCAGTATGCAAGCCTTTTCGACGCCGCGGGGCTACAGCTTGAACGCGTGATTCAGACCAGGGGACCCATTTCCATCCTTGAGGCATCTCCAGCCTAATGGAGGAAGCGGTCGATCGGCGGCACCGTCGGTATCCTTCGCTCCGTAGGCTGCCGGCAATGCAGTCCAGCGCGGCGTCGGAGGCAGGATGCTGATCTACGCCGTTGGTTCCGAAGTGTGACTGAACCGCTCCTTCTGGAATTTTTTGTGAGGCTCCGGCGATGGCGGCCTCCTCGACGCGAATTGGCGCTGAGAAGAACGCCAGAGTTCGTTGCGTGCGCACACTGTCGGCGCACGATTCCGGTCATTCGGACCGGTGGCCCTACGACATGATCAAGCCGCCATCCACATTGATCGTCTGGCCGGTGATGTAGGCAGCGTCCGCTGACGCTAGAAAGGCGACAAGGGCGCCCACTTCGGCGGGGGTGCCGGCGCGACCCATGGGGATGCCTTCGACCCACTCGGCCATGAGTTCGCCGGGTCCGTACTCGCCGAGCATTTTCCCCCAGACACGGTCGTTGTAGTCCCACATCTCGGTGTGGATGATGCCGGGGCAGATTGCATTCACTGTAATGCACTCGCGGGCGAGTTCCTTGGCAAGGCTCTGTGTCAGCCCGACAACACCGAATTTCGAGGCGGCGTAGTGTGGCGTGTAGATGAAGCCCTGGCGCGCCTGGCCGGAGGCGGTATTGATCAGGCGGCCCTTCGTGCCGCTGGCGCGGAAGCGACGGATCGCCTCCTGGCAGCAGAGAAAGACTCCCTTGGTGTTGACGTCGAGGTTGAGGTCCCATTCGCGCTCGGTGAGGTCCTCGACCTTGGCGATGGTGATAACGCCGGCATTCTGCACAGAGACGGAAATGGCACCGAGCTTCGTCTCAGCCTCGCCATATGCCTCTTGCACGGCCTTTGCGTCCGTTACATCCAGCGTAAGGCCGATCACCTCGGCACCGGTTTCCTTGGCAATCGCTTCAGCGGCCGCAGGCGTATCCTTCTCGATTGCGGCGATGGCGACCTTTGCACCCTCGTCGGCAAATCGCTTGGCAATGCCGCGCCCGATGCCCTTGTTTCCCCCGGTGACAAAAACCGTCTGGCCTGCGAAACGTCTCATGTTTGTCTTCTCCATAATACGCAGCAGGCCGCGGGCTGATCTCGGGTAAGATCAGGCCGTGAGCCGAGCTGCAGTGAACTTGTCGGTGACAAGCACATCGATGATGCCCAGCTTCAGGGCGCCGGCGATGGCCTGGGTTTTCGATTCTCCGCCCGCCAGTGCGATAACCCGGTCAGTCTTGCGCAGGTCCTCCAGCGAAATGCCGATGACGCGCTCGTTGAGGGGCGTTTCGACCGGTTTTCCGTCCTTGTCGTAGAACCGGTAGGAGATCTCGCCGACCGCGCCCGCCTCGTGCAGCATCGCCATTTCCTGACGGGAGAAGACGTTGCCGGAGCGGGCGAGGAGTTCGGACGGCTCGACCGCCCCGATGCCGACGATGGCAAGGCTGAGACGTCCGAACAGGTCCATCGTCTCACGTACGACAGGGTCCGCCAGCATGACGAGCTTTGCCTCGCGCGAGGAGGTGATGCCCTGGACGAGGAGGAGCCGCGGCTCACCGCCGGTGAGCCGTCCCAGTCGTGCCATGAGCTGTGTGGCATGGGTCTGCACGGAGGCGTCGCCCATGCCCCCGAGGATCTGGACGATGTACTTGGCCTTGGCGTTCTTGAGCGGGTGGATATTGTCCACCATGCGCAGAATGGTCTGGCTCCAGCTCGAGACGCCGACAATCTCGTCCTGCTGCAGGGTGACTTCGAGGAAGTGTGCTGCGGCTTCCCCGATACGGGCCATGATCGCCCCGTCGCGGTCCTCGGAACAGTCGATGACAATGGCTTCCGTTAGGCCATAGCGTTCGCGCAGCGCGGATTCGAGCTCGGTAAATGTCCCGGGCGGCGGGATGACTGTCGTGCGCACGATGTCTTCCTGCTCGGCCCGCTTCAGCATGCGTGAAACGGTGGCCTGCGACATGTGCATGCCCTCGGCGATTTCCGCCTGGCGCTTGCCTTCGATATGGTACATCTGCGCAACTCGGGCGATCAGTCGCAGCTCGTTGAGCCGTCCCATGGGGTCCTCCGGGGGTGAATTTTTATTCACTCATAGTTGAAGAACCCGGAGCGGTCGAGCGGTAGATCGCGTCCTGCCAAACCAGAAGGCGATCTGCAGCATCGCCAGCACGCGGCACGATGGGATTGCCGGCGCGGGGCAGGGCCGCGATCGCGGCAAGATCGGACCAGATACCCAGCGAAAGGCCAGCGAGGTACGCTGCACCAAGGGCGGAAGCCTCGGGCGCGTCGCATTGAATGATGACGTGGTTCAGCGTGTCGGCCACGCATTGCATGAGGAAAGTGTTCTGACTTGGCCCGCCATCGACGTAGAGGCGGCCGAGCGGCGTCGGCGATTGATCAGACATCGCCTTGAAGACGTCATGGACCTGGAAGGCCATGGAATCCGTTACGGCTCGGGCCATCTGGGCGCGGGTCGTGTTGAAGGTGATGCCGGAAAACAGTGCTCGTGCATCAGCATGCCAGTAGGGCGCACCGAGGCCGACGAAGGCGGGCACGAAGCCCGGCCCGCCGGGCTCAGCGGTTGCGGCGAGATCGGTGAGGGCCTGTATATCCGGGAGGCCCAGCATCTCGGCCATCCAGGGTAGGGCGGCGGCGGAGACGAGGATGTTGCCCTCGAAGGCATAGGTTGGTTTTCCGGCGATCGACCAAGCGATCGTCGTGGTAATGCCCTGCTCTGGGGCGATGAAGCGGGGCAGGGTCGTCATGATCGACGAGCCGGTGCCAAAGGTCACCTTGCCGTCGCCGGGATTGAACGCCCCGTGGCCGAAGAGGGCGGCATGGCTGTCGCCGATGGCCGAGGCGATCGGAATACCGTCGCGGAGGCCTGGCACGTTCTTCGTCGTTCCGAAACGCGCGGCGCTGTCGCGTACCTCCGGCAGGGCGGATTTCGGCACACCGAAAAAGGCGCACAGTTCGTCACTCCAGACCTGTCCGTTGAGGTCGTAGAGCTGGCTGCGGGCGGCGTTGGCGGCATCGCATGCATGGACCGCGCCATCCGTGAGGCAATGGATCAGCCAAGCGTCGATCGTTCCGAGCCGGACCCTGTGACCGGCGGGCACGCGGTCGAGCAACCACTTCATCTTCGGGCCTGGGAACATCGGGTCGATGGGAAGCCCGGTAAGCGTCTGAACGCGCGCGCCATGACCCGCCGCGATCAGTTCGGCGCAGGTCGGCGCGCTGCGGCGGCACTGCCAGCTCACCACCGGGCCGAGCGGTTCTCCCGTGGCGGCATCCCACACCGTGACGGACTCGCGCTGGTTGGAGATTGCAATGCCGAGGACATCCACAACAGGGCCGGCTTGCAGGCAGGCGGCGATCGCTTCCTGCACCGATTCCCAAATGCGCAGCGGACTCTGTTCGACCCAGCCGGGCTGGGGATGTTCGATGCCAACAGGAGAGGAGCCGCGTGACAGGATTTCCCCGCTCGTGGAAACGAGCACGGCCTTGGAATTCGTGGTGCCCTGGTCGATGGCGAGAATGGCGGTTGTCATGGTGGCTCCGGCAGGCAGAAATTGGGGGCGCGGCGACAGGGAGGGTTGGCCGCGCCCGGCACGAAATCTAAACCCGCACAATCATGCGCGGGAAGATTTGCGTGCAATCAATGCGACGGCCGCCTCGGCGATGGCGGCGGGGGACATGCCGAATTCGTCGAGCAGGAACTCGGCCGAACCGGTGGGGGCAAAGATGCCGGGAACCCCGAGGATCTTCATCGGCACCGGGGCTTCGGCCACCACGAATTCTGCAATTGCCGAGCCGAGGCCGCCAAAGGTGGAATGTTCTTCGGCCGTCAGGATGGCACCGGTTTCGCGGGCAGCAGCCACCACGGCATCGACATCAATCGGCCGGACTGTAGCCATGTTGAGGACGCGAGCCCCGATTCCCTGTTCGGCCAAGATATCGGCCGCCTTGAGCATCCGGTGGGTCAGCGTGCCGTTGGCGACAAGGGTGATGTCGTCGCCGTCGCGTAGCAGGTTGGCTCTGCCCAACTCGAATTTATGGTCCGGCGGAAGGAGATCCGGGACGCCGACGCGCGACAGGCGCAGGAAGACCGGACCCTCGTAATGAGCCGCCCATTCCACGGCCGCGGCCGTTTCGATCGAATCACAGGGCGCAATCACGGGGAGATTCGGCAGCACGCGGGTCCAAGCGAAATCCTCGATGGAATGGTGCGTCGGACCGAGTTCGCCATAGGCCATACCGGAAGAAATGCCGATGAGCTTTACGTTTGCGTTGGAATAGGCGATGTCGGCCTTGATCTGCTCCAGGGACCGGCCAGTCAGGAAGCAGGCGGCGCCGCAGACGAAGGGCAGCAGCCCGCCATTGGCAAGGCCCGCGCCGACGCCCACCATATTCTGTTCGGCGATGCCGACATTAACCAGCCGCTCCGGCCATTTGGACTTGAAGCCGCCGAGTTTGGACGAGCCGACGGAGTCGTTGCAAACGGCCACGACCTTGGGGTTGTCCGCGCCGAGGCGCTCCAGCACGGCAACGAAGGCGTCTCGGCAATCGTGCAGCTTGGGAGAAGTTATCACGTCCTTCATCACAGGGCCTCCGAAAGCTCAGCCGCGGCTATTTCGTATTGTTCAGCATTGGGCACCTTGTGGTGCCAGTCGACCTTGTCCTGCATGAAGGAAATGCCGTGGCCCTTGTTGGTATGGGCGACGATGCAGTGCGGGCGTTCGCCGCGGCGCTCCAGCGCGGGCACGATCTCGTCCATGGCGTTGCCGTTGATCTCGGTGACATCCCAGCCGAAGGCTTCGAGCTTGGCGGGGAAGGGAGCAAGGTTGTTAGTGTCCTTGAGCGCCGCGCCCTGCTGGAAGCGGTTGTGGTCGATGATCAGGGTCAGGTTGTCGAGGCCGAACTGCGCCGCCGATGCGATCGCCTCCCAGTTCGATCCTTCCTGCATCTCGCCGTCGCCGGTCATGACATAGGTGCGGTAATTCGCGCCGGTCAGCTTGGCGGCCTTCGCCATGCCGACTGCAACCGGCAGGCCGTGCCCGAGCGGGCCTGTGTTGGTCTCGACGCCCGGAACCTTGTTGCAGTTCGGATGCCCGTTCAGGCGGGAATGTGGCTTCAGGAATGTGCCGATTTCTTCTTCCGGTATGAAGCCACGCTTGGCGAGCGTCACATAGAGCGCCAGCGCCACATGGCCCTTCGACAGCACGAAACGGTCACGCTTCGGATGCTTCGGCTGGTCAGGCCAGATGCGCAGCACGCGGAAATACAGCGCCGTCAGAATGTCGATGGCGGACATTTCCCCGCCGATATGGCCGGCGCCGGCTTCGAAAACCGCTTGCAGATCGCGAAGGCGTATCTGTCGTGCGATCCGGTCGAGATCGTTCGGCTGCATGTTACCTCTCAATGAATATTTATGCTCTATCAAATATGTTTGCAGATTGAGCGGCATTGTCAAGCACCAAACCTCACGCGCGGCCGCTTTCCTCTGGTGCACGAATATCCGTTGACACGTCGATTAATGCTCATGTATGAATTTGCACACATCAGTGAATATTTATGCTGGCTTCAGCGGGGGGAGCCCGCAGATAGCTGGAGAAGGAGGATTTATGGCGGCGCTAGCGAAAACACAGGATGTGGTCGGCCGAAGAATGCTGCCCTCGCTGCGGGGTGCAACCGGGCCCTTAATTGGTCTCATCGTCCTGTGCGTCTTCCTGACCTTCGCAAGCGACAAGTTCCTGTCGGTCCGGAATTTCCTCAATGTGCTCGATCAGATCACGGTGCTTGGCGTCATGGCCGTAGGCATGACGTTGGTCATCCTGATCGGCGGGATCGATCTTGCGGTCGGCTCCGTCATGGCGTTGGCGATGATGGTCCTCGGTTATCTGAACATTATGGCCGGCGTGCCGATGTGGTTGGCCATCCCACTCGCGCTGCTGGTCGCCTCGCTTAACGGCCTTGTCGCGGGGCTGCTCATAACGCGCTTCAACGTGCCGGCCTTTATCGCGACGCTCGCCATGATGTCGATTGCGCGCGGCCTTGCAAACATGATCACCGACGGACAGCAGCTCATCGGCTTTCCCGCCTGGTTTAATACAATGGCGATCGTTCGTTTTGGCGGCTTCCTGACGCTGACTGTAGCCGTGATGCTGGTGGTCTTTATCGTCGGGCTGCTCTATCTCCGCTACCGCCATGGCGGGCGCTCGCTTTATGCGATCGGCGGCAACGCCGAAGTTGCTCGACTCGCGGGCATTAATGTGAACCGTGCAACCGTGCTCGTCTACGTCGTGTCGAGCTTGCTCGCCGGTCTTTCCGGCATGGTGCTCGCGGCACGCCTCGACTCGGTGCAGCCGTCTTCGGGCGTGTCCTATGAACTCGACGCCATCGCGGCGGTTGTCATCGGTGGCACCTCTCTCTCCGGCGGCACTGGGGGCATCGGTGGCACAATCATCGGCGTGCTGATCATCGGCGTTTTGCGCAATGGTCTCAACCTGCTCAGCGTTTCCCCGTTCATGCAGCAAGTCATTATCGGTGGCGTCATCGTGCTCGCCGTGACCGCCGAGACCTACCGCAAACGGAAGTAGCGATTACTCCCGCCTGCGCGCACGCGGCTGGGCATCGAAAACGGTCAGCAATGGTGCGGGCCGACAAAAAGGGTAGGTGGTCCCTTCTGCCAGGACAGGAAGCCACCAAACAACTCGGAGGAGAAACCATGAAGTTGTCCAAACTACTGATGGCAGCAACCGCGGCTGTGGTGCTTGCGTCTCCAGCCGCCGCTGACGAGGTAAAAAAGATCGGCCTTGCCGTTCCGAACCTCCAGGCTGACTTCTTCAACCAGATCAAGCTCGGCGTCGAAAAGCACGCCAAGGGCAAGGGCATTGAGGTGGTTGTCGTCGACGCGAAGAACGACACCAACACCCAGGTCAGCCAGGTGCAGGACCTGATGACCCAGGACATCAATGCGTTCATTTACATCCCGGCCGGTGCCGCTGCCGCTGCCGTGCCGACCCGCCTTGCCCGCGAGGCCGGCATTCCGGTGATCAACGTCGACCGCGTTCCGGAAGGCGCGCCGGGCGATACCTTCATCGCCGGCGAGAGCGTCGAATCCGCCTACGCCGTCTGCAAGCACATCATCGAGAAGGCCGGCGGCTCGGGCAAGATGGCGATCATCCACGGCCAGAAGGGCACGACGCCGGAAGTCGACCGCTTCACCGGCTGCAAGCGCGCAATCGACGAGAACAAAGGCGTCGAGCTTGTAGCCCAGCAGTGGAGCAACATGTGGTCGGCAGACGAGGGCTTCTCGATCGCGCAGAACATGCTGCAGGCCAATCCGGACATCACGATCATCTTCGGCCAGGCCGACGGCCTCGCCATGGGTGCGGCCAAAGCCGTGGACGTCGCCAACCTCTCGGACAAGGTAATCATCGGCGGTTATGACGGCGACGTCTCGGCTCTCGAATATCTCGCCAGGTGCAAGGGTCCGTTCATCGCCACCGCGACGCAGAGCACGCAGAAGATGGGCGTCCTCGCCGTCGAATCCGCGCTTGCCGTCGCCGCCGGCCAGAAGGTCGAGGAGCGCCAGACGCCGAACGCCGTTCTGACGACCTGCGAAAACGCGCCGGAATTCGTGAAGAGCCATCCGTAACCCGGATTCAGACCCGAAAGGCAGCAGCGCCATGACGACCCGCTCTCCCATCCTGTCGCTCCGTGGGATCCAGAAGTCCTACGGCCCGATCAAGGTTCTCCAGGGTGTCGATCTCGACATCTATCCGGGAGAAGTCGTGGCGCTGCTCGGTGAAAACGGTGCCGGAAAATCGACCCTGTCGAATATCATTTCCGGCACCGTACAGCCCTCCGCCGGAGAAATGACCTGGCTCGGCAAAAGTTACACGCCCGCCGATCCCCGCGCCGCCATGGACGAGGGGGTGGGCATGATCCATCAGGAACTGAAACTGCTTCCGAAGCTCTCCATTGCGGAGAACGTGTTCGTCGGCCGCTACCCCATGAAGGCGGGCCGGATCGACCGCAAGGCGATGGAAGATCGGGCACGCCGCGGCCTTCGCCGGCTCGGTCTCGACATCTCGCCCGATCGCCTCGTCGAAGGGCTTTCGACCGGCAAGCAGCAGCTCATCGAAATCGCCAAGGCGCTGACGCTCAATGCGCGCCTCCTCATCCTCGACGAACCGACCGCTGCGCTTGGTGGCGAGGAGACTCAGCTTCTCTTCCAGCAAATCGAACGGCTGAGGGCGGAAGGGGTCGGCATCATCTACATTTCACACCGCCTCGAGGAAATCCGCCAGATTGCTGACCGCATTGTTGTCATGCGTGACGGCGCTAAGGTGCAGGAGTTCGACAGCGGCGATGTGCCGATCCGCACCATCGTCGAGGCGATGGTCGGCCGCTCCCTGGAGCGCATGTTCCCGGCGCTTCCGACACCCACGGACGAGGTGACGCTGGAGGTGCGGAGCCTTTCCTCACCCTCCAACGCTTTCCGCGACATCAACTTTTTCGTACGCAAGGGCGAAGTCTTCGGCATTGCCGGCCTCATGGGCGCCGGTCGCACCGAATTGGTGCGCGCTATCACCGGCGCCGACCCAATTTCCGGTGGGGAAGTGCTCCTGCGCGGCAAGGCCATTACGCCTCGCTCCCCCATCGAGGCGATCCGCAATGGCATCGTTCTCGTGCCGGAGGACCGCAAACTTCAGGGAGTGGTGCTCGAGCATTCGATTGCGGAGAATATCGGTTACGCCAATCTCGGCGAGATCGCCCCCAGCGGCTGGCTCTCCTCGCGCCGCATCCAACAGTTCGCCGAAGGCTGTATCAGAAGGTTCGGCGTCAAGGGCCGCGGCGGGCAGAATGCGAGCGAGCTTTCCGGCGGCAACCAGCAGAAGGTGGTGCTTGCCAAGTGGCTGGCCCGCAAGCCGCAGGTCGTCGTGCTGGACGAGCCGACGCGCGGCATCGATGTGGGCGCCCGCTCTTCGATCTATGATCTCATCATGGACCTCGCCCGGCAGGGCGTCGCCGTGATCGTGGTCAGTTCGGACCTCGAGGAGGTACTCGGTGTATCCAGCCGTATCATGGTCATGGCGAAGGGAAGGCAGGCGGGGATCCTGAACCGCGAGGACGCAAACGACGTCTCGGTCATGGAACTGGCGACGATCTGAACAGGGAAGAATGTTTATGTCTGAAATCACTCTCAACGCGCCGAAATTGTTCGATCTTTCCGGAAACATCGCTTTCGTGACGGGTGCGGGCAGCGGCATCGGCCAGCGCATCGCCATGGGCCTCGCACAATGCGGAGCGGATGTCGCGCTGCTCGACCGCCGTACGGACGATGGCCTCGCAACGACCGCCGACTTCATCGCAAAGGCTGGGCGCCGCAGCATCCAGATCGCCGCGGACGTGACCAGTGGCGCCTCACTCAACGAAGCGGTCGCCCGCACCGAAGCGGAACTGGGCCCGCTGACCCTCGCCGTCAATGCGGCCGGCATCGCCAATGCCAACCCGGCGGAGGAGATGGAGGAAAGCCAATTCCAGACGATGATGGACATTAATCTGAAGGGCGTTTTCCTCTCCTGCCAGGCGGAGGCGCGGGCCATGCTGAAGAACGGCCGCGGGTCGATCGTCAACATCGCCTCGATGTCCGGCGTGATCGTCAATCGTGGTCTCAGCCAGTGCCATTATAACGCCTCGAAAGCCGGCGTGATCCACATGACGAAGTCGATGGCGATGGAATGGGTCGGGCGCGGCATCCGCGTCAACACGATCAGTCCCGGCTATACGGCCACGCCGATGAACACCCGACCGGAGATGGTGCACCAGACGAAGCTCTTCGAGGAGCAGACGCCGATGCAGCGCATGGCGACGGTCGACGAAATGGTCGGTCCCGCCGTCTTCCTCTTGTCGGATGCTGCGAGCTTCGTGACCGGTGTCGACCTTCTCGTCGACGGCGGGTTCTGCTGCTGGTGATCGTTATGCGCAGGAAGCTGGTTGCCGGAAATTGAAAAATGAACGGCCCCTCTTCCTCTCTAGAAGGGCGTCATGGCGATGACGACCGTGGTGGACCGACTCGATTGCGACCTCGTCGTCATCCCGCCATTCACGCTTTTGGAATGCCTTTGCGCATTCGGACAGATTCATGACGGATTCCTTCTTGAAATTGGAGTGGGCCCCTGATTATCTGAATAACGTTCTCAGGGCGGGGTGAGATTCCCCACCGGCGGTATCAGGAATTTCCTGGAGCCCGCGAGCGCTTCCACTCCAAGGTGGAAGGTCAGCAGACCCGGTGCGATGCCGGGGCCGACGGTATAGTCCGGATGGAAGAGAACATGTCTGCAAAACCGCCCCTGACATGGCGGCTGCAGGCCTGTTCGCCCAAGGGATTGAAACGCCGATAGCGGCAACCCTTGAAAGGCATGAAATGGCAATCTCAAAAATCGAAGACGCAATAGCGGTCCTGGCGCGCGGCGGCATGATAGTTGCCGTGGACGACGAGGATCGTGAGAACGAGGGCGATATTATCGTCGCCTCTGAGGCAGTGACGCCGGAGACGATCGCGTTCATGATGAAACATGCCCGCGGACTTATCTGCGTGGCAATGGAGGGCAGGCGACTCGACGCGCTCGAGATCCCGCTGATGGTTCCGCAGAACACCGAGCTGCACAAGACGGCCTTCACCGTTTCCGTCGATTACCTGCCCGGAACCACCACTGGCATTTCCGCCGCTGACCGCGCAGCGACGGTCAAGGCGCTGATGGATCCCGCCGCCCAACCGGCGGAATTCGCCCGACCGGGCCACATATTTCCCCTCAGGGCTCATCCAAACGGCGTGCTCGGCCGTCCGGGGCACACGGAGGCCGCAATCGAGCTTGCGCGTCTTGCCGGCAAGGCCGCCTCGGGGGTGATCTGCGAAGTCGCCAATGACGATGGAACGATGGCAAGACTTCCGGAGCTTATTGTCTTCGCCGAGACGCACGGGATGCCTTTGATCACCATCAAGGACTTGATCAAGTTCGTCGAAGAGCTGTCGGCCGATACTGCAGACGCTGCCTAATCGACAAAACATGAAAGAGAGGGGCTATGCTCCTCCAGTCCGTTGAAACCCGTCGATCTTTCGGCGGGTTTTTATTTTGTTTGTTGCTTTGGGCGGGGACGGAGGAGGTTTCAGTTGGTCACATCCAACACGAGCTTAACGCCTCGGCTGCAAATTTGCCACTCCGATATCGGTTTGCCTTAAACACCTAGCGCAGAGGTGAAATCGCCCGGACTTTGTTCGCGGCTGCCGGGAACGCCTCCAACAGGCGCAAGTTGGGGCGCCTATGGCGTTCACCGTTTGCGACCGCTTAGGGTCGACCTTTCCGGTTCCCATCCGTCATGGAACATGCCGCCCGTCGTGCGGGCTCCGGCAGCGGCCTGGTCGCGCCGTTTTCGGACATTCAGAGGCGGAACCCCAGACCTCCGATTATTAGGAGCTGCTGATGTTCCGTTCAACTTGTGCTACAGTTGTTTGAATGGAGAGGTGCGACCAGAAGGGGGAATTTCAACGCCGTTCTGGCGGCCTTCAACGAGGTAAGAAAGAGCTCTCCGCTGTTTAGTTCATTTGCAACTCGGTTCCCAAGCGGGTCACTTGCTGGAGGGGCACATGGCGAAACTCAACGTTGATCAATACGTTGCGGCGGTGGCTGCGCGAATTGCCCATCTGACGCAGACCTACGCGACCATTTTTTTCGCCAGCATCGCGACCATGTTCGCGATCCTCGCTTACGCATCATCAGCGGGACTGGCCGCCAGGTTCGCGCTCGCGACGATTGTGGTCGCGATCACGGTTTACGGGGTCTTGGCAACCAAGTCCGCCCTGGATGACTTGAAGGCAATGCTGGACGATGCAGTCGACGACTTTTCGGGCAGCAACTTCGGCGCTCACCTGAAGCAGGTACCTATGGCGCTGTTCACCGGAGCAAGCATCATCCTCGTGCTCGCAATGGGGGTGACGCAGTTGTGGGCGATCATTTCGGCCTGACGCGGGCCGATCGCGAACTGCGTGGTCCGCGGCCGCTGACGGGGCGCGGAATGTGTGCGCACAGCATGCGCCTTACAGCGCCGTGCGTCCTTTAGGACGCGCAAAGGACGCTATAATTCTTTGAATCCACGCATCGTGCTTTCCGAAAATCTGGTCCGATTTTCGGGCCGATGCGCTAGTCATGGGCCGCAACTCAGCCCGGCGGCAGACCCATTATCTCGAGTCCAAACTGGTCCGCCGCGACGGTCGCAATCTCGTCCAGGTTCTCGTGCCCCAAGCGGCGCTCGGCGACGACCTCGAAGAAGTGTTCAAAGCACCCTGCGAGTCTGGCCGCCAGGTCTCCGCCTGTCAGGCCACTGCGCAGTGATAAGGTCAACCGGGCACCGCTGGGGTCGGACAGGGAGGACCTGTCGATGCAGCGTTCAATAGTACTGCTGCTCGATTTGCTCATACGCGTCCGGCCGCCCGCCGGGAGTGAGGTCCAGGAGCGTCCACATCGGCTCGACAGTGCCGATGTGGCGTGGATCCTGCCCCGGCTCCGCCGGTGCGAACAACAACTCGGAGGCCCAACTCAGCCTCACCACCCCGTCCGAGCCTTTGTGGAATACCGTCAGGATCGGCACCTGCTGTCCATCCTCGTCCTCGCCGTGGTAATCGCGTTTGAAGCTATTGTTGGCGGCTGAAAGCAGCTTCAAATTGCGCCAGCCGCGATGCGCGGCGAAGGCTGCAACTTGCTCGATCGGCGCTTTCGCCACGGCCGCGATGTTGGCTCCGAGCCCCTCGACGTGCGGGACCGCCCCCTCCCAATTGTCGAGCAATGCAGTGCAGGACGGGCACGGTCCGTCCTCAAGCGGACGATCTGCCATCGGGCCATTGCTCGGACCGCGCCGATCATCGCTGCGATGGCGCGGGAACATATAGTGGTAGAGAATCAAGGTATCCGTACCGGGACGGAACAGCTCCGACAAACGTATCTTGGCAGGAACACCGTCGGCGCCAATGTGGTCGAACTCGTAGTCCTCGGGAACGACCCCACCCGGCGGGAGCGCACGGATCTCCGCGGCCACTGCCTCCATTTCACGCCGGAGGGCCGCTTCACGCTGCAGCAGCCTTTCGCGAGCGGCGCGATACTCAGGAGCTTCATTGGGAAAGCTTACGCCCATGGACGCCTCCATCAAGCGGGTGCACCTGACTATAACACAGTCAGCCGCGCCTTCCTCGTCGGCGACTAACCGAAAGCTGACCGCCACCGATACTGGCTCGCGGATCTTCTCGGTGCCCCGGCGTTCGTGCAAATGAATCAAACCTCTTCGGTATCAAAGAAATAAAGATCGACACCGCCGTCCGCGAAATTCGCCAAATCTCCGGCCGTGGCCTGACCCCTCCGGTGATGAGAACGCGCGCTGGATGTCGGCTTGCAAATCAAATTCTGACGCCCGGGCTTAGACTGCGATGAACCTTCGCGTAAGATCCCGTGCCCATGCCACTACTGCATGATTGCTTTAACCGGCTACGATTAAAGGCGACATGCAGTAGCGACTGATGTGCATGGCGAAACCGGCTCAAATCCCGGTCGCGAGACTACAGCGCCGCGCGTCTTTTCAGACGCGCAAAGGACGCTGTAGCACTTTGAATTGCTGCATGTTCTTGTCCTTTAATCGGTTACGATTAAAGGCGACATGCAGTGGTTCTCAGGAGGGGACAGGTTGCCGCCGAGTATGTGAGTGCTACATCCGTCACTGGTCCGCAGAGGAGCGTCACCGCTTCTGGTAAAGCACTCTGGAGCCACGCCAACGACCGCCCGGCGACGCGCGCCGGCTGGCCAGGATGATAGCCGCCGGGGTAACGTCCGGCCTGCGGATCCGCGTCTTCGCACCGATTGGGGCAACCGAATTTCCGAAATGGGCATTCGCGGAGAAGGCCGACTTTTTCAGGCCGGCCTCACCTACAGCGTCGCGCGTCCTATCAGACGCGCAAAGGACGCTGTAGCACTTTGAATTGCTGTATGTTTTTATCCTTAAATCGGCTGCGATTTAAGGAAACATGCAGTGAAATTCAGGATGCCCCCGGCAGCTGGTTGATCTTCGCCGCCATGATGAAATCATTCTCGTGCAGGCCCTTGATCTTGTGGGTCCACAGCGAGACCTCCGCATAGCCCCAGCCGAAGCAGACGTCGGGGTGGTGCCCTTCCTCCTCCGCCAGGCGCCCGACCTCGTTGACGAAGGCCAGCGCCTGTTTGAAATCGTCGAACTTGAACTTGCGGCGGATCAGATGCCCGTCGTCCAGGAGGTCCCAGCCTGGTGTCTGCGAAAGATATCCGGCGGCTTCATCCCTGGTGAACGGCGGTATGCCGCCGCGGCAGGGCGTGCAGGACTTCTTAGCGATATTCTCGGTCATAAGTTCCTCCTTTCTGGAGAGATGATCTCGACCGGGCTGCCGACCGCGAGGCCAAGCTCCCGGTCCGCGCGCCCCTGGTTGATAGCGATCTCGGCAAGCCCGTTCGAATTCTCGTACCAGAACGCGCTGCCCGGCAACTGGTCGCTGAACGTTCTGGCCCGCTCCAGCAGGCGGCCGGCTGCCGCAAGTTTCGCATCGGGCGGCAGCATGGCCGCCCTGAGCCCCGTCATGGCATTGCCGTAATGATCGAGATAGACGATCTCGGCCAGATCGTCCGGCCAGTCGGGCCGCCTGCCGAGATCGTCGCGCGGCCGGCCGGGCGGCGGCTCGCCGCGCGCCAGCATCGCCGCCACCGGCGCGAACAGGTCGCGACCGTGGAAACTGGCCGAAAGCTGTTCGGGCCTCCAGTCGATCTCCCACGAGCGCGTCTTTCCGGCGCGCCGCTCTATCAGTTCGAACAGGCCGTTGCCGGGGCCGACATACCACCGCTGATCGGCCTCCACGACCACGGCCGGCCGCTCGCCGCCCACGCCGGGATCGATCACGCAGAGAAAGACCGTGTCGGCCGGAAACCATACGGCATAGGCCGCCAGCAGATAGGCCGCTGCTGCGGGATTGGTGGCCGGTGCATCGGCGAAGAGGTCGATGACGGGAATGCCCGGCGCTTCCCGGTGCAGCACGGCCTTCATCTGCCCCGTATAGGGCCCGCTGAGGCCGAAATCCGTAAACAGCACGATCATGTGGCCAGCTTGCGCCTACTGCACTTAGATCGGAACCGATTTAAGCACGAAATCATGCAGCAATTCAAAGTGCTACAGCGACCTTTGCGCGTCTGATAAGACGCGCGGCGCTGTAGGCCCTGTGGTGGGGAGCCCCGTGTCCTGCCTGCATCCGTTTCCAAAGCCGGCACGTCGATGTAAAATACCCCGCATCGGTAGCTCCTGCGGCGAACTCGCGCCGTAGAGGCTACGGGCAGCGGTCGCGTCGACGCGCTGCGATGAGCGTGAGCAAGTGGTGCAGATCGCTCGCGATCGGAGCGTTAAAATCCGATGGCAAAGAACGATGAAGCCGAACCTACCAAGCGTGACTTTCTCTATCTCGTGACGACCATGGCCGGGGTGGTGGGAGTAGGCGCTGCCTCGTGGCCGTTCATCGACCAGATGAACCCTGATGCCTCGACACTCGCATTGGCCTCGATCGAGGTGGACGTATCCTCGCTCGCCGAAGGCATGTCAATGACCGTGAAATGGCGCGGCCGCCCCGTCTTTATTCGAAATAGGACCGCCAAGGAGGTCGAGGCGGCGAAGGCGACCGCCATTGAGGAACTGAAGGATCCGGAGGCGCGGAACGCTAACCTTGCCGACGACGTGCCTGCGACCGATCTCGCCCGCTCCGCCGGGAAGGGCAAGGAGAACTGGATCGTGATGATCGGGGTCTGCACGCATTTGGGCTGCGTGCCTCTGGGACAGGCGGGTGATTTCGGGGGCTGGTTCTGTCCTTGCCACGGGTCGCACTACGACACCGCTGGCCGCGTCCGCAAAGGGCCAGCACCGGAAAATCTACCAATTCCTACCTTCCAATTCATCTCCGAAACGACTGTGCGGATTGGATGACGTCCGATTGGACGCGCGGCGCTGTAGACGGCGACTGATGCGGCTGTCCGTCGCAACTTTCCGTGACCGTCTTCCAATGAACGTCGCGCTATGCAAGCATAAGCGCATGTTCGCTGCTGCCGCGCTCCGGCGCTTTCTTTGTCTGTTGGCGTTGCTCGGGGTCGTGCTCGGTCCCGTGAGCGTGAGCACGGCCGCAAGCGCGATGGTGCTTTCATCGGACATGCAAATGGAAGCCATGCCGGGCATGGAACACTCCGACGACATGTCCGGCTGCCCGGAGCAACAACCCGTTCAGAAGAACGAGTGCGGGCACAAGTGTCCCCTGGCGCTGATATGCTCCTCCACGATCCTGGCGCATGACGAGAAGGCGGGCGGCTGGCGCGTTGACCTCTCATCCCGTGAACTGTCGCACCTCATTCTCCAGGAAAACGGTCTGCCGTCTGCCCTCGTCGAACCTCCGGCGCGACCTCCCAAAGCCTGACCTCACCCGTTGATCCGCTGGATTCGCTCCGCCCGGAATTGCGGAGGCATCCCATCAT
Source organism: Ensifer sp. MPMI2T (assembly GCF_004827385.1). Taxonomy (GTDB): domain Bacteria; phylum Pseudomonadota; class Alphaproteobacteria; order Rhizobiales; family Rhizobiaceae; genus Sinorhizobium. The sequence continues at coordinate 43,364 of NZ_SRXN01000025.1, forward strand.
CACATTTTTTCAAGGACGTGGCCGATGCGCTCGTCCTGGGTGAGACCCGTATGAACACAAACCATTTTTCTCCCAAGGGAATCTTCGCATCGCTGGCCATCGTGCTGGCCTCGACAACCACATCCTACGCGGCTGCGGCGGACTACGAGTTCCAGCTCGTCCAGTCCGAGGTCGCCCAAGGGCCGGAGGCGACGGTCGCCGTCCGTCTCGTCGACAGGCGAACGGAAAAGCCCGTGTCCGACGCGGTGATCTTCACCACCCGGATGGACATGGCACCGGAAGGCATGGAGGCGATGACCAGCCCGGTCGAGGCGCTGCCGTCGACCGAACCCGGCGTCTACCGCTTCAAGACGAACCTCAGTATGGAGGGCGGCTGGCGCTTCAAGCTCGCCGCCAAGGTCCAGGGGGAAGCCGATACCGTTCAAGGCGAACTCATTCTGCAGGCGACGCCGTGAAGACGTTCAAGTTCCTGCTCCTCTTCAGCTCCCTCGCCGTTGCCGGCGGGGGAGGCTACGTGGCCGGCACGCGCGGCCTCGCCACCAACTTCAACCAGCTTTTCTCCGGGCAGGCGCTCGGGGAAACGATGCCGCCCGCGGCGATCCCAACGGGCAAGGTCATCTACTATCGCCACCCGGATGGGAAGCCGGAGTATTCCGCGGCGCCGAGAGAGACCGCCGACGGCCGAGCCTTCGTGGCCGTGCGGGAGAGCGAGGACGTATCCTTCGAGACGGTGAAGAAGAAAGCAGTCTCCGAAAAAGCGGAAGCCACGCCAGCCGCTGGCGAGCGAAAGATCCTCTATTACCGCAATCCCATGGGGCTGCCGGATACCTCCAAGGTACCGAAGAAGGACTCCATGGGCATGGACTACATACCGGTCTACGAGGGCGACGAAGCGGACAGCGGCATCGTCAAGGTTTCCCTCGGCAAGCTCCAGCGAACCGGAGTGAAGACGGCGACGGCGGAGCGAGTCGTCGTCAGCCGCCAGGTGCGCGTGCCGGGGACGGTCACGTTCGACGAGCGGCTGGTGCGGATCGTCTCGATGCGGGCGGACTCCTTCATCGAGGGCGTCGCCAATGTCACGACCGGTGACCGGGTCAGGAAGGGAGATGACCTCTTCCACTTCTACTCGAAGGAGATCGCCAAGGCCGGAGCCGAATACGCCACCGAACTGCGCGGCGGCGCCAAGCCGGATCTCGACGTCGGCGGCGCGCTGCAACTGCGCAATCTCGGCGTGCCGGAAGAGGCGATCCGCGCCATCGCCCGGAACCGGACAGTTCCCAGAAGCATCGCGTACCTGTCGCCGAGCGACGGTGTCGTCCTCGAACGCAGCGCGACGACCGGTATGATGGCGGAGGCCGGCGACGTCCTGTTCCGCATCGCCGACATGTCAAAGGTATGGGTGATCGCGGACGTGCCCGAATATGATGCCGCGACCATCCGGAAAGGCGCGCCCGCGGCGGTCAGGGTGCGGAACCTGCCCGGCAAGGCGTTCGAGGGCACCGTCGACCTGATCTATCCCGAGCTTCAGACGCAGACGCGGACGGCCAGGGTGCGGATCGAGCTTTCCAATGCCGAGAGCCTGCTGCTTGCCAACATGTACGCCGAGGTCGAGATCGCTTCGGGTGAAACGGCTCCGGTCGTCGCCGTGCCGAACAGCGCGGTGATCGACACGGGTGACCGCCAGGTGGTGTTCGTCGACAAGGGCGAAGGCCGTTTTGAACCGCGCGATGTCGCCCTCGGGGCGCGCGGCGATGAGCGGACGGAGGTCAGGAAGGGGATCGAAGCCGGCGAGAAGATCGTCGTTTCCGCCAACTTCCTGCTCGACGCCGAAAGCAACCTCAACGCAGCGCTGAACGCGCTCACGCCGAGTGAGGTGCGGCCATGATCTCGAACGTCATCGCCTGGTCTGCCCGCAATCTCGTGCTGATCATCGTCGGAGCCGCGCTCTCGATCGCGGCGGGCGTCTATTCGCTGCGCTCGCTTCCTCTCGACGCCATTCCCGACCTCTCGGACGTGCAAGTCATCGTCTTCACGGACTATCCCGGCCAGGCACCGCAGGTGGTCGAGGATCAGGTCACCTATCCGCTGACGACATCCATGCTGACCGTCCCACGCTCGAGGGTCGTGCGTGGCTTCTCCTTCTTCGGGGTCTCCTTCGTCTACGTCATCTTCGAGGACGGGACCGATCCCTATTGGGCGCGCAGCCGCGTGCTCGAATATCTGAACGCCGCCTCGAGCCGGCTTCCCGAAGGCGTCTCGCCGAGCCTCGGCCCAGACGCCACGGGGGTGGGCTGGGTCTACCAGTACGCCCTTGTCGCCAAGGAGCTGTCGCTCGCCGAGCTTCGTTCGCTCCAGGACTGGGTCGTCCGCTTCGCCGCCTCCAAGTCCGAGGGCGTGGCCGAGGTCGCGAGCGTCGGCGGCTTCGTCAAGCAATATTCGGTTGTCGTCGATCCGGCGCGGCTGCGCGCCCAGAGCGTGACGCTGCAGCAGGTCGCCGACGCAATCCGCGCCAGCAACCGGGACGTCGGCGGGCGGACAGTGGAAATCTCCGAATTCGAGTTCATGGTCCGCGGCCGCGGCTATCTGCAGGGCATCGGGGACATCGAGAACATCGTCCTGATGACCGAGGGCGGGACGCCGCTGCGTCTCGGCGATGTGGCACGCGTGGAGACGGTTCCCGACGAGCGCCGCGGCATCACTGAGCTCAACGGCGAGGGAGAGGTCGCAAGCGGCATCGTGCTCCAGCGCGTCGGCGAAAACGCTCTGAACGTTATCGACAACGCGAAGAAAAGCCTGGCTGCGATCAAGGACGGCCTGCCGGCGGGCACGGAAATCCTTCCGGTCTACGACCGTTCTGAGCTGATCAAGGCTGCGATCGAGACCCTCAAGGGCGCGCTCGTCGAGGAGTCCGTCATCGTCGCCCTGGTGACGATCGCCTTTCTCCTGCATGTCCGCAGTGCGCTTGTCGCCATCATCATGCTGCCGATCGGCATCCTGATCTCCTTCATCGCGATGCGCGCGCTCGGCATCGGCGCCAACATCATGAGCCTCGGCGGCATCGCCATTGCGATCGGCGCGATGATCGACGCCGCGATCGTCATGATAGAGAACGCCCACAAGCATCTGGAGCGCGCGCCGCCCGACAAGCCTCGCACCGAGATCCTGATCAAGGCCGCGAGCGAGGTCGGCCCAGCGCTCTTCTTCAGCCTGCTGATCATCACGGTGTCGTTCCTGCCGATCTTCACGCTGGAATCGCAGGAAGGCAGGCTGTTCGGGCCGCTCGCCTTCACCAAGACCTTCGCGATGGCAGCGGCGGCACTACTGTCGGTGACGCTTGTACCGGCCCTGATGGTCGTGTTTGTCCGTGGCAGGATCGTGCCAGAGCACAGGAACCCGCTTAACCGCTTCCTGATCTGGATTTACCGCCCGATCATCGCCGGGGTGCTGCGGGCGAAGACGATCACGATCCTTCTGGCGGTGGCCGCGCTCGCCGCGACGGTCTGGCCGGCGCGGCAGATCGGCAGCGAGTTCATGCCGAGCCTCAACGAAGGCACGCTGATGTACATGCCGACGACCTTGCCCGGCCTGTCGGTGACGAAGGCGGCCGAACTGATGCAGACGCAGGACCGGATCATCAAGTCCTTCCCGGAGGTCGAGACGGTCTTCGGCAAGGCGGGCAGGGCGCTGACCGCCACCGATCCCGCGCCGACGGAGATGTTCGAGACGATTATCACCCTGAAACCGAAATCCGAATGGCGGCCGGGCGTGACGATCGACAGCCTGAAGCAGGAGATGGACGCGGCGCTGCAGTTCCCCGGCGTTTCCAACGCCTGGACCATGCCGATCCGCGCCCGTATCGACATGCTCTCGACGGGCATCCGCACGCCCGTCGGCGTCAAGGTCTACGGGACCGACCTCAGGGAGATGGAGCGGGTCGCGCGCGACATCGAGACCGTGCTGAAGACGATTCCCGGAACGTCGAGCGCCTATGCCGAGCGCGTGATCGGCGGGTACTATCTCGACATCGTGCCGGACCGAACGGCCCTCGGGCGTTACGGCCTCAGCATAGACGACGTGCAGGACGTGATCGGGACGGCGCTCGGTTCGGAGGTGGTCACCTCGACGGTCGAGGGCCGCGAGCGCTACGGCGTCGCCGTCCGCTATCCGCGCGCCTTCAGGAGCGATCCGCAATCGATCGCTCGTGACGTCGAGGTGGCGCTTACCGGCGGCGGAACCGTGCCGCTCGGCGCTGTCGCCGACGTGAAGCTCACCCGCGGTGCCACGACGATCCGGAGCGAGAACGGACAGCTTGCCGTCTACATCTTCGTCGACATCGCCAATCGCGATCTCGGCGGCTATGTCACGGAAGCTCAAGATGCGGTCGCGAAGAGCGTGTCGCTGCCGCCCGGCTACTCGGTCGCGTGGAGCGGCCAGTACGAATATCTCGAGCGGGCGAAGGCGCGCCTGGCGATCGTCGTGCCGCTGACGCTCGCCCTGATATTCCTGCTGCTCTACCTGAACTTCAAGGCGCTGACCGAAACGCTGATCGTCATGCTGTCGCTGCCCTTTGCCCTTGTCGGCGGCATCTGGCTGATGTGGTGGCTGGGCTTCAACGCCTCGGTGGCGGTGGTCGTCGGCTTCATCGCGCTCGCCGGGGTGGCTGCCGAGACCGGCGTGATCATGCTGATCTACCTGGACCAGGCGCTTCGCGAACGGCGCGCGGCGTCCGCGGCGGAGAAGCGTCTGTTCACGCGCGACGACCTGCATCAGGCGATCATGGTCGGAGCGGTGGAGCGCGTGCGGCCGAAGATGATGACGGTGGTGGCGATCATCGCCGGGCTTGTGCCGATCCTCTGGAGCACCGGGACCGGATCGGAAATCATGCAGCGCATCGCCGTGCCCATGATTGGAGGCATGATCTCGTCGACGGTGCTGACGCTCGCCGTGATCCCGGCGATCTACGGGTTGCTCAAAGGCTGGCGGCTGCCAGCCCGCTCCAGCGACCGATCGGCGGTCGACGCCGCAGAGGTGCGGCTCATGGAGGCGGCGGAGTGAAAGGAGGATGCCATGATGAACGATATGATGGGCAGCGGCATGATGTGGGGCATGGGTATTGCCGGTATCGTCGGGGTGGTCGTGGTCGCGCTCGTGATTGCAGCGCTGGTCAAATACGTGTTCTTCCGCTGAGGCGCCCGCCCGGATTGCCGGATTTCCTCAGGGGCGCATCGTGGAAGGCACAGGAGGTATACGTGACGGAATGAGTGCAAAGAACACCGACACAACAAGGACATCGCTAGTCCCGCGCCGTCGGTTGCTGCTGCTGCTGGGCGTTGCAGGTCTCGCCGGGCTTGCGGGCGTTCTCGCGCTCCGCACCCCGGTCGGCCCGGCACCCGAGGGTGTCCCGAAAGGCTTTGTGCTGAACGATGCCCCGCGGCCCATGCCGGAAGTCCAGTTCACCGATGGTGACGGACGGCCGCGCACGCTGGCGGATTTCCATGGCAAGGTCGTTGTCCTCAATGTCTGGGCGACATGGTGCCTGCCATGCCGCAAGGAGATGCCGACCCTCGATCGTCTTCAGGCGGTGCTGGGCGGCGACAGCTTCGAAGTCGTCGCTCTCTCGGTTGACCGCCAGGGAGCGGAGGCCGTGAAGGCGTTCTACTCCGAAATCGGGGTGAGGCATCTCGCCGTACACGTCGACGCGTCGGGCCGGGCGCTCTCCGCTCTTGCGGCGCTCGGCTTGCCGACGACGATCTTGATCGATGCCGAGGGCCGCGAACTCGGCCGCCTGATGGGGCCTGCCGAATGGGACGCGCCGGACATGGTCGCGTTTCTCAGGTCGATCGTCGAACGGGAAGGGGAGCGAGTAGCTGTCTCCGGGAACAAGGAAGATTCGCCATGATCTCTGCAACGCGAACGCTGCGACTGGTGTTGATCGTGACCGCTGCGCTCGCGGCGTGGATTTCAGCCGGCGCGGCGCACTCGCTCGAGGAGGTCGACCAGGACCTTCGCGGCAAGGAACAGTACTTTCAGCCTGTGGACACGGAAGCGCCCAGCTTCGCCCTGCAGGATGCCGATGGCCGCGCGGTCAGCCTCGACGCCTTGCGCGGCAAGGTCGTCGTCCTGAATTTCGTCTACACCAACTGCCCCGACGTCTGCCCACTGCATGCGGAGCGGATCGCCGAAATCCAGAAGATGATCAACCAGACGCCGATGAAGGAGATGGTCGAGTTCGTCACGATCACCACGGACCCGAAGCACGACGCCGGACCGGTCCTCCACGACTACGGCAAAGCGCACGGTCTTGACCCTCAAAACTGGGTCTTCCTGACCTCCGCGCCGGACAAGGCCGAGGACTCGACCCGCAAGATCGCCGAGGCGTACGGGCTCAAGTTCACCGAAGGCGAGGGTGGCATGCAGATGCACGGGATCGTCACCCACGTGATCGATCAGGACGGCCACCTCCGCGCCCGCTTTCACGGGCTGAAGTTCGAGCCGGTCAATCTGCTCGTCTTCGTCAACGCCCTGACAAACCGAACCCAGTGGCCGCACCCGCATCCGGAGCCGAGCTTATGGGACAAGCTCAAGGGATCGCTTCCATGGTAGCAAGGCCCGCCAAGAGATCCAGCGTCCGGCACGATCTGGAAACTGTCGTCGCGCAGGCATTCTGAAACCAACCTGAAACTACCTGCGATATCGCACCGCTCGGTCAGCAGGCGGTCTGGCGGGGCCTGCAAGCGAGCCGAAAGCCGGAAATTGACAGCGCTATGTTGGGTTTTTGCTTTATTATGACAAAAACAATTGTGATACTTTGATGACAATGCAGCGGGGCGGATGCCTTGGGGGCGCTGCGGCTGAGAAAGTCCCGCTCGAAAGGGGAAAGACCAATTGGGGCTGATGCTGGCTCGGCAGATGTGCCGGGAGAGAGGCTCTTTTCATCAGCGATTACCGACGCGTTAGAGGGGCAGATAGGGAGACCTAACATGGCTTTACTCGAAAACGCATTCAAAGGTAACGTCCTCACCAGCGTTGCCGTCGGCGTAGGGGCGCTCATGCTCGCGCCGGTCATTGTTCCCATAGCAAGGCCGATGATCAAGGCCGTCATCAAGGCGGGCCTGGTTGCGTATGATCAGGGCAGAATTGCTGCGGCCGAACTCGGTGAAGGCTACGAAGATCTCGTGGCTGAAGCGCGTGCCGAGATGGGGAGTCCCAACGGTGGGACGGAGCCCGCTAAACGTCCGGCGGCGAAATCGTCGTAACGGCGAAAATCAGAGACACGTATTCATCACATCGCCGGCAGCCTGCTGCATGTTTCCTTGAAAACATGCAGCAATTCAAAGTGCTACAGCGTCCATCGGACAAGACGCGCGGTGCTGTAGAAGCTGCCGGCGAGGGACGGTCGTATGCCCCAAATGGCAACAGATGGGCCACGCAGGCGCGAAAGGCCCGGGTCGGACAACGGCAGCCACTCATCCCGTCGCCAAGGCGACCTTCAGGATCAGTCGCAAGGTGTGGCCGGTGCTGACGGCGTTGCGCGGACGGCCGTCACGCTGGTGCATGCCGCAGTACCTGGGAGGGCCCGTCTTCATATCGACGCGCTCTCGCAAAGCAGCAAGGTTCAGAGATTTCTCGAGCGTACTCTCCCTGCGGTTGCCGGCGTTTCCGGTGGCACGGCGAGTCCGCTAACCGGTAATCTGCTCGTTCATTACGATCCGGCCATGCCACTCGAGGCGATCGTCGGGCGGATCATCGAACTCCTGCAGACCGACATCGCGCTGTCCGACGACGATTCACCTCACGAAAAGGGCTGGCACCATCTGGACGCGGGAGCGGTCGCGACCGACCTTGTGACGTCGCGCACACATGGATTGTCCGAAGACGAGGCGCGGGAGCGCTTGGCGCGTGCGGGAAGCAACGCTCTGCCGGCACTTCCAACGCGCTCCAGCCTCAGCATCTTTCTCGCCCAGTTCGATAGCGTACCCGTCGCGTTGCTTGCTGGTGCAGCGGTCGTCTCCCTCGTCACCGGCGCTTTGCTCGAGGTCGGGGCGATTTTGGCGGTGTTGGGCGTGAACGCGGCCATTGGCTACCGAACCGAGACCGGGACGGAGCGGATCATCCAAAGCCTGAACCTGCCGGCGCCGCAGGCCGCGAAAGTGATCCGCGATGGCAATCCGCAGGAGGTAGTGGCGGAGACGCTTGTCCCGGGCGATGTTCTGATGCTGGAGCGCGGCATGGTCGTGCCGGCCGACGCGCGCCTCTCCGCCGTACACGGATTGACCGTCAGCGAGGCGGGATTGACCGGTGAGAGCATGCCGGTCGCCAAATCCGATGCGCCCGCAGCCGCGACGCTTCCGCTCGCGGAGCGGACCAACATGGTCTATCGCGGCACGGTGGTGACGGGCGGGAGCGGCACAGCCATTGTCGTGGCGACCGGCGCGCGGACCGAAATCGGAAGCGTTCAGAAGCTCGTCGGTGCAACCCTGGCGCCGCAAACACCCATGCAGCGGCAGCTTGGCGAACTGGGGCGACAGCTCGGATGGCTGACGCTGTATGCGGGCGGCCTCATTATCGGCATTGGCTGGCTGCGCGGCTTCGCGCTCTACCAGGCGGCCCGATCGGCCTTGTCCGTTGTCGTGGCCGCGGTTCCAGAGGGGCTGCCCGTGCTCGCGGTTACGACGCTCGCGCTCGGCGTCGAGGACCTGCGACGACGCAATATTCTCGTGCGCCGGCTCGATGCGGTGGAGCCGATGGCAGCGGTGCAAGTCGTCTGCTTCGACAAAACCGGCACATTGACCTTCGGCCGCATGTCCTTGGAGGTCGCCGCCTGCGGAGACCAGATTTACCAGGCGCGAGAGGGCAGCCGACTCGACGGCCAGGGTTATTCCGTGGTGCATCCAAACGGAGACGATCGCTTGAGAAGGCTGCTCACGATCGGCTGTCTCTGCAGCGAGGCGGAGGTCGAGGTAGACGAAGGCGACAGCATCCTCAACGGTTCGGCGACCGAGAAGGCGCTCGTCCAGGCAGCGATCGACAGCGAAATAGACGTTGCCGCATTGCGTCGAGGGTTCCCGAAGGTGTCTCTGCAGCAGCGCACCGAAACATACCGCTTTATGGCGAGCGCGCATGCCAACGACGGTCGCCTGCTTCTCGCCGTCAAAGGAAGCCCCCTCGAAGTTCTCGATCGCTGCCGGTGGGAGGGACTGGCCGGCGGTGGGCGTAGGCCTCTGACGCCAGAGCGTCGCGACAGGATAAAGGAAATCAACGCAGAATTCGCAGATCGCGCGCTGCGGGTTCTCGGTTTTGCCTATCGCGATGTTGACGACGAAGCGCAAGACGAACCGGCGGTTGCGGAACTGACATGGGTTGGCCTCGCTGGCCTCGCCGATCCCGTCCGCCCGGGTTTGAAATCGCTGATGGCGGAGCTTCATCGGGCCGGACTCCAGACGATCATTCTGACCGGCGATCAGCGGGCGACGGCTCGAGCCGTCGCCCATAAGGTCGGCCTGAACGGGACGGGAGACATTGAAATCGTCGACGCCGTCGAGGTCGACCGCATGACGGAGGCTGAGCTGGCGGTTGCGGCACGGCGCGCGCAGGCCTTCTCGCGCGTCAGCCCCGCACAGAAGCTCAAGATCATTCGCGCCCTGCAGCAATCAGGAGTGACGGTGGCGATGATCGGCGACGGTATCAACGACAGTCCGGCGCTGCGCGCTGCCGATGTCGGTATCGCTTTGGGTCGGGACCCGTATGCAGCGGCGCGCGAGACTGCGGACGTCTATCTCGCCACGGATGATCTGCGCGGGCTCGTTCCGGCAATCGAGAGGGGCCGCACCACCTTCACGAACATCCGCAAGGCGATCCACTATCTCTTCAGCACGAATTTTAGCGAGGTCCTCGTCATGCTGTGTGGCATGGCCGTGGGCCTTGGCGAGGTCCTCTCGCCGATGCAACTCCTGTGGATCAATCTCATCTCCGACGTATTGCCGGGACTCGGCCTCGCAATGGAGCAGCCGGAAGCCGCCGGAATGCGGGACGGGCCCATGGTCGCGGACAAAGCCCTGCCTGGAATCCAGAATATCGCCTCGCTCACCAGCGAGGCGGCGCTCCTCGGCTCAGGCGCCATGGCGGCTGGCCTCTACGGCGCGACGCGCTACGGGACTGCTTCGCCGATCGTGCGGACCATGACCTTCGGCAGTCTGGTGACAGCCCAACTGCTCCATGCGATCACCTGCCGGTCTTCTACTCGCAGTGTTTTCGATCGCGGATCCAGACCCGCCAATCCGGCACTCACGGCCATTCTGGCCGGTTCGGTGGCAGCGCAATCGGCCGCCTTGTTCGTGCCCGGCATCCGCAGACTGCTCGGCTTGGCGCCGCTCGGCATCCTTGATGCCGGCATCATGCTCGCCGGCGGAACGCTTCCATTTGTAATCGCCGAGGCGCGCAAGTCGGCTCTAAGCGCCAGCACAAGCCATGCGAGTGCGCCGCTCACCTTCGCGCGAGCGCCAATGGAGCCTGAGTCCCGTCCCAGGCTGTTGGAGGCGCGGGCCGACGTTTCATGGCTACGTCCGCATGGTGCGAAGTAACCAGACGCACAGTACACGACAGCAGCTCAATTGGTTTGGTGGATGCTTTTTTCTGCCCTCATTCCTGTGCTCGTCACAGGAATCCAGCGCGCCCAAGTCCTTGGGCGCAAGAGACCCCGGGCCGCTTGATCGCAAGGCCCACGTCTTCAGCCGAAAGCGAGTCATTCACGGCGCGGACGCGCCGTGGCTGGATTCCTGTGACGAGCACAGAAATGAGGGTAGGGGATTGCGGCACCGAACAATTACGCCGCAGCGGGAAGGGCGAGCCGTTGCTCCGAAATTTCGGGGACGGCCGGTGCGACCGGCTTGGCTGCGGGGCTCGCGAGCCACAGGGCAGAGCGGGTTGCTGCCTCGACACCGAGTTCCACCATCAGACCTCCCGGCTGGCGCGAGATCAAGGCGAGCGCGACCTTCACAATCAGCGAGCCGAGATCCATCTCGCCTCCTGACAGCGTGCGAATGTGGGCATCGATCCGCGCGACAGGCGGCAGCGGCTGGCGCTCGCACAGGGGTTCAGGTCGAGCGTTTGCGAGATCGAGCCCGTGGTTCAGGGTGGTCAGATCACACGATTCGTTATGCTCTATCAGAACAGTTGCGGTGAGTGGATTGACCTGCACGGCGACAACGCCTTCGCAGGCCAGGAGATTGGCCCGAAGCTCGTTGAAGTACGCTGCGTGATGTCGTCGTGCCGGGATCTTGATGCGCACTCGCCCCGGTGCGCGATGGATGATCTGGGCATAATTTCTGCTCGGCATTGGTCGTCTGCTCGTCGTGTTTCGGAAGCCCCACATGGGTCCGCGTTGCCGTCCATATAGGCCGCGAGCATGACAGTATGACTACAGTCGGAATGGCTTACAGCGCCGCGCGTCCAATCGGACGTGCAAGTACTTTGAATTGTTGCATGTTTTTATCCTTAGATCGGCGACGATTTAACATGGAGCGGCGCGCGTCTGATCGGACGCCAGCAGCTTAATAGGTTTGGCGGATGCTTTTTTCTCGCCCTCATTCCTGTGCTTGTCACAGGAATCCAGCAGCGCCGCGTCTGCGGCGCGGAAGAGTCTTTTCAGCCCAAGGACTTGGGCTGGCTGGATTCCTGTGACAAGCACAGGAATGAGGAGAGGAGATGCGTTAGTAGCCGCTCCGCACGAAGAATGCGGCTACCCGATCAATTGAGAGGTGAGAAAGATAAGGCTGCCGGCGAGCGCTCCGACGATGGTGCCGTTCATGCGGATGTACTGGAGATCGCTGCCGACGATGAGTTCCAGGCGCGCGACGAGCGTCGGACTGTCCCAGCTTCTGACGACTTCCGTCACAAACTTGCCGATCTCGTGACGCCAGGAGACCAGATACACGGCAAGCTGCTCCAGAAACGCGTCCATATGTTTCAGCATCGCCTCGTCGGTCGCAAGCGTCTTGCCCATGAGCATACAGATCTTCTCAACGGCCGAGCGTGCTTTCGACGTTGGCTGCGACAGGTCTTCGAGCATCACCCGCGAGGTCTCTTGCCACACGGCAGCGACCCAGGCCTGAACATCCGGATGTTCGAGGATGCGATTCTTGGACGCGTTGATCTGCTTGCGCTGCTCCGGAGAATTGATGAGCTCATTGATCAGATGCGCGAGTGCCTCGCGAAACTTCAAGCGAACCTCGCTCTCCGGCTCTTTGAGGTCGTTGAGGAGATCGGCACAGCCGGTGATGATCGCGTCGGCAATTTTCCGGTTTATAGTCTTCGGAATCCACCAGCGACTGCGTTGCTGGACCAGCCCATAGATCTGCTCCCGGTTGTCTTCGAGCCATTCCGCGGCGACACCGAGCACGCGCTCGAACAGGACATCGGCCTCGCCGCTTTCGGTAACCATGTGAATCACACGACCCATGACAGGCGCGACATCGGCCTGCCGGATCTGCTTGCCGAGCGTGCGCCGGACGAACTCGCGCAGGTCGCGGCTATCAAGAGAGCGAACGAGGTAGGGCATCGCGGCGACGACGGCGTTTGCGATGACCGGTGCAGTTTCCGGGGTCGATAGCCATCGCGCAAAGCGCTGCGCTACGTTGGCGCTCCTGAGCTTCTTGAGCAGAACTTCCTGGGTCAGGAAGTGGCGCTCGATGAAACGGCCGAGGGTTTGCCCGATGCGCTCCTGGCTGTTCGGGATGATGGCCGTGTGCGGAATGGGAATGCCCAACGGGTGCCGAAAAAGCGCCGTCACCGCGAACCAGTCCGCAAGCCCGCCGACAATTCCTGCCTCGGCTGTGGCGCGCAGCAGCCTTGTGGGGAAGCCGGGGTCGGGGACGAAATGTGTTCCGACAAAGACGGCGCCCATGGTGACGAGAAGCGATGTCGCCAAAGTGCGATTGCGCTGGAGGCGCCGCCGCAGGAAATCTTCGGAACGAGGCGGCGGTAGGGTGCCCGCAGCCGGGGATGGGGTGTCAAGCGATCGAATGTGATCCGGTGCCATGGCGCATAACCTCTCTGATCGACGCGCTGCCGGGGCTCGCGGCTTCAGTGCTACAGCGACCTTTGACGGGGCGCGCGGCACTGTAGAAAACTTTCGACGCCCGACAACCACAGAATCAACAAGCATGGCAAGAGCTGCTATGATGAGCCGTTTCGGGCGTGGATTACTGCCCGTTGGTCAGGCGTGGGGTATCCAAAGATACCCTGATACACCCGTGTTGGTCACCCTTTTGGGGAGATAGACGACATGCTGCCGATCGCCTTTCTTGAACATGAGACACCCGGGCGTGTGCGCCTGAAGGTCCCTTCCAAGCGTGGCGATGCATCATTCTTCCAGGGCGTCGCGCGGGATCTCGCCGACAACGGCGTTATCGCGGAGCTGAAGACGAACCATCAGACAGGCAGCATCACCATCTGGCACTCGAGTGATATCGACGCGCTCCGTGACGACGCCGCGGCCCGCCGTCTCTTCGAACTTCGTGCTGAGCGCCCCGGCACTCTCAGCAATCGCGCTGTCGTGCGCGCACTGAAACCGGTGGGAGACACCGGCCTTCTCAAGGCGGCCGGCGCGGGGCTGCTCGGATTCAGCCTTCTGCAGGCCTTGCGAGGGCGAGCATTAGGACCTGCAAGCGAATTCTTCTGGCATTCCTATGCGGCGCAACGTCTCCTGGGGAGCCCTATGCTGTCTTCGACTCTGGCAGGATTCGGTCTTTTGCAGCTCATGCGAGGGCGCGTGCTCGGATCGGCCACGGGAATGGTGTTCTATGCCGTGATAATTCAATCTCTGGTCCATGCCATCGAGAAAGAGCGCGAGCGCGCCGAGTGATGGGTTCGGCTCGGCCGGGGCCTCGCTTCAAAGTAACGTCCTAGTTTTCGATAAGGCCTCGCCGGCGGCTGTCGAGTATGGGGGCAAGCAGATATTCGAACAGGCTCTGTTCGCCGTCCATAAGCATGACCTCGGCCGGCATGCCAGGAATAAGCTGCACGTCTTCAAGCTTTGCGAGGTCCGCTGGAGTGACCGCCACTTTTGCAAGAAAATAGGTCACTCCCGTTCGTTCATCGGCTATTGCATCGGCTGAGATCGAGCGCAGCCGGCCGTGAATGAGCGGCAGGCTCCGTTGCCGATAGGCCGTGAGGATCACGCGGGCGGACATGCCGGGTCTGACGCGCTCGATGTCGGTTGGTCGAACCCGGGCGTCGATGACCACGCCACTGTCATTCGGGACTAGGTCGAGCAGCGCCTGTCCTGGATCTATCACGCCGCTCTCGGTGGTCACGTGGAGGTTCATCACCGTGCCGGCAACGGGAGCACGAATGACCGTACGCTCGAGTATATCCTCGCGCGATGGCAGCTGGCTTTTGAGCTCCGCCAGGATCCGGCGCATCTCGGCGAGCTCCGAACCGAGCTTTTCCTGGCGCTCTTCGGCGATCGTAAGCAGCTGCAGATTGGTTTCGCCCATGGCTTGGGCGTTCTCGGCGATCTTCGCCCGGTTGGCTGCCTTCGCGGCCGCGATATCGGCCCGATGGCGCTTTAGCGCCAGTATTCGCGGCTTGCGCTCCAGATGCTTCTCGAAAAGATCCTGCGCGGCCGTTATTTCTTCGTCGATCAATGCGATCTGATCGGCTTCGGCCGCGATCACCTCCCGCAGGCCGGCGTTCTGCTCCTCGAGTTGGCGCACGCGCGCCTGGAGGATCTGGATGCGACCCTGATGCGCTGCCTGCCGGCTGGCGAACAATTGCCGCTGCCCCTCCATCAATCGCTTTAGGTCCGCGGAGCTGCTGCGAAGGAGAAAATCTGGGAAGCTGATTTCGGCAGCGTCGGTGCGCTCGGCCTCGAGTCGAGCCTCGCTCGCCAGAACGTGCAGAAGTCGCTCCCGAATTTCCGCGTCCTGAGACCTGGCCTTGGTATCATCGAGAGTAATCAGCGGATCTCCAGCGCTGACCATGTCACCCTCGCGGACATGGATCGAGCGAACGATCCCGCCTTCGAGGTGCTGAATGGTCTTGCGGTACCCGTCGGGGCTGACGACGCCGGGGGCGAGCGCTGCGCTCGCCAGCGGGGCGAGCACGGACCAGCCGCCAAGCACCAGAAGGAACAGCGTGATGGCCAGAAGCCCCAGACGTCGCGGCATCCTGGTGGCCGCCGCGAGCGGATCCGGCGACGTCTCGGCGTTGCGTCGCTCGCCGGGGCGCAGCATCCGCGTGAGGGCGAACAAAGCGATTGCCGCAGTCGCCAGCATGATAAGTGCAATGGCTGTTTCGCTCAATGTGATGCCGGCAAGCGCCAACTGGTCATGGATCGCGGCGATCGCCGCAGCGTAACCCGCCAGCAGCCTGTCAACGGCACGGGATAGCTGCATTTCGATGCGGCCAACGATAATCCCAACCAATTCCAGCTGTTCGGACATGCTTCATTCCCCCGCATTAAGGCGGTTCTCGCGGCCGACGATCTGCGATGGCTCCTCGGGACGAGCAGCTTGCAAGGGCGTGGTTAGGGGCCTCGCGGTCGATGATCCGGCCGGCTGTACCTGACGCACCATCTTCTCGCGCGGGCCGAAGGCTGCGACCGTGCCGTTGTGAAGTGCCAGGACCTTGTCGGCGCACGTCAGCACCGAAGCGCGGTGGGTGACGATCAGGACCGTCGTTCGAAGCTGCTTCAGTGTCGTCAGCAGTTCGATCAGGGCGCGGTCCCCGGCCTCGTCCATGTTCGCATTCGGCTCATCCAACACGACGAAGGAAGGGTCGCCATACAAGGCGCGCGCAAGCCCAAGGCGCTGCCGCTGGCCGAGCGAGATGCGCTGCGAGTGCAGGGCGATCTCTGTTTCGTAGCCGTCCGGCAATGAGAGGATTAGTTCGTGAACGCCGGCGACCTGTGTTGCCCGGATCAGTGCGTTGCTGTCCACCTCTCGAAAGCGCGCAATGTTCTGGGCCACCGTGCCCGGCAAGAGCTCGACCTGCTGCGGCAAGTAGCCGATATGAGGCCCGAGTTCCTCCGGATCCCAGTCGAAAACGTCTGCCGCGTCGAGGCGGACATGGCCCTTGGTCGGCTTCCAGGCGCCGACAGCGAGGCGGCAGAGGGTCGACTTGCCGGCGCCCGATGGTCCAAGCACGGCACAGTTCTCGCCCGGGCCAATCGCGAAGCTGATGGCATTGAGTACCGGCTCCTGACAGCCGGGAGGGAGGTAGAACACGTTCTCGAAGACGAGGCCGCCTTTAGGGCGGGGGAGGGCGATGCGGTCGCGCGCATCGCGTGAGGTGCCGGCGAAGAGTTCCTTGAGGTTCGCATGCGCGCTCCGCGCGGCGACGAAGGCACGCCAGGCGCTGGTCGCCCGTTCAATCGGGGCGAGCGCCCGGCCCATGACGATCGAGCCGGCAATCATGGCGCCCGCGGTTATCTCGCCGTGGATGACGAAATAGGCGCCGGCGGCCAGGATGGCGATTTGCAGGATCAGCCGGAGGCTGCGCGAAATCGACAGGATGGTGGTGGTCCGATCGGCCAATAGCTGCTGCTCGGCCACCACCTCAGCCTGGCGGCGGCGCCAGCGCTCGAGGACTGCGTGCGCCATGCCGAGAGGCGAGATCGTCTCGCCGGCATCGACATAGCGCATGGCATTTTCCTGGTGGGTCTTGGTGACGGCAGCGACGCGCTTCTGCCGGTCCCGGGTCATTGCGTCGTTCGCCAGGGCGAGTCCCAAAAGAAGGACGGCGCCGGCCGTGGCAACCACGCCTAGTGCCGGGTGCAGTGCCCAGATGAAGGCGAGGAAAATCACGCTCCAGGGCATGTCGAGAAAGGCGAGAACCGCATCGCCCCCATAGAAGGTCCGCAGGTCGGCCACGTCGCGGGTGCCGGCGCGGCCCTCCTTTCCCGCGAGCCGCACGTCCATGGCGCGCCTCAGCATCGGCACGTTGAGCTCGGCGTCGAGCCAGCCGGCCGCGCGGCCGAGGACCACGCGCCTTGCCTGCTCAAGCGCACCGTAGATCACGACGGCGAAGGTCGCGATCAGCGTCAGCCACAGGAGCGTGTCCAGCGACCCGCTCGACAGCACTCGGTCATAGACCTGCAGCATGTAAATGCTGGCGACGAGAAGCAGCAGGTTGAGAAGGCAGCTCAGCACGATCAAGAGCGGGAACTGCCTGCGTATGGCGCCCATGACCTCCGCGAGACGAGTGGTGCTGGTGTCGTGTGGCATCGATTACCTTCCGTGAACTGGAAACCTTTGGGAAGGGTGCGAGCCCGCCCGCGGGCGGGCTCGCCGCCGTGTCAGACGACCGTGGCGTCGAGGTCGATCGAGAACGGGTCCGAACTGCTGTCGCCATCACCGTCGAACAGCGTCGCGGTGAAGTCGAGGTGGAGCGG
Organism: Ensifer sp. MPMI2T; assembly: GCF_004827385.1. Taxonomy (GTDB): domain Bacteria; phylum Pseudomonadota; class Alphaproteobacteria; order Rhizobiales; family Rhizobiaceae; genus Sinorhizobium. The sequence continues at coordinate 60,756 of NZ_SRXN01000025.1, forward strand.
ATCCGGATCGAACACTTGCTCGATCGCCCACTGGATCGCCGGGATCTTGACGGTGCCCACCCCCATTGTGAGTTGGACCGCATCGATCTGCCTGTTGCCGGCATCGATGTCGAAGAACTTCCCGCCCTCCGCCGGGTCGGGAACGTTAGGATCCTTCTTGGGGGCATCGTGGAGCAGGACATTCGTTCCATCGACCAGTATCTGGGCACTGACGGTCCCGTCGGTGTAGAAGACCCTATAGTAGAGTTGCTCCGTGGCCGTGTCGTAGCCGCCGACCGAGTTGTCGATAAAGACTCGAACCCCGTCCACGGCCTGCTCGGGATTGAACACGAAACTCTCGTCGCCCGCATCGATCCCGGAGGTTGCGCCGTCGAGATTGTTGTTGTTGATGCCGATGCCCGAGGTCGACACGTTCATCTGTGTCGAGCTATTGATCAGCGTCGGAATCTGGTTCGTTGGCGTCAGGAAGGCCTCGATTTGCGCCTCGGTCAGGTCCGTTGCGCCAGTCACGATCAGATCGAGGAGGTCGTTCGGAGGAGTGCTGCCACTGACGCCCGAATCCGGCGCGGTGGCGACAGCACCGAAGAACACGACATCGTCTGCTCCCGCGGCGCTGCCGCCGAACAGCAGCGTCTGTACCGGATCGGGGCCGCCGGCCGCGAGTGCGCCTTGCGTGGTATCAGCAAGAACGACCGTCGGAGGCGGTGTCGTCACATCGAGGTCGTAGCTGTCGTTAACCGGATCGAACGTCAGCGTAAACGTCACGGTCTCGTCGGTGCCGTCGCCGTTGAAGTCGTCCGTGATCGACCCTTCGAAGGTGAAGTCGCCCGTCTTTGAGAGCGCGGCGTCGACGGTGACGGGACCATTGTCATCGATCTCGTAGCCATCAAAGTTCACGCTCAGCGACGCGAACCCGTCGCTGCCGGGATCGTTGTCGTTCCAGGTTCCCTGCGCGCCCGCGGCGTATGTTCCGGTGGAGTCGTTGACCGTGACGGTCGGCCCGTCGTCCTCGAACCGGACCTTCGAGCCGATCTCCTCGACGTCACTCGCGACCTGTCTGATTGAGAAGCCGCCGAGATCGAAGGTGATGTTCGAGCCGCTCCCCTTCGTCGGCTGGGCATTCTCGATCAGCACGCGCTGGTGATCCCCGTCCGTCGTAAAGCCCACGACGTCCCCGGCCTTCACGCCGTTCACGACGACGCTGCCATCAGGGTTAATGGTAAACGACGTGGCTGCCGAGCCGTTGATCGTGACTGCCGTGATATCAACGATCTGGTCGTCAGCATCGCCAAGGCCGTCGACGAAATTGACATCCGTTTCGAGGTCCGTCGTGAAGGCGGTGATCTTGACGCTCACAGTTGTATTCGGGTTGCCCGGGTTCACCTGGGAAATGGTGAATGCCCCTCCCTGTGCATCGACCAGGCTCGTGAATGTGATGTTGGCTTCGACGTCGGCCTCGTTCTGGTCGAGGTTAGGGACGATGAAATTGTTGGGCGGAGTCGATCCTGACCCACTGACGTACGTGAAGTACATCCCCGCTCCGGCCTTGACCTGTTGGCCATTCGTGCCGAGGTTGGTCGCGGTCTGGCCGCTCGTGTTGACGGTGTCCCCAGACGAGATGTTTTCGCCCGCGGACTGATTGGCCGGGTCCCTCCCTGTTACAACGAACGACAGGTCGACAGTGCCAAAGCGCATGAACAGGTTGTTGCCCGCAGGCGCGCCTGCGAAGCCGACGGTGACATCCGAGATGGCGGCCACGAACAGCTTGTTCGACAGGTCGAGGAAGTCGTCATGGTCAGCGACGCTGCTGCCGTCTGTGTTGTGCGCTAGCGTGTAGCCGTCTGCGATCACGGTCCACATTTTCGCGCCGGTGGTGACGCCGGCTGACTTGACCTCCTCGAGATAGATCGCGAACGCGATGGGATCGTCGCCGCTGTCCCCGGCCACGCCGTACACGATGTTGTTGTTGGTCGGATCGGCGAAGAGGAATACTTCCGTGATGGACCCGTCGTCAGCCACCGCGAACAAACCGCTGCTGAAGGTGGACGTCGCGCCAGCCTCGTAGTCCGTGAACGCGGCTCCGCCGGCGCCAGTGAGCGCGAAATCGCTAGATGCGGTGGCGCCGGTGACGGTCAAGATGTTACTATCGGTGTTGGCGCCGTTGTAGCCGCTGAGCGCGGCCTCATCCACCGTCAAGCCGTAGGTGGTGATCAACCGGCTCGAAAATGCCGTCGGCAGGCTGCTCGCCAAAATGTCATTATCGTCGGCGTCGCCCGCAGGGGACGGCGGGGACGGGCTAGCGGTCGCGTTTTGCAAGTCATCGGTTTCATCGAGAACGACAAACGCGCCAGTCGGCGTGATCGTGATAGCCATGATCCTTCTCCTTCAAAAAGAGCGGCTCAACGGTCGTCAGTTGTCTGGGTCCTCCCGCTGGGTCGCTGGAGTCGCCGGGGCGCACCTGCTGTCATGTGTTGTGGAAAGTGGCAGTGGCAGGCTGCTGGTCGCAAATCATTGCAGCCCAGCAATCGAATAGCTGTGGTGATTGAAGTAATCCGCTTATGGCACTTTTCATGGCTGCCATTGCCGAATTGCCTTGCGCGAATCCGCGCAAGGCACCCCCCCACTTAGATGAGGTCGTCCGCCATCTCTCGGAATAGGAGCGCACCCCGACTCTGTACCTACTCCCAGTTGGGTAGATGGCGACGGCGCGGTGGTATGGAGCGCCTGCTTTTGGCTTTATTCAAGCTATCATTACGGGCTAGAGGGGGTTCCCGCCTAATGCTTTCGGAGTAGGGGACCCGGGCGGAGAGCTGAAGCTGAGGTCTGCGTTCAGCATTCCTCAGGCGGCTTAAGGTGCCGGAATTGCAGCAGCAACAGAAGGTCGTAGGTGATCTTCAGTGCGGCGCAGATGAGGAGCGGCCAAGCGCGATAGGAAGCAGCAAAGAGAGCGCCTGCGAGCGCAGGGCTGGCGGCTGCGGCAAGACTGCGCGGCACGGACGTGAAACTTGCGGCCGCGGCGCGTTCCGCCTCTGTTACGACCGCCATCACATAGGACGAGCGTGTCGGCACATCCATCTGCGAGAGTGCCGCTCGAATGAGCAGCAGGACGAGCACCATCGGCAAGTTCTGCGCGAATGCCGCAAGCGCCAGGGCAATGCTGGACGGAATGTGCGTAAACACCATGGTGTTGATGAGCCCGATCCGCTTCGATAGCCAGGCGGCGACGGGAAACGAGAATGCCGACAGCACGCCCGTCCAGAAGAAAAACACCCCGGCTTCGGAGAGCGAGAGATTGAATCGCTCGAACAGCCACAGGGCGAGCAGCGACTGGACCACGAAACCGCCGGCGAATGCATCGAGGCTGAACAGGGCTGCAAGCTTCAGGACGATGGCACGCGAGGGGCCAAGTGCCGTCGCTTTGTCGGATTCTCGGCTCGTGGGGCGGGGCGGTATGCGAGCATAAAGAAGGCCGCCAAGGATGCCCACGACCGCATAGAGAACGAACATCAGCTTGATGGCTGTCAGGTGCCCCGGTCCGAAGCGCGTCATCAGGTCGGGCAGTGCCGCGGCGAGGGCGCCGACTGCGCTTGCGAGCGCGCCGACGAGGCTGTAGCGGGCGAACATCCTCGTGCGCTCGACACTCGCCACTTCGCGGGTGAGGACGGCATGCTCCAGTGGCACGAAGATGCTCACGCTGCCGGCGGAGGGATTGATCGTGCCGGCAAATGCGACCACCAGCAGCAGCGCATAATCGTTGATCATCGACATGGCCACACCGCTGGCGACCATCAGGCCCGCGGCTGCCAGAAGCAGACGGCGGAGATCATGGCGGGCGCCAAGAAACCCGATGACGATCGTCAGGAGGGCAGAGCCAAAGAGCGATGCCGTTGCGATGACGCCAACTTGCAGCGGTGAAAAGCCGAGGGCGAGCAGATAGACCGGCAGCAGGATGGCGACGAAGCCGTCGCCAAAGTCGCGCAGAGCCCGCGCGGCGAAGAGATATGTGGCCGGACGAATGCCTTGCACCGGTGTGTTTCCTTTTCGCGCGCGAACTACATCCAGCCCATCAGCAATCCATAGAAGAGGCCTATGAGCGAGCAGCCGGCCAAGACCGTCAGCATGCCAGTCTTGAAGCGAAACACCGCGACCATGGCCGCGATCGTCAGGATCAGCGATGCGACGTTGACGGAGCTCAAGACCGGAACATCGATCGTCATGCCGAACCCACGCGCTTCATAGAGTTCGCGAAACAGCACATTCAACGAGAACCACACCGCGAGATTGAGGATGACGCCGACGACCGCAGCCGTGATCGCCGCCAGGGCGGCCGACAGAGCCTTGTTGCTGCGCATCGTCTCCATGAAGGGTGCGCCAAGGAAAATCCAGAGAAAGCAGTGAACGAAGGTTACCCAGGTCGTCAGCAGCCCGCCCAGCGTGCCGGCAAGCAAAGGATTGAGGGAACCCGGGTCTCGGTAAGCGCCCATGAAGCCAACGAACTGCGTCACCATGATCAGCGGGCCGGGCGTGGTCTCCGCCATGCCGAGACCGTCGAGCATCTCGCCGGGCTTCAGCCAATGATAATGCACGACCGCCTGCTGGGCGACATAGGAGAGAACGGCGTAGGCGCCACCGAAGGTGACCATGGCCATCTTGGAAAAGAAGATCGAGATGTCCGTGAAGACGTTGCCCGGTCCCAGAAATACCAGAAGGGCGAAAACCGGCCCGCCCCAAAGCAGCAGTCCGACCACGGCGACCTTGAGCGACCAACTCACTGGCGGGCGGGCGTGGTCGGGGATCTCTTCGCCGAGTGCGCTGTCAACATCTGCGACCTGTTTGTCGCCGACTTTGCCGTGGCCATTGCTCGCAAGGAACGCCGCCCAGCCGGCCCGGCCGCCAATATAGCCGATGACGCCCGCGGCGAGCACGACCATGGGGAAGGGGGCACGGAACAGGAAAAGCGCGATGAATGCCCCAGCGGCGAGCGCCAGCATGACATTGTTCTTCAGCGCCCGCCGGCCGATGCGAATGACTGCCTCGAGCACGATCGCCAGAACCGCAGCCTTCAATCCGAAGAACAGCGCCTGAACGGCTCCGACATTTCCGAAGATGGCGTAGATCCAGCTTAACGCCATGATCGCGACGGCGCCGGGAAGCACGAAGAGCGTCCCGGCGACCAGCCCGCCCTTGGTCTTGTGCATGAGCCAGCCGATATAGATCGCAAGCTGCTGCGCCTCCGGCCCCGGCAGCAGCGTGCAGTAATTGAGTGCGTGAAGAAACCGGGTTTCGCCGATCCAGCGTTTCTCCTCGACGATGATGCGATGCATCATCGCAATCTGTCCGGCGGGGCCGCCGAAGCTCAAGGCAGCCACGCGCGTCCAAACGCGGAGCGCTTCGGAGAAGGAAATGCCGTGGGGCTGCGTGTCAGTGCGCTGTGTGGCGATGTCAAGGCCGTTGACTTTGTTCATGCTTGGTTTCCGTGTGTCATCCACGCTTCGCGCGGAAATATTGGTAGAGGTTGTCGAAGACCGGCCCGCCCTGGATGATGCGTTGCTCGTCCTGAGCATTGGCTGTGCAGATTCCCGCAATCAGGCTGGCGATGCCGGTCGTCTCCTCGCGCCCGAATTTCGCGTCCTTCAGATCGATGTCGTGGACGATCTCGGCGATGGCCTGCAGCGCGGGATCGGTGATGCCCGCCCTGCTGAGCAAGACCTCGAAACTGCACCGGTCGCCTTCATGGGTGATCTCGCCCTCGAACATGTCGAAGCGAATTTCGCCCGGATTCGGGACATAGCCCTTGCCAGGCACGAAGCGAATAACGGCATCCGGATCGACGAAGCGGCGGATGAGCCAGATGCAGGCCATGCGATCGACATGGACGCCCTTGCGGGTGACCCAAACTCGGCCCTTCAGATCGGCCGCCGTCAGCGGCGTGGTGCTCGGACTTTCGTTGATCATGTCCTTGTCCTCTGCAAGCCTGCGCTCCAGGTCCGCGATCAAACTCTCCGCCGAAAGGCGCCCGGTTGCCCCGAAGAAATCAATCGTGGCAATGTCGGCGAGCCGCTTTCGCAGACGGCCGGCCTGCATGCGGATGTCGGCCCTTTCCTCTGCCGACGCGGCGGCCTCGACCCGAGCCGAGAGCGTCCTTGCCTCGCTGGCAATTGCCTCGTAGTCCTCGTCGCGCGCCGCATCGAACAGCGCGTGGGCCTGGGCGTCGGAGAGGCCGTCAATCAGGCGCGCCTCGCACACCATGGCCTCGCCACCGCCTTCGACGATCTCCTTCAGCAACCATTCAAAATCCTCTTGCGTCTCGGCATTCGCCGGCAGCGCGTAGACCGTGCTCTTGACGGCGACGGCCCCGATGCGCTGCAGGCGCCGCCAGATCTTCACCCGGAAGTAGGCTGGCTTGCTCGGCAGTTGGTGGATCAAAAGCAGCCAGCGCTGTTCCGCCGGCGTCGAATCGTTGCGCATATTCACACCGTATCATCAAAAGCTCAAAATGCAACACTTGTATCATTTCTTGTTTCGGCGTAGCCTTCAGTCCTGGCAGCGCATCTCAAGCGAGGACACCATGCACCGGATCATGCCACTCCCTTTCAAGCCGCCGCGCCTTGACGGACTTTCGGAGCGGCTTTTGGCGAGCCACTACGAAAACAACTATGGGGGCGCGGTTCGGCGCCTGAACGCGATCGAACGCCGTCTCGACGAAATGGATTGGGGCGCCACGCCTGTCTTCGACATGAACGGTTTGAAGCGGGAAGAACTCATCGCCGCCAACTCGGCGATCCTGCACGAGATCTATTTCGACGGGCTTGGTGGCACGGGTGATGCCAAAGGCGAGCTGGCTGCAGCGCTGGAGCGCGATTTCGGCAGCGTCGCGGGCTGGCGCTCGAAATTCTCAGCCTGCGCCAAAGCGCAGGCTGGTGGGTCGGGATGGACCTTGCTCGTCTGGTCGGAGCGTCACGAACGCCTGATGATCCAATGGGGACAGGATCACACGAACTGCCTTGCCGGCAGCATCCCGATCATGGCGCTCGATATGTACGAGCACGCCTACCATATCGATTTCGGGGCAAAGGCCGGCGCCTACGTCGATGCCTTCATGAAGAACATCCACTGGGATCGTGTTGGCCAGCGTTTTGCGCGTGTGGTCGGGCAGCATCGCGGGGCGCCGGCAAGCAGCGGTTCCGAATTGGAGGTTGCTCCAGAGGACCTCCTTGGTCGCATTCAGCGGCATGAGGACATCATGCTGCTCGACATTTGTCTTGCCGAGGATCTGCCGAAGCGCGGCGACATGCTCCCAGGGGCGACCTTTCGACCTTCTGAGGCCATGGCGGACTGGATCGACGAACTGCCGCGCGACAAGCCTATCGTCGCCTATTGCATGTATGGCTTCCAGGTCAGCGGCGACGCCGTCGTCGAACTGCGTCGCCGCGGCCTGGACGCACATACGCTGTCCGGGGGAATCGCCGCCTGGCACGCGATCGGCGGGCCGACGGTTCCCTTCATCGCACCTGCTGGGAGGACTATGCCATGAAATGGGTTACACGCGAGCGTCCGGTCATCGACCGCATCGCATGTCCGTGGTTGATTGCAAGGTTCATCGACAAGGAGCCGGAATTCCTGTTCGTTCCGCCGGACCAGGTAATGGCGGTGGCGAAGGAAACGGGCGCCACACCGTATGATGTGCCCGACGTCGAATACACGCATGTCGGCGAGGGATGCAGCTTCGACGCTTTTGTCGAGAAGCACGACCTCGCCAAAGACCCCGCGATTGCCACGATCGCTGCCATCGTTCGCGGCGCCGACACCGGCAGGCACGATCTCACACCGCAATCCTCCGGGCTTTTGGCGATCTCGATGGGGCTGCGCGATCTCTCTCCGGACGACCACGAAGTCCTGAAGCGCGGTTTCATCATCTACGACGCGCTCTACGCTTGGGCATCCCGACGAAAGGGCGAAACCCACAACTGGCCGCCCGCGATGAAGCCGACTGCGGCCTGAAGCCGATCGCACAAGTCGTAGCTTTGGTGCCTGGACTGGCGTCCGCGTTGTGGGCGAAGGCGGCACCGCCACGGCTGCGCTTCGCATGCTCAAAGGCCCGGCGCTGTCGAGCACCGGGTTCTGCGGCGGAAGACGATCTCGCGGATAGACCTATCAGCAAGGCATCCTGCGATCAGAGCGCGTCGCGCTCCGTGCGCAGGTTGGAGACGACGCGCCGGTTCTGCACCTGGCAGGAGCGGTCCGTGCAGTCACGGACCTCGCGGTCGTTGCCGTAACCCTTGGCCCACAGGCGGTTGGGATCGACGCCCTTCGAGACGAGATAGGCCATCACCGCGTCGGCGCGTTTCTGCGACAGCGTTTCCATGTTTGACGCGGATCCGGAATCGTCGGCAAATCCCTGCAGCTTGACCAGCCAACGCGGGTTGCTGTTGAGCCAGGTGGCTTGCTTGTCCAACGTTGCCATGGCGACGGAATCGAGCGCGGACGAGTCCTTGTTGAAGTAGGTCCGTCGGCCGACATTCAGGATGAAGTCCTCTTCGCTGCCGGCCACGACGTTCTCGAAACCTGGCGCGGGATCGTTGGTCTGTCCGGTGATCGGCGCCGCTGTTGGCTCTTCCAGCGCGGCGATTTCAGTGGTGGTGTTGCAGGCGGCGAGCGTCAGGAGCATGGCCGCGGCGGCAAGCAGCCTCGGATATCCGGTCAAAGCAGACATCAGCGTGATATTCCTCATTCGACCGGGCCTTATTCGACCGGGGTTGCCTGGCTGACCTCAGCGGCACTTTCGGCCTGGTCGGCGATGTGCGGCAGGACTTGCACCGCGGTGCCGATGGGGCAGCGCTGATAAAGATCGATGGCATCTTCGTTGAACATGCGGATGCAACCGCTGGAGGCATCCCTGCCGATGCTGCCCGGCTCCAGCGTACCGTGTAAGCGATAGCCGGTATCGACACCATCGCGAAGCAGGTACATGGCGCGGGGCCCAAGCGGGTTCTTTGGCGAACCTCCCTCGACCGATTCAGGCAGTTCAGGGTGACGCTCCCGCATCTCCGGCGGCGGCGTCCAGCGTGGCCAGAGCGATTTCCGGTCGATCGTGGCGCGGCCATACCATTTGAAGCCCTCGCGACCGACACCTACGCCGTAGCGGATGGCCGTCTTGTTCTCCATGATCAGGTAAAGAAAATGGTGCCTGGTATCGACAACGACGGTGCCAATCGGCTCGCTGCTGAAATATTTGACAACCTGGCGGCGCCACCTCTTGTCGATGTTGGCAAAGTTGGTGCTCCGGAACGTCACGCCATTGTCGACGGCGGTGCCGGAAAAATAGGAAGACGCCGCTGCGAATGTGGGTTTCTCGACCGCGACGGTGCCAAGTGACGCCAAACCACCAAGCACAATATCCCTGCGCGTCCACTCCATCGGCAATTCCCCCTCAAAAGCCAAGCAGCGAGGTGGCAGTAAATCAGATTTTTCATTTGCCACAACCTAAAACTGCTCGGCATCCTCAAGTAGAGCGTGCGCCGAATGGTGTCTCATGCACGGTCCGGCCTTGGCGCGTTTCGAGTGCTGGACCGCTATCACAGTCATTCAGCGGCGCCAGAACCATGGCTGCAGGACGACGAGAAAAGTCAAAAGTTCCAATCGCCCGATGACCATTGCAAACGCGATCAGCCATTTGGCGGTGTCCGGGATCGAGGCGAAATTCGTTGCCGGCCCGACGACGGGGCCGAGGCCTGGTCCCGCATTCGCCATGGCCTGCGCGACCGAGGAGATGGCCGAAAGGTAATCGAGGCCTGTGGTCATGACGAGGAGCGAGAGAAACAGCAGGGTCATGATGTAGAGGAAAAAGAAATTGCGGACGTTGCTGATTGCCATTTCGTCAACGGACTTGCCCTGGAAACGCACCGGCACGATTGCCTGCGGATAAAGCATGAGGCGAAGAGCCCGTCCCGTACCCTCGACCAGGATTTGCCAGCGGAAGATTTTTATGGCGCCTGCCGTCGAGCCGGCACAACCGCCGACGAGATAAAGCATGAAGAAGAGTCCAACCGCAAAACTTCCCCAAGTGGAGAAGTCGGCCGTGGCAAATCCGGTGTCGGTGACAATCGAGGTGACGTTGAAGGCAGACAGCCGCAAGGCGACGGGTGGCGACATGCCTTGGCTGACGTTCCAGGCTGTGCAGGCGAGGATTGCCGTCGCGACGATGAACAGAAAGGGTATTATTTGCCCCTCAATGGCGCTGCGTTTGCCGCGACTCACAAGGAATACGGCATAGAAGGCGAGTGGCAGTGCGCCGGAAATCATGAAAACGATGGTCACGACTTCGACCGCGATGGAATTGTAGAAGCCGATCGAGGCGTCCTTGGTTGAAAGACCGCCTGTCGCAATCGTCGTCATCGCATGGTTGACGGCGTCGAAAGTCGACATGCCCGCGATATCGAGTGATACGGCGCAGGCCAAGGTGAGCGAGACGTAAACAATCAGGATGTTGCGGGCGATCTGCCGCACTTTTGGGAAAGGCTTTTCGGAAATGTCGGACGACTCGGAGCGAAAAAGCTGCATGCCGCCGACACGTAAGGCGGGAAGCAAACTGATGGCCATGACGATGATTCCGATGCCGCCGAGCCATTGCAGCAGAGACCGCCACATCAAGAGCCCCAGCGGCATGTTGTCGAGCCCCACCAGGATTGTAGAACCGGTCGTGGTTAGTGCAGATGCTGCCTCGAAGACTGCATCAGTCCAACTGAGGTTAAGCCCCGAATTATAGAGCGGAATGGCTCCGACCATTGAGACCGAAAGCCAGGCGCTGACGGTGATGAGCAGGCCCGTCCTGCGGTCGGTGAGGTCGACCTGATCTTCCTTGAAGGCCGCAACAAGCATGGCCCCAAGGCCGCCGCTTACGGCGGCGCTCATCAGGAATGTGATGGCACCCCCGACATTGTCCACCGCGAAATCCACGATTGCCGGTACGAGCATGGCCACCGCCAAGGCCACTATGAAGACACCGTTGAGGAAGAGGACGAAACGAAGTCGGTCGGCGGTCATTCTTTCGTCCCCTTTTGGTTTCGGCCAGAGAGAATCTCGGCCGATAAGCGCAGCACCGTAATGACCGTGCCTAATTTGAGAAGGGTAAATTTCGGGGACTTCGCGCCATGAACGCAATTTACCGCCTGCCACGCGATCCAGATCAGGCCCTGCGTTTGGAGATCCGCCGTCCGAACAGTGTCAGGAACAGAGCTCCAAGAACACCGGACCCGATCGACCCCATCAAGATTCCGATCTTCACATGGTCCTGAACGCTCGGATCTTTGAAAGCAAGCAAGCCGATGAACAGGGACATCGTGAAGCCAATACCGCAAAGAAAGGCAATACCCGCCATCTGGCCCCAGCTCGCTCGGGCCGGAAGACGCGCAAGACCGAGTTTCACGAGCAGAGCGACGGTCCCCAAGACTCCGACCAGCTTTCCAAACATCAGCCCCACCGCAACACCCATCGTGAGCGGCTCGGCAAGCACGTCCGTCGAAACTCCGGCAAAAGACACGCCCGCGTTGGCGAAACCGAAGATCGGCACGATGGCGAACGCGACGGGCTTTTGGAGGTAGTGCTCCAGCTTGTGGAGCGGGGATTCCGAATAAATGGCCTCGGGCGTGCCGGGTGTCAACTGAAGCGGAATCGTCAAGGCGAGAACCACGCCCGCAATCGTGGCATGGACACCGGAGGCGAAAACCAGCATCCAGAGAAGACCACCCAGCATGAGATAAGGCCAGAGCGATTTCACCTTTGCGCGATTGAGGCCGTAAAGAAGACCGAGCACAACAGACGCCCCGCCCAGCGCGGTATGGTTCAGCTCGGCCGCATAAAACAGTGCAACAACGATGACGGCTCCGAGATCGTCGATAATCGCGAGCGCTGCCAGGAAAATCTTGAGCGACGCTGGAACCCGCCGGCCGAACAGCGAGATCACGCCGAGAGCAAACGCAACGTCCGTTGCCGTCGGGATCGCCCACCCTTGAAGCGCAGCGTGATCATTCCTGTTGAAGAAGACATAGAAGAGGGCAGGAACGAGCATGCCGCCTGCGGCCGCAACTCCTGGAAGGAGGCGTCGGCTCCAGCTCGACAACTGGCCGTCCAGCATCTCGCGCTTGATCTCCAGACCGACAAGCAAGAAGAAGGTCGCCATAAGGACATCATTGATCCAGTGCTGCAGTGTCAGCGGGCCGATGTAGACGTGGAGCAGATGGAAGTAGTCTTCCGCCGCGGGTGAGTTCGCGGTCAGTATCGCCGCCACGGCGACAGCCATGAGCATCAGGCCGCCAGAGGCCTCGCTGTTTAGGAATTGACGGAGGGTGGACTCTATGCGCCTAGGCAAGATCGACAAAGACACGGGTTCGCGCTCCCTAGTTTGGAACGTTAATCGAAGTCTCCGTCGATTTCGGGGATACCCGTAGCGCACGCAGCACACGCCATTACCCAAAAGCTAGGGTATCGGTTCGTGATTTCCAACGAAATTCAGATATATTTTCGATGGGCACGACGCGAGGCACTAGAGGGTTCGGCGCTTGACTTTGACGAGCTGAAATCGATCGAAGTTTGCTGACAAAAATACACGTCGCCATCCTAGCGGTATTGGTCGTTTCTCTTCGTGGTCCAGGTGGGCTTTGTCTTTTGCCAGCTTGCTGGGCTGGCTTCGTTGAGCAAAACCGGAAAATGAGGGCGCATCGGGCGACACTAAAACAAGCCTCGGCCTCTCCAGCCGGGGCTTTTCGTGCTTGGTAGACCGGTTGGGCTATGGGCGGATCGTCGCGTCAAATTGATGCCGCTGCCAATAAGGAACGTCTAACGAAGCTCGTAGCCCATGATTGATGGTTCGGTTACTCCAGCGCTCGGACCTGTTTGACCGGCGCGCCAAAGAGCGTCGCTCCTCAGGCACTGTACCTTGATTGACGACGATCTGGGCTAACCCATTTGAGTAGAAATGAACGGCGCGATAACTATCGGAACTGGGTGATAACGACAATGGCGCTCGTTGGTTGTATCTATAAACGTAATCATTTGAAAGTATTTATTGACGAAGTTAGCTGAAGTTACTTTATTTCATAATATGTTCGAATTGTTCTCAGGAGAACTTTAACGCACGCAGGTGGTGACAAAGAATCGGCGAAATATAGGAGTGCCAAGGAGGGGCAAATGTACCGCACAAGCTCGCCCGTGAGCAGTTTTGAAGTTAACAACAAGGTTTTGCCGAAGAAAAGCAAGATTGTTGTGCTCGCTAAGACCGACCTATTCGCCGAATGTTTGACGCAGGCGATCAGCGCGCGTTTTCAAGATCGGCACGTCGTCGGCCTTTCCAACGCCGACCGTCTCCTGGACGGCAAACTTGTCGACGTAAGCCTGGTCATACTTTACGGCCTGCAGGCAACAGCATTTCCATCGATCATGAGGATGATCCACGAGTGCCATCCAAAGGCCGCGATCGGCCTGATGATGCAGGATGCGGACGAGCTCGACTCGTCGATCGCGGGAGTTGTAGAGGAAGGTTTGGTTCACGGCGTGCTGCCGCTGAATCTCAATCTCGACATATGTCTCACCGCCATCGATCTCTTGATGAAGGGCGGCGAGCATTTTCCCGCCGCGTTGCTCCGGCGCCTGGCGCCGAGAGGGCTCTCAGGGGGCGGCCCTGTTGAGCAAAAACAGGCGTCTTCGGAAGCCATCGATCCGGAACGCAAGACCGACTTCGGCCAAGGCGTCCTGACGACGCGCGAGATCCAGATTCTCGATCTCGTCTGCATGGGCACGCAGAACAAGATCATCGCCGACCGTCTTGGGCTTTCCGAAAACACCGTCAAGGTGCATGTCCGCAACATCTATAAGAAAATGAAGGTACGCAACCGGACGGAGGCGACGTCGCGCTACTTCCGGAGCGACGGCCAGCACGGGCGTTGATGGCGTCGCCGTCGTAGGCGGTCTCGGCGCCGCGCTCTCCGAGGGACTTTGCGCTGGCGCTTGCCGGAATCCCATCGCTGACGGCATGGAAGATGCCGCCCTGGATCGTCGTCCTGCTGCTTGCGGCGGAGCGTACTACTTCGCCTGATTTGACCCCTCAGAGTAGCTCGAGAGTGACAAGCGAGGAGCGCCGGGGCGAGGAGACTGCAGCGCGCGTCTTATCGGACGCGCAAGGGCAGCTGCTGCAGAGCCCGAAGCGCATTCAGATCGAAGTCGCCAATCTGGAGGCCGGCGCCGCAACTCTAGGCACGGCCGGCGCGCGATTCCGCAATCGAAATCATAAGGGGAGTGGGCGGCAAGCAGATTCTCATCAAACATCCTGGCGGAACCGCCTGTTTGAAGCGCCGAAAGGCTGAGATTCGCGGAATTGCGCAGTTAAAAGCCGCATCAAAGGTCGCGCCCGGTTGAGGCCGGAGCGCGCAACGGTTATTTTGGAAGTCATTGATCGCGATCAGTGCGTCCCGGCGTGGCGTTACCAATGTCTGTAAGTGGCTCTGGACAGGGTGGTCCTGATCACGGCCGCGAACGCGGGAGATGTCCGTTGCACCTGTGGAAGCGCAACTGGGAAAAGCAGCCGGAGTCGACCCCCGTTTCTTCGATGCGCAGCTTTTGGGGGCTGATGTGGGCCTATTGGTTCTCCGACAGATGGCGCGAGGCTTGGGGGCTGGCGGCAATCATTATCGTGCTTACAGCCCTCTCGGCAATGGCCAGCGTCTGGTTCGCGGAGGCGTCGGGCGAACTTGTCAGCGCAATTGCCTTCATGCACCATCCGGAAAACCCGACGAAGCTTAGGTCGCTTCTCATCACCGCGGCCACGCTGGCGGGGATCGTCGTGCTCAAGGAAATCGGTTTCACCGCGGTCCGCCACTTCTTCTCGACGACCCTGCATCGCAAATGGCGGGCCTGGCTTGACCGGCGCTTCAACGACGCACTGCTCGACCGCAATCACACGCATTTGCATCTGCAATATGGCGCCGAGGACCACATTCCATCGGAAGCCGGGGTGCCGGACAACATCGATCAACGCATCCAGGAATCGCTCAAGGGCATGACCGGCGGTGCAATAGGCCTCGCCATGGGCATCAGCGGCGTGATCCTGTCGCTCTTCTTCGTCGGCGGCAAGATCATCGAGACCTCCACCAAGGTCACCGGACTGGAGTTCCTCGGCAGTTACGCCAGCGCCTGCCTGACCCTTGTAGCCGTCATCGCCTACGTTCCCCTGAACACGTTTTTGGCTGCAAAGCTGGGGGCGATCCAGCAAAATCTGGATGTCAGGATGCAATGGGCGGAAGGCAGCTATCGCCGCCAACTGACCACGCTCCTCCACAACAGTTTCCATGTCGCGGCCTCCGGCGGCGAAGGGGCGCAGAGGGGTATCCATAGGCGGCGCTATCGCGACGTCGACCGCACCTGGGCAAGGCTCAATATTCTCACCGCGAGCTACATGGGATTCGAACTCGTCTACAACTTCTTCGCATCACGCATCGTTGCCTATGCGCCCGGGCTGCTTCCCTATGCGGAGGCAAGGCTCAGCCTGCAGGCCTATGTCACCGGCGCGGAGCTCGCCAACGCCATCATCAACGATTTCTCGTGGTTCATCCACGTCATGCCCGACATCGCGAGGCTCAGGGCGAACGCGAGCCGCGTAACCGACCTCGCCAAGGCGATCGAGGATGCGCAGAAACCGCGCGATTTCTATGCCCGTACCGGCCACTCCGAGTTGCGCTACACCAGACAGGATCCTGAGTTCGGCTTGACGATCCGGCATCTCGAGCTGATGCACCCGGGCGAGGATGAGCCCTTTGTCTCGACCGGGCGCCTTCACTTTGATCGCGGCGAATGGACCCTTCTCGTCGGCGAATCGGGCAGCGGCAAGTCGTCGCTTCTCAAGGCGATCAACGGCTTTTGGCCGCACGGCCGCGGCGCGGTCGTTTTGCCCAGGAATGTGCGGAGCCTCTATGCCGCGCAGGACGTAAAGCTGCCGGCCATATCGCTGAAGGAACTGATATGCCTGCCCGAGCCGATTGAGGCCTACTCGGACGCCGAGGTTATCGCAGCGCTCCGCAAGGCCGGCCTTACCGATTTCGTCGGCAACCTTGGCAAGGAGGGGCGGGACAGCCAGCGCTGGGATCAGCTTCTTTCCGGCGGCCAGAAGCAGAAGGTCGTTCTGGCGCGGATCCTGCTGCACCGCCCGGAGCTCCTGTTTCTCGATGAACCGACCAGTGCCCTCGACAGGCCGGCGTCGATCGCGTTTCACCAGGCGATCAGGGACCGCTGCCCCGGAGCGACGGTGATCAGCATCATGCACGGCGCCAAGCTTCCGAAATCCGCAAGCGGCGAGGAGTTCTTTGACAGCCTGCTCACCATCGCCGACGGCACCGTGACCAAGACATCACCATCAACACTGATGATCGGCCCCATAGGTCCCCCGCGCGTGGGACCGCATACGCAAAAATGGCCCGTGGATCGTTAGCTAAAGTGCGCCGCATTCAATCGAATTCATGCGACGCGCCTCAATTACTGGTTTTTGACCACGTCGTTGTCCCAATACCGCTGCACCTTTTGGACGACATGCATTATGCCAACGGCTTTTGCATTTGACCCACAGGAGGCAAAACGCAGCGAGCCTGACTCACTGCCATCGCGAGCTACGTCGCGGGTTACTTTCCGACTAAGCTGTGGTGACGATTTAACTATTTGAGCTACACGGTTATTGCGGCGATGATGACGAAGCCAGACGAGCCGTGAGAACGCGATAATCGCAGATAGGCCCTACTGCTAACTTTCGGACACCCAATAAGCGCCCATAAGTCAGTCAACTGCGGCTACTTGGGTCGCATCGGGTGGCCTTGAAGGCAACGCAATAGAGTTTTCTTCTTGTGTTTTTGCGCCGGCGATACAAGCCGGAAGCGTTGAGGCGGACCTTTCAAAACCACTTATATAATGCCCTAGATTCCGGCTGGCTCCTCCGAGTGGTAAGACATTCCGTAACGGCTCAAAGGCTGGAAGATCCCAGTTAGGGGTTCGGAGGAGGGGGATCGATCATGGCATCTGCAGATCTGGAGAATGAAGAACTTAGAAGACTGAACAAGGCCGCCGCCATAGCGCACAAGACCAACCGGCATCTCGCGTCACGTCGGCCCGAACTCGTCATCAAGCACCTGCCCATCATTCTCGGCGTGACTATCGCGTATGTTTTAGGCGGCCCGCCACTGGAGAATTCGGGCTTAAGGATTGTTGCCGGCTTGCTCACCATCTTCACCATGTCGTTAGCCAACTGCGTCTTAGGTGAATGGGTGCGCCAGATCGATCTATATCCACCGCGAAGGCGAGCCGGGTTCACCCTCTTATCGCTTTGTCTTTTTGGTATCTTTGCAGCCACGGGTCTGGCGCTCGCGTGCCAACTCGAGGAGACGTTCTTGTGGACTGCAGTGCTGCTCCTGTTCTCCGGACTGGTCTACCAAACGTCGGCAATCTGGCTACAGGGCGTGCCTTATTTGAACGCAGCCTCGGATTCGGTCAACAATCCAATCCTATTCACCCTCGGTTGGGCAATGATCGACGCATCGAGCCTGCCTCCCGTCAGTCTCGTTTTTGCATGCTGGATCGCAGGTGTTTTCCTGGTGAACTTTCCAAGGGGCTTCGATGACTGCTGACCGTTGTTGACTCATCACGTATCAGTTGAGAAGATTTGCAGATACTAAAGTTCATTTTACACTCTCTCGAGTGCTTCTATGCGGAGTTGCGCATGGCGAGCATAGATGTACATGCAAATACCGAGAGCAAGCGCTCCCGTTGGCCAGGGGAGCGGATTGCGGCGCTGGCGCGCGACTGGTTGCTTCGCACTGACCCTGAACGCTTAATTTGTACCGGTCGGCTGCTAACCGCAGTGTTTGCTATCCTAGCTATTTACCTTGATCCTACCCGTCCCAACTCGCTTCTTTATGAATCGCGAGTTGTTTTGAGCATGTACCTTGTCCTGTCCGTTGGACTGATCATCTTTCCTTCGCGAAGGTCATTTGACAGTCCGGCACATCTATTCATCCATGTCGTCGACGCCGCCGCCGTCGGGTGGCTGACGTCTCTGACGAACGAGCTTGCCAGCCCCTTCTTCACTATTCTTCCATTTGTGATCCTGGCCATGACGATGCGCTGGGGGCTGAAGGGAGCAACGCTCGGGGCATTAATCGCCCTTTCTGTCCAATTGATCGTCGGCCTTCCTGATCTGTTGGATGGTGAGTCCGAGCTCAATGTCTTTATTATGCGATCCATCTATTTTGTGCTGATCGCTGCTACGCTTGGATATTTCGGAGCCTACCGTGAACGCAGCAGGCAACGCTTAGCCGAACTCGCACAATGGCCACGGGGTGCGGTCGGGGAGGACCGGGTGTCTTGGTTGCGACTTCTCCTTGAACATGCCTCACGAGTGCTCGGCGGGCCGCATCTGCTAGTAATTTGGCGCGATCAGGAGATTGGATCGGGATCCATCGCCTACTGGACATGTGGCAATCTGCAATTGGTAGACGTCAAAAGCTCAGACTTCTGGCATCGACACGATCCGCAACATCACGCCGCACTGGTCAGGAACAAAGAAAACCTGAATGCACTGTGCGCTGAACTACCGGAACTGTCAGCGAAGCTTGGTCAAACCGTGTGCCAAGTCTCCTCTGCTGCCTTCTCAACCATTCGATTCCGAGGATGCGTCTTTGTCATGAGCCCGTCTCCTATGCCTGATGGCAGCGCGGCTTTAACCCAGATCATCGCCGCGCGCCTCGGTGCGGAACTTGAGCGCATCGCTTTAATTCAAGCGGCACTCTCGGAAGAACGCATACGGCTTGCGAGGGATCTGCACGATACCGTTCTGCAAAACCTTACTGCCGCGCGCATTAAGCTAAAACTTGTCGGCGAAGCGGTTTCGACTGCTGCAAAAGCGGAGTTGGCGCAGGTGGGGACGGTTCTTTTTGAGCAGCAACAATGCTTGCGCAAATTTGTTGAGGATAGTCGAGCAACGGAGGAGGGAAGTTTCACGCGCCTGGGGCAGGCTCTACCTGATTTTCTCGAACTACTGAAAACGCGTTGGAATTGCGACATCGCCTTCTCGTTTCGGGCTGCAGAACTGGTAGTCCCTACATGGATGCTGCACGAGATAATGCAAATGATCTCCGAAGCCGCGGCCAACTCAGTACGTCACGGTAGAGCTAGTCGAGTGAATGTCGACTTCACGGCCGTGGAAGGGAGCCTGAACCTTGAGATCACCGACGACGGGTCAGGAGTCTCGAAGAATGTGAAGGCGCCAAGGCCGGCGTCCCTTTCGGAACGGGTCGCGGGACTGGGGGGGCAACTGACGGTACTCAGGACGTCCCCTGGATATGCTCTTCAAATCACGCTTCCAATAAAGCAGGAGGCGCATCCATGTATTCAGTGATCCTGGTAGACGACCATCCTCTGCTCCTGAGGGGCCTTCAAGATCTGTTAAGCGCGGCGGTCGAGTTCGAAGTCGTCGGAACATGCACCAGCGGGGCTGAGGCAGTGTCGCTCATCAATCACCTTCAGCCAGACATCGCAGTCCTCGATGTGGCAATGCCGGGCATGGATGGCCTGGAGGTTCTGCGTGCAATGCGCAACAAGCGGTTTACCAGGTTTATCTTCCTCACGGCAACGATCAGTGGGCCACAGATTTCCGATGCGCTGAAATTGGGGCTGTCTGGTATTCTCTTGAAGGAGTACGCCCCTGAAGAGTTACTGAGCTGCATGCGCAAGGTCGCAAATGGTGGCAAGTGGCTTCCTGAGGAGCTGCTATCGAGAGGTTCGCAAACCAGCGATCAAGCGATGCTCGCGAAGCTTAGTCTCCTCACCCCGCGTGAACGTGAGATCACCGCACTGATCTGCGGTGGACTTTCGAACCGTTCGATCGCCTCGCGATTAGGCACTTCAGAAGGAACAGTCGGAATTCACCTGCACAATATCTTTCGTAAGCTGGACATTAGCAATCGTACGGCGCTCGCAGCCCTGCATGTGCAATACATGACTGCAAAAGGTGCGTGAACGCAAGGTCGTGGATGCACTGCCCGCTAAAAGAAAAAGAGGCCGCCAGGCCTCTTATCTATTACTCGGGAGCAGTATTTTAGCTTGCCTGTGCTGGTAGTGGCACCGACTGTTTTTCCGCCTTTCTTATATATATATATATATATATATGTATATATTCAAATGGATTTGTAGTGAACGTCTTGATGTTTAAGCTTTGGTACTCAAAATTCCTGCCGAGCGACAGCCTTATTGGCGTGAAGCCAGGGCCGACGTCCGGTTAGTATAATCACATCGACTGATCCGCCTGAGAATATAGAGCATGCTATATGGCGAGAAATTCACCAGGCGGAAGGCCAGTATTATTGCGCTGCCATAGCACCGTTACGGCTTTCTCCGTCTTTAAAAAGCACCTCTCTGCGCTGACTTTATTCTCTCTTCTATACAGTTCTGTATATATCCGGCGGCGATATGCAATGGGAGGATACGCATGCAGACCATTTGGGTCTTTGATCGCTGAGGAGATCACTCAATGCACTCTGAAGAGCCCGAGGAGCGCACAGCGCGGGGGGAAGAAGATCGCCGAGAGTTCTTGAAGAAATGCGGCCGTTTCGCTGCGACGACGCCGCCGCTCGTTACGATGCTGCTGTCCACCAGCCTGACTTCGGATGCCATCGCCAAATCTGGTGCGGGAAGTTCCGGAGAGAGCGGACATCGCGGGCGCGGCAGCAGCCGCCGAGAGGGGCGGGGGCGTAAAGAGGCGCACGCGAGAAAGGAGCATTGAACCAGCGATTGCCTTTCGCAGAAGTGGAGCAGAGAGTTCACTTATCTAATCTGCGGCGATCGACAGGAGGTAACTGGCGTTGGAGAGGCACGGGCCAGCTTGGTCGATCGGCGGCCGTGGAAGGGACACAGGGAATTGAATGAAGTTCCGGCTTTGCGACGGAGCACGATTTTTCTTGCTCGGGCAGCGAAAGGTAATCTTTATCGAGTCGTCTCAACAGATCTTCGAAGTCGACGACGTAACGGCCTGTCTGTCATGCATCCTCGCAGAGAAGACATCGTCGCGGGAGTTGGAAACAGAGCTTAGGGCACGCGGCATTGGCCGTGAGGCCGCGCGCAAGTTAGTGCGAATGTATCTTCAACGCTGGTCCCGCGAGGGATTGCTGGAGCTCATTCTTGAGCCGGATCAATGGCAACCCGTGTGCACGCAGTTGATCGATATTGCGGGGACAGTCGTAGCCATCGACTACTACAGTAAGCAACTACAGGATCTCATCTCCCCTGTGTTTGATCAACTGGCATGCCCGGACGGGCGGCCCTCCGTCTCATACGCGGTGGTGGGCTTGGGTGACAGGGTATGTGTTAGCCGAAATCGACTGATCTGGAAGATTATGACCGCGGCCGAGGTGGTACCGGCGTTAAGGGCCATGTTGGCCAGTGATGTGCTCGCCCATCTTGGGACGCGCATCGCACTCCACGCGGCACTTGTCGTGAAACAGCGGACTGCTCTAGCCCTCTGCGGCGCACCCGGAGCTGGCAAGAGTACGCTAGCGATGGCGCTTCTCGGAGCGGGATTTGGCTATGGCGGGGACGACATCACCTTGCTCACCTCAGATGGGCTCCTTCGGGGCGTGCAGTTTGCACCGGCGCTGAAGCAAGGTTCCTGGCGGCTCCTTGAGGGCATGCAGAACGCGATTGAGGCAACTCCGATACACCGTCGCCCTGACAATAGGCGAGTACGTTACATCACTTCGATCCGCTATGCTCGACGCGAAGCCGTTCCGCTTGCAAGCATTGTACTGCTTCGCCGCCGAAAGAGCGGGCCGGCCGTGGTTTCCGCGGTCGAGCCGGCGCGGGCACTAGAGGAACTCCTTGCTGGAGCCTTCACGCCAACTCGGCGTCTGGGAATGCATCAGTTCGGAATTCTGCTGGAGCTTGTTTCCCGTGCCCGTGCAGTCCAATTGTCATATTCGAGCCTTGAGGAGGCGGCGGCAGTGTTAAGCCGGCACCATGAACAGCAGTAGCTACCGAAGCTTTCTTGCTCTCGTCTCTTCTCTCAGTGGAAACCCTCCAGAGAAGCTGGAATGGGACGAAATTATTGCACTTGCAAACCAAAGCTTGACGATCACATCCCTTGCAGCGGTGCTGACTAATTTTCCGAATATGCAGGTGCCCGACGACGTTCAGGGGTACCTGAGTACAGTTCTTGCAAGAAATACCGAACGCAATTGTAAATTGACGGCGCAACTGAGCGAGCTCGCCGGGTGTCTCAATCGAAACGGGATTGAGCCAGTGGTAATGAAAGGAGCCGCATTCCTAACCGGTCAGCAGCCCACTGCGCCCGGCGCAAGGCTGCTGACCGATCTGGATATCTTTGTTCGCCCGGAAGACATGTCTAAGGCGATCGCGGCACTCCTGAACATAGGATATCAGATCCGAATCCACGCCGGCCAAGGCTCGTGGCCGGGAAATCCGAAGTTCCATCTGCCGGTGGTGCTTGACCGTCCTGGCGACGCTGGAAGCATTGACCTCCAGTGCCGGCCGAGAGGTCCTGCATCCTTCGGCGACATCGAATGGTTGTATCGCAACAGCCGCCGCAGCACTCTTGAAGGCAGACATCTTCACGTCCCGACGGCTTTCGCGCAGATTGTCTTTCTGCTTCTGCACGATGTGTTTCAGGATGGGGATTATTGGCGGGGATTGTTCGACCTGCGCCACCTGCTGGACATCGCGCACCTCGCCCGCACCGAAGAGATAGATTGGCACTTGCTCCGGTCGCTATTCGCGGCTGGTTACGAGCGAAACGCGGTGGATACGCAGATCCTGACCGCGCACGCGCTATTCCGCATAGACGGCGCATCCGAATTTTACTTCGGAAGGATCGCGTGTCTTCAGTTTGCCAGGCGCCGGTTCCAGTTCGGCCGACACCACCTTGCCAAGGTTCTCACGCTGTTCACGCTTCTGACCGAGATTGTCCATTTTCCGTCATGGGATCGCTTTGGCGGGGAGCCTTACCCATCGCGCAAACAGGAGGCGCACCGCAAACTGCGCGAGCTGCGGCGGATATTTCGCCCCGTGCCCGTCGGGAAGCTATAGACCAATAATTTGAGCTGGGCTTCCAGCGCGGACGACTCGGCTATCCGCTCCTCTCTCCTTCCACGGCCACGAAGACGAGACCGTCGTTATGCGCTTCGATGAAACTGAGAGAGGCCGGTCTTTGAGGAGGCTCAGCGGCCCCGAAGCGGAGCGGTCGCGAGCCGATTCCAATGGCGAGCCGCTGGCTCCAACCTCGCGCGCCAATCCGCGGCACTATGTGTTATCATTCGCCATCCAGTTAAACCGTTTGAGGCTGTACCCGTTCATGCAGGGTCAGAGGCGTCCATGGGTACGTTCTCCTGCATGTCGCCTTTAATCGTAGCCGATTAAAGGACAAGAACATGCAGCAATTCAAAGTGCGACAGCGTCCTTTGCGCGTCTGAAAAGACGCGCGGCGCTGTCGGTGTCACACTGGCCAGCATTTGGAAGGGAGGGGACCCATGCATACCCTGTACCCTGGACGGTTCAGCCGACGGACGTTTCTGAGTGGGATGACGCTGGCGGGGACTGCGGGGCTCCTGGGCTGGAATCCCAGGCCAGCCGCTGCGGAGCCGCCGCCTGAGACGACGCGGATCCGGCTCATCAGGATTCCCAGCATCTGCCAGGCTCCCCAGTATGTAGCCGAAGAGCTGCTGCGAAGCGAAGGGTTCACCGACGTGCAGTACCTCCAAAGAGGGGGGACCGCAGACATCGCGAAGGCCCTCGCCTCCGGTGAAGCCGACATCAATGGGCATTTCGCCGCCCCGCTCCTTCTCCGCCTGGAGGCGGGGGATCCCATTGTCATCCTAGCAGGACTCCACGTCGGCTGCTTTGAGCTGTTCGGGAACGATCGCGTCCAGGCGATCCGCGATCTCAAGGGGAAGACCGTGGCCGTACCCACGCTGGATTCCAGCCGATTCGTCTTTCTCGCCACTATCACGGCTTATGTGGGCCTGGACCTCCACAAGGACATACACTTCGTCACGCATCCGGGATCCGAGTCCATCCGGCTCCTACGTGAGGGGAAGATCGATGCCTACCTGGGCTTTCCCCCCGAACCGCAGGAGATGCGGGAGCAGCAGATCGGCCATGTGGTGATTAGCAGCATCGTGGACCGGCCCTGGTCGCAGTACTTCTGCTGCATGATGGCTGGGAATCGGGAGTTCGTCCGCAGGAATCCGGTGGCCACCAAACGCGCGCTGCGCGCCATCTTGAAAGCGGCGGATTTCTGCGCTAGCGAGCCCGAGCAATCCGCGCAGTTCATGGTGGACCAGGGCTATACCAAGCGCTACGACCATGCCCTTGAAGTCGTGAAGGCGCTGCCCTATCAGTGGCGAGAGTATAGCGCTGAGGACACCCTGCGCTTCTACGCCCTGCGCCTCCACGAAGTCGGGTTGCTCAAGAGCACACCCCAGAAGCTCCTGGATGAGGGTACCGACTGGCGTTTCCTCAACGAACTGAAGAGGGAGTTGAAGGGATAGCAGTTCGTCGTGCTCTGCCGCTACAGCGCCGCGCGTCTCTTCAGACGCGCAAAGGACGCTGTAGCACTTTGAATCGCTGCATGTTCATGTCCTTTAATCGGTTACGATTAAAGGACATGCAGTAGGCTCATGATCGTCATCATGACGGTCCAAGCCACCGAACAATTTCATAAGCCGGCATCGGGCGGTGGAAACCTTTCAGAGTCAATTCGCCAACAGGAATGGATTCGACGAGTGGCTCGACGGCGCCGAAGACCCGTTGGCTGACGAGAATCTGACGAGATTTCGCCTCCTCGCACAATCGGGCCGCATGATTCGGGACTGTACCGATGACCGCATAATCCGATCGCTGGTCGAAGCCAATCTGTCCGATGGTTGCGTG
Organism: Ensifer sp. MPMI2T; assembly: GCF_004827385.1. Classification (GTDB taxonomy): domain Bacteria; phylum Pseudomonadota; class Alphaproteobacteria; order Rhizobiales; family Rhizobiaceae; genus Sinorhizobium. Next base: position 85,722 of record NZ_SRXN01000025.1, read on the forward strand.
ACCCCGGGCGATGCCGATTCCGAAACCGAGCAAATAGCCCCGCTTGCGCCATCGCTCCGAATGCTCGTCAATTGCGTCACGCATCGCCACGGCCATTGAAACGGCTCTCTCGGTGTGGCCGGCGCAGGGCAGGGGGTCGTTGAAAATCACAACAATGCCGTCACCCATGAACCGCTCCAACGTCCCTCCGTGGCGGGTGACTTGTTCACCGAGACAGGAATGGTACTCGCCAAGAACTGTCATCACCTCTTCAGGCTCGGCGGTCTCGGCAAATGCTGTAAAGCCGCGCAGATCGCAGAAAACGACCGTCACCTCGCGGCGGTGGCTTTGGAGAAGCGCGTCGCCATTGCCGGCCGCAACAATGAGATCGGCAACCTGAGCCGGCAGATATCGTCGGAGCCGAGCCATCCGCTCGATCTCCGTGACCTGCTCCGCCACTTTCTGTTCTAGGGATTGGTTCCATGCTGCCAATTGGGCCGCCTGGTCCTGAAGGCTCCGCGCCTGCGCTTCGACGGTGTCGTGAAGCGCCTTCTGCCGCAGCATCGATCGGACGCGCGCCAGCAGCGCCTTGTGCTCGAACGGCTTGGTCAGATAGTCGTCGCCGCCCGCGTCCAACCCATCGACGACATCTCGCGTGTCGGCTTTCGCAGTCACGAGGATGACCGGGATCGATCGCAGCGAAACGTCCTGTTTGAGCATGCGCACGACGCTGATGCCGTCGAGCTTCGGCATCATGATGTCGAGAAGGATGAGATCAGGCTTGAGGTCGCGTGCTTTTGCAAGACCCTCTTCGCCGTCCGCGGCGGTCACCACTTCGTAGCCATTCGCCTCGAGGCGCATGCTCAGGATTTCGAGATTTTCCAGCGTGTCGTCGACGGCGAGAATGCGGGGCGGATCGTGCACGGTGCAGCCTCCCTCAGGCCAGGAGTTCCCGGATCTTTTCCAGAAGTTGGCGCGGGCTGAATGGCTTGGCGACGTAGCCGTCGCACCCTGCAGCCAGGGCTTTCGCCTCATCGCCCGACAACGCGTAGGAGGTAACGGCAATGATCGGAATGTGCCGGAGCGCGGGGTCGGACTTGATGCGGCGAGTTGCTTCATACCCGTCCATCACCGGCAGTTGGATGTCCATAAGGATCAAGTCCGGCCTTTGCGCCGCCGCAGCCATCACGCCGGCGGCACCGTCCGGGGCCTCGATCAGTTCATATTCGGTGGTCGCGATGAGATCGCGCACGATCTGGCGATTGTCTTCGGTGTCTTCCACCATCAGGATTCGTTTGCTCATGCCGCTTGAACGTGCTCCTCTGCATCGATCGGTATCGTCATGCGGAACGTCGCACCGGAACCGGGCACCGATTCCACGGTTATTGTTCCGCCGTGCATTTCAACAAAGCGCTTCGAGATTGCCAGACCGAGACCCGTGCCGCCTTTCTGCCGGGTGCTGCTGCTGTCGACCTGCTGGAATTCCTCGAAGATGAGCGCCTGGTCTTTAGGCGCGATGCCCGGACCGGTGTCCCGCACGACGATCTCGAAGTGGCCGTCGGCTGCGTCGGCCAGAATGTCGACCGAGCCCGATTCCGTGAACTTGATAGCGTTGCCGGCAATATTGAGCAGGACCTGGGTCAGACGGCGCTCGTCGCCGCGGCCGGTCGGAAGGTCGTTCGCAACTGTCGTAGTGAACGCCAGGCCCTTTTCCCGCGCCAGCGGCTCGACCGCGGCGGCAGTGGTTCGAACGATCTGCCCAAGGGAATAATCGTCAAAGGCCAGTGTAAGCTGGCCGGCTTCGATCTTCGAAAGATCGAGCACGTCGTTAATGAGCCCCAGGAGGTGACGGCCGTTGGCCTGCACGCGCGCCACTGTCGCTTTTGCCCTGTCCGGAAGCTCACCGTAAATGCCGTCGACCAGCAGTTCGGTGAAGCCCAGAACCGAATTAAGCGGCGTCCTCAGCTCGTGGCTCATATTCGCGAGGAACTGAGATTTGTGGCGGCTAGCGGCCGCGAGCTCCTGGCCCTTTTCCTCTATCTCGCGGAACAGCTTGGCGTTTTGAATGGCGAGCACTGACTGGGCGGCAAAGGTTTCCATCAGGTGAACAACCCGCTCGTCGAATTTTCCGGGTTTGCGGCGCCTGACGACGAGAGCGCCAACAATCTTGTTGGGCCTGAGCAATGGAACAATCAGCACGCCGCGATATCCCGCGTCCCGGATAATCTTCTGAACGGGAGTCGGCGTTTCTTCGCCGAGTTCGGGCACTTGCACGGGTTCGCGGCGCCGGGCGGCATCACCGATCCATGGATCATCCAGAGAGATGGGCTGGCCAGAAATGGCGGCAACGAGCTCGTCGCTCATTCCATAAGTTGCACGCGGACGGAATTGCTGCCTGGTGCTGCTGAACACATAGATCGTACCCGCATCCGTATCCGAGAGTTGCACGGCCTTTGCTACGATCGTCTGCAATACCGTGTCGAGATCGAGGGTCGAATTGACGGCCTTGGTGACTTCTCCGAGCGCTTCCAATTCGGCGACGGAGCGCGCGAGTTCGGCCGTGCGCGCCTGGACCTCCTGGAACAGACGCACATTCTCGATCGCGATCACCGCCTGGTCGGCAAAGGTCGTAAGCAGTTCAATCTGCTTGCGGTCGAATGGCCGAACCTCGACCCGACGGATTATCAGGCTTCCGATGGCTTCGTCTTCCCGCAGAAGTGGGACAGCAAGGGTCGTCCGATGGCCAAGCCGCATGGCCATTTGTCGGCCCGCGAGGAAATCATCGCCTGCGGCGCTGAGATCGCTTACGTGCACGGTCTCCCGGTCTACAAAGGCGCGACCGGCAACCCAGTCACGGCTGATCGGCCATTTCACGAAATCAATCGGGATCGGGCCGTGATGCGCCCTGATTGCCAGCGACTCACCGTCCTTCAGGAGTATGGCCGCGTCGTAAGCGTCGCAGAGCTTTGCCGCGCTCTCGGCAACCGCATTCAGGACCGGCTGAATGTCGGTGGGGGAAGCGGCGATCGTGCGCAGGATCGCGCTCGTCGCCATCTGCTGTTCAAGTGTTTCGGTCAGCTCTCGGTTGCGGGTCTCGATTTCAAGGTACAGCCGTCCGAGTTGCGCTGAGGTCTGGTTGACATTGTCGGCGAGCGCCCCAAGTTCGTCCCGGTTGCCGACCGCAACCTGTTGGGCAAAGTCGCCGGCCGCTATCTGACGCAAACGTGCCTCGATCTTCTTGACGGGATCGACCAGCGACCAGGAGATGACGTAGCCAAGGCCCAGTGCCAACAGGATGCTGCCCACAGCAAAGGAGACTACGACCAGTCGCGAGGTATCGTAGGCTCCCTCCGTCACCTCGATTGCCGTCACCATGTCGGCTTCGGCCATGTTGACGAGCTGGTTTGTCAGCCGTTCGAGCCGGTCGGCCGACGGCATGATCTCATTGAGCTGGACATTACGTGCTTCCTCTGTGCGGCCGGAGCGGATGAGCTGCGCGACGCGCATCACGCCAGCCGTAAACCGGTCATACTCGAGCCGCACCTGACCGAGCACGCCCACCTCGCTTGTGGCGACGAACTCCATGCGGTCGAGGTCGTAGCCGAACTGGCTGAGCTGTCGTAGCGCCGCATCCAGCATGCTCTCGTCTTGCAGCAAAAGTGCCGTGGAGATGCTGTAGAGTTGGTTGGTCGTGTCGTGCTGGACCTGGCGATAGGCTGCGATCCTGCGCTGCAGCTTGATCAGCTCGGTTGTCTGATCGTTGACCCCGCTCAACACCTGCAACCCGACCGCTCCGAGCACGATCAGCAGTCCGACGATCGACAGGAACGCGATCAAGAGCTTGGTCTGGACGCGCACCGGCAGACGCGCAACCCAACCAATCAGCCGGCTCGCGACACTACTGGGCTTCATCCACGAGGCTGAGAAGATCACTCCGGAACTCCTCCAAGTCGAAACTTGCGCCGATATACTGCACGCGCAAGCTGCCGCTACGATCCACGAGCGACGTCAGCAGGGTATGATCGACGTCGCCCCGCGCCGTCTTCCTCGCTATGACGCCATACCTCCGCCCCACATCATGAACGACTGCAGGATCTCCGGTAAGAAACACCCAACCCTTCACATCGGCGGCGAAATTCTGCGCGTATTGCTTCAGCATTTCGGGCGTATCCCGCTCCGGATCGACGGTGATCGAGACGAAGCTGATCTGCGGGCCGAACAAAGGGCCCAGCGCGTCCTTCACACGCGCCATGTTGTCGGTCAGCATTGGGCAAATGTCGGTGCAGGAAGCAAAGATGAATGCGACGGCGACCACTTGGCCGCGAAAGTCGCGGAGTGACACAGACACGCCGTCCTGCGACGTCAGGGTAAAGTCCGGCGCCGCTCCGATCGTCGGCAAGCGCTGGGCGTGCGATGCATCTTGCGCCTGCGCTGGCCCGGCTAGCAGCGCCAACAGCAGAACCTGTGCTGGCCACCTCCTCATGACTTTAACTCACGCCTTAGTTCGTTGAGGAAGCGCCAATCCGTACCGTTGGCGATGATTTCCCTGGGACTCGACTTGATCATGCCCGTCTCCTGCATGCGCAGCGCGTAGAAGAGCAGAGACGCTTCGGCATCATAGTCGTGCCACCTGTCGTAGCGGATGTCGTTCAGAGTCTGCAGCGCGATCTCGTAGCTGGGGACGAAAGCTCGGTCGACCAACTGCCGCGCAACCAATTCAGGATCCGAAGCACAGAGATCGGCTGACTTGAAGATTGCCCGCAGGACGCGCTTGGTCGCCACCGGGTGTTTGTTCACATAATCCTCGGTGGCGGAAATCATGCAGCAGAAATGCTGCGACCACGGTGGGTCAATGGTCGAATTGAGGATCGTATGACCGATCTTCCTGGGGCGCAGCCCTTGCACAACGGGTGGCTGGCCGAGGAATGCGTCGAATTTACCTTCGACGAAGCTGTTCGCCATCGTCTCATCGTTGGGCACGATGACCCATTCGATATCCTTGACGGGATCGAGTCCGACGTAGCGGGCCATCAGAGCGACCAGCACATACCCCGCCGTCTCAAGGTCAAACACGCCCACCCGCTTGCCTCTGAGATCCTTAATGCTGTGGACGCTGTCATTGGCGATCAGTTCGAGGCATCCGGAATGCAGCCCACCAAGCACCTTGATCGGTACTCCGGCGTCGATCGAGGCGACATGAACAGCCGCGTAGTTCAAACTGAAATCCGTTTCGCCGCGTGCAATCCACACCGACTGATCGACGTTTGGGTCGCCTTGCACGTATTGGACGTCGGTGAAGCCCTCGGCGCGCAGCAGCTCTCCTGCGGTGTACAAGCCCGCCCAGCAGTAGGCGCCACCGATCCAACGCGGCAAGCGAACGGAAGTCGTTTCCGGGGCCGGTTCCGCAGCGGCGCTGGACGGCCGGACCTTGAGCAGCTCCGCACCTGCTGCCGCCGTCAGACCGGCCAGAAAGGTGCGACGATTTTGAATGATCTGCATTGCGACCCCTCCTTCCGTTCGAAAGAGCGCGCCGGCCACCCGCTTACGTCTTCAGCTCGCGTTTCAACTCATTGAGGAAGCGCCAGTCCGTACCCTCGGCAATGATTTGCTGGGGGCTCGATTTGATCATGCCTGTCTCCTGCATGCGCAGTGCGTAGAACCGCAGGGAGTCTTCAGGATCAAATTCCCGCCACCGGTCGTACCGGATATCCTTCAGCGTCTGGAGCGCGTAGTCATACGACGGAACGAAATCGCGATCGACCATCTGCCGGGCCACCCACTGCGGATCCGACACGCAGAGGTCGGCGGCCTTGAGGATGGATCGCAAGACCCGCTTGGTCGCCACCGGGTACCTGTTCACGTAGTCCGTGGTCGCGGAGATCATGCAGCAGAAATACTGTGACCATGGGCGGTCGACGGCATTGTTGAGGATCGTGTGGCCGATCTTTTTGGCGCGCAGCTGCTGCGGCTGGGGCGGCGTGCCGAGGAATGCGTCGATCTTCCCTTGGATGAAGAGTTCCGTCGGGGTGGCGCCTTCAGTCAGGACGACCCACTGGATATCGTTGACGGGATCGAGCCCCACATAAGCGGACATGAGGGTCAGCCACACGTGTCGCGAATTATTGAAACCATCCACGCCAACCCTCTTGCCCCGCAGATCCGTGACGCTGCGGATGCTCTCCCTGGCGATCAGTTCGAGGCATCCCGAGTGCAACCCGGTTAGCACCTTGATCGGCACGCCGGCGTCGATCGACGCAATTTGATTCGGCGGAAAGTTCACAGAGAAATCAGTCTCACCGCGTGCGATCCACTCCGATTGGTCGACGCTTTTGTCGGCTTCTACGTAGCGAACGTCGGTGAAGCCCTCTGCGCGCATCAGTTCTCCGGCGATGTACGCGCCTGCCCAGCAGTAGGAACCACCAACCCACCGCGGCAGACGAACCGTGGTCGTTTCCAGCAGCGGTTCCGCAGCCGCTTTGGACGGCCGGACCTTGAACAGCCCGGCACCTACGGCCGCCGTCAGACCGACCAGAAAGGTGCGACGATTTTGCACGATCTGCATTGGGATCTCCTTCCGTTCGAAAGAGCGCGCCGGCCACCCGCTTACGTCTTCAGCTCGCGTTTCACCTCATTGAGGAAGCGCCAATCGGTACCGTTGGCAATGATTTCTTGTGGGCTCGACTTGATCATGTCGGCCTCGTGCAGCCGCAGGGCGTAAAACCGAATCGTGTCCTCGGGATCGTATTCGCGCCATTTGCCGTAAGCCACCTCGCTCATCGACTGCAGGGCATAATCATAGTTGGCGGTGAACCCGCCATCGACGATCTGTCGCGCGACGCGCTGCGGCTCGGCGACGCACAGGTCTGCCGCCCTGAGAATGGCGCGCAACACGCGCTTGGTGGCGACAGGATTGTGCCGTACGAAGTCCGCGTTGCCAGCCAGCATGCAACAGAAATACTGCGACCAGGGACGATCGATGGTGCTATTTACGACCACGTGGCCGATGTTGCGGGCGCGCAGTTCCTGGGGTTCGGGTGGAAAACCGAGGAACGCGTCTACTTTTCCTTTGACGAAAAGCTCCATAGGCCTGACCGATGGATCGGTGACCCAGCGGATGTCCTTTTGTGGGTCAAGCCCGACATAGGCAGCCATGCTGGTCACGAACACGTGCGGCGTTGAACCTAGGCCCTGTATGCCTACAGTTTTTCCCTTCAGATCTGTGATGCCGCGAATGCTTTCGTTTCCGAACAACTCGAAGCAACCGGGATGCACGCCCGCCAGCAGGGTGATTGGGTCACCCGCATCGATCGCAAGGGCAAGTGGTGCAGCGAAGTTCAAACTGAAGTCCACATCACCGCGCGCGATCGTCTCGGACTGACCGTAGCCTGCTTCCGCCATCACATAGCGGACGTCTCTGAACCCCTCCAAACGCAGCAGCTCCTCGGCGACGTACTGGGGCGCGATGCAGATGCCCCTGATTTTTGCCAATCGGATGGTGCTGGTTTCCAACGGCGGCTCAGCCGCAAACGATGCTGCGCCGGTCAGACCAGCGGCGCCAGCTGCCGCTACGCTGGCCAGAAAAGAGCGGCGGCTCTGGATGATCTGCATCGGAACGCTCCCTCTCCAACAAGAAGGAAGATGCCCGTCAGAATCGCGCGAAAGACTATTTCAACAGGAAGCCCACGCCTGTGAGCGGCCCAAGCAATTACGAATGTAGAGTCCACCCGACCTCAAGCCAAAGGTCTGTATCGCTTGATCTGAAGTGCCCGCAACAATCAACAACTATACGCCTTGTCCGTACCGCTAGCGAGGGAAAAGCTCTGCCTTACTAAAGCGCGTCGCGTTCAATCGGACTCCACAGTACACGACAGTAGCCAGCTTCTACCTCGGTAACGCATCTCCTCCTGCCCTCATTCCTGTGACGAGCACAGGAATGAGGGCGAAAAGAGCATCCGCCAAGCCAATTGAGCGACTGTCGTGTACGCTGATCGGACTGATGACGCGCTTTAGGTCCTTGTTTTATGCATGTCGTTGTCCCAAAACCGCTGCGCACTTTTGGGCGACATGCATTAAGCGGCCAACTCGCTGTTTGCAGGCGTGGTCACTGGCCGCGCTCCATGCTGCCCGGCGAGGGCTTCGCCGCCTTCGGCGCGCAGCCCGTGCCGGCTGGACGGCATGGGGTTTGAAGCGGTGCGAACGCATAATGTCAGTCAGCGCAGTTTCTTGATGTTGGCCTCCCCGACAGCGGCAACGAACGCTTCGCGGGCCTGCTCCCACGGATAGATGCCGAACATTGCGTCGGTGCATCGATTGAGGGCGGTCTGGTAAGCGGCGCCCTGTTCGACCGTCCAATGCTCATTGAGCAAGCGAACTGCATGACCCGGCGTCCAGACGATCTCGACGCGCTCGCCCAACTGGACGATGACGGCTTCTCCCCAGGTTGCGTTCATTGCCTCAACTCTGCGTTCAATGCGGGCCTAACCGCACACGCCGCCAATGGTTCCTGCGAACCACTGAGCAACTCGCGAAAGTGACGGCGCTTGCCGAACATCAGGTCGCGGATGGCGATCAGGCTCCAGCGATCCCCAGGCCTCCAGAGCCAGATTAATCGGGCAGCCCGAGCGTAGGCGTTCATGCGCACTCCAAAAACCAATTGCAATATAAGATCAGTCGATCTAGCTTAAAACCGATTGCATAACGGGATCAGAACCGCGCGGATGTTCCATGTAAGGAAAGGAAGTGGGTATGGCTAAGCTCGTGTTCGGAATGAATCAGTCGCTCGACGGCTACGTCGACCATATGGCGTTTGCGCCAGGCCCCACGCTCTTCCGCCACTTCATCGAGGAGGCTCAGCGGCAAGCGGGCAGTGTCTACGGTCGCAAAATGTATGAGGTCATGCGTTACTGGGATGACGATCATCCTGAATGGGATGCAGAGGAACGGGCCTTCGCGGCGGCGTGGCGGAACCAGCCGAAATGGGTCGTCTCGCGCTCGTTGAAGTCGGTCGGCCCCAACGCCAGCCTTGTTGGGGATGATCTTGAGGGCGCGATCCGCAAGCTGAAGGCCGAGCGCGACGGGGAGATCGAAGTTGCTGGCCCGGACCTGGCGCAAAGCCTCACCGAACTTGGCCTGATCGACGAGTATCGAATCTACCTGCACCCCGTCGTGCTTGGTCACGGCAAGCCATATTTCGCCGGACCCCGGCCGCCGCTCCGCCTTATTGCTCATGATCGGATTGGCGAGGATGTGATCAGGTTGATTTACGTTCCTGCGTAACCTCGCGACTCGCCGGATGGAAATCGCCGCTGGAGTCTGGTCGTGGAAACCTGCCGGTCGGCAGACGGTCCCATGTTGGCGATTGCCGTTTGCTGCGCGCAAACACCGCTTCCGGCGCGAAGCTGCCAAGGTCTCCCATCGGCCCGAACCGGACTTCGCACGTCAGGATGCTAAGGTGCAAATCGTGTGGTCTTTTGCCATTGGCCTCTCCGATCGGAACGAGCAACGGGCGCCATAAGCAGACGAGAATAGAGCCCGGCACCCCTGCAACGGGCGTCGACCCTCACCACACTCGAACTCTGAAAATCTCCGAAACATGTGTCTCGGAAACGTGTTGCGGCCGAGCGCCACAAGAGCCATAATTAGTGCCCTAGCGGAATGATTGGCACGGAGGTGGGGACTGCCCCGGGAGGGGCAAATCGCAAGGGAATTCGCCATGCATAATGTCTCTCGGCGAAATGCCGTTCGCCTTGTTCTGGCGGTCGCAGCTGCCCTGTTTGCGACCTCGATGCCCACTTTTGCCACGGAAGCGGTTCCCCTAGCGATCAAGGGTTATGACCCGGTCGCCTATTTCACCATCGGAAGCCCCACGCGCGGGCTGCCGGAGATCGAGTATGAATGGGACGAGCACCGCTATCTCTTCGCGAATGCCGAACATCGCGAGCTTTTTAAGGCCGATCCTGTTCGATATGCGCCGCAGTTCGGAAACTATTGTGCGATGGCGCTGGCCGAGGGCGAGCTCGTCGAGGCCAACCCAGAGAACTGGCTGATCAGCGACGGCAAGCTTTATATTTTCGGCAAGCCGGCCCCGATGGGACCCGCGCTCTTCCAGCAGGACCTTGCTGCGAACATCGCGAAGGCCAACGAGAACCGCGCGCTAACTCACTCACATTAGCGGTTCATTCTCTGGGACGGTGGCAGGTCGCCAGAGACGGGGTAGAGGCCGGCCTTGCGGAATCCGTCGCGCAGATGTTCGAGATCGCCAGAGCTTAGAAACTTGTTTCCAAACTCCTGCGGATCGAAGGTTGGGTCGATGCGGCGTATCATCGTTACGACACGCGCAGCGTCCTCCGCTCGGTTGTGTTGTGCATATGCGGCCGCCAGTAAGACACGGCTGAAGTTCGCGTCTGCGGTTGTTCGAAGATTGAGTTCCGCCTGTTCGATCGCCGCGTCGTAGCGCTCTTTCAGATAGTAGGCCAGGCTCAGCGCAAAGCGATCAATCGCATTGAGATCGGGGTCGATACGCTGCGCCTGCTCCAAGGCCTCGATCGCCGCATCTGTCTGTCCCAGCCATAACAAGATGGTGCCGCGCCCGGCGAGGCCGAGGGCATCGTTCGGATTGATCGCAATGGCCCGCTCGATCTCCGCCTCTGCCTCGTTGTATCTCTGATGAAAGAGGTGAATGTGGCCGAGAATGACGTGCGCGCGCACTTCGGAATCGTCAAGTCTCAGCGCCTTGATTGCCAATTCCTCGGCACGGCTCAGGAAAGCGGTTGGCGACTCCGCCCAGCCCATCGAACTGGCAAGGTGATAGGTTTCGGCGAGTGCCGCATAGGCCGCAGCGTAGTTCGGGTCAAGCTCGATGGCGCGTTTGAGCAGGCTGCGCGCCTCCACATTGTTTGCCCGCGTCGGGCGCTGCAATGCCGGCCTAGCGCGGAGCACGTAGTCATAGGCTGCGAGATTTTCGGTTGGCTTCGCGAACACTCGATGTTGTTCGATCTGCGTCACGCGTATCGCTAGGACTCTGACAATGTCAGTGACAATGATGTCCTGCAGCGCAAACACGTCCGCCAGCGCCTCCTCGAAGCGTGCAGACCAAAGCACTCGTCCCTGCCTTGTGTCGACGAGTTGCGCGATGACCCGTACACGGTCGCCGGTCTGGCGGACGCTGCCTTCTACCAGATAGCTAACAGCGAGACCGCGGCCAATATCCTCGGGGCTTGCAGGCTTTCCCTTGTAGGGGGCTACAGCGTTCCACGACATCACGGTCAGCGCGGAGAACCGACCCAGTGCGTTGATGATATCCTGCGTCAATCCATCCACGAAATACTCACGAGCCGAATCGTCGCTGTGGTTCAGGAACGGGAGAATGGCGATCGCGGGTTTCATGCCGACTTCAACACTTTTTGTGAATTGATCGCCAAGGCGCAGATTGCTGAGAAATTTCCACTCGGAGCCAAAACCGGTCCACAGCGCGCCTACAGTAAGCAAAATCAACAGAGCCAGAGCGGCGAACAATCCACGGCGCCGGCGGGTGCGCGCCGGAGCGGCGTTGGCGTCGAGCCGCACGCGAAATACGCGCACCGGCCGAGCGATGTTCTTCAGCTTCTGTTCGCCGATATCCTCAAAGGCAATGTCAAGCCTGCCTTGCGCGTCTTCCTGCACGCGGCCCGACACGCAGATGCCGCCAGGCTCCGCGAGACCCTCCAAGCGAGCCGCCACGTTGACGCCGTCCCCGAAAATGTCGTCACCCTCGATGATGATGTCACCGACATTAATGCCGACGCGGAACTCGATACGTTGTCCTGCCGGCGCTGCGACATTTCGTTCCGCCATGCCGCGCTGGATCTCGACGGCGCAGCGCACGGCCTCGACCACACTCGCGAACTCGACCAGCATCCCATCGCCGGTGGTCTTGACAATCCGCCCGTGGTGTTCGTTGATCTTTCGGTCGACCAGAGCATGCCGAAGCGCCTTAAGCTGGGCGAGCGTACCTTCCTCGTCGTTGCCCATTAGCCGGCTGTAGCCGGCGATGTCGGCCGCTAGAATAGCCGTAAGTCGCCGCTCTACATGCTCGGTTGACAATCCAACTCTCCCCCGTGCGCTTCGGCCACACCCTCACCGATTTGGCCCCGCAACCACATCGGAGCGAAAATGGGCGCCGGACCTTTGCGCGGGTCGACCTCCTGCTTGGCCGTCTCCACGGCGTTCTCTAGGACCACCTATGCCTGCTGAATGCACCATAGCAGAAGTCGGACGAATTGTATCGCCGCAAGACCCTTGCTGGCACGCACCGGAAGGTCTGCAATGGATCACGACTATCCCTTGACCACCCCTTCAGGATGGGCTGCAAAGGGTCGCCTCGCGAGCTTTGGTGCGCGCAGCGCAAACGTCCAGTATCGGCGCGTAGCGGAAGTACGCTCACGGCCGCAATCGGCCGCGAAGCGGAGCGATCGCGAGCCTATTCCGAAAGCAGCGCTTCAACCAGCGCATAGGTTGCCCGGACCCGTGCTTCGTTGGGATAATTTCGGTTCGCGAGGACGACGATGCCGAGTTTTTCGCCAGGAAGCAGCACGACATAGCCGCCGAAGCCGTTCGTCGATCCGGTCTTGTTGATGATCACGTCCTTCTGCGGGGCGAGCGCCGGCTCGATCCTCTCTGCCTTCTGCGGGTGACGGATGAAATCATAGCTGTTCCCCGCCACCATCGTCTCGAGATCGACGGGCCACGGGTACTGCTCCCAGATCATGTCCTGCGTGAATTTGGCGGTTTTGAACTGGCCTTCCTGGGTACGCCGAACAGCCGCTTTCAGCTCCGGGGGCACGGTCGCATTTCCGAGTTCCACATCCAGGAGCTTCAGCATGTCGCGGGCGCTTGATTTGATACCGTAGGCTTCCGCGTCGAGGACGCCCGGGGTGACGCGGATCGGCTTGTCGGTCTTGCGCTCGTAGCCGTGGGCGTAGTTGTCCATTGCCTTGGCGGGCACGTCGATAAAGGTGTTCTCAAGACCGAATCCGGGGATCAGCACCGTCTGGACCGCCTCTGTATAGTCCGTTTCCATCGCGCTTGCGGCGATATGGCCAAGAAGGCCGATGCTGATGTTGGAATAGCTGCGCGTTCCGGGCTGCGGCGGCCGCCAGTCCTTGAGCCAGTTCACGAGCCCCTTGGTGTCCGCGATGCCATTTGGAACCTGCAGCGGAAGCCCGCCGGAATGATGGGTCGCGAGATCCATCAGTGTCATGCCGTCACCGATCGAGCAGGCGTCGGCGCACAGATGGCGGGAAACCTTGTCATCAAGGGATAGCTTGCCGCGCCGCTCGGCGAGCGCCGCCAGCGTCACGTTGAAGACCTTGCTGATCGATCCCAGCTCGAAAAGAGTGTCGGGGGTAACCGGACGGTTGTCGGCCCGCGATGCGAGGCCCGTCGCATAAAAGCTGTGCTCGCCGTTCCTAGTCACGCCCACGACAAGCCCGGGAATTTTGTATTCCTCGATGGCGCTTGCGAAGGCGGCGCGCGCTTTCGACTGGAATGCGTCTTCGTTTGCCGCAGCGGGCGAGAAAGGGAGCGTTGAGACGATGAGGCTGAAGGCTGCCAATCTGCGTGTCATTTGAAACCTTTCTGTCGGCGACGAATCTGGTGGCGGATATCTCAACCTCTGCTGGAGGGCAAAGTCATGGCGGAAATGTTGAAGCATCTGTCAAATTGCGGACACGCGGTGGTTGACGGTGGAGGTCGGCATGGGCGCCGGAAGCGGACATGGCCATCGGGCGGGATTCCAGTCGCGCCGACTGTCGGAAACATCGTATAGTGCCCACCCGCGTCGGCCACCGATGGTCAATACCCTCGGATGATCCGGCATCTTCGTAACCTGGTTCTGATAACGCTGCCCAGCGCTGTCAGAGCACATCGCGTCTTTGAAACGACGCAATTCCGGACGGAAAACCGTTACACACTTTTCTGGAATTGCTCTAAACGGAGTTCGATCGTGAGCGTAGCCTTCGTCAAGGAAGAAAGTGCCGAAACGGCTTCGGAAACCCTGCTGCCTGACCGTGCGATTTCGCCCCATCCGAACCTTGTCACGGATGCGGGGCTGAAGGCGCTCGAAACGCAGCTCCGGCAAGCGCGCGAGGCCTATGACGCGACGAGCACGATCGAAGACGTGAACGAACGACGGCGGCAGGCGGCAAACCCGTTGCGTGACCTGCGCTACTTTGCCGAACGCGTTCGCTCGGCCCAGCTTGTGCTCGACCCGACGTCAAACGACACCGTTGCCTTCGGCAGCACGGTCACCTTCAGCCGCGACGACGGGCGGGTGCAGACCTATCGGATCGTCGGAGAGGACGAAGCCGATCCCAAGGCCGGATCGATTTCCTATGTTTCGCCGGTCGCAAGGATTCTCATGGGCAAAGCGGTCGGCGATATCGCGAGCGTCGGCGATCAGGAGCTCGAGATCATCGCGATTGCGTAGAACGGTCATATCGCTACCTCCCGAATGCAACGGCTCTACAAGACACGCTCAATCTCGGATACGTGATCGCGAAACGCGGGCGGGCGCTTTACGGACCATCAACTCACGAAGATCGCCATGAAAAATCTTTTAGTGGTCACGCACACGCAGTCCGTTCATCATGTAGAGAATAAAGCCGGCGGCTGGTACGACACCGGCCTGACACCACGTGGCGAGGCCGACGCTAAGGCAACGGCCGAGCGGCTGGCGACCATGATCAGCGGCGGCGATGTCGAAATTTACAGTTCGGATCTTCTGCGCGCATCTCAGACTGCGGCCGTCATTGCGAAACGCCTCCAGCGGCCTGTAGTCAAGACCGCCGATTTGCGGGAGATCAGTTACGGCTCGGCCGGAGGAAAACCACAGGCTTGGCTTGATGAACGCCAATTACCGGCTCCAGACAATAATCGAATGGACCACCGCGGCGGGATAGAGGATGCGGAAACCCGCAGAGAGCTCGCGAGCCGAGTCTATCGATGTGTAGATTCCATCATTGAGCGCGCGTGCGAAACGCAAATCATCGTAACGCACGGCTTTGCGTTGACGTTCGTCGTCGCGGCGTGGATCAAGATGCCAATCGATGCCGCCGGTCATGTGAATTTCCCCGCACGATCCGGAAGCATTACGCACTTGCGCCAGGATGATTTCTGGAAGAGCCGTTCGGTTGTCAGCCTGGCCGATATTTCCCACTTGAACGCTGCAGCGGTTAATGGCTGACTTCCACGCGGAATGGGCGGAAAACCGCGTCGCACCTATACCGCGTCGCCCGCCATCGCGGCGCGGCCGGTGATCTCCTCGATGCAG
This sequence comes from Ensifer sp. MPMI2T, assembly GCF_004827385.1. GTDB lineage: Bacteria > Pseudomonadota > Alphaproteobacteria > Rhizobiales > Rhizobiaceae > Sinorhizobium. Next base: position 101,008 of record NZ_SRXN01000025.1, read on the forward strand.
ATGCAGTAGAAGACGTGCGGGGAGGCGTCGGCGATCGGTTGCGGGCCGGGCTTAAACCCGCCGGGCTCCCACCAGTTGACGTGCTTTTCCAGCAGCGACCAGGCGTGCAGGCGCTCGTGGCGCCATTGATCGGTATCCGGCAGTTCCATGTAGCGGCCTGAGAGGACGACGCTCTTCCATTGGTTATGGCTCGCAAGCTCGTCGATCTCGACGCAGACGCAAGGATTGTCGCGCATCCACTCGATCTTCTGACCGAGCATCGAGAAGCCGTAGAGGCATCGGCCGGCAAGTGCGTAGTGGATCGGAACGATATAAGGCCGGCCCTCCCGGCAGCAGGCGAGCCGGCCGAGGCGGCCCGCGGTCACGAGCGCGATGCATTCCTGCTCGGTCATTTCCCTGACGAACATGACTCCCTCCACTTCGCATTGCATGTTTTATCCTCAAATCGGCTGCGATTTAAGGGAACGTGCAGGTGTTCCGGATGGCTGCGCCTTTCCCGGAACGCTACCATCCACGAAGAAGGCTTAGGCGCTCGCCGGAGATCGCGCCTTGACGCTAATCAAGGAGGTTTGGAGGAGAAGGGCGCCGCTACAGGGCGTGGCGGCGCGAACGGCTGCTCAGTAGCGGTAATATCCGTAGACCGGGCGCGCGCGCTTGCACTTGATCTCTTCCTTGTACTCGTCGTCGTCCCACTTCCGCTCGATCTTGCACCGGCCGCGACGGTACTCTTCCTTGTAGGCTCGGCGTTCATAGCGGGGTCCATCGTAATAGCCGCCCCAACGCCAGCGCCCATGGCCGCTTTCGTCCTTCCAGGGATCTGCCAATGCGTTCCCGGCACATACCGTCAGTGCCACGCTAGCTGCGGCTGCGATGGTCAAAAACTTCATGGCTCGGGCTCCTTCTTCATTATCCAGATCAACGCACAGGGCTCGCCGCATGTTTCTTTGAATCGTAGCCGATTTAAGGCTGAAACATGCGGCAGCTCAAAGCGCTACAGCGTTCTTCGCGCCTCTGATGAGACGCGCCGCGTTCTAGTTTCGGGGATCGAGCCTGAACCTCAGATGAAGAGCTCTGCGAACGAGGGCGCCGGGGCAGCGCATCGACGCTTCGAGTTGTCGTATCCTCTGTCGCAATCCGGCGCGGCTCAGGGGCGCGGAGAGGACACGAGCTTCAGGGCGGGGGCTGTCGCTGATGGAGGCGTCGTGCCGGGCGCAGATTTCGCCTCGATGGCGTCATGGCCGAACTCCTGCTCGAGCGCCGCGGCGATCTTCTTCAGCATTTCCCGGACTCGAAAGGCATGCCGGGCGGTGGCATCGGCCTCGGTCGCGTAATAGGCGGCGCTCATCGCCTCGATCAGGTTCAAGGCGGCGAGATTGACGACGGCGTAGGTTTCGGCGCGCATCGGGAACACTCCAAAGCAATTCCAGGAAAAGTGCGAAGCGGTTTTCCGTCCGGAATTGCGTCTGTTGAGAAGCAATTCCAGGAAAAGTGCGAAGCGGTTTCCGTCCGGAATTGCGTCATCAAAGGACTAAAATTGCTGTCGATGATTGTGGGTGCCGACGAGGCGCTGGTCGCGACCGGTGCCGCCCACGGAAAATTCGCGCTCGCGGTTGAGGTCGAAGAAGGCGTCGTCGGTGAGCTCGGAGGCGGGAAGGGCCTCGCGCTGGAACACATTGCCATCGGCGCCGAGATGCCAGGCAAGCGAGGCGAGGCTGGAATAGATGCTCGCCAGAAAGGTCCTCAGCGCCTGCGGGTTCTCGGCATCGCTCGACCGGCGAAGATCGGCGGCAAAGAGTTCGTCGACATGGCCGTGCAGGCCGGATTTTATCATGAGGATGGACATGCCGCCGCGCGCTCTCCCGGTCTCCGATGGGCCGGGCGGCGCATCGGTCGTGTCATTCGTGTTGAGTGCAACATCGCGCGCGACACGAATGATGTCAACATGGAACGTGTTGTTTCTGTGTTGCCGACATGCTTTGTGTTTGGTGCGGGAATCGGGCGCAACCAGGGCGGCTCTACCAACGCCGGGAGGCTCGGCCTCCCGCCCCCTCACGCATTCCCGGCGAGCGCGATGTAGTGGACCGAGTGGACGGTGTTGGCGTCGAAGCGGAGTTCCTTTGGCGGATTGAACTGCTCGAGCACCAGTTCGGCGGTGTTGTGGCGGACGAACTTCTTGACGTAGGCGAGCAGCGCGCCGTTTTCTTCGAGCCGGATCTGCGCGATCACGTAGTCGCCGCGCCTCACCGGGCGTTTGGGGTCGACGAAACAGACCTCGCCGTCCTCGTAGCGCGGACACATCGAATCGCCGGAAACCGAGACCGCATAGGCGCCGGTAATGTCCGATAGGATCGGCGGCGCCATGACTTCGTACAACACATTGCCATTCATTATGAATTCACCGTCCACCCCGCCGACGGCCTGGCCGAAGACGGGGATCTTTTTGCCCTGGCCGACTAGCGGCGTGAGAACGGTACCGTTCGGCTCGGCGACCCCCGCAGGCCCCGCGGGCGGAGCACCGTTGCCAGTCCGGCGGTCGCCTTCCAGCAGCCAGTACGGATCGACATTGAAGCGGCGGCCGTAGATCCTGGCTTCCGCGAGGTCGAAGTCGTTCTGGCCGTTTTCGTGGGCGCGATAGGTCGAGGCGATGACGCCAAGCGCGTTCGCGGCATCGGAGGCAAACCGATAGCCGGCCTTCCGGCGCGCGTCGCGCAATCTTTCAGCTTTGTCGCTCATGGCTCGGAACATGTTTCTCGCTCGTGGTTCGGAACATAGCGACATGGATAACACAAATCATGTTGACATGACAACACGGATGATGTCATTCATGACGACATGGGAACGCGAACAACGGAGGGCGGTGATGAAGAGGCGGCAGCGTAAGATTTTACCGACCTTAGTCCGGCCTACGCCTTTCAAGCCTTCGGCGGTGCCCTAGATCAGTCTTGTGGGCATCCGCTTGGATGTCCGGGGGACTGGGCGGGCCGGCAGAAGGGCGCCACGCACGATCTTCCCGGTTTTTGAGGTGCGGACGAAGGCGGAACTCCGCTTCGCAAATCCGCGCGCCTAAATTTCTCGTGGTGCGGGTGTGAACGGAAAGCGCCTTCGCACGTTCCCCGAGAATAGGGATGCGCGGTGCGGGATTTTCGCACTTTTCCTGCACCCCCGGGGAGTTCCTTGGGTGTGCGGGGTGCGGACGGAAAACCGCTTCGCACTTTTCCTGCACCCCGGGGTTCTTGGGTGTGCGGGGTGCGGACGGAAAACCGCTTCGCACTTTTCCTGCACCCCGCAGGAACTGATCGCCGCTCTCCTCCCCGGCGGTCAGCGCGAAGCCCTGTCGGCTGGACCTCAACCGACAGGGCTTCGCACCCGAACCAAATTTCGCTCGGCCGCGGCCTGGCGGATGAGGGAGGAGGTCCCGCCGGCCGGTTCGGCGCCGTGCGGGAATTCGGAAACATGGATGGGTTGCGCAGCGAAATCGGCGCCGCGACGGGGAACTCCGCGCGGGCAGGATGGCGCGCGCTTGCGTGATCCTTTGGGGCGGCTGCGCCGGTCCGAGGGTGATGTGGAAATTCAAACGGTTGCGGCGTCCGGCAAGGCGCGGCGCTGCGTGTGAAAGGCGGAAGGCAGGATGAGGGAGACGGTATTGCCAATCTCGGCGATCGTGGAGGCGCTGGTGGAGGCGGGGGCGACGCCGGAGATGATCCTTTCGGCGGTCTCGGCCGCCGAGGCGCATGCGCTCGACGTGCTGGAACGGCGCCGGGCGTCCGACCGCGCCCGCCAGCAGCGCCGCCGGCAAAGGCTGGCGCGCGAGGAGATGGAGGGAAGGGAGGGCGAGGGGCTGGCTTGCCCGCGTCACGCGACGGCCGGTGACAGCCACGTGACGGCGCGTGACTTCCCCCTTCCCAATAAAGAAAGGTCCCCCGCACCCCCCAAAGAAATTAACCCAACCCCAAACTCAATAGATGCCGGGTCGGTTGTCGCTCGGATCTTTCCGGCTGGACCGCGGGAACGCGCGTCTCGGCAGGCTGACCAGGGTACCGGCCATCCGGGTGTGGGGCCTGGCGAGGCCGTTTACCGGGAGACGGAGCATCTGGGCGTCGCAGGCGGGGTCGCCCCTGGCGTGTCCTTCGGCGACCCACGCCAGGCCAGCGGTGCGAGGCCGGCTGGCCGAGGCCTGGTTGGTCCCGACCCTCGGCTGCCGGATGCTCCGGAGGCCACCGCCAGGATTTTCCCGGCCGAGGCTGGAGAGGGAGAGCCTCGGCAGGTTGGGCATCAGGGCGCAAAAAGTCGGGAGGGCCGGCATCCGGAGGTGGAGCATGGGCATCGGGGCGAGGACACACGGCGCGGGACGCGGCTGCCGGACACTTTCGTGCCCGACTGGGAATTCGCGGCGGGCAAAGGCTTCGGCCGGGCGGCGGCGGAGGCCGAGTTCGAGAAGTTCCGCGACTACTGGTGCGCCAAGGCCGGGCGCGAGGCGACCAAGCTCGATTGGCAGGCGACCTGGCGCAACTGGATCCGCAATGCCGGGA
>NZ_SRXN01000026.1 GCF_004827385.1 Ensifer sp. MPMI2T
GCCCCAAACCTCCGCCCTTGCCGCAAGGCGGACAAGTTTCTATATGTCGGCGGCACAGAAAACCTTGAAAATGCCGTCCGGCCGCGTTTTGCGGAAGGCCCACGGCAAGAGCGTGAAACAGGGCGGCGCGAGCGATCCGCGCGTGCGCCGCAATGCTGGATTGGATCCCGTGAACAGTCTCGATTTTGACCGCAAGCCCGAAGATACGCGCGTCGTCGTCGCCATGTCCGGCGGCGTCGATTCCTCCGTCGTGGCGGGGCTGCTCAAACGCGAGGGCTATGACGTGCTCGGCATCACGCTGCAGCTCTATGATCACGGTGCGGCGGTGCATCGCGCCGGCTCCTGCTGTGCCGGCCAGGACATCGACGATGCGCGGCGCGTCTGCGAGACGCTCGGCATTCCGCATTATGTGCTGGACTATGAGGCGCGCTTCCGCGAGACGGTGATCAACCCCTTCGCCGAAAGCTACATCGCCGGCGAGACGCCGATCCCATGCGTTGCCTGCAACCAGACGGTCAAGTTCGCCGATCTGCTGGCGACCGCCAAGGAGCTCGGCGCCGATGCGCTCGCCACCGGCCACTACATCCGTTCCGGGCCGAGCCCAAACCCGCGTTACGCGGGGCAGCGCGCGCTCTACCGGCCGACGGACGCTGAGCGCGACCAGAGCTACTTCCTGTTCGCGACCACGCAGGAACAGATCGACTATCTGCGCTTTCCCTTGGGCGGCCTTTCCAAGGCCGAGACGCGGGCGCTTGCCGAAGACATGGGCCTTATCGTCGCCAAGAAGGCCGACAGCCAGGACATCTGCTTCGTGCCGCAGGGCAAATACAGTGACATCGTTTCGAAGCTGAAGCCGAATGCAGCTCTCGCCGGCGAGATCGTCCATCTCGACGGTAGGGTGCTCGGCAGCCATGACGGCATCCTACACTACACGATCGGCCAGCGGCGCGGCATCGGGGTCGCCACTGGCGAGCCGCTTTACGTCGTTTACCTCGACGCCCGTTCGCGCCGCGTCATCGTCGGCCCGAAGGAGGCGCTGGAGACGCGCCGCGTCTATCTGCGCGACGTCAACTGGCTGGGCGACGAGGAGCTTGAGCAGGCGGCCGCCCGCGGCTTCGACTGCTTCGCCAAGGTGCGCTCCACCCGCCAGCCGATGCCGGCGAACCTGAAAAGCGACGCCGAAGGGATTTATGTCGAGCTTGCCGAAGGGGAGGCGGGCGTCGCGCCCGGCCAGGCCTGCGCGCTTTATTCCGGCACCGGTGAAGACGCGCGCGTCTATGGCGGCGGCTTCATTCGCAAATCCGAGCGCGAGCCTGGGGCGGAAGCGGCGCTCAAGGCGCTTTTGCAGGCCCCGGCGGCGGCTTGAGAAGGCGTGGCCACGAACGTCAGGAAAAGTTCACATTTTCCCGCAGACTTTGCTTGACACTAGCCGGAACAGCACCTTATAAGCCGCCCGTCCAGCCAAGACGGGCTTCTTCGGGAAGCTTCTACGGCACCGGCGGCGGAGTAGCTCAGTAGGTTAGAGCAGAGGAATCATAATCCTTGTGTCGGGGGTTCGAATCCCTCCTCCGCTACCATTTCAAGCCTGTCCGTACCGGAGTGTAGCGCGCCGCGATTTTCCGGAATTTTGACAGCCAAAACCGGAAAAATGAACTTTCCACTTCCGCGTCAAAAATTCGTCCAAAAAAGCCTCCGCACATCGATCTTGAACGGCTCTCAAATGGTCTTTGAGGGAATCCATCTTCAGCTCGAAAACGGTCACATTATCCGCAGCCTCGCGCAGCCCCTTGAATGGCGGATGGCGCAGTCATGGTCGTTGCTCACGGCATCGTCGCCATGGCGGTCGTCGTGACGATGCTGGAATGCCTAACCTACACGGCGAGTAGTGTCAGTCGTCACTACAGAGCGTGTTGTTCCAGCCGCCCCACCGAACCAGGCTGCGACGGCGCCTATAACGAGCGAGAGGAAGCCGAGAATCGCCCCACTTGAAACAGCGGTAGCAGCCGTGTCGGCGGCTTCGGTCGCCTGCTGTTTGGCTCTCTCTACCGAGGCTCTGTAGCTTTCTTCGTACTGTTGAACCTGCGTGCGTGCTTGCTCCACCGGAATGTTCTGCGCCTTCGCGATGGCGTCAGCGGCGCGATTTCGGGCTTCTTCCGCTGTCGCTTCGTCGCCGGTGACCGCCGCCTGTACGGCTGCGACAGCAGCATCGCGAAGAGCTGCCGGATCGTTGCCGCCAGCGGCGCTTCTGACCTGCCGCTCGATGTCCGCCATCGGGTCAACGGAGGTAGCGATTGCCGGCGCCGCGGCAGTAGTCATCGTGGCGGCAGTTTTCCCGACGCCACCGATGATGCTGCTAAGACCGCTGAAGGCGCCACCGACCAAGGCGCCGACTGAGGTCGTCAGCAAATAAAGAATGACCAATGTCGTGACCGCCCAACTGGTAAGCCCATGGTAACTGCCCGTCGTCGTACTGGGACGGCCGGAGACCCTGCTGGCGACATATCCGCCGACGAAGGCCGCGACAATACCAGAGACTGCGAACCAGAGACCCCCGGCAATCGAAAATGTGCTCGGGTTCGGATTATCGGACGTTGTCGGCTCAATCACCGCGGCTCCAATGCCGACGCCCAAGAGATTCAGCAGAAATTGCACCGCAAGCGCAAGCGCCACGCCAGCAAACACAGCTCCCCAAGAGATTTCGTTAATGGCGACATTTGCCGAAAGACCGGAAGCGTAATCGGCCTCGCGGGTTTGACGAACGGCGACGGGTTCGCTCATTGTTAAAGTCCTCCCTTGTGTTCACGCCGCCCATCCAAACCAAGGTCCCGTGAAACTGTTCCCTGGCAACACCGTAGAGCGGAACCCGCCCATGAAAAGCTCGTCCCGCGGGGGCGCTCGCTCGAACCTCGTCCTTGTGCTGCCGAATCATCCCGGGGATGAGGAGCAGGTCGACTAGCACCCATACACCCAGGGCGAGAATGAACAGAGCCCCGATTCCGACTCCGGCGGTGACCGCGCCTGTAACGAGCAGGGCAACCATGCCGACGCCGCTCCCGACTCGCCCCATATAAAAGCGGTGCGCGCCGATGCCGCCGGCGACAAGCCAAAGCAGGTAAGCAACGACGATTGACTTCGCTTCGTTGGCCACCGCTGTTCGACCAATAGCTGCTCTGCAGTGGAAAGATCCATGATTGCCCCCTACTCACTACAACCAGGAGGGCTTCAGCGTCTCGTAGCGCACGTTACAGTCAAGGATTAGGGACGCCGCCCAAAGGGGATAGTAGTGGCGGCTCAAATCATCGAAGTTTTGCCTGCCCCTCGAGGTGGAGGGGGTGAATCAGTACCGCACCAGCGCGGCAGAAAGGAAAATTTTTTTGGCGCCAATGACCGCCCCCAAGAAAAAGCCCCGCGCGAGGGCGGGGCAAGTCTCGCATCCCGTTGCCTTCATGGGACGCGGGGGAAAGATGTAGCTCCAGCGGAAACTACGATGCGACGCTATCATGGAGTGGTTGGAGAGGAAGGTCGGATTCCGCGATTCCGGTACGCTTCTGCAAATAAACCCGGCATGATCCGCTGCATTTGCTCGATAAAATTTAGGAGTCGCTAAATCATTTATCGCTAAGATTCCGGAATGCGCGGCCTGCTACTCCTCATTGTTGCAGTGTGTGGCCTCCTGGCGATCGATCAGATCGCAACCGAGGGCCGGTATCGCCGCGCGGTTTGGAGCGAAGCGAAAGCGCAGGGCAACTCGCTTCGGAGCCGGGTGGAATATTGGGTTAATGGCATCACCAGGCTTTGACGCGGGCTCGCCGCGCGGCTCTCCGCTCCGCTATTTTTGCCTGGAGTTTTTCGCTGAACCGAGGCGAGTTCAGTAGGGCCATATGCATGGCCTTGTCCAGATCTTCCCGGTACCAGAATTTGCGCCTGGGGCCTTCAACGAGGCGCGGCTGCGGGTAAATTGTCCCGATCCGCTCGAGGAAGTCCTCGACGTGCTTTTCACCAACGTAACCGGCCGCCATCTCAGCCATCATGCGTGGTGGCCAACTACCAGTGGGAATGTGGGCGGCACGACGTTTTCTGTCTTTTTCGGGCATCGCGGCACCATCGGCTACAACCGAGACGTCCTACAGCGCCGCGCGTCCTTTATGGCGCGCAAAGGCCGCTGTGGTACTTTGAATCGTTGCATGTCCTCAGACCGATTCCGGTATGAGGGATCATGCACTAGGCTCTCACAGCTTCGGTTGCAGTCAAGATTTAGGGGCGCCCGCCAAAGGACGTAGGGCGGTCAATATGCCGGCCACAGTCACGGGGCCATGCCGATCGCCGATCGGCTTCACCAGGTAGGCCGCGGCGCCCGAGCGGGAGTTCGTCGACCGCAGCATTGCAAAAGCGGCTCGCCGGATTTCAGGCCGCGCCGCCTGGCATGATCTCGACAAGGAAGAGCCCGGACGCGATCTCCGCCGTCACCGTGACGGAAAGTGGCTGAACGAGGATCGCCGCGTCCAGCGCATGAAGCGTCGCGGTCACACCTTCCGTCGCCAGCGTGACGCTTCCGCGGTGGCAGAAGACGATGAGTTCCCGGGCGTGGGATTCGAGCGACTGCGAGCCCTCGACATGAAGCCGCCGCACACGGTGCTTCAGCACGCCGCGTCGGGTCATGACGTTAAGGTCGATCACCGGGCCGTCGCGAAGCATTGCCGATGTCGGCGCCTCGGCGGGGAATGCGAGGGGTGGATCCGCGACGGTCAGCAGCTTCGGCTGCCGGCCCTCGATTGCAAGCGTCATGCCGGCGCCTTCGAGGATCGAGAGCGTGCGGTCGATGCCGGGGAAGGTGGAGAAAGAGCCATCGCTCGCGACGGTCGCCATGCTGATGCGCCAATCAAAATCGGAAAGCGACGCGCGCTCCGGAGAGACGGCGATTTCCACCGTCTCACCGCCGCCGTTTTTCCACGGCATGTGCCGGTATTCGTTCGAACGCAGGATCTTCATGGCGTAGCTCCTTGCATCAGATTGCGCATCCGGTCGACATCCTCATTCATAGGCCGGTCATCGGCATAGGTCGAGATTGTTTCGCGAATGCAGCCATAGAGGAGGGCCGTCCGTGTCGCCTTGGCTCGGGATCGTGGTTGCAGATCATAGGCCTGTGCGGCCGCGAGCAACTCGATCGCCAGAATTTGCTCAAGATTGTCGAGGATCGAGAGCGCCTTCCAGGCCGCGGGCGTCGCATGGGTGAGAATGTCCTCCTGAAGCGCAGAAGTAATGCCGCCATCGAGGCTTGCCGGTGCCGCCAGGCGGCGGTTTTCTGCCGCGAGCGCCGCGGCGGTGTATTGCGCTATCATGTAGCCCGAAGAAACGCCGCTGTCGCCCGCGAGAAAGGCAGGGAGGCCACTGACGAGCGGGTTCACCAGCCGGTCGATGCGGCGCTCCGAGATCGCTGCAATCTCAGCCGCCGCGATCGAGAGACTGTCCATGGCGAGGCCGAGGGCGGCACCGACAGCGTGCGCCTGGGAATGCACCTCCGGTGCTTCCGGCGTGCCGGAAACAGCCGGATTGTCGGTAACGCTCGATAGCTCACGGTCCACCACTTCGGCCACGTGATCGAAGGTGTCACGTGCGGCGCCATGCACATGCGGCACGGCACGCAGGCTCAATGGGTCCTGGGTGCGGGTGCCGGCGGTTTCGGCAAGCATCCGGCTTTGTGCCAGCCAGTCACGCAATCTCGTGCCGACGGCCTGGAGGCCGCGCGATTTCCGAAGCGCCAGCGGTCCCTCGGCGAAGGCATTCGCTTGACTGCCCAGGTTTTCATAAGTCATCGCAGCGGCCGCATCCGCCCAGTCGAGAAGCCGCTCCATGCGGGCAAGGGCCAGGGCAGCCTGGCCCGTGGCGCAAGGGGTACCGTTGACGAGGCTGAGGCCTTCCTTCGCCTCAAGCTGTAACGGTTTGAGCCCGACGCGGGCAAGGGCTTCGGCCCCGCTCAATCGTTCGGTTCCGTGCATCGCTGATCCATGCCCGATCAGCACCAGGCCAATTGCCGCCGCATGGGTGAGATAGCCGACCGAGCCGCGCGACGGAATCAGGGGAATGATGTCGGCATTGAGAAGTGCAAGCAGGGCCTCGAAGGTTTCGATCCGGACGCCGGAGAAGCCATGGGCGAAGTTGGCGATCTGCGCCGCCATAACCGCGCGCGCCTCGATGTTCCCGAGCGGCTCACCCACACCGCAGGCATGGCTGAAAATGATGTTGCGCGACAGGGCTCGCTGATTCTCGCGGCTGATTACTACATCGCAAAGCGCACCGACACCGGTGTTAATGCCGTAGCCGCGGATGCCACGCTCGACCAGAGAATCGACGATCCGTCGCGCCTCGACGATTCGCGTGCGGGCGGCATCGGACAAGGCGAGGCGCGTTCCCCCGGCGACAGCGGCAATCTCTCGCCAGGTGAGGGGTACGTCGATCGTGATCGTCTCAGCCATGGGCTTCGGGTCTTCCTTGGCGACGCTGAACAAAGCGCGCGACATAGTCGTTAGCCGGATTGCCCAGGATATCATCCGGCGTCCCGACCTGCACGACCTGACCGTCCTTGAGGATCGCAATTTCCGAGCCGATGCGCAGTGCTTCATCGAGATCATGGGTGATGAAGACGATAGTTTTCGAGAGATTTTGCTGCAATTGCAGGAGCTGGTCCTGCATGTCGGCGCGAATCAGCGGATCAAGGGCGCTGAAGGCTTCATCCATCAGGATCACGTCGGTATCGGCGGCAAGCGCCCGCGCGAGCCCGACGCGCTGCTTCATCCCGCCGGAAAGCTGATGCGGAAATTTCGCGTCGTAGCCGGCAAGTCCGACCGTTTCGATCCACTTCATGCCGATGCCGCGGGCATCCGCCTTCGACACGCCACGCACGCGCTGGCCGTAGACGACATTCTGCAGCACGGTCCGGTGCGGCATCAGGGCGAAACTCTGGAAGACCATGCTGACGCGGCGCATGCGAAACGCTCGCAGCGTCTTGGCATCCAGATCGAGAATGTTGCTGCCATCGAAGACGACCTCGCCGCTCGTAGGCTCGATCAGCCGATTGATGTGGCGTACCAGCGTCGACTTGCCGGAGCCAGAAAGCCCCATGATGACGAAGATCTTGCCGGCGCCAATGTTGAGGCTGACATTGTTGAGGCCGACGCTGCAGCCGGAGCGGGCAAGAATATCGGCCTTGTCGAGGCCATCCTTGACCATGGCGAGCGCCGCCTTCGCGTCGTGCCCGAAAATCTTGTAGACGTTGCGGATTTCGATATCAGCCATTGCGGGCATCCTCCGTCCGGGCCTTGCCGAAGCCTTGCGTTATGCGGTCGAGCACGATCGCGAGAATGACGATGCCGATGCCAGCCTCCAGGCCCTTGCCGACGTCGAGGGTTTGAATGCCGTTCAGCACCTGCTCACCGAGACCGCGCGCACCGATCATCGAGGCCACCACCACCATGGAAAGCGCCATCATGATCGTCTGGTTGAGACCCGCCATGATTGTCGGCGTCGCAAGCGGCAGCTCGACCCCGAAAAGGATCTGCGTCGGGCTACCGCCGAAGGCGGTCGCTGCCTCGACAACCTCCGTGTCGACCTGGCGGATGCCGAGATCGGTGAGACGGATCAGCGGCGGGACGGCATAGATGATGGTGGCGAGGATAGCGGGCACCTTGCCGAGACCGAAAAGCATCAGCGCCGGAATGAGATAGACGAAGCTCGGCATCGTCTGCATGACGTCGAGCACGGGCAGGGTGATGTTGCGGACGACCCGGCTCTTGGCGACGAGGATACCCATCGGCACGCCGATCACCACGGAGACGATGGTTGCCATCAGCATCAGCGCCAGCGTCTGCATGGTCAGGTCCCAGAGGCCGAGCACGCCGACGGCAAGAAGCAGGGCGCCAACTGCGACGGTCAGCGACCAGCGACGCGAACTTTGCCAGGCGAGTGCCATGAAGGCGAGGATGACGAGCCACCAGGGCAGGCCGCGCAGGATCCATTCGATGAACAGCACGGCTTTCAGGATGACGCCGCTGATCGCCTTGAAGACCCAGCCATAGTTGGTGACGAGCGCTTGGATGAAGTCATTCACAGGCGCCCGGATGGAAAGATTGAGAGAGTCCGGAAACATCGGATGTCGTTCCTTGTTCAGGCGCCTTGGCGGTCTTCACCGCAAGCCTGCCTGCTCTGCGGAAACAGCTTTTAATCCATGGCTGCCACGCCCCCGTCCCGCGCTGAAGGCGGAAGAGGCGTGGCGGGCACGGTTCGGCAAAACTGTCGTTACTTCAGGCTTGCTTCGATCTTGCCGCGCGCCTCGTCGGAGACCCACTTGCCCCAGACGTCGGCCTTGGTCTTCAGGAATTCGGCCGCGGCGGCCGTAGCGTCGACCTTGTTGTCGGCCATGTAGGCGAGGCTGCCGTTGACATCCTCAAGCGGGAAGGTTGCCTTTTCGAGGATCGCGACGATCTCCGGCGCTTCCGCAGCGAAGGTGCTGTTCACGCCGTACGCAACGTCGACCGAGGGAAAGGCGCAACCTTCGTCACGCTTGCCGTTGGCACTGCTCAATTCCTTCCAGCAGGCTTCGTTGTAGGCCGGCTCTTCAAGCTGGACGAGCTTGAACTTGCCCATGATCGCGGTCGGCGACCAGTAATAAAAGAGGATCGGCTCGCCCTGCAGATAAGCCGAGGTGATGGCCGAATCGAGCGCCGTACCGGTGCCGGGGCGGAAGTTCACATAGGTTTCGCCGAGTTTGTAAGCTTCGAGCTTGGCGGAGCTTACGCCTTCGCAGGTCCAGCCGGACGGGCAATTCAGGAAGCGGCCCTTGGACGGCTCTTCCGGATCCGCAAAGATCTCGACGATCTTCGGGTCGGAAAGCTGCGACACGCTCTTCAAGTCCGGCGCCTTCGCCTCGATGTTGCGCGAGGGATCACCGTGAACGATGTAGTCCGGCACGAACCAGCCTTCGCTGGCGCCGACGAAAGTCTTGCCGATGGCGACGACCTTCTTTTCCTCGACTGCCTTGTTCCACACATCGGAGCGGCCGAGCCATTCTTCGGCGAAGATCTGGACATCGTTGTTGGCGGTCGCCTGTTCGAGCGTCACCGAATTGCCTGGAATGGAATCCACCTGGCAGTCATAACCCTTGGCAAGGATCGCCTTCATGACTTCGGTGATGAAGGCACCGCTTTCCCAGTCGATACCGGCAAAGGTCACGGTCTTGCCGTCGCCGCAATACGAGGCGTTGGCGCTACCGGTGGAGGCCGCAAGCATCAGGCCGGCGGCGGCGAAGGTGAGTTTCATTGTGCTGATCGACATGCGTATTCCCCTTTTTTAGTTGTCGCTTCGATGACTATTTCAGTTTCGTCAGAACGCGCCCGAAGGTGCGGTCGATGTCTTCCTCCCGATCATGGCGTCCATTGCGGATCTTCCATTGGCCGGCAACCATGACGTCGCGGACCGCCTCGCCGCCGAGCGCAAAGAGCCAGCGGTCTAGGATTTGGTTGCCGCCGGCGGCGGCGATATAGGGATTGGCGCCGTCGAGGACGACGAGATCGGCGCGCGCACCGGCCATGATGCCGGCCGTACCGAGACCGGCGGCCTGCGCCCCGCCGGCAAGCGCCGCCTCGAAGATCGATCGACCGGCCGACGCGCCGGGACCGGCGGCAAGCCGGTTGCGCCGGCGATCGCGCAGCCGCTGGCCGTATTCGAGCAACCGCAGTTCTTCCGCGACGCTGGTTGCGACATGGCTGTCGGTGCCGATGCCGACACGGCCGCCCGCAGCGATGAAATCGACCGCGGGAAAGATGCCATCGCCGAGATTGGCCTCGGTCGCCGGGCAAAGGCCGGCAACCGCCCCCGAAGCAGCCAGCCTCTTCGTTTCCTCAGCCGTCATGTGCGTCGCATGGATGGCACACCAGCGCGCGTCGACGGGCATCTCGTCAAGCAGCCATTCGACCGGCCGCCGGCCGCTCCAGGCGAGGCAGTCGTCGATCTCGCGTGTCTGCTCGGCCACATGAATGTGAATGGGACCGGAGGCCGGAGCCGCAGCTAGAACTGTCCGCATCTCGTCCGGGGTCGCGGCGCGCAGTGAATGGATGGCATAGCCGAGCTCAGCGCCAGTCTTCGAACAGGCGGGGCCGAGGCGATCGAGAAGGGCGAGAAAACGATCCGGATCATGCAGGAACGGGCGCTGGCCGGGATTGGGCGCCACACCGCCGAAATTGGCATGGGCATAGAAGACGGGCAGATGGGTCAGACCGATGCCCGTCGCCTCAGCCGCGCTCAATATCCGAAGCGACATTTCGGCCGGATCGGCATAAGGGGTGCCGTCCGCCTGGTGATGAAGATAGTGGAACTCGACCACGCGGCCGAAGCCGCCCTTCAGCATCTCCATGTAAAGCTTGGCGGCGATCGCCTCGACGTCATCAGGGTCGACGAGGCCGACAGTGCGGTACATTTGCTCGCGCCAGGTCCAGAAACTATCGTCTCCCGTGCCCGCCACCTCAGCGAGGCCGGCCAGGGCGCGCTGAAACGCATGGGAGTGAAGATTGGCAATGGCCGGAACCACCGGTCCCGACAGTCGCTCATCGCCTTCAGCGATCGGTTGGCCGGGCGTGACCGATGCGATGCCGCCTCTGCCGTCGAGGACGATGGCCACGTTTTCGGCCCATCCGCTTGGAAGAAGAGCACGTTCCGCGAAGAGCCGTTGGACGGGAAAAGTTGCCATGTCGCGATTTTCCTGTACGTGGTTGTATATGGAACTATAGATATTTTATGGTGGCGCGCAAGGCTAAAATGGACGAAAAGGTCATCCAATGCCGGGACGGTCGCCGCCTTCATCGGCGTAAGATGGGAGTAGACAATGACGCCACCGGGGCGGACGAGCGACATGCCGACCTTCGCTGAAGGACCCGTGCCGCGCTATGAGGCGGTGAAGCAGTTCATTCGCAGTAGGATCGAGAGCGGCGAATGGCCCGCCAATCACCGGGTACCGTCGGAAAACGATATCGTCGCGGATCTCGGCGTCAGCCGGATGACGGCGAACAGGGCCCTGCGCGAGCTTGCGAGCGAGGGCGCGATCACCCGGGTGCAGGGGGTCGGATCCTTTGTTGCGGTCCATAAGGGCAGCACGGCGCTCCTCGAGGTCCGCAACATCGCGGACGAGATCCGCGGGCGTGGCCATAGGCACACCTCCCGGCTGACCCTTTTAGAGGAGGAGCCGGCGAGCCCCGAGATCGGCGATGCGTTAGGGCTTCCGACGGGAGCCAGGGTGTTCCATTCGATCATGGTCCATTGCGAGAACGAGGTGCCGATCCAGATCGAGGATCGGTTCGTCAACCCGGCGGTCTGCCCCAACTACATGGCGCAGGATTTCCGGGCCATGACCCCGAACGCCTATCTGACCTTGGTGGCGCCGATCACCCGCACCGAGCAGATCGTCGAGGCCGTGTCGCCCAAACCTTGGGAATGCAAGCTTCTCGCGATCGGCCGCAACGAACCGTGCCTGATGATCCGTCGCCGGACCTGGTCGGAAACGGTGAGCGTAACGACCGCGCGGCTGCTTTACCCAGGCACGCGCTATCGCCTTGAGGGCGCCTCGCAGTGAGGCGGTCCCGCGAACAAACGGGAAGGGAAGGATGGACGGAGAAACGCTCAAGCTCCGCACGCAACTCGCAAGGCCGGATGTGTCGGCCGAGGAGGCGAAACGCGTTCTGTCGGAACAGTACGACCTTTCGGGTGCGCTGACCGAGCTCGGCAGCCAGCAGGATCGAAACTACCGCGTGGATACGGAGGATGGCCGCTTCGTCCTGAAAATCTGCCGGGTGGAATATGCACGGGTCGAACTTGAGGCGCAGAATGCAGCCCTGCATCATCTTGGCGCCAACTCGGGCGCGCCGAAGGTGCCGGCCGTCGTCTCGGCGTTGAATGGCGAGGAGATTGTCGTCGCCAGCGTCCGGGACGTGCCCTATCAGTTCCGGCTGCTCACCTATCTCGATGGCACGCCTTTGACCCGCCGCAAGCATCTTCCGGCGCAAACGGTCGCCGAGCTTGGCGATCTCGCCGGACGGCTGGCTTCGGCGCTCAAGGATTTCGACCATCCCGGGCTCGAGCGCGAACTGCAATGGGACCTGCAGCGGGCGGGACCGGTCGCGCTGCAACTGCTGCAGACCATGACCGACGTGGATTTGCGCAAGCGTGTCGCCGAGGCGATGGTCGGCGCCATGCGGCGCGTGCAGCCGCTCATGCCGGAGTTGCGGGTGCAGACGATCCATCAGGACGTTACCGACGACAACATCGTGAGCAGGGTGGAGGCAGGTGGCAGGCTGGTGCCCGAGGGCGTGATCGACTTCGGTGACGTCCTCAAGGGGTGGCTCGTTGCAGAACTGGCAGTCACCTGTGCGTCGCTGCTTCACCACGCAGATGGCGATCCTTTCTTCATCCTGCCGGCGGTCCAGGCGTTCCATGCGGCATTCCCGCTGACGGACGTCGAGCTGAAAGCGCTCTGGCCGCTGATCGTGGCACGAGCGGGCATTCTGGTCGCAAGCACGGAACAGCAGTTGGAGATCGACCCCGATAACGCCTATGTGCGTGGAAACGCTGCCCATGAGCGTGAAATTCTTGATGTCGCGCTGTCCGTGCCTTTCGGCCTGATGGAGCAGGCAATCCACCGGGTCGTGGGGAAGGGGGCGGCGCCGACCGTGCCCTTGACGGCCGGCCGGCTGCTGCCAGACGTCGAACCCTCCCGCGTCGGGATCGTCGATCTTTCGCTTCTTGGGTCTCATCTTCCGGCCGACCGCTGGCATTATGAGGATACCGAAGTGCTGCTCTTGCAGTCGGCGGCGCGGGCGGCCGGTGCCTCCGCCACGCATTATGGCGAGTTCCGTTTGACCGAGACCCGGCTTCTTCAGGCAAGGTCGCCTGCGACCTTCGCCCTGCATGTCGATCTCTGCCTGCATGGGCAAACGGCAGTCCACGCGCCCTTCGCCGGCAATCTCGGGCGGCGCGGCGAAAAAATGGTCCTGTCGACCGATGGGCTGCAATTGCATCTGCATGGTGTCGAACCGGCCGATGCCGCCGAAGGCGCGATCGAAGCTGGCGCGCCGATCGGCGTCGTCCCTGGCGATCCGTCGGCGCTAGGCTTCATCCGCGTCCAGCTCTCGACGGAAGCGGAGATCGAGCCGCCTCCCTTTGCGACAGCGAGCCAGGCGGAAGCCTGGAGAGTGCTCTGCCCGTCACCCGCCCAAATGCTCGGTTTCGACTGTGATGCACCCTTGCCGGCGGCGCACGAACTGCTTCAGCGCCGCCAACGTCATTTCGCGCGGCCGCAGAAGAACTATTACCGGCAGCCGCCGCAGATCGAGCGGGGCTGGAAGGAACATCTCTTCGATGTCGAGGGCCGTGCCTATCTCGACATGGTCAACAATGTCACGATCGTCGGCCACGGCCATCCGCGCCTTTCGGCGGCGGTTGGCCGCCAATGGTCGCTGCTCAACACCAATTCG
The DNA here is from genome assembly GCF_004827385.1 of Ensifer sp. MPMI2T. Taxonomy (GTDB): domain Bacteria; phylum Pseudomonadota; class Alphaproteobacteria; order Rhizobiales; family Rhizobiaceae; genus Sinorhizobium. The sequence continues at coordinate 13,515 of NZ_SRXN01000026.1, forward strand.
CGCTTCCACTATGGGTCCGTCGCGGAATTTTCGGAGAGGCTCGCAGAGTTGGCACCCGAGGGACTCGACACGGTCTTCCTCGTCAACAGCGGCTCGGAGGCGAATGACCTCGCGATCAGACTTGCGTGGGCCCATTCCGGCGCGCGCCACATGCTCTCGCTGCTTGAAGCCTATCACGGCTGGACGGTCGCGAGCGACGCGATCTCGACGTCGATCGCCGACAACCCGCAGGCGCTGACGACGCGGCCCGATTGGGTACACCCGGTCGTTTCCCCGAACACCTATCGCGGACCGTTTCGTGGAATAGGTTCGACCGTCGACTACGTTCGCGCCGTTACCGAGAAGCTGGAGGAACTCGACGAGAATCGGGTGGGGCTTGCGGGCTTCATCTGTGAAGCCGTCTATGGCAACGCCGGCGGCATTCCGCTGCCGCCGGGATATCTCGAGGCCGTCTATGCCATGGTCAGGGAGCGGGGCGGCGTCTGCATCGCCGATGAAGTACAGGTGGGTTACGGCCGGCTCGGCCACTATTTCTGGGGGTTCGAAGAGCAGGGCGTCGTTCCGGACATCATCACGGTTGCCAAGGGTATGGGCAACGGCCATCCGCTCGGTGCCGTCATCACGCGGCGCGAGATCGCGGAGGCGCTGGAGAAGGAAGGCTATTTCTTCTCGTCGTCCGGCGGCAGTCCGGTAAGCTCCGTCGTCGGCCTCACCGTTCTCGATATTCTCCACGACGAGGCCCTGCAGGAAAATGCGCGCACGGTCGGCGACCACCTCAAGGCGCGGCTGCAGGCGCTTGGCGAGCGCTTTCCGCTCGTCGGCGCGGTCCACGGCATAGGACTTTATCTCGGCGTCGAGTTCGTCCGCGACCGCGAAACACTGGAACCCGCGACGCAGGAGACGGCGGCGATCTGCAACCGCCTCCTTGAGCTCGGCGTCATCATGCAGCCGACAGGCGATCACCTGAATGTCTTGAAGATCAAGCCGCCGCTCTGCCTCAGCCGTGAGAGCGCCGACTTCTTTGCCGAGATGCTGGAGCGGGCGCTGGAAGAGGGCTGGTGAGCGAGACGCCCGCGCCGAGCGTCCACGGAGTGTGCTGAGCGAAGGACCTTCTGGTTTCTATCCTTCGCTTAACATTTCCGTTTCGCCACTCAGTCGTTCGACGAGGCTGCGGCGAACGCGGCCGATATGGCGCGCCGGCGGCTCGCCGAACTGACGGGAATATTCGCGGCTGAACTGCGACTGGCTCTCATAGCCGACCTGATGGCCGGCATCGCCCGCATCGAGACGCTCTTCCAGCATCAGGCGCCTCGCTTCCTGTAGCCGGAGCTGCTTCTGATACTGCAGCGGACTCATCGCCGTGATCGCCTTGAAGTGGTGATGAAGCGAGGAAACGCTCATACTGACGCGGCTCGCAAGATCGTCGATGCGCAACGGGTGCGCATAATGCTCCTTCAGCCATGCGACGGCCCGACCGATCTGGTGCGGCTGACTTTCGGCCGTCATCATCTGCCTGAGCCTCGTGCCATCAGGCCCGATGAGCAGGCGGTAGAGGAGTTCCTGCTCGATCAACGGCAGCAGGGCCGCAATGTCGTCCGGGTGATCGAGCAGCCGCAGCAGGCGGAGCGCTGCGTCTTCGAGATCGGGTGTTATCTTGCTAACCGTCATTCCGCGCGCGGAGGCCGGCGGCTTCACGGGGCGGTTACCGATCAAATCGAGCAGTGCGGGGATCTTTCCGGTATCGATCTGGAACGCGAGGCTCATGTAGGGCTCTTCCGGCGACGCCTGCGAGATCTGGGAGATGACCGGCAGATCGATCGAGGTCAACAGATAATCCGAAGCGCCGTAGACGAGGGGCTCGTCGCCTAGTACCACGCGCTTGGCGCCTTGGACGATGACCGCCAGGCTCGGCCTGTAAGCTGCGCAATTCGGTTTCGCTGTGCTTGAATGCCGGTGGATGCTGAGACCTGGTACGATCGTTGCGTGGTCGCCATCCTTTTCGGCGATACGGGCAATGATATCGATCATCTCCTGGCGCGGCGTCTGTCGTGTGGTCGTCATATTCAGCGGCCTTTCCAATATCTTAGGTCTGCGCGGTCTGCCGTTCAGATAGGTTCCCGGCACGGCCTCGCCACGGCGGGGCCGTCAGACATGCAGGATTGTGCAAAACTTTTGCAGGATCGCACTAACGCATCATCGCTATGGGACAGCATAGTCCGCCCTGTCGCTCGAGGTCCACGCCTCACGAGCGCATCGTTCCCAAGACATCAAGGACAGACCCATGGCTATAGCTAGAGGATATGCGGCGACCGATGCTTCGAAGCCGCTTACACCCTTCACATTCGAGCGCCGCGAACCGCGTGACGACGATGTGGTCATCGACATCAAATATTGCGGCGTCTGCCACTCCGATATCCATCAGGCCCGCAACGAATGGGGCAACTCCACTTTCCCTATGGTGCCGGGCCACGAGATCGTCGGCATTATTTCGGCGGTTGGATCAAAGGTCACAAAGTTCAAGGTCGGCGACCGCGCCGGCGTCGGCTGCTTCGTCGATTCCTGCACGACCTGCGCCACCCGCGACCTCGATCTGGAGCATTATCTGCCGGGTCTGGTCGGGACTTACAATAGCGTCGAGGCCGACGGAAAGACCCCGACCCAGGGCGGCTACTCGGATCATATCGTGGTCAAGGAAGGTTATGTGCTTTCCATTCCCGAGAACCTGCCGCTGGATGCGGCCGCGCCGCTCCTTTGCGCCGGCATCACACTTTACTCGCCGCTCCGCCATTGGAAGGCGGCACCCGGCAAGAAGGTCGCGATCGTCGGCATGGGCGGCCTCGGGCACATGGGCGTGAAGCTCGCCCACGCGATGGGCGCCGAGGTCACCGTGCTGAGCCAGAGCCTCTCGAAAAAAGAGGATGGGCTGAAACTCGGTGCGGATCACTATTACGCGACAAATGATCCGGAGACGTTCCAGGCGCTTGCCGGAAGTTTCGACCTGATCATCTGCACCGTTGCCGCCGAAGTGGACTGGAACGCCTATCTCAATCTCCTGAAGGTCGACGGAGACCTGGTGCTTGTCGGCATTCCGGAGAACCCGGTGCCGGTCCACGCCTTCTCGCTGGTTCCGGCACGGCGCAGCATTTCCGGCTCGATGATCGGCTCGATCAAGGAAACCCAGGAGATGCTGGATTTCTGCAGCGAGCACGGCATCGTTTCTGAAATCGAGACGATCGAGATGGGTCAGATCAACCAGGCCTATGAGCGCGTCGTCAAGAGTGACGTGCGCTATCGCTTCGTGATCGACATGGCTTCGCTCTAAGACCCGGGTCCGCTGCCGCCTTCAGACGAGCGGCAGCGGGCCGTCGTTCTTGATCTCCTCCATGACCGCGTAGGTACGGGTTTCCTTGACGCCGGGCAGCGTCCACAGCACCTGCCCGAGGAAGTTGCGGTAAGCGGTCATATCCTCGAAGCGGGTCTTGACCAGGTAGTCGAAGCCGCCGGCGACCATGTGACATTCGAGCACGGCGGGAGCCTGCTTGATGGCGATCGCAAACTGGTCGAAGACTTCCGGCGTCGTCTTGTCCAGCATGACTTCGATGAAGACGAGCAGACCGAAGCCGAGCTTGTGAGGGTCGAGGCGTGCACCGAAGCCCGAGACATAGCCCTCCTTGAGCAGTCGTCGCAGCCGCTCGCTGGTTGCCGTCGGCGACAGGCCGATGCGGTCCGCCAATTCGAGGTTGGTGATCCGCCCATCCGCCTGCAGAATGTTCAGGATTCTGCGGTCCGTCTTGTCGATCTGGTGCATTGATGCCGCCTCCCCGCTTTTTGTCTCTCAGGCGGCCAGTCGCGTTTCAGCGAGCTTCACCCAATAGGAAATGCCGTGGGGGATTGCCTCGTCGTTGAAGTCGTAGGCCGGATGGTGAAGTCCGGCCGTATCGCCGTTGCCCATGAAGATGAAAGCGCCGGGGCGGGCAAGCAGCATGTAGGAGAAATCCTCGCCGCCCATCATCGGATCGAGTGAAGCATTCACCTGGGCGGCGCCTGCCACCGTCGCGGCTGCGGAAAGCGCGTGGCCGGTCTCATCGGCGTGGTTGACGGTCACCGGATAGTTGCGGCCGTACCAGACGTTCACCGTCGCACCGTAGGCGCCGGCGATGCTTTCGGCGATCTGGCGGATGCGCGCCTCGCCGGTGTCGCGCACTTCCGGCATCAGGGTGCGAACGGTTCCGGCGAGAACCGCCTGCTCGGGAATGACGTTGTGGGCGAAGCCGGCGTTGAACTTGGTGACCGACACGACGACGGATCCGAGAGGATCGACGGTGCGCGAGGCGATAGTCTGAAGCGCGTTGACGATCTGCGCGCCGATGACGATCGGGTCGATCGTCTTGTGTGGCTGCGCTGCATGCCCGCCGCGACCGTTGATGGTGATGGTGAACTCATCGGTGGACGCCATGATCGGGCCGACGCGGCTGCCGAAATGGCCGACCGGCATGCCCGGCATGTTGTGCATGCCGTAGACTTCCTCGATCGCGAAACGCTCCATCATGCCGTCCTTGACCATCTCGTTGCCGCCGCCGCCGCCTTCTTCCGCCGGCTGGAAGATGACCGCGACGGAGCCCGCGAAATTGCGCGTTTCGGCGAGATACTTCGCCGCGCCGAGCAGCATCGCCGTATGGCCGTCATGGCCGCAGGCGTGCATCTTGCCCGCTGTCGTCGATGCCCAGGGCTTTCCGCTCGTCTCGGTAATCGGCAGGGCGTCCATGTCGGCCCTCAGCCCGATAGTCCGGCCGGAGCCAAGATTGCCGCGGATGATGCCGACGACGCCAGTGCGACCGAGGCCGGTCACGATTTCGTCAACGCCGAACTCCCTCAGTTTCCTTTCCACAAAGGCTGCCGTATTTTCCACCGCGAACAGCAGTTCGGGGTTCATATGCAGGTGGCGCCGCCACTCGGTGACTTCGTTCTGGAGTTCGGCGGCGCGGTTGAGAATCGGCATAGGGTCGTCCTGTCGGTCTGTTCGGTCACTACTGCATGATTCCTTAAATCAGAACCGATTTAAGGATAAAATCACGCAGAAACTCAAAGCTCCACAGCGATCTTTGCGCGTCTGATTGGACGCGTGGCGCTGTAAGGGCGCAGTGGATTGGCGCGGCAGCCATGGATTGGGCTTTGCCATCTCCTCGCCATATAGGCTAAATACCGGGACGAGGCGAGGCAACTGCGGAAATTCGAGGTCGGATTGTGGTGACAGGTGGATACTTGGGGCGTAACGGGGCGAGAGCGATGGGCGTTCTCGCGGGAGCCTGTGCGGCATTCCTGGCGGCGCTGCTTCCCGCATCTGCCAATCCGCGGCTGGTCGTCGACGTCAATTCGCTCAAGGTCTACGAGCATCAGGACATCTTCAAGAGATGGTACCCGGCATCGCTGACCAAGCTGATGACGGCCTACACGACTTTTCGAGCGATCAAGACGGGACAGCTGACGCTGGAAAGTCCGGTCGTGATGACGAAGAACGCCGCGTCCGAGCCGCCGAGCAAGATGTTCTACAAGCCCGGCCAGGCGATGACGCTCGACAGCGCGCTGAAGATGATGCTGGTGAAATCGGCAAATGACGTCGCCGTTGCCATCGGGGAAACGGTCGCCGGATCGGAGCCGGCCTTCATCGAGCGGATGAATGCCGAGGCACGCCGTATCGGCATGACCTCGTCGCATTTCATCAATGCCAACGGACTGCCCGGTGCGGGACAGTACACGACGGCGCGCGACCTCGCTGTGCTTGCCATCACATTGAAGCGTGAATTCCCCGAATATGCTTCCTATTTCTCGCTGGAGGGCTTCACCACCGGCAAGAAGGACTATGCCAACTACAACATGCTGATCGGTCGCTTCGACGGCGCGGACGGCATGAAGACCGGCTTTATCTGCGCCTCGGGCTTCAACCAGGTCTCATCGGCGACGCGCGGTGGCCGCAGCGTCATTTCGATCGTCCTCGGGGAAGACAGTCTCGGCGCCCGGGCCGACGAGTCCGCACGTCTGTTGCAGATGGCGCTGACGACCAGCGACGCCGGCAAGCAGTCTCTGACGCAGATCGCCCCCTATGGCGAGGGCCGCGACATGGTTGCCGATATCAGCAAGGAGATCTGCTCCAAGGCCGCGGCGAAGGTGCGCAGCGAAGGCCGCGACGAAGCCGGTCGCCAGAAGCTGCTTTCTCCCTATATCCACGAGATCAATCGCCCGCTGAAGCTTGCTTTTGCCGGGCTTATCCCCGGCAGCGACAAGACCGCCAAGGCCGGCGGCGATGTGGCAGGGCAGGGGGACGTCGCCGAGATCGCCAACGTGCCGATCCCGGTTCCTCGCCCGAGTTTTTGAGGGGACAATATGCGCGGCCTTCGGCTCGCGTCCCGCGTCTCAAACGTGATTTCGGGGCGGTTCGACCCGAAATCAGCGTGATCTATGACGGAGTCCGCCATGAACGGTCCATCGCCGGTGGTGTCGGTATCGATCCTCACCGGCTTTCTCGGTGCGGGCAAGACGACGCTTCTCAATCGCTTGCTCAAGGATCCCGACCTCGCCGATACCGCGGTCATCATTAACGAATTCGGCGATGTCTCGATCGACCACCTGCTGGTCGAGGCGTCGAGCGATGGTGTGATCGAGCTTTCCGACGGATGTCTCTGCTGCACGGTGCGCGGCGAGCTTGTCGATACGCTCGCCGACCTCATGGACCGGATGCAGACCGGCCGCATCAAGCCGCTCCGACGCGTCGTCATCGAAACGACCGGGCTTGCCGATCCGGCGCCGGTTCTGCAATCCGTGCTCGGAAATCCGGTCATCGCGCAGAACTTCCGGCTGGACGGTGTCGTCACGGTCGTGGACGCGGTCAACGGGTTGCAGACGATCGCGAACCACGTGGAAGCCTTGAAGCAGGTCGCGGTCGCCGACCGGCTCGTCATCAGCAAGACCAAGCTCGCTAATGACATAGAGCGCGATGCGCTCCTGGAGCGGCTCAGGGACCTTAATCCGCGCGCGCCCGTCATTGACGGCGATACGGACGAGGCTGGCCGCGCGGAACTGTTCGCCTGCGGTCTCTACGACGCATCGACCAAGGTTGCCGATGTCGGCCGTTGGCTCCAGGACGAGGCGCGCGCCAATCATGATCACCATGATCATGATCACGACCACCATGGGCATGACCATCATCATCATCATCATCATCATGGGGACCGCGATCACCACGACGTTACGCGCCACGGCTCGGACATCCGGTCCTTCAGCATCGTGCACGACCGTCCGATCGAGCCGATGGCGCTGGAAATGTTCGTCGATCTATTGCGTTCGGCCCATGGCGAAAAGCTGTTGCGGATGAAGGCGGTCGTTTCCGTGGCGGACAATCCCGACCGGCCGCTCGTCCTGCACGGTGTGCAGACCGTTTTTCATGCGCCGGAGCGGTTAGCCGCTTGGCCCGATCCTGACGACCGACGCACGCGCATGGTGCTGATCACCAAGGGGCTAGAGGAAGCATTCGTGCGCGACCTCTTCGATGCCTTCACCGGCAAACCGCGGATCGACCGGCCCGATGCGCAAGCTCTTGCGGACAATCCGCTCGCGGTTCCCGGCGTGAAATTCTAGTCTGGCAGTGCGCAGGAATCGGTTGGATTTACTAGTCGGGCTGCTGTTTTGATTTTTACAGCCAGCGGCGAACGCGGCTCTTGTAGTCGCGATAGGCGTCGCCGAACTTGCGTTCCAGATAGGCTTCTTCTCGGGCGACCACCAGGTAGCGGATGACGAAGTAAAACGGCACCAGCAGAATGAGGAGCCACAGGCTGTCGAAGCCGACGGCGAGGCCTATCAGGCCCAGAAACATGCCGATGTAGATCGGGTTACGGCTGTAGCGGTAAGGCCCGTCTTCGACGATCGTCGTCGTCGGCTGGGTGGTCGGGATGTTCGTTCCCGCCCGGCGGAAGGTCATCGCCGCCCAGATTAACAGTGCCAGGCCGGCGAGGAATACGATGACGCCCAACCACTCGGCCGGCACCGCCGCCGGCAGGAAAGGCAGCGGGTAGAGCACGTCAATCACGCGCCCCGCCACAACGGCGAGTGCCCAGACGATCGGCGGCCGCACCGCCGCACCGGAACTGTCGTTAAAATTGCCGCTGGCATCGTTCATTGTTGAGCCCGCATCGTATCTCGCTGATCATAGCAAGAATTCCGATCGCGTTGGAGCGCGTCGGCGTTGGATGGCGATGGAGAGCTTTGCCCCTCACCCTAGCCCTCTCCCCGCAATCGGGGCGAGGGGACTTCCGAGGTCGCCGCTTGTCCCTTCGCCCCGCTTGCGGGAGAAGGTCGCGGCAGCGGGATGAGGAGGCAGTAATTTTAGCCGCGGGTGAAGCCTGCACGCTTCGTTCGATCGGCTAATCTTTCTTGCGGATGAGGAAGCGATGGCCGCCTTCGGTCGGCGCGGCTTCCTCGAGCCGGTGTCCGTCCTCGTTGCAGAAATGCGGAATGTCGATCACCGCGAGCGGATCCGTCGTCTCGATTTCGAGCAGGGTACCCGGAGCGAGCGTCTGCATGCGCTTACGCGTCTTCAAAACGGGAAGGGGGCATTTCAGCCCCCTCAGATCATAGACGGTCCTGGGTTCGTCCGGCATCAATTTCCCCAGATCTTCCAGAACGGGCGCTTCTTCGGCTGCTCGGCGGCGGACTGTTCGGCTGCTGCCTGCGGGTTTTCCGCCGGAGCCGCGGCCACTTGTGCATTGCTGTCGGCCGGCGCTGGTGCCTGCTGCTGGCCGGCTGCCGCCGGCTGCTGCTGCGGTGCAGCGGACTGAGTGGCGGCCGGCTGCTCGGGTGCCTGGACCGTCGGCGCCGGGGCCGCAGCTTCAGGCTGGCTTGCCGAGAACAGGTTCCAGAAGGATTTCCTGGCGGGCGCCGGTTGGATGGCGGCTTGCAGGACAGGGCGCTCGATCGGGCTTGCCTGCGGCAGCGGCACGCTCGCGCCGCCACGGGTCGCTTTCTCAAGGGCCTCCCTCTGGATCAGCGCCGCCTGCTTGGCTTCCTCGGCCGCCTTCTCGTCGGCGAGCTTCTTCTCGAGATCGCTCACCTTCATCATCTTGCCCGCGTCGAGCGAAGTGCCCGTGGGGGCGTAGGCGAGCTCGCGACCCTTGCGCTGGTCGGCGACGATCGCCTTGCGCTCCGCCTCGGTCGGTTCATACCAGACCATGCCTTCGTACTTCTTCAGCGCCTTGTCGTAGTTGCGCTGATAGTCCTTCTCGAAGCTGGTCATCGCCACCTGCAGCGCCGGCGGCGTCGACATCGCCGGGCACTGGCCCATCGGATTGAACGTGCCGTCGCTCTGCTGATTGAAGATGTATTTCCTCTCGCAGACGTTCACTTCCGGCGGGCGCTTGGTCACCTCGAACTGGTCGTAGCCCGTCTTCAGCATCTTCCAGAATTCGATATTCGGGTTGTCGCGATGGCGGGCCATGTTCTCCGCGGTCATGCGGAAGGGAAAGGCCTGGAGCTGGACGCTTTGCTGTCCGCCCTTGAAGGCATCACGCGCAAGCGCGAAGATCTCGATGATCTGCTCGTCGGTCATCGAGTAGCAGCCCGACGAAGAGCAGGCGCCATGGATCATGAGGTGCGTGCCGGAACGGCCGTTCGCCTTGTCGTAAGTGTTGGGGAAGCCCGTGTTGATCGCGAGATAATAATTGGAATTGGGATTCATCTGGTGCGGGAACAGCGGATAGAATCCTTCAGGCGCCTGTCGGTCGCCTTCCTTCACCTTGGGCCCGAGCTTTCCGGACCACGCGCAGATCTTGTAGCTCTTCAAGAGCTGGAAGCGGTTCGCGGTGTTGGCCTTCCAAACTTCGAGCGTGCCTTCTTCCTTGAAGATGCGCAGAGCGATCGGGGACGTCTTCTGCATCCCGAGTTCGCTCATCTTCGCGGTTATCTTGCTGGAGAGCTGATAGTTGGTCTTGCTCTTGACCGAGGATAGATTGACCGAATCCAGCGTCTCGTTGGTGCAGCCGGCGAGCGCGGCTGCGAGAGCGGCGGTAGCGACAAGGTTCCTGAAACGCATCGGCAGAGGCCCGTTAAAAAACACAATCCATCATTGAGCGCCGCACCCGTCGAGGAGAGCGCCCTCAACGAATCAGTAAGCGATTATTCTTCACGAAATCTTAACCCTGCAGGATCCCCCTGCGCACGCCGTCTTTCATGACCGCACGAATATGGCCAAGATTTGGCCATAGTTTGATTTCCGGTTGCCCTTGCCGGCGTTTTTAAACGCAATGGTTCAGAGATTTCGGCCGATATTGAGGTATTTCTGTCGCCGGTCCGTCCGCAATTCGTCACCGTTACGGCCGGACAGGTCCTTGAGCGCGTCGGCGATCACGGTCCCTGTGCGGCTGATGACCGAAGCCGGGTCGCGGTGCGCACCGCCAACCGGTTCGGGAATGATACCGTCGATGATGCCGAGCGATTTCAGGTCCTCGGCGGTGATCTTCATGCTGCTGGCGGCTTCCTTGGCGCGCGTTGAATCGCGCCACAGGATCGAGGCCGCGCCTTCCGGCGAGATGACGCTGTAGATCGAGTGCTCCAGCATGTAGACGCGGTTGCCCGTTGCGATCGCGATGGCGCCGCCGGAGCCGCCTTCGCCGATGACCACGGTTACGATCGGCACCTTGACGTTGAGGCACATTTCGGTCGAGCGGGCGATCGCCTCGGCCTGGCCGCGCTCCTCGGCGCCGACGCCCGGATAGGCGCCAGCCGTGTCGACCAGCGTAATCAGCGGCAGGCTGAAGCGGTCGGCCATCTCCATGACGCGGATGGCCTTGCGATAGCCTTCCGGGCGCGGGCTGCCGAAATTGTGCTTGATGCGCGACTTGGTGTCGTTGCCCTTTTCCTGACCGAGGATGGCGATCGGCATGCCGCGAAAGCGGGCGAGGCCCGCCTGGATCGCATCGTCGTTGGCGAAGTTGCGGTCGCCGGCAAGCGGCGTGAATTCGGTGAAGAGTTCGGCGGCGTAGTCGAGGAAATGCGGGCGTGACGGGTGGCGGGCAACCTGCGTCTTCTGCCACGGCGTCAGCTTGGAATAGATCTCCGCCATCGCGTCGCGTACACGCACCTCAAGCCGCGCGATCTCGTCGGATGTGTTCACACTCTCATCTTCGCTGGCGAGCTTCTTCAGTTCGAGAATCTTGCCTTCGAGATCAGAGATGGGTTTTTCGAAGTCGAGATAGTTGTGCATGAGATGCGTTTCCGATCAATTTGCGACAGGGCTGTCCGGTCGAAGCCAGCCTGCCCGGCGGTCCTAATCCTGTTTTTTCGCCTGTTTGGCAAGGGGGTGATGGTTTTGCACGAGGTCATGCAGCCGTTCTTCAAGCACATGGGTATAGATTTGTGTCGTTGAAATGTCCGAATGGCCGAGGAGTTCCTGCACGACGCGCAGGTCGGCGCCGTTGGCGAGCAGGTGGCTGGCGAAGGCATGGCGCAGCACGTGCGGCGAGATCGTCGTGACCCTTATGCCGGCCCGCGCCGCGAGCCCTTTGAGGTCGCGTGCGAATACCTGGCGCGGCAGATAGCCGTCCCTGCCGTAGGAAGGAAAGAGCCAAGGGCTCTCCTCGGTCCGGTCGCCCTCCGAGTTCCTCGACCGGAGCGCGTCGCCATAGACGCGCATGGCGCGCATGGCCGCTTGAGACAGCGGCACCAGCCTTTCCTTGTTGCCCTTGCCGCGAATAACGAGGAAGCGGCCGTTCTGCGAGAGCACGCTTGCCGGCAGAGAGACGAGTTCGCTGACACGCATCCCCGTCGCATAGAGAAGCTCGATCAGCGCGTGCATGCGCAGTTTTGCCAGCGCGTCTTCACCGCCGGCGGCAGCTTCGGTTTCCGCCTGGCCGATGAGCCGGGTCACGTCATCGATGCTGAGCGTCTTCGGCAGTGCGCGCCCCTTTTTCGGCGCGTCGAGGATCCCGGTCGGATCGTCGCCTCTGAGGCCCTCGGCGTACAGAAATTTGTAGAACTGCCGCAACGCGGACAGGCGGCGCGCCTGCGACGAGGATTTGAAGCCCTCGCCGGCGAGATGCGAAAGGTAGCTTCTCAAGTCGTCGGCGGAGGCATCGGTCAACCGTGTGTCGCGGGTTCGCAGGAAAGAGCGCGCGTCTTCCAGATCGCGCTCATAGGATTGCAGCGTATTGGTCGCTGCGCCGCGCTCGGCGCTCATCATTTCCAGGAAGGACTCGACATAGGCGGCGGATCGGTCGGTCATTGCGGTTTGTTGACCCGTTCCGATGGAATGCGCACCGTCACATCCCGTTCGACTGGCTCGACGAACGTCACGAGTGCCACCATCGTGCCATAGATGATGGCGGCAAAGACGGCCAAGAAGAACAGGAAGCGGAAAAGGGTCGGCATTTCGGTCTCCTCTGCATGATTCCTAATCGGGGCCGGTTTAAAATCATGCAGTCGTTCTTCAAAGTCCTGCAGTCACCTTCCATGCGTCTGCAGCGGTGCGTGAACTATATGAACGGCCCTGCTGCCGAGTTCAAGAAGCGTCGCGCGGCACGCGCGACGACTTGACGCTCCCCGTCGATTTGTCGATATCGGAGGGGAATGGGGAAAATGAAGTGCAATGAACGACGTGACCGAACCGGTTTCCGCGACGCTTGCCGAACGGGCGAAGCTCGCCCTCGGTAAGCGCAATCTCGTTTTCATCGGATTGATGGGAGCGGGAAAATCGGCAATCGGTCGACTGACCGCGCAGGCGCTCGGCATTCCCTTCATCGATTCCGATCATGAGATCGAGCGGGTTTCCCGCATGACGATCAGCGAGCTTTTCGCGGCCTATGGCGAGGAAGAATTTCGAGCGCTCGAGGCCCGCGTGCTGAAACGGCTGCTGAGATCCGGCCCCCGGGTCGTCTCGACCGGCGGCGGCGCCTACATCAACGAACGCTCGCGCCGACAGATCAAGAAGGGCGGCATGACGATCTGGCTCAATGCGGAGCTCGACGTGCTGTGGGAGCGGGTGAATAAGCGCGACACCCGGCCGCTTCTGAAAACCGAGAACCCGAAGCAGACGCTCGAAAACCTGATGCGCGCGCGCTATCCGATCTATGCGGAGGCGGATCTGACCGTCCTTTCGCGCGACGTGAAGAAGGAAATGATCGTCGAGGAGGTTCTTACCGCAATCGCCGATCGCCAGAAAGCTCAAAGTCATGAATAGCCATCTAATATCCGCCGCCGAGCGCAAGGTCCGTGTCGACCTTGGAGATCGCTCTTATGACATTCTGATCGGCCCTGGCCTCATCGCCGCGGCGGGCAAGGAAATCGCGTCGCGCCTCAAGGGCCGGAAGATGGCGGTCATCACCGACGAGAATGTCGCGCCTCGCTATCTTCAGCCGCTGATGGCGAGCCTTAATGAAAATGGCATCGAGGCGGTCTCGCTCGTGCTGCCGGCCGGCGAGAAGACCAAGAGCTTCGATCATCTCATTCCCGTCTGCGAAACCGTGCTCGGCGCCAGGATCGAGCGGAACGACGCTGTGATTGCGCTCGGCGGCGGCGTCATCGGCGATCTCACCGGCTTTGCCGCCGGCATCGTCCGCCGCGGCTCGCGCTTCATCCAGGTTCCGACATCGCTGCTGGCACAGGTCGATTCTTCCGTCGGCGGCAAGACCGGAATCAATTCGCCGCACGGCAAGAACCTCATCGGTGTCTTCCATCAGCCGGATCTCGTCCTCGCCGACACGGACGTGCTCGATACCTTGAGCCCGCGCGAATTCCGGGCGGGTTACGCGGAAGTTGCCAAATACGGCCTGATCGACAAGCCTGAATTTTTCGACTGGCTCGAACGGAACTGGCAGGCGGTCTTCGCCGGAGGGCCGGCGCGGATCGAGGCCATTGCCGTCAGTTGTCAGGCGAAGGCCGACGTCGTGGCTGCGGATGAACGCGAGAATGGCTTGCGCGCGCTTCTCAATCTCGGACACACCTTCGGTCATGCCCTGGAGGCGGCGACGGAATATGACAGCGCGCGTCTGGTGCACGGCGAGGGCGTCGCGATCGGCATGGTGCTGGCACACGAGTTTTCTGCCCGCATGAACCTTGCGAGCCCGGACGATGCGCGGCGCGTGGAAACCCATCTCAAAGCGGTCGGCCTGCCGACGCGGATGGCCGACATACCCGGCAGCCTGCCGCCGGCCGAGCGGCTGATGGACGCGATCGCCCAGGACAAGAAGGTGAAGGGGGGCAAACTCACCTTCATCCTGACCAGGGGCATCGGCCGGTCCTTTGTCGCCGATGACGTTCCGGCTTCCGAGGTGCTGAGCTTCCTCGAGGAAAAACATCCCCAATGACGAGCGACACGCTATGGGCATTCTTGGCGGAGCATTGGCCGTCTCTTGTCTCGGTCATCTGCCTGCTGTTGCTCTCGGCGTTCTTTTCCGGATCGGAGGCTGCCTTGACCGCGGCCTCCCGGGCGCGGATGCACACGCTCGAGAGCAATGGCGATCGACGGGCGGGTGTCGTCAATCGGCTGATCGAGCGGCGTGACCGCCTTGTTGGAACGCTGCTCCTTGGCAACAACCTCGTCACCATTCTGGCAACATCGCTGGCCACGAGCCTCCTGATCGGCCTCGTCGGCAATTTCGCCGTAGCGATCGCCACGTTCGGCATGACCGTGCTGCTTGTCGTCTTTGCCGAAGTGCTGCCGAAGAGCTGGGCTATTGCCTCCCCGGACCGGTTCGCACTCGCCGTGGCACCTCTGGTAAGACCCTTCATGGCGGTTGCCGGCCCGGTATCAGCACTCATCAACACGTTCGTCCGGCGCCTTTTGACCCTCTTCGGCGTGAACGTTGCCTCCGACAAGCCGATGCTGACGGCGCAGGAGGAGCTGCGCGGTGCGGTCGACCTGCTTCACCGGGAGGGATCGGTGATCAAGGCGGACCTCGACCGGCTTGGTGGCGTGCTGGATCTCGGCGAACTCGAGGTCTCCGATATCATGATCCACCGCACCGCCATGCAGGCGGTCAATGCGGAAGACCCGTCGGAGGTCTGCGTTCGGGTAATCCTCGAAAGCCCGTTCACGCGCCTGCCGCTCTGGCGCGGCTCGACCGACAACATCATCGGCGTCATCCACTCCAAGGATCTCCTGCGCGCGCTTGCGGAACCCGACGTCGAGCCCGCGAGCCTCGACATCGTCAAGATCGCGCAGAAACCCTGGTTCGTGCCGGATACGACCAACCTCAGGGACCAGCTCAATGCCTTTCTGCGACGAAAGCTGCACCTCGCGATCGTCGTCGACGAATACGGCCAGGTCCAGGGTCTCGTGACGCTCGAGGACATCCTCGAGGAGATCGTCGGCGATATCGCCGATGAACACGACATCGACATCCAGGGCGTGCGGCAGGAGGCCGACGGGTCGATCGTCGTGGACGGCTCGGTGCCGATCCGCGACCTCAACAGGGCGCTGGACTGGTCGCTGCCGGACGAGGAGGCAACCACCGTCGCCGGTCTCGTCATCCACGAATCGAAGAGTATCCCGGAGGAACGGCAGGCCTTCACCTTCTACGGCAAGCGCTTCATTGTCATGAAACGAGTCAAGAACCGGATCACCAAGCTGCGCATCCGCCCCGCCGAGGATGGAACGTCTCTCGGTTAGTTCAAAGCGTTAAAGCAGGAGAAAGCCCGACGCGGCTTACCAGCTTGTCGGCTCTCCCGGTGCGGCCGGCTCAACGGCGAGCGCATGCAGACCCGCATCGAGCTCCGGTTTCAAGAGGTCGTTGATCGCGCGGTGGCGCGCCACTCGGCTCATGCCGGAGAATGCGCTGGAGACGATCCTGATCCTGAAATGCGTCTCGCCTTCGCCGTCGAAACCAGGCTGGTGACCGGCATGCAGATGGCTTTCGTTGATCACCGCGAGGCGCTCTGGCTGGAAGGCGTCGAGGAGTTTCTGTTCGATCCGGCTTTGCAGCGACATTCTTCCGTCCTATTTCCCTAGATCACGATGATTTTGGGTCGGATCGACCCAAAATCATAAACGTGATCGATTCTAATAAGTTGGAGCGGGTGCGGGCGGAAAACCGCACACACTTTTCGTCATCCCGCTCTAGTTGCTGCCAGACACCATGCCGTCCGCATGGGCCCTGGCGGCGCAAAATGCTCGCACAAAGCCAGCAACATTCGTCTTTGTCAATTCTTGTTGTGGGGGCCTCCAAACCCCATAATGACGGCTATGAAACTCGATTCAAAATACTTCGATCGCATCCGTACGCGGCGCAAGGTGGAGCCGCGCGCAGAGCCGTCTGCGCCCGTGTGCCAGTGGGACGGTTGCGACAAGAAGGCGATGCATCGGGCACCCGTCGGCCGCAACGCCGAGGGCGAGTATTTCATGTTCTGCTTCGAGCATGTGAAGGAATACAACAAGGGCTACAATTACTTCTCCGGGCTTTCCGATAGCGAGATTGCACGCTACCAGAAGGAAGCCGTCACTGGTCATCGTCCGACCTGGACCGTCGGTGTCAACAGGAACGCCCGCAATGGGCCGACGCAGTCGCAGATGCGTTCCGGCACGGCGGGGGCGCAGGCCCGCATGCGCGATCCGTTCGGCTTCTTCAACGAGGCGCGCGCCCGGTCGGCTCGGCATGAACCGCGCCTGCGCAAGCTGAAAACGCTCGAAGCCAAGGCCTTCGAAACGCTTGGCCTTGCGGCCTCGGCAACGGCTGCTGACATCAAGGCGGCCTACAAGGATCTCGTGAAGAAGCACCACCCCGACGCAAATGGCGGAGACAGGGGATCGGAGGACCGTTTTCGCGCGGTTATTCAAGCCTATCAATTGTTAAAACAGGCTGGTTTCTGCTAACAACGCGGATTATGACAGAAAGCACTTTATGCAGGCGAATGCGCGGGTGCCTGCCGGCGGCCGCTCTGGAGACATGATGAGCAAGATTGACCTCGACATTTCCAACCTCCCCGACACGACGATCTCGGTCCGGGAGGTCTTCGGCATTGATACGGATTTGCGCGTTCCTGCCTATTCGAAGGGCGACGCCTATGTGCCCGATCTCGATCCCGACTATCTCTTCGATCGCGAAACGACGCTCGCCATTCTTGCAGGATTCGCTCACAATCGACGCGTAATGGTCGCCGGCTACCATGGGACCGGAAAGTCCACTCACATCGAACAAGTTGCGGCGCGGCTCAACTGGCCCTGCGTGCGGGTCAACCTC
This sequence comes from Ensifer sp. MPMI2T, assembly GCF_004827385.1. Lineage (GTDB taxonomy): Bacteria > Pseudomonadota > Alphaproteobacteria > Rhizobiales > Rhizobiaceae > Sinorhizobium. The sequence continues at coordinate 30,731 of NZ_SRXN01000026.1, forward strand.
GATAGCCATGTCAGCCGTATCGATCTCGTCGGCAAGGATGCGATCGTCGTCAAGGACGGGCTGCAGGTCACCGAGTTCAAGGACGGCATCCTCCCCTGGGCCTACCAGCACAATGTCGCGCTCGTCTTCGACGAATACGATGCCGGCCGTCCGGACGTCATGTTTGTCATTCAGCGCGTGCTCGAATCCTCCGGTCGCCTGACGCTGCTCGACCAGAGCCGCGTCATTCGCCCGCACCCGGCCTTCCGCCTGTTTGCGACCGCGAATACGGTCGGCCTCGGCGATACGACCGGCCTCTATCATGGTACGCAGCAGATCAACCAGGCGCAGATGGACCGCTGGTCGATCGTAACCACGCTCAACTATCTGCCGCATGACAAGGAGGTCGACATCGTCGCCGCCAAGGTCAAGGGCTTTACCGCCGACAAGGGACGCGAGACCGTATCCAAGATGGTTCGCGTCGCGGATCTGACGCGTGCGGCTTTCATCAATGGCGACCTTTCGACGGTCATGAGCCCGCGTACCGTGATCACCTGGGCGGAGAACGCCTATATCTTCGGCGATATCGCGTTTGCCTTCCGCGTGACGTTCCTCAACAAGTGCGACGAACTGGAGCGGGCGCTGGTCGCCGAGCACTACCAGCGGGCCTTCGGCGTCGAGCTCAAGGAGAGCGCCGCCAATATCGTGCTGGAAGCCACCGCCTAAGGCTTTCTGCCGCCGGCTTCAGAGAGAAGCCGGCCCGCAGCGGCTTCACAGTCAAGCGGATTTAAGCGACCGGATGTCACCGTATCTGGCTGAAAAGGATTTGTCGTGAGCTCGAACTCCAAGGCGAAACCGACCACGAGGGAAAACGCCGCTGAGCCGTTCAAGCGGGCGCTTTCCGGCTGTATCCGGTCGATTGCCGGCGATGCCGAGCTCGAGGTCGCCTTCGCAAACGAGCGCCCTGGGATGGCGGGCGAGCGTATCCGGCTGCCGGAACTCTCCAAGCGCCCAAGCCGGCAGGAGCTTGCCGTCGCGCGGGGCCTGGGCGACTCCATGGCGCTGCGCAAGGCGTGCCACGACGCCCGCATCCACGCGACGATGTCGCCGCAGGGAGCGGATGCGCGGGCGATCTTCGATGCCGTCGAACAGGCGCGCGTCGAGGCGATCGGTGCGCTCCAGATGACCGGCGTCGCGGACAACCTCTCCACGATGCTCGAAGAGAAATACGCCAAGGCGAATTTCGCGGCGATCGAGAGCCAGTCGGATGCACCGCTCGAAGAGGCGGTGGCGCTTCTTGTGCGTGAAAAGCTGACCGGGGAGAAGCCACCGGCATCGGCCGGCAAGGTGCTCGACCTATGGCGCGATTTCATCGAGAGCAAGGCCGCCGCGGATATGCGCAACTTGCCCGCCGCGATCAACAACCAGCAGGCCTTCGCCCGCGTCGTGCGCGACATGCTGTCGTCGATGGATGTCGCCGAGAAATACGGCGAGGACGATATCGAGCCGGATGAGCAGGAAAGCGAGACCGACGAGGATCAACCGCGCAGCCAGGAGCAGGACGAGAACGCCAGCGACGAGGAAGAAGGCTCCGACGCAGCGCCCGCCGATGAGAACCAGTCTGCCGAGGAGCAGATGGAAGAAGGCGAGATGGACGGCGCCGAGATTTCCGACGACGACCTTCAGGACGAGGGCGAAGAGGAAAGCGAGACGCCCGGCGAGGTCAAACGGCCGAACCATCCCTTCGCGGATTTCAACGAGAAGGTCGACTACACCGTCTACACGCGGGAATTCGACGAGACGATCACCGCCGAGGAGCTTTGCGACGAGGCGGAGCTCGATCGCCTCCGTGCATTCCTCGACAAGCAGCTCGCCCACCTGCAAGGAGCGGTTGGCCGCCTCGCCAACCGGCTGCAGCGCCGGCTGATGGCGCAGCAGAACCGCTCCTGGGAGTTCGACCTTGAGGAAGGCTATCTCGACACGGCCCGCCTGCAACGCATCATCATCGACCCGATGCAGCCGCTTTCCTTCAAGCGCGAGAAGGATACGACCTTCCGTGATACCGTGGTGACGCTGCTGATCGACAATTCCGGCTCGATGCGCGGCCGGCCGATCACGGTTGCGGCGACCTGCGCCGACATTCTCGCCCGCACGCTGGAGCGTTGCGGCGTCAAGGTGGAGATCCTCGGCTTTACCACCAAAGCATGGAAGGGCGGGCAGTCGCGCGAGAAATGGCTGGCGGGTGGCAAGCCGCAGGCACCCGGCCGTCTCAATGACCTGAGGCACATCGTCTATAAATCCGCCGATGCCCCCTGGCGCCGGGCGCGCCGCAATCTCGGGCTGATGATGCGCGAGGGCTTGCTGAAAGAGAACATCGATGGAGAGGCGCTGATGTGGGCGCACGACCGGCTGCTGGCGCGGCCGGAGCAACGGCGCATTCTGATGATGATCTCCGACGGCGCGCCAGTCGATGATTCCACCCTGTCGGTGAACCCTGGAAATTATCTCGAACGCCACCTGCGCGCCGTCATCGAGCAGATCGAGACCCGTTCGCCGGTCGAGCTTCTGGCGATCGGCATCGGCCACGACGTGACGCGCTATTACCGCCGTGCGGTGACCATCGTCGACGCAGATGAACTGGCGGGCGCGATGACGGAGCAGCTCGCAGCGCTCTTCGAGGACGAAAGCCTGCATCGCCGCCCAGGGCGCATGCGCCGCACGGGCTAGTGCATGTCGCCCGAAAGTGTGCTGCGGTTTCGGGATACGACGCATGAAATCAAAGACCTAAAGCGCGTCGCATGGCTGCATTTGAATGCGACGCGCTTTAGGGGGTTTGAGAGCGGCAATGCCGTCTCGGCTTGTCACGCCCTCGCATTGCTCTCCGAAGGTCTCTCTTAGATGCTCTGCCGAAGTCTTGTCCTCCTCTCCCTTCTGGCTTCGTCTGCGTTCGCGCAGCCAGAGCCGACGACCGAGATCGTGCCGGTTCAGGCGCAGCAGATAAGGCAATTCGAAGCCGGCTCCAACGAGACGGTGTTCGGCGGATTCGAATTCATCGGTGGCATTGAAATAACCTCGCGCAACCCGCTGCTCGGCGCGATTTCCGCGATCCGGTTCCGGCCGGGCAGTGATTCCTTCGTCGCCGTGCTGGATACCGGCCACTGGGTCGAGGGGGGCGTCGTCCGCGACGATAGAGGCAGGCTACTGGGGCTAACCGATCTGACCGTGACATCGATGATCGATGGGGACGGCGGCTCCGAGCTCGAAAAACGGAGGGTGGACTCGGAAGGGTTGGCGCTGCGCGAGGGGGAGGCGATCGTCAGCTTCGAGCAGTTGGCGCGTATCGAGGTCTATCCCGATCCGGGTTTCGCGCGATCAAGACCCGTCGGACAAATGGTGCTGCCGTTTCCCATCGAAGAATTGCGTATCAACGGCGGCCTTGAAACGATCGCGATCGCGCCAAAGAACGGTCCGCTTCACGGTGCTGCGGTCGTCGTGGCGGAACGCAGCGTCGACACGGCGGACAACCTTCTGGCGGGCATTATCGAGGGGCCGATGAAGGGTGCATTCACGGTCGTTCGCGAAGATCCTTATGCGGTTACCGACGGCGACTTCCTGCCAAACGGCGATCTGCTTCTCTTGGAACGCCGGTTCAACCTGGCTTCCGGCCTCGGCATGCGCATTCGCAGGATTGCCGCCGGCGACATTCGCCCGGGCGCTGTCGTCGACGGCGAGGTGCTGCTCAAGGCCGACATGAGTTACCAGATCGATAATATGGAGGGGCTGGATGTCATCGTTCGGCCCGACGGCGAGATCCGCGTGATCGTCGTTTCCGATGACAACCATTCGATCCTCGAGCGCAACCTGATGCTGGAATTCCGGCTGGTCTTGGATTGAGTTAACTCAGCCTTCGTCTGGAGCGCGGGAAGGCGCAAACAAAAAACGGGGCCGCATTGCGACCCCGTCAACATCGTTCCGTTCTTTGCTGGCCGTTACGCGATGGCCTTGGCTGCCGGCATCGGCTTGATGACGCTCATCAGCGCTCCATAGGGCAAGAGCAGTACGATGCCGCAAAGGATCTTCACCAGAAGATCGCCGAGCGCCCACGAAATCCAGCGCGGCGCTCCTGCTGCAAGCATGCCGAGCAGGGGAGCACCCTCGAGCGCAAAACTGTCATTCGGTCCAAGGAACACGAAGAACGGCGCGAAGGCGAAGGAGAAGAACATCACGGTGTCCAATGCCGAACCGACGAGTGAGCCGGCGAGCGGTGCTTGCCACCAGGTCTGCCGACGCAGCCGGTTGAACACGGAAATGTCGAGGAGCTGACCGAAGAGGAACGCCGAGCCGGAGGCGATCGCGATGCGCGGCGTCGCGAGGTAGATCGAGACCGTGACGCCGACGATAAAACCAGCGACGACCACGCGGCGCGCGATGCGCGGACCGAAATGGCGGTTGGTCAGATCCGTGACGAGAAAGGCGAAGGGATAGCTGAAAGCGCCCCAGGTCCACAGGTCGCCGAGATTCATGCCGGCAATGGAGCCCGGAAGCGGGTACTGGACAAGGAAATTCGACGCCACGACTACGAGGGTCATGAGCGTGACATAAATAAAAAACGTGCGGTTGATCAGCATTTTTTTATCCTGGGTGATGCCACCAGTTGGAGAAACCGAGACCGGTTGCTTACCGGCGGATGAATAGGTCACGACACGAGAAAAAGGCTTGCCGGACGAGCCCGCAAGCCTTCAAGTCTTGTCGGAAGAGCTGGCGCCGATCAGGCTGCTTCAGCGGTCTTCTTGACGATCTGGCGGCGCAGCAGACGAGCACGCATGCTCAGCTCGTTCTCGTCAGCCTTCAGCAGGAAGGCGTCGAGGCCACCGCGGTGTTCGACGGAGCGGAGAGCGGCCGCGGAAACGCGCAGACGGAAGCGCTGGCCGAGAGCATCGGAAATCAGGGTGACGTTGCACAGGTTCGGGAGGAACTTGCGCTTGGTCTTGTTGTTGGCGTGGCTGACATTGTGGCCCGACTGGACGCCCTTGCCGGTCAATTCGCAACTACGGGACATGGTGCACCTATTCTCTTTATATCGCCGCCGGACAATGCGGTAGCGGGCCCAGAGCCCAGGCCGCGTTCCTGTTGGCCATTATTGGAAAGTCGCGGTTCTATAGTCACAGAAGGCCTGCCAGTCAAGCCAAACCCTGCGCATTCTCGAAAAACCGCAAGGCGATCGCTGCCGCTGATACAATAATCTCCGTCGATACCCATTCCAAGCCGCTATTCACTGCGCTATTTCTCTCAAAACGCCGTGCCACGGAAGGTGCCGCTCGTTCTCCTTTGCGGCAGCCGGATTTTGAGCAATTGGCGCAAAAAAAGCCGCAAACCGCTTGCATCCCAGAGGATCGCAACGGCTAAGGAACGACAGGGCTTTCGGGCATGAAAAGGCGCAATGGCTTCCGGGCATCAGCATTGCTGACTGCCATGATGTTTTCCACAGCATCCCTGGCTGCGGATATCGAGCATCAAACGGATTACAGTATTGCGCTTGCCGGCTTGCCTTTGGCACGCGCCACTTTTCACACCCAACTTGTAAAGAATCGCTACACGATTTCCGGCACGCTGAATTCCGCAGGACTCGTCGACATCATCAGCCGCACGTCCGGCCAGACACGCGTTTCCGGGGTGATCGCGAATGATCATCTGCGCGCCTCGCAATATTCGATGTCCTATCGCAGTGGCAGAAAGTCACGCGCAATCAGCGTGACATTCCGCAACGGCAATGTCGTGCGCGCGAGCATGACCCCGAAACGCAACCCGCTGCCGAAGAACTGGGTGCCGGTGACGAGCCGTGACATGCGCAACGTGCTGGACCCGCTCTCCGGGCTGATCATTCCGGGGAAGAGCAGGGTCTGCCCCAACACCCTGCCGATCTTCGATGGCGAATCGCGGCTCGACATCAAGCTCTCGCCCAAGGGGACCCGAAGCTTCAAGACCAGGGGGTTCGAGGGCGAAGTCATCGTCTGCGGTGTCCGCTTCGTGCCGAAGGCGGGATACAGGAAGGGTCGCGAGGATGTCGAATATCTGCGCCGGCTGGAGACGATGGAGGTCTGGTTTGCAAGAGCGCCGTCCGTCGATGTTTATGCCCCGGTCTATGTCCGCATCCCGACAAAGCTTGGTCCCGTGACCGTTTCCGCGACGCGATTCGGAGGGTGATCGATCCCGAAATTCTCTTTCGTCCGTAGCGAACGGACGCCAACTACAGCGCCGCGCGTCTTGTTAGACGCGCAAAGGACGCTGTAGCACCTTGAATTGCTGCATGTTTTTATCCTTAAATCGGCAACGATTTAAGGAAACATGCAGTAGCAATGCATGATTGATTTGACGCGGCTTTCACGCACGTGAGCCGGGCGTGGGGGCAAGAATGAAATTCAAGGCAACGCTGATCGGTTTTTCCGCGATCCTGATGTGGTCGCTGCTTGCGCTCTTTACTGCCGCGTCGGGCAAAATGCCGCCGTTCCAGCTGTCGGCGATCTGCTTCCTCATCGGCAGCCTACCGGGCATCGTCGTGCTTGCGTTGAAGCCGGAGCGCTTCGCGCTCCTGAAACAGCCGGCCAAGGTCTGGATCACCGGCATTGCCGGGCTTTTCGGCTATCACTTTCTCTATTTCACCGCGCTTCGCAACGCCCCGGCCGTAGAGGCGGGCCTGATTGCCTATCTCTGGCCGCTGCTGATCGTGGTCGGCTCAGCGCTGCTGCCGGGTGAGAAGCTTCGCTGGTATCACATCGCCGGCGCGCTCGCGGGACTTGGCGGCACGATCCTGATCGTCGCCCGCAATGGCGTCGCCTTCGACGAAGCCTATACGGTCGGTTACGGCGCGGCATTCCTCTGCGCCTTCACCTGGTCGGGCTATTCCCTGCTGACGCGCCGCTTCGACGCGGTTTCGACCGATGTCGTCACGGGTTTCTGCCTTGCGACGTCCATCCTTTCCTTCCTCTGCCATCTCGGCCTCGAAACGACCGTCTGGCCGCAGACGGCTTTCGAGTGGCTGGCAGTCGCCGGATTGGGCCTCTTGCCGGTCGGCGCGGCGTTCTATGCCTGGGACTTCGGCGTGAAGAACGGAGACATCCAGCTTCTCGGCGTTGCAAGCTATGCCGCACCGGTTCTCTCGACGCTCGTCCTGATCCTGTTCGGCTTTGCGGACCCCTCCTGGCGTATTGCCGCGGCCTGCATGCTTGTCACCGGCGGAGCCGTGCTGGCGGCGAGGGACATGATCTTTCGCAAAAGGATCGCTGCCCTGCAGCCGGCGGAGTAGCTGCAAGGAAATCGCACCTCACCTGCAGGCGGGGAGAGGGGACTTTTGGGCGGAGCGCTGCCGCGCGTCTCCTTCGCCCCGCTTGCGGGGAGAAAGTGGCCGGCAGGCCGGAGAGGGCGGAGACGGAAACCCTGTCTTGCCTCATTCCTCAGGCGGCTGCCACTCGGGTGCCGCCATCTCGAATGCGGAAAAGTCGAATCCGGGCGCCACGGTGCAGCCGACAAGTGTCCAGTTTCCGAGTGAGGCGGCCGACTGCCACCAATTGGCGGGAACGACGTGTTGCGGCCTTTCGCCCTCAAGCAGATCCGGACCAAGACGGAACCGCGAGGCCGGCTTGGACGGCTCGGCGACGCTGAGCTCGAGAGGGGCACCCGCGTAATAGTGCCAGATTTCGGCCGCGTCGCGCACGCGATGCCAGTGCGAGCGCTCGCCCTTTTCGAGCAGATAGTAGATCGCCGTCGAGTGGCTGCGTGGCGCGCCACCATCGCGAAAGGTCTCCACGTACCAGCCGCCCTCCGGATGCCTCGCCAATCCAAGCGCGTCGACGATTGCGGCCGGCGTGAGATGCCGCGAGACGTCCATCAGAAATTATCCTTGCGCTTGCGGATCTCTGCAAACACTTCCGGGTCGCTCGCTCTCTCCATGCCGAGATGCTTGCGGATCTTCTGGTCGCCTGCGCGAAGGAACGGGTTGGTCCGCTTTTCGAGGCCGATCGTCGTCGGCGCGGTGAACCCGCCGTCCGATCGCGTCTCCTCGATTTCGGCGGCACGCGTCTTGAGCGCTGCGTTTTCGGGATCGATCGTCACAGCAAAATGCGCATTGCTGAGTGTGTACTCGTGGCCGAAATAAACGGCGGTGTCGTCCGGAAGCGCCATCAGCCGGTTCAGCGATTGCCACATCGTCTCGGCCGTTCCTTCGAACAGCCGCCCACAGCCGAGCGCAAACAGCGTGTCCGCTGCAAACAGCAACTTGTCCTTCGGGAAATGAAAGCAGATGTGGCCGGCGGTATGTCCCGGCGTTTCGATGACCTCGACCGGATGTCCGGCAAAGTCGAAGCGGTCTCCTTGGCCGACGCTCCTGTCGACGCCGGGAATCTTCGATGACTCACCTTTTGGCCCGATGATCGTGACGCCGAAGCGTTCCTTGAGGCTGACATTCGCCGCCACGTGGTCGCCATGGTGATGGGTCGTCAGGATATGCGTGAGGCGCCAGCCCCGTCGCTCCAGGGTGTCGAGAATCGGTCGTTCTTCCGGAGCATCGATCGATGCCGTCGCACCGCTTGCCGGATCATGGAGAAGCACACCAAAATTATCTGTGCGGCAGAGGAAGAGGTCGAGTTCGAGCGCGGCCATGATGAGGTCCTCCGATCGGGCGTGACGCGAGATGCGGGCGAAACTGTGTCCGCCCCGCTCCAGCCGAATGTAGCGAGGCTCGCCTTGAAGTCTACCGTTCCAAAGCTAACATGTTGGCCATGCATACGGATATCGTCGATCTTCGCCAATTTTATCATTCCGAGCTGGGCCGGATGGCGGAGCATTCCGTCAGCATGGCGCTTTCTTCGGTCTGGGCGCGTTTGCCTGAGGAGCGGCTGGTCGGCCTCGGCTATGCCGTGCCCTATCTTGAACGTTTCCGCACGGACACCGAGCGGACCTTCGCCTTCATGCCGGCCGGGCAGGGGGCGGTGAATTGGCCTGTCGCCGAATTGTCTTCGACGGCGCTGGTCTTCGACGAGGAACTGCCATTGCCTGACGCTTCGATCGACCGCGTGCTGATGGTTCATTCTTTGGAATTCGCCGAAAGCCCGCGCGAAACGATGAAGGAGATCTGGCGCGTTCTCGCCCCCGGCGGCCGGCTGGTCATCGTCGTGCCGAATCGCCGCGGCGTCTGGGCACGGATGGAGCACACCCCTTTCGGCTCGGGACGGCCCTATTCGCGCGGTCAGCTGACGGCGCTTCTGCGCGAGACGAATTTCACGCCCGGCGCCACTTCCGAGGCTCTGTTCTTTCCTCCATCGAAGCGCAAGGTCGTCCTTCGTCTGCGGCGCAGCCTGGAGCGGTTCGGGCGGTCGCTGTGGCCGGTGTTTTCCGGGGTGATTATCGTCGAGGCGCAAAAGCGGCTCTATCAGGGCCTGCCGGTTGCTGTCCGCGCCTCGCGCCGGGTCTTCGTGCCGGTGCTGGCGCCGCATGGCGTACCGAGCACACGCAACCGGCCGGTGCTGCCGACCAAGGCACTGTAGTCGCGCAGGCTTGCCGCACTCGACAAATTTCCTCCGCCCGGCTATTGGCTTTGCCACATTTCCTCCCGTGAAAGCCGATCCGATGAACCTTGTTTCAAAGAGCCCGCAGCCGCGTCCCGGAATTCTGGACATTGCCGCCTATGTGCCGGGCAAGGAACATGCGCCGGGCGTTGCCAAGGTCTACAAGCTTTCGTCGAACGAGACGCCGCTCGGCGCCAGCCCGCGCGCGATCGAGGCGTTCCAGAAGGCGGCTTTCAATCTCGAACGTTATCCGGACGGCCAGGCGCACGCGCTGAAGGATGCGATCGCTGCGGTTCACGGCCTCAATCCGGCCAATATCGTTTGCGGCAACGGTTCCGACGAGCTGCTCGGGCTGCTCTGCCACACCTATCTCGGCCCGGGCGACGAGGGGATCATTACGGAGCACGGCTTCCTCGTCTACAAGATCCAGATCATGGCGGCGGGCGCCACAGCGGTTACGGTCAAGGAAAAGGACGCACGTGTCGATGTCGACGCGATCCTTGCGGCGGTGACGGAGCGGACGAAGATCGTCTTCATCGCCAATCCAGCCAACCCGACCGGCACCTATATCCCCGTGGACGAAGTCCGCCGGCTGCACGCGAGCCTTCCCTCCGGCGTGTTGCTTGTGCTCGACGCTGCCTATGCGGAATATGTCCGACGCAACGACTATGAGGCGGGCCTTGAAGTGGTGTCGGCCAATCGCAACGTCGTGATGACGCGGACGTTCTCGAAGATCTACGGGCTCGCCGGGCTTCGTATCGGCTGGATGTTTGCCCCGCGCGAGATCGTGGACGCCGTGGACCGCGTGCGTGGCCCGTTCAATCTCAATGCGCCGGCGATTGCGGCGGGCGCGGCAGCGATCCGCGACCAGGCCTTCATCGCCGCCGCGGTCGATCACAATCTTACTTGGCTCGCGAAAGTCACCGCGGCCTTGCAGGAAATCGGCCTGCGGGTGACGCCTTCGGTCACCAACTTCGTGCTGATCCATTTTCCGGAGACAGGCGGGAAATCGGCGGAGGAGGCGGACGCGTTCCTGACGGCTCGCGGTTTCATCCTGCGCGCCGTGCGCGCTTACGGTTTTCCCAATGCACTCCGCATGACCATCGGTTCCGAGGAAGCAAACGAAGGCGTCATCGCCGCACTGACTGAATTCATGGGACAAGAATGATGGCTCAACAGTTCGATACGATCGCCCTCGTCGGCATTGGCCTGATCGGATCGTCGATCGCCCGGGAAATCCGCGAGAAGCAGCTTGCCGGTACGCTCGTCGTTTCGACGCGGAGTGCGGCGACGCTTACCCGGGCCGAGCAGCTCGGTCTCGGCGACCGCTACACGCTTTCGGCAGCCGAGGCGGTCAAGGATGCCGACCTCGTCGTCGTTTCGGTGCCGGTCGGTGCTTCCGGTGCCGTCGCCGCGGAAATCGCGGCGCATCTGAAGCCCGGTGCGATCGTTACCGATGTTGGTTCCACAAAGGGCTCCGTGATCGCGCAGATGGCGCCGCACCTGCCCGACACGGTCCATTTCATTCCCGGCCACCCGATCGCGGGCACCGAGCATTCTGGCCCCGATGCCGGGTTCGTCGGACTTTTCCGCGGACGCTGGTGCATCCTGACGCCGCCCGCCGGCGCCGACGAAGAGGCCATCGCGAAGCTCAGGCTTTTCTGGGAGACAATGGGCTCGATGGTCGATGAGATGGATCCGGAGCATCACGACAAGGTGCTGGCGATCGTCTCGCACGTTCCGCACATCATAGCCTACAACATCGTCGGTACGGCAGATGACCTGGAAGCGGTCACCGAGTCCGAGGTCATCAAATATTCGGCATCGGGCTTCCGCGACTTCACGCGCCTCGCGGCCTCGGACCCGACCATGTGGCGTGACGTCTGCCTGCACAACAAGGACGCGATCCTTGAAATGCTCGCCCGCTTTTCCGAGGACCTTGCCTACCTGCAGCGAGCGATCCGCTGGGGTGACGGCGACAAGCTGTTCGATCTCTTCACCCGCACGCGGGCGATCCGTCGCTCGATCATCCAGGCGGGCCAGGACACGGCCATGCCGGACTTCGGCCGGCACGCGATGGATCCCAAATAATCGGTATTCTTCAGAGCGGCGGCAATACGCCGACCGGAATGAAGGCCAGGAAGGCGGTACCGTCGCGGACGTTGAGCTTCACCGTCGCCTCATTCTTGCCGCCGCCAAGCGCTGTCAGCATGTTGGCGATGTTGTTGATCAGTTCCGTTTCGTCCGGAACCACCTTCACGAGGCTCGCTCGCCAGGCATCGATATTCATCATGGTCAGCGAGAATTCGCCGGAAATCAGGCCCTGATCATTTACCGAAAACGGGCCCGAAAGCTTCGCGCTCATTCCATCGCCCGCGTCCAGGGTCAAGTGACGAAGTTCGCCGCTGCTGCCGCGAAGCATGTGCTCTGAAATGGCACCCGCCTGCATCCACCCGGCCTTGCCGACGACGGTGACGTCCGCTGCGAGATCGACGGGGGCGGCGAGGCTCGGCCCTTGCTGCGGGCGCAGATCGAGCTTCTCCACGCTCAGGGCAGCGTCGAGGTCTTCGCCGTTCTGGCGAAGGTGCAACTCGCCGTGGCTTGCGCCAAAACCCAGGCTGTCGCCCGTCAGCGGCCAACGCGCCGTTCCCGTGAGATTGTCATAGGCGATCGACGTGCGGTCGAGGCCCGACATCGTCGCCTTGAGGCTGGCTTGCAGCAGCGTCCAGTCGGCCGAGAGCGTCAGGCCGGGCGACATGCGGACCTCGGCGGGACCGTCGAGTTCGACGACGGCGTGCCCCGGCTGATAGACCTGGGCGGCTGTTCTCAAGGCACCGAAGGATGCGGAGGCGCCGCGAACACTGTCGTCGAGCCGCAGCTTGTCGCAGAAGAGGCCGATGCGGAACGGGAAGCCGCGCACGTCCATCGCCGTGCACTCACCACCAAGACCGTTCTCTCGCTTTTCCAAGAGGTAGGTCGTCAGTCGCTTTTCGATCTGGTCGGCGGCAAGGAACCAGCCGGCGGAATAAATGCCGGCGGCAAGCACGATGCCCACTGTCAGCCAGAGAAATTTCCTGCCGGCTGGTGATCCGTTGGCGACATCGGTGACGGTCATTCTAATCGCGTACTCCAATTATTGCTGTGGCGGGAACCGATTCGGATCATTGTGATCGAAGGTGGAGGCTGAAAAACGACTGCGCGTTTTTCTCATTCCATTCCGGGTGGCGGTTGCCGATCCTGCAAACTATTTTCCATTCCTGTATATGGTTGCCGGCCTCCTCTTCCGTGTGCCGACGAAGTTTCGGCTTGATCGATCGCGACAGCGCTGGCGAATGATGCGACACGTGGCAGGCGGCTAAGATTGAATGGCAGTGGATATGGACGAATTTTGGGTCTTTGGCTACGGGTCTTTGATGTGGAACCCGGGTTTCCGCTTTGAGGAGAAGTCGACGGCGCGCGCCTTCGGTTACCGGCGCTCCCTCTGCGTGCACTCATGGGTGCATCGCGGCACGGAGCAGCGGCCCGGGCTTGTGCTCGGCCTCGACTATGGCGGCTCCTGCATCGGCACTGCATTCCGCGTTCCGGGAGGCGAAAAGGCCGATGTGGTCGAGTATCTGCGGGAGCGCGAACTTGTAACGCAAGTCTACAGGGAGCGGACCATGCCGGTCCAGCTTGCCGACGGACGCCGCGTGCCGGCACTTGCCTATGTGGTCGACCGCGGTCACGCCCAATATGCCGGAGCACTCAGTGCGGCGGAAGCGGCGGAAACGGTGGCGACCGCCTCCGGCAAGTCCGGGCCGAACAGCGAATACGTGCTCAATACGCTCGCCCATCTCAGGGAGATGGGGATTAGCGATCAGTGGCTGGAGGACGTCGTTGCCAGATTGACCGCAACAGCGCAGCGCGTCTTTCCAGACGCGCAAAGGACGCTGTAGCTATGGCTCAGGAAGCCTGACCGAGTTCGCGCAGCCGCTGCTTTGCGGTCTCCGGCAACGGCAGTTGCGGATTGGCCTCGACCGTCTCGACAAGCAACGCATCGCTTGCTGCCTCGGTTACCTCGACCAGCTTTTTGAGAAACGCATCCGGATCCATCCCGGCCTCGACCGGCGGCAGGATGCGTACCTTGAAATGGCCGGGGAAGCGCAGGAATTTGCGTCGCGGCCAGAAGAGGCCCGGATGCATGGCAACGGGCACGACCGGGACTTTCAGATCGCGGTAGAGGCGGGCAATGCCGTATTTGTATTCGGGCGGTGCACCCGGAGGACGACGCGTGCCTTCCGGATAGATGATCAACTGCCGCCCGGTCGCCATCTCGTTCTTGGTGCGCTCCATAACGTCGGTCATCGCCTTGCCGCGCGCCGCGCGGTTTACCGGCACCATGCGCTGCTTGATGATGTACCAGCCGAACAGTGGTATCCAGGTAAGCTCGCGCTTGAGGATGTAGAACGGGTCGTCGAGCCATGGCAGCAGCGCATAGGCATCCCAGAAGGACTGGTGCTTGGGCGCGAAAATATAGGAGCCCTCCGGAATGTTCTCCAAACCTTCGATTTCGAACGTCGTGCCGACGATCTTCTCCAGAAGCCAGTGATTGCTGCGCACCCAGTTCTTCGGCACGAACCAGGCCTTCTTGCGGGGAAGAATGAAATAGATCGGCGTCAAGACGATCATCTGCACAATCAGATTGGCATAGAAAACCAGATTGAAAAGGATCGAACGCAGGATGATCATCAGGTGGCTCTCGATGCGGTGCAGGGCGTTAGTGGCGGGGTAGCACTCCCGCTGCCTACACGAATATATCGTGGAGGAAAACAGCCGCCACGGCACGGGACGCGTTTACCAGCGCAAAAGTCGACGTGGCACTCGGCGCTTATTCTTCGGCCGCGGTCGCCCGAGACGAAATTGCCCTGAGGCCATTCGTCGGACGCGCGCCCATCATGTCGAGCATGGAGGCGACGGAGTATTTGCCATATTCGAGCAAGATGGCCTTCAGCACGCGCGGGTTACGCAGCCAGTTGGTCGTCTTCAGATCGGAATTGACGACCGGATAGGCGATGAATTCCGTGTCGGGCTTGGCGCGGCGCAACTCCAGAAGACTTCGCGGCATGTGATAATTGTTGGTGACGACGAGCACGGTCTTATAGCCGCGATTGCGGATCCACTGCGCAGCCTCCGTGGCGTTGCCGATCGTGTCGATCGCTTCATGTCCGATGTCGACGCAGCATTTGAAGAGATCGGCCGAACTTTGCGTGTTGCGGCGTATCTGGGTTCCCGTCGTCGTCGGATGGACGCCCGAGATCAGCAGCCGCTTGCCTGATCCTGATTTAAGAAGATCCACCGCCTGATCGATCCGCTGGAAACCGCCCGTCAGGACGACGATTGCGTCGGCCCTCGGATGAGCCGGCGGCTGCAGTGACGCAACGGTGTCTGCAAACTGCAGAAAGCCGGCGATGAAAACGGCAAGAAAGATAAGCAGCACGAAAAACGTCCGGCGCAGGACCTTGCGCAACAGGCTGCGGGACCGGCGGCGGCGCGCGGCCCTCTCCCGCCAGTTGCCCCTCTCGGCCATTCCACTCTCGCCCAACTCTCGCACCATCATGATTCTCTTCACATGCAGCGCCGCGCGTCCAATCGGATACGCAAAGGTCGCTGTAGCACTTTGAATGGCTGCATGATTTTGTCCTTAAATCGATTCCGACTTAGGGAATCATGCAGTAGCCGCAGATTGCGGCAGGGAATAGATGGAGTGAAGGCGGTTCATGGCTGTCAGCTTTGATAGGTGTCCGTCCGGCCAGGATCCGACCGGATCAGATCTATTTCGTAGATCGTCCGCATGACTGTAAGGCGCGCCGTCAGAGTCGTCAGCAGGGCGATGACGACTATGATCGCGAAAATGCCGAGATAGCCGGTATAGCCGATGGCAAATCGGCCAAACAGCGCCGTTGCCTGGTCCGATTCGGGGGTGGCGAGCGTCCGCGATTGCCAGAAACTGGCCATAGCGAAGGAAAGCGCGGCCAGAAGACCGCCGGCGCCGGCCCCTTTCAGGCTGATTCGCAGGAAATGCTTCTGGAACTCGGAGGCGACGAAACTCGCCTCCGCACCGACGAAATGCAGCACTTCGACGATATGACGATTGCCCGACAGTGCGCCGCGGGTTGCGAAGACGACGGTGAGCACCATGGCCGAGAAAACCAGAGCGAGGACGCCACTCCCGATCATCGCGGTGGTATTTGCCATCGCCACCAGACGGTCGACCCAAGTGCGATGATCGTCGAGAAAGGCCTGCGGGATGGTTTCCGTCAGCGCCCTGCGCATGGCGGCGAAATCGGGAGGGTTGTTCTCGTCGATCGTAACGACGATCAGTCGCGGCACAGGCAGTTCGTCGAGATCGAGACCCTCGCCGAGCCACGGCTCGAGCAGCCGGGCCGTGGCGGCCCGGTCGACGATCTTCCCGCCGGTGGTGCCGCTGAAGGTCAGCGCCAGGTCGTGCGCATCGGCGAGCGCCTTATCCATGTCGAGGTTGTCGTCGGGCTTGATCTGGATGGTGATTTCCCGCGAGATTTGGGACTGCCAGCTTTGCGCCGTCGCCCGTACCATGCTGACCCCGCCGAGCGTCAGGCAGGCGAGGAAGGACATGATCGCGATGACGCACATCAGCGCATGGCCGGACACATTGGCCGAAGGCACGATCGGACCGGTCGGGCGCACGCGCATCTCGGCGCGGCGCTGCTGCTGTTCGGGTTCGTGGCGGGGGACGCTGTTCTCATTCATAGATGTCGAGCCGTCCCTGTGACAGGATCATGCGCCGGGCCTCTACCTGGTCCATCAAGGATAGGTCGTGGGTGGCGATCACGACCGCCGTTCCAAGCCGATTGAGCTCGAGGAAGAGGTTCAATAGCCGGCGCGCCATCGGCGGGTCGACGTTGCCTGTCGGCTCGTCCGCGAGCAGGATCTCCGGCCGATCGATCAAGGCCCTGGCGATCGCCGCACGTTGTTTTTCCCCACCCGAGAGCACCGGCGGCAGCACGTTGATACGCTCGCCAAGGCCGACCCATTTGAGAAGTTCAAGCACATCCGCGCGGTAGCTTGCTTCCTCCTTGCCGCGTACTCGGAGCGGCAGGGCGACGTTCTCATAGGTCGTCAGGTGGTCAAGCAGGCGGAAGTCCTGAAAGACGATGCCGACGCGCCGGCGCAGCATCGGGAATTCGTCCCTCGGGATGGAAGAGATATTGCGGTCGAACATGCGGATCAACCCGCGCGTCGGCTGCAGCGACAAGAAGAGCAGCCGCAGCAAGGTCGTCTTGCCGGCGCCCGAAGGTCCGGTGAGAAACTGAAACGACCGGCGTGGGATGTCGAATGTCAGGTCCCGGAGGATTTCCGGTCCCATGCCATAGCGCAGTCCGACGTTCTCAAAGTGAATCAATGGGCCAGCCCAGTTTCTCGTCACGACCTTCGACATCCGCCGCCAAGCCGATCGTCCGCGCAGAGGACAGCAAGTCCGCCGGGGGTACAATCCGTGTGCGGCACGGTGGTTAAGCGGCGGTTAACTTTCCATGAAAAGGCGTCGCTTTCACGGCTTCTTTCCGAAACATTAACCATTTCGGTTTACGTGTCGTCAGGATTTGATGCAATGCCCTGTTTCTTGCACAGGCCGGTTACAGGCATTGCCCGCAAGCTCCGCTCAAGGCTGCCGCCGGCCGCGCTGCCGATTTGCGCACGCACGATACTCCGGGAGGAGCGACGGAGCGATCCCGAGGTGGAACCCATGCAGGCATTTCGCTCAAGAACCGCCGCACGCGTCGATCTGCTTCCCCCGGAACGGGAGCCGCGTCCAAGTGGCGGCAAGGCCAGAAACCTCGACTATGTCGACGCGGAATTCGAGACCATCGCCACCACCGTAAGGCCCAGCCCTTATCCGGTCTTCAACGACAACCGGCGAGCTGCTCGCCGTAGGCGCGCCGGAATGCAAGCCCGGCAGGTTCTGACGGTCGTCGAGACGAGATTGCGCGGGATGCCGCCCCGTCAATTCGCCGGGCTGGTCAGCGGGCTGGGTCTGGGGGTGTTCCTTCTGATCGCAGGCCTTTTCAGCGGAGGCCGGGCGGATACCCACCCCCTGTCGATCGCAGGCGTCACGACTTCCTTCGACTATGCTGGCGGCATGCAGGTGCTTTCGGTCTACGGAAGCATCGACAACCGCTCCGGTACCGAGCAGCGTCTGCCGCTTGTTGTGGTCGACGTTAGGAGCAACGGACGCAAGGTGACGGCAACGCGTTTGATGCCCGACGGCGCGTCGATCGCACCCGGCGAGAGCCGCCATTTCGCTGCCCGCCTTCCTTACGCGGGCGGAAAAATGCCGGATGTGACGGTTTCTTTCGCCGAAAACAGTGTTTCTCGGCTCTGATTGTGCTAAGCGGCGCTTGAAAGGAAGGCGCTCCTTGTCTTCCGCCATGAAGTGCTGGAGAGCCCCGCATGCCCGTCGTCCGCGGCAAGAACATCGAAGTCCTTTACAGCGCCGAGACGATCGCTGCCCGCAATCACGAATTGGCCGAAGCGATCGTTCGCGGCCCGCACAAGGATCTGCTGGTCATTTCGATATTGAAGGGCTCGTTCATCTTCGCGGCCGATCTCATCCGCGCCATGCATGACGCCGGACTCGCGCCGGAGGTCGAGTTCATCACGCTGTCGAGCTACGGCACGGGAACCGAATCCAAGGGCGTGAAGATCACCAAGGATATCGACAGCGACGTGCATGATCGCGATGTCTTGTTGATCGACGACATTCTCGAATCTGGGGGGACATTGCGTTTCGCCAAGGACCTCCTTCTGGAGCGCGGCGCACGCAATGTCACGATCGCCGTTCTCTTGGACAAGCGCATGAAGCGTCGGGTCAATCTGGAGGCCGATTACGTCGGCTTCGAGTGCCCGGACCATTTCGTCGTCGGCTACGGCATGGACGTCGCCTATGCCTTCCGCGAACTGCCATTCGTCGGCGTCGTCACGGGCGACGCTGAGTGATTCCTACAGCGTTGCGCGTCTAGTTAGGCGCGCGCACAGGTCGCCGCAGTCCTTTAAATATTGCATGAATTTGTCCTTGGATCGGGGTCGGTCCAAGCCAAGATGCGCCGCCTTTTCTGAAAATCGACGCTGCGGCGTTTACCGAAAGCAAACGAAAAGCTGGTTGTTTGGAGGGGCGTCACGGCTTCGGCCATGCCGAAACGTGGCGTCGGCATATGCGCGAAATCGGCAGCGGTTTCACAAGGCATGATGCTCGAGTTCAACGAGATGAGCGTCCTTTGTAAGTCCAAGGGATGCATGGCGCTCTATGGGAGCGAATACGGGAGGCCATGATGGCGAGAATCCTGATTACCGAGGATGAGGATGCCTTGCGCTCATTTGTGGCGCGCGCATTGCGACTCGATGGACATGAAACTGTTGAGGCGGGCGATGGGGCCGACGGGCTCGCCTGCCTGCAGAGCCAGGCCTTTGATCTGCTTTTATCCGACATCCGGATGCCGGTGATGGACGGCATCGAATTGGCGCATCAGGCCTCTGCCGCGTTTCCCGCACTCAAGATCCTGCTGATGACCGGCTATGCGGAACAGCGCGAACGCGCGGACGATCTCTCGGGCAAGGTTGTGGATGTCATTTCCAAGCCGTTTTCGCTGCCCGATATTCGCAAGGCGGTCGCCTTGGCGCTCGTCGCCTGACAGCCATTCCGATTTCCGGCCTTCGCCGCTTTGCCGGCGACGGCCCGTTATCGCGCCGGCGTCCTTCTACGCGTACACTCGTAGCTGGAAGGAATTATCCAGTGGTCAACGCATATCGAGTAGGCGTTCGAGATATTGCCGCTCGACTTCCGGAGACAGGCTGTCACCGAGCTTGCGGCGGATCGCGTCGAGGATTTCGCGGGCGCGCTGGGTATCGATTTCGTCCGGAACCTTGACCTGGTCGCCGAAGTCGGGGCCAATGTTCTGCTGACGACGGCCGAGCGGGTCACGTCCATTCTGGCCGTATTGCGGAATGCCCTGTCCGGGACCCTGCTGCCCTTGGGCCTGCATCTGGTTCATCATGTCCTGTGCGCCTTCGCGCAAGGCCTGCAGCGCCCGGCCCTGGCTGCCGACGGCCTGTTCGCCCTGGCCCTCGCCGAGAGCGTCGGCCGCTCCCTTCATCTCGCGCTGTGCTTGGCCGAAGCCCTTGCCGGGCTTGACGCCAAGCTGCTCGAGGCCCTTCTGCAGTTCTCCGAGCTGCTTGCCAAGCCCTTCCTGCTGCTGCCTCAGTTGCTTCAAGGCTTCCTTCAACTGTTCGGCGGTCATGTCGTCGAGCGGGTTGGGTTGGCCGTTGGGATCGTTTCGCTGCCCAGGATCCTGCGGCATGTCCTGACCGAAAAGTTCGTTGTCTTCGCCCTGTAGCGGGTCGCCACGTTGCATGCGATCGCGCAGCGCCTGGTCAAGTTTGAACGTCTCGTCCATCAACTGTTGCTGCTGCTGCATCAACTGGCCGAGCTTGTCCATCTGCTGGCGCATGGCGTTGTTCTGCTCGCCCATTTGCTGCATGCGCCCAGCCTGCAGGTTGTTCATCATTCTCTGCAGTTCAGATAGGAGTTGGCGCGCCTCGTCGCGCGAGCCGGATCGGGCCAGGTTTTCGATCTGGTCCATCATCTTTTGCAGGTCCTGCTGGCGCAGCACGTTGTTCTGGTCGGGGTTGACCGCCATGCGCGGATTTTTCGCGGCTTGCTCTGCAAGTTGCTGCATGTATTCCTGCATCGCCTGGCGCAATTCCTGCATCAGCTTGGCGATTTCCTCGTCGGACGCGTTGCGGTCCAGTGCATCGGAAAGCTTCTGCTGAGCGTCCCGCAGCCGCCGCTCAGCGAGCGACAGGTCTCCGTCCTCGATGCCGAGGGCGATCTCCCAGAGATGATCAGCCGCGTCCCTGAGCATGTCGTCGTTGCGTGCGAGCGCCATGCGCGTGCGTGCCGACTGGATCAGCAGGAAATGCGTAAGGTTGGGGATCGTCTCCTCCGCATAGAGCATCAGTGCGTCATTGAGATCGATCGCGCGTGGAAGGTCATTGACGTTGAGCGCGAAGACCTGCCGTTGCTCGGCCACGGCGGCAGCGAGCGGTTCGAAGAACTGGCGGGCCGGAAGGATCATGTCCTGCGGCACGCTTCGGCCTTCCTGGCCGGCGGCGTCGCGGGCGACCAGGGTGATGCGCACACGCTTTCCGGCGAGCGGATGCTCGCTGAGGTTCCGGCTCGTGGTCCCCTTGGCCTCACGGGCATTGCGCCGCGGCAGGTCAAGGCGGTATTCGGGTGGAGCGTAGAGCGACCGGGCGCCGGCAGGCGGCTCGTCCAATGGCTTGATCTCAGCCCAGGCCTGCGAGATGCCGTAGTCATCATGCGCAAGGAAGCTCATTTCGAGCGACGCATTTGCGGTCGGCCGCGGTGCGCCATCGAAAGCAATGTCGGGAACGCTGTCCGGCGTGATCTTGAAGTTCCAGCTTTGCCCGCCGACCGAAAGCGTTCCGTCCTTGGTTATTTTGTAGAGATGGTTGCGGACGCCGTTTCGCGGCGCCTGCACGGTTTCCTGCGGCTCCGTCTTTGGCTCGGATTTCGCTTTGTCAGCGGAAGCCGGAATGACAATCGGTCCCGTTCCACCGGACCCGGCATAGCTCACGCGTGCCTCCGGGCCGGCACCGGTTATCCTGATAGTCAAATCGCTGAACTGCGGCACGGTGATGAGGGCGCTTTCCTCAGCCGGGGCCTGCTCTTGAGCGGAGGCCGTATCCTGCCGGCCGGTCAGGAAGATCGGCGCACGGCCGGTATAGGCCGGCGGCGTCACCCAAGCGTCGATGCGGATGTCCGCCGCGACAACCTGTTGCTGGGGCAGCCGGAAAGCGTCGGTTACCAGCCCCGCGCGGTTCGAATAGGAATAGGCAAATGCAATGCAGGCAAGCAGCACCGGGACCGCCCTGAGTGCCCAGGGGTCATGCCGCGCGATGTCGGGGCGCGGAAGGCCGGTGTCCAATGCTCGGACCATTCTGGCCATGCGCGCCTGGTGCTCCCGCCATAGCGCCGCCCCAAATGCTCCCTCCGTTGCCGGCGTGTCGTCCTGGACGCGTATCGCCTGATGCGGCAAGTCGTTGCGTTCTTCGAGCATCCGGTCGGCATCGGTGTTTTCCGGCCAGCGGATGCGGGTCAGCGGCAGGAGCGAGAAGAACAGTCCTGCGAGGAAGGCGAGAAGGATTGCGGCATGCAGCCACCACGGCGCAACGCGGAAGAGGCCAAGCCAGCCTGCGGAGAGGAACAGGAGAACGATTGACGCAGGCATCAGCGCGCGGGGCAGAATCTGCTCCGCGAAAAGAACCAAGCGGGCGAAAAACCTCTTGGTTGCCAGCATCCTGGCAAAGGGCTTCGGTTGTGGCGTTTCATCCCGCCGGAATTGCGTCATCCGCCCAAGTTCCCTTTCGGTCGCTCATGGTCGTTCTTCTGCATGTATGCTTAAATCCTGGCCGATCAAGGATAAAACATGCAGCAATTCAAAGTGCTACAGCGTCTTTGCGTGTCTGAATAGACGCACGGCGCGTAGTAATCCTCGCACCGCAGGATAACACCGTTTGTGGCGAAGACGAGGGCGACAACAAATCGTGATCGCCCCACGGCCTTGCAGTGTCCCGGCCAGAGACCGAACGAGAGCGGATCAGTCGATCCAGTCCGGCACCGAGTCGAGGCCGATCAGGCTTTCATAATCCTTACGCGGGCGCACGACATGGAAGCGGTCGCCCTTGACGAGCACTTCCGGCACGAGCAGGCGGCTGTTGTAGGTACCCGACTGCACCGCGCCGTAAGCACCGGCCGAGCCGATCGCGAACAGATCGCCCGGTTTCGGCATTGCCATCTCGCGATCGAGCGCCAGGTAGTCGCCGGTTTCGCAAACAGGGCCAACCACGTCGGCCTTGATGCGCGGCGCATTGGCAGCGGAAATCTTCACCGGCCGGATTTCGTGATAGGCCTCGTAGAGGGTCGGGCGGATCAGGTCGTTCATCGCACCGTCGACGATGACGAAGGTCTTGTCGCCGCCATCCTTCACGTAGATCACTTCGGTGACGAGAATGCCGGCGTTGCCGACAATCAGTCGGCCGGGTTCGGTGACGATGCGGCAGTTAAGGCCCTTGAGTTGGTTCTTGACGATGTCGGCATAGGCATCGGGCAATGGCGGTGGATTGTTGTCATCCTTGTAGGGAATGCCGAGACCTCCGCCGATATCGACGTGGTCGATCACATGGCCATCGGACCTGAGCGTATCGACGAGTTCGCGAAGCAGCTTGAAGGCATCGTCGAACGGCTGCAACTCGGTAATCTGGCTGCCGATATGCATGTCGATGCCGGTGACCTTGATGCCAGGCAGGGTGGCAGCATGGGCATAGACGCTACGCGCCCGTTCCCAGGAAATGCCGAACTTGTTCTCCTTCTTGCCGGTCGAAATCTTCGCATGCGTGCGGGCATCAACGTCCGGATTGATGCGGAAGGAGACATGCGCCTGCTTGCCGGCCCTTAGTGCCCGCTGGTTCAGGACCTCGAGCTCCGGTTCGGACTCGACGTTGAAGCAATAGATGCCCGCCTCGATCGCGAAATCCATCTCGCGCGCGGTCTTGCCGACGCCGGAAAACATGATCCGGTCCGCCGGCACGCCGGCAGCAAGCGCGCGACGGAGTTCGCCTTCGGAAACCACATCGACCCCCGCGCCAAGCCGCGCCAGCGTCTTCAGCACGGCCTGGTTTGAGTTGGCCTTCATCGCGTAGCAGACCAGGGCGTCAACATCGGCAAAGGCTTGCGCGAAGACCCGGTAGTGGCGTTCCAGCGTCGCGGTGGAATAGCAGTAGAAGGGTGTTCCGACGGCTCTTGCGATGTCCGTTACGGGGACGTCTTCGGCGTAGAGAATTCCGTCACGGTATTGGAAGTGGTTCACGAGATTCGCTCAGTTCAGAGGAGGGGATCAAGCAGGAAGGGCCGGTCCTCTACCGTATCCTTCTCTTCGACGGTTCCCGCCGGCGCTTTTGTGTTGAGCGTCGTGGCGCCCGGTCGGTCGAGATCGCCCTTACGCCCACAACCGATGAGAACCAGCCCGGGTATAGCGAGCACAAGCGCAAGCCGGGCTGCCTTCGTCAATGTCATCGTCATTTTCCTTTGCCGGAACGGGAGCCGAGTGAGTTGGAGCGGGCGGGTTTCCCGTTCCGCTCCGGTGCGATGTCTTATCGATTTTTCAGGGCCTTGTGCACCCTCTTTCTGCGTTGCCTAAAGCGCATCGCATTCAGTGAGAGTCAGGCGATGCGCTTTAGGTCGTTGCTTGCATGCGTGTCGTTGTCACGAAACCGCTGCACACTTTCGGGCGACATGCATTAGTTGCGGGCCCGCCACCATGCGATCTGCTTGCGCACTTCGGCAGGCGCGGTGCCGCCGAAGCTGGTGCGGCTTGCGACCGAGGCCTCGACGGTAAGCACGTCGAAGACCTTCTCGGTGATCGCCGGATTAATCGACTGCAGGTCGGCAAGCGACAGATCGGCGAGATCGCAACCCCTCTGTTCGGCAAGCGCCACGGCGCGGCCGGTCACGTGGTGGGCGTCGCGGAAGGGCAGGCCCGCTTCTCTCACCAGCCAGTCGGCAAGGTCGGTTGCGGTCGAATAGCCGGAGCCGGCGGCAGCTTTCATCCGATCGGCACGCACGGTCATGTCGCGCACCATGCCGGTCATCGCGGCGATTGCCAGTTCGAGGCTCTCGGCGGCGTCGAAGACCTGCTCCTTGTCCTCCTGCATGTCCTTCGAATAGGCAAGCGGCAAGCCCTTCATCACGGTCAGCAGTGCGATGAGCGAGCCGTTGATGCGTCCCGTCTTGGCACGCACGAGCTCGGCGGCGTCGGGGTTCTTCTTCTGCGGCATGATCGACGATCCGGTCGAAAACGCGTCCGACAGACGGATGAAGCCGAACTGCGGAGTCGACCAGATGACGATCTCTTCGGCAAGACGCGACAGGTGGGTCGCCGCGATCGAGGCGATCGACAGGAACTCCAGGGCGAAGTCGCGGTCGGAGACGGTGTCGATCGAATTGCGGGTCGGCTCGCGGAAGCCAAGCGCCTTAGCCGTCATGTGCCGGTCGATCGGGAAGCCGGTGCCTGCGAGGGCCGCGGCGCCGATCGGGCTTTCGTCCATATGCTCGATCGCGTGGCGGACGCGCGAGCGGTCGCGGCCGAACATTTCGACATATGCCATGCAATGGTGGCCGAAGGTGACCGGCTGCGCCGTCTGCAGGTGCGTGAAGCCGGGCATGACCGTGTCGGCATGCTCTTCGGCGCGATCCAGGAAGGCGGCGATCAGCGCTGTCAGGGCCTTTTCCGTTTTCTGCAGTTCTTCCTTCACCCAGAGGCGAAAATCGAGCGCGACCTGGTCGTTGCGCGAGCGTGCCGTGTGCAGCCGGCCGGCGGCGGGCCCGATCAGGGATGCCAGCCGCGCTTCGACATTCATGTGAATGTCTTCCAGGCGGCGCGAGAATTCGAACGCACCGCTTTCGATCTCTGACAGGATCGTGTCGAGCCCGTGAACGATCTTGTCTTTGTCTTCAGCAGAAATGATGCCTTGATGCGCCAGCATGGTCGCATGCGCTATTGAGCCGCGGATGTCCTGGGCATAGAGCTTCTTGTCGAAGCTGATCGAGGCGTTTATCTCCTCCATGATCGCATCCGGGCCAGAGGCGAAGCGCCCGCCCCACATCTGGTTGGAGGATTTCGTCTCGGAACTGCCGTCAGCCATGAGGATGCCCGCCTTGGAGAATGAAATGCCAGACCAGAAGAAAACTCCCCTGGCCATCCGATTGTTCGCGCTCGCCGCCCTTTTCGGCGTGATCGTTGGAGCGGCTGCGGTATACGTGAAGGAGACGGGGTCTGGCAATGCCACAAGACCCGGCGACCGCACGGCGACGCAAACGGCTGAAGGCGGGAGCTGTCCACAAACCAAGGAAAAGGTCGCCACGCTGACCCCATTCATGAAGGGCCAGGTCGCCGCGATGACGCCGGCGGCCGACCCGCGCCCGATCAGTGGTCTCGCATTTAACGGCCCCGATGGAAAACCGCTGACCCTTGCCGACTTTGCCGGCAAGGCGATCCTGGTCAACCTTTGGGCGACCTGGTGCGTGCCCTGCCGGGAGGAGATGCCAGCGCTGAACGGACTGCAGAAAGCGCTTGGTGGCGACCGCTTCGCGGTCGTCGCGATCAACATCGATACCGGCGACGACGAAAAGCCGAAGGCCTTCCTCGATGAGATCGGGGTTCATGAGCTCGGCTACTACCGGGATGCATCGATGGGCGTGTTCAATACGCTCAAGAAGGAGGGCCTCGCCTTCGGCCTTCCTGCGACGATCCTCCTCGACGAGAAGGGCTGCCTGATCGGGTCGATGAACGGTCCTGCCGCCTGGGACAGCGAAGATGCGAAGAGCCTTATCCAGGCGACGCTGAAGTCGCCTGCGGGCGCTTGAGATCTAACGGAGTTGTACAGGGCCAACCCCCTCTGGCCTGCCAGAGGCGGTAACGAGCACAGGAGTAGTAGCTCTCAAAAATCCCCGCGCCGCACGAGGCGGAGCTCAGGCGATCAGCGCGTCGGAATGGGGACGTCGCCGCGATAGTCGTAGAAGCCGCGGCCGGACTTGCGGCCGAGCCAGCCGGCTTCGACGTATTTGACCAGCAGCGGACAGGGGCGGTACTTCGAGTCGGCCAGGCCGTCATGCAGCACCTGCATGATCGAAAGGCAGGTGTCGAGACCGATGAAGTCGGCCAGTTGCAGCGGGCCCATCGGATGGTTGGCGCCAAGTTTCATCGCCGTATCGATGGCATCCACCGTGCCAACGCCCTCATAGAGGGTGTAGATCGCCTCGTTGATCATCGGCAGCAGGATGCGGTTGACGATGAAGGCGGGAAAATCCTCGGCGACGGTTACGGTCTTGTCGAGGCGGGCGACGAATTCCTTCGCCGCGTTGAACGTCTCTTCGTCGGTCGCAATGCCGCGCACCAGTTCCACCAGCTTCATCACCGGAACCGGGTTCATGAAGTGGATGCCCATGAAATGCTCCGGCCGGTCGGTCGCGGAAGCGAGCCGCGTGATCGACAGCGAAGAGGTGTTGGTTGCGAGAAGCGCTTCCGGCTTCATGATCGGGCAGACCTGGCCGTAGATCTTGCGTTTGACGGTTTCGTCTTCCGTCACCGCCTCAATGACGAGGTCGGCCTGAGAAAGATCGTTGATGTCGGCGGAACCCTTGATCAGGGAAAGCGCCTTCTTGCGGTCCTCGTCGGTCATCTTGCCGGAGGAAACCTGACGGGCGAGGTTGCCGTTGATGGTCGCAAGCCCGGCCTCGATGCGGTCCGCAGCAAGATCGTAGAGCTGCACCTTGTATCCGGCGGCTGCCGAAACATGGGCAATGCCGCAGCCCATCTGACCAGCGCCAATAATTCCGACCGTCTTGATCATCGAAGCGAACATCCATCCTCAAGAGAATTTCGGCAGCTTCGCAGCCGCAGAAACGAAAATACCGGGCCGGTCGGGCCAGCCCGGTACGATTGTTAATGCCAAGCCCGCGTTTTTTCCAGCCTTTTTCATGCCGGGGGCAAACGCGTTTTACGTGTGGTTACAGCGCCTTTTCAAGTTCCGGCAGGACGTCGAAGAGGTCGGCGACGAGACCGTAGTCGGCGACCTGGAAGATCGGCGCCTCCTCGTCCTTGTTGATGGCGACGATCACCTTGGAATCCTTCATGCCGGCGAGGTGCTGGATGGCGCCGGAGATGCCGCAGGCGATGTAGAGGTCGGGCGCGACCACCTTGCCGGTCTGGCCGACCTGCCAGTCGTTCGGGGCGTAGCCGGCATCGACGGCGGCGCGGGAAGCACCGACGGCGGCGCCGAGCTTGTCGGCGACCGGCAGGATCACTTCCTTGAACTTTTCCGACGAGCCGAGCGCCCGGCCGCCGGAGATGATGATCTTCGCCGAGGTCAGTTCCGGCCGGTCGGACGACGACAGCGCATCGGCAACATGGCTGGAAACGCCCGGGTTGGCGGCGGCCGAGACGGTCTCGATCGCGGCCGCGCCGCCGGCCGGCGCGGCGGCAAAGGCGGCGGTGCGCACGGTGATCACGCGCTTGGCCTCGCTCGTCTGCACCGTCTGGATGGCGTTGCCGGCGTAGATCGGCCGTTTGAAGGTGTCGGACGACACCACCTCGATGATTTCCGACACCTGGGCGACGTCGAGCAGCGCGGCAACGCGCGGCATGACGTTCTTGCCGACCGAGGTGGCGGCAGCAACCAGCGTGTCATAGCCGCCGGCGAGTGAGACGATCGTGGCGGCGAGCGGCTCGGCGAGATTGTTGGTGAGCGCGGCGTCGTCGGCGACGAGCACCTTGGCGACACCGGCAAGCTTCGCCGCCTGTTCGGCGACGGCCTTGGCGCCGGAACCGGCGACGAGAATGTGGACGTCACTGCCGATTTTGCTGGCCGCCGTCAGCGCTTTGGCCGTCTGGTCGGAAAGGTTGGTATTGTCGTGGTCAGCCAGAAGCAGAATGGCCATGGTGAGATCTCCCTTTCCTAACCCTTAGAGGACGCCGGCTTCGGTTTTGAGCTTGTCGACGAGCTCGGCGACCGACTTCACCTTGATGCCGGCCTTGCGGCCGGACGGCTCTTCGGTCTTCAACACTTTCAGCCGCGGCGCAGTGTCGACGCCGAAATCGGCCGGCGTCTTCTTGTCGAGCGGCTTCTTCTTCGCCTTCATGATGTTCGGCAGCGAGGCATAACGCGGCTCGTTCAGACGCAGATCGGTGGTCACCACCGCCGGCAGCTTCAGTTCGACCGTCTGCAGGCCGCCGTCGACTTCGCGCGTCACCTTGGCGCTGCCATCGGCGATCTCGACCTTGGAGGCAAAGGTGCCCTGGGCCCAACCGAGCAGCGCCGACAGCATCTGGCCGGTCTGGTTGCTGTCGTCGTCGATCGCCTGCTTGCCGACGATGATCAGCCCCGGCTGTTCGGCCTCGGCGACACCCTTGACGATCTTGGCAACGGCGAGCGGCTCGACCTGGTCTTCGGTCTCGACCAGGATCGCCCGGTCGGCGCCCATGGCGAGCGCCGTCCTCAGCGTCTCCTCGGCCTTGGCCGGGCCGACCGAGACGACCACCACTTCGCTCGCCTTGCCGGCTTCCTTCAGCCTGAGCGCCTCTTCGACCGAGATCTCGTCGAACGGGTTCATCGACATCTTGACATTGGCAAGCTCGACGCCGGTGCCATCCGCCTTGACGCGGATCTTGACGTTAAAGTCGACGACACGCTTCACCGTTACTAGGATTTTCATGGATTCATTCCCTCCAAGAGCTTTCGCAGGAAAATGCCCCTTAACAGAGCTGCCTGATTGTCGGTTGGCGACATCGATACGCGTTTTTTCTCCAATTACAATCGCCGTCCGCCAAGCTAAATCGATATAACCTCGAGATTTCGAGTTACGTTTACGTACACGTCAGATTGGAGCTTGGCAAGCGGTGTAGCAGGGAAGGCCAAATGGCACAGACTTTCCCACCCGCAAGACGTTCAACATATTGAAATTGCAATTCATATCCGCGCGCAGATTGTGCGGCTGCCTCGGATCTCAGGTCGGACGCCCCCATGGGGTAGGCGGTTTTCTGGCGCCCGCGGTGCCCGCGTCGACCTCCGCCGGGCGCTCCTCACGATGCTCGACGGCGCGCGGACTGACGATCGTGCGATCGAAAAGCGGGACGCCGCGACGTCGCAAAACGACCACCAGCAGAAGACCCGCAACAATGCCGCCGACATGCGCACTCCAGGAGACGCCGCTGCCGGAGTCGACCACCAGCATGTAGAATTGCTGGCCGATCCAGAAAGCTAGCGGGATCGCCGCAGGCAGCGGCAATGGAATGCGGAAGAGGACGAGAACCCACACGCGCACCTTAGGATGCAGCAGGAAATAGGCGGCGACGACGCCCGAGATGGCGCCCGAGGCGCCGATCAGCGGCGCTTCCGAGGCAGGATCGAGCAGTCCGTGCGCAAGCGCGCCCGCGGCCGCGCACAGCAGATAGAAGACGAGGAAGCGAAAATGCCCGAGCGCGTCCTCAACATTGTCGCCGAAGACCCAAAGAAACAGCATGTTCATCGCCAGATGCGAGAGGTCGCCGTGCAGGAACGAATAGGTGACGAACGTGAATTGATCGGGAACGATGACGAGCGACGGATCGAGGTCGGCATAGTCGAAGATCACGGCCGGGATGTAGCCGAGCCCGAGCACGGCGGCGTTTGCGAATTCTTCCGTGGCGATCGGACCGGTAACCAGCCAGACCGCGATGTTCGTGGCGATCAGGGCGATCGTCACATACTGCATGCTGATGTGCTTCAGCGCGTTGCTGTCGTGAAGCGGTATGAACATGCGGCCCTCGAGCGTGATTCTTGACGAACGTTACCTGTTCTTGCCCGGAACCCAAAGCACGTCGGAACGTCCCTTGTCATTTGCCCAGCGGGCGGCCACAAAAAGGAAGTCCGAGACTCGATTGATATAGGCGATCGCGTCGCGGCTGACGATCTCGCCGGCGGCAAGTGCAACGATCTGGCGTTCGGCACGTCGTGCGACCGTGCGGGCAACGTGCAGGGCCGCGGAAGCCGGGCTGCCGGCCGGCAGAACGAAGGATCGCAAGGGTTCGAGATCGGCATTGAGGCGGTCGATCTCACCCTCGACCCTTGCAACTTGGGCGGCTGCGATTCTCAGCGGTTCATGGTCCAGCGTCTCGCCAGTATCCGGCGTTGCGAGGTCCGCTCCGAGGTCGAAGAGGTCGTTCTGGACTCGCATCAGCATAGCGTCAAGATCGGGCATGCCGTCCGTATGCAGGCGCGCAAGTCCGACCAGGGCGTTCGTCTCGTCGACCGTGCCGTACGCCTCGACGCGCAGGTCGCATTTCGCCCGGCGTGGCCCGGAAACAAGTCCGGTCGTGCCGTCGTCGCCTGTTCTCGTATAGATCTTGTTGAGCCTTACCATGGTGCCGTCGCCCCTCTCAGCTCGGCCGTCCGCCGCCGCTGATCCAAAGCGTCAGCAGGATCAGCGCGATGGCGATTGCCTGCAGGACAATGCGCGCCTGCATCAGCTTGTTCGAAGTATTGCCGCTGCCTCCCGTGGCCATGTTGAAAAGACCGCGGATCAGGACGATGACGACCAGGCCCATGACGAGCAGGGTCAGGCCGGTGAAGAAAGTGGACATGATGCATATCCCTCCAGTTTCGGTCAGCCGAGGCGGCCGATGATGCGATAGAATAGTACGGCCGGCAGGAGCTTCTTCAGCAGTGCACCCTGCTTGGCGGGTCTTGTTACTATATAGTGCGGTCGCGGCCTGCGTGACGTCAGCGCATGTTTCAAAACAGCGTAAACGGCGTCCGGCCCGAGCTTGCCCGCTGCTGGTTTGCTTTCGCCACGCAGTCGTCGCATCTGCCGCTCATACTCCGCGCGGTGTACGGAATTCTTGAGATCGATGAAGCGTTCGATATAGGGGATGGCATTGGCCGTGAATTTCGACGCGATCGGCCCCGGCTCGATCAGGCTGACGTGGACGCCGCTGCCGGCAAGCTCCATTCTCAAGGTCAGCGACAGTCCTTCGATGGCAAATTTCGAGGCGTTGTAGGCACCGCGCCAGCGATAGGGAACGATGCCGAGGATCGAGGAGCATTGGACGATGCGGCCGTGGCCGCGGGCGCGCATCGCCGGTATCACGCGGCGTGTCAACTCATGCCAGCCGACGACATTGGTTTCGAGCTGCAGCCTGAGCGCCTCGGCCGGAAGGTCCTCGACCGCGCCCGCCTGGCCATAGGCACCATTGTTGAAGAGGGCGTCGATGCGCCCGCCCGAACGGGCCATCACCGTCTCCGCCAGCGCGACGATCGTTTCTGGCATGGTGTAGTCCATGATGAAGGTCTCGATGCCTTCGGCTTCCAGTTCCGTCTGATCTTCAGGCCGGCGAACGGTCGCGAATACGCGCCAGCCGTCCGCCTTCAGCGCGCGTGCGCAGTAGGCGCCGATGCCGGAAGAGCAGCCTGTGACAATGATTGTGGGGCGATCGGGCATCCGGTCGATTCCTGTAGAAATCCATCCCCCGTTTCCCATATTCGTCGGTGGGATACAATTGAATTGCGTGTGCCACACCGGCGTCCCGGCGGTCCGTGGATACCGCAAGCTCGGAGATGGAATGGCCGTCGTTCGCATCATCTGGAAGGTCGTGTTCGATGCGCTCTGGCATTTCAGCGAGGACGACGGCTGGGCGATGGCGAGCCATGTGGCCCTGTCCTCGCTGATGGCCGTCTTCCCATTCCTGATCTTCGGCACGGCACTCGGCAGCTTCCTCGGCGCCGACCAGTTTGCGGAGACCGCCGTCCATCTGATTTTCGATGCCTGGCCGGAATCGATCGCCAAACCGGTGGCTGACGAGGTTGTGCGGGTGCTGACGATCCCGCGCGGCGGCTTGCTCACCATCTCGGTGCTCGCCGCCGCCTATTTCGCCTCGAACGGCGTCGAAGCGCTGAGGATTGCGCTAAACCGGGCCTACCGGGTGGCGGAAAGCCGCCCTTGGTACATGACGCGGCTTGCGAGTCTCGGCTTCGTGATCGCCGGCGTGCTCATCCTTGCCGTCATCAGCATCCTGCTCGTCGCCGTGCCGCTTGCGGTGCGCAATGCCGACCAATGGCTGCCCTGGCTCGACTCCGTCCTCGCAACGGCCGACGATTGGGGGCTGACGCTAGCCCTGGTGATGCTCACCGGCGGGCTGCTGGTATCGCATCTCTGGCTTCCGGACGGACACCGCAAGATCTTCGATGTCCTTCCCGGAATTGTTCTCACGCTGGCGTTCTGGTCTATTGGAGCCTACGCCTTTGCCTACTATCTCAGAGCCTTCTCCAGTTATGTAGCCACCTATGCCGGTCTCGCCTCGGTCGTGATCGTTCTGGTGTTCCTGTACATGATTGGCGCAATCTTCATCATCGGCGCCGAGATAAACGCCGCCATCATGAAATTCCGGGTCAAGCGCCTCGTCATGCGCAGTTTCTTGGGCCAGCGCAAGAATGACGATCGCACAGTGCACGACGGCGAGAATAGCTCATAGCACCATTTCACGAATATCCGCGGGCGTCTTTCCGGCCGCGCGGAAAGCCGCGATACCGGTGTCCTTGTTGCTCTTCGACAGCTTCTTGCCATCCGGCCCGATGATGAGGCGGTGATGGTGGTAGATCGGTTCCGGCAGATCGAGAAGCCGCTGCAGCAATCGATGCACCGAAGTCGCATGGTAGAGATCGCGCCCGCGCACGACGTGGGTGACACCCTGCAGCGCGTCGTCGACGACCACCGAGAGGTGGTAGCTCGATGGCGCGTCCGAACGCGAGAGGATCACATCGCCCCAGCTTGCGGGGTCGGCCGCGATTTGGGCCATTTCCCCGGCGGGGCCTGCGCCGGTTTCCTGCCACGTCAAAGGACCGGGAACGAGATCGATCGCTTTTTCGACGTCGAGGCGCCAGGCAAAGGGCCGATCGCCGGCGACAAGTGCGGCTTGCTCGCCGAGCGATAGTTCGCGCTCTCGGCCCGGATAAAGCGGCGTTCCGTCCGGATCACGCGGCCAGACCGACCCCTCGGCTTCCGCCGTGGCCACGGCCGCCCTGATCTCGCCGCGGGTCATGATAGATGGATAGACGATGCCCATTGCCCGTAGTCGCTGAAGCATCTCGGCATAAAGGTCGAGGTGTTCGGACTGGCGGCGCACCGGGTGCTCCCAGGTGAGACCCAGCCAGCCGAGATCGTCGAAAATCGCCTGTTCGAACTCGGGGCGGTAACGCGCGCGGTCGATATCCTCGATCCGCAGCAGAAAGCGTCCATTGACGGCGGCCGCCATGTCATGATTGAGGATCGCGGATAGGGCATGACCGAGGTGCAGCAGGCCGTTCGGGCTCGGTGCGAAACGAAAAACGGGTTGCTCAGGCGAAATGGTCATCGTTTCCCTTTGGCATGGAAGCGGTATAAAGGTCATCCGCTTTCTGTGGCGCGGTGCGTCTTTTCAGACGCACAAGGGACGCTATAGGACTTTGAATTGCTGCATGTTTTTGTCGCCAAATCGGTTACGATCCAAGGAAATATGCAGTGGAGGGCGCATGCGGATCATCCGGACGCACGAGGATATCGAGGCCGGGCTTGCCGGTCTGGTGATGCTCGACGCCCGTCTCGAGCACGTGGTCGCTAAGGCGGGGCCGGTGCCACTCAGGAGAACGGATCCCGGATATCGCGGTCTCGCCAACATCATCGTCTCGCAAATGGTCTCGAAGGCGAGCGCTGCCGCCATCTGGCGGCGCATGGAGGACTCGCTCGGCGAGATCAGTCCGGCCGCAGTCCTTTCGCTCGGCGACGAAGATTGCAGGCAATTCGGCCTCTCGCGCGCCAAGGCCGATACGTTGCGGCGCGTTGCAGCAGCCGCGGCTGCCGGCGAGATCGATCTCGACGCCATCTGCAACGCCGAGGCCGCCGTGGCGATCCATGAATTGACGGCAATCAAGGGGGTGGGTCGCTGGACGGCGGAGGTCTACCTGCTTTTCTGCGCCGGCCATCCGGATGTCTTTCCGTCCGGCGACGTTGCGCTACAGAACGCCATCAGCCACGCGCTCGAGTTCGATCTGCGCCCGACGGCAGCTGAGATTGATTCGCTCGCGACCTCCTGGTCACCGTGGCGCAGCGTCGCCGCGCGGCTGTTCTGGGCCTATTATGCACAGGAAATGCGGCGCGACGTGCTGCCGGTGACGCCTTGAAGAAAATAGCGAATCCTTCGCGCCGTTTTTCTTTGTGGCTTCACAATCCTGTCGCAACACGACTAATATAGAAGGTGCAGATGCCGAATCGATCAGGAGAATACGCTTGACGATTGCAGTCTCACCGCAGGCCCTACCGGCGCTCGTCTTGAACGCCGACTATCGGCCGCTGAGTTACTACCCCTTGTCGCTCTGGTCCTGGCAGGACGCGATCAAGGCCGTCTTCCTTGACCGCGTCACGATCCTCGCCGAATACGAACATTCAGTCTCGTCGCCAAGCTTTTCGATGCGGCTGCCGAGCGTCGTTTGTCTCAAGAGTTATGTACAGCCCTCGCGCCATCCGGCCTTCACCCGGTTCAACGTCTTCCTCCGCGACAAGTTTGAGTGCCAGTATTGCGGATCGCCTGACGATCTGACCTTCGACCATGTGGTGCCGCGCGCCCACGGCGGTCAGACGACCTGGGAAAATGTCGTGGCGGCCTGTTCGCCCTGCAACCTGCGCAAGGGCAGCAAGCTGCCGAAGCAGGCCAACATGTTCCCGCATCAGAAGCCGTACCAGCCGACGGTGCAAGACCTGCACAACAACGGTCGGCTCTTCCCGCCGAACCATCTGCACGAAAGCTGGATGGACTATCTCTACTGGGATGTCGAACTGCAGCCGTAAGGATCAAGCCTTGGCGGCAGCGCGCAATGCGATCGCAGCCAGGATAAGGCTCGCGATCACGTTCCAACCCGCAAAGGAGAGGCCGAGCACGCGCAGTGCCGCATCCGTGCAGGAGGGTGCGTGCTTTGCATCGAGATCGCCGAGCAGGTCCCCAACATCGGACGAGATCCCCTGGGCGGCCGTCGCGCAGGTCGACGGTCCCTCCCAGAAATGCCATTCGACACCCGAGTGATAGACGCCCATACCGACGCCGACGAGCATCAGGATGCCGACGAGCAGAAGCAGTGTCCGCGTGATCCATGCCGGCAGCTTGAGAGCGCTCGAAACGATCGCCAGAAGGCCGAGCGGAATGCCGTAGTAATAGGGATCGCGCTGCAACAAGCAAAGCGCACAGGGGATATAACCGCCGATGTGCTCGAAGCCGAGCGCGCCGCCGACAGTCGCCGCCATGCCGAGCGTGACGAGAACGGCGCCAACCAGGTGCTGGCGTTGGGCGGCGGAAACTGCGGTCATGAATACCTCGCGGTCGAGCGACAGGTTGGACGGCTTCGGCGGCCGACCATGTAATTACGACGCCTTCTTATGAAGGATCGGCGGCGCTGTAAATTGCCCGCAAGCCACACCATTTGCACGCTTTTGTGATCGCCGAGTGGCGAAATGCATTTTCGCGGTTGACCGGCGCGAAATCCATCGTGTAAATCGCAAACCGCTGACATCACAGCCTGAGCCCCATTGGCGGAATTGGTAGACGCGCTCGACTCAAAATCGAGTTCCGAAAGGAGTGCTGGTTCGACCCCGGCATGGGGCACCACCACACCCCCTGCAGAGTATCGCTTACATTCCGCAGCCGAAGCGCCATTGAACAGGCGGGTGCGAAAATGGTAGCTGCACGGCGGAAAATTTCTGTTGCGGCCGCCCATGCTCCCGAAAATTGAAAACTACGACGAACTCTATCGCGATTTTCGCTGGCGGATTCCCGAAAAGTTCAACATCGGCGTGGCGGTCAGCGATGCCTGGGCGGAGCGGGAGCCGGAGCGTGTCTGCCTTCAGCATTTCGGGCCTGATGGCGCGCATCTGTCTCTGACCTATGGCGCGTTCGCGGCGCGCTCGTCCGCCCTTGCCGCCGGATTGGCCGATGATGGCGTCAAGCGCTGCGATCGCGTCGCGATCTTCCTGCCGCAGGGTTTCGAAGCGGCAATCGCGCATGCCGCGATTTATAAGCTCGGCGCGATTGCCTTGCCGCTCGCCTTGCTGTTCGGCGTCGATGCGCTCGAATATCGCCTGCTGGATGCAGGAGCAACGGCGATCGTCACCAATCGGTTCGGCTATGAGCGGCTTGCGGCGATCCGGGACAAACTGCCGGACCTCGGTCTCGTCGTGTTGGCGGACGATGAGGACGAACCGGCCACGATTCGCTTCGACCGGCTCGCGAACAGTGGGCGGAGTTTTGCTGTCGCCGATACGACCCCGGACGATCCGGCGCTGATGATCTACACCTCCGGAACGACCGGGCCTCCGAAGGGCGCCCTGCACGGTCATCGCGTCCTGCTCGGCCATCTGCCGGGCTTCCAGTTCCATCATAATTTCCTGCCGCAACCGGGCGACCGGATGTGGACCCCGGCCGACTGGGCCTGGGCAGGGGGGCTTCTGAACGCGCTGCTGCCGTCGCTGCTGCTGGGCGTGCCGGTGGTTTCATCGCCGGCCCAGAAATTCGACCCTGACATGGCCTTCCGGATCATGGAAGAGATGGATGTGCGTAATGCCTTCATCCCGCCGACGGCGCTTCGGCTCCTGAAGGCCGTCGATCGGCCGCGTGACCGTTACACTCTCAAGCTACGGACGATCGGGTCCGCCGGCGAGGCGCTCGGACGGGAGACCTTCGAATGGGCAAAGGCAGCGCTCGGGATCGAGGTCAGCGAATTCTATGGCCAGACGGAGTGCAATATCGTCATCTCTTCGGCCGCGGATCTCGGTGTCTTGAACCCCGGCTCCATGGGCAAGGCGGCACCCGGCCACCGTGTGGCGATCATTGACGGCGAGGGGAGTGTCCTGCCACCGGGCACGGTCGGGCAGGTGGCTGTGCAGCGCCCGGACCCGGTGATGTTCCTCGGCTATTGGCGCAATGAGCGGGCGACGGAAACGAAGTTTATCGGCGATTGGATGACGACCGGGGACGAGGGCGTGATGGACGCGGAGGGTTACTTCACCTTCTTCGGCCGTGACGACGATGTCATCACCTCGTCGGGTTACCGCATCGGACCGGGCGAGATCGAGGATTGCCTGGCCGGTCATCCGGACATTCAACTGGCGGCGGTTGTCGGCAAGCCCGATCCGCTCCGTACGGAGATCGTCAAGGCTTATGTGGTGCTGAGGCCCGGCGCCTCCGCCGATGAAGAGACCGCGGCCGGAATCCGCGACTGGGTGAAAACCAGGCTTTCCATGCACGAATACCCGCGCGAGATCGAGTTCGTCGACAGCCTGCCGTTGACGACTTCAGGGAAGGTGATCCGCCGGCTTCTGCGCGACCGGGCGGCTGCCGAAGCGCTTCGCGAGTAGCGGCGGCGTCAGCGGCCGGCAAGCGCCCGTATCTTTTCGCGCAGCAGCCGTGCCATGTTACGGGTACTGCGATAGAGGTGAAGCTGCGCTGCAACCTGGCGGACATCGCGGTCACGGTTCGGCTGCAGGCCGATGACGAGCGTTCCCATCTCCTCGCGCTCCTGCCAAAAGCGGCTTATCACCGGGTGATTGGGCACAGCGCAGGAATCGGAGCGGGCGATGTTGGCGTCGTCGAGATGCCATTCCGTCAGCTCGGCGAGCAGCAGCTTGCCGGGGGAATATGGGGCATATCGCTCGTCATAGGCGGTCTTCCACGTATAGGCCTCGCCGGCCATGAGCAGAACGATCATGGAGGCGATCGCCTTTCCGTCGAGATCGAGCGTGTGGATGCGGACGCTGTCGGTGTCGGCGAGATTGCTGACCGCCTCGCGGGCAAAGGCGGCGCGGAAGCGGTCCATGATCATGGCGCTGCGTTCGCGCCCCTTCCAGCCGGAAGCCTCCAACGCCAGGAATTCCTCCATGCGCAACCGGATTTCCTCCGGCTGGCGGGCGACGTTGTAGATCAGCCGTCCATGCTTTTCGAGGTTCTTCCACTGGCGCCGCAGTTCCTTGAAATGCGCGCGTTTGATTGCCTTGCGCAGATAGGTCGGGCCGTCGAGCAGGCTCTCGAGCATCGGCCGTTCAAAGGTGTCGGTGACGGTGAGCGGCAGGTTTTCGCTGATCGCGACGGCGCGTGCGAGCTGTGTGAAGCGGCCCTTGAGCCTCACATCCGGCAGCACGAGCACCGGCGGCAGACCGGACGAGGGGGCGGCCAGCGCTTCGTAGAGATTGCTGATCGTTTCGGCCGCATCTTCCGCATCGAGCAGCGGCACGCCCAGCGGGCCGAACGGGTTGGACCAGGCGCGAATGATGGATGCACCGATCGCGAAGCCCGGCTTCTCGATCGAAAACGGCATGAGGAAGCGCATCCGGCTGCGGCGTTCGTCATTGTCCCGGATGACGGCGAGCCGGATGACACGGTCCTCTAGGCGCGGCATGGCCGGAGCAAGGAAGCGGCCGGCAAAGAATACGTTCGGTTCTATCGCGCGGTTGGAGAGGTAATCGAGCTCTCGCTGCAACTCGTAGCCGGCCCTCGCAGGATAGATCGAAAGGCAGCGACCAGGCCGGCCGACGCTGACGGTCTGCTCGGGTTGTGACGCGTCGAAGCCGGGTTTAACCAATCCGCCGAGCAGGCGGTTCGCCCTGCCATTCGTGTCTCCGGGAAGGGGTGTATTGCCGATCATGGACGGATCGCCTCGTTCTTGTCGTTGCCGCTTCCCGCGAAAGCGAGGAGG
This sequence comes from Ensifer sp. MPMI2T, assembly GCF_004827385.1. Classification (GTDB taxonomy): domain Bacteria; phylum Pseudomonadota; class Alphaproteobacteria; order Rhizobiales; family Rhizobiaceae; genus Sinorhizobium. Next base: position 69,664 of record NZ_SRXN01000026.1, read on the forward strand.
GGGATGGCGAAAGTGCGCCTTGCTGCGAGGTGCAGAATTGCCGCCTCGAAGACCATCGCGCCAGCGGTGGCGAACGCTGCGCCCATCAGGCCGAAGGCGGGGATGAGAACCAAGTTCAGCGCGATGTTGACGGCGAGCGCGGTCGCATAAAGGATCGCACAGAGCTTCTGCCGGCCTGCCATGGTGAGCAGCGTTTCGACGGGGCCGACAAAGGCCTTGGCCAGAATCCCGGCAAACAGAATCGCCATCAATGGCGCACCGGCGGTGAAGGCCGGACCGAACAGCGACAGCAGGAAACGACCGGCGACAAGCACCGTGCCGCCCATCGCGAGCGACGGCCAGAAGGACCAGTGTGCGCTTTCGGTTGCGATCTCGGCAAGCCGGCGGCTCTCACTGGAAGCCATCGCCTCGGAAAAGCGCGGACCGGCGGCCGCCTTCACGGCGAACATGACGAAATGAACGAGAGCCATGGTCTTGGCAGCGGCGAAGTAGATCGCGACGTCATCCGGCGGCAGGTAGAACCCGACGATCACGACGTCGGAATTGGTCAACAGGAAACCGAAGCCTTCGACCAGAAATATCGGCACGGAAAGGCGCAGCCATGGTCCGAGTTCGACCTTCATCGGCCCGCGAACGTAACGTCTGCGCAGGCGCGATGTCATTGCGAGAAATTGCCCAAGCGTGGTGACGTAGGTGGCCGCCAACGCGGCGACCATCGCCGTCTTCGCCGAATTGGGCAAGCCGGCGGCGGTGGCCAGCACCATGAAGGCGAGAATGAGCAGCGGCCGGATGATGAAGGTGGGGCTCATCGCCGCGAGAGGCCAGCTATGCGCGCGCGCCGTGCCGTCCATCACGTCGCCGAGCGCAATCATCGGCAGGGCGACGAGGCCGAGATAAAGGGCGACGAGATGATAGTGCTCGATCATGTCCGCAAAGAACCAGAGACCGATGGCGCCGATGGTGGCGAGTGCGGTCGCCGACAACAGCGCAAAGACGCGCGCTGCAGTCGTGAGCCCACGGATTTCGGCCACGGCGCCTGCAGTTTGATATTCCGGCACGAAGCGGATCACGGCCGCGTGCAGGCCGAGGCACGACAGGTTGCCGAACAGGATCGCCAGGACCCAGACGAAGACGAAGACGCCGTATTCGAACTCGCCCATCAGACGAGCGAGAACGATCTGCGAGACGAGGGCGATGGCTGCACTGAAGATGCGGATCGCGAAGGCGATCAGGGCCGTGCGCTGCGCGCGGCTCTTGGGATCAGCGCCGGACGCGATCGGTCCAAGCCTCACCAGCAGCGGAGACAGGCGTTGCCTCAGCGCCGACGGCAACATTCGTCCGGCCGATTGACATACCGCCATGAACACGAGGACACCCTGACACTACGCAATACAGGGCCTAACTTCTGCCAGATCAGCGTTAACAAACGGTTCGCGCGACACCCGCAGAAGTGCTGTCAGACTCCCACCCACGACGCGGCCCGCCGGGCCGAACGCACCTATGAAAATGCCGCCCGAAGGCGGCATTCGATCATGCTTCGTAAATTCCGTGGCAATGCTTGTATTTCTTGCCCGAGCCGCAAGGGCAGGGCTCGTTGCGCGATACCTTGCCCCAAGTCGAGGGATCGGCCGGATTGCGGTTCGCCGGCGCGGCGGCCAGCAGCGGCGCGCCAGCCTGCATGAAGTCGTCCTCGCCGGTCAGCGGATCGATGTGATGGCCTTCCATCGGCGGCAGAGGCTGCGGTGCCTCGGGTGCCTCTCGCACCAGTTCGACGCGCATCAACTGTGCCGTCACCGCCTGGCGGAGATTGCCGAGCAGGCCCTGGAACAGTTCGAACGCCTCGGACTTGTACTCCTGCAGCGGGTCGCGCTGGGCGTAGCCGCGGAAGCCGATGACCGAACGAAGATGGTCGAGGTTGACGATGTGTTCGCGCCAGAGATGGTCGAGCGTCTGCAGCACGACGGAGCGCTCGACATATTGCATGACGTCGGGGCCGAAGCGTTCCGCCCGGTCGGCCGCAGCCTTGTCGGCGGCAGCGGTGACGCGTTCGAGAATATCGTCCTCGGCGATACCCTCTTCAGCCGCCCACTCGGTGACCGGCAGGTCGAGGTTGAGATACTGCTGGACGTCCGCCTTCAGGCCCTCGACGTCCCATTGCTCGGCATAGGCGCGCTCGGGAATCCGCTTGCTGACGACATCCTCGATCACTTCGTTGCGCATGTCGGTGACCGTCTCGGTCACGCTCTCCGCGTCCATCAGCTCGATGCGCTGCTCGAAGATGACCTTGCGCTGATCATTGAGTACGTCGTCGTATTTCAACAGATTCTTGCGGATGTCGAAGTTGCGCGCCTCGACCTTCTTCTGTGCCCGCTCGAGCGCCTTGTTGATCCACGGATGGACGATAGCTTCGCCTTCCTTCAGGCCCAGCTTCTGCAACATGCCGTCCATGCGGTCGGACCCGAAGATGCGCATCAGGTCGTCCTGCAGCGACAGGTAGAACTTCGAACGCCCGGGATCACCCTGACGACCAGAGCGGCCGCGCAGCTGGTTGTCGATGCGGCGGCTCTCATGGCGCTCAGTGGCGAGAACATAGAGACCGCCAGCTGCAAGCGCCTTTTCCTTGAGCTTCTGCACCTCTTGGCGGATCGCCTTTTCGCGCGCCTCACGCTCCGGACCAGGCTCTATCTCGGCCAGTTCCTGTTGGATGCGCATATCGGGATTGCCGCCGAGCTGGATATCGGTACCGCGGCCGGCCATGTTGGTGGCGATCGTCACGGCGCCCGGAACGCCGGCCTGGGCGACGATATAGGCTTCCTGTTCGTGGTAGCGGGCGTTCAAGACCTGGAATTTCGAGAAGCCGCTCTTCTTCAGCATGTCCGCGAGAAGCTCGGATTTCTCGATGGAGGTGGTGCCAACCAGCATCGGCTGGCCACGCTCATGGGCAGCCTTGATCTCGTCGATGATCGCCTTGTATTTCTCGCCTGCCGTCCGATAGACCTCGTCGTCCTCGTCGGCGCGCTGGATCGGCAGATTGGTCGGAACTTCGACCACTTCGAGGCCGTAGATATTGCCGAATTCCTCGGCTTCCGTCGCTGCCGTACCCGTCATGCCGGCAAGCTTTTCGTACATGCGGAAGTAGTTCTGGAAGGTGATCGAGGCGAGCGTCTGGTTTTCGGGCTGGATCTGCACCTTTTCCTTGGCCTCGAGGGCCTGATGCTGGCCCTCGGAGTAGCGGCGGCCCGGCATCATGCGGCCTGTGAACTCGTCGATGATGACGATCTCGCCGTTGCGCACGATATAGTCCTTGTCGCGCGTGAAGAGCTTGTGGGCCTTCAGCGCATTGTTGACATGGTGGACGATCGCGACGTTCTCGATGTCGTAAAGCGACTCGCCTTTCAAGAGGCCCGCCTGCCGCAGCATGTTTTCGAGCTTCTCGGTGCCTTCCTCCGAGAAATTGGCCGAGCGCTGCTTCTCGTCGATCTCGTAGTCTTCCGGCGCAAGCAGCGGAATGAAATCGTTGATCGTGTTGTAGAGATCGGAACGGTCGTCGAGCGGACCGGAGATGATCAGCGGCGTGCGCGCCTCGTCGACCAGGATGGAGTCAACTTCGTCGACGATCGCGAAAAAGTGACCGCGCTGCACCATCTGCGAGCGCTCATACTTCATGTTGTCGCGCAGATAGTCGAAGCCGAGTTCGTTGTTGGTCGCGTAGGTGACGTCGCAGGCATAGGCTTCGCGGCGCTGCTCGTCGGTGAGGCCGTGAATGATGACGCCGGTCGTCAGACCGAGGAAGCCGTAGACGCGGCCCATCATGCCGGCGTCGCGCTGGGCCAGGTAGTCGTTGACCGTGACCACATGCACGCCCTTGCCGGCAAGCGCATTGAGATAGACGGGCAGCGTCGCGACGAGCGTCTTGCCTTCACCAGTCTTCATCTCGGAAATGGCGCGCTCATGCAGGATCATGCCGCCGATGAGCTGGACGTCGAAGGGGCGCAGGCCGAGCACGCGGCGCGCGGCTTCGCGCACGACGGCAAAGGCGGGCACGAGAATGTCGTCGAGTGTCTTGCCGTCGGCCAGTTGCTGGCGGAATTCCTTGGTCTTTGCCGCCAGCGCTTCGTCGCTGAGCGCCTTCATTTCGGCTTCGAGAGCGTTGATGGCGTCCACCCGGCCATTGTAACTACGGACGCGGCGCTCATTGGCGGAACCAAACAACTTGCGGGCTAGGCCGCCGAGACTGACCATATGAATGGCCCTTTCTTTATTTGTCGCCTGGGGTTTCAGGTTGGGCTTGAAAAACCACATAATGCCATGAAACGCCCGGAAACTGTTCTGGACGCGAGGTTGCGTGACAGATAAGAGGGGGGTCGGATTATGTCAACGCACTTGCACTGCCGGATGGCTACAGAACGGCCACATTCTGGTGTTGTGCAGCCGCAACGGCTAATGGCAATTGCGCCCGGCGGCCAATGGTGAAAGGTTAGTGAAATGTCCAGATACAAGACTTTGGCGGCTGCGGTTTTCGTCGCAGCGATCGCTGTCAACGGAGCGCGCGCCGAAGAAACCGATCCGGTAATCGCGAAGGTAGGCGAGCAGGAAGTCCGCCAGTCCGAGCTCAATCTCGCTCTCGGTGGTCTTGATCCCCAGCTTCAGCAGATGCCGGAAGAACAGAAGCGCGCCGCCGCGCTTTCGGCCGTCATCGACGTCAAGCTTCTGGCAAAGAACGCTGAGAAGGAGGGCTTGCAGGACGACGCCGTCTTCAAGCAGCGTATCGCCTACCTCACTGAACGCGAGTTGCACAATGCGTTCTTCAAGAAGCATGTCGTGGACGCAGTGACGAGGGAGGAAGTCAAGGCACGCTACGACAAGGAAATTGCCGCAATCCCGGCACAGGAAGAGATCAAGGCGCGCCATATCCTGGTGAAGACCGAGGACGAGGCAAAGGCCGTGATCAAGGAGCTTGACGCCGGCAAGAGCTTCGTCGATCTCGCCAAGGCCAAGTCATCCGATCCGAACAAGGATGACGGCGGCGATCTGGGCTACTTCGCCAAGGGCCGGATGGTGCCGGAATTCGAAGCGGCCGCCTTCGCTCTCGAAAAGGGCACCTACACCAAGACCCCGGTGAAGACGCAGTTCGGCTTCCACGTCATCCTCGTCGAGGACAAGCGCCCGCAGGCGCCGCCGACGCTGGAACAGGTCGAGCCGCAGGTTCGTCAGCTCGTCATGCGTGACAAGTACCTTGCGCTTCTCGCTTCCGCGAAAAAGGAAACTGGTGTCGAAATTTCGGATCCGGCGCTCAAGAAGGCCTATGACGAGGCCAACAAGCCGCAGGAAACGAAGTAAGCTTTTGCCGGATGCCGTTCGTCTGAAGGGCTGAGCGACATCCGGTTCCACTCATTGTCGATGCCCGACGGTTCGAGACCGTTCGGGCATTTGTCGCAACATCATCCACGGTTCTCCAAAGCAGGTTCATCCCATGTCCGGCTCTGTTTCTCCGCTCGCTCCGAAAACCTTCGCCGAAATGCCGTCGCTTCGAGGTGTGCGCATGGCTACGGCCGCGGCAGGGATCAAGTACAAGAACCGCACCGACGTGCTGATGATGATCTTCGACGAGTCCGCTGCGGTTGCTGGCGTCTTCACCCGATCGAAATGCCCGTCAGCACCAGTCGATTTCTGCCGCAGGAATCTGTCGGCAGGTGTTGCCCGCGCCGTCGTCGTCAATTCGGGCAATGCCAATGCGTTCACGGGCAAGAAGGGGCGGGAGGCAACTGAGCTCACGGCGCTGTCCGCAGCCAAGGCTGTCGGATGCAACGAGAGCGAGATCTTCCTCGCCTCGACCGGTGTGATCGGCGAACCGCTCGATGCGACGAAATTCGCCGGCGTCCTCGACGATCTTGCGGCTTCCGCCAAAGAAGATTTCTGGTTCGAGGCCGCAAAGGCGATCATGACCACGGATACCTATCCGAAGGTCGCGACCCGCAGTGCTAAGATCGGCGGCGTCACGGTGACGATCAACGGCATTGCCAAGGGCGCGGGCATGATCGCGCCCGACATGGCGACGATGCTTTCCTTCGTGGTGACGGACGCGGACATCGCGCCGCCAGCACTTCAGGCGCTGCTTTCCGCCGGCGTCGGCCCGACCTTTAATTCCGTCACGGTCGACAGCGACACCTCCACCTCCGACACGCTGATGCTGTTTGCAACCGGCGCAGCAGCGAACGACGGTCAGGCGAAGGTCGTGGACGCCGCCGATCCGCGCCTCGACGCTTTCCGCGCCGCGCTCAACGATCTGTTGCGCGATCTGGCTCTGCAGGTGGTGCGCGACGGCGAGGGCGCCCGCAAGATGGTGATCGTAACCGTCGAAGGTGCGGAGAGCGATGCCGCGGCCAAGCGGATTGCTTTGTCGATCGCTAATTCGCCGCTCGTCAAGACGGCTGTTGCCGGCGAGGACGCGAACTGGGGCCGGGTGGTCATGGCTGTCGGCAAATCCGGAGAGATGGCCGAACGAGACCGGCTGGCGATCTGGTTCGGCGACGTGCGCGTTGCCGTCGAGGGCGAGCGGGATCCGGACTATTCCGAGGCGGCGGCAAGCGCCGTCATGAAGGGCGAAGACATTCCGATCCGTGTCGAAATCGGTCTCGGTTCGGGCCGTGCGACCGTGTACACCTGTGATCTGACCAAGGAATATGTCGAGATCAACGGCGACTACAGAAGCTGACGCTCTGGTGCCCTGAGCCGAGGTTGCGAACGAATGACATCGAATGACAGGCAGCCGCCGACGACGGGCGCGGCGGTTGGGGTAGCGATCATGGTTGATCTTCCGAGTGTGCGCCGTCTGGAAGCCGTCGGCTTCCGCGCCTGGCCGGCTGCGAACGTTCAGTATGACGGCAGCTGGCTGATCCGCCTTACGGCGGGACATGCCTCCAAACGCCTGAACTCGGTCAACCCGCTCGATCCGTCGGATTACCGTGACATTCACATCCGGCTCGAAAAAGCAGGAAAGCGCTTCTCCGATTACGGCCGTCCGCTCACTGTTCGCCAGACGCCGCTGACGCCGCCGCAACTGATCGCTTACATGGACAAAGAAGGCTGGGCCGCATTCGGACACAGCCTGGTGCTGACGGTGGACCTAGCCGAGCGCGAATTCGGCGATGGCATAGACCACCTCCCCATCAAGGATGTCGGTCGTTTCGTCGATGCGCGCATCCTGATCGGCAAGGAAGAGCCGCAGATCAAACCGGCGCTCACCGAAATCATCAATGCCATCAAGCCGGAATGCGGTTTGTTCCTGTTCGAAGACCTCGAGATCGGGCCGACTGCCGTGTCGCTGGTGGTCCAGGACAACGATCTGGCCGGAATCATGCAGTTTGCAGTCGCCGAGGCCGTGCGCCGAAAGGGCGTCGGTTCGGCGCTACTTGATGCATCACTGCGCTGGGCGCGTCTCAAAGGTGCGAAGAAGGCCTGGCTGCAGGTGGAGGCGAACAACGAAGCGGCGGTCGAACTTTACCGCAAGGCCGGCTTCACCGAGGTCTATCGCTATCTCTACCGGACACCTGCAGCGCCGTGCGTCTCTTCAGACGCACAAAGGTCGCTGTAGCACTTTGAATTGCATGTTTTTGTCCTTAAATGGGCTCCGATTTAAGGAAACATGCAGGAGGACCTGAAAAAGTATGGATATTGGGGCAAAGAAGATCGTGCTGGTTGCAGCCTGCGCTCTGGTCGATTCCGACGGCCGCATTCTGCTGGCGCAGCGTCCGGAGGGAAAACCGCTTGCCGGACTTTGGGAGTTTCCGGGCGGCAAGGTGGAGCCTGATGAAACGCCCGAGGCGACGCTGATCCGCGAACTGGAGGAGGAACTCGGTATCCGCACCAAGGTCGCATGCCTTGCGCCGCTCACCTTCGCGAGCCACAGCTATGATGATTTCCACCTGCTGATGCCGCTCTATGTATGCCGGCGATACGAGGGCTTTGCCGAGGGACGCGAAGGCCAGACGATCAAGTGGGTCCGGCCGAAAGCGCTGCGAGACTATCCAATGCCTCCGGCGGACGAACCTCTGATCCCGTTTCTGATGGATTTGCTTTGATTCTGAAATGGCGGCACGCGATTGCGTTTGGCCTGATTGTTTCCCTCTCGGGACGCGAATCTACCGGAAATCTCGAAGTTTATTAATCAAAAGTTTATCACCCTCGCGGCATGATAGGTCCATCAGTTTCGGTGCCTGCCGGTTTATGGCGTGGCACCGGTTTCGAGCAGGTGTGGTCAGGTCGAGGTTTGGGAAGGGTGCTTCGCCCGCCGCTCCTTACGTGTTTGCGAGGCTGGGATGGTGGACGAAGATTTCTGGAGGACAGTTCAGGACAAGGATCTGGCGGCGAGCCAGGCCCGCCGGACGGGCGTGCTCAATCTGTCGCTGCTGTTCGGAACGGCGGTAATTGCGCTGACGATGATCCTCACGCCGATGCTGTCGTCAAAGGCGGACAAGCGCGTGTTGGCGAATACGCCGACAGACTACGACAATATTTCGACCGGCTCGATTCCGCCGAACGGCACCGGCAGGCGCTATACGGTGCGCCGCAGCGTGCTGCAGGAAATGCCGGGCGCCGTCTGCATCATCGATGCGGATGGCAGCAGGAGCGGATGCTGAGTTGGCCCGCATGTTTCTTAGGTCGGACCCGATCTAACAACGTGCAGCAAACTGCTGCGACACTTGTGCGTCTGAAAAAGACGCACGGCGTTGCAGACCGGCGGTTGCCGTTCCAGGGTGGACAAAACGGGGAAGGGCGCATGGCCAAATTCGCAGGCTTTATTCGCAGCAGAGACGGTGCCACGGCTGTGGAATACGGCCTCCTCGCCGCGCTTATTTCCGTCGGTCTCCTGGTCGGTCTGGAGAGTTTCTCCGATGCACTGCTCGGCCTCTTCAATCATGCGGCGGACACGATGGAGTCGGCCTGGGGGTGAAGACGCCTCTGCAGCGATGTGCGTCTGAATAGACGCACGGCTCAGTAGTGTCGCCTATCTTTCTTTCAGCGGATGTTCGTTGACGCCGAGGGCTTCGGAAAGCCTTTGCTTCGCTGAACCGGGTCGTAACGGTTTTTGCTGGCTCTCGTGCGGTGCCCAACCGGAAACATAGATGATCGAGAACGTCGCCCGGATACGGCCATCGGGGTCAGAGAAGCGTTCCGCATAAATCTCGGCCGCCCTCAGGAAGAACCGCTGCGAAACTGGCACGCGACTGCGGGCCGCCAGAGGGTTTGTCATACCCATGGCCCTCAGGTCCTTCAGCAGTCCGAAAAGCGAATCGTAACGGACAGTGTAGGTTTCGGCGTCCGCGACTGGCAGGGCAAAGCCTGCCCGCTGTAGCAGTGCACCCACCTCACGAACGTCGGCAAAGGGAATGACCCTTGGGCTCGCCCCGCCGGTCAGTTCGGCCTCGGCGGTAAGAAGCGACTCGCGGAGCTCCTGCAACGTGCCGTTGCCCGGGATCGCCGCAAGGAACAGGCCATCCGGCTTCAACACGCGACGGGCCTGGATGAAGACGCCGGGCGTATCGTTTGTCAGATGCAGCGACAGCGGTGACACGAGGAGATTGAGCGATTCCGGTGTGGCGGGAATCCGCTCCAGTGAGGCGACCGTAACAGGTCGGTCGCCAGAGCCGAAGCCTTCCTCCGTTTCCACCCGCTCGATGGTTCCGACCTTGCCCGTCGCGGCAAGAGCGCGGGCGGTGGCGCCGATGTAGCCATGCAATTCCATTGCCCGGTCGAAATGCCGTTCAACGACGCTGACGCGCTCGGCGAGCTCTTGCGCCACGATATCGAGCAGGAAGGTTGCCTTCTGATCGCCGTTGATAAGGGCCCTGTGGCGGTGCGCCTCGACGAGGCTCTGGTCAAAGATGATTTCCACGATACTCTCTCCGAAATCACGGATGCAAAGAGACCCTGACGTGGACAAAGTCAACCATATGGAGCCGGAAGGATGGCGAAATCGGGCCTTGCGTTGGGTGGCGCTTTTGCGCCGCCTCGGAAGCGAAGCCGTCGGGATCGTCTATCCGCCGGTCTGCTGTGGCTGCGGCCGGCTGACCGGCGATCATCATGCCGTATGCCCGGCGTGCTGGTCAGGCCTCAGGCTGATCGAGCGCCCCTATTGCGAGATCCTCGGGCTGCCTTTTGCCTTTGATCCGGGACCGGGTTCCGTCTCCCCCGAAGCGATCGCGGATCCGCCTATCTTCGACCGGCTTCGCTCGGTGGCGATCCACGACGGTGTCGTCCGCGATCTCGTCCACGGTTTGAAGTACCGCGACCGCACTGATTTGGCGCCGATGGTGGGCGAATGGATGATCCGTGCGAGCGACGGCGCGGTCGCGGCTGCCGACATGATCGTGCCGGTTCCGCTCCACGCATTCCGCCTCTGGGGGCGAAAGTTCAACCAGGCGGCCGAACTTGCCCGTGTCATCGCGGGGCGTACGGGAAAATCCTACCGACCGGACGTGCTTCGCCGTATCAAGCGCACCAGCCGGCAGGTCGGCCTCGGCGCACGGGCGCGTGAGGAGAATGTCCGCGGCGCTTTCGTCGTCCCTGAAAGCGGCAGGCTGGGTCTCAGCGGGAAAAGAATTATACTCGTCGACGATGTATATACGACCGGTGCAACCGTCTCGGCCGCCACCCGTGCGCTGAAGCGGGCGGGGGCCGGAGATGTCACGGTTTTGACCTTTGCAAGAGCCATGTCCGGTCCTATATGACAATCAGATATATCCGGCGTCGTGCCGGTGAAGGAACGGTTCAACAGTATGGCTTCGGTCGTCATTTATACGCGTCAGTTCTGCGGCTATTGCTCGGCAGCAAAGAAACTTCTCGAAACCAAAGGCGTCAACTTCGTCGAACATGATGCAACCCATGATCCGGGTCTGCGCCAGACGATGATCGAAAAGTCCAACGGCGGTACGACTTTCCCGCAGATCTTCATCAACGACATCCACGTCGGCGGCTGCGACGACCTGCATGCGCTGGACCGCGCCGGCAAGCTCGACGAGATGCTCGTAGCCTAAAGGTTTGAAGCGCGGCCATCGCGGACGTTCAGTGTCCTGGCGTCAGTGCGGATGGCTACGGAGAGAAGAAAGATGAGTTTCAAGGCTGCTGCTGTCCAGATGTGCTCCGGCGTCGATCCCGCGAGAAACGTGGAGACGATGGCGAAGCTCGTGCGGGAGGCCGCCGCTCAAGGCGCGACCTATATCCAGACCCCGGAAATGACCGGTGCCATCCAGCGCGACCGGGCGGGGCTTCGTTCCGTGCTGAAGGACGAGGCGAACGACATCGTCGTGCGCGAGGCCGCGGCCCTTGCTAGAGAGCTCGGCATCCATCTCCATGTCGGCTCGACGCCGATTGCCCTTACCGACGGCAAGATCGCCAATCGTGCCTTTCTCTTCGGTCCGGACGGGGTCAAGATCTGCGACTACGACAAGATCCATATGTTCGACGTGGACCTGGAGAATGGCGAAAGCTGGAGAGAGAGTGCGGCGTATCGAGCCGGCGCCACGGCCCGTATCGCCGATCTTGCCTTTGGCAAACTGGGCTTTTCCATTTGTTACGACGTCCGCTTCCCCGAACTCTTCCGTCAGCAGGCCGTTGCCGGTGCCGAGATCATGTCCGTGCCTGCAGCCTTCACTAAGCAGACCGGTGAGGCACATTGGGAAATTTTGCTGCGCGCTCGCGCCATCGAGAACGGCCTTTTCGTCGTCGCCGCCGCGCAGGCCGGAAAGCACGAGGATGGGCGTGAGACTTTCGGTCATTCGATGATTGTCGATCCGTGGGGTCGTGTGCTCGCCGAGGCGGGCCCGACCGGCGAGGGGATTATCGTTGCCGATATCGATACCGCCGCAGTGCATGGCGCGCGGACAAAAATACCCAATCTCAAGAATGCCCGCAGTTTCGTGCTGGACGAGGTGACGCCGACCGGGAAAGGGGGCGTTGCAGCGTGATCCGTTACAACCTTTCGTGTGATAATGGCCATGATTTCGAAGGCTGGTTCGCGTCGAGCGACGACTTCGATTCCCAAGTCGAGCGGCATTTGGTTGCCTGTCCCACTTGCGGCTCTCATTCCGTCAGCAAGCTGCTGATGGCGCCGGCGGTATCGACCGCGCGCAAGAAGGAGGCGACGCGCGCACTGGTGATGGATCGGGCTCAGAAAGAAACGATCGCGAAGATCCGCGAACTGGTCGATTCGATCCGCGAGAATGCCGAGGACGTCGGCGAACGTTTCCCGGAAGAAGCGCGCAAGGTCCACTATGGTGAGGCCGAGCAGCGCGGGCTGATCGGCAAGGCAAGTGCGGAAGAGGCGATCGCGCTTCTGGAAGAAGGTATCGAGATCGCACCGCTGCCGGTGCTGCCGGATGATGCGAACTGAGCCTCCAGCTCAGCGATGCCGAAACGTCAGAGCGGCCGCTTGGCGACGATCATGTAATTGACGTCCATGTCCTTCGAGAGGTTCCATTGATTGGAGAGCGGATTGAAGAACACGCCGGTGCGGTCGGTGATTTCCATGCCGCTTGCCTCGAGCGGCTTTTCCAGCTCTTCCGGACGAACCAGCTTCTCGTATTGGTGGGTGCCACGCGGGAGCCAGCGCAACAGGTTTTCCGCGGCAAAGATCGCGAGCGCGGCGGCTTTCACCGTGCGGTTGATGGTGGCTATGAACATCAGCCCGCCCGGACGCACCATGTGGGCGCAGGTGGTGACGAAGAAATCGACATCGGCCACGTGTTCCACTACCTCCATGTTGAGAACGGCGTCGAAGCTTTCGCCGGCTTCGGCGAGCGCCTCCGCGGTGACAGCGCGGTAATCGACGGAAACGCCGCTTCCGGCCGCGTGGGTCTTGGCGATGCCGATATTTCTTTCCGATGCGTCGGCGCCGAGGACATCCGCTCCCATGCGCGCCATCGGCTCGGAGAGCAGCCCGCCGCCACAGCCGATGTCGAGCAGCCGAAGACCTTTGAGCGGCTGCGGACCCTTGGGGTCACGGCCGAAATGTGCCGATGCCTTGTCGCGGATATAGGCAAGGCGCACCGGATTGAATTTGTGCAGCGGACGGAACTTGCCGGTCGGGTCCCACCATTCCGCAGCCATAGCGGAAAATCGATCTACCTCGCTCTGATCGATTGTGGTGCGTGCCGTCTCGCTCATCAGAGCCTCCCTGCATTTCGCCTCGGCGGATAAGGTTCGACCCGCTCGACATTTCTCCGTTCTCATCGTGAAGTCGGACGATCGAAGGGCGATGTCAAGGGGCACGCTCAACCGTCACGCAGGCCATCGAAGCCCAATGCAAAGATCGGACAATCGCTTTTCCATTTTGTGCCTCTTCCTGCCGACTCTTCACATCAAGCGGACTGCGGCTGGTAATGCAGGATGACGACGCCGGATTTGAGCGGGCGTGAATGTGTGAGCTTCAGATTTGTGCGTTCCGGAATGTTCTGGAAGAGGGGAGTCCCTTTGCCGAGCAGTACTGGATTGATACCGAGGCGGTATTCGTCAACGAGACCCTTCGCGGTCAGGGTCGAAGCGAAATCGGCGCTGCCGAAGATGAAGATCGCTCCGCCGTCGAGCCGCTTCAGCCGCTCCACCTCGGCGACGGCATCGCCTGAAACAAGTGTTGTGTTGTTCCAGTCGGCGCGCTTCAGTGTTCGAGAGAACACGAATTTTTCGACGCTGTTCATGAAAGTGGCGACGTCCCCCTCGGCCGCCGGCCAATAGGCCGCCATCATTTCATAGGTCGAGCGGCCGAAGAGCAGCGTTCCTGCGTCCACCTGCGCCTCGCCGATATAGGCAGCGAGCTCGTCCTCGAAGACGAACCAGCTTATGTCATGATCCGGCGCCTCGAAGAAGCCGTCGACGCTGACCATGTCCCACATGATAATCTTGCGCATTGTCATTCCTCCCTGTGACGATGTGCGACCGCCGTCCTCGGCTGCATCGTCACAGCAGGATTGCAAAGCTACTTCTATTATACAAGTGGTTTTAATTTGAAATCATTATGCGTAGCTGTAATGATGGATTGGATGAGGAGGCAGCTGTGCCGAACGACAGGATAGGTTGGGTGGTCGACGTGCTATCGCCGGGAGCGTCCGAGCAGATCCTGGAAATCGGCTGCGGCCATGGGATGGCGGTGGCGATGGTTTGCGACAGGCTGACCGATGGTCGCATCGTTGCGGTCGACCGTTCGGCGACGATGATCGCGGCGGCAAAGCGGCGAAACGCGCATCATGTTGCGGCCGGCCGTGCGGAGTTTCATACCGCCGAGCTTGCCTCTGCGGATCTCAGCGAGGCGTGTTTCGACAAAGCCTTCGCCCTGCGCGTCGGTGTTTTCGCGCGCGACGACCCCACGCGCGAGCTAATGGTTCTGGCACGGCACCTATCGCCGGCGGGGCGGCTCTACCTCTTCCATGACGAGCCGTCCCGCAGCGCCGATGATGTTGCGCGACGACTGGAAGCGGGCGTAAGGGGCAATGCCTGGACGGTGGAGGCGGTCCTGACGAAAAGGCTTGACGGTTGCGACGTCGCCTGCGTCATCGCTCTTCCGCCAAAGCCGAACGCCGCTGCCGACGGACCGAAGCGGTGAGGCGAGTTTGTTGTTCCGGCGCCTTCGCAGCACCCCGCCAGCTGGCGTGGTGCTGTAAGGGCGGGCTACAGTCACATCGGACCTGCTGCCGCGGAGGCAAAGAAATCCTCCGGCCCTTCGACTTCGACGAGCCTTCGGTTTTCGATCTGCCAGAAGCGATTGCCCACGGCGCGCACGAAGCTGCGGTCGTGCGAGACGAGTAGGCAGGTCGCCTGGTTGGCCAACAATTCCGATTCAAGCGCTTCCTGTCCTTCGATGTCCAGATGATTGGTCGGTTCGTCGAGCAGGTAGAAATTCGGATTGGTAAGCCTCAGGACGAGCATTGCAAGCCTTGACTTCTGGCCGCCTGAAAGAACGCCGATCGGGCGCGTCTGCAGGTCGATGCCGAGGCCGGCGCCCGCCAGCAGGGCGCGCGTCCTTTGATCGCCAATCTCGAAACGCCGGCCGAGAGCTGCAAGCGGGGTGTCCTCATCCGGCAGGCCAGCAAGCGCCTGGTCACTATAGCCGAGCACGACAGACGGTGTTGTCTTGATGTTTTCCGATACGTGGCCCGGTCCGGATATCGCCGTCCTGATCAGGTCGATGAAACGCGATTTTCCGGCGCCGTTTCGCCCGAGCAGCACGATGCGGTCGCCCTGGCAGATCCAGAGCTTGCCTGTCTTGAAGAGCAGGCGTCCGTCAGGTGCTTCTACGGACACATTGTCGAGCGTCACCAAGGTCTTGGCGTGCGTGCCGCGGTTGGCAAGCCGGATCGCCCCGGATGATCGTTCCTGAAAGCCCGGCCGCGCCGCGTCTTCCAGGCGCTCCGCCCGCTCGCGCAACTGCTTCGTTTTGACGGTCAGGAGATCGCTGCCGGAGTTGACGCCGATATTGTTGAGCTTGGCCGCCTGCCGGCGCAGCTGCTGGGCAGTCTTCATCTCCTTGTGATAACGCCGCTCGTCCGAGGCATCGATCTCGTCCAGCGCGCTGCGGGCGGGCGAATAGGGCAGCGAAAACACCTGAGACTGTTCGGGACGCAGAAACAGCGTGCGGTTCGTCGTTGCGTCGAGAAAGGCGCGGTCATGGCTGGAAATCAGCACGGGAACGTCGCGAGGCAGGCTGTTGAGCCAATTTTCCAACTGCATGATCTTGGCAAGATCGAGGTGGTTCGTCGGTTCGTCGAGCAGCAGCGCGTCCGGATCGGTGACCGAGACGCGGGCAAGAAGCGCGAGCCTCTGCCAGCCGCCGCTGAGCTCCGCGATCGGCCGTTCGCGAAGCTCCATGGGAACTTCGAGCGAATCCAGCATGACGTCGACCCGCCAGCTCTCGGTTTCCCTCTGTTCCTTCGGCAACGCCTGGCGGACCGCCTCGTAGAATGGCTGGTCCAGGATGGCGGACGGCACCGCTTGCTCTACATGGCCGACAGTGAGGCCACGCGAGCGCGTGATTTCGCCGGCGGTCGGATCAAGCCCGCCCGCGATGCATTTCAAAAGCGTGGACTTTCCCCGGCCATTGGCGGCGACCACGCCGATGCGGTCGCCGGCTGCGACCGAAAGGTTGAGGTTCGAAAAGAGCGGCGCGCCCAAGGTGACGCCGAGGTTCTTTACATTGATCAAGGCCATTGTCGTTCTCTGGACTGCCCGAGCTGTGCTCCCGCTTCCGACTGAAGGAATGGAAGCGGTTGGCCGGATGCGAACGCCAGTGCGTTGCTTTGGGCCGTTGGGCTCGGGTTGATGACGATAGGCGATGCCGTTGAACCTTACGGTTCGGCTCCGCACGACGACTGGGCAGACCAGGAAACGATGAGGACGAGGTTGAGTCTCTGGTCAGCCCTGCAAACGCATTTGCAGGGCGGAGACGGGGCCACGCTGGCGGTGGTGCCGGAAGTATGTGATCACGCGCAGCCCTCACTTCATCACTTGAGTTGCGGTGCCTTGTTAGCATCGCGGACAGAGACTTGCAATCATGCCGAGACGGGGACTGAAGACCAGATCTCTAACATCGGATGGAACCTAGCCATTCCGTCGCCTTGCCATTGCACGTCGGCCGTTGATCCGCTAAGAGACGCCGCGACTTTCCGCTCCCCGTAGCGGTGACTGGCCGATGTCCGAGAAGTCCCAAGCTTTTTTGATCGACAGGCGCCGGCGGGGACGCTTTCCCTGTCGCGCGCTCGCGCGCAAACATCGGTACCGGTAGAGGCGAAATGGCACGCATCGTGATGAAATTCGGCGGAACGTCCGTCGCAAATTTGGAACGCATCTACAATGTCGCCCGCCATGTGAAACGTGAAGTCGATGCCGGCCACGAGGTCGCCGTCGTCGTTTCCGCCATGTCCGGCAAGACCAACGAACTGGTCGGCTGGGTCGAAAACATGCCGAAGGTCGCCGGTTCGAACGCCCCGTTCTACGACGCGCGTGAATACGATGCGGTCGTTGCCTCCGGTGAGCAGGTCACCTCCGGTCTGCTTGCGATCGCGCTGCAGTCGATGAACATCAACGCGCGTTCCTGGCAGGGTTGGCAGATCCCGATCAAGACCGACAACGCCCACGGTGCCGCCCGCATCCTCGATATCGAAGGCGCCGACATCATTCGCCGGATGGGCGAGGGCCAGGTGGCGGTGATCGCCGGCTTCCAGGGCCTTGGCCCGGACAATCGGATGGCGACACTCGGGCGCGGCGGATCCGACACTTCGGCGGTCGCGATCGCGGCTGCCGTCAAGGCCGACCGCTGCGACATCTACACCGATGTCGATGGTGTCTATACGACTGACCCGCGCATCGAGCCCAAGGCGCGGCGATTGAAGAAAATCGCCTTCGAGGAAATGCTGGAAATGGCCTCGCTTGGCGCCAAGGTGCTGCAAGTGCGCTCGGTCGAGCTCGCCATGGTGCACAAGGTTCGCACGTTCGTGCGCTCTTCTTTCGAGGATCCCGATGCGCCGGGCATGGGTGACCTTCTGAACCCGCCCGGAACGCTGATTTGTGATGAGGATGAGATCGTGGAACAGGAAGTCGTAACCGGCATTGCCTATGCCAAGGATGAAGCTCAGATTTCGCTGCGTCGTCTGGCAGACCGGCCGGGCGTTTCCGCCGCGATCTTCGGCCCCTTGGCGGAGGCTCATATCAACGTCGACATGATCGTCCAGAACATCTCGGAAGACGGCTCGAAGACGGACATGACCTTCACCGTTCCATCCGGCGATGTCGACAAGGCGCTGAAGGTGCTTTCCGACAACAAGGAAAAGATCGGCTACGACGTCGCCCAGTCGGAATCCGGCCTCGTCAAGGTCTCGGTGATCGGTATCGGTATGCGCAGCCATGCAGGCGTTGCTGCATCCGCCTTCCGGGCACTTGCCGATAAGGGAATCAACATCAAGGCGATTACCACGTCCGAGATCAAGATATCCATTCTGATCGACGGTCCATATGCCGAATTGGCGGTTCGCACTTTGCATTCCGCCTACGGTCTGGATAAGAGTTAAATAGCAGACATTTCGATTTAGGATTCGCGGTTCGAAGGGCGCGGTTCCCGATGGATGTCGTCGGTAATTCTTATTCTGGAGACCTTACGCGATGAGAGACCTTTCCGCAGGTCCGCGCGTTCTCCTCAAGCGGTTGCGCGAGCTCATGGCGGAACCGCTTGAGCCGCAGGAGCGCCTGGACCGGATCGTGCGCCAGATCGCACAGAACATGGTCGCGGAAGTGTGCTCCGTCTACGTGTTGCGTTCCGATGGCGTGCTCGAACTTTACGCCACCGAGGGTCTTAACAAGACCGCGGTCCACCTGGCGCAGTTGAAGATGGGCCAAGGTCTCGTCGGCACGATCGCCGCCTCCGCGCGGCCGCTCAATCTTTCCGATGCGCAGTCGCATCCCGCCTTCACCTACCTGCCGGAGACGGGCGAAGAGATCTATCACTCCTTCCTTGGTGTGCCGATCCTGCGTACCGGCCGCGCGCTCGGCGTTCTCGTCGTACAGAACAAGGCGATGCGCAACTATCGCGAAGACGAGGTCGAGGCGCTCGAGACGACGGCGATGGTTCTCGCCGAGATGGTCGCGACCGGCGAATTGAAGAAGATTACCAAGCCGGGACTCGAACTCGATCTTTCGCGCCCGGTCGCGATCGACGGCAACAGCTTTGGCGAAGGCATCGGTCTCGGTTACGTCGTGTTGCACGAGCCGAGAATCGTCGTGACGAACCTGCTCAACGAGGATACCGAACAGGAACTGCAGCGCCTGGCAGAAGCGCTCGGGTCGCTCCGCATCTCGATCGACGACATGCTGTCGCGCCGTGACGTATCGATGGAGGGCGAGCACAGGGCAGTGCTCGAAACCTATCGCATGTTCGCTCACGATCGCGGCTGGGTGAGGAAGCTTGAAGAAGCGATCCGCAACGGCCTGACGGCGGAAGCGGCCGTCGAACGGGTCCAGAGCGAGACCAAGGCGCGGATGATCCGGCTCACGGACCCCTATCTGCGCGAGCGGATGCACGATTTCGACGACCTTGCCAATCGGCTGCTGCGCCAGCTTTCCGGCTATGGCGCCAAGCTGTCGGCCGCCGATTTCCCCAACGATGCGATCATCGTCGCCCGCGCCATGGGGGCGGCCGAGCTGCTCGACTATCCGCGAGAAAGAGTTCGTGGCCTGGTCCTTGAAGAAGGCGCGGTCACGAGCCATGTAGTGATCGTCGCCCGCGCCATGGGGATTCCGGTCGTGGGCCAGGCGGCAGGTGCCGTGGCGCTTGCCGAGAACCGTGACGCGATCATCGTTGATGGTGACGACGCGAAGGTGCATTTGCGGCCATTGGCCGACCTGCAGCGGGCCTATGAGGAGAAGGTGCGGTTCCGTGCCCGCCGGCAAGCTCAGTTTCGCGCGCTGAAAGACGTCGAGCCACTGACGAAGGATGGCAAGCGCATCACACTGCAGATGAACGCCGGCCTGCTGGTCGATTTGCCGCATCTGAACGAGGCGGGAGCGGAAGGCATCGGCCTTTTCCGCACAGAGCTGCAGTTCATGATCGCTTCGACCATGCCGAAGGCCGAGGAACAGGAGGCCTTCTATCGCAGCGTGCTGAAGCAAACGGGCGGCAAGCCGGTGACCTTCCGCACGCTCGACATCGGCGGCGACAAGGTCGTACCCTATTTCCGTGCGGCGGAAGAGGAAAACCCGGCGCTCGGCTGGCGCGCGATCCGGCTCTCGCTCGACCGGCCGGGGCTTCTGCGCACGCAGTTGAGGGCGATGCTGAGAGCGGCCGCCGGTGCCGAACTCAAGCTGATGCTGCCGATGGTGACGGAAGTCTCCGAGCTCAAGATGGCGCGCGAACTTTTGCAGAAGGAGATCGAGCGTCAGTCGAAGCTTGGCGAGCAGTTGCCGCGCAAGCTGCAATTCGGTGCGATGCTGGAAGTTCCGGCCCTGATGTGGCAGCTCGACGAGCTGATGGCAGAGGTGGATTTCGTTTCCGTCGGTTCGAATGATCTCTTCCAGTTCGCGATGGCGGTCGACCGCGGCAACGCACGCGTGTCCGATCGTTTCGACATTCTCGACCGACCATTTCTGCGCATCCTGCGCGAGATCGTGCGGGCCGGTGAGCGCAATGACACGCCGGTCACGCTCTGCGGCGAAATGGCTGGTAAGCCGTTGTCGGCGATGGCGCTGCTCGGTCTTGGCTTCCGCTCGGTGTCGATGTCGCCGACCGCAGTCGGGCCGGTCAAGGCGATGCTCTTGGCGCTCGATGCCGGCAAGCTGGCCGAGATCCTGGAAGCTGCGCTCGACGACGTGAAATCCCAAACGCCCGTTCGGCAGCTCCTTGTCGATTTCGCAGCAGCGAACGGCATACCGGTTTAGACAGGATTGAAGCGTCCTTACAGCGCCGCGCGTCCAATCAGATGCGCAACGATCGCTGTAGTGCTTTGAGTTGCTGCATGATTTTGTCCTTAAATCGATTCCGATTTAAGGAATCATGCAGCAGCCACGCCCGGAGGAACCCGGGCGGGGCGAACGCATTTGGAGTTACATTTGGCAAAGCTTCCCGTTGAAAAGATGCGCGAACTGGAGCGTCGGTTCGGTGAAATCGAGGCTCGTATGTCGGCAGGCCCGGCGGCAGACGTCTATGTGAAACTGGCCTCGGAATATTCCGAGTTGCAGCCGGTCGTGGCGAAGATCCGTTCCCATGAGAAGGCCATGGCTGAGCTCGCCGACATCGACGCCATGCTTGCCGACCGGACGACGGACAAGGAGATGCGCGACCTCGCGGAGATGGAAAAGCCCGAGGTCGAGGAACAGATCGAAGCGCTCGAGCAGGAGATTCAGATCCTGCTTCTGCCGAAGGACGCAGCTGACGAAAAAAGCGCGATCCTTGAAATCCGCGCCGGCACGGGCGGCTCGGAGGCGGCACTCTTTGCCGGCGATCTCTTCCGAATGTACGAGCGCTATGCCTCGACCAAGGGCTGGCGTGTCGAGGTCCTTTCCGCAAGCGATGGCGAGGCTGGTGGCTACAAGGAAATCATCGCCACGGTGTCGGGTCGGGGTGTTTTCTCGCGATTGAAGTTCGAATCGGGCGTCCACCGCGTGCAGCGCGTGCCGGAGACGGAGGCGAGCGGGCGCATCCATACCTCCGCTGCGACGGTGGCGGTTCTGCCAGAGGCTGAAGAGATCGACATCGATATCCGGCCCGAGGATATCCGCATCGATACGATGCGGTCGTCGGGCGCTGGCGGCCAGCACGTCAACACCACCGACTCGGCGGTCCGCATTACGCATATGCCGACAGGCATCGTCGTCACGAGTTCGGAGAAATCGCAGCATCAAAACCGCGCCAAGGCGATGCAGGTGCTGCGCTCGCGGCTCTTTGACATGGAGCGCCAGCGTGCCGACAGCGAGCGGTCGGCGGATCGCAAGAGCCAGGTCGGTTCCGGCGATCGCTCGGAGCGTATCCGCACCTATAATTTCCCGCAGGGCCGCATCACAGATCACCGCATCAACCTGACGCTTTACAAGCTCGACCGAATGATGGAAGGCGAGATCGACGAGGTTGTGGATGCGCTGCTGGCGGATCACCAGGCGAGCCAGCTCGCGCTGCTCGGCGAGCAGCAGGGCTGAGCCGCAATGGCCGAGACGCTCGACCGCCTTCTTACCGAGAGCCGCGACAGGCTGAAGGCCGCGGGTATCGAGACGGCGGCGCTCGATGCGCGGCATCTGATTTCCGGGCTGCTCGGGCTTTCACTGGTTGCATTGATGACACGGGGAGGGGAGGCGGTCGATGACGCCGATGTCGCCCGCGTCCGTGCCGCGGTCGCCCGTCGCGTCGCGCGTGAGCCGGTCTACCGCATCCTGGGCGAAAGAGAATTCTACGGACTGACCCTCAAGCTCTCGAAGGACACGCTCGAACCGCGACCGGACACGGAGACGCTGGTTAATTGCATGATCCCGCATATGCGGCGGATTGTCGCCAGCAAGGGGAGCTGCCGGATCATCGACCTCGGCACAGGAACAGGCGCAATCTGTCTCGCTCTTCTCGATCAGGCACTTGAAGCGCGCGGTCTCGGTACCGATATATCGGAAGACGCCTTGGCAACGGCGCGCGACAACGCAGAGCGCAACGGGCTTGCCGGACGATTCCAGACGCTTCGGAGCAACTGGTTCGATAAGCTCGAGGGGCGGTTCGATGTGATCGTCTCAAATCCGCCTTATATCCAGTCCAAAGTTGTCGAAGAGCTTGAGCCGGAAGTGAAATTGCATGATCCGGCCGCTGCTCTTGATGGCGGAGAAGACGGGCTGAATGCCTATCGCGCCATCGCCCTTCACGCCGATCGTCATCTTGAAGCAGACGGCGTAATCGGCTTGGAAATCGGTTTCGATCAAAAGCAGGCGGTAACGGCGCTGTTCGTGGCGCAAGGGTTTCGCTTGCATGACAGCGCGAAGGATCTTGGTGGCAACGACCGGGTCCTGATGTTTCAGCGCGACGGAGAAGGCGGCAGCGATCGTTGAAAAAATGCTGCACCGGCGCATCTCTTTTCTCGAAGGCAAAGAAAGGGCTTGGAATCCTAAAGGAAGCGGGCTAGTTTGCCCCGCGCACTGGGCAGAAGGTCATTGACCAAAGATTCGTTCCGGTATGACCTGGCCACGGGGATTGCTCTCAAGAAAGAGTTGCTAGGGTTCGACAGTGCCTCGTGCGGGTACCTGTTAATTTAACGTCAGCCGGCGCCGAGATCGCGATATGCGGTCTGTTGCGGCGCGTGTTTTCTCGGGCGTGGACAGATCCCGCCGGGATGCGGAACCACATGATCATCATTATCAAGAAAATTCGGGTGAATGTACAATGAGGCCAGGACAGCAAAACAAGCGCGGCCGTGGGCGAAACAACAACAATAACGGAAACAACAATCACAATCGTAAGGGATCCAATCCGCTTACGCGGACTTACGACAGCTCCGGCCCCGACGTGAAGATTCGCGGCACGGCCCAGCACATCGCCGAGAAGTACGCCGCCCTTGCGCGCGACGCCCAGAGCTCCGGCGACCGCGTCATGGCCGAAAACTACCTGCAGCACGCCGAGCACTACAACCGCATCATCGCAGCCGCCCAGGCACAGATGCAGGATCGTTTCCAGCGCGAAGAGCGCCAGGACTATCAGGAAAGGGACGTGGTCGATCGCGATCAGGACGATCTGGATCAGGTCTATGCCGAGGAGGCGCCTGTCTCGATCGCAGCCCCGGTGAGCGCGCCGCAGCCGATGATCGACGGTTCCGGTCCACAGCCGGTGATCGAAGGCACGCCCGCCGAAGTTGCGATGGAAGAGGAAACGCCTGCGGCTACATCCAGCCGTCCGGCCTCTCGCCGTCGCAGCGCGAGCCGCCCGCGTCGCCAGCCGCGCCGCACGCAGGAGGAGGCATCGGGCGACGCCCAGCCGGCCGGTGATTCTGCCGGCGATGCGCCGGCGCTCGCCACCTCCGAATAAGCCTCTTTACAGTTGCGCTTACGGCCCTCGGCCCACGAACTGTTGAAAGCCCGGCTGCTTGGCGGCCGGGTTTTCTATGTCTGCCGCTTGCTCCCCGGACCCATGCTTTCTGCTGGGTTCGGGTCGCTTCACCTGCCCGTCGAGATTTCCCAAGCGGCTCACGCGGCGGGCCTTTAATTTCTGAAATGCTGCCCCATATTCCGCTTCGAAGACTTGATCACGCGCAATGCGAGGACGAGATCTCACTGCATAATTCCTTAGATCGAAATCGATCTGAGGATACAGGCTCGCCGAATGCGGGAGCCTGATCCTGAAACACCGGCCAGTGCCACGAAGATGGGCTCGCCGGGCTATGGAGGTAGAGAATGAATATCGAGAAATATTCCGAGCGTGTGCGCGGTTTCCTGCAATCGGCGCAGACCTATGCGCTGGCAGAGGGACACCAGCAGTTCACGCCCGAACACGTCCTCAAGGTATTGCTCGACGATGATCAGGGCATGGCCGCGTCTTTGATCGAGCGCGCCGGCGGTGATGCACGCGAGGCGCGTGCCGGCACCGCTGCCGCTCTGGCCAAGCTCCCGAAAGTTTCCGGCGGCAACGGTTCCGTCTACCTGTCGCAGCCGCTCGCCAAGGTTTTCACTGCAGCCGAACAGGCCGCGAAGAAGGCTGGCGACAGCTTCGTGACCGTCGAGCGCCTGCTCCTGGCGCTGGCGATCGAAAGTTCGGCGGCCACGGCGTCGATCCTGTCGAAGGCAGGCGTCACGCCGACCAAGCTCAACCAGGTCATCAATGATATCCGCAAGGGGCGTACTGCGGACAGCGCCAATGCCGAGCAGGGCTTCGACTCGCTCAAGAAATACGCCCGCGATCTGACTGCAGAAGCGCGGGAAGGCAAGCTCGACCCGGTGATCGGCCGCGACGACGAAATCCGTCGCACCATCCAGGTGCTTTCGCGCCGGACCAAGAACAACCCGGTGCTGATCGGCGAGCCGGGCGTCGGCAAGACGGCGATCGCGGAGGGCCTGGCACTCCGGATCGTCGACGGCGACGTGCCGGAGAGCCTCAAGGACAAACGGCTGATGGCGCTTGACATGGGCGCGTTGATTGCCGGTGCCAAGTTCCGCGGCGAATTCGAAGAGCGGCTGAAGGCGGTGCTCAACGAGGTGCGCTCGGAAGAGGGCGAGATCATCCTGTTCATCGACGAGATGCACACCTTGGTCGGTGCCGGCAAGGCGGACGGGGCCATGGACGCCTCGAACCTCTTGAAGCCCGCGCTTGCCCGCGGCGAACTGCATTGCGTCGGCGCGACGACGCTCGACGAGTATCGCAAGCATGTCGAGAAGGATGCCGCGCTTGCCCGACGGTTCCAGCCAGTGATGGTGGACGAGCCGACGGTCGAAGACACGATCTCGATCCTGCGCGGCCTCAAGGAGAAGTACGAACAGCACCACAAGGTGCGGATCTCGGATTCCGCGCTGGTGGCTGCCGCTACGCTTTCCAACCGCTACATCACCGATCGTTTCCTGCCGGACAAGGCAATCGACCTGATGGACGAAGCTGCGTCGCGCCTCAGGATGCAGGTCGATTCCAAGCCGGAGGAACTCGACGAACTCGACCGACGCGTCATTCAGCTGAAGATCGAGCGTGAGGCCCTGAAGAAGGAGACCGACGCTTCCTCCAAGGATCGTCTCGCGAAACTGGAGCTTGATCTGGCCTCTCTCGAAGAAGAGGCTGCCGCGCTGACGGCACGCTGGCAGGCTGAAAAGCAGAAACTCGGGCAAGCTGCCGATCTCAAGAAGCAGCTCGACGAGGCACGCAACGAGCTTCAGATCGTTCAGCGCAAAGGTGAATTCCAGCGCGCTGGTGAGCTTGCCTACGGTGTGATCCCGAAGCTCGAGAAGGAGCTCGCCGAAGCGGAAAGCCAGGATGGTTCGAACGCCAATGCTATGGTGCAGGAGGTTGTCATTCCCGACAACATCGCCCACGTCGTTTCGCGCTGGACCGGCATTCCCGTCGACAAGATGCTGGAAGGCGAGCGCGAGAAGCTGCTCAGGATGGAAGACGAACTGGCGAAATGGGTCGTCGGCCAGGGCGATGCGGTACAGGCCGTCTCGCGGGCGGTCCGACGTTCGCGTGCCGGGCTCCAGGATCCGAACCGGCCGATCGGCTCGTTCATCTTCCTCGGGCCGACTGGCGTCGGTAAGACGGAGCTGACCAAGGCGCTTGCGCGGTTCCTCTTCGACGACGAGACGGCGCTGATGCGGATCGACATGTCGGAATACATGGAGAAGCACTCCGTTGCCCGGCTGATCGGTGCGCCTCCCGGCTATGTCGGCTATGAGGAGGGCGGGGCGCTCACTGAATCCGTTCGCCGTCGGCCCTACCAGGTCGTGCTTTTCGACGAGATCGAGAAGGCGCATCCGGATGTCTTCAACGTGCTCCTGCAGGTGCTTGACGACGGTCGCCTGACCGATGGCCAGGGCCGCACGGTCGACTTCAAGAACACGATGATCATCATGACCTCGAATCTCGGTGCGGAATACCTGACCGCTCTTGGTGAGAACGAGGACAGCGATGCCGTTCGCGATCAGGTGATGGAAGTCGTGAGAGCCGCCTTCCGGCCGGAATTCCTGAACCGCGTGGACGAGATCATCCTGTTCCACCGTCTGCGTCGCTCGGAAATGGGTGCGATTGTCGACATCCAGCTCGAAAGGCTGCGCAAGCTGCTTGCCGATCGCAAAATCACGATCGAACTGGAGGACGAAGCGCGGGCCTTCCTGGCTGACAAGGGCTACGACCCCGCCTATGGTGCGCGACCCTTGAAGCGGGCGATCCAGAAATATGTTCAGGATCCACTGGCCGAGAAGATGCTGCAGGGCGAGTTCCCGGACGGCTCGGCCGTGAAGGTTCTTGCCGGCTCCGACCGGCTGAATTTCAAGCGCGGGACCTCCGCCGAAAAGGAAGCCGCGTAAGGCAGGGCATCCAAGAAACAGAAAAGGCCGCCGAGGGGCGGCCTTTTTGCATTACAGTGCGCGTCCAATCGGACTCGCAAGGTCGCTGTAGCACTTTGAATTGCTGCATGAGGTAAGCGTTACTTGCTCGCGACCTCGTTGCCCTCGTCCTTGCCGAGCAGTTCATCGATCCGTTGGCGTTCCTTTTCGAACTTAGCCAACGCTTCTCCCTTGAGCGACTTGCCGCCGGGCAGGCGGATGCGCAAGGGATCCACCTTGTTGCCGTTGACGATCAGCTCGTAATGCAGGTGAGGCCCGGTCGAAAGCCCGGTCGTGCCGACCCAGCCGATCACCTGGCCCTGCACGACCTTGGCGCCAGGCTTGACGCTCTTGGCGATCGCGCTCTGGTGGTTGTAGGACGAGACGTAGCCGTTGGCGTGGCGGATCAGCGTCTGGTTGCCGTAGCCGCCGGAATCCCAGCCGGCTTTCTCGACCGTACCGTTGCCGGCGGCGATGATCGGCGTGCCACGCGGCGCCGACCAGTCTACACCCGTATGCATGCGCGAGAACCCGAGGATCGGGTGGCGGCGCATGCCGAAACCGGAACGGAAATGGCCATTCGGGACGGGATTGCGCAGAAGGAACTGGCGGATGCTCTTGCCGTCCTTGTCGAAGTAGTCGATCGAATTGTCTTCCGGATCCTGAAAACGGTAGAAGCGGGTCTCGGCGTCGCCGAACTTGGCATTCACGTAGAGAAGTTCGGAGTCTTCCGTCGCGAGCCCACTTTCGTCGGTGACCGAAAAGAAAGCCTCGAGCGAATCGGTGGACTTCAGCTGCGCCTGGAAATCGACATTGCTCGCCAACAGCTTGACCACCAGGGCCACCATGTCGGAATTCATGCCGTAGGAAAGGGCGGCTCGATAGATACCGTCGTAGACGCGCGGCAGATCGTGGCCGCTGGTGACGACCGGCGTGCCGTTGTCGTCGAAGGCAGTCGCGACCGCATCGAGTTTCGGCGGCTCCGCACCGGGGATGAAACGCCCCCGGTCGTCGACGGCCATGGTGAGCACGTGACGGTTGCGCGAGTAGATGGTGGCGCGCACGATGCGCGCTTCTTCGCCCTTCTGAATGATGCCGATCCGCAGCACGTCGCCGGCGGCCAGTTCCTTGGCGCCAAGGGCCTCTGCAATATAGCCTCCGGCATCCTCGGCCTGCGCGTTGGCGTAGCCGGCATTCACCATCACGGTTGCAATCGGCGTCGGGCGGCGTACCGGGATGACGTCGTCGGCGTATTCGGTGCTCTGCTTGGTGATGTTCTCGTAGGCGGAAACGCTCATGTTCTCTTCGACGATCCGGGCCGAAAGCCCCTGGATCAGATCGAGATCGCCGGTATCCGAAGCGAAGCGTTGCGGGTCGACATAGAAGAGCGAGGCAACCTGCGTATTGCCCTCCGTCAGGACCGAGCCGTTGGTGCGGACGTTTTCTTCCACCTCGTCGAGCGACATGGATGGCCCGAAGGTGAGGCCAGATCCCTTCAGCGGAAAGTCGACGGTTTTCAGCGCCACTTCCGATTCGACATCCGAACCGTAGATGGTGCCCGTCCTTGCTGCCGGAGCTTCGGCGTCCGCGTCGTCGGTCGCAAAAATCGCCAGTGGATCGAATGCGGGATAGTTTTCGGACGTCTGATGGTTGGCCGCGAGCGCCATCTTGACATGGACGAAGGGTTGTCGGCGGACGACCTCCTTCTCGCCGTCATGGATCATCGTCGAGACTTCCATCACCGTCTTGTCGGCCGGCTTGGCGACGATGTTGGGCGAGAGGATGCGGTCGCCGCGCTTCGCGGTGTTGATCGGTCCGCCGCCCGGAGCGGAGGGATCGAGTGCCGCAAACGCCTCGGCCGGGATCGCCAGTTGCTGTCGGCCGTCGAGAGCCGCAAAGAGGGCAACACCCATCAACAGGCTCGATGTGATCCCTGTGAGGAACGTGCCCGACAGCCAGCGCACCGAGATCTCGCGCCGGTCCGGCGCGCGACGGCCATCCGCAAGGATCGGCGGCTGGTCGCCGAGCGACCGGACCATTTTCTTGTCGGTGTTCATGCCAAGCTGAAGGCCCCCGATAACTCTAACCGTATTCTTGCGCCGATACGTTACGCAAAGATGTGCATCCTCGAAGCGTCGAAGTCAAATCGGCGAGGAAAGGGCCCCACCGCCTGTCCCCTGAAGCGAAGCATCGATGATGTCGCTTAGATCGGCCGATTGTGAAGAAGTGAGGGCGAAATTGTGTCTCCACAGGGCGGCGGATTCGGTGAAGAAAGAATCTTCGACCCGCAAAGCCTTATGCTGCCGAGGTTTGTCAGAAAACTGTCATTTTTTTTGAAAATGGTTGTTGACGTGTCGGGGAGGGTGGGTCTATAAGCCCGATCACTGACGAGGGCGGCGGCGCTGCTGGCGACGATGACCTTCGCTCTAGAGTTTCCAAGGGATTGGCTGAGGCTG
>NZ_SRXN01000027.1 GCF_004827385.1 Ensifer sp. MPMI2T
CAAATAGGATCGACGAACTCCTTCCTTGGAACTGGTCCACCCAATCATAGTGTCCACTTAAATCCACAGTGGACACTATCCGGCTCCAGACCAAATGCTTCCGCGCGGTCATTACGCCACGCTTACGATTACGCCGCTGTAGATTCCGACATCCGCCAGACGCCTGCTGGGCTAGGCTGTCCAAGTCGATACATTATGCGATCTTAAACGCACAAACCCAGAACACACCGGAAACGATCCGTTGCGTTGCTCTTCCTCTTCGCCGTGAGGAGGAATGAACCGCCGCGGCGACAACCCTGCCGAACTTCGTCACCGCATGTTGGGCGACAGGAGCATCTCTCCCGATGCAAGATCACGCCACACGGCCGGATCAGGTTTAATGTCGGTCAATCGAAGCCTCGTCTGACGACCACGGCGGTTACTCGTTCATCCGCCGTTCCGGTCGGCGACATGATGGCACCGCCGTATTCTCCTTGTCAGCAATCATTCAACCACTTAGCGTTGTTAGACGACTCGCGCATAAAAATTGAGTGATCAGGTCCACCATGGCTTCCTCTGTCCGAAAGAAACCCGGATCCACGCTCCGTGACAAAGTGTCGGGTGTCCTGAAAATGCTCCATCGTACCGTCCAAATCGAATATCCGTTGAAGGCCACAACGGCCGACGTTTATTTTGTCGATCAACGCTCCCAGAACTTTCCAACGAGGGTCGCGGTCGAGTGCAAGGACTGGCAATCTCCACTCAACTCGAAACAACTGGCTGAGATAGATAATCTTTACCGACCTTCCCTCAACAATGACGAGATCGATTTCCTCTGGATCGTATCGAACCACGAACTGGCTCAAGGGCCGTCTCAGAGGGTCACAAACCTGAAGCGCGTCGTTTATTCGACCTACCAGGACTTCCTCTCCACGATGATGAATTTCTCGCTGGTCCTCGAGGAGAATATCGCTGCTTTCAAGAACCATGAATCCTCTAGGAACTTCCTGCAGCTCGAAACCAAAGAGGCTGGAAAGACACTGGAGAGCGCAACGCGAGCCTGGTTGGCCGGTGACAGCAGGGCGCTGATCGTTTTCGGGGGCTATGGGCTCGGAAAGACGAGCTTCAGCTTCTACATCGCCTCCGTTTTGTCCGCCGAATATCAGGACGGCACCTTTGACCGCATCCCAATCCGGATTTCGTTGAGCGGCCTTTACGCAAAACAGGACCTTAGAGGTCTAATCTGCTCCTTGCTTACAGGGTCGGAAGGCGGCCCCGACGTCGGCAATTTTACCTACAATCTGTTTCTACGAATGGTCCACGAAGGGTTGTTTGTGCTGATTCTAGACGGCTTCGACGAAATGCGCCACGCAATGACGGCGGAGGAATTTGCCTACACATTCGAGCAAATGAGTCCCCTCTTTGCCGGCCAATCCAAGACGATCCTCCTCGGAAGGCCGGACTCGTTCTTTACCGAGGAAGAGGAAGATCAAATACTGTCGGCGCTGTTTTCTGAAATTGATAGCCCCGAAAGCAGCTTTGAAAAGATTGAAGTTGCACCGCTTCGTCGGGATCAGATCGAGGATTATTTGCGGCTATTCTCCGTTGGCGCGGAGTTGGGTTCTTCGCTCGCTGAGGAAGGCCACGTCAAACGATTTGCCTACGACGAGGATGAGGTCGATATTCTGTCGCGACCGGTTCAGCTCCACATGTTTACCAAGATCATGCGCAAGCACATGAAGATGGAGGGCAAGATCACCCGCCATCGCCTCTACAGCCATTTCATCTATGAGTTCATCAAGCGCGAGCAATCGAAGGAAGCACGCAAAGTGGAATTCGGCGAGGCTAAACTCGGTCACGACGATCCGCGCTCAATCTTCATGCAGAATGTTGCCTGGTGGGTTCTAGCCGATAAGCGGGAAAACCGCTTCAGCGCTAGCGAAATCCCGCGCGATCTTATCCCTGAAACGCTGACCAGGGAAGGCAGGAAATCAGGATCGCTCCGAGAGGCTCTGGTTGGTTCAGTGATCGAGAGGATTTCACGGTCTACTGAGGCGGTCGGAACAAAGGGCGGTGCGGTCTACTATTTTCCGCACAAAAGCTATCTGGAATTTCTGGTATCGGAGTATTTCTGTCGTGTGCGTTTCTCTCGGCAGATGTTTGCGAAATTTTTCCGGAATGCAAACAAAGAGATCATCTCGTTCATCAACGACGGACCGCCAGAAGCGGTTGAAAACCTCAAGCAGGGGCTCGAGTTTGTCCGCGGACATGCTCTGCGCGATTTTTACAAGGTCGCAGCTCGCCATCCCAGCTACAATGTTCCAATCGACCCGAAGTCATTTCCGAAGCTGACCGCCGCAGAGGTGTTCATACTCTACGAGCTCGTTCTCTCGACGCGGAAAAGCGACGAAGAGATCGACGAGTTTGTCTATGAGGTTTTCCGAACCTCGACGAACCTCCACAGGTTTTACGCAGCCGTACAGATCGCGTGTGAGCATCTGAACCGTAGCCAAAGGCAAAACTTAGTCGAAAAGCTGATCATATTCACTTTCGGCAGCATTGATGAGAAGCAGCTTGAAAGCATGTATTCAAACCAATCCACCCTCTTTCACGTTTACACGGCTGATGTCGCCGCGATGCGAGCAATATTCCTGGGGAACTGTGTCTCCATCGAGAATGGTATCATTGAGGTCAATCTGAGGCGTGTCTGGACAATCGCTAATGATATTGCCCGCTCGACGTTTCAAGTTGGAGAGTACGAACTCGATCACGATGGTGTTGTCACATACCGCTTCGACGGGCGAACACATCCCGGCATCAACGATCACGTCAGGTCGCTAATTTCAGATCGCGTTTTTGCTCGCGTTCCGATGCGTATCAGCGGAAATTTGGCAGACGTTTTTTCGCGCTATGACTAGATGCTGTGATCGCTGAGTCGAATGCAAGGTTACGAAGTTTTGGCCGAAGCTGATTCAACGTTCGCGCTGACAGTGGTAGAAGATTGGAAAGGCGCCGTGTTTGGCACAATACCGGTTTCCCTTCTGGCATTCCCCCTTCTGGCAATAGTGAGGAAAAAGACGCGACCTCTTGAAAGGATCCAAGCCGCGCGCCTGGTCGTTGCAATCATGATGCGCGGAGTTCCGGTTTTTGATCTTCAGGTATCGCGGCGCTGGACCGGCCTGCCGGAAACGTCCGCGCGCCGGTGCGGCTCCCGGAAAACGGCTCGTTGCGTTGAGCGAGAAAACGCCGTCATAGTTTCGAAGACGTTGCATAGTGGCTGGTGTTGATCAATTTTTAGCGAGACCACTTACCGGGCCACCAGTGCGACTGTTACGCAAGCGGCAAGTACGCGCTAGCTGAACTTCAATCTGCCGCTCTTGAGGTCGACTAGTCAGCACACGTTTGTCAAACATATGAGTTGAAGATGACGAAAAAACACGTAACCAATATTGACACGATGCATAGCCAGCAGGGAGATGCTCTCAGAACGGGAGCATCGAATGAGAGTCTACGCGTATAGAGTCCAACAGCGCGGTCCACGTGCACTGGAAGAAGTTCTTCGACGCATTAATGATTTGCCGCTTGCGGATAGGCATTTCCTGGGCGCTCGCTCAATGAGGCTTGAGATAGCGCGGGAGCAGAACGGGCTATGGTTCGCTGACTTCGCGGCGCCACGAAATGGCCATGGCCCGGGCACCATGGCGGTCAACCAGCCTATGTCGGAGATCGCACTAGCCGCTGGCGCGCTGTTCGGGGAAGATACGGGTTTTGTTTATGATCCTCACTCGAGGTATCTGGTGCTGCAGTACAATCATACGGGACCCCGGGATTCCGGCATCTCGAAGTATCTTGCCGCCGCTGATTTGACGTTTGGTGGGTTGGGCCCCGCGCTTGCTGGCGTTCCGGACATCAACCGCTGTGGTTTCAGCATTGGTGCTGTTCTCAAACCAGACGCGTATGCTAGACTTCGCCAGTGGGGAATCTACAAATCTGTCGAGATGGAGATCAGTGTGCCCGGCGCACTGAACGCGGATCTGGCGGCAGGTCGCAGCCTTGGAAGTGTACTGGCTGCACCGCTGCCGGACGGTGTCGAAACAATAACGATCGGTTTCACCGCGAGACCTGGCAATGAAGGGCGATTGGGAGGGCGCGGTGTGGAAGGCGTTCTAAATGATCTCCAACAATTGGGCATGGCCGTCAAATCGGCGGTAGTTAAGGGCAAACCTAGTGAAGAAGACCGCATGGACTCCGTCAACCTCGTGAGTGATCGAGTTTCAGGCGACGCCAACGTTACGTTGGGCCACGGCCTTCGCTTTGTTAGAGAAGATCGCTGGGCCGCCCTGGCCGAAAAACTGCAGCGATGGGCAGATGATCGAGTCTTGCCATGAGCCTAGCTCTGGAGAAGACCTGGCCATATGCGCTCTCTGGGCTAGTTGCGGCTATCTGGTGGCTATACCTCGACAAGCCATTTCCGTCGAACGCTGGCGACCTGCTCGGCGCCACGGGGAATGTCTCGGCAGTATTGGTGGGTTTTCTAATAACGGCTAAAGCGATTGTTTTGAGCTTGACCAATACGCCCGTATTCACTCGCCTAGCAGAGACTGGATACAACAAGGTGTTCTTCAACTACATCTACGAAGCTGAAGTAGCGGGAATACTTTTATTAGTCTGCTCCATAGCTGGTTTCTTTGCCATGAGCGACCAAGGCCTCACACCGACGTGGTTCCAAGTCGCGTGGGTATCGGCATGCCTGCTGACCATCAGCTTGTTTTTTCGTGTTGTGACGATGATATTCTCGTTTCTTAAGCAGATTTGACGTTCGCGTATCCCGATCCTAACACTACTGCGGGATCGCGTCGTATATCCTGTTGAAGTGATTGTCGAATTCTGGTGTCGAAACGTCATCCAAGTAGCGGACTTCCGCTATCGCATGCAGGATCGTCGCTGTGATAGGGACGTTGTAGCCGATGGAGTTCGTCGAGCAGAACCATATGCCTGTAATCGTCAAATGGGAGCGCGCCGACGATTTTGCCGTTAGGGCGCCTGGCCCTCAGTTGTTTTGCGAAATGAAGAACGCGCTTCCACCAATGATCCAAATTGTCCTTTTTCATCGTGCGTCCCAGCTGAATGTTCAATCTTCAGCAGACAGGTAGTCTCATTCTTTAAGAGGCTAAATGAACAGGGCGAAGATCCATCGGAAACTCGAGCCTTTACGAACATCATTAACCGTGCGAGCAAGTGATTGCAGATCTAAACAAAGAAATTCTCAAGCATGGCGTCAAAATACACCGCAGTCCTCTACGTCCACGGCATTGGCAATCCTGCCCGCAATGCGTCGCTGAGTACATTTCTCGACTATTTCGATCTTTATGGACAAACCCAGAGCAAGGAAGGTCTCGGCAAGCCTAGGAATTTCTCATACAGGACCGCGGTAACCGACGACGACGAAGTAGTCCACTATGTCGAATTCAAGAGGATTGTCACCAAAGCCGGCCAAGCGAGGGTGGCGAAAACAATCCGCGTTTATGAGGCCTACTGGGTTCCTGAAGCCGAAAGCCGCTACTCGTTGGTTTATGTGCTTCTTTGGCTGCTGATGCGGGCCCTTAGCCCCTTTCGTCTGGCATTCTCCACGTGGCGGAATTTTCCAGCCTTTCGCCTGTCCTGCCTACACAGTCTTGCTGCGACCAGGAGTGTGAACAAGATAGAGAAACTGGAGCGCGCTTTTCGCGATTTCGAGAATTGGGAAAATCGCCGGCAGTTTCCCAAAGGATCGTTTTCAGAGTTCAAGGCCTTCCTCGGCACGCTCAGGCAGACCCGTGGCACCACGTCTGACGATCTCATCTCCCTGGCGGACGAGTGGCGTTGCCATACGCGGAGGACGATCTGGGAGAAGATCATCACGGTTGTAGGCACGGTGTCCGGCATCTTTCTTGCGGCAGCAATTCAGGCCTACCTCTGCTATGGGACTTGGCGCTATGCTGCGATCGGTTTTCCCAGCGCGATGGCTCAGGCGTACCTAGCGATCACTGCAATAACCCTTGTGGTCTCTTTTTGCGTGATCAAGGCCGCGAAAGAATATGCGTATGATGTGCTCACGTGGACCATCAATTCCGAAAAGGATCAGCGATTCCAAACGCGAGAGCGCGTCGTCGGCTATACCCGACGACTAATAAATCACGTCGCCAGTGGCCATGATTGCGAAGAATTCTTTATCGTTTCGCATAGTTTGGGAACGAGCATTGCCGCCGAGGCTTTGTTGCAGGAAGGTCAGCGTGCGAAGGCTGAAGAAGACGAGGGCGAAGGTAAACGCCGGCTAGGGATCCTTGGCAAACTTGTTGCGGTTTTCACCATCGGGTCTCCGATCGACCTGATCTTCAATTTTTTTCAGACCGACACGACCTTCTCTCACCGCTACAATCGGCTCCGAGAGGAGCAGCGTCTTTCGATAGCGATGCCACCCTTTCGTATTGCCGGGCGAGCCGGACACGCCAAGCTCGTGAACATATGGTCGAGGTTTGACCCGATCAGTTCGCCACTGACGTCGCTGAGGAAAAGCATATCCGAGCGACGGGATGCCATTGTGAATGTCGAGGCCATTCCTCCAGGCATTCCGAGCCCACTAGAGACACACATAGGGTACTATGCAGATCCGAAGGTTATGGGGTTGATTTACACGTCTATCATGTCGGGCACCAATGTTGTGGCCAGCGCTGAACCAACTGAAATCCAGCCTGCTCTCCGCATGTATGGACCGTGGGTTAATCTCATATCAGTAGCACTTGGGCTGATATTTCTGGCAGTCTTTGCCTTGGGATCGTCTATCATCGCGTCGGCAATAAGTTTCGCAGCGCTCGTTATCTGGCTTCTGGGGATCTGGAGATGGCGCCGAAACACTCTTCTTAGCATTCAGGCCGCGCGCGGAAGGTTTTTGAAGCGATAGACCGTTTGAATTCAAAATGCGCCATGATATGCTCGTGCGTAGAGCATGGTGCAGCTCTTTTATGACACGCACCTGTTAGGGGCCGCTTCTCGTAAGCGGCCCCATTCGTTTTTTCCAACCTGGGTCCTGCTGGACAGCGCATTAATCGTTCGACCGACGATCAAGTCTAGCTTGCATAGCTGAAGAAAGCCTCTGAACGAACAGGTGAAAGCTCGTGCACTCACCGTACCGAAAGCGTGCCAGCGGTAGAGCGAGAGCTGCGGCAATTCTTTCGCTTGTCGCCAGAGACAAGGTTTGATGCTCGCCAAGTTTATCAGCCGAACGGCGGGGGCGAACTCTTGATCCGTCAGCCTGCCTGTTGGCATGGATCTGCTCCGGATCTGCCTCCAGATGCGCAATCGCATTCACCCCGAGGCGGCGGAAAACGTCGTCGTCAACCGCCTCGAGCCCTGTGGGGCCGTCAATGCGTCAATGACAGCATGGGCGTCTAGAATTACAATTGAGGCGCTGGGATCTCGTGCCATGCGGAAAGCTTCGATCAGCAGGCTCTGATTTTCCGCAATGTCATGTAGTCTCAATTGATCATGCGTGATTTGAGCGTCACGCGCTCGCCCGATAAGCGAGCCGGCAGTCAGGTTGGAAGGACAGTATCTGCGCCGCGTGCCTCAGAAAGGTGCTCTTGCCAACCCCCGAAATCCCGAGAAAGGCGACGTCGGCCTGTATCATACCGCGAACCGCAAGTTGGCGCGATCCAGCAGCTGACGCAGGTGGGTTGGCTTCAGTTGATAGATCGACTGCTGCGGATTTCCATTCACCACGCCGATATGGCGCAATTCATCAAGCCCGACCGGCGGGTCGATGTAGGATACAAGCAGATAGTTGATAACTTTCACCGGCCGTTGCGGGGTCGCGTTCCATCCTTCCAGCTCAATCTCACTGTAGACGGATCGACCGCCCGTCAAAAGCATGAGTTCCCTGGTGGAGTTTGCAAGCGTGACGCTTTCAAGAATTCCGAGGGCTGTGATCGCCTGCGATGGCTTCTCTTTCGATGCGCTCTTGTAGAAAAACAACACGGACCCGGGGGCACCGAGTTTTGACTGGGCGCGGCAGAGATAAACCTTGCGGATCGTGTTCCCGGGACGTGTCGGCCGTTCAGCGCGCGATGCCCCATTGAAGAGGTCTGGCTGGCGGGGTCTCCAAAGATCGGGATAGAGTGTATCGTGATAAGCCTCCTTGATCGGAATACCGAAACCTTTCACGTCATCGGTCACGAGGAAGCGCGGGTAATTTCTCCGTGCAGCGTCATAGGCCGTAACCGCTGCATCCGCGACCAGCTTGTTGGGAGAAAATGCGCGTTCATAGATCAGCTCGCCGTTGGACCTCTTGCCGGCCTGATGAAAACCGTAAAATTCCAGTAGGTTTATGAGAGCGGCCTGATTGTCAAAGGTCGTCAGGTAGGCAAGGTCATAGTCGTTGGTCTGGGCGTACCAAAGCACCTGCTTTAACAGCAGTTCTCCGAGTTTGACGCCACGCTTGTCCGGGGCGACTTTGAACGTGCAGACCTTGAGGATCTTGTTGGCCTTGGTCACCGCATCGGTCTCGGATTTTGACTCGTCCTTACGAACGATCAGGCCGGCCAAGTGGTCGTTGTCGTAAACAACCCAGCATGATCGATGCTCACTGACGCACTTCTCCTTCCACCACGCGTCAAAGGTCGGATAGCCATCGCGAAGGCTGTCGAAGAAACTGTCCTGGTGGTCGATTGTGTGGGCCTCGACCTCGGCCACATGTCGGATCGGGACCTTTTTGGGCTCGTAGGTCTGCGTCAGCAGATCGGCGGCATCACCGACGAATAAGACGCGCCGGCCGAGTTCGACGGAATGCCTGAGTGCTCGCTCGTGAAGGCCCTTGTCCTGCGAGACGACAAAGTCGACGACGTCGTTCTTGAGCGAATGGAGAAGCGTCGCGTCGACGATATCGTTGGGTTTCCGAAGCGGCCCGAACTCGCTCTCGAGATTGGCTTGCGAAAGACCACGCCGCTTTTTGAGAACCTGATACTTGTCGATCTTGCTGAGCGAAATCCGCCGCCGTTCGGCATTCTTGTCGCGCGAGATGTCGTCGCGGGCAGCTTCATGAACGAAAACGTTGATCTTGTGTGCAGCGGCAAGACTGGAGAATCGTGCATAGGCGGTTTCGACCGCGCGATAGTCTTCCAGCCCGATCAGAATGTTCGTATCAATGAGATACGACTGCTGCCTCATGTCTCAAGGCCTTTCGAAGATCGCGGCTGGCATAAAGATAGGATTGTGGCGGCTCAAAGCCGAATTTTTCTCTAAGTTCATTAAGCGGGATCGGCCGAGAGAACGACCTCACCTCTTCGAAAAGCAGCGCATAGCCAAATTCCAGTCCCTGAAAATAGCTGTCGAAATCATCACGCTGAATGAATGCCGCATCCTCGAACTCGGCCCAGATCTGTTCGATCGGGAGCTTAAGCACGTCCCTGATTTCCGTCACACCGACCATCGCGCGAACCGGCGAGGTGGAATAGATATAGGCGACGGTACCGCCGGGCGCGGATACCGGAAACCGCCTCCTCAGCTCAACGGTTTTCAGGCCCTCCAATATCTTCTCCGAATATTGTGGTCGGATAGACAAAACGACGTCGCGCTGCGCCCGAAAGGGTTCGTCAGCCAAAAGCGGAAACACGAGCTGATCGTCGTGGCCGTGCTCGGCCTCGAACGCATCCTTGACACGCAACACGAGCCGGGCATCGGCCGGAAAGACTGCGTCGACTCGAAGCGATGCGCCCAGAGCTTCGACGTATCTTTGGACGGTCGATAAATAGACGTCCCCGCCCTTCTCGATTTTCGAGATAGCAGCCTGCTGCACATTCAACCGGGCTGCCATATCGGCCTGCGTCAATCCTGAGAGAAGGCGCAGGCGGCGTAAATCCAGGCCGTCGGCATGCCCTGCTCTGGATCCCTGCGCTTGCGTCGCCTCGATGATCTTGCCGGCCAATTTACCCATGCGTGTGCTCCGTTTTTCGGTAGATACCGCAGCGGCACATTCCTTGCAAGGAATATTCGGATTGATCGTTCCCATTCGACAGGTAAGTTGAACTATCGGAAATTCCATCTGAAATAGGAGGCGACCTTCGAGCGTTGCATTGCTCGTAGCGGGGCGCGCCGGCAGACTTCTGCTCCCGTGTCGAGGCCAGCAGGTGTCGACCGGAGACTTGTGTCCCGCAGCCAACCTGGCGCTAATTGGTAGGGCGCGGTCTAATATATCGGCTTCGAGCTTCTTCCCGCTCCACCGCGCATGACGAAAAGGCCATACCGAGCACATTGTCGTCAAAGATTGAGCCAAGTGGCTGGAACCCGTCGATGTTTGAAGCGGAATGAATGTACACTTCGCCGTCATGGGCAACGATCGGGTAAGTAAGGCGGCGCACGTGCCTGCGGTTTATCTCAACGCGGGTTTTCCCAAGTTCACGAGGAAGACTGGCGATGGCGTCAGCCAGACTACCGCCTACATCATCCCATTGGTTCCGGTTGGCCCCGCCAGTCGAAAGTGGCCAGTACTCATAGACGCTCCAGATTGCCGGTGCGAGAGAGCGGACCAACTCGGCCGTCTGTAACAGACTGGGAGCATTCACCTTCGTGACGACGGTATTGATCTTGACATCGAGGCCGAGCTCAACGAGCCAACTCATCCGTTCGATGACGACATTGAAATGCCAGGGTTGACCTCTTACTAATCCGTGGATGAAGGGATTAGGACCGTCGATCGGAAGACCAAGCAGATCTACATGGGAACGCAAGGCAACTTCGACATCCGTGCTTCGGCGAAGACCGATGCCATTTGTGTCCAGGTGAACGAATAGACCCGCCCTCTTTGCGCTAGCAACCAGATCACGCCATTCGCGATAGGTCGTAGGGTCCCCTCCCCCTATTGTTATCTCAGTGACCCCATGATCCAGCAGGCGGGCCAGCACCTCCTGCGTTACAGAAAAATTTGGTCTATCTCGAACGAAAGGTACGTAGCACCAGTCGCATTTCAAGGTACATTGATGCTCGAAGTTCAGAATGGCGCGCAATGATCAAGCCAGGGAGCGTTTTCTGGCGCGAAGTTCTGGAAGCGATCCTATCTTGTCCTTGTTTCGGTTCAGCCAGTCTGGCAGCGGCATTGAGGCCTCCCATAGGGTGTCGAAGTGACGGCTCATCATCTCGTAATTTGATATGCCTTGAGGGACATCGGTTTTGCTCATCCTCAGACACATGAACCGATTGGAGATCCGGCCGCCGTCTTCCGCGAGATGGTACGGATCGAAGTAGATCTCATCCTGGGTAATGAAGACGCTGCACGTCATCCCGCTTTCCGCAAATCGAACTTCCAGATGCGGAAAGTCGTTTGAAGCGCGGATGATATCGCCCAATGGCAATTTGCTGTCTTCCCGTTCACCCGCGGCGTTGACGGTGTTTCTCAGTGCACGCTCGGCGCAGAATGGATCGAGGAGGATGACCTTGAAGGGTACGCGTTCGGACAGACGAAGCCTGACGGTTGGCCAATGTCGTTGCAAGCCGACAGAGAGATAGGACGCGCCGGAGTTCGCCGCCAACGACATGGTCTGCGCCTTGCTGATCGTGACAACAGTATCGCTGTTGCGGCGATTCTGATCCTCGGATTTCTGCATGTTGTACAGGTCAGTGACGCCGTAGGCGACGGCCGAATCTGCTAGCGCGTCCGACAGTGTGTTGTGCGCTAGAAGCGTGACACGTTGCGGTGTCAGAAGACTCCATCGCACAAACGCGTACAAGCCCGTCACAACGGTGGCAATAAGAAGATACGCCCACCATGACGTATTTACGAAGCTGGAAAGCCAAGTCGCGCCAAACGCGCCTGTTAGAAAGACGAAGACATCAACCGCAAATCCCGACTTGAAAACGCCTAGTCTTCTCATCCTGACCCTCCCCCAAGCCGTGATTGAGACGCGGCGATATTGCGATTATCATTTTAACGCAAGCGGCACTTACCATTTAATGGGAAAGGCGCAGACTTTGCAGTCCTTCGCGCCGACTGCGCCAGACCCTATTCAGATTCCCTCGCCATCGACTCCGCTACTCGCGGCGGTAGGCTTTGGCGGACGACGTATCCGATTTTAGCCAAGCGCTTCACCGAAGTCCTAAATGGAAATCCACATCTGGAGAGACCGACGGCGAATCTCACGTGTCGCACCTCGATGTTGCACCGGTTACGCATCCTGGCCGTCTTAGGGAATGATTAACCATATGAATTACCGTCCATATTCTCGCAAACGGAAGTAAATTCCCCTAACCTTTCCGTCATCCGGACGCTCATTTTCTACCCTCAAGTATCGATGGTGACAGTTTTGGAGTCGCAAATCACCTATGTCGGTCGTCCTGGATGAGCGGAAACGCCCGGGTTTCCGGGCTTTCCGGCCGATTTTGAACAGGTTCGCCGGACCGTCGGCAGCCGAATGTAGTAGGGGCCCGACGGGGGCAGGACGATTATCTCCTCGCCCGATAAACCCCGCGAGCGGTCGCGGGCGAGCCCATCGCATTTTGCAGCTCCCATAACTGCTGCTTTTTCAGCAATTTCCGCCAGAGAAGCCCGCTGACGCGCATTTGCCTATGCGGACGCTCCGTTGCTCGTCTGGGGTGGCATTTCGAGTCTGGCAAGCCGCTATTTGACAGCTAAAACACGCCGCATTCCTTATCTGTACAAATCACCTCGAAACGAGGTCGTTAAAAGCGCGATGGCGAAGCGACAAACAGTTAACGTCCAACAGCCTCTAAAGCGGCTGATCGGCTATGCCCGTGTGTCGACGGACGACCAGGTCCACGATGCTCAAATGGACGAGCTGCGGGCCGCCGGCTGCGATCGGATCTATCAGGAGCATGGCTCCGGGGCATCGCGCGTCCGACCAGTCTTGACGCGGCTGCTCGGAGAGCTCACCCCGGGCGACGTCCTCGTCGTTGTCCGCCTCGATCGATTGGCCCGATCGGTGAGCCATCTCTTGGCAGTGATCGAGGATCTCGAGGAACGCGGGGTTCATTTTCGATCGATCCGCGATCCGATCGATACCTCGACCCCGCAGGGCATGTTTTCCCTCCAGGTTCTCGGTGCGGTCGCGCAGCTCGAGAGAGCGCTGATCG
The DNA here is from genome assembly GCF_004827385.1 of Ensifer sp. MPMI2T. Lineage (GTDB taxonomy): Bacteria > Pseudomonadota > Alphaproteobacteria > Rhizobiales > Rhizobiaceae > Sinorhizobium. Next base: position 13,096 of record NZ_SRXN01000027.1, read on the forward strand.
CCGAACGCACCAAAGCCGGCATCAAGGCGGCGAAGGCGCGCGGCAAGCTTCCTGGAAACCCCGGCCTGCGAGAACGACGACCGGAGGCAATCAAAGCAGTCTCAAAAGCACGCGAGAAACTCTATCTCGACGAGCTCATTGCGTCCGCGCAGACGTGGCTGCCGATGGTGCGGCAACTCCGGCCACAGCACAGTTGGGACAATGTCGTGCGGGTGCTCAATCGCCGCGGCCACGACTGGACCGTCGAGCGCCTTCGTCGCGCCGTTCATCGCTTGGTCCGCGAAAAGCTCGCGGAAAAAGAACTCCTGGCCCGGTCCCCTCGCCGCGCTCCCGAGGACCATCTGATGAAGCTGGTGGCGGCGATCGCCATTGCCGATCCCGATCTGTCGCTTCGCGACATTGCCGCGCAACTGGACCAGATGGGAGAACGGCCTGCGCGAGGCGGCAAAAAATGGCAACCCTCCTCCGTCCGGGACCTGCTGGACGAAGCCCACCGGTTTGGCCTCATCCGCCGCTGAGGGCACCGTTTATGAGGCGAACGAAGGATCGTGGCAATAACGACTTAGAGTTCTGTCAATTTGGGACGCGTACATCGCGCCCCTGCGCCTGCTTAGGGAGCCACAGCAACACCTAGCCGGTGGCAAACAATCTTAGCGCTGAGGAACGATTGTAGCTAAGACTTGCCGAAGCTGTTCGCCATATAGACGTGCACCATGTTCCAGCTTCCACGAAGCTACGCTCTTCGAGACTTTGAATCGATCGCAAAGTTGATCCAGAACGCGGTCGAGCCCAAACCGATCACGTGGTCTGTCGGCTTCGGCCCAAATTTGCGCGGCAAGGTTTGTTGGAACGAGGAATTCAGCCGCAAATGCCCGCGCCCGCTGTTCAATGGCGACGGGCATTCTGCTCTGCAAAACATCAACCGCTCCTAACGCATGTTCTCCATCAATCAGAAAATGGCAAAGTTCATGCGCTAGGGTGACCCGCACTGCACCGCGTTCTTCGATTGCACCCTGCCCCTGGTGCCGTTGGCTACCCGAATTCAGGAGTACCGCGGGGCCATGACGAGGGCCCCAAACTGCTAAAGCGTCTAGAGTCGGCAGTTCAAGATCCTCGCAGTGGATGTCAATGCCGAGATCTCGCACAATTGTAAAAACGTCGATCGCCAGCTCTCGCCCCACGCCGAGAGCCGCTCGCGTTGCCGACGCGATCTCTTCGCCCTGCCGGAAGGGCCACGACTGACGATGGTGTTCGTTGATCAAGGCTCTGGTCCTCGCAGAAAGCTATGCGAGCTCAGCGGAGGGCCTTGCCGGAAAGGCGACAGCTCGCTCCAGGACCAACTGCACGGCTTCGGGAGGCAATGCACTCGCCATGCGGGCGGCAATACGCAATTCATCGTTGTCATTGGCCGCGTCCAGGACCGAGCCTGGCACTGCCAAGAGTCCACGGCCGGCAACCGCTCGAACTGTATCCTCGTCGAGACCGGTCGACAGGCGAAGAAGGCGGATGCCATCACCTGCGTCACGGTTCCTCCAAGCAGCAAGGAGCTCATCCCACCGGCCCGATCGAACCGCGGCTAAGCGAGCAGCAATCCAATCTCCTGGGACCTGTCGCGGACTGAGTCTGCACGACGCCTCAAACGAAGTGCTCGCATGGAGCGCCTTGATGAACGCCTGAAATGTTCTCGAACTCGGAAGGCCTTTTGTCACTTCATAGCCAGGTCTTAGGATTTGCATCGGGCAATCCGCCTTCAGGAGCGCATTCTTAAAGAGCTGTCGCGGCTTGGAGAGCCCACAGTCTCGGTGGAGGAGTTTCTGGCGAGATTGCAGGCTCAACTCGCACAGCGTCAGCAGCATCTGACAGATTGACGAACTCCGCGGCCAATGAAGTGCGCTTCAACTGGACGATGCCAATGTGTCCGAGGTGGGAAGTTGTTATTCGCCGCTGCTTTCGCTCGACGATGATCATGGATGCCTGGCGCCCGTGCCGCCGCCAGCGATTTGTCCATCCTCTTCGCAAAACAGTCCACCCGTCCTCGGAAAATCAATGACTTAGCATGTTGTCAGCAGACAACATTGATTGGAGATCGAGACAATTCCCTAGGCACACCTCACTTGATCTCCACGAGCTCGCAGGAGTGCCATCAACATTGGGCCAAGTGAGAACTCACCGCGTCTCGTTCGGGACGTTAGGTCTCGCAAGTATCCCCCCGGTGAGGTGATATGCCCCTCCCGCTCGAGAATGCACGCCATCGCTGCGGCAGCATTCTCCGGCCCCATTGCTTCGCAAGCATCCTGATAGGCTGATGGGCTGACCCCTAACATCGATCGCACTACGACGGCCGCGCTCATCAGGTCACGCCAGCTGCTAATCGCGCCACCAGGCCCATATGGGGAAATTTCGGGGCAAGCCCGCAACACCATGCCTAAAGGAAATGCCTTCAGCGGCTCACTCTGCCGCACGATGTCGTGGCTCGGCTTCGCCCCCTGCTCTTCTCGAGAGCTAGGTTCAATTTCATAGATGGATTCGGTATTTGAATTCTGTATGTGGCGCTCATCATGAGCATCATTGATGCTGAGAAATTCTGCATTCTTCTGCAAATCCATTAGGTTGATGATCTCTTCGCGGAGGAGCGAAAGCTCGTCGAGAACTGCCTCGATATCGCGCTTGGTGGGGGTCCGCGGAATGCGTCCCACGGCTGCGACGTACATCTCTTCGATCGCTTGCCAATCGCCAGAGGCGCCCTCCTCCATCGCGGCGGTGATGAGCTTGCGCACATCTCGACGGCAGATGGTGAGGTTTTCCTTTGCCCTGCGAAACGCGGTACGGTCAGACACCACCTGTTGAGCCAAGAGCGCGAGTTCTTCTGAGCGAAGAAGCATAGGCGATAGATCGAAACCAAAGGCTGTTTCGATCGCGCCGGCCTCGTCCTTGCGCGCATAGCGCTTTCCGTTGGCGCTATCCTTGCGAATGATGAGACCTGCATCCACGAGCAGCGCAAGGTGGCGACGCAAGGTAGCGCCCGCGATCCCATGAGCACGGCCAGACAATTGGACGTTTGAGGGAAAGACTATCAGTTGAGCGTCCTGCCGCAGTTCGTTCTCTGGATAGAAGCTCAAGAGAGCGTCGAGCACGGCAAGGCTGCGGTCCTGGAGTCCGAGTAGCTCTCGTGCTTCAGATGCGTCCCTGAACACTTTCCATTTGTCAGCCGTCTTCTCAGCCTTCATCTCCGAGGCAGCAACCTGCCGCCTCACCAAGGCAAGCGTCATCGGCCGCCGCCCGAAGGGCGTCGTCACATTTCCAATCTGCATTTTCCTTCACCTTGCAACAGGCAAAAGAAATCCGCTCACCGAAACGGCGCCAAAGACTCTTGACTGCGATTCATGGAAATGCGATTCTCAGGCTGCTTAGACCAATGAGAGAGGCTTCCACGACGGCGTCGTTTGGGGGCCTTTTTCTTTTGCGTCCTCTATCTTCACTTATCCTTCAGACGAAGGGTTTCCTCTTTTAAAGCTCTCGTAAAGATCGGGAAGCTGTTCCATCAGGTAGACGGCAAAAGCCTCGTCGCGATCCCTGTTGATCTGGATCTTGCAATGCTTGCCGGAGACGGAGAGCTTCGCAATCTCTGCCCCGGCTGCCGATCGCGCGACAGTAGGGGTGGCTGAAGCGACAGCGTCGCTCTTGTCCGCCTTCTTCAGCGCCCGCATGACCGCAGCAAACCGATCGTCCGAGTCCTTATGACTAAACGTCTTGTCCGAGATCGCATTTCGCGCCCTCGCTTCCGAGCTCGAGCCCTTAAGAAGGTCTGCAAGTTCCTGCCACCGCCCGCGGCCAATCTTGGGCGCACGGCCAATCGCCTCGACAATCCAGTCAGGTACGGCCTGGGCGACGGCAATCAGCTTTGAAACCTCTGCGCGGTCGACCGACAGAGCTGATTGGATCAGGGGTCGCTGGAAGCCGCCTGTCTCGAGTTTGTTGGCGAAAATAGCGCGCTCTATGAAGCTGAGATCTTCACGCGCGGAGTTCTCGATCCCCTGCGCTACGACAAGCCGGTTGTCGTCCAGGTCACGAACATAGGCTTTGATGGGAACACCCAACTCGGTCGCAGCGCGGAGCCGGCGATGGCCATAGGCAATTTGATAACGGCCCGGCACTGAGGGGTGGGGACGTACAAGGATAGGGATCTCCTGTCCGTGTTCTTTGATCGAGGCTGTGAGCGCTTCGATCGCCGCGACGTCCTGATCCGAAAAGCGATCTGCGAACGGGGAGGGGTCGACCGTCGAGGGATCCAGCTCAAGGGGGAGTGCGCCTTCGGATATGCGCTGCTTAAGCGCTTCGTAGTCGCGCTCGACCTCCGAAAAGGTGTCCTGCAATGAGCGAACCGCACCGGAAGCGACGCGCTGCACAGGTGCGCGCGTCTCCGCCGGCTGAGCCTCATCGCTTCCGGCTGCAAACAAGGATCGGATTGATTGAGTTCGTTTGCTCATCGCAAATCACCTCCGTGCGGTCCGGGATCGCGTTCCCGCGAGCCAAGCTCGTTGTCTGCAGACAACGAGATAAGATGTTGAATCTCAAGGAGACGCGTCATTGCAATCTGCCCCATACGCGGTTGATCAGTTCTATTGCTTCCTGATTTACCGCGTTTATCGACTCCATCGCCCGATCATATGTTGACCGGCCGACAGCGCCCCGGGACAGCTCGTAGAGAGACTGCTTGGTAAGTCCGGCATTGGCAATCGCCGTCGACTTCCAGGCTGCGGCGGCCATGACATCGCTTCCGAAGACGTCTCGCAGAAGTCCGACGATCTCCTGTTCGGGGACATCGCGGGGATCATGCCTTGTGATCAAGAAGCGTAGAAAATCATAGTCGAGTTTGCCGCCTGCTTCCTCGATTACAGACACCAGGTCCGAGGTCATCAGGAGGAACTGGCTCATGGAGGCGACGTCCACCATTTGTGGATGGACGGTGACGATCATGCCGGTCGCCGCATTGAGAGCACCCATCGTCAGAAAGCCGAGCTGCGGGGGGCAGTCGACGACGACGACGTCAAAATCTTGTTCGACCTGATTGATCGCGCCAGCAACACGCCTGAAGAAGAGGTCTTGCGGCCGCCCCCGATTTTGCAGCATGTGCCGGGGCGTCTGATGCTCGAATTCCATGAGCTCGAGATTTCCCGGAACGATGCTGATCCCTGTGAAGTATGTAGGCCTGACGATGTCCTTCATCGCCACGCGCTGGTCATCGTATCGGATGGCACCGTAAAGCGTGGTGTTTTCGGCAACATCGAATTCCGGCTGGTAGCCGAACATTGCGGAAAGCGAGGCTTGGGGATCAAGGTCGATCGCAAGCACGCGATATCCCTGCAGGGCAAGACCCTGCGCAAGATATACCGCTGTCGTCGTCTTCGCAGACCCACCCTTGAAGTTCGCAACAGAAATGATCTGAAGCTTCTCACCCTCGCGCCGGCGCGGCCAAAAGCGACCTGCTTCCTTCGGCCGAGCCGCTGCAAGGTACTCACGCAGTTCATTGATTTGCTCAAGCGTGTAGGAGCGCCGGCCGGCAGTTCCAAGGTCGGGGGAGGGGCCAAGTCCGTCAAGCGACAGCTGCCGAAGATAGCCGTCCGACACGCCGACGATGTCAGCGACTTCGCCCGACGTGAAGGACCGAAGCGACTTCTGCGCGGTCGGGGGAAAAGCCCGCTCTCCGACCGCTCTCAGTCTGGCGGACAGCGCTTCCGCTCGCTGGGTAATATGTGCGGAAGTCGATGCCCGATTGATGTGTCTGTCAATCACGTTCACTTTGGCCTCTGGTTTTCAGACGGATTATCGGCGTCAGACGCGGTATTTCCGTCTCAAGATAAGGCACGATTCTGAGGATGCCGCAAGGGAAATAGGGTTAACAAGACCTTAACGCATCGCAGGTGCCATTCCAGGTGGTTTCGGTTTTCGTTTTCATTCCCGGTACTTAGGTAACTTCCCCGATTGGACCTTCCGTAACTTCCCTGCAGATTTGCACAAGAATCTGCCTGCCAGAATCACTCCTTGCGGAGACTTCGGGCGGATCCAGACCACGACTCAGTAGAATCAGCCACGTGCAAATCTGCACGTAGCCAATTTCGGGAGAGCCTGCTTTGTCTGCGCCCAACGCGTTTACGTGGAGACAATCATGCAGGTTCTGGCAGTTTCGGCTGCGCTCTATGAGCAGCATTCAATCCATCTGAAGCAGATGCACCAGTTGCGGGCCGAGGTGTTCGGCGCGCGCCTGGACTGGGACGTTTCAATTACAGAAGAGACTGAACGGGATCAGTACGACGATCTGCATCCCACCTACATCCTTGCGACTGAGTCGGGGAAGGTATGTGGCTGCGCGCGGCTTCTTCCCGCGACCGGGCCGACCATGCTCGAGCAAACATTCCCGCAACTGTTGAAGGATAGGCGTCTTGCGGCTCATGCACGCATGATCGAGAGCTCACGCTTCTGCGTCGACACGACGCTTGATGCGGGCAGGGGAGGGGGCCAGCTACATCTTGCGACGTTGACGATGTTCGCCGGCATTATCGAGTGGTCGATGGCGAGCGGCTACGACGAGATCGTCACGGCGACCGATCTTCGCTTCGAGCGCATTCTCAAGCGCGCCGGATGGCCGATGCGCCGGCTCGGCGATCCGGTGGAGATCGGCAACACGATCGCCGTCGCCGGCAGTCTGCCGGCCGATCGCGCCAGTTTCGACCGCGTACGGCCGGCAGACTACAAGTCGACGATCATGCAGGGTGGCCTCGCCTCGAGGAGCGCCGCATGACCCAGTTGCGTTCCCATTCCCGCCTTGTCCGCAAGCTTCAGGACGCGCTCGGCGACCAGCTCTGTGTCGCACTCGATGATGCGTCCGTCGTCGAAATCATGCTGAACCCGGACGGCAAGCTGTTCATCGAGCGGCTGGGGCAGGGGGTCGCGGCGGCCGGGGCAATGAGTGCGGCCGCCGCGGAAGTGGTCATCGGCAGTGTCGCGCACGCCCTCCAATCCGAAGCCGATGACGAGCGGCCGATCGTCTCCGGCGAGCTGCCGATCGGCGGACACCGCTTCGAGGGTCTGCTCCCTCCGATCGTGTCGGCGCCGACCTTCACCATCCGCAGACGCGCGTCCCGCCTCATTCCGCTCAAGGACTATGTGAAGTCTAAGGTGATGACCGAAGCGCAGGCCTCGGTGCTCCGCAATGCGATCGCGTCACGCCTGAACATCGTGATCTCCGGGGGCACCGGATCCGGCAAGACGACGCTTGCCAATGCGGTGATCGCTGAGATCGTCGCAAACGCGCCGGACGATCGGATCGTGATCCTCGAGGACACCGCCGAGATCCAGTGCGCCGCAGAAAATGCGGTGCTGCTGCACACAAGCGACACGGTCGACATGGCGCGGCTCCTCAAAAGTACGATGCGGCTGAGACCCGATCGGATCATCGTCGGCGAGGTGCGCGACGGCGCGGCACTTACCCTTCTGAAAGCCTGGAACACCGGCCATCCGGGCGGCGTCACGACGGTTCATTCCAACACGGCGAGCTCCACCTTGCGCCGGCTCGAGCAACTGACCGCGGAAGTAAGCCAGCAGCCGATGCAGGAAGTGATCGGCGAGGCGGTCGATCTCGTGGTCTCGATCGAACGGGTGGGAAGGGGGCGGCGCGTCCGCGAAATCATCCACGTCGAGGGCTTCAGCAATTCCCGCTACCGAACAGAACACTACGCACAGATCGATGAGGACAGCCATGTCGCCTAAGAGACCCATTATGCTGGCCGGCGTTGCGCTGGCGACCCTTTCCACCATGCTGGAGCCGGCACTTGCATCGTCCGGCGGGGGCCTGCCCTGGGAGTCGCCGCTCCAGCAGATCCAGCAGTCGATCACCGGGCCGGTCGCCGGTTTCATCGCGTTGGCGGCCGTCGCGATCGCCGGCGGCATGCTGATCTTCGGCGGCGAGCTCAACGATTTCGCACGGCGGCTTTGCTATATCGCCCTTGTCGGCGGCGTGCTGCTCGGCGCTACCCAGATCGTTGCGCTCTTCGGGGCGACCGGCGCCTCCATTGCCGAGCTCGACACGCGGATCGGACACGAGATCGCCGAAGTTTCTTCCCAACCGGAAGGGGAGGGGATCCATGTCTGAGATCTCCCGCTCGCGCATTCACCGGGCGCTGTCGCGCCCGAACCTCCTGATGGGCGCAGATCGGGAACTCGTTCTCCTGACAGGGCTTGCCTCCGTCATCCTGATCTTCGTCGTGCTGACCTGGTATGCGGCGCTGTTCGGCTTTGCCGTCTGGCTCGTGACGCTCGCGGCACTTCGAATGATGGCGAAGGCCGACCCGCTCATGCGGCGTGTCTATCTCCGGCATGTGTCCTACCGCGCCCATTACCGGCCAACCGCGACGCCCTGGCGGCGCTATTGAGGTCCGAGATGGTTGCACTCAAGCGCTTCCGGCATTCCGGACCATCCTTTGCCGATCTCGTTCCCTATGCGGGGCTGGTCGACAATGGCGTCATGCTGCTCAAGGACGGCTCCTTGATGGCCGGCTGGTATTTCGCCGGTCCCGACAGCGATAGCTCGACCGATGCCGAGCGCAACGAGGTCTCGCGCCAGATCAACGCGATCCTCGCCCGGCTCGGCTCCGGCTGGATGATCCAGGTCGAGGCCGTCCGCGTCCCGACCGAGGACTATCCGGCCGAGTCGGACTGCCATTTCCCCGATCCGGTCACCCGGGCGATCGATGCCGAGCGGCGCGCGCATTTCCAACGGGAGAAGGGCCATTTCGAGAGCCGGCATGCCCTGATCCTGACTTGGCGGCCGCCGGAGCCGCGGCGCTCCGGTATGACGCGCTATGTCTATTCGGACGCGGCGAGCCGGTCGGCGACCTATGCCGACAAGGCGCTCGAAGCCTTCGTCACCTCGATCCGCGAGGTCGAGCAATATCTCATGAATGTCGTGTCGATCCGGCGGATGATGACGCGCGAGGTGGAAGAACGTGGCGGATATCGAATTGCCCGCTATGACGAACTCTTCCAGTTCATCCGCTTCTGCATCACTGGCGAAAACCACCCCGTTAGCCTGCCCGAGATCCCCATGTATCTCGACTGGCTGGTCACGGCTGAACTCCAGCATGGGCTGACGCCGATGGTCGAGAACCGCTATCTCGGGGTCGTCGCCATCGACGGACTGCCGGCGGAAAGCTGGCCGGGCATCCTCAATGCGCTCGACCTGATGCCGCTCAGCTATCGCTGGTCGTCACGCTTCGTCTTCCTCGATGCCGAGGAGGCGCGGGCAAAGCTCGAGCGCACCCGCAAGAAATGGCAGCAGAAGGTGCGGCCCTTTTTCGACCAGCTCTTCCAGACGCAGAGCCGGTCGGTCGATCAGGACGCCATGATGATGGTGGCGGAGACCGAGGACGCGATCGCCGAGGCTTCGTCGGAGCTTGTGAGCTACGGCTACTATACGCCGGTCATCGTGCTCTTCGATGAGGAGCAGCAGCGGCTACAGGAAAAATGCGAGGCGATCCGCCGGCTGATCCAGGCGGAAGGATTCGGCGCCCGCATTGAAACGCTGAATGCAACGGACGCCTTTCTAGGCAGCCTGCCGGGAGTTTCTTACGCCAATATCCGCGAGCCGCTGATCAATACGCGCAACCTCGCCGATCTAATCCCACTCAATTCGGTCTGGTCGGGAAGGCCGGTCGCGCCATGCCCCTTTTATCCACCGGGTTCTCCGCCGCTGGTGCAGGTCGCGAGCGGATCGACGCCGTTCCGGCTGAACCTGCATGTCGACGATGTCGGCCACACGCTGATCTTCGGTCCGACCGGCTCGGGCAAGTCGACGCTCCTGGCGCTGATCGCCGCACAGTTCCGCCGCTACGAGCAAGCGCAGGTCTTCGCCTTCGACAAGGGCCGCTCGATGCTGCCGCTGACGCTTGGGCTTGGTGGCGACCACTACGAGATCGGCGGCGAGGAGAATTCGTCGGCAAGAGGGGCGGGGAGGGGGCCGGCATTCTGCCCGCTTGCGGAGCTTGCGACGGATGGCGATCGCGCCTGGGCGTCCGAATGGATCGAGACGCTGGTGTCGCTGCAAGGTGTGACGATTACGCCGGATTATCGCAATGCCATCTCGCGGCAGGTCGGACTGATGGCACAGTCTCGTGGCCGATCGCTCTCGGATTTCGTTTCCGGCGTGCGGATGCGCGAGATCAAGAATGCGCTCCATCACTATACGGTCGACGGTCCGATGGGGCAACTGCTCGACGCCGAAGAGGACGGGCTGTCACTCGGCGCCTTTCAATGCTTCGAAATTGAGGAGCTCATGAATATGGGCGAGCGCAATCTCGTCCCGGTTCTGATCTATCTCTTCAGAAGGATCGAGAAGCGCCTGACCGGCGCGCCAAGCCTGATCATTCTCGACGAGGCCTGGCTGATGCTCGGCCATCCGGTCTTCCGTGACAAGATCCGCGAATGGTTGAAGGTGCTGCGCAAGGCCAATTGCGCGGTGGTGCTGGCGACGCAATCGATTTCGGATGCGGAGCGTTCCGGCATCATCGACGTGCTCAAGGAATCCTGCCCGACGAAAATCTGCCTGCCGAATGGTGCTGCGCGCGAGCCGGGCACGCGGGAGTTCTACGAGAGGATCGGCTTCAATTCCCGCCAGATCGAGATCGTCGCGACGGCACTACGGAAGCGCGAATACTACGTCGCCTCGCCGGAGGGCCGCAGGCTCTTCGATATGGCGCTCGGCCCCGTCGCGCTCTCCTTCGTCGGCGCATCCGGAAAGGAAGATCTCAAGCGCATCCGCGCACTCCATTCCGAATATGGGGCCAAGTGGCCCCTCCATTGGCTCCAGCAGAGGGGGATCGCCCATGCCGAAACGCTTCTCTCGTCCACGTGAGTTCATGACTGCCGCAGCTTTCGCAACGGCAGTCATCGCCATCAGCCAGCCCGTGTCCGTCCATGCCGGCGGCGTCACGGGGCAAGCGACCGAATGGACGCAGCTCGCCAACAACGCCGAGCTGATTTCGCTCGTCGGCAAGTCGGCCGAACAGGTGAACAACCAGATCACCCAGATCAACCAGTTGGCGCAGCAGATCCAGAACCAGCTCAACATCTACCAGAACATGCTGCAGAACACCGCCCAGCTGCCGAGCCATGTCTGGGGACAGGTGGAGAGTGACCTCCACCAATTGCAGAGCATCGTCGCGCAAGGGCAGGGGATCGCCTTTTCGATGGGCAATATCGACGACGTGATGAGCCAGCGGTTTCAGAGCTATGCGGGTTTCAGGACGACACTGCCCGACAATGCGACCTTCTCGAACTCCTACCAGACCTGGTCGACGACGAACCGCGACACGATCGCCGGCACGCTAAGGGCCGCGAACCTCACCGCCGAACAATTCTCGAGCGAGGAGGCCACGATGAGTTCGATCCGCGCAATGTCGGAGACGGCCGACGGGCAGATGAAGGCGCTGCAGGTCGGTCACGAGATCGCTGCGCAGCAGGTGGCGCAGATGCAGAAGCTGCGCGGTCTCGTTTCGCAGCAGATGACCATGATGGGCACCTGGTACCAGTCGGAACAGGCGCAAAAGGACCTCGCCCAAGCTAGGCGCCAAGAGTTCTTCAGCTCAACGGCGCCCTCCACCTCCGGCGGTGAAAAGATGAGGGTAGAATGGTGAGAGCGAAACAGATCCTGATCGCAGTTGCGATTATCCTAGCCGCCGGCAGTGCTGGCGCGTGGTTCATTCTCTCCGAAAAGCAGGCGGTCCAGGAACGCCGGACCAAGTTCTTCGGCTCCTCCAAGTCCTACCCGACCTCCGGTGGCGAGAAAATGAAGGTGGAGTGGTAAGCCATGAACCGAATGCAGCTCAGCTCGCTAAGGGCAACGATGTTTGTGGCTGTCATTGCGGTGATCGCGGCACAGCCAGCATTGGCCCAGGAGGGGTCAGTGCTGACCTCACTCCAGAACCAGATCACCACAGCTGCGAAGGGGTGGGAGACCACCGTCATGAATGCTGCGAAGTCGCTGTTCTGGATTCTTGCATCCATCGAGATTGGCATTGCGGCCGTTTGGCTCGCCCTGCAGACTGCCACCCTTGACAAATGGTTCGCCGAGCTTGTCCGGCGGATCATGTTTGTGGGCTTCTTCGCCTTTGTGCTGGAGCAGGGGCCAACATTTGCCAAGGCAGTCGTCGACAGCCTGTTTCAGATCGGTGCTGGCGGTGGCACGGCATCACCTGCGGACGTCTTCAACGCCGGACTCGCCGTCGCTACCAGAATGTCGGAAAAGATTCAGTTCGGTCTCTTCGAAGACAATGCACTGGCAATCGCAGCAGCATTCGCCATGGTCGTGGTCGTCATCTGCTTCAGTCTGGTTGCTGCGATCTTCGTTGCGGTCATGGTCGAAATGTATCTGGGCCTGCTCGCCGGCATGATCATGCTCGGCCTCGGGGGCTCGTCCTACACCAAGGACTTCGCGATCCGCTATCTCGTCTATGCCTTCTCCGTCGGCATGAAGCTTATGGCGCTTGTCATGATCTCCCGCATCGGCTCGGAAGTCCTGATTGGGTTGGCGAATGAGCCCGAAGTTGGCAATCAGTTTCAAACGGCGCTTGCTATCGCCGGGATAGCCGTCGTGGTGTTCATCATCGCGATCTATGTGCCGAACATCATCCAGGGCGTGGTCCAGGGCGCATCGGTTTCGGGCGGGATGGAGGCGATCCGGCATGGCGGTCAGGCCGCGAGTTTCGCCGCCGGCGGCGCCTTCCTCGGCGCATCCGCGGCGACGAGTGGCGCTCAGACGGCGAGTTCGGCAAGAGCGGCCGGCTCGTCCTTTGCCGGAGCGGCCCTGCGCGGCATGGCGTCAGGCATTGGCAGTGCCGCGCAGGCAGCCGGTTCGGCGGCAAAGGAAAAAGCCATCGCATCGCCCGGCGCCTATGCCGGTTCGCTGCTTGGGCTCGCCAACGCCAAGCTCGACCAGGCCCGGCATTCCGGCCGGCCAACGCCCCCGCCCCTCGACGAGAACAAATAGAAGGCTGACGAGACATGGCCGGATCAACCCCGCCCGATAATCCTTATATCGCTGCGCGCAACGAATGGACCGAGCGCTACGAATCCTACGTGAAGGCTGCCGCAGCCTGGCGCATCGTCGGCATGACCGGCATGCTGATGGCCGTCATCGGCTTCTCCTATGCGCTTTATCAGAGCACGCAAGTGAAGCTCGTCCCCTATATCGTCGAGGTCGACAAGCTCGGGACGGCGGCTAGTGCCGGCTTGCCTGAGCAGATCGAATATGCCGATCCCCGGGTGGTGCGCGCCACGCTCGGAAGCTTCGTGACGAACTTCCGCTCGGTGACACCGGATGCGGTGGTGCAGAAGCAATATATCGATCGGACCTATGCGCTGCTCAGAACCAACGATCCGGCGACCGAGAAGGTCAACAGCTGGTTCCGCGGCAATTCCCCGTTCGAGAGGGCGAAGACCGCGACGGTCGCCATCGAGGTGAACAATATCGTGGCGCTCTCAAACCAGTCCTACCAGATCGACTGGACGGAATATGTGCGCGACCGGAAGGGCAAGGAAACGGGTCTGAGACGCTTCCGCGGTGTCGCCACCGTGACGCTCAACCCGCCGCAGGACGAAAGCATCATCCGTCTCAACCCTCTTGGTCTCTACCTGCGTGACTTTGACTGGACCGCGCAGCTTTGAAAGGCATGCCGATGAATGCGTATTCGAACACAGCCCTCGAACGGGCACTACTATCCGCCGCCCTGGCACTTGCCGTCCTCCCTCCGGCCGCCTTCGCGCAGTCGATGAGCGCCAACGAGACGAAGGGCGCCACGATCTCAAGCCAATGGCGAGCGGGTAGGGGGCTCGTCACCAAGGGCGCTGACGGCAAGGTCATTTTCCTGTTCGGCGAGGTCCAGCCGTCCGTGGTCTGCTCGCCGCTCCAGGTCTGCGATATCGAGCTTCAGGCTGGCGAAGTGGTCCGCGACGTGCTCGTCGGCGACACGGTACGATGGAAGGTGGAGCCTGCGACCTCGGGTGCGGTCGGAGGCCAGGCGATCCACCTGATCGTCAAGCCATCCGAGCCGGGACTTGTCACCTCCATGGTGGTAACGACGTCGCGGCGCACCTATCACATCCAGCTGAAATCCCACCCCGCCCAGTACATGGCGCGCGTCGGCTTCGAATATCCGGAAGACGTCTCGACGAAGCTTGCCGACATCAATGCCCGTCTTGAGGCAAGCACGATCCCCGGCGCCAATGTCCCGGCCGAGAAGCTGAACTTCGGCTATTCGGTTTCGGGCAGTGCGAGCTGGCGGCCGACGCGGGTCTATAGCGACGGCGCCAAGACCTATATCCAGTTTCCGCGCTCGCTGGGAGGCCATGACGCACCGGTGCTCTTTGTGGTCTCCGGCGGCGAAAACCGCATCGTCAACTACCGGATGAAGAGCGGCATGATGGTGGTCGATTACAATATCGACCGCGCCGTCCTTGTCTCTGGGGTCGGCTGGAAGCAGCAGAAGATCACGATCCGGCGGGGAGGGCGGTGATGCGCACCAGATCCGTCCTTCTGCACGCAATGTTCGCTGCGGGCCTCGTCGTGATGATATCCGGGTGCCAGGGGACCGGCTCCGAGGATCTGATTGCCAGCAATGCTCCAGCGGAGATTTCCGGTGCGGCGGCAAGCGCGATCGCAGGCGACATGGTGAGCCGTCTTGCGGAGCAGATCGGCCCGGGAAAGGCGATGGTCGCGCTGAAGCCGGATGGTTCCCCCTTCGGCCAGGCGCTGGAGACAGCGCTCAAGGGCTGGGGCTATTCGGTCGTCACCGACCAGAAGACTGATGACAAGGCAAAACTGGTGGCAATCGCCTATGCGCTGCAGCCCTATGAGGACCAGGTGCTCGCCCGGCTCTCCACCGCGACGGTCGACATCGGACGCGCCTACACTGTGACGGCAGCCGGCGCCACGCCCGCAAGCCCGCTGTCGGTGATGCGGAAAGGGTGAGGGAGAGCCATGACGCAGTCACTCCAATTGGGCGGGACCGCCAGCAGCCAGACGAGACCGATGCGGCGGATCAATCGCCTGCCGGTCATCGTCGTGATCGTGTTTGTGGTCGTGTTCCTGGCGGTGATCTTCTTCGGGCTCACGAACCGCAGTCTGTTCTTCGGCAATGACGGGGGACTCGAGCAGACGACCGGCAATCCCGCATCGACCTATGCCGATCAACTCAAGCAGGGTGTGACGGACGGCATCATCGGCGAACCGGAGAAGGCGCAGACCTTCCAGCCGGCCCCCGCCGAGACGAAGAAGGAAAAGGCAAACCCGTTCACGGAACAGCCAACGAAGGCGGAAGGCGCAACCCCGAACAGGGAGGATGCTACCGATGACGAATGGCGCGCGCGGCTTCAGCGCGAACAGGAAGAGCAATATCTGCGCGAGCGCTACCGGCAGCGCCTGGCGCGGCTGCAGGCGAATGCCGCCGCCTATGATGCGCCGCTTGCGATCGACGGCAGCAAGCTCGAGACCAAGGAACAGAATAGCGATGCAAAGGACTCCTCATCGACGACCGCGGGCGCGCAGACGTCGGCCGCGGATCTCTATGCCGCAGCGCTCAGAAACGGTCTTCCGGGACAGGAGGTGGATCAGAACGGCCAGAAATCCAAGGAGGATTTCTTCAATGCCGATATCAAGGAGCTCGGCTATCTCTCGAAGCGCGTCGTGCCGCAGTTCTCACCCAATGAGCTCAAGCGAGGCTCGGTGATCCCGGCAACGCTCATCACGGGCATCAACAGCGATCTGCCGGGTCGCATCACGGCCCAGGTCAGCCAGAATGTCTATGACACCGCCACCGGCCATCGGCTCTTGATCCCGCAAGGGGCAAAACTCTTTGGACGCTATGACAGCAAGTTGTCCTTTGGACAAAGCCGCGTTCTCGTCGTCTGGACGGATCTGATCTTCCCCAATGGTTCGACCCTGCAGATCGGCGGCATGGCCGGTACGGATGCTCAGGGCTATGGCGGTTTCCACGACAAGGTGAACAATCACTATTTGAGGACCTTCGGATCGGCGGCACTCATTGCGCTGATCGGAACGGGGATCGATGCGTCGATGCCGGAAAGCTCGACGCTTGCAACGCAGGAGACGGCGTCCGATGCGGCAAGGCGGAATTTTGCCGAGAGTTTTGGCCGGGTCGCCGAGCAGACGATCAGCCGAAACCTCAATGTACAGCCGACACTGGAGATCAGGCCCGGTTACAAGTTCAACGTCCTGGTCGACCAGGACATCATCTTTCCCGGCATCTACAGGAATTAGGGCGAACAGCCAGTCCTCCGCCCAGGCGAACATTCTGTTGAGGCAGGTCGGGAACCTCGCATCCGCAACAGATGAAGATCGCGGTTATCTACGAGTGGTCGGCCGGAGCCTCAATGGTCAACGCTGCGTTTCGCCCTCTGCTATGTTTCGCTCGACCGTTCATTCAGCGGTAGAGATGCGCGGATGGAGCGCGAACAAGCGATTGCTGTCTAGACAAATTGGAAAGCAACTCCTTCATTCCGATCGGGCATGATGGCGGGTCCTATCATCTGGAGATCCCGCTGATGGACAGAGGGCTGCCGACTCGGGCCGGACGCAGCCGTCGCGGTCGAGGACTTCGTAAGGAATGCCGTCGGCGGCAAGCGCCTTGACATCTTTGGCGGAGGCATCGAGCTGTGCCTCGGTGGGAACAGTTGCAGCGTGCCCTGCATCCGCTCGTCATATGCGATGCCGGTCTTCTTGCGCAAAGCGGCAAGCGTTATGCGGCTGTACCCATGTGGCGACCAAACACTTTCGGTCGTTGCGCGGCCTGCCGCAGATAGA
The DNA here is from genome assembly GCF_004827385.1 of Ensifer sp. MPMI2T. Lineage (GTDB taxonomy): Bacteria > Pseudomonadota > Alphaproteobacteria > Rhizobiales > Rhizobiaceae > Sinorhizobium. Next base: position 29,966 of record NZ_SRXN01000027.1, read on the forward strand.
GCGTCTGGAGGATGCAGGACTGCTCAGTCGAAGGGCGATGGTTCCGGAGTCATTTGAAGAAAGCGATGCCGACGCCGAGACAGCGGTGCGCACGGCGCGCATGTTTTTAAGTTACCACCAGGTATATTGCCGTCATAACATAACTTCCGATAAGCATTACTTATCGGAAGTGAGAGCCCCAAGCCACCATCATAGGCGGTGAGGAACTTTAACTTTGCGATAGAGTTCGTTTAGCGAATCATTTACCATGATTTCAATGCATTACGATCTCTCAAAATTGCCTGTTCAAAGCATGCTTCGGCTGATCTCGGACGCCGGCATCGCGCTCGCCCGTCTCGACGAGCGGATTGCCCGCTCGCCGGTCGGGCAGGGGTGGATCGAGCGCATGCACTTCGCCGATGCCTGCGCCTCGCTGTGGATCGACGGCGAGCTGGTCCATCTCGAAGACCTCGTTCTCCACGACGCCACAAAGGATGTCCGCACCCCGACCCACGAACTCACCATCGCCCGCGATGTCCTGAAAGTCCGCCGGCGCATTGCGGCGCAGCCACCCGGTTGGGCGCTCAGCCCCGAAGGCCTTCGTAGCCTCCGCCGGCAGGCACCGCCTGCAGCGTCGCATGGCGCCGAAGGCACTGTCGCGATCGACGCCGTCGCGCCGGATGTTGGCACGGCCGGAGCAGGGGAGGGGCTGGAGGACGATGATGCCGGTCCGCTTGCGGAAGAATTCGCCGCCATCGATGCGATGCTGGCCCGATCGGAAGCTGCCATCGAACAAGCAAAGAAGCCCGGCCCGGCTCGGGCCAGGGAAAAGGATCCGCTTGTTTACGATCTCGACTGGGACGAGGAAGAGCGTCTCGAGGAATGGCGCGGCATGCTCGTCATGACCTGTGATCTGCCGCCGATGCTGCAGGCGATCGTTGCACTCGACGCCTGGAACGAGCTGGCCGTGCTGCAGCATGCGCCTTGGCTCGGCCGGCTTTTGGCCGCCTCGATCCTGCGCCAGGCCGGCGTCACCACCGCCGTGCATCTCGCTGCAGTCAATCTCGGTCTGAAAACCATTTCCGTCGATCGGCGCCGGCATCGCGATCGTGAAACCCGGCTGCTCGCCATTGCTCAAGCGCTGATCGCGGCCGCCGAGATCGGGATAAAAGAGCATGACCGGCTGGCGCTGGCACGCACCATGATGGAGCGCAAGCTGAAGGGGCGCCGCGGCTCGTCGAGGCTGCCGGAACTGGTCGAGCTGGTCATGGCAAAACCGTTGGTTTCGGCCGGCATGGTCGCCGAGACGCTCGACGTCACGCCGCAGGCGGCGCGGCGGATCGTGTTGGAGCTCGGCCTCAGGGAGATGACCGGGAGGGGGAGGTTTCGGGCGTGGGGGATCTTATAGGCCTGAACCGCTTTCACACCCGTTCAAAATTCGGTCGAGTGTTCCGCGCAACTAGTGAGCGCCCTAACCTGCGGTAGGAAACCGCCCATAGTGTTGTTGCACGACGTCGGCCGTGTCGTGGATAACGCAATGCACCGAGTAGCGGGGACCAGAAACCTAGCACCGCATTTCGATCTGGCGAATGGCAGCCGTCGCCGATCGCGCGAAGTCTGGTTGATTGAGAAGAATTCGCAGCATTCCCAAATCGCTCCTGTCGCCCAGCTCCCCGACGAGGCTGGCTGCCCATGCTGTGGCGCGCTCATCTTTGCCGCCGCGACTGTCTAAGGCAGGAGTGCCCAAACGTAGGAACTGCCGTGCAATTTTCAGCAATTCCGCCTGAAAAAGTCGAGAAATTTCTACCGATCCATAGCTTCTTGACTCAGACATCGGCGAGCGCTGCTCAAGCCCCTCCAGAATGACGTCATGCAGACAACTAATAACGATCGGAGCAGGTATAAGCAGCAACATTTCCCAGGCAGCAGCTGCAGCAGATAAGGCCGCCTCCGAACGAATTTCAGCATACCTTACGATGTCACGGAGGCGTACGAAACATCGCTGGCGATCGTCATCCGTGGGCGTTTCAGGCAATTCGACTCCATGTCTCGCCAGGAACCTCGTCGCTAGAACAAAAACCGCGATTTCGTCCTGCCAGTGCGGATTAATTTCCGGATAGCGCGCATAGCGAACGAACAGTGGCGCATCCGAAGGGTCATCCTCATCTGCCACTGCGGTCGCAAGCCATTTGAGCGACAGGGAGTGACGAACGCTATCAGCCTGAAAAGCGCGGGTTACTAACCGCTTCTTCTCGATATCCGAAAGGCCGTTGACCTCCTCGCAATATATGCCGTCGAAGGGGTGGTCGAACTGGGCAACGTAGATCGACAACGCCTGCTCAAAGGTATCTTCTTCGTCTTCGCCGCCCAGAGCGGCGCGAAGCTGGTCTCTTATCCCTTCTCGCGCCTCCTCCGCCTCCTCGTCAAGAGCGCCCAAAAGCTTCAGCGCCTCAATGATGCTGGTGCTTATAAATAAGTGAAAATCATTCGGCTCGAGTTGCTTGAGCGCTTCGGTCAAGGTCGCGAGCGCCGCGTCTGAGGCCCGACGGACGAAACCGGCGGCGTGCAGGATGGCGAGCTGGACATGATATGGTTCGCGCCGGAACCTCGCCGTAATCACCTCAGCGAGTTGCTCACAGAAGGACGATTCATGTCCCACGTACAGGAAATGCCTATGTTCGACGACGAAATGCAGTTCGCCTGATGTCAAATCCATCAAATGTTTGGAGCGCATAACATCGCTTTGGCCAACGTCCTCCCAAGACGATTGGGCAGCTCCAACCATCAGCCGAAAGCTCGATTTCCAACCGGAATACAGGCCGAGATACGCAAGTCCAAAGCTCACGCTTCGAAGTCGGGCATCATCGTCCAGCCGTTTGCGCTCCGAGAGGAGCTGAGCATCCATAGCGCGGCATAGCGTCAGGTACTCCTCGACCATAACGCCGTATTTTGCAGCAACGCCCAAACCGCAGAACTGTGCGACCTCTTCTTTGCTGTAGTCCGGCAGTTGCTCCCACTCGACACTGACCTTGCCCTCGGTCACACGAAGCGCCAATCGCAGGTTTTCGATGTCGAAAAGTATCTGGGATGCCGCTTGGGCTAATATTTTTCGGGATGCCGACCTTGCGACCGGGCCGGATTCGCCCATAGCGCATTTTGCTAAAATATCAGCGCTCGTCAGGGAGCCCAAGATTTCACGGGCAGTGGCCTCATCGTCGACCGCCGCCAAAACATCCGGTGCCAGGGCTTCGGCAAAGGCGGTATTCAGCGTTTGCGACACTGCGCCTGTTTCCGAACGGGCAAGCTGCCCGTAGGCCTGCGCAGCGCAGCCAAACAGGAACATCTCGTGAAAGAAAGAGATGCGGCCGGCGCGGCGTTCAAGCAGGCCGGATGAGAGCATTGTCTCGCACTGCTCATCGCCGAGACCATTCGCGATCATAATATCGTCGAATGCCGTCTCGGTCATCGAATAAGAGAACTGCCCAAAGAGCTGAAGGGCAAAGGATCTCAGACCGGCATAGCAGGTTCTCGCTTTCTCTCCCAAGCGTTTGCGGATGATCTGATCAACAAGAGTGCTTCTTGTCGCATCAAGACCAAGCTCTCCTTGAAGTTCGGCCACCATTCTCGCCTCAAGGCCGCTTCGCACCCCTGTGAGAACCTTCTTCGCCTGAGCAGAGAGAGAGAATGCTGCTGCGGACGTCGCGATTCTATTTTTCAGGTCATCATCCGGTTCACTCACCGTGATGAGTGCCAGTCCTTCGAGAATGGTCGGTCTTTTGCCCTGGCTGGTGACGACCAACTGTGCTCCGTATCTCCTGGCAAGGATTTTCAATCCGCGAAGCGTCTTTTCAAAGACGGTACCGGGCAGCTCGTTTATGCCGTCAAGAAAGATGCACACACGCGCAGACGTCTGCCGGATTGCTTTCAGCAGCGAGGCCAAAGGAATATCGGCAACGAGCGCAATTTCGGTTTTCAAAGCGTCGGCAAGCGATACCGAAATATCTTTCGCCTGCACGAACAAAACTACCATACCATTCCGCGAAAGATGTACCGCCGCCGCTTTCGCCATCAAAGTTTTTCCGCACCCCGAAGGGCCTGTGATGAATGCTCCCGCACTTCCCCCAACCAGTGCGGACGCAATGGCCTCTCGTTGTTGATCGCTGGGCGCGATCCAGCCATCTGCCTGCGGCTGATAGTCTCTGACGAGAGCTTCACGATACCGGCCCATCAATTCGGGAGGTGCTTTGTCGAATGCCTCGGTCAATGGCACTCGCCTGAGGTGCTGACGTTCGGCCCATTGCCTCCATTCCTCAAGAGACCAGGGATTGCCGTCCTCCCGAGAAATAGCCGTGAGAAAGTCCTCCAAACCGCCAACCTGCACCTTGAAGTTTCCAGGCGTGAGGTTGGAGCCCTCTGGAATTTCGTCGCTGAAAACAACGTGCGCCTCTGGATGAAATCTTTGCGGCAAGCGCCCCATGGCATCGCGAAGGATGTTCTTCCGCTGGAGAGCCTGCTTGTAGCCGTTGGTGACGGTTGCCCAGCCGCCATCGGCTGTCGCGTACTCCCATATCCCCTCGATATTGCCGCGCACAGGAAAGGCACTTGATTTGACCTCAGTGACGACAACGCGGGCAGCTGTGATGACAACGAAGTCGAACTGCCGGCCTGAAAGCTCAAAATTGGCGAACACCAGAAGTGGCTGTTTGTTTTCGTTGGAGAATTTACTCAAAGCTCTGAGAAGCTTTCCTTCTGAGCCGTGCGCGATCGGGTCGCCAATAAAAACGTCTAAATATTCATTGTAACTCATGCGACTTACTGTAACTAAGTTTTAGCTCACCCGCACCAACGCCAATCCGGACGGGCTTGCCGCGCGAATTGTGGAAAGCTCCTGCCCTGTCGCCACGGACGGAGCTGAGTCGTGGCTTTGCATTACCACCATTAAATTCAGCCGCAGAAGAATTTATCCGCCGAACATTGGGCGGACGTATTTGGCGCATTCACCGATCGCAGGCGGGCCTTTGGGGCGTCGGTTCGAATCGTCCAACCGTGCCTGGATGCCGAATGAGGGCTCGCCGCTTTTTTCGCCATCAAGCCCTTTGTAAGCTATGGCCTTCGGGAGTATCGGGAAGATTTGCGATGGATCTGTCCAATGACTTTGGGCCTCCATTTCGGCCGCGAGTCAAGTTCTGAGATGTCCCAAACGCAATAGTCCAGCTCAAACCGCCTAATGTTGGACGACGGGCGTGGAGGCCCACGTTGCTCGCTGTCTGTCCTGATCTGTGATCGGCCGCGAACAGGCTTCTTGCGGGATGGAGTGTAAAATGTGACGTTACACTCCCATCTTAAAGGAATGACCCACACGCATGAGCGACGCTTACCTGCAGGGGATCTTAGCCCGTGAGGCCGTTAATACCGGCCCCTCCTCGCCGGTGAGGAGTGTACAAGGGATTCTGGCGCCACTGCTTGGCGAGTGGGCCAACGGCAATCTGATTTCGATTAGCCCGAGCGGATCATTTTCCAAGGGAACTGCCAATCACAGCGGCACGGATATCGACCTGTTTATCTCGCTGTCCGAGAACACGCCTAATACGCTCCAGGAGATATACGACAAGCTCTTCGCCAAGCTCACAGGGGCGGGATACGCGCCGAAACGACAGAACGTCTCCATCAACATCAGGGTCGGCGGCTACGACGTGGACCTGGTCCCTGCCAAGCGGCAGAACGCCTTGTCGAACGATCACAGCCTTTATCGCCGCAAGGCCAGCACGTGGACCAAAACCAACGTCCAGACGCATATCACAACCGTCTGGGCGGGCGGCCGGCAGCAGGAGTCGCGCCTCATCAAGCTGTGGCGGGACCAGAAAGGGCTGGATTTTCCGTCCTTCTACATTGAACTGGCCGTTATCGCAGCGCTGAGCAATACGAATTACCCGACGTTGAGCGATCGGATCGTTGCGTGCCTCACCTATCTGCGCGACACATTTCCGAATGCACGGTTTGTCGATCCGGCCAATACCAACAACGTAATTTCGGACGATCTGACGGCTGCGGAAAAACAGAGGATCAGCGCTGCCGCGGGTCAGGCGCTTAACGGTAGCTGGGAGCAGTTTGTCAGATGAGTGGGTGGTCGCTGCAGGAATTACTGGCTGGGCTGCATGACAAGGTGCAGGAGGACCTGAACCGGGCGCGCAAGTCGTTCGCCCATTCGGGCACGAAAGGCGACGCCAGCGAAGCCGTTTGGGTCGATTTGCTGAACACCTATCTGCCGAAGCGGTATCAGGTGGACACTGCCCATATAGTGGATAATCATGGCACGTTCAGTCAGCAGATCGACGTCGTCATTTACGACCGGCAATACACGCCGCTGATTTTCGAAATGCACGGCATCAAAATCATTCCGGCCGAAAGCGTCTATGCCGTATTCGAGGCTAAGCAGACGCTGAACGCGACTTATGTGGGCTATGCCCGCGACAAGGCGGCGAGCGTCCGCAAGCTCAACCGCACCAGCCTGGCGGTGACGTGGCTCGGCGGGAAGTCGGAGCCCAAAAAGCCGCACTGGATTCTCGGCGGCATCCTAACGTTCGAAAGCGAGTGGAGCCCGCCGATGGGCAAGACCATGACCGACCTGCTCGACAGCGCGCCGGATGAAAGTCTGCTCGACCTTGGGTGCGTGGCGGCGCACGGCTGGTTCGGCCGCAACGGCGATGGCGTTACGGCGGTGTCGCTCGACGGGAAGTCCGTCACCGGCTTTCTATTGGAACTGATTGCCCGGCTGCAGGAGATCGGAACCGTGCCGATGATCGACGTGCGGGCTTATGCACGCTGGCTGGCGGAAGACTAGGAGCGCCTGATGCTTAAATTCGACACCGCATGGCGGTTTTCCAGCCCCGGACCGGCGCCGGCGACCCTGTCGCGCGCATTCTACGATTTTATCGAGAAAATCGCCTCTCAGGGAAACACCTGGAGGATCGTTGAACGCTTTAAGGAAGCGTTCGGCGGTTCAGGGAGCAGCAGCAGCCTGAGCTGGGCGTGGTCCGATCTGGATAGCGCAATGCGCCGAGCGGAAGAGAACGCGCCGCTGTTCATCGAGGCGTTTTATACAGTCTGCATGGAGTGCGCCGATGACGGCCTAGGCGTGCCCGACGTGGCGATGATCAACCGTGTGCTTGCGGAACATGGCGCGGGCTATCGGGTCGAACCGCCCCATCTGGTCGCCACAAACCCGCAGGCCCCACCGATTCCCGTGCCGGACGCCGCACCGTCCCTCGACGCGCAGGCGCAGGCGCTAATTGAAGCATCGCTCGAGGAGTCGCACCGGCTCCTCGAGGAAGGGAAAAGCCGCCAGGCGGTTTCCGAAATCCTCTGGCTTCTGGAGTCGGTCGCGACCGTGTTCCGGGGCACCGGCATGAGCGATGGCACGGTTCAGGGGAAATATTTCAACAAGATCATTGGTGAAATGAGATCCGGCAATCGCGGAACGGCTCAGGAGCAGATCCTTGACTGGATGACGAAATTGCACGGCTATCTGTCCTCGCCAACCGGCGGCGGCGTACGTCACGGTATGGATCTCAAGGCCGGGGTCGCCATCCAGCAGAATGAGGCGCGGCTGTATTGCAATCTGATCCGGAGCTACATCACCTATCTCATCGAGGAACACGAGCGTCTTCAGAAGATGGGAACCACTGCAGCGTGAAGCAGCGCGAGTTGCATCGCTTCGGATTGGTCGAATTAGGATCGGAACAGGGCGCATTTTCCGGTCCGATTGGTGTCCGGGCATGTTACAACCGCTTTGCGGTACAAAAAATGATGCTTAAGTATGGAAATTAGCAATCCCACCCGTCGGGAACGGGGCTTCCCGGGGTAGGGGTGAAATCCGACCAGTAAAGCACCGTAAACCATATAGCTTTAAGTGGTGGACACAGCACAATTAACGCAGATAGAGGTACCCCCTGCGTTTTCCATACCCCCAACAGCCCGCCTCATTGAAAGCTGGTATGCGCCTGCGTATCTTCTTTGCAACCGAAGGAGATTTAAACCATGAGCGCAACGCCTACCGATGCAGAAGTCATCGACTTTCCCAAGCCCGCAGCCAAGAAGCCGTCATCCACGGAGCGCATCTGGGGCAAGGCCGTTTACGGTCACGGCTATGCGGGCATCCCCTCCATCTGATCCAGGCGCAGCGCCGCCTCGGCATCAATGCGATGCAGATGAACATCATCATCCAGCTCCTGGATTACTGGCACGAGCCAACGCGCAAGCCCTTTCCGGCCAAGAAGGAACTGGCGAAACGCATGGATGTCACGGAGAAAACCATCCAGAACAATATGCGCGCCCTGGAGAAGGCCGGTTTTATCAAACGTGAAATGCGTAAGACGGCCGCCGGAGACTGGAACAGCAATATCTACCACCTCGACGGCCTGGTGGCGAAGATTCAGGCGCTTGAGCCGGAATTCGCGGCTGAAAAGAAGCAGCGGAAGGAAGCCAAGGCGGCTTTGCAAATTCCGAAGCATGTCAAGTGATTAGGGCAAAAAAATTACCCCGGCCGCATGCCTAAGGCAGAGACGGTACCGGGGTGTACGATTACCAATATAGAAGGGGTGGGGAAAAAATGCAAGGGGATGTAGGGAAGCCAGTTTCCTATGACGCGCTGGAAATGGCGCTTTCCCTGGAGCGGTTTGGCCGTTACCTCGACTGGGCGAACGGCGACCGGGAGCCGTGCTATCGAGCTATATACGCTCAATACGCTGATTTCGGAAAGCCTTTATACGCCGCTGCAGATGCTGGAAGTGGCGCTGCGCAATCGCATCCATGCCGTTATGTCGGAAGCGATCAATGAAAGCTGGTTTCACGAGCCGGGATTGCTGCTCGGTGAATGGCAGCCCGAACAGCTCGCCAAGGCGATTCAAGACATTGTGGAAGACAAGAAAGAGCCGACGCCCGGCCGGATCGTCGCCGCCCTGACGTTCAGCTTCTGGACCGCCATGTTCGGCAAGGACTATGAAACGCTGTGGCAGACGACGTTGCACAAGATCGGCCGCAAGGCGGATGGGAAGGGATTGCGAAGGAAGGATTTCTCGGGCCCGCTGGCGCAGATCCGCAGCCTGCGCAATCGCATCGCCCATCACGAGCCGGTCATCATGTGGAACCTGCCGAAGCGTTACGAGAGCATGGTGGAAATGACCGGCTGGCTGTCCCCGGCCGCCGCGGCTTGGTGCCACGCGCACTGCCGGTTCCTAAAGGTCTATCCCACGGAACCGATCGTGCTGCATCAGCCGCCCAAGGAAGGGAAAGCCGGGGAATCCTGATTGGATGAGCAACCGCGACGAATTTTCTCCTGCAGTCAAAAAAGCCGTGGCGATGCGCGCCGGGTGGCAGTGTTCCGTTGAAGGGTGCCCGCAAAAGACTGCCGGGCCGAGCGAGGAAGCGCCCGGCGCCTTCGCCATTGTCGGCGACGCCGCCCATATCTGCGCGGCTGCGCCGGGCCCGGGAGCACGCCGCTACGACGAAACGATGAGCCCGGAAGAACGGTCGGGCATTGGCAACGCCATCTGGCTTTGCCCCACCCACGCACGGCTGATCGACCGCGACGAAGCCACCCATACTGCCGACGCGCTACGAGCGATGAAAGCAGGGCGTGAAAAGGCCTGCGCTGAGGAAATTAGGGCCGGCGCAGGGACATTACCAGGGAGCGGCCTGCTCGCGATCGGCCCCGATATCGTCTGCGCCGGGGAGATTGCGCAGGTCATGGCCGGAAGCTGGACTCTGAACCTCAAGCATTTTGTGGCGGGCGACCGGCATGCAATGGTCGGCTTTAGTGGCGGGTTTGCCAGCCGTGCGGCTGAAGACCGGTATATACTTTCAAACGAGCTGGGCGATGGCCGGGTCCAGTCAGAAGCGCCAGCCCTCGTGATGCAGGGCGGGAACTGCATGGTGACGTGCCCGGTCGCCCCGAACGTTCCGCGCATCGACGCGCAGAAGCTTGGGAGCGACTTCGCGTTGCACCCCGAAACCAACGACCTCTATGTTGAGAACAGCAGCATCGCCCGGGTTTCCGGCGCCGATTACTTGCCGCAAAAAATACGGGCGCTACTATCGATGCAGCGCGGGGAAAACGTCTTTGCAGCGACGGCGGGCGTGCGCTTCTATGAATATTTCGAGGCGTTCAAAGGCACGTTCTGGCTACCGCAAATGCTGATGCTCGATGTGATCCGTCAGGCGGCAATACCGGTCGGCGACGGCATCGTAATCGCGCCATGGACGACCCCGCTGCGGTGCGTCACCCGCGTCCGCGGCGTCGAGCTGTTGTTGGGATCGCCCGAAAACAACCGGTTGCCCTTGCGCGTTGACCTCGACGTGCAGGGCGTTGGCCGGTGGCAGAGCGACTTGGAAATTTATATGCCGACCAGGGATCAAATGGAGGAAGGCGCGCGTCGTCTTGAAGAAATAAGACCTACAATCGCAGAGTTTGGGCACTATTCCACTTCATCAGAAACGCGCTAATCCCGATGTCACAAATCGATCGCCTGAACCCCTATCTGCAGGGCCTGTCACGATCCGCGCGCCGAAAATGGCGCTCTTGGCCCGGGATTTTGAACCGCCTTTGGCGGAGGGGGAAGGCGAGTTGGAGATCGTGTCGGAGTGGGAGTTCCGCTATCGGATGACAGGTCTGCCTGCCGATCTGAAGTATAGCCTGCACGCGCTCAATCGCGAGCGGACTGAGCCGTACGAACCACTCAACAGGTTCCGACTCGTGATGACTGGCGCGGACGGAATAGAATGGATGGGCGGCTGGACGACCCCTTATATAGACGCGGATGGCGATCAATGAGTGCTCAAAGGCACGGTTCAAAGTCTGAGCGCTGTCGTTCAGGGGCCTGCGACGGGGGAAGGCGGCGCCGAAGCCCGCTTTCTCATTCCCCGCGATCATAGTGCCTCGATCATTTTCCGTCGCCTTGTGCGAAGCGACGACGGGAAGGGTGGATTACAGGCGACTCGCACAATCGAAGCTCTCGGCGTGCCGGTCAGGTTCGCGTTCGACAGCGAAACCAACGTGCTTTCGATTTCGGCTGGTAGCAGCACGGATCTGCCCGCGCACAACGCGGAGAACTGGTTCGGGGAACCGCTCCGGATTCTTTTCGGACAGTTGGTGTTTCCGCGTCTAGTCGAGCGTCGGTTTCCGGACGGGCGGTCGATGCTCTGGGTGCGACACTCGCCCGCCTGGACTGCGGTTTCCACATGGACCGCGTTGTGGAACGGTGACGACCGTTTTACGAACGACGGCGATTTCTTTGCTCTTTACGCCGGCCTCCTGACGCTGATCGCGCGTGACGCAGGATGGGAAAGCCATACGATCACCACCTTCTACGAGGAAGTCATCCAATCCGCGCAGGGGTCCAGATGGGTGATGGCATTGACGCTGGCCCGCAGCATCGAGGGCTTGGCGCGTCGTCTAGTTCCTGAAGGGAAGCTCAGAACCGACGCCGATCAGGCGGCTATCGATTCCCTAGTCGCTCATATCGAAGAGTGGCAAGGCGCATCGAGGCTACGAGATGCGGCCCTAGACGCGGTGAGAAGAGCGGATGCGGTTTCCGTGCAGCGAGCGCTTTATACACTGGCGGACCGGGGGGCGGGAACCCGCGCCCAAGTCAAGTCCTGGATAAAAATCCGCAACAGCGTGATGCACGGCAGGCTCGTTTCACCTTATTCCAGCAAAGAAGATGACCAGATTATCCTCGATTTAGCCGATCTGCTTCGGGGACTCACCCGTGAGGCAGCACGGTGCGCGTTGGCACGCTAGGTGTCGAGCATGTCCCACCCATCACCCGTGACCCAACGTAAAGCCGAGAGCTTTCCGTTAATCATACCCCATTCGAAATCGTCCCACGGACCGAGCTTTTCGATTCCTACCTCGTCCTCTGTTCTTTTCGCGGCCGCAAGCGCCCCTGCCCATACCGTGTCGAGCGTTTGATCCTGTCGATATGGGGACCGGGAATATTCGAATTCAGGCACCACATGATGTGTACCGTCTTCGATTTTTGACCGGAGGTTCCAATGCCGATTGTACCAGACCTGGCGGAACAGCAGGTGTTCGGCTTGCAGGATTCCCGACAGCCTGCGGAACTGGGGCGAGTAGTTGAATTCAGCGTCGTGGTCGGCCAGCAGGTCCGGATCGATCTCCTTCAGCGTATCGAGCAGCGAAATCCAATAGCTTGATTTTGGCGTTGCGAATAAGGGCGCCAGGTCGGGGTGGGGAAGACGGCGGTCTCCGTTCGGCTCGCTGAAATCCTTGATGTTATGCGTGACGAAGGCGAAGCGCGCATCTTCAACATCGGACCGCGCGACAATGTCCGCGTAGATCTCGACCAGGATCGCGTCTCCGACACTGTTTTTTGCCCGGTGATAGGGAGCGAGGTTTGCGAGCGCCCTGTCCGTCACCCGTCCTTTAACCGCATCCGTCGTTGGAACGGTAGCTTGCGCGAGCAGCAAGTGTTCAATAGAGTTCACGACGCTCAGAACGGAATTGCTGCCAGTGGCAATCTTATGGTCGACTTCATTCAGTCCCTGCAGGGTAGGGGGCTTTGATTTCGTCGGCACCGAACTGATTGACGGCTTCACGGACGAGTCTGAAATGAGATTGCAGGCTACGCTGCGCTTCGGTGGTGACCCTCGATTTGTTGCGCAAAAATTCGTCAACGACAATTTGAGGAATGATAAGCTCTACTTCCCCCGCCGCGATCAGATCCTTCAGGGCGCTGATGAGGGGTTGCGAGCGGTAATCTTTGGAAAGGTCGAGCCATACACACGTATCAATCAACAGGTGCAACATTCGTGGATGCCGGTTTTATGGTAAATCTGAAATCGTAGCTCTGCGTGACGTTACAGATTTTCGCGATGTGTGTCAGCCGTCGCGTCGACTTCAGCCTGTCCCCCACCAGATGAAGAGGCCATTATCGGCAGAGTCTCACAGTCAGGATCTTGCACAAATCCCGAACGAGGCGAGTTATATTCGACTTGATCGGGGATTTATTTCGTTGGAACCTTTCCATTCTAGCAGAGCGGCATCACGCTCAGTAGATGACTTACGATTCGACCTTTGAATTCGGGGGCCTCTGTCTCAAAGGCTATGAAATCTTCCAACGGCTCGTCTCCTGCCTTGTCGAGATTGGCATACCTATCGATCGGGAAATTCTGCTCGGGGGTGAGCAACCCTCGCTGCAGCGAGAAAATCCGGGACATCATTCAAAAGGATATAATCGATGCCACCCAGCAGGTGTGCCAGCCTTGCTCCATACTCATGCGCATTATCGCGGCCGCCGCCCGTGACGATTGAGCGGATGAGGAACTTCCGAGCTTCCTCGTCCCCAGGCTGGACTAGATACCTAATGTCCCTCAAGACGCATTCGACCATATACATCGCAAAGGTATCGCCGACACGGTGGGATTTGAGGACATGGTAGAGGCACGTGCCAAGACTGCGCGCCGCATTCGCCGGAATGCTCGCCGATCCTTGGTGAAGGCTTGCCGGAAAACTACGATGAACCGATCCCTCGGGCGCCTTTCGAGTAAACTGAACCCAGTGTCCCAAGGTGTTGATACATTCATAGATCAGATGAGCATTCCAAGTCGGGAATTCATCACCCTGATCGATGTCAGGACCGGTGGCATCGTAGATTTCGACCAGCTCGTCGACGAAGTGATCCAGGTAGGCCAGCCACATGTGATCCTTGATATCCTGACTGAATGCCGAACGGATCATCAAGTCGAAATAGGCAGTGGCAAAAGCAACCGGGTCTCGCCACCTTCGTTGGTCGAAACTATCGCTCTTTCCATTGAGCTTTGCTCGAACGACGGCGTCATCACCCCTAATATAATCGATCACGAAATCGCCGATGGGCTTCCAGGCCGCAAGGGTTTCGGCCACGCTTGCGTCCAAGAAATACGCTCGCAAGATGAAATTGTGGCCGACCACGAGATTGTCGCCGAGGCCTTCATATTTGGCGTTCCGTTCAACCTCTTCATACAGGCGGCTTCCCGGCAACGAAGCCAAGCTAGCCAAAAGTCGATTGGAGAAGTCGAAACGCTGATGGGCATCGAGCGTCAGAAGCACCGCCGTCACACTGGGGCGCTGAAGAGCAGCGTAGTCCATAAATTGCCGGCTCAGGTAGAGCGAATTCAAGATTCGCTCGGCGTGCTCTTGCGCATTTGCTCCCTCCGGAACGCCCCGCGCCAATAATCGAAATGGCGTTAGCCACCTTCGCTTCTTGTCCGCACGTATGGGATCACCTAACCATTCCTCCAGATCGGGGATACTCTTGCCGGCGAGCCGGTCCTTCAACTTTTGATTCCAGAGCTTGCGATTTTGGGCACGCTCCAAGAAGCGCACATGCGGAAGGACGAATTCCACCGCCTCACCGTAGCGTTGCTGATGGAACAGCTGCTCGACGAGATCGGCCATTGCGCGGATTGCTCGCTGGCTCGGTGGAAGACATATCGCCACCAAGCAGGCGAGTAGCATCCAGACCAAAACAACGAGGAACGCAGCCATCGCTGGCGTAAAGGCGGCGCCGGGCTGGATAACGAGCCCGTCGCAGACAATCCGAAAAGCCGGCAGGCAAGGCAGAGAGACAAACTGGAAAAACTCGAAGTAGAGGGCGAGCACCAATGCCGCGGCCGCCAAGATGGCTTGCGGAACAAGCTGCAAACGGATCCGCAGCCTGGCAACCGGCGGAATAATCGCGAAGACTGCAGCAGCTAGTCCAAGGAAGGTCAGGAATCCGTCGAGGGTCATTTGAAGGTGCTACCGAAAGAATCAAGTTTTCGAGAATATTGAAATACCAGCATGCATGACATGTGTATCTCGTCATTAGCACCAAAAACAGCAGTCCGCTCACGGCCCCAAATCAGCCATTCCCTACAGGGAAAGCCAACACAAATTCAGAGAGACAGCTCTTATATCAAGAGGGCCGACGGTTCGAACCCCATCAACTGCAACGGCATGTGTCTTCGGTGCGCGATGACTGAATAGCGGCTAGAGGCCACCCATGCACAGATACTTCATTTCCAGATAGTCCTCGAGACCATGCCGGGAGCCCTCCCGCCCGATACCCGATTGTTTGACGCCCCCGAACGGTGCGGCCTCCGACGACATCCGTCCGGTGTTGATCCCGACCATGCCATACTCCAGTGCTTCTGCGACACGCCAAACCCGCTTCAGGTTCGAGGCATAGAAGTAGGCGGCGAGACCATAGATCGTGTCATTGGCCTCGCGCACAACGTGATCTGTGTCATCAAAGCGGAACAGAGGGGCAAGCGGTCCGAAGGTCTCTTCCTCAGCCAGTCGCATCGTTCTGGAAACATCCGTGATCACCGTCGGTTCGAAGAAGGTGCCGGATAATTTAATTCGACGGCCACCGCTGCGAACTCTTGCGCCCTTCTGGACGGCATCGCTGATGTGGAGTTCGATCTTTCTGAGCGCCTCTTGATTGATCAAAGGGCCGATCGCGACATCGGGTTCAAAGCCGTCTCCGACCTTGAGCATGCGCACCCGCTCGGTGAACTTCTCGGCGAACTCGGCATAGACGCGCGATTGAACGTATATTCTGTTTGCAGAAACGCAGGTCTGCCCCGCATTGCGAAACTTCGCCTGGATCGCTCCATCGACTGCGGCGTCGATGTCGGCGTCGTCGAAGACGATGAAGGGGGCGTTGCCGCCAAGTTCAAAGCTGATCCTCTTGATCTGGTCGGAGCACTGGCGCATGAGCAACCGGCCGACCTCCGTCGAACCGGTAAAACTGATCTTCCGGACCTTCGAATTGGTGCAGAGTTCGCGGCCGATCGCGTCACCCTCCGAAGCATAGACCAGGTTCAGGACGCCTTCCGGGAAACCGGCCAGTTTTGCCAACGCAAACATGGCGCCTGCGACCAGAGGCGTCTGCTCGGCAGGTTTCAAGACGACCGTACAGCCGGCCGCAAGCGCCGGCGAAATCTTGCGCGCCACCATCGAGGCCGGAAAATTCCAGGGCGTGATGGCACCGACGACGCCGATCGGCTGCTTGATCACCAGCATGCGCCGGTCGGTCGATGGCGCCGAGATGGTTTCGCCATAGATGCGGTTCGCTTCTTCCGCATACCATTGAAGATAAGCTGCCGCGTGCTGCACTTCGGATTTCGCCTCGCCAAGCGGCTTGCCCATCTCGGCGGTCAGGATGGCTGCGAGATCGTCGCTATGTTCAAGAATTAACCGGTGCCAGTTCCACAGGATATCCGATCGCGCCCGGGCGGTCAGCCCGGCCCAAGTTTCCTGAGCGGCATGGGCCCTTTCGATGGCCGCGTGCGCATCGGCAGGACCCATGTCCGGCACCTCGGCCAGCAATTCACCCGTGGATGGATTGAACACGGAGAACCGTTGCCTCTGACCACCGGCCCACGGACCTAGTTCATCGGCAAGGCCGCGGAAAAGCTCCGGAGATTTCAGGTGCCGCGTCAATGCCGTTGTCAGTGTCATTTTCATTCCTCCCACGCGCGTTGGATTGCGCCTTGTTCCGCATGTCGCGAACGGCAAAGCCGGAGCAATGATCGCAATTGCTCCGGCTCGTCACTTTGCTAACTCTCTCCGTTAGATCAGAGAGATGACGGATTCAATCTCGACCTTCGCGCCTTTGGGCAGCGCCTTGACTTCGTAGCAGGCGCGCGCGGGGTAGGGGGTTGAGAAGAAGCCCGCGTAGATGCGGTTGACCTCGGCGAAGTCACCAAGGTCGGTGAGCAGCACCGTCGTCTTCACCGTCTTCGACAAGTCCGTGCCGGCAGCCTTGGCGATCGCCTGAAGGTTCTTCAGGCATTGTTCGGCCTGTTCGACCGCATTGGCCGAATTGAACTCGCCTGTCGCTGCATCGATCGGCAACTGCCCGGAGACGAAGAGCAGATCGCCGACATTGATGGCCTGGGAGTAGGGGGCCGACTGCGCCGGGCGCATCGCTTGTAGAAATCGGTCCGATCATAGTTCAGTCCTCCATGGGTGTGAATTGTTCAGGCGTAATGGCTGATGGGGGGGTCGGTGGCGTCGATCTCGGGCTTTTGGCCGGATACGAGATCGCAATCACGCCGGCTGATGATCCCCAAGAGCATCTCTTGAACAAGGTCACTGACGATCTTCGCGATCCCGCTCTTCGCTGATTGAGGCGCCTGCGCAGGTGGCCCTTGGTTTTGGTTCACTGCCTCTGTCAGCAGTTCTGTTGATATCTGCTGGCGATTTGGTGCGACAGAGCCGAACTACGAGCTCACCGGTGGAATCCTGCATTTTAGGGTGACAGAACGCAGTTTTCCTGCTCGGCGCGCCGGACAAAGAATGCATGGCAATCACATGGGTTGATTATGTTTTACTGAACGACCGGGTCCGGGCCGAAGTTGCTGTCGTCCAACTTAGACGCTTCTGGGAGACCGTGCCGACGCAACATCGGAGAACATTAGCAGTCCGAAGTCCGACGGTGGGCATCCAACATGCCAAGTCGAGAACTGATTGAGTCTGCTGACGATAAAGAGAGCAGATCGTCCGCTTAGAAGGACGCTGCATGTTCTGGAAATAAACTCTATTAAAGGCGAAGAGGGGAACCTGGATGCGGAATATTGTAATCGTTACATTACTGACGACAGTCGCCGTCGCGGCAATCATGCTTGAAAAAGGCAGCGCAAATGCGGATGACCTAAGTGCTATCAAAGATAAGGGGTATGCTCGCGTCGTTGTGGCCAACGAGCAGCCATACGGGTTTATCGACGCTGAAAACAAGGGAGCCGGCATCGGACCGGATGTGGCTGCCGCGGTACTTCGCAAAATCGGCGTAACCAACATCCGGTGGAGTTCTGTCGCGTTTGCTGGTCTGATTCCCGGAGTTAAGGCAGACCGTTTTGATTTTGCGGCCGCCGAACAAGCAATTCTACCCGAGCGATGTGCACAGGTTCAGTTCACCCAACCCAACTCAAGTTATACTTCGGGCTTGATGGTGCTCAAAGGCAATCCGAAGAAGCTCCACGGCTTCGATGACTTGCTCAAAGAACCACAAGACAAACTCGCGGTCGTGTCGGGGGCGGATGAAATCATTCCCGACGCATACAAGGTGCCGAGGGAGAACCGTGTCTATATTCAGAGCAAGGCTGACGCGATTGCAACGCTGACGTCAGGTCGGGCGGATGCATATTATGCGACAGAACTGACCATAGCCGGTCTTGTGAAGCAGTCATCGGAGGTCGAGGCTGCAGAAATGAGCGGCCCACCTATTGTCGATGGCAAGCCATATCGCAAATACGGTGCTTTTACGTTCCGTCCGCAGGACAAGGAGCTATTTGCCGCGTTCAGCGCTGCGCTGAACGAATTCAAGAAGACCGCCGACTATGAAAAAATCCTCACTCGCTACGGCCTTTCCAAAGACAGCATTCAAGCGGCTCGAGACGGCTCGACCGAAGAGCTGTGCGCGGGTGAATAAGTCAGCGGGCCCCGGGATTTATTGGCCAGGATGAGGACCGCCGTATCGTTCCGGCTCCGAATCTCGGACAAACGAGGCCTTCGCGGGCGATCGACGTCCGCCGGTTTACAGCCGTGAGAAACCAACTGAGACAGACTGCAATCCAAGTGTGAAGCGCCTTAGTGCTTCAAGCAACGCTCATTGGAACAGCCGACTGCGGATTGCCCGTCTGGCTCTCTTGGGAAATCCATTAGCTGACCAGGCCGGGTGCGAGGGATGAATTGATGATTGAGAGTCTAAGCCTCATTTTGAAGGGATTGCAGACAACCCTCGCGTTGACCGTGTTCAGTTTGACTCTTGCGCTCGGCGTCTCCTTCCTCGCGGGACTCGGGCGCCTGTCAAAAAACAGTGTGGTTCGGGCCACAGTGATCGCCTACATCGAATTCTTTCGAGGCACCTCACTTTTCGTACAGTTGTTCTGGGCCTTTTACGTGCTTCCTTTTATGGGAGTCGAACTAAGCCCGATGCAAGCAGCCGTGCTCGCGCTTGGCCTAAACTATGGTGCCTACGGAGCAGAGGTCGTCCGTGGGTCCGTCAACGCAATTGGGCGCGACCAATGGGAGGGATGTGTCGCACTCAACTTGACTCCTTTCCAACGCCTGCGCCATGTAATCATCCCGCAAGCAATTGTCATTATGTTGCCGCCATTCGGAAATTTGGCGGTGACGCTTCTTAAAAGTACTGCAATTGCTTCGCTAATTGCGCTGCCCGACTTGACCTATCAAGCACAACTAGTGCGGAACCAAACCGGGCAAACGCTGCTCCCCTTCGCCATCATCATGATCATTTACTTTGCTGTCTCGACCTTCATCAAATCTGGCATCCAGATTGCCGAACGGCGACTGACTATTGGTGCTGATCGCGCGCAACCAGCGAGGTCCATATAATGGAATGGAATTGGACTTTTGCGTTCGCAATACTTCCACACCTTCTGGAAGGGGCCAAAACCACAATTCTCGCGACGTTCCTGGGATTCTTGATTGCCATCGTGCTGGGGCTTGCTATGGCTCTCGGGAGACGCTCGCAACAGCCGTGGATCGCGCGTGCTGTGGGGCTGTGCGCTGATTTCATCAGGGGTACCCCGCTACTGGTGCAGCTCTATGTTCTCTTTTTTGTCTTGCCGAATATGGGAGTCGTGTTGTCTCCGTTGGTTGCCGGCGTAATTGGGTTGGGCCTTCACAACGCAACTTATATTGCGGAGGTGTATCGCGCCGGTATCGAAAGCATCTCGCGCGGACAGTGGGAAGCTTCGAAGGCTTGTAATCTTGGCATCAGCCAGACCTGGCGCCACATTATCATCCCGCAGGCGATTCCACCTATGATTCCAGCGCTCGCGAATTATCTGATTGCCATGTTCAAAGAGACACCCCTTCTCTCGGCAATTACGGTTTACGAGATCATGGGCGAGGCACTCGGTGCCGCGAGCAGGACTTATCGATACCTTGAGCCGGTAACGATGGTCGGTGTGTTCTTCCTGATCATAAGTCTCGTCTGCGCTTATTTCGCCCGCGTTATCGAAGAGCGGGTACGCATTCATCAATAACGGCGGCCTTGCACCATGACCAACCCAATCATCCGGATAAAGAACATCAGCAAGAGCTTCGGCGCGGTCCGAGTGCTCGACGGACTATCAATAGACGTAATGCCGAAAGAGAGGCTGGCACTGATTGGACCTTCGGGGTCCGGCAAAACGACCATCTTGCGGATTTTGATGACCCTGGAGCGTATCAACGACGGTCATATCGAAATCGACGGCGAGCAGCTTTACCACATGCAGCGCGCTGGCCAACTTGTTCCCGCGGACGAAAAGCATCTCGCCAAAGCGCGCCAGAAGATCGGGATGGTGTTCCAGCATTTCAACCTCTTCCCGCACAAATCCGTCATCGACAACATCACGCTGGCGCCCATCGTGACGAAAGGGGTCGCCAAGCCTAAAGCGGAAAAGCGCGCCATGGAATTGCTGGACATGGTAGGGTTGGCTGACAAAGCAAGAAGCATGCCGTCGGCGCTTTCCGGGGGGCAGAAGCAGCGTGTGGCAATCGCCCGCGCTCTTGCTCTTCAGCCGGAGATTATGCTTTTTGACGAGGTCACCTCGGCGCTTGATCCTGAGCTTGTGGAAGAAGTGCTCAGCGTCCTCTGGCAACTGAGTACCGAGACGGATATGACGATGTTGCTCGTCACACATGAAATGGGATTCGCGCACGACTTTGCGCACCGCGTGCTGTTCTTCGATCGCGGCAAGATTGTTGAGGAAGGCAAACCCGACGACATTTTCCGCCAGCCGAAGCACGAGCGGACGCAGGCTTTCCTGAAAAAGATTCTCGCGGCCGGTCATCGCATTTAGTAGTTATCGGGCTTCGAAGTCGAATGGCAAGCGAAAGAAATCCTGAAGGTCAAGCGTGCCCCGACTACATTGGGGTCGCCTCAATCGGCGGGCGACGCGGAACGCATTGCTACGCGTCAGGCCTCCAACAGGACGCAATATGCCTCCGACATTGCAGTTTTTCAACAGGTTGGGGCCGTTTACGCCCCCAACCTCGAGTGGGTAGCTGCTATTGTCCGTCAGGAGTTGTTGTCATCGTATTGAGGCCAAGGGAAGCCGCAAAGCAGATGGTGTTGGGTATCCAAATTTCCACCACTGCCTGACCAGCCCCAAGTCAAAATCTCTTCGTAAATAGGAGCACCTAAAGTGACACGCCGCGTTATTTTCCAATGCAGTAGATGTGGCAAATCGCTGACAGCGGCGGAAGCAATAGAGCGGTGGTGTGACTCCTGCTGCGATTCCCAGGGCTCCAAGACCGCGCCCGGGAATACAGATGAATCAATGGTGTGCCGGCAGAAGGCTTAGTACAAGCATTTTGGTGGTGCATGCCCTTTTCACAGGAGAAGAGATCGCGGTCGCTTGAGCGCCAAACGAGGGTATTTCGACGTTTCGTTATCGGCGATTCCGGCAATGACAGCACAGCGTGATTGTCCGGACAGTACTTTCGGCCGGGCGAGATATGCACCTCTACGGCTGACATCGAGATCGAAGATCAAACGGCTTGGATGTGGCCGAATGGTAGTACGGTCTGCGTGTTCTCGTCGCATGAGGCTGCGATCTTGTGAATAAATGACGAGTCGGACGAACGACAACAAAGGATCGCGATCCGCGTTGTTTTAGGCCACAAATTCAACAACGGCAAAAAAACTTCTTCCAGCCAGCATTTAGTCGAGGGCGTCGGCCTGAACCAAAGTGGCGCGGACAGCGATCGAGTATGAAACCCGACGCTGCATCTGTCGGCGGAGCCGATGACCGTAAGCGGTGTTCTCAGGCCACGGTTTTGAGTTCGCGCTTTGCGGCGTAGGCCGAGGGCAACAGGTCCTCGATCTGGCCATTTGAATGCCCGTTGACGATCCTGGTGAGAATATTCGAGAGATAGGCGAGCGGCTCGACATCGTTGAGCTTGGCAGGTCTCGATCAACGAGGAGATGTTCGCCCAATGCTCGGCCCCGGGCCCGGCCCCGGCATCGGAACCGGCGAATGCGCGTTCTTGCGATTGAGCGCAATTGGCCTGATGGATCGTTCGATGGTGTTGGAGACGATCTCGATCCGGCCATCGTCGATGAAGCGGGTCAAGCCGTCCCAGCGTGATAAGGCACAACGGAGTGCTTCGGCGAGCTTTGTCTTCTGGCTGATGTAGCCGAGTTGTTCACGCAGCCAGGGAGCGAGGCTGTCGATGATGGGGCGACTTTTTTCCTGACGGGCGACACGACGCTCCTCGTGGGTGCGGCCACGTATCTCGTCTTCGATCCTGTAAAGTTCGGCGATGCGTTTGAGCGCCTCGCTCGCGATGGGTGCGGGACCGGCGGCAGCCACATCATAGAAGCGGCGTCGGAACGTGGGACCAGCAGAAGGCCAGCGATACGGTGTTCTTTGCCGCGAGCGGGCGATATCCACTGTAGCCGTCGACCTGCAGGACGCCCGCACAGCAAAGGCGCGCAGCTTTACTGCGACATCGCAGATGCAGGGACCGTGCCTGCACTCCGCGGATGAGCTGGACCATTGCGTTACGCTCACCCCCTATTCGGACACGTCCCGTCGGATGCCGCAAGGAGGAGCCATGTCCGAACGGTGGCCGAATCTGACATGATTGCCGTCAGCGTTCAGCCAGACGGCAAGACTCGCCATTGAGATCTCGGTTCACATCAGGCGCTGACACTATTCTTATATTAGGCGAGCCGACTTGCCAAATCCGCCCCACCCCGTCGCGGCCCGCGTAGCCGGCAATACGGCACGCATGCCACATCGTAGCCTGAATAGCGGTGAGGACTGGTTTACCAAGGGCATGTTCAAGCCGCTCAATTGCAGAATATGCCGTAAGGTTTGTACAGGCGAGAACGACGGCCTCCGCGTGAGCTACATCGACCTTGCGGGCTAAGTCGATGATGTCGTCCGGCTCCAGTTCACCAATTCCTTCCGCGAGTCCAAGGCTGTGGCTGGACAACGGTTCAAGACCCGCTTCTATCAGGTACTGCTCAAATTGGGCGGTGGTTTCCGGCGGATAGGGTGCGCCAAGCGCGAGTTTGCGAACTCCCAAAGCGTGGCAAGCTGAGATCACGGCGCCGGAGGTAGAGGTTGCCTGAGTATGGGCGCCATCCGAGATCCGGCGGATTATTGACTGGTCACCTGCGTGTCCTTTCGCGAAACTAACTGAAGTGCAGGCGTAAGCGACGGCGTGAGGACGAATAGGCCGCAGAACCTTGGCAGCGTAATCAAGCTCAGGGTCATCGACGAGCGATTGAAGGATCTCCAGGGTAACTGGTGGCTCAGGAAAAGGTATCCTCGTCACGTGGACAGTCACCTCAGGCGGGGCGAACTGCCAGAACTCACGGTCATGTACCCCATCGGAAGGATAAATAATGCCTATTCGCGTGTTGTCCATTTGTGAGCCGCCCTTCACCTGCTGATTTCCGGATTCCTGAACTGGATCTTAGTGGGCAAAGGACGCCGTCGTCCCCTGATCTTTCGGCCTTCTTGCAGGATTCCTGCGTTTCGGATCGGGGTTCGGACGAAAGCATCATTAGCCCAAGGAAGCCGTGCTTGGTGAGTGAGGTAATAATGAAGCAGCCGAGGCGAGCTAAAGCGACGACGTGTGGTACCCTAACGTCCGCCTTAACGGGACAGACCGGGTTGTTTCTGAGGCTGCGGCAGGAATCTGCCAAGATTGGCGGCTGATGGATGGCTTTCCTGCGAAAGTCACCCGATCGCGCAGCAAAGCAGCGTGATCAGTCTATAATAGGCGCTAAACGCCCGCCGGCCCCTGTTAGATTCCGAGCATGGGCGGGAAGTTGTTCGATCCACAATAATTCGCCCAGAGCGGTTAGAGGCCGCATAAGAGAAGTGTTTCCAACGAACAGGAGATAGCGGCTATGAGCAAGAATATCCCGCCGGCTAACGACACCAGCATCGCGATTTTTGAGCGCCTAGAATCTGAGGTGCGCGGCTACATTCGATCATTCCCGATCGTTTTCGACCGCGGGGTGGGCACAACCCTGATCGACGCAGAGGGTCGTGAATATCTCGACTTCTTCGCCGGGGCAGGGGCTCTCAATTATGGGCACAACAATCCAGCTTTCAAAAAGCCGTTGCTCGATTACATTCAACGGGACGGCATCATTCACGGCCTGGATCTTGCCACGTGCGCAAAGAAGGGGTTCATCGAGGCGTTTGAGAAGTATATTCTGAAGCCCCGGGGTTTGAACTACAAGCTGCAGTTTACTGGCCCGACCGGCACGAACGCGGTCGAGGCGGCTCTTAAGCTCGCCCGCCAAGTCACAAAGAGATCGAACGTCGTGGCCTTCACAAATGGATTCCATGGCGTGAGCGCCGGCGCACTAGCGGCGACCGGAAACAAAAAGTACCGAAGCGCAGCAGGATACGGTCTCGCACACGTGACGGCGATGCCCTATGATGGCTATCTTGGACCTTCGGTTGACACGCTTGATTACTTCGAGAAACTGCTCAACGATCCGAGTAGCGGTCTGGACAAACCTGCCGCTGTTATTTTGGAAGCCATTCAGGGAGAAGGGGGCATTCGGCCCGCCAGCTTCAAATGGTTGCAGCGACTGCGCGAGATTACAAAGCGTCACGAGATTCTGCTCATCCTGGATGATATTCAGGCGGGTATTGGCCGCTCGGGAAAATTCTTCAGCTTCGAAGCAGCCGAGATTGTCCCGGACATCGTAACCTTGTCGAAGTCGATCTCGGCGGTCGGCACGCCAATGGCCCTCGTTCTTCTGAAGCCTGAACTCGACATCTGGTCCCCTGGGGCCCATAGCGGTACATACAGGGGTAACAATCTTGCGTTCGTCGCTGCGCGGGCTGCTCTGGAGACATATTGGGCAGACGACAAATTTGAGAAGGAAATCGCTGCAAAATCGGCGATCCTCGCGGACGAACTGAAGTCGATCGCCAACGATTTCCCCGAGCTTGGATTCACCGTGCGGGGCCGAGGACTGATGTACGGCCTTGTTTCAGAGAAGGACGCTTCGTTGCCCGGGAAGATCCAGACCGAAGCTCTTAAGCGCGGCCTGGTGATCGAGACTTGCGGCGGGCGCGGCGAGGTGCTGAAGTTCCTCGTGGCGCTGATCATCGCAGAAGCCGATTTGCGCAGGGGTCTATCGATCGTTCGTGAAAGCATCGGCGCGGTACAAGCCAGCTTGGCCAACGGCTCCGCCGCGGCTGCTGTTGCCGCCGAAGTCGACGCTTAGCAGCACGCTTACCAAATCAAAAGACGATCGGATCGCCTTCTGACACGAGGCGATCCTTCCCGGCCCGCGGTCGCTGCCCGTCCGACAAGAGTGCAGCGGCGGACCAATTAACGCAGCCAAGAGGCACGGAAATGAGAGCGACAAACAGTGGGGTCGGAACTCCGATGGGCGGCGAGCACGTTGATATCTACGTCAATGGAAAACTACAGCG
This sequence comes from Ensifer sp. MPMI2T, assembly GCF_004827385.1. Taxonomy (GTDB): domain Bacteria; phylum Pseudomonadota; class Alphaproteobacteria; order Rhizobiales; family Rhizobiaceae; genus Sinorhizobium. Next base: position 55,424 of record NZ_SRXN01000027.1, read on the forward strand.
GGCGCACTCTGCAGCCCGGATCCCGGTTATCAACCCAGCTGACGAGCGCGAGTTCGCTACAATACCCGATAGTGACAAGGAAGACGTTTGTGCAGCCGTTGATGCCGCGCGCGCAGCGTTTAGGTCCTCAGGCTGGCCGCAGTTGCCACCATCTGAACGCGCCAAGTATTTGCGCAGGCTTGCTCGCGCGATTGACAAGCGCGCCGAGCAGTTTGGCGCAGTTGTCACGGCGCAAATTGGCATGCCTCTGGCGAGCTCTGTACAGTCAAGTGGGAGCGGCACCACGAAGCTCTATGACTATTACGCCGAGCTGGCCGATGAGCTCAAGGTTGAATACGAACGGATTGGACATGGCCTGCGTACGGTCATGCGATGCGAACCGGTCGGTGTTGCCGCGTTGATCGTGCCATGGAATGGACCTCAGGGCGCGATAGCATGGAAGTTGGCGCCGGCTCTCGCTGCCGGTTGCACGACCGTGATCAAGCCGCCACCAGAGGCATCACTGGACTCCTACCTTCTTGCCGAGGCTCTGGACGAGGCGGAAATTCCGCCGGGCGTAGTAAACATCGTTTTCGGCGGCCGCGAAACTGGAGCGTTGCTTGCATCACATCCAGGCGTCGACAAGGTCTCGTTTACCGGGTCAACCCAGGCCGGGCGCCATGTTGCTCTTGCCTGCGCCGAGCGCTTCGCTCGCGTCACGCTTGAGCTAGGGGGCAAGTCTGGAGCGATCCTACTCGATGACGCAGATCTCGATACATTTCTTCCACTCGTCGCGCCGGCTTGCATTCCTTTCAGTGGCCAGATCTGTCATGCCCTGACCCGAGTGCTTGCTCCGCGCTCACGCTATGACGAGGTTGTCGACGGTGTTGCAAGCAAGATGGCCGCGCTGGTCGTCGGAGATCCGCTTGATCCAGCGACGCAGGTCGGTCCCCTCGTAGCCAAGCGGCAGTTGAACCGTGTCGAAGAGTATATTGCATCCGGACGTGCTCAAGGCGCAAAGATCGTGACGGGCGGGGGTCGGCCGCCCGGCTTGGACGTTGGATATTACGTGCAGCCAACGGTTTTCCGCGACGTTGATAGCACGATGCGCATTGCGCAGGAGGAGATCTTCGGACCGGTGGTATCGGTCATCCCCTACGACACCGAGGATGAGGCTGTGGCAATCTGCAACGGCACGGCGTACGGCCTGGGTGGGGCGGTGTTTACGACTAACCATGAGCGAGGCATGGCCGTTGCACGTCGGATCGAGGCTGGGGTGGTCGGCATCAACCGCTACACTCTCCACATTGACGCACCCTTTGGCGGAATTAAGGGCAGTGGCCTTGGTCGTGAACTCGGGCCGGAGGGGTTGGCGGCGTTTCTCGAAAGCAAATCGATATTTCCGCCTCAACACTAAAGGGCGCTCTTAAGCGTGGGAGGCGGTTGCCCTGTTGCAATGCGCCTCCACCTAGACAATAGGGGTCTTTATCGGCCCAAAGTGATGTGGTGTCGAGACCAAACGAGAGGCGGTATGCGGTGACTGATCATCGCATGCCGTTGTCGAAGTAAAGGCGTATAATCGCCGCATGAGATAGCTGTTAAGTATATCGCCGCAGAAGGGGAGTTTTTATGCCTATCGTCAGTCGGATCTCTGAAATCCTGCCCGACATCATTGCTTGGCGTCGCGATTTTCACGCACATCCTGAACTTGGTTTTGACGTCAATCGAACCTCGGAAATCGTCGCCGAACGCCTGCGCGAATTTGGATGCGACGAGGTTGTGACGGGGATTGGAAAGACCGGGGTTGTAGGCGTCCTTAAGGGCAGGATGGCTGTAAGGTCCGATAATCCTGAGGTTATTGGCTTACGTGCTGATATGGATGCACTGCCGATCGAGGAAACAACAAGCCTGCCCTATGCGTCAAAGAACAGGGGCTTTATGCATGCCTGCGGCCATGACGGACACACCGCGATGCTATTGGGAGCGGCACGCTACCTAGCCGAAACTCGCAACTTTGCGGGCACTGCCGTCTTCATCTTCGAACCTGCGGAAGAGGTGGGTACGGGCGCGCAAGCTATGATCGATGACGGACTGATGGAACGCTTCGCAATCGAGCAGGTCTATGGCATGCACAATCTGCCCGGCTTGCCGATCGGTGCCTTTGGTATCCGGCAAGGTCCGGTCATGGCGGCAACCGACAGCATCGAGGTGAAAATCGAGGGCCGCGGCGGCCATCCCGGAATGCCGCACCAATGCATCGATGCGATTTTGGTCGCCGCGCAGTTGATCAACGCCCTGCAGCAAATCGTGGCCCAGAACGTTGATCCCTTGGAGTCGGCGGGTATCTCGTTCCACCAAATGCAATCCGGAGGCTCACAAAGAGTGATCCCGGAGGTAGCAGAACTACGTGGCAGCATGCGTACGCTGACGCCGGAGGTGCGGGAGCTTGTCAAAAAGCGTGTAACGGAGGTAGTCGCCGGCGTTGCCCAGCTGACCGGCGCCAAGATAGATCTCGTGATTCAGAGCAGCGATGCGGTGGTTTTCAACCAGACTAGGCAGACCGAGCTTGCCACCAAGGCTGCGAAAGAGGTGGTTGGTGAGGACAACGTGGTCAATACTCCTCCAGTGTTGGGAGGGGAGGATTTTTCCTATCTCGCGAAGGCGAGACCTGGTGCTTTCATCTGGTGCGGCAATGGAGGTAGCGCCGGTCTGCATCACGCCGCCTATGATTTCGAGGATAAGGCGATTCCGTACGGGACGTCGTACTGGATCACTCTCGTAGAAAACACGCTCACGGCTTGAGGCATACACCCCAATACAATGCTGTGCCGCGAGGCGACGGTGTCATTGACTGTAGGCAAGCATGTTATCTTTTGAGGCGAAACCCCGCATCGACCGGACACCAGAAGCCGCGCGACGGGTGGTCCTCGATGTGCGTGGGTTTGCCAAAGTCGCAGAGCGAACAAGCTTTCCGGGCGCTTCCCCTAAGAAGTGGAAATGGCTGGCGACGCACCGGCGATTGTGGTGGATCTGCCCCCGGCGATGCTGTCTGCCTCCAGACTGCGGGGCAAAACAGGCGGGCTCGTTCGCCCGGGGACGCCTGACCGGCGATACCTCTATGCAGCGAGCACTGCGGGGACCGATGGACAGGCAATGTCCAGAAGCACACCGTCGAGCCCTTCCAGTGAATAATTGCTTAGTCGTTCGTGAAGAACATCATTTTTGGGCGCGTTTTGGATTAAGTGGCGCCGGCGGAGCGCGGCACGAGCGTTTCAGTAAGGGCTTGAGACGGAGATCGTTTGGTGCCGCGGCCAAAATGCCAGGAGCATGGCGGCAAGCAGGCACAAAAGTTGCCTGAACCAGTTGAGCAGAAGCGAGAAGTTTTATCCGGCGGCGGCCAGGACGGCGTTGATGGCATCACCGTTTCGTCCGGCGAGGTAATTTCGGTCCATCCGATGCTCGTTCTTCAGATGCCCAATGACGGGCTCGACGGCGGATCGCCGTCGCATCTGGCGCTTTATCGCCGGCGTCACACGGCGCTTCTGACCGCTGGTGAAGACCCTGAACTTGTGGGGCTCAGGTGCATTGTGGCCGCGATAACCGGCATCGGCCAGGATGCGGGAGAGCTCGCTGCCGATCATCGCCTCCATGTCGGGAATAACGGTTGCGAGTGTATGACCATCGTATGGATTGCCTGGCAGCGCCATGGCATGCAGGGCGAACTGACCGCCCTTTGAACGGTTCAGTGTGGTTGCGACGGATACCTTCACCCCGAACTCATACGGCTTGTGCGCCTTGCCCTTGCCGATGCATTCAACCTCGTCGGCATGCAGGCTGTAGATCTTGCGGCCGCGCTGACGCTGCTTCTGCTCCAGAACGGTTCTGGCCTGATAGAGCGGCCAGATGAAGATCGCCTTGAGCTGTTCGTCGCCGGCAACCTGACGCTCGATATCGCGGATGGTCCGCCCGAGATAGGTCGTCAGCTTGCGCTTTGCCCGCCCGCTTGATTTGCTTGGCATGGACATAGCGCTGGTACTGGATCAGCGCGAACTTGCCGAGCCGCACATAGGACCGGCGTAGATCGAGCCCCACTTTCCTGGCCAACCGCACGAGCCGCTCCCGTGCCCGGTGAATAAGCCTGGCATCGGTCGGGAACATGACGTTCTTCGGTTTGCACGGTGGTGTCGACGATCACCTGTCGCGTATCCTGCGGCTTCATCGCCCCGGTCCTGACCGCCACCGCAAGGCTTTCCTGAAGGAGCGTCTTGATCCGCGCCTCGCCCATGCGCTGGCGCCAGCGTGTCATCGACGAACGGTCGAAGGGCAAGGCATGCTGGAAGAATTCTTCGCCACAGAAATATTGCGCATACGGGCTGTCGAGGTAACGGGCGCAGACAGCCTCATCCGACAGATTGAAGGTGTGCTTGAGGATCGCCAGTCCCGCCATCAGCCGCGTCGGCAACGGCGGCAGGCCGGAACCATCCGAATAAACCTCGCCAAACCGTTGTTCCAGAAACGGCCAGTCGATCGTCTGCGCCAATTGCACCAGTTCGTGCTTCAGGTCGATGATCTGGTCGAGCCGGGAGCGGAACAGATCCTGCTCTCCTGTCTCACGCCGTTCCGTCGGTCTGGACATCTATCGGCTCCGATTCGTCGCGACAAATAGAGTGAATCAGACTTCGGCACTAAACCAAAATCTGAAGCCAAAAATCCACCCAGAATATCAACCACTTACAGATTCTTCACGGCCGACTGCTTACGAGGCGCAGATCGATGACATTCTGCCTGATCGCCTCCTCGGCCACAGCTAAGGAGGCGCAATACTGTCGGGCAGCCATTGGCTGGACGTCACTGCTTGCAGAGGTCCAAAGTCGGAGTCCCGTCTGGTAGGCTCGCTTTAGTATAGCCGTACCGAGCAACTGTCCGCATCATTTCTTCGGAGCCAATATAGTCTTTCATAACAGCGTTGAACGCGTCGACCGTGGCCTGTTGGTCTGGCAGGAAGGCGAAAGCGGGGTAGCCCGTAACCGGTGGTGTGAACGGATCAGCCAGTTCTACGCTGTCGTCCTCGTCCGCAAATTTCTTGACTGTGAAATAGTCACCAGCGCCAGCGTCGGCGCGGCCAGCTTTAACAGCCTGCAGAATCTCCGCCGGTCCGCCTACCTGCATGATCTTGTCATCAGGGATGCCGACTTCTTGTGCGTAGGCCACGGAATCGTAGCCGGCGGCCGTAACGAATGTAAGTCCCTTATCGCGCACATCCTGGTAGGAATGCAGGGCTTTAGGGTTGCCGTTCGGCACCAGGAGACCGTCAGCGCCTCTGCCGAGTGGCTCAGTGAATAGAACGTTGCGGCAGCGCTCGGGCAGGATGAACATACCACCCGTGATAATATCGAAACGTCCGGCCTGCAGGCCGGGTATGAGCGAACCCCATTCTGTCACAACAGGTTCAACCTTCGTCGTGCCCAGTCTCTTCAGGATGTCGAGGGTCATCGCATTGACGAAGCCGAGCGGCTCGTTGTTTTCACCGGGGTAAGCCCAAGGGATTTCATTGGAAAATCCTATCCGGATCGTCTCGCCGTTCTTGATTTTGTCCAATAGCGACTGCGCCGAGGCCGCGCCCACTGTCGAGCCGATCAAGACCGCCGCAATGCCAATCGAGAGCATCGCCCTCAGGATCGCACGTCTTGCGACAATTCCAATTTTAGTTTGTTGCTGTTCGTTCATAATGCAAGCCCTCCCAGCTCGCGGTTTCGCCGCCAGTTCCGCCATCGTGAGATCTCGCTTATGTCCATACTTCAGCTTCGAGTACGGACGCGGCGGTTCCTGATTTCTGGTGGAGACAACCCGGCCCAACAAAACACCACTATGCCTCTCCAAAACGATATTCTGGGTACCGAAACTTTCGACACCCACCACGAACGTAGCAACATGTGTGAGCCGTTTTGCGCAAATCATCGACCTTTGCCGCAGCAAATCGGCGTTTAGCGGGGTGCGCGTGTGGCGTCTGTTTACCCGTGATGAAGGCTCAATCGATTGTTTGATGATCAGCTGCGTCAGCGAAATGGCGGTGACCGAAGCCCATTTTCAGAGCTGCAGAATGCCCCCCGGGCCCCGGGCTTCTGCAGCCGACGAAGACTGGTTCACCAAGAAAAAGCGCGTCAGTGGCGAACCTTAGCCTCGCATAATATGTGACTTACGCAGCCAAACTGAGCGATCTGAAATGAGTACTTACCGCTTAAGTCGAAAGCGCTCCAGTATAGGTCTCGCTGGAACACTAACCTCATCGCATGGGGCATATGCCTATCCCGCCTCGAGGACGGCACTGAGGAACTGACGGGTCCGCTCGTTTTGAGGATCTGAGAATAATTGGTCTGGCGGGCCCTGTTCCGCAATTTTGCCGCCGTAAAAGAAGCAAACGCGATCGGAAAACTCCTTCGCGAAGCCCATTTGGTGTGTAACCATTAACATAGTAAGATTATGCTCTGCCCCGAGCTTCCGAATGACGTTCAGTACCTCCCCGACGAGCTCCGGGTCCAGCGCGGAGGTCACCTCGTCAAACAGCATCACCTTGGGTCGCATGGCCAGGGCCCGAGCGATAGCTACGCGCTGCTTCTGGCCTCCGGAAAGCTGGATCGGAAAATGGCTCTTCTTGTCGCCAAGCCCCACCATATCAAGCAGCTCTGCCGCTCGCGCCTCAGCTTCCTGCTTGGAGAGCCCAAGCACTGACACCGGCGCCTCCATGCAGTTCTGAAGCGCGGTCATGTGCGGGAACAGATTAAAGTGCTGGAAAACCATGCCGATCTTTCCGCGCACGCGCCGCAGATGACGGTCACTCGCTGTTACCATCTGTCCGTTCTTCTGCATGTGCGTGAGCGGCTCCCCGTCGACCCAGATCACCCCTTCGTTGATGCGCTCCAGCGTCATCAGCATACGCAGCACGGTCGTCTTGCCCGAGCCCGAGGGGCCGATAATCGACACCTTCTCATTGCGAGCAATGTCGAGATTGAGCTTGTCCAGGACGGTCAGCGTGCCATATCGCTTTGCAACGTTCTCGAAGCGGACCATGGGCTCGCTCGTGGCTTTTTCCTTGGCCGCAACATCGAGATTAAGATTGTCTGGCATGTCCACCGTGCCGTAGTTTTTTGTGATGCGCTCCAAGCGAACCGTTTGGTCGTTCATGGCTGAACTCCTACTGTAGATGATAGCGGCGATTGAGCCAGAATCCTACCGTCTGCACGATGGCGGATGCGACCAGACTGAATACGAGATAAAAGAAGCCGACCATGGTGATTGCCTCGATATATCGATAGTTGTTTGCACCAAAATTCTTGGCCTGCTGCAGCATCTCAAGGATCGCGATTGCCGCCAAGATTGGCGTGTCCTTGAACATACTTATGAAATAGTTCCCTAAACTGGGCACAATCGGTGGGATTGCCTGCGGCAGAATGATGGCGCGCCAGCTTCGTGACTTTGAAAGGTTGAGCGCTGTGCAAGCCTCCCATTGCCCTCCCTCGACGTTTTCGATTCCGCCACGGTAGCATTCAGAGCAATAGGCCGCATAGTGGATACCCAACACGCCGATGCCCGCGGACCAAGCAGGGATAACCACTCCAAACTGGGGCCCGACGAAATAGACAAAGAACACCTGCAGCAACAGCGGAGTGGAACGAATAAATTCGACGATTTCCGCCATAGCTGTAGATATATAGCGGTTCGGTGACTGCCGGATGAGGGCGAATACCAAGCCCAACACCAGCGCTATTGCGAAGCCAAGCAGCGTCGCCTGAACGGTGACAATCGCACCCCGATAGATATATGGGAGCGCTTCCCAGACATAGGACCAATCCCAGATATTCATACCAGCACCTCCCGTACGAAGCCGCGCGAGAAGCGGCGTTCAAGCCAGCGCACAAAGGGAGTAATGAGGGCGCGGGCGATGAAGTAATAGCCGAATAGCGCCACTGCAAAGAACAGCAGGTAGTTGCCCGTGGCGTCCGCGGCCAGCTTGGAGGCAGTGGTCAACTCGGTAATGGTGATGAAAAAGATGAGCGATGTACCTTTAAGGAGATCGATCAGCAGGTTTCCCCAAGCAGGTAGCATGCTGCGAATTGCCTGTGGAAGTACGATACGCCGAAGCATGGCGATGCGTGGGAAATTGAGTGCGATGCTCGCCTCATATTGACCACGGTCTACGGCTTGGATGGCTGCGCGAACCAATTCTGCGCCATAGCCGGAGACGTTCATGCCGACACCAAGGATGGCAACGGTCCAGGGTGACAAAATAATTCCAAAGATTGGCAGTACGAAGAACCACAGGTAAAGCTGCACCAGCAGCGACGTTCCCCGGAAAAACTCGATATAGATGACTGCTAACCAGCGTAGCGGCCATCTAGGCGAGATCCGGATAAGGCCAACGATCAGCCCTAGGAAGATCGCCACCAAAGATGACCCAACGGTCACCACGAGAGTGATAGCGACACCCTTCATCAGCGCGGCCACGCTGAAGCCCAGCGCGAATTCATTCATAATTCTATCCCCTCGCTAGGCCACCCCGCTGTGTGGCAGGGGTGGCCATCAGGCTCATGGGCAGCGTTCCTGCCGCATTTAGCCTTTGCAGAGGTCCGCAGTCTTGCTCCCGCCCGGCAGATTAGTTTTAGTATAGCCGTATTTGGTAACCGTCTCCATCATCTCATCGGAACCGATGTACTCTTTAAGTACGGCGTTGAACGCGTCGACTTCAGCCTGCTGGTTGGGGAGGAATGCCAGAGCGGGCGCCCCGTCGGGCAGAACCGGAGTGAAGGGATCGGCCAGCTCGACGCTCTCATCCTCATCCGCAAACTTTTTCATGGTGAAATAGTCGCCACCGCCCGCAGCGGCGCGACCCGCCTTCACAGCTTGCAAGACCTCCGCCGCACCGGCGACCTCCATGAATTTGTCATCCGTGATGCCGACCTGTTTTGCAGCCTTCACTGAAAGCCAACCCGAGGCAGTGACGAAGGTAAGCCCCTTGTCGCGCACATCCTCATAAGAATGTAGCCCTTCCGGATTGCCTTTCCTGACGAGTAGTGCGTCCCCGAATTTGCCGAGGGGTTCAGTAAAAAGAACGTTGCGGCAGCGCTCGGGCAGGATGAACATGCCACCGGTGATAATATCGAAACGTCCGGCCTGCAGGCCGGGTATGAGCGAACCCCACTCCGTTACAACAGGTTCGACCTTCGTCGTTCCCAGTCTCTTAAGGATGTCGAGGGTCATCGCATTGACAAAGCCGAGCGGCTCGTTGTTTTCACCGGGGTAAGCCCATGGGATTTCATTTGAGAAGCCAATCCGGATTGTTTCTCCATTCTTGATCTTATCCAGCAACGACTGCGCAGACGCCGAACCTACCGTCGATCCGATCGCGCATGCCGCCATGCCCAATACAGCTATGCCCCTCAGGACAGCGCGCCTCACGGGGTTGATCGTGATATCATCTTTCCTATTGTCCATTTTACATCTCCATTTCTCGCCGCATATGTGACCGATCTTGCCGTGGGGCCGATAGCGTCCACGTTTTTTATGGACATATGATGCGGCAGTTCCCCTTGTTATACTCTGCAATCGCGGCTCCTTATCCGTCAGACATCGAAAACGCCATCGCTCGCCAGATAAATGTAGCAGCGCAACGGCTCCATTTCCCGCAAATCGGCAGGCCCCGGCGCAGGAAATCTGCGTTCTCACATCGCCGAGCGCAACTTAGCCTCGTCAAGGTGTACGGGTGGGACGTCCGGTCTGCGTCGTACGGGGCAGGCTGCGCGTTACCCGAGAGTGGGATGACCCGAATCGGCGTTGCTATCTACTCGTCAATGGGCACCGCGAAGGAAACTTTGGTTCGATCCATAACAACCATTGTGCTGAAATCTTTGATATCCGGGTTCTCATAGAAGAAACGACGGGTGAACCTTTCATAGTCGACCATATCGCGCACCGAGATGATGAGGACGAAGTCGGCGTCGCCTGTAACATAGTAGCCGCTCATGATTTCGGGCGTTTTTCGGATCGCTTGCTTAAAGCGATCGATAATATCTGTACGATCGCGCTCTAAACTGATCGAAACGAGCATTTGCATCGAACGTCCAACCGCTTCGGGCGAAACAATAGCTACGTCAGCTTCAATAACCCCGGCATCGCGCAGTCTTTTCAAGCGCCGTTGACAAGCGGTGGCCGAAAGCCCCGCAAGTTCGCCCAGTTCCTCTGTGGTTAGACGGTTATTGCGTTGCACCGCGTTGAGAAGCTTTCTGTCGATTTTGTCGAGTTCCATGGACTGATCCAGTGAGATGGCGCGCTTCGGCGCAGGAAAGATGTTCTAATGGCTAGAACTAGTAGCAATTCCGTCTTTGTGGAAGTCCCAAAAGTTCGGAACGCCGCACCAATCACAGCCGCGACTAAACGGCGACTAAACGAGGGCTGAGCACCTGCGGGCCAGACTAAAGCGGACGCGAGCCCCAAGGACAGCTGACGCGGACAAGGTCTTTCAATGTCCGGCGGGCCGTGGCGGATCCGACGAGTCCGCGGGAACATCCTGTCTTCGAATGATATTCCTTTACAGTCTGATTCCTGCGCGCACCTCGTCTGATACGCCTGAAAACTGCGCCGCGGTTCCAGAATCAGCATTCAGCGCATAAACCAAGAGGGATAATCTCCCCGAGCCCGCAAATAGCGGAATGATGAAGAGGACAACGTCGCCTCGCCGGGTGCTTTGTGGGTCGACATGAAGTGCTGCGGGGTCGCAGAGCTCGTCCAGCAGCTACTATGCAATGCATCACCAGACCGCTTGGAGAGTAACTCTACTTGGGAACAGGGTGTCATGAGGCCTGAGTTTCGTATTAGCGAAATATTTCTTCGCCACTGTTTGAACTGCAGAGACCCAGGTGTCGGTCACGAGCGAACGATCGCGATCTCGGACCTTTTGCAAAATAATACATTTGCACCAGTGGGGCACGATCATGGGCCTTACCGGCTGAATATAGAGCTGGAGGAGGGAATGTTAGCCATGCAAATCACAGATGATGCGGGCGAGCACGTTACAATGCACCACCTTTCGCTCAGCCTATTCGGCCGCCTGCTTCGGGACTACACCCGTGTCTGTGAATGCTACTTCGAAGCAATTCGCTTTCCTGGTCTGCAACACCTGGAGGAACTCGATTGCGGCCGACGCAACATCCATAACAAAGCGTCTGAGTTGCTGAGAGAGAATTTGTCGTCGGCCGTGAGAGTCGACCACGACACTGCCCGCCGGCTGTTTACTTTGATCTACTCATTGCTCCCCCGAAGAACCACTCATCCCTTCCCGGCGAACTGAAGCAGTCATTTGCTCGAATTGGAATGGGGCAAACGGGTTTGCCGGTTGGCCTATTCTTTGGGTCACAGAGGTTTGAGCGTCGCGCAGAACAAACACACAGATCAACAACTGATAGAGGAATACCAGTGCTTTCAACAATAGAACGCGAGCTTCAGACCCAAACGGCGGCAGAATCTTCGATCAGGTCCGAAGTCAGTTCCGCAGGCTTTCTGGAAAGCGTCGACCAGAACTTCCGCCATGCCATGTCCTTCCTCGATCTACCCGAGGGACTGGCTGAACGGATCATTCAGTGCAACTCGACCTATACGGTGCGCTTCGGCGTTCGCTTGCGTGGCCGAATGTACAGCTTCATCGGCTGGCGATCGGTCCACAGCGAGCATTGCGAACCGGTCAAGGGCGGCATTCGCTACGCCTCCAATGCCGACGCCGAGGAGGTCGAGGCGCTCGCGGCATTGATGACATTGAAGTGCTCGCTCGTCGACGTGCCCTTCGGCGGCTCCAAGGGAGCACTGAAGATCGATCCGCGCGAATGGACCGTGCAGGAACTTGAGCGCATCACCCGCCGCTTCACCCAGGAACTGAACAAGCGGGGCCTGATCGGTCCGGGCGTCAACGTTCCGGCTCCGGATATCGGCACGGGCGAACGGGAAATGGCCTGGATGATGGACGAGTTCCGCCGCGCCAATCCGACCGACGTTGTCAACGCGCGCGCCTGCGTCACCGGCAAGCCCCTGTCGAAGGGCGGTATTGCCGGCCGCACCGAAGCGACGGGCAGGGGTGTGCAGTTCGCCATCCAGAGCTATCTTCGCGACACCCGTACGCAAGGTCTCGACGGCCGCCGCGATCTTAAGGGCGCATCGATCGTGGTCCAAGGCTTCGGCAATGTCGGCTATCACGCCGCAAAATTCCTGTCGGAAGAAGATGGGGCACGCATCACCGTCGTAGCAGAGCGCGATGGCTACGTTGCCAATCCCGAGGGCTTGTCCGTTGAGGCGCTCAAGCAGCATCAGATCCGCACCGGCAGCATTCTCGGCTTTGAAGGAGCCAAGTCCTTCGCCGGCGATATGACCGGTGTCGAGCAGCCTGGCGATGTTCTTATTCCGGCGGCGATGGAAAATGCCATTCATGCCGAGAACGCCGAGCGCATCAAGGCCCCCCTCGTCGTCGAAGCGGCCAATGGCCCCGTCACCTTCGAGGCGGACAAGATCCTGCGCTCGCGCGGTGTCACCATTCTTCCCGATCTCTATGTCAATGCCGGCGGTGTGGTCGTTAGTTATTTCGAGTGGGTGAAGAACTTGACGCATATCCCGTTCGGTTTGATGGAGCGGCGGCGCCGCGAGCGGCGCAACCAGACGATCGCTGCAGCGCTCGAACGGATGACCGGCAAGGAGTTCCCCGCCGATATCCGAGACGAGTTCCTGGAAGGCGGCGCCGAGATCGATCTCGTTCGTTCAGGACTAGAAGACGTCATGCGCAGCACCTGGGCCCGCATCAGTGATCTGCTGGAAAAGCAGCCGGAGGTCGGCGACTACAGGACCGCCGCGTACATCGTGTCCATTCGACAGATCGCCGAAGCTTATGAGGCTATTGGTATTTGATACCATGCAGGTCTCGATGTACCGAGCTGCCGAGGTTGCCTCAAAGCTTACCAAGTTTGGCCAAACCTCGGCAGCTTACTGCGACTGTGCGGTGCTCAGCCGGATTCCTGCGCACCTGGAGAGAGAACGCAGGATTACTGCATAAGGCTACCAAGTTTCGGCGCATATCCTCCGAAATGCTGCTGTTAACTGACTGTTTGACGGCAAAAGGCTGGGTCACATCATATGCGCAGTAGGCGATGCCCCTGAGTGTTTGTTTCTGTCCACTCCTTTCCGAGCAAATTTGATGACGATCATGAATGCGGGAGGCAAAGTTGGCATTCGATTACATTATTGTGGGCGGCGGCTCTTCAGGCTGCGTGATGGCAAGTAGGCTGTCTGCCGCCGGCGAACATGTTCTGCTCGTGGAGGCTGGTCCCGACACGCCCCCTGACGCAATCCCGGATGATATTCTGGATGGCGACCCAACTCGAGCGTATTTCAATCCAGATTATCAATGGCCAGCTCTTCAGGCGAGAGTGGTGCGGGATGGCAGGAGGGCCACCCACTATGAACAGGCCAGAGTCGTCGGCGGTGGCTCCAGCATCAACGCTCAGGTGGCCAACCGAGGCGGTCCTGACGACTACAATGAGTGGGCGGCAAATGGCGCGACCGGTTGGGGTTGGGACGAGGTCCTGCCATATTTTCGACGGCTTGAAACAGATTTGGACTTCGACGGGGAGTTTCACGGCAAAGATGGTCCGTTGCCGATAAAACGCGTTCTTCGGTCGAACTGGTCGGGGTTCATAACAGCGGTGTCCGAGGCATATGAAGCGGCTGGCATTTGCTTCCGACCCGATTTCAACGGTGAATTTGGCGACGGCTACTCGGTGGTGCCATTGACGAATCGAGACGGCCGCCGGGTGTCCACGGCAATGGCGTACTTGGACAAATCTGTGCGGTCTCGGCCCAACTTGAAAGTTTTGCCGAGTACTACTGTGGTGCGACTAATTTTCTCCGGTAACTCAGTTGCAGGTGTAGAGGTTGAGAACAGTTCCGGTCGACAGATATTTCACAGCGCAAACGTTGTTCTCTGCTCGGGATCGCTTCACACGCCTGCAGTTTTGATGCGTTCTGGCGTGGGGCCCGCGGATCATCTGACAAGCCTCAGCATTCCCGTCGTGGCACACGTTCCGGGTGTAGGGCAGGGCCTTCAGGAGCATCCCGGAATCGCTATCTCGGGCTACTTGGAACCGAACGATCGGATGCTGTCCAACCTCAGCGGCCACATTCAGATGCATGCCCGTTATTCATCGGGCCAGTACGATTGCCCTCCAACAGACATGGCGATATCCGCAGTCGCAAAGTCCGCATGGCATCCTCTCGGTAGACGTCTTGGATCTCTATTCCTGTGGGTCAATCGTAGCTATTCCACCGGAGCAGTTACGCTCAGACATCGCTCTCACAACGTCGAGCCCGAGGTGGATTTCAACTGGCTGAGCGACGTGCGGGATTTGACGCGATTGAAAGCTGGCTTCCACTTCCTCGGACGGCTATGGAGCCATCCTTCCCTTTCGGCCGTCGCACTCGACCCATTCCCGTCTGCTTGGAATTGGCGAGCAAAGAAGATCAGCAAGATCAATCGCATCAACTACGGCCTGACGTACGTATTAGCCAAGTTGATGGACAGTTCTCCGGGCTTGCGCCGCAGCCTCATAAAGCATGTGATCACGAATGGTCAAACGTTCTCTGATCTTCTTGCTAGTGATGCACTCCTGGATCGTTTCGTGCGCGAAAACGTGACAGGCAATTGGCACCCGACGTCCAGCTGCCGGATGGGAAGCAGCTTAGACCCCATGGCTGTGACAGATCCGTCGGGCCGAGTGCGCGGCATTTCAGGCGTTAGGATTGCTGACGCCTCTGTGATGCCGCACTGCCCGCGAGCGAACACGAACATCCCTACAGTAATGGTCGCCGAGAAAATGGCCGATACCATCCTGCGAGAACGGCATCGTGCTTAAATTCGATTTCAGGGGCCTAGATCGATGAATTATTGCTGAAACATGAGCGTATGCGGATGTGGCCCACAGACCCTAACAGTGCATCAACAAAGTCCCGCGTGAGCCTTAAGCCCTGATTGAATGGCTTAGCGTCGCGAGAGGTGAACACATACCAGCCATCGCCCATAGAGCCATTAGGAGAAAATGATGACCAGCTTCCGAGACGGCCCTGCTTCGCCGCTGTTTTGGCCTTTGAGCATTGACGGCAATTTTTCGTTCGAGGAGCTTGCGGCACACCCAGACGTATCGGTCGATCTGTCGGCGGCAGCTCCGTTCGCACATGTGGGGTCGTGCGTCGCGTGGGGCATCCCGTTCGAAGTTGGGCGCCCAGTTTTTCTTAAGGCTCAGCCGCTTACAGTCAACATTTCGCCGACCACGGCTCAATGGTTCGTCTTCCTGCATGCTTCCGATGTCCGTCCGCTCACTCCGGATCGGAACGGGCTGATCTCTCCGATGCGAGGGGTCGGTCAGCTTGGCGAACACGCAGCAAACTATATTCTGATTTATGATGATGGGACCGAACAAAAGGCCGAAATACGGCGGCGGCATCAGGTGGGGTCACTACTCTTCCGCTGGGGCGAGCATTGCACCCAAGCCGTTGCGGCTCGAAAACCTCGCCCGCTTGCTCTCAGCGCGACTGACCAACCAAGGCCAATAAGCAACGCTGCCTCATATCGGTGGCCCGTCGAATGGGGAATACGACAGCAACAGGCTCTTTTCGAGGAAGGGCCTTGGATGAACTTTGTCTGGGCCTTTGAAAACCCCGCTCCAGAGAAAGCAGTCGAGGCGATCAGATTCGAACCTGTGTCCGGCGGTTTGATCATCTCCGGAGTTGCCGCAGGTAGCGCTCGTTCAATGCCGCTCCTTTGGGAAAAACGCAAGAAGGCGATGCTCAGACTGCCGCCCGAAATGAGCTTTGATTCCACGCTGGACGAACATGGTCTCTTTAGCCAAATCCAACTCGATCTGGGCCAGGTGATCTCCGCGCGGCCGCGGCTCGTCTATCCTAGGAAACATTGGGAGAAAACGCGTCAGAACCTGCAGCCAGAAGTCAGTCCCACCGAATTGATCGTAGAATATGCGGCGCACGCCGATGCCCGTTTTCACCTATTTGGTGAGAGAACGATCCCCGTTTGCGATCTCGAAAACGACGCTCAGCAGAGCGAGCCAATTTTGCAGAACGTCCTGCCGGCCAACCAACGCGTCATTCTTCGCGTTGTGGAGCAGGCAACGAACAAACCAGTCCCGGTAAAGCTGCACGTGCATGGCTCCGCGGGCGAGTACCTCGCCCCGGCAAATGGGAATCGAAACCCGAATCCGCGGTGGTTCGAAAATTACAGCACCGAGCATTGGCACGGCCCGCATCTATCCACTTACATCTCGGGCCAGACGAGTATCGAACTGCCTTTGGGTGACGTTTACCTGGAAATCACGAAAGGTTTTGAAGTCAAGCCGATCCGCCGGAAGTTCCACATCACTCCAGAAACGGAGCAAATTACCATAGAGCTCGAGAAGGTGCTTCATTGGCGCGAGCAAGGCTGGGTCACGGCGGATACCCATGTACATTTCCTGGCTCCGGCAACAGCCATGCTGGAAGGCGCCGCGGAAGGCGTAAACGTTATCAAAACGCCGCGACGATCGTCCTGGGCGAAGCCGATGCCCTCGGCATCGACGCCTACTCTCTTTCCGACTGGTATCGCTACCTCAACAATGGATACCACATTCCGGCCGTGGCTGGCACTGACAAGATGTCCGCCGAGTTTGCCGTAGGGCTGACCCGCACCTACGCGAAAATTGCCGATAATCGGGAGTTCTCCTACGAGACGTGGATGGATGCTGTCCGCGCAGGCCATACGTTTGTTACCTATGGCCCTCTGATGGATCTGAATGTTGACGGTAAACCCATGGGAGGCCGCGTCAGCCTGACCTCCTCGGGCGGAACGGTCAACATCAGCTGGAATGTCTCAAGTGTAATCGTGCCGATGACCAGGATCGATCTTATCGTTAACGGCGAGGTCAGAGAGAGCCGTACTCTCAAACCATGGCAAGGATGCCGGGAACTGGTCGGTACCTGTTCAGAAGAGTTCCTGGATCGCATTGCTTGTTCGTGCAAAATACGACGACAAACCGGAGATGATCGCCGCTCATTCGTCGGCAGTCATGATCGACGTCGAGGGCTCTGAATTATTCGCTGCAGCCGACGCGCTCACCATCCTCGATCAGATCGAGGGGTCGTTGGCCTTCATCGACACAATCGCCACCCGCGCCGAGGCCAAGCGGTACAAGGAGATGCGGCTAACGCTCCAGTCGGCCTATCGGCGCCTGCACAACCGCATGCATCAAATGGGCTATGATCATACCCACACTGCTGGAACCCACCATTCTGAACATAATGAGTGAAAGCGATGACAAATGCGTAGTTTCCTGAATGACGAACGCTTATGGAAAAATCCCATGACCGGAATCAAATATATCAAACTAGCCTTCGCAGCGATTATGATCGCTACTGCAAGCAAGCCAGCATTGTCCCATCTCGGCGTCGGCTCAGCTAAGTCGTTTGCGGCCGGGCTTGCACATCCGCTTTTCGCAGTCGATCACGTAGTGGTGATGGTCTCAGTTGGACTATGGGCAGCGCTGAAAGGCGGCCGCGCTCTCTGTGCCTGGCCGGCAGCATTCGCCGGCTTAATGATTGCTGGTGGCGTGGCAGGCATTGCCGGCCTGTCGGTTTCGTTCGTAGAGCCTGTTATCCTCGCCTCGCTCGTAACAATCGGTCTGTTAGTCGCAGCCGTGGTGAACCTGCCGCTAACGGCAGAAGCAATTATCATCAGTTTCTTTGCATTTTTCCACGGTCACGCACACGGTACTGAGATCCCGTTGGGCGCAAGCGCACTTGGATATCTTACCGGCTTCGCCCTTGCGACGTTACTCCTGCAGGGGGCGGGTATTGGCCTGTGCCACCTTGCCGGGCAACGCTTTCAGGGCCTGGTACGATTAGCAGGAGCGGTGACTGCAACGGTTGGGGTCGGCTTGATCATCGGCACAGTTTAGCAGTGCTCGCGCATATTGTGGAATGCACAAGAACTGCGAAAAGTGTCGTTCTGAGCAGGAATGCTGCGCAAGAACGCGAGAATAGTGCGTTCTCTAGGCGTCTGTTGCGTTATCTTGACCCAGCAGCAACGAGTTGGCTCTGTGCTGCTTTGCGAAGACATATGAGACTTTAACCCGCTGACTTTAGCCGTGTACCGGCTACTCATCGTCCGCCAATTTGACGAGCCACCATGACTGGTACGAAAAGCACTTTGCTTCCCTTAAGCATCCTTCGGGAGGAATTTCCCGCCACGAAGAAGTACGTCTATATGGACGTTGCAAATCAGGGGCTGATCTCCAGAACCACAAGAAGGTCCTTTGAGCAGCATCTGGACAACCGATTGTTCGGCGAGAACGACGAACTTCCTCAGTTGAAGGATATTGAAAAAACCCGCGCCAGATTCGCGCGGTTCGTCGGTGCGGACAAAGATGAAGTAGCGATCACCAAGAATGCATCGGAAGGTGTCAATATAATCGCCAACGCGATCGATTGGCGGCCCGGAGACCGCGTGGTTCTCTGCCCCCAGTTAGAGCATGCGAACAACATCTTACCTTGGCTGCAGATTAAAGCGCTGCACGATATCGAACTGAAAGTCGTGGAGCCGGATAACGGCGCAATCCCCGTCGACGCGATTATAGACGCCATCAATTCAAGGACGCGCGTCGTCGCTGTTTCCACCGCGACTATGGTCCCTGGGTTCCGAACGGTGACGGTACCGATAGCCGAAGCCTGCAAGCGATTGGGCGCTTTCCTTCTTGCCGATGGTACCCAGTCGGTAGGGATCCTCCACACCGATGTTGTACGCATGGGGTTGGATGGCTTGGCAGTCTCGACTGTGAAAGGTCTCATGGGCCTTTATGGATCGGGTTTTCTTTACTGCCGCCGCGAGTGGGCTGATCGGCTCAATCCAGCCTACCTCGCCCGTTTCAGTGTAGACCTCGGAAATGCGCCGGAATCGGCTCCAATTCTCCACGCTCCCAAGCTGCGGGCCGGCGCACCTCGATTCGATGTTGGCCATTATAACTTTCCGGGCATGATCGCTGCATACGCCTCCATGGGGCAAATGCTGGAGATCGGAACCGAAGCAATCGACAATCATGTCACATCGTTGGCTGCTCGATTGGCTTCTGGACTGCTAGAACTCGGCCTCCCTGTTTGTGGTGGAGCTCCTGGCAAACAAACTGGAAGTATTGTAGCGCTCGGCGACGTCGCAACGCTCTCCGGTGCTCAGGAGGCCGCGCCCTTCGTTCAGGGATTGCAGCGCTATCTTGCCGAAAACAAAGTCCTGGTATCGACACGGCGCGGAATGCTCCGGTTCTCGCTTCATCTCTACAACACAGAGGATGAGATCGATCAAGTTGTCGACCTGACAAGGAAATGGCTGAAGTAGGTCGCCGCGATAAAGCACGGAAGCAGGAGAATTTATGTCGTCGCTCAGCACAGATACCATCACGCTACTTCAGGATCTCGTCAAAATCGAAAGCGTGAACCCGTCCCTTTCGTCAAAGGGAGGCGGAGAACAAAGGGTTGCCGAATACCTTGAAAGGTTCTGTAAGGACCGAAATCTCCCGTATGAGCTCCAGCATGTTGCCGAAGGGCGCTCGAACTTGCTGACTTGGGTTCCTGGGAAGGACCCTAATCGGCGCCTCCTATTTGTAGCCCATATGGACACCGTGCCGACTGACAATTGGGCTTCTGATCCGTTCTCCGGTGAAGAGAAAGATGGTCGGGTCTACGGTCGAGGTAGCTGTGACACGAAAGGCTCCCTTTCGGCAATGTTGATTGCGCTGAGTAGCCTCGGAGACCGCCAGCCCAATGCTACCGTAGTTGTCGCTGCCAGCATTGATGAGGAATACCGAAAGATTGGTGCAAGGGCTATCGCTCTTTCCGGTACCTCATATGATGGAGCGGTGGTAGGCGAGCCGACAGAATTGGAACTCGTCGTCGCGCACAAAGGTTCGGTTCGCTGGCAGATTGAGGTTCAGGGCATTCCGGCGCATACCTCCAAACCCCACCTTGGGGTCAATGCTATAACAGGCATGGCCAAGGTTATTCTGGCGCTCAACGAGCACGGCCAGGATCTTGCCTCACGCAAGCAACATCTGGTGAGCCCACCGACGTTGACAGTAAGTCTTATCGAAGGGGGATTGGAACTGACAACAGTGCCGCCGTCGTGCCGCATCTGGGTCGACAGGCGCTTGGTGCCCGGTGAGCGCCCGGACCAGGCCTTGCAAGAGGTGGAGAATATCCTCCAGGCTTTGCGCGAACGCGAAAACATCAACGTCCGGTCTCTGCTCCCCGCACTGGAGGACCCGGCTCCAGATAGCGCCGAGTCGAGCAAGATTGCGGCAGTGGCGGCGCAAGCCTGTGCCGAAGTGGCTGGGACGGGCAACTATATTGGCGTGCCGTACGGGACTGACGCTAGTCAGCTGTCCTTGGCAGGAATTCCCTGCATTGTGTTGGGGCCGGGTAGTATCGATCGCGCTCATACCAATAATGAGTACGTCGAATTGGACCAATTGGCCAAATCTGTCGAAATTTATCGGAAGATAATGCTCAGCTATTAAACGGGAGAGCCAGTGCCGGACGGTACTGCTTTCACATTTTGCGGTTGGCCGGCAGCTTGCCGGCCAAACTCAGCATCTGGAACGTCAAATACAAAAGAAGGCATTGCCGCGGTGTCCCCGACCGGGGCTGTTTGCCGTGATTTCACGTTTGATTCAACGTGGATGCCTGTCCCAAGCGCTATAAGTAATTTCCTGTGTCCGTTGACGATCTCGGTTGGTCGCTTGGATCGGCCGGAGAAAGAAGCATCGAATTTGGGGGAGCCAATAAGGCTCTCCAGCAGGGTTCGGCGATAGGGCCGCGTTCTGGTCTGCATGACCGTAGCCGATGACCTGATGTGTCAAGCGGATCGTCTGAGCTGTTTTCAGCGCCACGCTCTTGCGACTTCGACGCGTCGCCGCAGCAGGAAGGCTTGGGCGGAAGCGCCCCGGATACGGTCGAATGACGGCACCAGTCTCGAAGGGCAGGTAAAGCTGCGCATCTGCGCCGTCGGGCACAAAAGCTCCGCTACGACCACTTGCCACAAAATCGTTAACCCACGCGACCGAGCACCAAATGGCGGCAGGTTAGCGAAGCCGTATCAGAGTCATTGCGATGCGAACGGCTGCGGCCTTTCCCGTCGTTGTCGGTGTTCGCGCCGAGCCAGAAGTGGCCGGGGGCAAGCAAAGGCCAACATCCGCCCTAGGGCCATGGGCGCGCTGGTGTTTGTGCGTCGCACATCTATCCTCTCCCAGCCGCGGCGGACGCAGAAAGGGTGCGCATTGCATGACATTACGCAGCAATCCTGCGTCTCCCAGCCGGCAATTGCCTCAAGTCCTAATGTTGTCGCTGCTACTGTTGAGAGCATAGCAGCTCCGACATCAAGGATGGGGTAAGATGAAAGTACCTGGTGTAACCGACGCCGTTGTTCAAAAAGATCTCGCATTTCCGGTGGAAGAGTTTCAGCGGCGGCTAAAAAATGTCCGCGAAGAAATGGCCGCGAGAGGGCTGGACCTTCTAGTCGTGAGTACCCCTGAAAATATCTATTATATGAGCGGCTACCACACCGTCGGATATTTCAGCAGCCAGTTCCTACTGATCCCTGTTTCGGGAGATCCGGTTCACATAACGCGAGGGATTGAAGAGACAAACGTCAAGGTGCTGTCCTGGATAGATCAATCGTTCAGCTACATGGACCATGAATTGCCAATCGAGTTGCTGACCAGCACGATTCGCAACATGGGCTACGCCGATGCAGTGATTGGCGTTGAGAAGATTAGCTGGTTCTTGTCGATTGTGGATTATGAGCGGCTGAGAGAGATGCTTGGCGGCGCGAAGTTCCAGGATGGCTCATTCACAGTAGAAGCCTCGAGAGTCGTCAAGTCAGATTTGGAGCTGGATTATATTCGCCAAGCCGCTCGCATTGCAGAGGTGGGTATGGAGATGGGTATATCTCAGATCCATGCTGGCGCCAACGAAAACGACATTGCGGCAGAGATCCAGCGAGCCGTTACCGGTATGGGAAGCGAATATCCGGGACTGCCAGTTTTTGTGTCGTCAGGCGTGCGTACAAGCCAAGCTCACGCAACTTGGGCCGGGCGAAAGGTTCAAGAAGGCGATCCAGTCCTCCTGGAAATCTCTGGGTGTGTGCATCGCTACAGTGCTGCACTAATGCGATTCATCTTGGTCAAGCCCGTCAATAGCGAGATGGAGCGAATGGAAGATGTGTCTCGCAAGGCGCTCGAAAAAATGATCAACGCCATTCGACCCGGCCGGCCTCTAGGGGAAGTTTGGAATGTTTGGTCAACGGCTGTTACTGAGGGTGGCTATGAAGGTCGTTTCAAACGGACTGGCTACTCCATCGGCATCAATTTTCCACCAGACTGGGGCGAAGGCTACATTCTGTCATTCAAGCGCGGCGAAATGCGGGAATTGCGGCCTAACATGACGTTCCATATTCCTTCCCTGGTAAAAGTCTTCGGGTTCGCGGACGCGGGCACCAGTGAGACTGTCCGTGTCACGGAAACAGGTTGCGAAATACTGACGAACTTTCCTCGTCAACTTCACGTCCGCTAGTACGACAGCCGGTACAAAATCGGTGCCAGTCACTGGCGGACACTTCGGACCGGCATCGCTGCGAAGAGGTTTGTACGGGATCAGCTCGATGTCCGTGGGCGAGTGGAAGGTTTTGGGGGGGGCTTGGTGGAGCCAACGATAGATCGGCGTTCACAGACCCCCTTAGACACGTGAACTGGATCACTCAAGGGACACGAGCCGCATAGCAGAGCATAGCTTCAACTACGGATCACGAGTCTGCGTTGTGCCATCGCAGATCGAAAGGAAGTATTCATGAGCATCAACATTAGGGACATCGCTGAGAAGGACCGCAAGAGCGTCCTGCATCCGTTCACGCAGCTGAAGGACTTTGCGACGGGCAAGCTCGGCGAACCGACAATCGTCGAGACGGGCAAAGGCATTCGCATCCAGGACGCGCTCGGCAACCAGCTGATCGACGGCTTTGCCGGTCTCTACTGCGTCAATGTCGGCTATGGACGCACGGAAGTTGCCGAGGCGATCTCACGCCAGGCCTACCGTCTCGCCTATTACCATTCCTATGCGGCCCACACGACCGACGAGCTGGCGATCCTGTCGGATCGTCTGGTAAAGATGGCGCCGGGCGAGATGAGCAAGGTGTTCTACGGCATGTCCGGTTCGGACGCCAACGAGACCCAGGCCAAGCTTGTCTGGTACTACAACAACCTGCGCGGCAAGCCGACCAAGAAGAAGATCATCTCGCGCGAGCGCGGCTATCACGGCTGCAGCGTCGTCTCCGGCTCTATGACCGGCATGAGCTTCTACCACGATCACATGGACCTGCCGCTGCCGCAGATCGTCCATGCCGGCGTGCCGCACCACTACTGGGGTGCAAGCCCGGGCGAGACGGAACGGGAATTTTCCGCCCGCCGCGCCGTCGAGCTCGACGAGATGATCGAGACGCTCGGTCCTGACAATGTCGGCGCCTTCATCGCCGAGCCGGTTCTCGGTACCGGCGGCATCACGCCGCCGCCGGAGGGCTACTGGGAAGCCATCCAACCGGTCTTGAAGAAGCACGACGTGCTCTTGATCGCCGACGAAGTGATCACCGGCTTCGGTCGTACGGGCTCGATGTTCGGCTCGCAGCATTACGGCATCGAACCGGATCTGATCACCGTCGCCAAGGGTCTGACCTCAGCCTACTTCCCGCTCTCGGCCGCGATCGTCGGCGAGAAGGTCTATAAAGTGCTGGAAGATGGTGCCGATCGTGTCGGCGCCTTCTCGCATGGCTATACCTATTCCGGTCATCCGACCGGTGCGGCTGCGGCCAATGCGGTGCTCGACATCGTCGAGAAGGAAGATTTACCGGGCAATGCCCGCGAGGTCGGCGCCTATTTCCAGGCGCAGCTCAAGGAGAAGTTCGCGCAGTTGCCGATCGTTGGCGAAGTGCGCGGCGTCGGCCTAATGGGCGCCATCGAGTTTGTCGGTGACCGCGAGAACAAGAAGCGCTTCGATCCGTCGCTGAAGGTCGGCGCCCGCGTCTCCAAGGCCGCCCGCGACCGCGGCCTGATTGCCCGCGCCATGCCGCATGGTGACATCCTCGGCTTTGCGCCGCCGCTCGTCACCACGAGGGAAGAAGTCGACGAGATCGTCTCGATCGCCGAGAAGGCCATTCGCTCCGTCATGGACGAGCTGGTGCGCGACGGCCAGAAGCTCTGATCGATACTTGAGGCTTGGTGACCGGTGATCCGGCCGCCATCGCTTGTCATCAACGACTGCATGAAACCGGAACGGGGCAGGGGATCACCTTTGCCCTGCGGACAAACGCGACCTCCGGACGGGAGGTCGATCAGGAATAGGGAAGCTGCCACATGACTGCCGCCAAACTCCACATCACGACCAGCCTGGGGCCAATCTCTGTTCATAGCCCCTATGACGGGGCGCTGCTTGGAACGGTCGAGGCAACCGATCCCGCCGACATCGATCGCCTGCTGGCGACCGCCCGCCGCGGCGCCGAGATCTCGCGCAATCTGCCGCGGCACATACGGGCGAGCATCCTCGAAGGGGCCGCCCGGATCGTCGAAAGCCGCAGCAATGCTTTTGCCGAGACGATCGTTCGCGAAGCCGGCAAGACAATCGTCCAGGCGCGCAAGGAAGTGCTTCGCTGCGTCAATACGCTGAAGCTCTCGGCGGAAGAAGCAAAGCGCAATGCCGGCGAGATCGTGCCCTTCGATGCCTATATTGGCTCGGAACAACGCCAGGGCTGGTTCACCCGCGAACCGCTCGGCATCATAACCGCCATCACGCCTTATAACGACCCGCTGAACCTGGTTGCGCACAAGCTCGGCCCGGCCATTGCTGGCGGCAACTCGGTGCTGCTGAAGCCGTCGAACCTGACGCCGTTCTCCGCCATCAAGCTGGTCGAAGTGCTGCGGGAAGCTGGATTGCCTCAGGAGGTCATCACCGTCGCCCACGGTGACAGGGAACTGGTAACCGCGATGATCGCCGCACGCGAGGTGCGGATGGTGTCGTTCACCGGCGGCTTTGCCACCGGCGAGGCGATCAGCCGCGCGGCTGGCCTGAAGAAGCTCGCCATGGAGCTTGGCGGGAATGCGCCTGTTATCGTCATGAACGACTGCGACTTCGACAAGGCGGTTGAAAGTTGCGTCTCCGGCGCCTTCTGGGCAGCGGGACAAAACTGCATCGGTGCGCAGCGTGTCCTGATCCAGGCGCAACTCTACGACCCTTTCCGCGATGCCTTTGTCGCAGCGACACAGAGGCTCAAGGCTGGCGATCCTCTGCAGGAGGATACCGACGTCGGCCCGATGATCTCTGCTCAGGTCGCGGAACGGACCGAAACCGCCGTCAACGATGCCATCAAGGCAGGGGCAAAACTGCTTTGCGGCAACTATCGCGATGGATCTCTCTATCATCCGACGGTGCTCGAAGGCACGCCGGTGACCTGCAAGCTGTGGCATGAGGAAGTGTTCGCGCCCGTCGTCATGTTGGCGCCGTTCGCCACGCTCGATCAAGCAATCGAAATGGCCAACGATCCTGACTACAGCCTGCATGCCGGTATCTTCACCAGCGACCTTAATGTTGCGCTCGACGCAGCCGAGCGGATAGAAGCCGGCGGGGTGATGATCAACGACTCCTCCGATTATCGCTTCGACGCCATGCCCTTCGGCGGCTTCAAATACGGCAGCATGGGTCGCGAAGGTGTTCGCTTCGCCTATGAAGACATGACCCAGCCAAAGGTCGTCTGCATCAATCGGGGATAACACGAAACCCGAACACATTCGGACCGACTCGTGCGGCCGCAATCCCGATGAAGACATGAGACATGCCTGCGAAACTGTCGGTTAATTTGAACGCGATCGCCTTGCTGCGAAATCGGCGTGATTTGCCATGGCCGAGCGTCATTGAACTCGGCCGCATCGCGCTTGATGCGGGTGCCAGTGGACTGACTGTGCACCCACGCCCAGATCAGCGTCACATCCGGTTTTCGGATCTCCGTCCGATCAAGGCGATGATCGCCAGTTCTTTTCCGGGTGCCGAACTCAATGTGGAGGGCTTTCCAAGCGAGCACTTCTTGCAACTGATCGATGAGCATCGACCGCAGCAGGCAACATTGGTTC
This sequence comes from Ensifer sp. MPMI2T, assembly GCF_004827385.1. Taxonomy (GTDB): domain Bacteria; phylum Pseudomonadota; class Alphaproteobacteria; order Rhizobiales; family Rhizobiaceae; genus Sinorhizobium. Next base: position 81,685 of record NZ_SRXN01000027.1, read on the forward strand.
CAGATGAACCCCTTCAGGCGACCTCTGACCACGGCTGGGATTTTTCCCTGCATCGCACACTGCTAGAAGGCGCTGTTTACCGATTAAAGGAGATGGGAGTGCGTGTCTCCGTCTTCGCTGACCCGACGCCGGACGCCGAATCACTGAACATAGCAAATGAAGTTGGCGCCGACCGGATCGAGCTATTCACCGGTCCATATGCGGCTCACTATGACAATCCTGTGGCCGCGGCCCTAATAGTTGAAGCTCTTGGAAGCACGGCCGACCTGGCGCTGGACCTTGGTCTTTCAGTCAATGCGGGCCATGATCTGACGGAGGCAAATCTTCCTGCACTGATCGCCCGGATTCCGCGGCTTGCAGAGGTTTCAGTGGGACATGGGCTCATTGCGGACGCGCTCGAACACGGGATCGCCGCGTCTGTGAGGCGTTTCCGCCGCGCCTGCGGTCAGGACGTCTAAAATCCTCTTAACGCCGCTGGAAGGAGCGGAATTTGCAAGGCTGACCGTCCTTTTGCCAGAGCGATACCTAAGCAGAGTGAAATGGTGTGGTCCGAACTCCGATAGGGCTCGGTTGGCGGTATCGTTCGGCTACTTTCGTCCCCACGAATTCTGCAACTTCGGCCAGCAAGCCCGTGACGTCTCGAGCGACCTTGAGGCCGACATCATAAGTTCCGAGATCGGGCACGCCATCACGCTCGCCAAGCACTGTCATATCTCGCTGGACGAGAGCACGGCTGAGCGGCGCCACGGCGAGATCCGCACGAATTACCGTCAGTTGAGAGAAGGGGCTGGCTGAACTATGCGCTATGCGAAAGGCGATACCGCGTTTTGACAGTGCCCTGAGCGCATCCGCGCGCCAGATGCACCCAGAATTCCTCACGGCAACCGGTAGTGGCTTCCTTAGATGCGCTATACCAGTCTTCCTAGCAACCCAAACGAGGTTCTCTGTGACGAGTTTTTCAGCCGACCCTGCATGGCGTGCATTGTAGAAGCCTAAGTCGAGACGGCCCGTCTGGATCGCGCGACTAATGCTGGCTAGCGACTGAACCGTAAGTTCAACAGAAAGTTGGGGCCATGTTTCGCAGAGGCTTTTCAAAATCTTCGGTAACATCAATCCCGCGATATCGTCGGGTGCTCCGAGTCGAACAACCAAGGCTGTGTCTGGTTTGATGAATCGGGATGCTGCCTCGTTGTTCAAAGCAATCATGCGCTTGGCATACGAGAGAAGTGTTTTCCCGTGTTGTGTTAGCGCGACGGCCTGGGGATTGCGGTGGAAAAGGTCGACACCGAGTTCCTCTTCCATTTTCTTGATCTGCATAGAAACTGCAGAAGGCGTACGGGACACGGCACTAGCTGCCAAAGTGAAGCTGCCCGCATCGGCAACGGCCTCGAATGTCCGCAAGACGTTGAGCTCAAGGGTCGGCAGAGGGGCCGGCGCGATTATCTCCAAGCTGTCAGTTCCTCAAGATCTGGCCGTGCGGGACTTGGAGCACCACCAACACTCAAACCTGTTCTTGCATGATACCTCGAAACTCAGCAGGGGTGCTGCCGCGAAAGACGGAGTCAAGCCGAAATCCTGCAAGTATCCAGCAAGACTGCAGCTTTTTGTCTCAGCTCATTCTAGATTGCATTCGACGGCTGACCGAGCCGGCATATAGTCATGGGACCGACATGCTTCCTCCAGGAACGGTGATTGGCACTTTTCGTTCTAGCCTCCCAGAACAATCCGGCTGCAGGCAAGTGCAGGAGTTGGTAGTTGGACCCATGGCATTAAAATGCCCCGACAGAGACAAGACAAACAATTTAAGAGAATCCCAAGGGAGATCTGCATGAGAGGTAACGCCCAACTTAATGAAGCTGACGTGGTGCGCGAAATCGACTACGTGCACATGAAGGACGGAACACGAATTGCCTACATTTCCTATCGTCCGAAAATCGGCCGCTATCCAAGCGTCTTCTTGTATTCACCGTATTCGGCAAGCTTCGCTCCTTTCGAGATCGCAAAGCCTTTTCTTGAAGCAGGATACGCATTTGTGGGCGCGAACTTTCCTGCAACAGGTTGTTCTGAAGGTATCATTGACTACTGGTTTGATCAAAAGGAAGGTATTTACGGTGCCGAAGTCGTAGAATGGATCGCCGAACAGCCCTGGAGCGACGGTAATGTTGGAATGGTCGGTAATTCATCTGCCGGCACCGTTCAATTCTGGGTCGCCGCGGAACAACCGCCTCACTTAAGGGCGATTGTAGCGAGCGGCGTTGAAGACGGCTATGAAGATTGCTATGCCTTGGGCGGTATGCAGCAGCTGGGCGCAGTGGAATGGGGCATTACAAGCGAGTTCGTCAGCCAGGTTCGGGGGGTGGCGGGACGAATAAGCGCGGGCGACACTGAATGCATCGCAATTCGTGAAGGCGACCGTCAACTCGTCAAACGTCCATGGTACGATGAAATTCGAAGGCACCCCCTCAAGGATGAGTGGTGGGAGTCAATCTATTTGGCCCGCGACCAGGTCGCCGGGAAGGTTGCAGTGCCGACTATGCTTATTGCTTCGTGGCAGGAAACTGCCGGCGCCGCCGTAAGGGAAAGTGCCCGGCTGTTTAACCAGCTCATGCCCCATGTAGAGCAAAAGAAGCTGGTCCTAATGAACGGCGACCATTTTGTTGGGGGGCCGGGACCAGAAAGCTACGGGATTGTAGATGATGAGCGAATCAAGTTCTTGGACCGCTGGGTGAAGGGAGTAAAGAACGGAATCGAGGACGAATTGCCAGTGACCGTCTACTGGGAAGTTCGGGAGCCGGATGGCGATCCCAAGCGGTCAACCGCCGGCTGGGTTACAAAACATAAGGCCTGGCCTGAACCCAAAGTCGAGCGACGTCCATATTATCTCACCGCCGACGCGAAAATCTCACCGGAACGGCCCGATGCCAGCCCCAATGACGGCACGCGCGCATACTTCTATCCAGCGGGAACAGAACTTTACGGAAACAATCAGCAGTTCGCGATCGAACCGCACCAGACCGGCGTTCTAAATTACAGGACAGCACCAGTGAATTCGGAGTTGGCGCTGCTTGGAAACCCGGAGGTCACACTTTATCTTAGCATTGACAATGGAGATGATGCCGACCTGCAGTTAACGTTGAAGGACGTCGATGCTTCCGGCAACGTACTTTTTTTACAGGCAGGCCTGCTGCGGGCTTCGCTCCGGGCAATTGATGAAGAGCGTACCAGTCCTGATGAGGTTATGCACTTTTTCCGCAAAAGCGAGAAACTCGTGCCCGGTGAAATCTACGAGATTCGAATGTCGCTACTGAACCCGGTCGCTCACGTTCTCCGAGAAGGGCATAGCCTTGAGCTAACGATCGGGGCTCCAAATCCTATCCAGCTCCCTTTCGGCAGCATACCAGCTGGCACCCTATCCATTAACAAGGTCTACCACTCGGAAACATATCCTTCAAAGATTGTGCTACCCGTCATCTGTGGGGTGCAGGCGCAAGCGCCTGCACCTGAGTGGGGCTCGCAACGAGCGCAACCTTGTCGAAAAGGGAACGAATTCGTCCCTGGAGGTCTGCCGTTTCCCCGATAGGTACGGGGCATCCAAGCTGCGACAGAGATCACGTTTCGCCATACGGATAACAACTCGATCATTCATGCTGATAGACTTTGCAGTGATCCGGCGATGCACCAGCAAAGTTCGACGTTTCTTTGGGCGTCAGATTGGGGGTGGTCGGCCGGGCGGCAGGGGTCCGATCATTCCCTCTTGAAGTTCTCCGGCTTCTTTTACCGGGAGTCGAGGGCTCCGCGGCGATTGCCATACAAACAGATAATGGTTGAGTCGTTTAGATGCGCGGGCTGCGAAAAATTGCATAATTCCTGCTTTTACAAAGGATGTTTAGAGCGAAACGCCGCACTACGCTGCTACTTTCTGCATGCGGGTCCGGAGGAGGGCCTTCCGCGAACGGGTCACGATCTTTCCGTGGGATCGGCGACGACATAACTAAGGAGGAGATACACAGTGGATAAGTGGCAACTCGGTCGTCGTGCGGCCCTGAAAGCGATGCTGATTGGATCAGCTACGCCGTGGATTATCAGTTCGAAGGCCCTAGCATCCTCATGCGGAGATCACATCGTGCGCCTTGCCGCGATCGCCGCACCAGACACAATGAATCCCTTTGCCACTTGGAGTTCCTTTTGGCCGACGGTCTTCACATACGACACTCTGGTCGGTCCGGAAGCTCAGCGCCATGCTGATCGGAAGGGCTATGCAAAAGAGTGGTCGGTATCCGACGATAACCTTACTTGGACCTTCAAGATCTGGCCTGGCATGAAATGGTCGGACGGCCACCCTGCCACAGCTAAAGACGCCGCTTTTACTTATAATTTTCTTCGCGACTCAATTGGCAAGCCCGATGAGCTGAACGTCGGCTACAACAATACCGATGGCATGGATGTAATCGAATCCATAAAGGTCGTGGATGACGAGACATTGCAGATCGTTACAAAGCTTCCCTCACTCTGGCCGGTTAACAACTTCAACTTAATTGTACCTGAACACATCTGGAGGGATGTTAGCTACGCCGAAGCGCGCAGCACCTTCCGTAATGATGCCCCCCTTGTGGGTACGGGGCCAATGATCATTTCTGAGTTTCAGCAAGGGCAGTTTGCTCGCCTTACACCGAACTCCCACTTTCGAACTGGAAAACCAAAAACGGCCGGAATGGTCTTCCGCTTCTTCGATACGGCGGATCCCATTGCGCAAGGTCTAAAGAGTGGCGATCTAGATTATGGAGTCAGTCTAACAGCCGCCCAGTGGACCGACCTATCGAAGGATCCTGCGTTTGTCGTCGGCGAGTCTCTCACTCCTCAGTGGAATTATCTTGCCTTTAATACGGTCTCTGGGAAAGGCGAGGGTAGCACCAAGGCTCTGCAGGACCCAGCGTTTCGCGATGCGATCGGCTATGCAATCGATCAAAAAGCTATTGTTGATCGAGCTATGCGCGGACACGCCGATCCGGGCGTAGGACTAGTCGTGCCGATGGCCGCAAATTACTACTCCGACTTGAGCGACATCAGGCGTCACTTTGATCTTGCCGAGGCGGGCCGACGACTCGATGCAGCTGGCTATAGGGACACAAACGGCGACGGCATCAGGGAAGATAAAGAGGGTAATAGCTTCCAGCTCGAACTGATTACCGGAACCACATCGGGCACCCTGGAAATACCAATTGCCGTCGTGCAACTTGTCGCTGGCTGGTTGGGTCAAATTGGCATCCCTGTTTCGGTAACGCAACTCGATTCCGGCGCGCTGAGCGCCCGAACGGCAGCGCCAGCGAACGGCGGAGGAGGCTGGGACCTTCTCGTTCGCGCCAATTGGTTGAGTGGCTCTCCTCATGACCTTCTTAGTTTGGGAAGCGGCAAGTTGGTCGGCACAACCAACAAGTCACAATGGACCAATGACAAGTTCGACAAGATTTTGTCAGAGATAGACGTGACGATTGACGTTAACAAAATTCGGGAGCTGTTAGATCAAGCGTCGCGTATTATTTACATGGAAGCCCCCTACATCATGCTCTGTTACCCCTTCGTGCTCGAGGCGCGACGCAAGGATTGCTTCGTAGGGTGGGGGGAGAAGGGTATCATGTCAATGGAAGGTTACTTTCCTTTCGATCGTCTGAGGCCGATCTGAGGCGGCCCCAACGACGGAGAGGTCATATGAGCCGGCGCATCGGTGGCATACTAATCAGAGCGGTCATGACGCTTCTGATGGTGGCGACGCTAAATTTCGTTCTATTTAGGGTTATTCCAGGTGACCCTGCATCGCTTCTGCTTGGAGGGGCTCGCATCAGCGTCACTGCCGAGCAGATCGAGGCTCAACGCCAGACCTGGGGCTTGGACAAACCGCTATTCCCGGATCAAGTAATCGACTACTTATCGGCAACTCTTCGCGGCGATTTCGGGTTCAGCTTTAAATTCAGGGGCAAGCATGTCGCTGACCTAATCTTGGAACGATTGCCTGCCACAATCGCTTTGGTCGGTCTCGCCCAAGTGATAGCAGTTTTATGCGGGGTTATGCTCGGGGTATATGCCGGTTGGCGCAGAGGAGGAGCGGTCGACCATGTAACTACGGGAATCTCTCTGGCGCTATATTCAACGCCATCGTTCTGGCTGGGCATGCTTTTAGTCGTGGTTTTTAGCACCGCACTGCGCTGGCTACCAGGTTATGGTGCATCTTCGCCCGGTGTTATCGTTGGCTCCTTTGCTTGGTTGCTCGATTACCTGTGGCATCTTGCGCTTCCGGTTCTCGCTGTAGCCCTTGGGTTGATCGGCCAGTACGTGGTGGTGGCTCGTGCGGCAATGAGTGATGTGGTCACTGAGGACTATATGGTTACAGCGCGGGCCAAGGGACTGACCAACCGTCAGATGCTGATGGGTCACGCCTTTCGCAATGCGATGCTGCCCATCGTGACCTTGGTCAGCCTTAATCTAGGTTACGTGGTGGCGGGTGCGATCACCGTGGAGGCCGTGTTCGCCTGGCCAGGGATAGGCGGCCTGACGGTGGAAGCGCTTAACGCGCGGGACTATCCCCTCCTTCAAGGCATCTTCCTATTGCTCGGCGTCTCCATCGTTATCGCAAATCTAATGGCCGATCTCATTTACGGCGTTCTTGATCCGCGAGTAAAGCAATGAGCAAAATCAATGTTCTTTCCCGCTCGCGTCTCAGAGCGCGAGCAATCAGTGGCTTTTTACGACATTTTATCGGTCATGGAGGCGCTCAACTTGGCTTGGTTTGTCTGGGGTTCTTTCTAGCCGTAGCGGCTATGCCGGACACTTTGGTGGGACCGCTTGAGACCGCGATCACTGCAACCGGCGATTTCCTCGCCCCGCCATCGAGGCTGCACTACCTTGGGACGGACGAGGTAGGGCGGGACGTGCTTAATCTGGTAGTCCATGGCGCGAGGATATCTCTCACGATTGCTCTCTTGGCGACGGTTATAAGCCTCGTCGTCGGAACTACAGTGGGCATAACGGCCGGGTACTTTGGCGGCTTGGCCGATGTCTGCTTGATGCGCGTGACGGATTTCTTCTTCGTGGTGCCGTCCTTCGTCCTCGCGCTGGTGATTACACCCGTGGCTCTCGAAGCCATGGGAGCCGGCGGAGAAATCCTCGGCTTTCGCCCTTCCCTCTTCGTGATAATTGTCGTCATCGGCTTGACGAGTTGGGCCTTCGTCGCACGCGTAATTCGCAGTCAGACTTTGTCGCTAAAGGAGCGTACATTTATTGATCGTGCGCGGGTCGCGGGTAGCAGCAATACCAGCATCATGTTGCGGCATATTCTGCCCAATCTTGTGCCCCAGGTCGCGGCCAACGGGGCGCTAGTAGTCGCCAACGCGATTTACATCGAGACGTCGCTTTCGTTCCTCGGACTTGGCGACCCATTGCAACCTTCATGGGGCACGTTGCTCTCCCTTGCTCAGCGCTCTGGCGCAGCCAGCGTTGGTGCTTGGTGGTACCTAGGCGCGCCGGGCGTATGCGTACTGACGGTGTCTCTGGCTTTTGTATTAATTGGCAACGCGCTAGACGACACCTTCAATCCCCGCCGGAGGGTTATTCCATGAACAATCGGTCTCAAAATACAGCGCCACCGCTTCTAAAGGTTGATGGGCTTGCTGTCGATTATGCAACGAGCGCAATTTCGCTTCGCGCCATCAACGATGTGAGCTTTGAACTCCGGGCCGGAGAAGCTGTTGCCCTTGTAGGAGAATCAGGGAGTGGGAAAACCACAACCGCGATGGCGATTGCGGGCCTTCTGTCACCGAACGCGCGCGTCGTTGGCGGTGAAGTACGCTATCGCGGCAGGCCACTGCCGATCGATGATGATGCTTTGATGCGGCCACATCGCTGGAGTGAGACGTCCGTCATTTTCCAAGGAGCCATGAATGCGCTTAACCCCGTCCATCGCATCGTAAACCAGATCGCCGAACCTTGCATATTGCATGGCATGTCACGTGGCGAGGCATTGGCGAGGGCGACCGAATTACTGGCTCTCGTCGGTATCCCTGCCGACCGTTGTTCCGCATACCCTCACCAACTGTCCGGTGGTATGCGTCAACGGGTGATGATTGCAATGGCGCTGGCTTGTCGGCCCTCAATTGTGATCGGAGACGAGCCGACAACCGCCCTCGACGTAATCAACCAAGCACAGGTCCTAAAGCTGTTGGTCGATCTGCGTACGCGGTTTAACTTAGCTCTCATTTTAATTACCCACGATTTATCTGTGGTCGCGGAGTCATGCGATCGCGTGATGATCATGTATTCTGGCCGTATTGTTGAGGACGGGACTGTTGCGGAAATTTTCGCCGAACCGAAGCATCCTTATACGCGGCTCTTGATCGACTCGATCCCGACGCCGGGGGAGGGAAAACGAATGCTTCGGCCGATCCCCGGCGATCCTCCCACTTTGGTAAAGCGTCCCTCAGGCTGCGCCTTCCATCCCCGATGCCCATCTGCGATGGAGATTTGCACCACCGAAGCTCCTCACCTCAAACAGTTCGGGAAGGGCCGCGTGGCCTGCCATCTCCATGATTCGCTCCCTGCAGCAGACAAGGTATCCGCAAATGCCTGACAACGCCGAACTACTGCGCCTAGAGAACCTTCAAGTCCGCTTCCCGATGCAGAGCAGCGCCATTGACAGCATATTGGGACGGCCCAAGCGCGTAGTTCGAGCGGTGGACGGGATCGATCTCAATATCGCTCGCGGTGAGATCGTTGCTCTTGTCGGAGAATCGGGTAGCGGCAAAACGACAGTTGGCCGCATCATCACCAAACTGGTTCAGCCCACTGGCGGTAGGTTGCTGTTTGATGGTACCGATATGACCATGGCGCATGGAGTCTCGGGCTTGCGTCCGTACAGACACCGCGTCCAGATGATCTTTCAGGACGCTTACCAGGCTCTCAATCCCCGCCATACCGTCTTCGATGCCGTCGCCGAGCCGTTGCGGTCGCTCGGTCTAGTCGAAAATCACGACCAGCTTACCGAACGCGTCAGCGAATCGCTCTCGGCGGCTGGGTTGAAACCCCCAGAGGAGTTCTTTGCGCGATTTCCGCACGAACTGTCTGGAGGCCAGCGCCAGCGGGTCGTCGTCGCCGGCGCGCTCGGGGTAAGACCGGAACTAATTGTCGCCGACGAGCCCGTGTCGATGCTCGATGTGTCCATTCGCGCACAGCTTCTCCAGGCACTGATCGATCTACGCGAAAAATACAGCTTGGCGCTCTTGTTCATCACGCACGACCTGCCGCTCGCCTGGTTGATCGCAGATCGGATTGCGGTCATGTATCTGGGTAAGGTGGTAGAAATGGGCAGTGCCGACGACATCACCTTAAAGGCCAGCCACCCCTATACTCTCGCACTACGAGACGCCACGCCCAAACTGCACAATGAGGCGGGTCGCGGCGGCGTTCAAGCTCTGCAAGGCGAGGTGCCTAGCGCCGCTCGCGTTCCGTCGGGCTGTCGTTTTCATCCTCGTTGCCCGCTTGCCTTCGAGCGCTGTCGGGTCGAGGAGCCACCAGCAATCGCAGTGGGACCACAGCATACGTCGGCATGCTGGCTGGCAAAATGAATTCCACCCCCCGAATGCTTAATGGGGTTCGTTCCCCGGCTGCATTGGGCAGAAGGGCTCCAGTAAGATCATCTCTAAGGACCTGCTTGGATCCCTTTCGAATTCCAATTTCGGTCGACGAGGACATCATTGTACTCACCGACCCAATAACCTTTGCCTTCGGACAACATAAACACGTCTTCCAGGATGAACGGATAGCAAAGTGTCAGGCGGTGACAGGATCGCAATTCTCTCCCCGTCGATCCAAATACTCCGCGGGCATTTTGAGGGAACCAAATGGCTAATCATCTCTTTGATGCAATTTGCAATGCTATCAAATCACCAGACACGGTGTTCATCGAAACCGATAATGGGACGACGTGGACCTATAGGGACATGTTGGAGTGTTCTGCACGTATTGCCAACGCCATAGTTCTTCGGGGTGTGGCGCCGGGCGATCGTGTGGCCGTCCAAGTTCCGAAGAGCGCCGAGGCGCTCATGCTCTATCTCGCTTGCGTCAGAGCAGGTGCAATCTATTTACCGTTGAACACTGCCTACACGGCCGTTGAACTTGAGTACTTCATCTCTGACGCTGCGCCGAAGCTTGTTATCATCTCGCCTGACGCCGCGGAATACCTCCATAATTGTGTCTTCCAAGCGGGGGCTCGCATGGAGACCCTGGGCGCGAACGGCGAGGGAACACTCTTTGAATTCACCGCTGAGCAGCCTGAAGCTTTCGTAAACGCTCATCGCAATCCTGATGATCTCGCCGCAATCTTGTACACGTCCGGCACTACAGGGCGATCGAAGGGCGCTATGCTGAGTCATGACAATCTTCTTTCCAATGTGCTTGCATTGCAAGAGAGATGGCATTTCAGCAGTGCTGACAGGTTGATTCATGCGCTGCCGCTATTTCACGCGCATGGCTTGTTTGTGGCAGCGAACCTGACGCTCCTTTCGGGGTCGAGGATGGACCTTCTCAGCAAATTTGAGGTCGATCGCATTTTTGCCGTTCTGCCTCGGGCAACAATCATGATGGGGGTTCCAACCTTCTACACGCGCCTGCTGCAAGACGCCCGACTGACGGCGGAGTCCACCCGGCACATTCGCGTGTTTATCTCGGGCTCTGCGCCCTTACTTGCAGACACCCATAGCAGTTTCTTTGAGCGCACCGGACAGGCGATCCTCGAGAGGTATGGTATGACCGAAACGAACATGATCACATCCAACCCCTACGATGGCGCGCGTTTACCCGGCTCAGTCGGATATGCGCTTCCCGGTGTGTCGGTGCGTGTTACCGATCCAACTACGGGCGCGCAGCTTGCCGCGGGTGAGCCTGGAATGATTGAAGTGAAAGGACCCAACGTCTTTAAAGGCTATTGGAACTTGCCGGAAAAGACAAAAGAAGAGTTCCGCGATGACGGCTATTTCATCACAGGTGATATCGGCATCATGGAGCCCGACGGCCGCCTGGCGATCATTGGACGAAACAAAGATCTCATAATTTCCGGCGGTTACAATGTCTATCCCAGTGAAGTCGAGAACGAACTCAACGCGATCGAAGGCATTGTTGAAAGCGCTGTGATTGGTATCCCGCATCGCGACCTCGGTGAAGCTGTAACCGCGATCGTGGTGAGAGAGCCCGGCGCCAAAGTCGATGCGGCGGCGATTGCCACCGGCATCGAGCGAAGGCTGGCGCGGTTCAAGCAGCCCAAGCGCGTTATTTTTGTTGACCTTCTTCCTCGCAACGCCATGGGGAAAGTTCAGAAGAATGTCTTGCGAGATACATATCGAAATCTTTTCGTGGAAAATGGTTCAGAGATGCAGGTTGTCTAAGCCATGCCTTCTCGCGTACGTATGTCCGTATGCGGCCGTTTCAACCGCGCAGCCAGGGTGTTGTGATGTCCCGTGAAATCTCTCTCAAGCGCGCGGCGGACTATGCCGAGAGCGGTGCTCTGATACGTGATCTTACAAAATTGGTAGCGTGTCCCTCTATTAGTCAGAGCGAGGGCTTGCCAGAGAGTCTGGAAGCTTACCTCAGAAATGATATCGGGCCATTGTTCGAGCACTACGGTTTTGTCACGGACATCTACAAAAATCCGCTCCCGGGGGGAGCGCCGTTGCTTGTGGCAAGCCACGTAGAAGACGAAGCCTTGCCGACCATCCTTATGTATGGGCACGGGGATGTCTGTAACGGCGAAGAGCATCGCTGGCGCGACGGCCTACATCCTTTCGGACTAGTCCAAGAAGGCGATAGGCTCTACGGCCGGGGAACAGCCGATAATAAAATTCAGCACTTGATAAACGTTGTAGCTCTGGGGCTTTTACTTCGAGCAAATGGCAAGCTTGGCTTCAATGTTAAGTTCCTTCTGGAAATGGGAGAAGAAAGAGGGTCTTTTGGCCTGCGTGAGTTTGTCATGGCAAACCGCGACAAGCTTGCTGCCGATGTCTTCATCGGTTCCGATGGGCCACGTCTTTCGCCAGGCACGCCAACCGTCTTCTTAGGTTCCAGAGGCACGCTCGAATTCGAAATGGCCGTACGACTGCGGGAGCGAGATTATCATTCGGGCAATTTTGGAGGTCTGCTGGCGGATCCGGCCATCATTCTTACCCATGCGATCGCAAGCATTACGAGTGCGCGGGGGCGCATTCGAATTCCCGAGTGGCTGCCAAACAGTTTGACCGAAGATGTCCGTACGGCACTTGCCGATCTCCCGCCGCGGTTGAACGATCCTGATTGGGGGGAGCCGTCTCTTACCCCCTCAGAGCGGGTCTTCGGCTGGAATTCGTTTTCAGTGATTGCGATTTCAACGGGGTCAATCGACGCGCCCCAATCATCCATAGCCGGTCTTGCCCGGGCCGTTGGACAGCTACGTTTCGTCGTCGGTACCGAGATGGAAGACATCTTGCCGGCTTTAAGGCGTCATCTCGACTCCCAGGGCTTCGAGTTGGTTGAGCTGTCCCAAATTGATGCGGCATTCAAGGCGACCCGGCTCTCCCCAAGCAATCCCTGGGTGCAATTCGCTTGTAGCTCGATCGAAAAAACTTCCGACAAGAGACCGCACGTCTTACCAAATCTGGGAGGCTCGCTGCCAAATGATCTTTTTGCCGACGTACTCGGTTTGCCCACCATTTGGATCCCCCACTCGCACGCGGAGAGTGGGCAGCATGGTCCGGACGAGCATGCCCTTTTTTCAATCGCTCGAGAGGCAATGCAGATCATGACGGGACTTTTCGTCGACATAGCCGAGCATGCAACCTGCGCTGAATCAGGCGAACGGCTCGTGTGGCAGCCTCGATCTAGGGACGTAGATTGCTCATGAACGCAGTAGATTATAGCGACGTCGTTTCAGAGGCCACCATAGAGTTCGAAGATGGGTAAAAAAACCCTCGCCGACTGGCAGCAGCTCGCCGAACGCGAGCTGAAAGCTTCCCCGGAAACGCTGACTTGGCACACCCCTGAGGGCATCGCGGTCAAGCCGCTGTATACGGAAGAGCATACGGCCAACCTGACCCATCTCGGCTCGCTGCCTGGTATGGCGCCCTTCACCCGCGGCCCCCGGGCCACCATGTATGCCGGCCGGCCCTGGACCGTAAGGCAATATGCCGGCTTCTCGACGGCGGAAGCGTCCAACGCTTTCTATCGCAGGAACCTCGCTGCCGGTCAGCAGGGCGTCTCGGTCGCCTTCGATCTCGCCACGCACCGCGGCTATGACAGCGATCACCCGCGCGTCGAAGGTGACGTCGGCAAGGCCGGGGTCGCGATAGACTCGGTTGAGGACATGAAGATCCTCTTCGACGGCATCCCGCTCGACAGAATTTCCGTCTCCATGACCATGAACGGTGCGGTGATCCCGATCCTCGCCGCCTTCATCGTTGCCGGCGAGGAACAGGGCGTCAGCCGCGACAAGCTCTCCGGGACGATCCAGAACGACATCCTCAAGGAGTTCATGGTCCGCAACACCTACATCTATCCGCCGGAACCCTCGATGCGGATCGTCGCCGACATCATCGAATATACGGCGAAGGAGATGCCGAAGTTCAATTCGATCTCCATCTCTGGCTACCACATGCAGGAGGCCGGCGCGACGCTGGTGCAGGAGCTTGCCTTCACCCTCGCCGACGGGCGAGAATATGTGCGCGCGGCGCTCAAGAAGGGTCTGAACGTCGACGATTTCGCCGGCCGGCTCTCCTTCTTCTTCGCGATCGGCATGAACTTCTTCATGGAGGCGGCGAAGCTGCGCGCCGCGCGGCTGCTCTGGACCCGCATCATGAAGGAGTTCAGTCCGCAAAAGCCGTCATCGCTGATGCTCAGGACGCACTGCCAGACCTCTGGCGTGTCGCTTGCCGAGCAGGACCCGTACAACAACATCATTCGCACCGCCTTCGAGGCGATGTCGGCGGTGCTCGGCGGCACGCAATCGCTGCACACCAACTCCTTCGACGAGGCGATCGCGCTTCCGACGGAGTTTTCCGCCCGCATCGCCCGCAACACGCAACTGATCTTGCAGCACGAGACCGGCGTCACCAGGGTCGTCGACCCGCTCGCCGGCTCCTATTACGTCGAGAGCCTGACGAACGAGCTTGCGGAAAAGGCCTGGGCGCTGATCGAGGAGGTGGAGACGCTTGGCGGCATGACCAGGGCGGTCAATGCCGGGCTGCCGAAGCGGCTGATCGAAGAGGCCGCGACCCGCCGCCAGGCGGCAGTCGACCGCGGCGAGGAGGTCATCGTCGGCGTGAACAAGTACCGCCTGCCCGAGGAGGCCGATATCGAGACGCTGGAGATCGACAATCGCGCCGTCCGCGGAGGGCAGATCCGGCGGCTCGAAAAGATCCGCCAGCTCCGCAATCCCAAGAAATGGACCGAGGCACTCGACGCTCTCAAGCAGGTGGCTCGCACCGGCAAGGGCAACCTGCTCGGCGTCGCCGTCGAAGCTGCCCGCGCCCGCGCCACAGTGGGCGAAATCTCGGACGCCATGCGCGAGGCCTTCGGCGATCACTCGGCGATCCCGGAGGTCGTCACCGAGATCTACGGTCCTGCCAGCGAGAATAACCCCGAATATCAGCTGCTGGTGAACCGGCTAAAGGCCGAGATCGACCGGTCTGGCAAGCGCCCCAAGATCCTTGTCGCCAAGCTCGGCCAGGACGGCCATGACCGGGGCGCCAAGGTCATCGCCTCGGCCTTTAGCGACATCGGCTTCGAGGTCGTCGCCGGCCCTCTGTTCCAGAGGCCGGATGAGGCGGCGGAACTCGCGACCGAGAATAGGGTCGACGTAGTCGGCGTCTCCTCGCTCGCTGCCGGCCACAAGACGCTGTTGCCCAAACTGGTGGAGGAACTGAAAGCCAAGGGGGGAGGGCACATCATCGTCGTCTGCGGCGGCGTCATTCCGCGCAGGGACTACAAATTCCTAAGGGATCATGGCGTCTCGGCCATCTTTGGCCCCGGCACCAATGTGGTGTGCGCGGCCCGCGCGGTGCTCGATCTCGCCGAAAAACGTTTGCGCAATGAGTGAGATGTTGACCCGGGTCGCTTGATACCTAGATAATCAGGTCGGCTGCTGCCTCGTGCGAAGGAGGTGAGCCGAAATCCTGCAAGCATCGAGAAAAATTGCAGGTTTATGTCTTGGTTGATTTAAGATTGCATTCGCTGGTTGATTGCGCCGGCATATAGTCACGGCATCGACATGCTTCCTCCTGAGTACGATGATCCGCACTTTTCGCTCTAGCCTCCCAAGGAATCCGGCTGCCGACGAGTGAAGCCGTCGGCAGCGGGCTAGCCAGTTGCGCTCATTTACAGTTCCATAAGTTATCTTATGCGATGTGTTATTGTAGCCGGGTACATTCTAATTTGAAGTGCGACATGGCAATAAAAACAATGGCTTGACCCTTGGAGATTTTTGCATGTCGCAATGCTATTTGCAGCTCACCCTTCCCGACCGTCGACGTTTGCATCAGCTTCTA
>NZ_SRXN01000028.1 GCF_004827385.1 Ensifer sp. MPMI2T
CCCGGAAACCGTGCGCGGCCGCCGCGTCATCGATTTCGCCTCCGGCTCCGGTCTTGTCGCGATTGCAGCGATGAAGGCGGGCGCCTCTTCCGTCCTGGCCGTCGACATCGATCCCTGGGCGAAAACCGCGGTACGGCTGAATGCGGAGTTGAACGGCGTCGAAATCGCGTTCAGCGATCGGAACATCATCGGCGAGCCGAAGGTTGCCGATGTCTATCTCGCCGGCGACGTCTTCTATGACAAAGGGTTTGCGGATCTGCTTCGCCCCTGGCTCGCCGGGTTGGCGAGGGCGGGCGCCGCCGTGCTCGTCGGCGACCCGGGGCGTGCCTATTGCCCACGAGAGATGATGTCGGCGCTCGCGACCTATGAAGTGCCAGTCACGCGGGCGCTTGAAGACAGCGAGGTGAAACGCACGACCGTCTGGCGCTTCGAGCCGGACGACAGCTTCGGTTGACAGGCTCGTGCTGCCTCATTTCGCCTACGGCCGGATGACGCAGACGCCGTGTTCCCACGAGCAGACGCGGTCGTTCGGTTGCGGCGATACGACGATGATCTTCGCGCGATTCAGCGGCGGGGCGGGATCCGCACCCCCCGTCAAATAGTTGTAGTTGCCATACTGGCTGAAATAGATGCCGTTGCCCGCCTGCCGGAAGGCCGAGATGCCGCCGGCATAGGTTCCGATGCCGGGCGTCACCGAAGGAAAGTCGTCGCCGCCGTAAGACGTAAAGCCATCATGGGGGCTGAAACCATATCCGCCACCGATCACGACGACGCCACGGTCGAGGCGCCAATCACGTCTTGCGTGAAACGGAAAACGGTGCTTCAGCCGCACGTTGCGGGTGCGGGTCTGGACGTCCGGCAGGCGCTGATTGAACGAGGGAAAACCATCGATGCCGGACATGACGGAGCGGTGTCGCCGATGGCCGGCAAAAAACCGACGGCCGTGGTGAAATTTGCGAAAGCCATGATGGGTGAAGCCGTGCTTGAACCGGACATGGCGTGTGCGGGTCTGAACGTCGCCAAAGCTCGCGCCGTTCGCCGCTGCCGCGGGCAGACTGACCGGCATCGCCAGGGCGCAAGTCAGCACTAGAACTTTGGTCGCGTGGACCACTCGCAACAGATTCATTCTGCCGTGCCCTCCGGATCATCCTTAACAAATCGTTAATACCATCCTGGGCCAGTTGCGGGCAAATGTCACGGATTTGCTTATGTTTTCTGTGCTTATCGTTAATTCGCTCCCATGTCTCAGCGGGGCTCAAAAATGCCGTTTTTCGTCTAATCGATTTTATTTGTTTTGCACCGCAAGGATACTTGTCGTTACGCCTTAGGGTGATTAAAGGTCCGAATGACTGAATTGCGCACAATCGTGTGCGATACCGGACAAGGCGGTCCAGTTTCTTGGGGCGCGGCAATCCGGTCACACCGTGAGGTTCCGATGACGAATGTCACAAGAAGCCGGCCGCTCTCGCCGCATCTTCAAATCTACAAACCAATCCCCACCATGGTGATGTCGATTGTGCATCGCATCACCGGCGGCGCTCTTTATTTCGGCACGATCCTCGTGGCCTGGTGGCTGATCGCCGCAGCCTCGGGTGCTGCCTATTACGATTGGGTCAGCTGGCTGTTCGGCACTTGGATCGGCAAGCTCGTCCTCTTCGGCTACACCTGGGCCCTCGTCCATCACATGCTCGGCGGTATCCGCCATTTCGTCTGGGATCTCGGCTACGGCTACGACAAGCATTTCGCGACGAAGATGGCTAAGGCGACGATCATCGGATCGGTTTCTCTGACGTTGCTGATCTGGGTGATCGGCTACCTGGTTCGGTACTGAGGGAATACGACATGGATATGCGCACACCTCTCGCCAAGGTTCGCGGCCTCGGCTCCGCCAAGGAGGGTACCGATCATTTCTGGCGTCAGCGTCTGACGGCTGTCTCCAACGTCCCGCTGCTCATCTTCTTCGCCTTCTTCCTGGCCCGCTATGCTGGCGCTCCCCATGCGGAGGTCGTCGCGGCGCTCTCCAATCCGTTCGTCGCGGTGATCATGGGTCTCGTCCTCCTTTCCGGTCTCACCCACATGCGGCTCGGCATGCAGGTGATCATCGAGGACTACGTGCATGCGGAAGGCATCAAGATCGCTCTTCTCATGCTCAACACATTTTTCGCGATCGCGATCGGAGGGCTCTGTCTTTTCGCCATCCTGAAGATCGCTTTTGCAGGGTAATTTCGCCATGGCATCGATCAGTTCACCCGCTGCAAACGGCAGGGCTTACCAATATGTCGATCACGCCTTCGACGTCGTCGTCGTCGGCGCCGGCGGGGCGGGCCTGCGCGCGACCCTCGGCATGGCCGAGCAGGGCCTCAAGACAGCCTGCATCACCAAGGTCTTCCCGACGCGCTCGCACACCGTCGCGGCCCAGGGCGGCATCGCCGCGTCGCTGCAGAATATGACGCCCGACAGCTGGCAGTGGCATCTCTACGACACGGTCAAGGGATCCGACTGGCTCGGCGACGTCGACGCCATGCAGTATCTCACCATGGAAGCGCCGAAGGCGGTCTATGAGCTCGAGCACTACGGCGTGCCCTTCTCGCGCAACGAGGAAGGCAAGATCTATCAGCGCCCCTTCGGCGGCCACATGCAGAATTACGGCGAAGGCCCGCCGGTGCAGCGCACCTGCGCGGTTGCCGACCGCACCGGCCATGCGATCCTGCACACGCTCTACGGTCAGTCGCTACGCAACAACGCCGAATTCTTCATCGAATACTTCGCCATCGACCTGATCATGTCGGACGACGGGCGCTGCACCGGCGTCGTCGCCTGGAACCTCGATGACGGCACGATCCACCGCTTCTCGGCGAAGATGGTGGTGCTTGCGACCGGCGGCTACGGCCGCGCCTATTTCTCGGCGACCTCGGCACACACCTGCACCGGCGACGGCGGCGGCATGATCGCCCGCGCCGGCCTGCCGCTCCAGGACATGGAGTTCGTGCAGTTCCACCCGACCGGCATCTACGGCTCCGGCTGTCTGATCACCGAAGGTGCGCGCGGCGAAGGCGGCTATCTCGTCAATTCGGAAGGCGAGCGCTTCATGGAGCGTTATGCACCGTCCGCCAAGGACCTCGCCTCGCGTGACGTCGTCTCGCGCTGCATGACGCTCGAAATCCGCGAAGGCCGCGGCGTCGGCAAGAACAAGGACCACATCTTCCTGCATCTCGACCATCTCGATCCGGCTGTGCTGCACGAGCGCCTGCCGGGCATTTCCGAGAGCGCGAGGATTTTCGCCGGCGTCGACGTCACTCGCGAGCCGATCCCGGTGCTGCCGACCGTCCACTACAACATGGGCGGCGTTCCGACCAACTATTGGGGCGAGGTCCTGAATGCCGACGGTCAGAACCCCGAGCGCATCGCGCCCGGTCTGATGGCGGTCGGCGAAGCGGGCTGCGCCTCGGTTCACGGTGCCAACCGCCTCGGCTCCAATTCGCTGATCGACCTCGTCGTCTTCGGTCGCGCCGCGGCGATCCGCGCAGGCCAGATCATCGACCGCCAGGAATCGATTCCGGCGCTCAACACGGCCGCCTGCGATCGCATCGTCGAGCGCTTCGACCGCCTGCGTCATGCCAATGGCCGGACGCCGACGGCGGTGCTGCGCGAGAAGATGCAGCGCGCCATGCAGGACGACGCCGCCGTCTTCCGCACGCAGGAATCGCTCGAATCCGGCTGCCGCCGCCTCTCGGAAATCTGGAAGGAGCTTCCCGACGTCAAGGTCACCGACCGCTCGATGATCTGGAACTCCGATCTTGTCGAAACGCTGGAGCTGGAAAACCTGATGGCCAATGCCATCACGACCATCTACGGCGCCGAGGCGCGCAAGGAGAGCCGCGGATCGCATGCGCGCGAGGATTACACTGAAGGCCCGTTCGGCGGGCGCGACGACGACAACTGGCGCAAGCATACGCTTGCCTGGGTCAACGAGGCCGGCGATGTCCGGCTCGATTATCGCCCGGTTCACACCGACCTGATCGCCGAGGGCATCGATCCCAAGAAGATCGCCCCGAAGGCGCGCGTGTACTGATCTCGAGGAAACAGGACATGGTTGAACTCGCACTTCCCAAGAACTCGCAGATCACCGAAGGCAAGGTCTGGCCGAAGCCGGTCGGCGCGACGAACCTGCGTGAATACCGCGTCTATCGCTGGAATCCGGACGACGGCAAGAACCCGCGCATCGACACCTACTACATCGACATCGACGACTGCGGTCCGATGGTGCTCGACGGCCTGCTTTACATCAAGAACAAGATCGATCCGACGCTGACGCTGCGCCGCTCCTGTCGCGAGGGCATCTGCGGCTCCTGCGCGATGAACATCGACGGCACCAACACTCTCGCCTGCACAAAGGGCATGGACGAGATCAAGGGAACGGTGAAGATCTATCCGCTGCCGCATATGCCGGTGGTCAAGGACCTGGTGCCGGATCTCACCAATTTCTACGCCCAGCACCGCTCGATCGAGCCCTGGCTGAAGACGGTTTCGCCGACGCCGGCCAAGGAATGGAAGCAGAGCCACGAGGACCGCCTGAAGCTCGACGGCCTCTACGAGTGCATCCTTTGCGCCTGCTGCTCGACCTCCTGTCCGAGCTATTGGTGGAACGGCGACCGCTATCTCGGCCCGGCCGTTCTCCTGCAGGCCTATCGCTGGCTGATCGATAGCCGCGACGAGGCGACCGGCGAGCGGCTCGACAATCTCGAGGATCCGTTCCGGCTCTACCGCTGCCACACGATCATGAACTGCGCCCAGGCCTGTCCGAAGGGGCTCAACCCAGCCAAGGCGATCGGTGAAATCAAGAAAATGCTGGTCGAGCGCAGGGTCTGATTCCCGGCAAAATTTATCGGCTTCGACGGCGGGCTTTCTGGCCCGCCGTTTGTATATCTCACGAACTTCACGGCCCCGTGTCGGCATTTGATTTTGAAACTTTCGACGGTCCTCATAGCTTTATGTTGTGGATCGGAGATTGCGATGAATCGATTGCTGTTTGCGCTTGCCACCGGTTGCTTGCTGTCCTTGCCGGCGCGGGCCGCCGAGCCGCAGTTTGCGCTGTTTGCCGGCGGCTGTTTCTGGTGCGTCGAGACCGATTTCGACGGTGTGCCCGGCGTTCTTGAGACGATTTCGGGCTACGCCGGCGGCAAGAGCGCCAATCCGACCTATGAGGACTACGCGAAGGGCGGCCATCGCGAAGTCGTCCGCATCAAGTTCGATCCGGACAGGGTTTCCTATTCGACGCTCGTCTCGGTGCTGTTCCACACGATCGACCCGACGGATGGCGGCGGCCAGTTCTGCGATCGCGGCTTTGCCTACACGACCGCGATCTACGCGCTTGACGAGCGGCAGGCGATGGACGCGAAGGCCGGAAAGATCAAGGCTGAAGCCGAACT
Source organism: Ensifer sp. MPMI2T (assembly GCF_004827385.1). Lineage (GTDB taxonomy): Bacteria > Pseudomonadota > Alphaproteobacteria > Rhizobiales > Rhizobiaceae > Sinorhizobium. Next base: position 5,430 of record NZ_SRXN01000028.1, read on the forward strand.
CGGACAGCCGATCGTCACGCCGGTGGAGGATGCCGCAAAATTCTGGCCGGCCGAGGACTATCATCAGGACTTCGGCGCGCGAAACCCGATTCGCTACTGGTACTACAGGAACGGCTGCGGCAGGAACCGGACGGTCGAGACGCTCTGGGGCGACCGTGCCTATGCCGGCGTCAATCACTGATTGTATTATCGCCGCCCGGCCTTGCCGCATTTTTCGTGTCGACGGATACGGAGCGCACCCATTCCACCCGGCGTTTCAATCGTGCAACAGATACTGCTGAAATGCCTTCCCTTGATTTGTAAGGTGGATTTGCTGTAGTTCGGCCATTATTATCGCGTTGCATCATGGTTCGACGAAGATATTGGGGGTAAGAGACATGCGGGTTTTTCATGCGGCGGCGGGGCTGGCGGTTGTGCTTGCGCTGACCGGATGCCAGCGGACATCCTTTGGTGGTTTCGGTTCTCAGGATGTTTCACCTGCTCCGTTGCAGGCGCAGCCCGTTCCGACGGTGTCGTCCAGCCAACTCCCGGATCCGACGGCCAACCCCTCCCAGTTCCCGGCGGCACCCACCGCCGGCACGGCCGCACCTGGCGGCGCGCCGGCCGGCACGCAGGTCGCGGCCGCTCCCAACGCGCTCGACGTGACGAAGGAATCGATGGTCGGCAATTGGCGCGTGTCGAGCGCCGGCAGCTCCTGTGACATGTTCCTGACGCTGACGAACCTCGGCAGCGGATCGCGCGGCGGCACGCGCGGCTGCGCCGGCGAGCTGACGACGATGGGCTCCTGGGAAGTCGCTGGCAAGCAGGTGGTGCTCAAGGACCGGGGCGGCAATCCGATCGCACGCCTCTACAAGACCGCAGACGCGCGCTTCGACGGTTCGACCAACAGCGGACAGCCGGTCAGCCTCAGCCGCTGATCGCCACCAACGCCCGGCGCTTACAGCGCCGCGCGTCTTCTCAGGCGCGCAAAGGCCGCTGTAGCACTTTGATTTGCTGCATGATTTTTCCTTAAATCGGTTCCAATTTAAGGAATCATGCAGTGCCGGATGCGACGCAGGACGAGGACGTGTGAGCAGTCTTGCTCGTCCCGCGCCTGTCACCGAAATTGCTCCTTGCTCACCTTGGGTGCCGCGTGCTCAACCCGGACGACAGCATTCTTCATAAGCTTGAAACGCTCGTTACGGCCGGCGAACGACAGCGCGATCCGGCGCAAATTGCGATCGCGCGGCGGCTCGACCACCTGACCGCGGAGCTGCTTGCCAGCAGGCCGTCGCGCAAATCCAACGCGCTCGGCTGGCTCTTTGCCTCGCGCAAGAAGAACCAAGCTCCGGTCAAGGGCCTTTATATCCATGGCGGTGTCGGTCGCGGCAAGACGATGCTGATGGATATGTTCTTCGACGCGGTGCCGATCCAGCGCAAGCGTCGGGCGCATTTCCACGAGTTCATGGCGGATGTGCACGAGCGCATCTACAAGCATCGCCAGAAACTCAAGAACGGTGAGACGAAGCAGGCCGACCCGATCCCGCCGGTGGCCTCGGAGCTCTTTGGCGAGGCCCGGCTCCTGTGCTTCGATGAATTTTCGGTCACTGACATCGCTGACGCGATGATTCTGGCGCGCCTCTTCGGCGAACTCTTCGCCAAGGGATGCGTCCTCGTCGCGACCTCGAACGTCGAGCCGAACGATCTTTATCGCGATGGCCTCAATCGCGGCCTCTTTCTTCCCTTCATCGACCTGCTGAAGGCGAATACCGAGATCATCTCGCTCGACTCCGAGACAGATTACCGCCTGCAGAAGACCGACGGAAATCCGGTCTGGCTGTCACCGCTCGGCCCGGAGACGGAGGCGGCGATGGCGCGCGCCTGGTACGTCGAGACTGGCGGGGCGCCGGAAGCGCCGGCAGAGATCAGCCGCAAGGGGCGCAAGATCCACGTGCCGTCGGCGTCCGGCCGAAGCGCCCGGTTCACTTTCGCCGACCTTTGCGCGCAGCCGCTCGGTGCCGCCGACTATCTTGCCATCCTGACGCAATACAGCACGATCTTCCTCGACCATGTCCCGCATCTGGGGCCTCACCTGCGCAACGAGACCAAGCGATTCATCATCCTCGTCGATGCTCTCTACGACCAGGGCGCTCGCCTGTTCGCGTCTGCCGCAGCCGAGCCGCATCAGCTTCTGACTGCAAAAAAAGGAACCGAAGGTTTCGAGTTCGACCGGACCGTCTCGCGCCTGATCGAGATGCAGAGCTCGGAATATGCGGCGGAACATCCGGCAAGAACGGCCGTTTGATGACGCGACTGTGACGTACTATCTTACGTTTACGTAAGAATTTTATGATCTAACCGATTGAATTTGCTCCATCGAAAAGTATGCATTGATATTTTACCGTTTGCCGTTTAAGGGCTTCCGCGAAGGTTTGGCGTTTGCCGCGTTTCAGGCCTCGATCATTTTGGGATCACAAAGGAAGCACTTTCATGGCGCGCAACAAGATCGCACTTATCGGCTCAGGGATGATTGGTGGCACGCTGGCGCATCTCGCCGGCCTGAAGGAACTGGGCGATATCGTCCTGTTCGACATTGCCGACGGCATTCCTCAGGGCAAGGGCCTCGACATCGCACAGTCGTCCCCGGTCGAAGGTTTCGATGCATCGCTCACGGGCGCAAGCGACTACTCTGCCATCGAAGGCGCTGATGTCTGCATCGTGACCGCCGGCGTGCCGCGCAAGCCGGGCATGAGCCGCGATGATCTGCTCGGCATCAACCTGAAAGTGATGGAGCAGGTCGGTGCCGGCATCAAGAAATATGCGCCGAACGCATTCGTCATCTGCATCACCAACCCGCTCGACGCCATGGTTTGGGCGCTGCAGAAATTCTCCGGTCTGCCGAAGAACAAGGTCGTCGGCATGGCCGGCGTTCTCGACTCCTCGCGCTTCCGCCTCTTCCTCAGCCAGGAATTCAACGTGTCCGTCCAGGACGTCACGGCTTTCGTGCTCGGCGGCCATGGCGACACGATGGTGCCGCTTGCCCGCTACTCGACCGTTGCCGGCATTCCGCTGACCGATCTCGTTCAGATGGGCTGGGTCACCAAGGACCGCCTCGAAGAAATCATTCAGCGCACCCGTGACGGCGGCGCCGAAATCGTCGGCCTCTTGAAGACCGGTTCGGCCTATTACGCGCCGGCTGCTTCCGCGATCGAGATGGCGGAAGCCTATCTCAAGGACAAGAAGCGCGTGCTTCCTTGCGCGGCCCATCTTTCCGGCCAGTACGGCGTCAAGGACATGTATGTCGGCGTGCCGACGATCATCGGTGCCGGCGGCGTTGAGCGCATCATCGAGATCGACCTCAACAAGAGCGAGAAGGAAGCCTTCGACAAGTCGGTGGCGGCGGTCGCGGGCCTTTGCGAGGCTTGCATCAGCATCGCACCCAGCCTGAAGTAACCGCCATCCGGCCAATCAGACAGGAACAACTCCATGAACATTCATGAATATCAGGCCAAGGCTCTCCTGAAGAGCTATGGCGCGCCGGTCGCCGAAGGCGTCGCGATCTTCTCTGCCGACGAAGCGGAAGCCGCTGCGAAGAAGCTGCCGGGACCGCTCTACGTGGTGAAGAGCCAGATCCACGCCGGCGGCCGCGGCAAGGGCAAGTTCAAGGAACTCGGCCCCGACGCCAAGGGTGGTGTGCGGCTCGCCAAGTCCGTCGACGAGGTCGTTGCCAACGCCAAGGAGATGCTCGGCAACACGCTGGTGACCAAGCAGACCGGTCCGGCCGGCAAGCAGGTCAACCGCCTCTACATCGAAGACGGCGCCGACATCGACCGCGAACTCTACCTTTCGATCCTCGTCGACCGCTCGGTCGGCCAGGTTGCCTTCGTCGTTTCGACCGAGGGCGGCATGGACATCGAGGCGGTTGCCGAGCATACGCCGGAGAAGATCGTCACCGTCGCGATCGACCCGGACAGGGGCGTCACCGCGGAAAACCTGAAGACTCTCGCCGACGCGCTGAAGCTCGAAGGCGAGGCGCGTGCCGATGCTGAAAAGCTCTTCCCGATCCTCTATGAGGCCTTCGTCGAGAAGGACATGAGCCTGCTCGAGGTCAATCCCCTGATCGTCATGAAGAACGGCCGCATGCGTGTGCTGGACGCCAAGGTCTCCTTCGACGGCAATGCGCTCTTCCGCCACGAGGACGTCGTCGCACTGCGCGACACCACTGAAGAAGACGAGAAGGAAATCGAAGCCTCCAAGCATGATCTTGCCTATGTCGCGCTCGACGGCAACATCGGCTGCATGGTCAACGGCGCCGGTCTCGCCATGGCGACCATGGACATCATCAAGCTCTATGGCGCCGAACCGGCCAACTTTCTCGACGTCGGTGGCGGCGCTTCGAAGGAGAAGGTGACGCATGCCTTCAAGATCATCACTGCCGATCCGGCCGTGAAGGGCATTCTCGTCAACATCTTCGGCGGCATCATGAAGTGCGACGTCATCGCCGAAGGCGTGCTCGCTGCCGTCAAGGAAGTGGGTCTCAAGGTGCCACTCGTCGTGCGTCTCGAAGGCACGAATGTCGAGCTCGGCAAGAAGATCATCAACGAATCGGGCCTCAACGTCATCTCCGCCGATGATCTGGACGATGCCGCCCAGAAGATCGTTGCAGCCGTCAAGGGAGCCTGAGGTTTCATGTCCATCCTGATCAACAAAGACACCAAGGTCCTCGTCCAGGGGCTGACCGGCAAGACCGGCACCTTCCACACCGAGCAGGCCCTTGCCTACAACGGCACGAAGATGGTCGGCGGTATCCATCCGAAGAAGGGTGGCGAGACTTGGACCGGCGCCAAGGGCGAGCAGCTCCCGATCTTCGCGTCCGTTGCCGAAGGCCGTGACACGACCGGCGCCAATGCATCGGTCATCTATGTTCCGCCGGCAGGCGCTGCCGCCGCGATCATCGAGGCGATCGATGCGGAAATTCCGCTGATCGTCTGCATCACCGAAGGCATTCCGGTCGCCGACATGGTCAAGGTCAAGGCGCGTCTGGAAAAGTCCTCCTCGCGTCTCATCGGCCCGAACTGCCCGGGCGTGCTCACCCCGAACGAATGCAAGATCGGCATCATGCCGGGCAACATCTTCCGCAAGGGTTCGGTCGGCGTGCTTTCGCGCTCCGGTACGCTCACCTACGAGGCCGTCTTCCAGACCACCAACGAAGGGCTCGGCCAGACGACCGCTGTCGGTATCGGCGGCGACCCGGTCAAGGGCACCGAGTTCATCGACGTCTTGGAAATGTTCCTCGCCGACGACGAGACCAAGTCGATCATCATGATCGGTGAAATCGGTGGTTCGGCCGAAGAGGACGCGGCGCAGTTCCTGAAGGATGAAGCCAAGCGCGGCCGCAAGAAGCCGATGGTCGGCTTCATCGCCGGCCGTACGGCCCCTCCCGGCCGCACCATGGGCCATGCCGGCGCCGTCATCTCCGGTGGCAAGGGCGGCGCGGAAGACAAGATCGCGGCCATGGAATCGGCAGGTATCCGCGTCTCGCCGTCGCCAGCACGCCTCGGCAAGACGCTGGTCGAAGTCCTGAAGGGCTGAGATTCTCAAAGCGAGGCTTGGGGCTGGCGTCACCTGCCGGCCCCAAACCGGACCCAATTAATGACGCAAGCTTGGTGCAGTAAGAAGCGCCGAATAAAGATGAACGACCGGGAAGACCCGGCATCCCAACTTCAGTCAGGAGGCGAACCAGGGGTTCGCGAAAGACCATGACAAGGCAAGAGGCCAACGAGCAATTCCAGCTCACATCGTTTCTGGATGGCGCCAATGCTGCATATATCGAGCAGCTTTATGCGCGTTACGAAGCGGATCCGTCCTCCGTTTCGTCCGAATGGCAATCCTTCTTCAAGGCGCTCGCCGACCGGCCGGAAGACGTTGTGAAGGCCGCCAAGGGCGCCTCCTGGAAAAAAAGCAACTGGCCGATCGCCGCAAACGGCGAACTCGTGTCCGCGCTCGACGGCGACTGGGGCGTCGTTGAGAAGGTCATCGAAAAGAAGGTCAAGGCCAAGGTCGAGGAAGTCGCCGCCGTCACCGGTGTCCCGGTCAGCGAAGCGGAGGTTCATCAGTCGACGCGCGATTCCGTCCGCGCCATCATGATGATCCGCGCCTACCGCATGCGCGGCCACCTGCACGCCAAGCTCGACCCGCTCGGCCTTGCCGATCCGGTCGAGGATTATGACGAGCTTTCCCCGAAGTCCTATGGCTTCGAAGAGAAGGACTATGATCGCAAGATCTTCATCGACAACGTGCTCGGCCTCGAATACGCGACCGTGCGCGAAATGGTCGAGATCCTCGAGCGCACCTACTGTTCGACGATCGGCGTCGAATTCATGCATATGTCCAACCCCGAGGAGAAGGCCTGGATCCAGGCCCGTATCGAAGGTCCGGACAAGGGCGTCGAATTCACGCCCGAGGGCAAGCGGGCGATCCTGCAGAAGCTTGTCGAGGCCGAAGGCTTCGAGCAGTTCATCGACGTCAAGTACAAGGGCACCAAGCGCTTCGGCCTTGACGGCGGCGAGTCGCTGATCCCGGCGCTGGAGCAGATCATCAAGCGCGGCGGCCAGGAAGGCCTCAAGGAAATCGTGCTCGGCATGGCCCACCGCGGCCGCCTCAACGTGCTTTCTCAGGTGATGGCGAAGCCGCATCGCGCGATCTTCCACGAGTTCAAGGGCGGCTCCTATGCGCCAGATGACGTGGAAGGTTCCGGCGACGTCAAATATCACCTCGGCGCTTCGTCCGACCGCGAATTCGACGGCAACAAGGTGCACCTGTCGCTGACGGCGAACCCGTCGCATCTCGAGATCGTCAACCCGGTCGTCATGGGCAAGGCACGCGCCAAGCAGGATCAGATGGCGACCGTGTTTGAGGGCGACATCATTCCGCTGCGCGAGCGCGTCAAGGTCATGCCGCTTCTGCTGCACGGCGACGCGGCCTTTGCCGGCCAGGGCGTCATCGCAGAAATCCTCGGCCTCTCTGGTCTGCGCGGCCACCGCGTTGCCGGCACCGTGCACTTCATCATCAACAACCAGATCGGCTTCACCACGAACCCGGCCTTCTCGCGCTCCTCGCCCTATCCGTCGGACGTGGCGAAGATGATCGAAGCGCCGATCTTCCACGTGAACGGCGATGACCCGGAAGCGGTCGTCTACGCCGCCAAGGTCGCGACCGAGTTCCGGATGAAGTTCCACAAGCCGGTCGTCGTCGACATGTTCTGCTACCGCCGCTTCGGCCACAACGAGGGCGACGAGCCGGCGTTCACGCAGCCGAAGATGTACAAGGCCATCCGCGCCCACAAGACGGTCGTCCAGCTCTATGCCGAACGGCTGATCGCAGAAGGCCTGATGACCGAGGGCGAAGTCGAGAAGATGAAGGCGGACTGGCGCGCCCATCTCGAGCAGGAGTTCGAGGCCGGCCAATCCTACAAGCCGAACAAGGCCGATTGGCTCGACGGCGCCTGGTCGGGCCTGCGCACGGCCGACAATCAGGATGAGCAGCGCCGTGGCAAGACCTCGGTGCCGATGAAGCAGCTGAAAGAAGTCGGCCGCAAGATCTCGGAGATCCCGGCTGGCTTCAACGCCCATCGCACGATCCAGCGTTTCATGGAAAACCGCGCCAGCATGGTGCAGACCGGCGAGGGCATCGATTGGGCGATGGCGGAAGCGCTCGCCTTCGGCACCCTCGTCACCGAGGGCACAAAGATTCGCCTTTCCGGCCAGGACTGCGAGCGCGGCACGTTCTCGCAGCGTCACTCGGTCCTCTATGACCAGCAGACGGAAGAGCGCTACATTCCGCTCGCTAACCTGTCGCCGACCCAGGCGCGCTACGAGGTCATCAACTCGATGCTCTCGGAAGAGGCGGTGCTCGGCTTCGAATACGGCTATTCACTTGCCCGCCCGAACGCGCTGACCCTGTGGGAAGCCCAGTTCGGCGACTTCGCCAACGGCGCGCAGGTCGTCTTCGATCAGTTCATCTCGTCGGGCGAGCGCAAGTGGCTGCGCATGTCCGGTCTCGTCTGCCTGCTGCCGCATGGCTATGAAGGCCAGGGGCCGGAGCACTCCTCCGCTCGCCTCGAACGCTTCCTACAGCTCTGCGCGGAAGACAACATGCAGGTCGCCAACGTCACCACGCCTGCGAACTACTTCCATATCCTGCGCCGCCAGGTGAAGCGCGACTTCCGCAAGCCGTTGATCCTGATGACGCCGAAATCGCTGCTCCGCCACAAGCGGGCGGTTTCCAGCCTTTCCGAAATGGCGGGCGAGAGCTCCTTCCACCGGCTCCTCTGGGACGATGCGGAAGTCATCAAGGACGGCCCGATCAAGCTGCAGAAGGATTCGAAGATCCGCCGCGTCGTGCTCTGCACCGGCAAGGTCTATTACGACCTGCTCGAGGAGCGCGAGAAGCGCGGCATCGACGACATCTACCTGCTGCGCGTCGAGCAGCTCTATCCGTTCCCGGCCAAGGCGCTCATCAACGAGCTCAGCCGCTTCCGCAATGCGGAGATGGTCTGGTGCCAGGAAGAGCCGAAGAACATGGGCGCCTGGTCGTTCATCGATCCCTATCTCGAATGGGTGCTCGCCCATATCGATGCCAAGTATCAGCGGGTGCGCTACACGGGCCGTCCGGCCGCCGCTTCGCCGGCAACCGGCCTGATGTCGAAGCACCTGGCGCAGCTTGCCGCCTTCCTCGAGGACGCGCTGGGGGGCTGACCGGCTCCCCACGGCCTGCCAATCGCTGGAGCACTTCCAGGAAAAGTGCGTAGCGGTTTTCCGTCCGGAAGTGCGTAACTCAAAGAGCTAGAAACAGATATCTGATCAACGGAACAAAAATCATGGCAACAGAAATCCGCGTTCCCACTCTTGGCGAATCCGTCAGCGAAGCGACCGTCGGCACCTGGTTCAAGAAGGTCGGCGATGCGATCAAGGCCGACGAACCGATCCTCGAACTCGAGACCGACAAGGTAACGATCGAAGTGCCGGCACCGGCAGCCGGCACGCTCTCCGAAATTGTCGCGCAGGCGGGTGAGACCGTCGGCCTTGGTGCGTTGCTCGGCCAGATCGCCGAAGGCGCCGGTGCTGCGGCCGCAGCTCCGGCTCCGGCGGAGAAAAAGCCTGAACCCGCTGCTGCCGCTCCGGCCCCGCAACCGGCCGCTCCCGCGCCGGCGCAGCAGGCGCCGACGTCGATGCCGCCGGCTCCCGCTGCCGCCAAGCTCATCGCGGAAAACAACCTCGCCGCCGAGCAGATCGACGGTTCCGGCAAGCGTGGCCAAGTGCTGAAGGGTGACGTGATCGCCGCTCTCGCCAAGGGCGTTTCTGCTCCCGCTGCCGAACCGGCGAAGGTTCAGGCGCGTGCGCCGGCGCCGGCCGAGGATGCCGTTCGCGAAGAACGGGTCAAGATGACTCGGCTGCGCCAGACGATCGCCAAGCGCCTCAAGGACGCACAGAACACCGCCGCCATGCTCACCACCTACAACGAGGTGGACATGAGCGCGGTGATGAGCCTCCGCAACAAGTACAAGGAAGTCTTCGAGAAGAAGCACGGCGTCAAGCTCGGCTTCATGGGCTTCTTCACCAAGGCCGTCACCCATGCGCTCAAGGAGCTGCCGGCGGTCAATGCCGAAATCGACGGCACCGACATCATCTACAAGAACTTCTGCCACATCGGCGTCGCCGTCGGCACCGACAAGGGCCTCGTCGTGCCGATCGTGCGCGATGCCGACCAGATGTCGATCGCCGAGATCGAGAAGGAAATCGGTCGCCTCGGCAAGGCCGCCCGCGATGGTGCGCTGTCGATGGCCGACATGCAGGGCGGCACCTTCACTATCTCCAACGGCGGCGTCTATGGCTCGCTGATGTCTTCGCCGATCCTCAACGCGCCGCAGTCCGGCATTCTCGGCATGCACAAGATCCAGGACCGCCCGGTTGCGATCGGCGGACAGGTCGTCATCCGTCCGATGATGTATCTCGCTCTCTCCTACGACCACCGTATCGTCGACGGCAAGGAAGCGGTCACCTTCCTGGTGCGCGTCAAGGAGAGCCTTGAAGATCCGGAACGCTTGGTGCTCGATCTCTAAGACAGGCGGGGGCGAAAGCCCCCGCTTCTTCTCGTGGGATGCGCGGATGTCGTTGGAACTGAGCTACCTCCTGTGGAGCGCCGTGCTCGCCTTCGTCTACGTGGTGGCGCAGGCGGGTGCCTATCGCCTGCAGAACGGGCTCGTCGAGGCGGATCCCAACCGGGACGTTCAGCCGCCGCCGGATGTCTTTACAGCACGCGCGACGCGGGCGCTCCGCAATTTCCACGAGACCTATCCGATCTTCATCGTACTCGTCGTTGTGACGGAGTTCACCGGCCGCGGCGGACCGCTGACCGGCTGGGGAGCGGCGATCTGGTTCTGGGCGAGGGCGGCCTACCTGCCGATCTATGTCGGTGGTCTGGGCCTGGTTCGCTCGGCAGTGTGGGGTGTGTCCGCCATCGGGCTTGCCCTGATGTTTGCAGGCATCGCCATCTAGAAGGAGGACGAAGCATGGCATCCGCACCGAATGTTCCACCCATCCAGGCTCATATCTGCGTCAAGGACGGCCTTGCCGCCATCGCCTTTTACGAAAAGGCATTCGGCGCCGTGAACACGTTTCACCAGATGGCCGACGACGGCAAGCGCGTCATGCATGCCAATCTCGCCCTCTTCGGCGGCGAGATCATGCTGCATGACGAGTTTCCGGAATTCGGAATGAGCATCAGCTCGCCCAAGACGGCGGGTGGCGCGAGCGTCGCGATCAATATCAACCTTCCGAAGGCGGAAGACGTCGATCAGGCCTATGCCAAGGCGATCGCTGCCGGAGCATCGACAGTGATGGAGCCGCAGGATACGTTCTGGCAAGCACGCTATGCGCGCATCCAGGATCCCTTCGGCCATATCTGGGCCTTCAACGCACCGGTCGCAAAGTCATGAGCCACTATTTGATAGAACTCGCATCGCTGATGGCGATCTTCTCCTTCGCCATCGTCTTTCCCGGCGCCGATCTCGCTATGGTGATGCGGCAGTCGCTGGTGCATGGGCGCCGCCAGGCGATCATCACATCCTTCGGCATCGGCACGTCGCTGATGTTCCACGTGACGTACACCATCCTCGGCCTGGGGCTGATCATTTCCCAGTCGATCTATCTCTTCAACATCGTCAAGTGGTGCGGCGTCGCCTACCTCGTCTATATCGGCATCAAGGCGCTCCGCGCCGGCCAGACGGAGGTCACGGTCGATGCGGGAGAGGCCAGGGCGGGAAGCGAGCAATCGGCAGTGAAGGCCTTTGGCCTCGGCTTTGCTGCCAATGCGCTCAATCCGAAGGCGGTGTTCTTTTTCCTGTCGATCTTCTCGACGGTCGTAAGCGCCCATACGCCGATGATGATCAAGTTCGGCTATGGCCTCGTGATGGCAAGCTGCCTGATCCTCTGGTTCGTCGGGGTCAGCCTTTTCATGACGACGCCGCGCATGCGGGCCGCCTTCACCCGGGCGAGCAGGTGGATCGACCGGGCAAGCGGCGTGGTCTTCATCGGGCTCGGGTTGAAGCTTGCAACGGAGAAGGCTGCCTGACGATGACGGGCCGGAACGCTCTCCTCGCTTCGCTCGCGACCGTCCTGGCCGCCACACCCGCCCTTGCGGACGAGTGCGTCCAGGCACATGCGATCTATGCCGACCCTGCCGGCACCTACGAGTTGCGGTTCGAGCCGGTCGGGTCGGAAAGCGCCGTCACCAGCAATCACTTCAAGGTCAAAGTCGGTAACACGCGCCTGTCGCTCGACGGCGTCGTGATGCAATCCGGCGAGCCGCTGCGCGCGAACGGGATCGTCATGCATGATTGCCCTACAGGCGATGTCACTGGCGCGGAGCTTGAGGCCTGCACGGTCTGGGAGGGCGTGATCTACACGGTCGACAAGGCCGGCCGCATCGGTCTGCTGCAGGCGGAGGATGCCCCGGCGGCCGGGCAGATCCTGCTCCCCGGTTTCGGCCCGTCGCTGCGCACGTCGAGCGCCTGGGGCGAAGGCAAAGCGAACGCCGACAGCTCCGACGTCTTTGAGTTCAAGGGATGCGCCGCATGAACGACGGGCGCGTGCTTCTCGTCACCGGCGGCAGTCGCGGCATAGGTGCCGCCATCTGCATCGCAGCGGCAAGCGAAGGCTGGCGCGTCGCCGTCAATTATGCCTCCAACCGGCAGGCCGCCGATGACGTGGTGCGTGCGGTCGAGGCAGCGGGCAGTGCCGCAATCGCCATCGAGGGAGACGTCGGTTCCGAAGCCGGCGTGAAGGCGATCTTTTCCGCCGTCGATTCCGCCTTCGGCCGCCTCGACGGGCTCGTCAACAATGCCGGCATCGTCGGCCCGCGACAACGCATCGACGAGATTTTACCGGAACGACTGGACCGCATGTTCCGTGTCAACGTAACCGGTTCAATCCGCTGCGCGGCGGAAGCGGTGCTCAGGATGTCGACGCGTCACGGCGGGCGCGGCGGTTCGATCGTCAATCTTTCTTCCATTGCGGCCGTGCTCGGCGCGCCGGGGCAATATGTCGACTATGCCGCCGCAAAGGGCGCGATCGACACCTTCACCGTCGGCCTCGCGCGTGAAGTGGCAGCGGAGGGCATCCGCGTAAATGCGGTGCGTCCCGGCATCATCGACACGGACATTCACGCCTCCGGCGGACTGCCGGACCGCGCCCGCGAAATGGCGCCCTCGATCCCTGTGCAACGTCCCGGCACGGCCGGCGAAGTTGCCGATGCAATTCTCTATCTCCTGTCGGATAAGGCAACCTATGTGACGGGGGCAATTCTCAACGTCAGCGGCGGTCGGTAACCGCGCTGAAACAAGGATTATCAAATGGCTTATGATCTCATCGTAATCGGAAGCGGCCCCGGCGGCTATGTCTGCGCCATCAAGGCGGCGCAGCTGGGCATGAAGGTTGCCGTGGTCGAAAAGCGCAGCACCTACGGCGGCACCTGCCTCAATGTCGGCTGCATCCCGTCCAAGGCGCTGCTGCATGCTTCCGAGATGTTCCATCACGCACAGCATGGTCTGGAGGCGCTGGGCGTGGAGGTCGCAAGCCCGAAGCTCAATCTTGAAAAGATGATGGCCCACAAGGACGCGACTGTTAAGTCGAACGTCGACGGCGTCGCATTCCTGTTCAAGAAGAACAAAATCGATGGCTTCCAGGGCCTGGGCAAGGTCCTGGGACAGGGCAAGGTCTCCGTCACCAAAGACAAGGGCGAGGAACAGGTCCTTGAAGCGAAGAACATCGTCATCGCCACCGGATCCGACGTCGCCGGCATTCCGGGCGTCGAGTTCGAGTTCGATGAGAAGGTCATCATCTCGTCGGACGGAGCGATCAAGCTGGAAAAGGTTCCTGAGAGCATGATCGTCGTCGGCGGCGGCGTCATCGGCCTCGAGCTCGGCTCGGTCTGGGCGCGCCTCGGCGCCAAGGTGACGGTGGTCGAGTTCCTCGACACGATCCTCGGCGGCATGGACGGCGAGGTTGCCAAGCAGCTCCACCGGACGCTGACGAAGCAGGGCATCGACATCAAGCTTGGCGCGAAGGTGACCGGCGTTGCGAAGCCCGGCAGTGGCGCGAGAGTCACCTTCGAGCCGGTCAAGGGCGGTGAAGCCACCACGCTCGATGCGGACGTCGTGCTGGTCGCGACCGGCCGCAAGCCCTGCACGGAGAATATGGGCCTCGCGAAGGCAGGTGTCGTGCTCGACTCGCGCGGCCGCATCGAGATCGACCGTCACTTCCAGACGAGCATCACCGGCGTCTACGCGATCGGCGACGTGGTGCGCGGGCCGATGCTTGCCCACAAGGCCGAGGACGAGGGCGTGGCCGTGGCGGAAATCATTGCCGGTCAGGCCGGTCACGTGAACTACGACGTCATTCCGGGCGTCGTCTATACTCAGCCGGAGGTCGCTTCCGTCGGCAAGACCGAGGAGGAGCTGAAGGCTGCGGGCGTCGCCTACAAGATCGGCAAGTTCCCCTTCACCGCCAACGGCCGCGCCCGCGCGATGCTTCAGACGGACGGCTTCGTGAAGATCCTCGCCGACAAGGAGACCGACCGCGTGCTCGGCGGCCATATCATCGGCTTCGGCGCCGGCGAGATGATCCACGAGATCGCTGTGCTAATGGAATTCGGCGGTTCGTCGGAAGACCTCGGCCGCACCTGCCATGCCCATCCGACCATGTCGGAAGCGGTCAAGGAAGCGGCTCTCGCCACCTTCGCCAAGCCGATCCACATGTGACAATTGGCCGGGGGGCTGCGACAAGCGGCCCCCTGCCATGCGCCGCCTCCCGGCGCGAACATGGACGAGCCGATATGAGGATCGTTCATGAGACCGCGAAGCGTCGCCGCTCTTCTTCCGAACGCGATACTGCCTGAAGCCGACTGGGCGGATCGCTACGAGCTTCTCATTTTGAATGGGCAACTGACGGCGGGCGAGGCGGCCCGGCGCATGCTTGGTCAATTGCCAGCTTGGGTTCGCGCCCTTCTCGCACTTCGAAATCGCATCGTCTCGCCCGTCGGGCTGAAGACCGCTGCACCTGTTGCGGATCGCGGTCTGGTCGGGTTCTTTCCGGTTTTGGTCGATGGTGAGCGCAAGGCGGTTCTCGGCTTCGACGACCGGCATTTGGATTTTCGCATCATAGTGGACGTCCGCGAGGGGCCGGCCGACAGCCAGGTGGTCAGCGTCACGACCCTGGTGCGTCGCCGGAATTTTTTCGGCCGCATCTATCTCGCGATCGTCACGCCCTTCCACAAGGCGATCGTCCCGGCATTGTTGGCCGGACTGAACGAACGGCTTTGAAAGCGAGCGGTTCTAATAGGTTGAGACGCGGGATGCGGGCGGAAAACCGCGCACACTTTTCCTCATCCCGCTCTTAATGCATGTCGCCCAAAAGTGTGCAGCGGTTTTGGGACAACGACATGCGTAAAAACAAGGACCTAAAGCGCGTCGCATGAGTCCGATTGAACGCGACGCGCTTTAGTTCACCCGTGTGACGGTAAAGCCGCGTTGGCGCAGGAGCTCGACCAGGCCCTCCGCGCCGGAAAGGTGCAGCGCGCCAACAGCCATGAAGGCGTTGCCGCCTTTCAGGATCGGTTCGGCACGCGTCGCCATGATCTTGTTGCGGTCGATGATGATGCGCTGCTCGAAATCGGCAAAACCGAAGTCCTTTGCCGCAGTCTGCGAGGAAATGGACTTCATCATCGGCATGATCATTCCGGTGTCGCCGGAGAGATAGAGATCGGTCGTCGTCATCATGACATCGTCAATCATTTTGCCGAGCGCCAGCGTCTCGATCAGGGCTTGCAGGTGGAGCTCGACGGGCAGCGAGTCCATTGCCGAAAGCTGCTCGACCAGCGTCTCCAGGCCTTTCAGCGTCTTTCCCTCCCTGACGGCGTCCTCCGCCAGCTTTTTGTCGAGGAAGGACGCGCCACCGGCTTTACGCGAGATCTCGCAGGCCGGAAGCGCGACGAAGCTTGCGATCATCCACGGCTTCATCTTGGCGACCAGCGGCAGCGGAATGCCCCGTTCCTTGAGACCGCTTTCCAGCCGCACGCGATCCTCGGGCTTGAGGAAATCATTGATCGTCTTGTCGCCGGTGAACATGGTAAGGTCCGGGCGCATCATGATTGCGGCCGCCGCCTTCTTGTCGTCGACGATTTCGTCCGATTCGACGATGACGACTGCCGCCTTGGCAAAGGCGTCCACTGCACCTTTCGGCATCGCCAGGACACGCGGATCAGTGACGTGCATGGTGCCGAGCAGCCAGGAGGGTGCCGATCCTTGGGCTTCGACTTTCCAGAGAAGACCCTTTCCGTTCGGTACCGCGTCGGCTTCCCGGCGCAGTGCGGCGAGGCGCGTCGGGTCCGACTGTTCCAGTCCGGTCAAGATGTTGCTGCCGCCGCAGGCGGAATCTTCAACGGCGCGCGCATCCGAGATCCAAAGCAGTGCCGCCATGAGGCTCGCGAGCACCAGAAGATGTAGGGACGCGATCAGCCACAGGGCGCTGTCCGCAAGCCTGTCGGCTAGATTGCGAACGGGTCTTGAGATCGGAAACGTCGTCATCGGGCACCGGTCCTGCACAATTCTACTTTCCTGGAATTGCTCCCTCGAACCCTACGCCGCGAGGGTCACGGGTTCCTTAACGCGTTTGGTTAATCCGGTACTTCGCCGAATTTCAGGCACGAGGATGGGCGCGATCGTAGATTTCCAGGAGGCGCGCCGAATCGACGCCGGTGTAGACCTGCGTTGTCGAGAGGCTGGCGTGGCCGAGCAGCTCCTGGATGGTGCGCAGATCGCCCCCGCCGGCGAGAAGATGCGTGGCGAAGGAATGACGCAGCGCGTGCGGAGTTGCCGAATCAGGAAGGCCGAGAGCGGCGCGCAGTTTCTGCATCTCGCGCTGGATGATCGCCGGCTGGAGCGCGGCGCCGCGGGCACCGCGGAAGAGCGGTGCATCTGCCGCGAGATGATAGGGACACATCCTGGTATAGGCGGCCACGGCATCGGTTGCGGCGTCAATGAGCGGGACGATTCGCGTTTTGCCGCCCTTGCCGCTGACGCGCAGCGATGAGCTGGCGCCGGAAAAATCGTTGGGCGTCAGCGCGAGCGCTTCCGATATGCGCAGGCCGCAGCCATAGAGAAGCGTCAGAACGGCAGCATTGCGGGCAGCAATCCACGGTTCTTCCGCAAGCTGCGCGTCCGCAGTGACTACCTTCAGCGCGTCGCGGTCCGTCAACGGTTTCGGCAGGGATTTCGGCTGCTTCGGCGAGCGCACAGCCTGGGCGCCCGCGGCGTTGGCGAGGCCACGTTTCTCGAGATAGCGCAGGAATGAGCGGAGGCCCGCAAGTCCGCGTCCGAGCGTACGCGCGCCCGCACCGTGTTTCCTCCGCTGTGCCAGGAAGCCGCGCAGATCGGCCGGGCGTAGCGTGCAGATATCTGACAGGCGCGGCGGCCCCGCGAGATGGCCGGTCAGGAAGGTCAGGAATTGCCGGGTGTCGCGCTCATAGGCCTCGACCGTCTTTGCGGATAGGCGGCGCTCCTTCATGAGGCTCGCCAGCCAGCGCTGGCGTTCCGCCATGACTTCGGGGTGACCAATTGCAAGTAGCTCGTTCATCGTCGCTCCGGCGATTCCGTGTGCCATACGAGAATGTCGCCGGGCGTCTTATGTTTTTGCTAACGCACTTCTTTTTGCTGTCGCACCCTTGGAATTTGTCATTGTTCGATCATATTGAACTGCGATGGTCGGTCAGCAAACGCGGATGGGACTATGGCGAGACGGGACATGGGGGGCGGATTCGCGCATTTTGCTGAGGCCATTGCCTTGGTCTCGCAGGGGCAACCCGGCCATATCGTCGATACCCTGATTGCGGAACGCGGCCAGAAGATCGTCCGCCATCCACTGTGGCCCGCCATGCGGCCCTTTCTCTACACGCTGCTCAACTACCGCAAGGCGATCGAGTTCGCCGATGCGGTCGCCAACATGCCGGGCTTTCAGGCGTTTGAGCATTTGAGCTCGCTGCTCTCTCTCGACATTCGCGTCGACAAGGTCGAGCGCATTCCGGCAAAGGGCGGCTTTCTCCTCGTCAGCAATCATCCGACCGGTATTGCCGACGGCATAGCAGTCTTCGATCTCTTGAAGTCCCGCCGGCCGGACATGATGTTCTTTGCGAATCGCGACGCGATCAGGGTCAATCCGCGCTTCGTCGAGATGGTCATCCCGGTCGAGTGGCGCGAAGAATACAAGAGCAAGCTCAAGGCTCGCGAAACGCTGCAGGTCACCAATCGCGCCATAGAGGAGGGCAAGGCAACCGTGCTTTTCCCTTCGGGCCGCATCGCCTACTGGGCCGATGGACGACTCAACGAACGTCCATGGAAAAGCTCTGCCGTCGGTTTTGCGCGCAAATACGGCCTGCCGATCCTGCCCGTGCATATGAGCGCGCGTAATTCAGGCCTCTTCTACTGGTTCGCCAAATGGTCGACGGAGCTGCGCGACATGACGGTGTTCCACGAACTTCTGAACAAGAAGGGCGACCTTTTCGATTTCCGCGTCGGCAACCTGATCGCGCCGGACGCGCTCGACGGCGATCCGGTAGATGTCACGCGTGCGCTGGAAAGACATACGGTCTTCGAACTTGCGGCCGATAGCGATGCCGTGTTCCAGCCGTCTGTCATGCGGATCTGAGCAGCGCGATTTTCTCTATGTCCGCCCCTCATCCGGCCTGCCGGCCACCTTCTCCCCGCAAGCGGGGCGAAGGAGACTCGCGACGCCCTCCCAGTCCCCTCTCCTCGCAGGCGAGAGAGGACTACTGCATGTTTCCTCAAATCGTAGCCGATTTAAGGATAAAACATGCAGCAATTCAAAGTGCTACAGCGTCCTTTGCGCGTCTGATAAGACGCGCGGCGCTGTAGGTTGAGGGGCAGATCACACGCACCGCGACCCAAATGCACGAAGGCCTCGCATCGCTGCGAGGCCTTTCAAATTCTGCGCTCTTGAACGCGACCGATCAGCCGATCTTCTGGCCGGTCTTTGCCCAGTCGGCCAGGAACATTTCCAGGCCCTTGTCCGTCAGCGGGTGCTTGACGAGCGCCTTCAGCGTTGCCGGCGGTGCGGTAACGACGTCGGCGCCGATGAGGGCGGCTTCCTTGACGTGGTTGACCGTGCGCACGGAGGCGGCGAGGATTTCCGTCTCGTAGCCGTAGTTGTCGAAGATGTGGCGGATTTCACGGATGAGATCCATGCCGTCGAAGGCGATGTCGTCGAGGCGGCCGATGAAGGGCGAGACGAAGGTTGCGCCGGCCTTGGCAGCGAGCAGAGCCTGGTTCGCGGAGAAGCAGAGGGTGACGTTCGTCTGGTGGCCGTCCGAGGTCAGCGCCTTGCAGGCCTTGAGGCCGTCAAGCGTCAGCGGCACCTTGATGCAGATGTTGTCGGCGATCTTCGAAAGGGCAGCAGCCTCCTTCATCATCTCGCTGTATTCGGTTGCCGTCACTTCCGCCGAGACCGGTCCATCGACGATCGAGCAGATTTCCTTGGTGACTTCGACGATGTCGCGGCCCGACTTCAGGATGAGCGAGGGGTTGGTGGTGACGCCGTCGAGCAGGCCGAGGTCGTTCAGTTCCCGGATTTCCTTCACATCGGCGGTATCAACGAAAAATTTCATGGAGGTGTCTCCCTTGGGGCATGATTGCCGTTCGGGCGCATATCTGCCGGACGGAAAATCCGCGGGCAGAAACCGCGCGTTGAAACTCTGATGGAACCGTGACAAACCCTGCTTTCTGCAAGGCAGCGGTTCGCTGCGCAGTTTTCTTTAACTGAAAGCGGTGGCAAGGTCACGGCAAAATGACTCTTGATTCAACCGATTTATTCGGAGCCATATTTGACCGCCGCGTTGTGCCCGTCCTGGTGCCGATGCCGGCGCCGAAGGCCTATTCCTATGTGGTCCCGGATGGCATGGCGGTCGAGCCAGGGTCGATCGTGCAGGTGCCGCTTGGGCCACGTCTCGTCGTGGGGGTCGTCTGGGACGGTGCGGACGATGGTGCGGTCGATCCGAAGAAATTGAAGCAAATCGAGAAGGTGTTCGACTGTCCGCCGTTGACCTGCAACATGCGGGCCTTTCTCGATTGGGTGGCGGCCTATACGGTGACGCCGCCCGGCCTTGTCGCACGCATGGCGTTGCGCGCGCCGACGGCGTTCGATCCAGAGCCGATGGTGGAAGCGCTGCGCCTGACGGATCAGCGGCCGGAACGCATGACGTCCGCGCGCGAACGGGTTATTGCGGCTGCAAGCGACGGCTTTTCCTGGACGCGATCCGGGCTCGCGCATGCGGCGGGCGTTTCCTCGAGCGTCGTCGACGGCCTTACCGCGCAGGGCGTGTTCGAAACCGTCTTCATGCCGCCGCCACCCGTTGTCGCCCCACCCGATCCGGATTTCGCCGCCCTCCGGCTGGAGGGCGCGCAGAAGGATGCCGCAGCCGATCTGCTGTCGGCGGTGGAAGAGGGAAGATTCTCCGTTTCCCTGATCGACGGCATTACCGGCTCCGGCAAGACCGAGGTCTATTTCGAGGCGATCGCCGCGACCTTGCGGCGAGGCAAGCAGGTGCTGATCCTGTTGCCGGAAATCGCGCTTACCGCAAGCTTCCTCGAGCGCTTCCAGGACCGCTTCGGTGCGAAGCCGGCTGAATGGCATTCGGATCTCGCGCCGCGGACGCGCGAGAAGGTTTGGCGGCACGTGACGACCGGCCAGGTGCGTGTCGTCGCGGGCGCCCGCTCGGCGCTGTTCCTGCCCTTCGAGGATCTTGGCCTGATCATCGTCGACGAGGAGCATGATCCCGCCTACAAGCAGGAGGACCGCGTCTTCTATAACGCTCGCGACATGGCGGTCGTGCGCGGGAGGATCAGCGGCTTTCCGGTCGTGCTGGTATCGGCAACGCCCTCCGTCGAAAGCCGGGTCAACGGCGAAATGGGCCGCTACCGGCCGATCCACCTGCCGACGCGCTTCGGCGATGCGGCGCTGCCGCATCTCGGCGTCGTCGATATGCGCCGCCATCCGCCCGAGCGCGGCGGCTTTCTTTCGCCAGTGCTCCTCAATCAGATCGGCAAGGCGATCGGCCGTGGCGAACAGGCGCTGTTGTTTTTGAACCGGCGCGGCTATGCGCCCCTGACGCTCTGCCGCGTCTGCGGTCATCGCTTCCAGTGCCCGGACTGCTCGAGCTGGCTCGTCGAGCACCGCTTTCGCGGCCAGATCCAGTGCCATCACTGCGGCTATTCGGAAAGGACGCCGGAAGCCTGCCCGGAATGCGGCACGCTCGATCACCTGGTCGCCTGCGGCCCCGGGGTCGAGCGTATTGCCGAGGAGGTCGAGCGGCATTTTCCCGAGGCCAGGACGATCGTACTCTCCTCCGACCTGATGGGCGTCAAGCGACTGAGGCTGGAGCTGGAGGCGATCGCACGCGGCGAGGCGGATATCGTCATCGGCACGCAGCTCGTCGCCAAGGGACACAATTTCCCGATGATGACGCTGGTTGGCATCGTCGATGCCGATCTCGGTCTCGCCAATGGCGATCCGCGGGCGGCAGAGCGGACGTTCCAGCTGCTCTCGCAGGTGACGGGGCGCGCCGGGCGGACGGGCCTGAAGAGTCTCGGCCTGCTGCAGACCTATCAGCCGCAACATCCGGTGATGCAGGCGATCGTCTCGGGCGATTCGGACGCCTTCTACGAGCGTGAGATCAACGAGCGGGAACGCGCCGCCCTGCCGCCCTTTGGCCGGCTCGCCTCGATCATCGTGTCGGCTGACACGCGCAACGACGCCGAAAGCCATGCGCGCGGCTTGCGCATGGCTGCCCCGCGCGTCGACGGCATCTCGATCCTTGGTCCGGCCGAGGCGCCACTTGCGCTCATCCGTGGCCGCCACCGCTTCCGCCTGCTCGTCCACGGGCGGCGCAACAGCGACATGCAGGCCTTCGTCAAGGCGATGATTGCCGGCGGGCCTAAGGAGAGGGGATCGATCAGCGTGCAGCTCGACATCGATCCGCAGAGTTTTCTGTGATCGTTCATATGAACACGACGGAGCGGATTCACATCGGCGCCGACATGCGCTAGACCTCCCCCGGTGCTGCGTCTGCGCGGGAATCACTCGAGCGCGACGCCAACGGGGATGATTCCATCAGCGGGGACGGCATGGAGTTCTACATTCCGACGGAAACCGGGGAGTTTCTGGCATTTTGCGCGGCGGCGGCCGCCGCACTCATCGGCCTTGTGATGCTCTTTGCACCGCGTCTTGCCTTTCGCGCGGCCGGCATCGGCATCGCCGAAGGGCGTCGCGGCGGGCTTGCGGAGGCGCGCTCCACCATGGGCGGCATGCATGTCGGTCTCGGCCTCGGCGCCATCCTGCTCGGCCAGCCGATGGTCTATCTCGCCGTCGGCGCCGCCTTCGCGCTCGCGGCCTTTGGCCGCATCCTGTCGATGATGAGCGACAATGGCGCAACCCTTTTCAACTGGATCGCCCTTGCCATTCAGGCGGTGCTTGCGATCCTGCCGCTTGCTTACGTTTTCGGGCTGATCTGACGCGTATCGACGCGATTTCAACGTCCCGTTCCGGATTAACGGCAAAATTCGGCCAATGAGGGTCGACTTATGCCGCATTCCTGCCGTTGGCGTGTTGCGAGT
Organism: Ensifer sp. MPMI2T; assembly: GCF_004827385.1. GTDB lineage: Bacteria > Pseudomonadota > Alphaproteobacteria > Rhizobiales > Rhizobiaceae > Sinorhizobium. Next base: position 27,646 of record NZ_SRXN01000028.1, read on the forward strand.
CCAAACATCCTATGCTAGACGAACCGCGAATTGCGGGGGAAGTGGGTCGAAAGGCCTCGATATCCTGCGAGTTATTGCAGCAAATTCAAGATGTTAAGTCAACGGTTCGCCGTAGCTGACGTTCTTGGATGATTTTGAGAGAAGCTTGTGCCCGTGGCAGACACATCCCAGCTTATTTCCGGTGTTGCAGAAAGATATGCGTCCTCGCTCTTTGAGCTCGCTCTCGAGGCAGGTTCGCTCGATGCGGTCGGTGCCGATCTCAATCGCGTCCAGGCGCTGGTCGACGGCAGTGACGATCTGAAGCGCCTGATCGTGAGCCCCGTCTTTTCTGCCGACGACCAGTTCAAGGCCATTTCCGCGGTCGCCGAAAAGGCTGGCATCTCCGGGCTGGTCGGCAACTTCCTCAAGGTCGTTGCCCGTAACCGCCGCCTATTTGCGCTGCCGGGCATCATCAAGGCGTTCCGCCTGATTGCTGCGCGCCACCGCGGCGAAATTTCCGCCGACGTCACGTCGGCCCATGCGCTGACCCCAGCGCAGGAAACTGAATTGAAGGCGACGCTCAAGGGCGTCACCGGCAAAGACGTGGCGGTCAACGTCACCGTCGACCCGTCTATTCTTGGAGGTCTGATCGTCAAGGTCGGTTCCCGCCAGATTGACACCTCCCTTCGCACCAAACTCTCTACCCTTAAGCTTGCACTGAAAGAGGTCGGCTGATGGATATCCGCGCCGCGGAAATTTCCGCAATTCTCAAAGATCAGATCAAAAATTTCGGCCAGGAAGCAGAAGTCTCCGAAGTTGGCCAGGTGCTTTCCGTCGGTGACGGTATCGCCCGCGTCTACGGCCTCGACAACGTTCAGGCAGGCGAGATGGTCGAATTCCCCGGTGGAATTCGCGGCATGGCGCTGAACCTCGAAGCCGACAACGTCGGTGTGGTTATCTTCGGTTCCGACCGTGACATCAAGGAAGGCGACACCGTCAAGCGGACCGGCGCCATCGTGGACGTCCCGGTTGGTCCGGAACTGCTCGGCCGCGTCGTCGACGCGCTCGGCAACCCGATCGACGGCAAGGGCCCGATCAACGCCAAGCAACGCGCCCGCGTTGACGTCAAGGCTCCCGGCATCATTCCGCGCAAGTCGGTTCATGAGCCGATGTCGACCGGCCTCAAGGCCATCGACGCCCTCATCCCGGTCGGCCGCGGCCAGCGCGAGCTCGTGATCGGCGACCGCCAGACCGGCAAGACCGCCATCATCCTTGACACCTTCCTGAACCAGAAGCCGATCCACGACAACGGCCCGGAGCAGGACAAGCTCTACTGCGTCTATGTCGCTATCGGCCAGAAGCGTTCGACCGTCGCTCAGTTCGTGAAGGTTCTCGAAGAGCGCGGTGCGCTGCAGTACTCGATCATCATTGCCGCGACCGCTTCGGATCCGGCCCCGATGCAGTACCTCGCTCCGTTCGCCGGCTGCGCGATGGGCGAATACTTCCGCGACAACGGCAAGCATGCGCTGATCGGCTATGACGACCTTTCCAAGCAGGCGGTAGCCTACCGCCAGATGTCGCTGCTCCTGCGCCGCCCGCCGGGCCGCGAAGCCTATCCGGGCGACGTTTTCTACCTGCATTCCCGGCTCTTGGAGCGCGCTGCAAAGCTCAACGACGACAACGGCGCCGGCTCGCTAACCGCCCTGCCGGTCATCGAGACGCAGGGCAACGACGTGTCCGCGTTCATTCCGACCAACGTGATCTCGATCACCGACGGCCAGATCTTCCTTGAAACCGACCTGTTCTACCAGGGCATCCGTCCGGCTGTTAACGTCGGTCTGTCGGTTTCGCGCGTCGGCTCCTCCGCTCAGATCAAGGCGATGAAGCAGGTCGCAGGCTCGATCAAGGGCGAACTCGCGCAGTACCGCGAAATGGCGGCCTTTGCACAGTTCGGCTCGGACCTCGATGCCGCAACGCAGCGCCTCCTGAACCGCGGTGCCCGCCTCACCGAACTCCTGAAGCAGCCGCAGTTCTCGCCGCTGAAGACGGAAGAGCAGGTGGCGGTGATCTTCGCCGGCGTCAACGGCTACCTCGACAAGCTGCCGGTCAACCAGGTCGGCAAGTTCGAGCAGGGCCTGCTCTCCTACCTGCGCTCGGAAGGCAAGGACGTGCTGGAAACGATCCGCACGGAGAAGGCGATTTCCGACGACACCAAGGGCAAGCTGAAGGCGGCAATCGACACCTTCGCCAAGTCTATCGCCTGAGCGGGTTTCATTTAGGACGGACAACGGATGCCTTCACTTAAGGATCTGAAAAACCGGATCGCCTCCGTCAAGGCGACGCAGAAGATCACCAAGGCGATGAAGATGGTCGCCGCGGCGAAGCTTCGGCGCGCGCAGGAGGCGGCCGAGGCCGCCCGGCCTTACTCGCAGCGCATGGCTGCCGTTCTCGCCAACATCGCCCAGGCGGTCGGCGCGGACGAAAGCGTACCGCAGCTGATGACGGGAACCGGCAGGGACGACACGCATCTGCTGATCGTCTGCACGGCGGAACGCGGCCTCTGCGGTGGCTTCAACTCGCAGATCGCGCGTTTTGCCCGCGACCATGTGCGCAAGCTGCTCGCTGCCGGCAAGACGGTGAAGATCATCTGCGTCGGCAAGAAGGGCTTCGACATCCTGCGGCGTGAGTTCGCGTCGCTGATCATCGACCGTGTCGACCTGCGTGAAGTCAAGAAGATCGGCTTCGAAAACGCCGATCAGATCGGGCACAAGGTCATCGCGCTCTTCGAAAAGGGCGAGTTCGACGTCTGCACGCTGTTCTACTCCGAGTTCAAGTCCGTCATTTCGCAGGTTCCGACTGCGCAGCAGCTCATCCCGGCCTCGGCCGGCGATGTTTCCGTGGAGACCACGGCCGCTTCGGCGATCTACGAATACGAGCCGGACGCGGCCGCCATCCTGACTGATCTCATCCCGCGCAACATCTCGGTTCAGATCTTCCGGGCTCTGCTTGAGAACGTTGCCGGCGAAATGGGCGCCAAGATGAGCGCCATGGACAGTGCGACGCGCAACGCCGGTGAGATGATCAACAAGCTGACGCTCAACTACAACCGTCAGCGGCAGGCGCAGATCACCAAGGAACTCATTGAAATCATCTCTGGCGCGGAAGCGCTCTAAGGTTACGAAAGAGGGTAAGAATTATGGCTAAGGCAGCTACCCCGAAAGAAACCGCAGCGGCGAAGAAGCCCGCTGCACCGCGTAAGGCAGCTTCCGCCAAGACAGCCGTTGCGGCTACCGGCGCTGTCGGTCGCGTCACGCAGGTTATCGGCGCCGTTGTCGACGTCGCTTTCGAGGAAGGTCAGCTCCCGCAGATCCTGAACGCACTCGAAACCGACAACAAGGGCAACCGCCTCGTTCTCGAAGTCGCGCAGCATCTCGGCGAAAACTCCGTCCGCACGATCGCCATGGACTCGACCGAGGGCCTCGTTCGCGGCCAGTCGGTCACCGATACGGGCGCTCCGATCGCGGTTCCGGTCGGCAAGGAAACGCTCGGCCGTATCATGAACGTCATCGGCGAGCCGGTCGATGAAGCCGGCCCGCTGGAAACTTCGGCACGCCGCGCGATCCACCAGGAAGCACCCGCCTATGTCGAGCAGTCGACGGAAGCGCAGATCCTCGTCACCGGCATCAAGGTCGTCGACCTGCTCGCTCCCTATGCGAAGGGCGGCAAGATCGGCCTCTTCGGCGGTGCAGGCGTCGGCAAGACCGTTCTGATCATGGAACTGATCAACAACGTCGCTAAGGCGCACGGCGGTTACTCGGTCTTCGCAGGCGTCGGTGAACGCACCCGCGAAGGCAACGACCTCTACCACGAAATGATCGAATCGGGCGTGAACAAGCACGGCGGCGGCGAAGGGTCGAAGGCTGCCCTCGTTTACGGCCAGATGAACGAACCGCCGGGCGCACGCGCTCGCGTCGCGCTGACCGGTCTGACGGTCGCCGAACAGTTCCGCGACGAAGGCCAGGACGTTCTCTTCTTCGTCGACAACATCTTCCGCTTCACGCAGGCGGGTTCGGAAGTGTCGGCTCTGCTCGGCCGTATTCCTTCGGCCGTGGGTTATCAGCCGACGCTCGCAACCGACATGGGCGCGATGCAGGAGCGCATCACCACGACGACCAAGGGCTCGATCACCTCGGTTCAGGCCATCTACGTTCCGGCCGACGACTTGACCGACCCGGCGCCGGCAACCTCGTTCGCCCACCTCGACGCAACGACCGTTCTGTCGCGCTCTATCGCCGAGAAGGGTATCTACCCGGCCGTGGATCCGCTCGACTCGACCTCGCGCATGCTCGACCCGATGATCGTCGGCGAAGAGCACTACGAAGTTGCGCGTAAGGTGCAGGGCACGCTGCAGCGCTACAAGGCGCTTCAGGACATCATCGCCATCCTCGGCATGGACGAACTGTCCGAAGAAGACAAGCTGACGGTTGCCCGCGCCCGCAAGATCGAGCGCTTCCTGTCGCAGCCGTTCTTCGTCGCTGAAGTCTTCACCGGTTCGCCGGGCAAGCTGGTGGCGCTCGAAGACACGATCAAGGGCTTCAAGGGCCTCGTCGACGGCGAATACGACCACCTGCCGGAAGCTTCCTTCTACATGGTCGGTTCGATCGAGGAAGCCATCGAGAAGGCCAAGAAGCTGGCTGCCGAAGCTGCCTGATTTGCATCGTAAACCGTGGCGTGAACAGTTCGCGCCACGGTTTTCATTCTGCCGCAACGAGCGGCGGAGAACATGCCACAGCCGCTGCCAACGGGCGGCGCGCGCACCAGAAGTGAATGGTCATGGCCGACAGTTTCAATTTTGAGCTTGTTTCCCCCGAGCGCCTGCTGCTCTCGGAAAAGGTGACGGAAGTCGTCATCCCGGCAACCGAGGGCGAGATGACCGTGATGGCCAATCACGCGCCGACAATGACGACCGTCAAGCCGGGCGTGGTTACCGTGAAGATGGCTGACGGCAAGACCGAGCGTTTTGCGGTTTTCGGCGGTTTTGCCGATATCCTGCCGACCGGTTGCACGCTGCTCGCCGAGTCCGCCGTCCACGTCGACGAACTCGACCGTACGGTGCTGGAAAACCGCATCGACGCAGTTCGCGCCGAACTGGAAGGCGCGGGCGACGAGAAGAAGACGCGTCTTGAGCAATTCATCGCGGAACTGACGAAGCTCGGTGAGATCGTCATTCCGGCCTGAAGGGGACATCCCGATAAGGGATAATGCCTATCGAACCCCGCCTCGAGCGGGGTTTTTCGTGTTCAGCGCATGCGCCGCCGCATTCGCCGCGGCCATGGCGGGGGAGGCCGTTCAAGCGACCGGACTTTACTGTTGCGATGTCGACCAATTTGCCCCTCACCCTAACCCCCTCCCCGCAGGCGGGGCGAGGGGACACCGTCGCGGCTCTCCCGCCGTCGCCATCGACTTCTCTTCGCCACGGGCGGCGAGGGGACTTAAGGGGCGCCACGCGCCTCCTTCGCCCCGCCTGCGGGGAGAAGGTGGCCGGCAGGCCGGATGAGGGGGGCCGCGCTCCAAATCCTATTAACGATTCGAGTGGTCCCGGGACATGGGACGCGTAAGCGCCCACGACATTGCGCCTCACACGTCATTCCGCTGCGAATGAAAACGCCCGGACTTGGTCCGGGCGTTTTTGTTTGGATGATGCATGGGAAAGGCCGCGTATCCTCGCGCGCCCGCCGGCAGCAATTTAGCTCGCCGCGCGTTCCGTCTCGTGCTTCTGCGCGTAGTAGTGGCCGAAGCGGTTGGCGAGGAAGGTGTCGAGCGCGATGTCTTCCTGGCGGACGAAGCCCTTCGTCGCGATCTTGCCTTCGGCGAGCAGGTCGAGGACGGCGCAGATGCTGCCGGCCGTGGTGATCTGGATGCCGCTCTGCATGCGTCCCGCGACGACACCGCTATAGACCTTGTTGGCGTAGGTTTCCTGAACCAGGCGGCCTTCGCGGAAGCCGGAGACGGTGACGAAGATGACGACGACGTCTTGCGTGGTGGTCGGCAGGGCGTTCTCCAGAATATCCTTCAGCACCTCGCGGCGATGGCGCAGGCCAAGGTCGTTCAAGAGTGCCTTGAAGATGGCGGCGTGACCCGGATAGCGGATCGTCTTGTAGTTCAGCGTGCGGACCTTGCCCTTCAAGGTTTCGCAGAGCGTGCCGAGGCCGCCGGAGGTGTTGAAGGCTTCGTAGGTGACGCCGTCGAGCGAAAATTCCTCGCGTTCTTCCATCGCCGGAACTTCGATCAGCGAACCTTCGACGATTGCTTCGCAGGGCTCGATATATTCGTTGATGACGCCGTCCGTGCTCCAGGTCAGGTTATAGTTGAGGGCATTGGACGGATATTGCGGCAGCGCGCCGACACGCATGCGCACGCTCTCCAGCGTCTCGAAACGCTTTGCCAGATCGTTGGCGACGATCGAGATGAAGCCCGGCGCAAGGCCGCACTGCGGAATAAAGGCGGTCTTCGCTTCTGCGGCGATCGCCTTGACCTGGCGGGTCGATTCGACGTCTTCGGTCAGGTCGAGATAGTGGATCCTGGCTTCGGCGGCGGCTTCGGCGATAGCGACCGTCAGGTGGAACGGCGCGGCGCTCAACACGGCGAACTTGCCGGCCAGCAGGCCAACCAGTGCTTTGCGGTCGGCGATGTCGATGACGGCGGTCGACATGGCGTCGTGCTTTTCGACCTGTTGCAACTGCTCGGCGCTGCGGTCGGCAACGCAGACGCGATAGTCGCCGGTATGCGCCAGCATGCGCGCGATTGTTGAGCCGATCTTGCCGGCGCCGATGACAACGATGTCTTTCATTCTTTTCCCCGGGGGTATGAGCTTCTTCGTATTCTATTCTCTCGCGATGCCTTGTTGATTTGAAGCGTCGATACGGCTAAAACGCCGGTCAGTATTCGGCAATTCGCCAAAATGGACCGACGATATGCAAGTAACCGACAAGGACCGCGAACTCCTCGCCATCCTCAGCGATAATGCCCGCATGCCGACGGCGACGATCGCGCGCCGGCTCGGCCTTTCGCGCACGACGGTGCAGGCGCGAATCGAGCGGCTGGAGCGCGAGGGCGTCATTGCCGGCTATGGCGTGCGGCTTTCCGAAAACTACGAGAAAGGCCTGGTGAAGGCACATGTGCTGATCACCATCGCGCCGCGGGCGCTGAGCCGCGTTACGCCCGAGCTCGGCGCCATCCGGGAGATCCGCACGCTCCATTCCGTCAGCGGCAGTTTCGATCTCATCGCGGTTGTGGCGGCGGCATCGATCAGCGAACTCGACCTGTTGATCGATCGCATCGGCGAAATCGACGGGGTCGAAAAAACGCTGTCGTCGATCATTCTTTCGACCCGCATCGACCGCTAGCGCGGGATGAGGAAAAGTGTGTACGGTTTTCCGCCCCCATCCCGCGCTAACTTATTAGAATCGATCACGGTTATGATTTTAGATCGATCGGACCTAAAATCATCGTGATCTAGGCGGTGGTGGGTTCAGCGCCCTGATTGCTTATCCGCTGATGGAGAGGCGTTGTCGGGCGCTGCGTTCGGCGCGTTCCAGGCCGCCGGCCCGTGCACGAAGGAAACGGGCGAACCGTCGCCAGGAGTGAGCCACTTGCTGCGATCGAAGAAGAGTTCGGCGATGCTTTTCGGCCGCGATCGCGCCGCTTGATTGGCGAGGAAATTATAGCGGGGAACGTCGCCCGATTCCTGCTTGAACTGGATGCGGCTGCCAAAGCGTTTGACGTCGAATTCCTTGAGCGCCTGGATCCGCAAGGCGATACCTTCGCTGTCCGCCCAGCGGACCTGTGTCAGGAAGACCGAGGCGGCTTTGGCGGCGGCGCTGGTGACCGCTTGCGCGTCCTCGGGCCGTTCGATATTCAGCTTCACGCGGAACGAGGTGATTTCTTCTTCGCCGCTGCCTTTGACGAAAATGAAGATCGACGACGGGTTGTCTTCGCCCGGTCGGGCAAGCGGAATGAGCGACGAGCACTCCCACCGGCCGCTCTCGGCGGATTTCCACTCGAGTTCGCGAAAGCCCGCGTCGCGCAGACCTTCGCAAAGCGCACGCGGATCGCTGCGGATCTCGCGCAGAAACTGCTGTTCCGGTGTGTGCAGATCCTCGAAGGTCCTGGCTGGCAGCAACATGCGCGGCGCCTCCGGCTTCTTGTGGACTTCGCTCACCGGCTTGGCTTGCTTCGTCTCCTCCGCGTGTTTCGCTGTCTCCAGGAATGTCGTCGGCAATCCAACGGCCGTGAGGAGTTGTTTCAGATTGCGCTGCTCGTTGGCAAGGAGAACGGTTGTGAGGATCGCCGTGAAGACGAGCCCCACGGCAAGGAAGAAAAAGGCGATGCCGGAACGGCCTTTCTGCTTCTTCTCCATCCGGCGTCAACGCCCCGCCTTGAAGGATGCCTGACCGACCCAAGTTGGGAAGTCCGTGGCAAGCATCGCAAAGCAAGCAGCCAAAGTTCCGTTGCGCCGAAGCTGCCGGTCTATGTGAGGCGCGCTGTTCATGCCGGCCTGCTCAGTGCTGCGTGGAGTCGAAGGACTTCGTCCGTCGACGGCCGGTTGCGCGGCAGGCCGAGATAATAGCCGTAGCCGGAGGCGAGGCTGCATTGGCCGAGCATCGCTAGTCGGCCATCGTCGAGATGTTCCCGCACCAGACCGAGGCTGCCGAGCGCAACGCCGTCGCCGCGAAGGGCCGCATCGATCGCCATCACATAGGTCGAAAACGTATATTTCGGGCGCGGCTTCGCGCCGTGCCGGGAGGGCCCGATCCGCTCGAACCACTTCTGGAACGAAATCCAATGGGCGTTGAAGCGATCGTAATCGATGAGATCGAGCGTTGCTATGGCCTCGGGCTGCAGCTCGCCCGCTTGAAGACCCCGAGCGGCGAGATAGTCGGGCGAGGCGACCGGTGCCAGCTCCTCGGCCATCAACAGGGTCAGCGACCAGCGCGGGTGGTCTCCGGTCGAATAAAGGATGACGAGGTCGTTGTTCTCCGAGGCAAGCTCGGAGGGGCTGTCGGTCGTCAGGAGACGGATCGAAATGCCGGGGTTCTCCTTGCCGAATTCGCGCAATCGCGTGCCGAGCCAGAGGTGGGAGACCGAGCCGCTTGCGGCGATCGAGATCGTCTGGCCGGAGGCGCCGCGGAACGGTTCGAGGCTTTCCTCGAGATAGTCGAGCGAGGCGCGTACCCGCTGGAAAAGCCGCTCGCCTTGCGGTGTCAGCTCCAGGTTCTTGCCGCGACGGCTGAAAAGCTGACTCCCGAGGTGATCCTCAAGCGTCTTGATGCGCCGGCTTACAGCCGCCTGGGTAATGTTGAGTTCTCGACCGGCGCGGGAAAAGTTCATGTGCCGGCTCGCGGCATCGAAGACGCGGAAGGCCTCCAGCGGAATGCGGTCGAGCAGACGGTTTTCCATGACTTCAGGTTATCAAAAAGGCCGAAAATTCACCGGATTTGAAAATATCAGATCGTGTTGCAGGGTAAAGCTGCGACGCACGCCAGCCGGGAGCGCGATCCTTGCAGTTCTCCATGTCATTCATTCCGGAAATCCGTTTCGGAGAGAATATTCATCAGACCCTTGGCCTAGCCGCAAGGACGCTTGGCGCGCAACGCGCGATCATCGTTATCGATGTCTTTCTCGCGCAGTCCGGTTTGACCGAGAGTGTTACGAAAGCGCTCGATCGGGAGGGTATCCGCGCCCGCGTCTTCTCCGAATTCACCGGAGAGCCGAAACTTGCCCACCTGCATGAGGCGCTTGAAACGGCGGCGGGTTGCGATCTTGTCGTAGGCATCGGCGGCGGTTCGGCGCTCGACATCGCCAAGATCGTCGCCTGTTGCGCTGCCTCTGACCGGGACCCGATGCATTATGCGCTCGCCGCCAATCCGCTGCCCAAAAATCCTTTGAAGAAGATTCTGGTGCCAACGACCGCCGGCACTGGATCAGAGACCTCCGCCACCAACATTTTTTCCGGGCCGGAAGGCAAGAAGCTCTGGATCTGGGGGGCCGAGACCAAGGCCGATCTGGTGCTGCTCGATCCGTCGCTGACCATGACCTTACCCGCCAATCTCACCGCCTGGTGCGGACTCGATGCGTTCGTCCACGCTTTCGAGGCGGCGACCAATCGCAACACGCACAACGGCGCCCAGTTCTATGCCCATGAGGCGCTGCGGCTGATTACCGGCGCGCTGGAGATGGCGGTGAAGGAGCCCGGCAATCTGGAAGCGCGCGGCAGGGCGCTGCTCGGGTCCTGCCTTGCCGGGATTGCCATCGACAATTGCGGGACGGCGATTGCCCATAACATCAGCCATGCTTTGGCCGGGCTCGCGCCGGTGCATCATGGGCTCGCGACGGCGCTTGCCTTCGAAGCCATGATCGGCTGGCTCGTCGAAGCGAACACGGCCGATCTCGACCGTGCCGCAAGAGCTTGCGGTGTCGGCAAGGCCGCCGATCTACCTGCCTTCGTCTCCAATCTGATGGATCGCTGCGGCGTTGTGCGCGCTTTGCCGAGGGCATTCGGCGCTTTCGACGCCAACGATCTCGCTCGTGAAATGAGGGCTCCGGAAAACCAGCCCATGCGCCGCTCGACGATCCGCGACGTGACGGATGCCGATATCGATCACTTTGCCGCCAAGATGATGGCGCTGGCCAAAGGACCATGAGATGACGAAGGAATACACGCGTGCCTACTGGGAGAGCCTGCTTGCCGAGCTGAAGCCCGAGGGTAGGCATTTCATCGATGGCGCGCACAGGGCGTCCGCGTCGGGCGCGACGTTCAAGCGTCTCCGGCCGATGGACGGAAGGCTTGGCGCGGAACTGGCGCGCGGTAAAGCCGCGGACATCGATGTGGCGGTGGCAGCCGCCCGCGCTGCGTTCGAGAGCGGGGCGTGGCGCAAGAAGGAGCCGCTGGACAAGAAGAAGATCATGCTCAAATGGGCGGATCTCATTCGGCAGCACGCCGAAGAACTCGCCTTGCTGGAAACGCTCGATGTCGGCAAGCCGATCATGGCGGCTCTCAACGTCGACGTCCGGCTCGCAGCCGAAGGCATCCAGCATTACGGCGAGATGATCGACAAGCTCTATGACGAGGTCGCGCCGACCGGGCCGAACGCGCGTGCCCTGGTGCGGAAAGTGCCGCTCGGCGTCATCGGTGCAATCACGCCGTGGAACTATCCGCTGATCATTGACGCCTGGAAGCTTGGGCCGGCGATCGCAGCCGGCAATTCGGTCGTGCTGAAGCCGGCCGAACAGTCCTCGCTCTCCGCCATCCGGCTTGCGGAACTCGCAATGGAAGCGGGGCTTCCGGCGGGTGTCTTTAACGTTGTCACCGGATACGGCGAGGAGGCTGGCAAGCCGTTGGCTCTGCACATGGATGTCGACATGATCGCCTTTACCGGCTCGACCGAGGTCGGCAAGCTGATCATGGGCTATGCGGCGCAGTCGAACGTCAAACGCGTGGCGCTGGAACTTGGCGGCAAGTCGCCGCTCGTCGTCTTCGAGGACGCCGATCTCGACGCGGCGGCAAGTGCTGCCGCGTGGGGCTGCTTCTACAATTCCGGCGAAACCTGCCACGCATCGACGCGTCTGATCGTTCAGCGCTCGGTGCAGGAGACGCTGATCGAAAAGATCGAGGCGGTGACCACAGGCGAGATCACGCTCGGCCATCCACTCGATCCTTCGGCGCAGATCGGCGCATTGATCGAGGAAGAGCACATGAACAAAGTGCTTTCGATGATCGACGCCGGCGAAAGGGAAGGCGGACGCCGTGTCTTCGGTGCAGAGCGGGTGATGAGTGAAACCGGCGGCTATTATGTTTCGCCCGGCGTCTTGGTCGACGTGGCCAACGACATGACCATCGCGCGCCAGGAAATCTTCGGGCCGGTGCTGGCCGTCATTCCTTTCGACACGGAGGAGGAGGCGCTGAGGATCGCCAACGACACGATCTACGGGTTGGCGGGCGCCGTATTCACGCGTGACATGAACCAGGCGCATCGCTTCTCTGAGGCGATCCATGCGGGCACGGTTTGGATCAATACCTACGACATGTCGAACTTCGCGACTCCCTTCGGCGGCTTCAAGCAATCCGGTTTCGGCCGCGATCGTTCGGTGCATGCGATCGACAAATATTGCGACTACAAGACCATCTGGCAGCAGTTCGGTTAGGATTTTCGCAGGGGGGCGGAGGCGCCATGAGCAAGATTGTTTCCATCGAGATCACCCATCACCGACTGCCGCTCGATCCGCCGTTCAAGGCAAGCTGGGATGGGCGACCGCGCAAACACTTCGATGCGACGATCGTCAGGGTGCGCGACGACGGGGGCCGCGAGGGGATCGGCTCCGGCGACCTCATGAAAGGTTTCGAGGGCCACGAAGATCTTTTCATCGGCGAGGATCCGCGCCATGTCGAGCGGCACTATGAGGTGCTGTCCCATATCAATTTCCACTATGGCCGCTGCTGGCCAATGGATCTGGCGCTCTGGGATTTGGCCGGCAAGATAACAGGCGAGCCCGTGTGGCGTATGCTTGGCGGGCGGGCGGACCGCGTCCGTCTCTATGCCTCATCGGGCGTCCTCCGTGATGCCGGCGCGATGGCGGCGCAGGCTGAAAGCTACCTGGAGCAAGGTTTTCCGGCGATGAAGGTCCGCTTTACCGCGTCGGCCGGCGGTCGCGATGGCTGGCGAGAGGACGTGCGAGCGCTCGAGGCGATCCGGGCGCGGGTCGGCGACCGGCTGGAGCTTATGGTCGACTGCAATCAGGGCTGGCGCATGCCTTGGGATACTACGCTTGCCTGGACCTTCAAGGATGCACTGGCGGTTGCGAGAGAGCTGGAGCGGCTCGGTGTCTACTGGATGGAGGAGCCGCTCCATCGCTCCGACCGGAAAGGCATGAGGCGGCTGAGCGATGCGACATCCATCCGTATCGCCGGCGGAGAAATGACGCGCGAGCTTTATGAATTTCGAGACATCATCGAAGAGCGGGCCTTTGACGTGATCCAGCCGGACGTGGCGCTCGTCGGCGGGATCACCGGCTGCCGCAGGCTTGCCTGGCAGGCTCGCGAGGCGGGCGTGATGTTCACGCCGCACGCCTGGACAAACGGTATCGGCGTGCTGGCGAACGCGCACCTGACGGCGGGCGTCGGCGATGCTCCGTGGCTCGAATACCCTTATGACAATCCGGAGTGGAGCGGAGAGCGTCGCGACTTTCCGATGGCACAGCCGCTCCGACGTGTGAGGGGCTGGCTCGAACTTGGCGAAGCGCCCGGCCTTGGGACCGTCCTCGACGAGGAGCGGTTGAAGACGACCCGGATTGGCTGAGACACCGGCTGCCCTGTCTTCTGGTGCGCGTTGAGTTTGATTGACAGAGCGATTATCAACCTTTGTGACATTTAACGCCGAAATTGATCCGCATCTCCGGGACGTTTCCGGCCTTGGCATTGCTTTGTGGGGCTTTTTAAACAGTTAATGTAAAATTGATTAATTCGATCTCGAGAGTGACGCAGGTTGGCGATCGGATCAACAGACCTAATGCGTTTCGGGGCTCTATCGAGAACCCCGACCTTTTTACCGAGGCCGAACCAAAGTGCTAGTCGGGCCTAATATTCGTGCTGTGCCGCGGCGCGATGACATTCAGGGTCTGCGGGCAATCGGCGCACTTCTGGTCGCGATATATCACATATGGATCGGCCGGGTTTCCGGTGGTGTCGATGTCTTCTTCATCGTCTCCGGTTACCTGCTTATTGGGTCTCTGGCGCGCCAGGCGGAAACCGGGCATCACGTGGACCTCGTCCTCTTTGCCACCAAGTTGGCCCGTCGGCTTCTGCCCTCGTCCTTTTTGGTGATTGCTGTGATCGCAATGTCGGCGCCGTTTTGGCTGCCGAGAATGCGATGGCAAACCGAGATGCATCAGATTGCGGCCAGCTCGGTATATCTAGAGAATTGGCTACTGGCGACTGCGGCGATCGACTATCTCGCACGAGACGAAGCGGGAAGCCCGGTCCAGCACTACTGGGCAATGTCCGCCCAGGTCCAATGCCTGCTGATTTTGGCAGCGGGTGTTGCCATATTTGCCTTGATAAGGCGCCGGCCGTCGCGCACTGACCTGTTGGTGTTTCTCATAAGTGTGTTCGCGCTGTCGTTAACCTACTCGATCTACAGCACGTCCCGAAACCAGGCATTCGCCTACTACGACACCTTTGCACGGATCTGGGAATTCGCGCTTGGTGGGATCACTAGCCTGCTGCTGCCTGGTATCATTATGTCGCCAACGCTGCGGATCATCGGGGGATGGGTTGGTCTGGGAGCTATTTTGAGTTGCGGCATCCTGCTTGAAATATCGACTGTTTTTCCCGGGTACGCCGCGCTCTGGCCGACACTCGCTGCCGCTGCGATCCTTGTATGTGGCGATGGTCCGCCGTTGCGGTTCGGCGTCGCAAGTTTGCTGGGTGCGCGACCGCTCACGTGGCTTGGGGACATATCCTACTGTCTGTATCTCTGGCACTGGCCAATCCTCGTCTTCTATCTCACCTACACGTATCAAAGCTCGGCAGGTCCAATAGAAGGCACGGTCGTCCTGATCGTCTCGATCGTCCTCTCCTATCTCACGACCCGAATCGTGGAGGCACGTTTTCCCCGACGGAAGGAGGATGAGCGCCCTTTGCAAACGGCGTTCGGAGCGATGGTCGCCCTTGCTGTGATTGCTGCAGGCCTGTTCGTCTGGAGAGTAGAGGCTGCTCAAAGCATGGCCGAGGAGCGGCTGCGTGTCGCGGATCCCGAGCGTTACCCCGGTGCGGCTATCAAGGGGCTCGCGGCGGGTTCAAGCGATATACCCGTCCATCCTGGACCAATGACCGCAAGGTGGGACGATGCAGACGTGTATCGGGACGGTTGCCACCAGTCGCTGCTGGGCACGACTTTGCTCAGTTGCAGTTATGGACCGAGAGACGCAAGCCACACTTTGGTGCTCGTTGGCGGCTCGCACAGCGTGCATTGGCTGCCTGCACTGCAGGGCATCTTGCAGCGGCATCCGGAGTGGAAAATCGTCACCTATACCAAGAGCAGTTGCGCCCTGAGTTCGGAGGAGTCGTCCGAGGTGCCCGCATATCGCGATGCCTGCGCCAGGTGGAACGAGCTGCTAATGGAAAGATTGTTGGCGACAAAGCCGGATCTGATCTTCACCACATCCACGCGGGTAATCGATGGAATCGAGGAACTTCCCGTTGGTTATCAACGGCAATGGGGGAAACTTGCGGCGGCGGGAATTCCGGTCGTGGCAATGCGCGACACGCCCTGGTTTGGCTTTGACGTTCCCGAGTGCGTGGAAATCAATGGTCGCTTCTCGCCGAAATGCGCTGTAGAGCGGGATCTGGTGCTCGCTCCGATCAGTCCGACACGCATGGTGTCCTTTAAGGAAAACCTGCATTTCTTGGACTTTTCCGATTATTTCTGCACCGCTGAAATGTGCCCTGCGGTCATTGGCAATGTGCAGGTCTATTATGACAAGCATCACGTAACAGCGACTTATATGCGCACGTTGAGCGAAGAGCTTGCTCGTCAGCTTGCACCGCTGTTGCGAGACGCGAAACCTTTGGCGCAGAAATGAACGTTACGAGCGCCTGGCTGGAGATCGATCAGATGATTCCGCGCCAAGATGTTTGGCGCGGGTATTAGTCATGGGCGCGCTAATAGTTTGAATTCAATGAGTTCGCCAGGCGTGCCGTCCTCCAGCTGGAATAGGCAAAGGCGGCGAGAAAGATCACCGTCATCAGCATAACGATGGTCGGGGCCGGAGCGCTGTCGATGAAGAAGGACAGGTAGACCCCCGCAAACGAGGCGACGGCGGCGACGAGCACCGCGACGATCAGCATGCCGCCGAATGTGCGCGTCAGCAGGAAGGCAATCGCGCCGGGCGCGATCAGCATCGCGATCGCAAGGATCAGCCCGACAGCCTTCAGCGCGCCGACGATCGTCAGCGACAGGATCGCAAGCAGCCCGTAGTGCAGCCATCCGACCGGGAGCCCGACGGCGCGCGCCTGGGCAGGGTCAAAAGCATGCAGTAGCAGGTCGCGCCACTTAAGACCGAGGACACCGGCGGCAACGAGCGCAATGATGCCCGTTTCCAGGATATCGCCCCAGCCGATGCCGAGCATGTCGCCGAAAAGGATGTGGTCGAGATGCACGTCGCTCTGGATTTTGGTGTAGAGCACAAGGCCGGAACCGAACATGCCGGAAAAGACGATGCCCATCACCGTATCCTGCTTGATGCGGCTGTTTTCCTTGAGATAGCCGGTCAACAGCGCACAGCACATGCCGGCGGCAAAGGCGCCGACGGCGAACGGCAGGCCGACGATGTAGGAGATGACGACGCCGGGAAAGACCGCGTGCGAGATCGCATCGCCCATCAGCGACCAGCCCTTGAGGACGAGGAAGCAGGAGAGCATTGCAGTCGGGACCGCTACGAGCACCGAGATCAGCAGGGCATTGCGCATGAACTCGAATTCGAAGACGGCGAGAAGCATGTCGAGCGAGATCATCGTGTTACCTCCAGCGCTTCGGAGCTGCGACGGCGGGCGGCGATCAACCCATGCTTCGGAGCGAAGACAAAGGCGAGGAGGAAGACCAGCGTCTGCAGCACGATGATGATGCCGCCGGTCGCGCCGTCGAGGAAATAGCTCGCATAGGCGCCGAAAAAGCTCGTCAGTGCGCCGATCACGATGCTGATCGCGATCAGCTTCGGGAACCGGTCGGTGAGCAAATAGGCGGTCGCCCCGGGGGTTACGACCATGGCGATGACGAGAAAGGCGCCGACGGTCTGAAGGGCGGCGACCGTAGAGGCCGAGAGCAGCGTGAAGAACAACACCTTGAGGAAGGTCGTATTGATGCCGATCGAGCGGGCGTGGCTCTCGTCGAAGAAGGTCACCATCAGGTCCTTCCACTTCGCGAAGAGGATCGCCAGCGAGACGATGCCGATGATCGCGAGCTGTAGCGTGTCGGTCGGCGTAATGGCGAGGATGTTGCCGAGCACGATCGTCTGGACGTTCACCGAGGTCGGCGACAGCGACACCATGAAGAGGCCGAGCCCGAAGAAGGAAGTGAAGATCAGTCCGATGATCGTGTCCTCCTTCAGCCGCGTGCGTTGGTTCAGAAACAGCATGGCGGCGGCGGCAAGCGCACCGGAGAAGAAGGCGCCGAGCGAAAAAGGAAGCCCCAGCATATAGGCACCGGCGACCCCGGGCACGATCGAGTGGGAAAGTGCGTCGCCGATAAGCGACCAGCCCTTAAGCATGAGATAGGCCGATAGGAAGGCGCAGACCGCGCCGACCAGCGCGCTCACCCACATGGCGTTCAGCATATAGCCGTATGTGAACGGCTCGACGAGGGTGGCGATCATTCGGTATCTGCCTCGGTTTCAGGCTTTGCTGGCTGCGTCACCATCCGGCCCTTCGCGCCGTACATGACGAGCGGGCGCTCGTCATCGCTGATGACGGCAAGCTGGCGCGGGTCGGCGTCATCGTGCAGATTCTCGCCACCGAGAACGAAATGGCGCAGCACGCCGCCGAAGGCGAGTTCGAGGTTCTCGCGGGTAAATGTCGTTGCCGTCGGTCCGTAGGCGAGCACCGTGTTTTTCAGAAGCACGGTGCGGTCGCAGAATTCCGGCACGCTGCCGAGATTGTGGGTGGAGACGAGCATTACGCGTCCCTCATCGCGCAGGCCGATCAACAGGCGGATGATCGCATCCTCGGTCTTGACGTCGACGCCGGTAAAGGGTTCGTCGAGCAGGATGACGCGGCCGTCCTGGGCTAGAGCTCGAGCGAGGAAGACGCGTTTCTTCTGGCCGCCGGAAAGCTCGCCAATCTGGCGCTTGCGGAAATCGCTCATGCCGACGCGCGCAAGTGCGGCCTCGACCGCGTCATGATCCGCTTTCTTCGGGATCCGAAGCATGTTCATGTGGCCGTACCGGCCCATCATCACCACGTCCTCGACGAGAACCGGAAAGTTCCAGTCGACCTCCTCGGCCTGGGGCACATAGGCGACAAGGTTTCTCTTCAGCGCCGCCGATACGGAAAGGCCAAGGATCGAAATTTCGCCCTGCGCCAGCCGGACGAAGCCCATGATCGCTTTGAACAGGGTCGACTTGCCGCTGCCGTTGACGCCGACGAGCGCTGCAATCGTGCCCGTCGGGATCTCGAAGGAGGCATCGCGGAGCGCCCGGTGACCGTTGCGATAGGTCACGGTGGCGCCGCGGACACGGATGCCGCCGCCCTCGTCCGTTGAGGCTGGCGCCGGTGCGGAGCGGGTCTTTACCCGAAGGTTCATTGCGAAAGACCTTTCGCGATCGTTTCGGAGGTGACACGCAGGAGATCGATGTAAGTCGGCACCGGACCATCAGCCTCGCTCAAGGAATCCACGTAGAGCACACCACCATATTTCGCGCCGGTTTCCCGCGCCACCTGTTCCGCGGGATCTGGCGAAATCGTGCTCTCGGAAAAGATCACGGGAATGTTGTCTGCGCGCATCGCGTCGATCACCTTGCGCACCTGCTGTGGTGTGCCCTGCTGATCGGCATTGATCGGCCAGAGGTAAAGTTCCCTCATGCCGAAGTCGCGGATCAGGTAGCTGAAGGCACCCTCGCTCGACACGAGCCAGCGCTTTTCCGCCGGGATCTTTTCGAGTTCTGCCCGGATCGGCGCGATGGTCGACTCGATCTTCCGCTTATAGGCCTCGGCATTCGCCTTGTAGGTTTCGGCGTTCTGTGGGTCGAATTTCACGAAGGCGTCGCGGATGTTGTCGACATAGATCAGTGCCGCAGACGGTGACATCCAGGCATGCGGGTTCGGCTTGCCGCTGTAGGGTCCCTCCGCGATCCCCATAGGCTCGACCCCTTCGGAGACGACGACGCCGGGAATGTCATCGAAGTTCTGGAAGAATTTTTCGAACCACAGCTCCAGGTTCAGGCCGTTCCAGAGGATGAGCTTGGCATCGTGCGCTTTCAGGATGTCGCGCGGCGTCGGCTGGTAGTTATGGATCTCCGCGCCGGGCTTGGTGATCGATTCGACGATTGCCGCGTCGCCTGCGACATTCTGCGCCATGTCGGCGATGACCGTGAAAGTCGTGACTGCCTTGAATTTTTCCTGGGCCAGCGCCGCGCCGGTAAAGAAGGAAAAGGCAGCCGCCGCGGCTGCCGTCAAAATCATGCGCCTCGTGCAATCGATCATGCATCACTCCTCAAGACCAGCCTCAATATAATCCGGCATAATGCGTAGGCGAATGACCTGCATAAGTCAATGCAAATGAGAACCATTTGCAACTAGCTATTTTCAAAGAGGTCGCCCTTGGCTAGTGTCGGCTGATGAGACAAAGCAAGAATCGGATCGAGGAACTGGAAAGAATCCTGCGGGACGGCGGCGTGCGCGTTACCCGCCAACGCGCTGCAATCCTTAAGATTCTGGCCGAGGCCGAGGATCATCCCGATGCCAGCGAATTGCACCGGCGCGCGAAGGAGATCGATGCGACGGTGTCGCTTTCGACCGTTTACCGGACGCTGTCGGCGCTGGAGCAGCAGGGGGTCGTACAGCGGCATGCCTTCGAGAACGCGACTGCTCGATTCGAGACGGCGGACGCCCCGCATCACGACCATCTGATCGACATCGATACGGGTGCTGTGATCGAGTTCCGTTCCGACAAGATCGAGCAATTGCAGGCGGAGATCGCCGCCGAACTCGGTTATGAGCTGGTGCGCCACCGGCTGGAGCTCTACTGCCGGAAGCGCAAGGACTAATCGGGATCACCCTTTCGCTGCGGCGGCCGCCTCGTGCTGCCGCGCCGGTATGGTCATGGCGGCGACGCCGGCAATAACGCAGCAGAGGCCGATCCACGCAGTCGTTGAAAGCGTTTCGCCGAGGAACAGGACCCCGATGGCAACGCCGATCGGAACGCGGACATAAGCCTGTGCCGTCGTGCCGACAGATCCGAGCGTGTGGATCAGGCGGAAATAGATAACGAAGGCGAGTGCCGTCGAGAAGGCCGACAGGCAGACGAGCGCGATCAGCGATTCCGGCGAGGGGTTGAGCGTCCAGGGCCGATCGACGATCAGGCTCACCGGGACGAGCAAGACCGCGCCGGCGAGGAGCGACCCTGCGGCGGGTATCATTGGATCCTGCCCCTTGAAATTCTTCCCGAAGATCGCAGCGCCCGCGTAGCAAATAGTTGCAAGGACAACGGCCAGCTGCGGAACGAGCTGATCGCCGACGCCGCGAAAGGCTTCCAGCCCAATGATCAGGCTGATGCCGGTGAGGCCCGCAATGACGCCCGCAAATTTGCGGCTGGTAACAGGCTCGTGCCGAGTGATCAGGGCCGTCAAAAGGAAGGTGAAGATGGGCGTGGTGGAATTGAGGATCACTGCAACGCCGGCGTCGATCGTCCGCTCGGCCCAGGCGATCAACGTGAACGGAAAGACGCTGTTGAGGCAGGCCTGGAAGAGAAAGCGCCTCAAAGTGGCCGTGTCACGGGGGAACGAAAGGCCGCGCCATCCGATCACTGCCAGAAGAATTGCGCCCGCGAGCAGGGTGCGCGCGGCAATCAGCGTCACCGGTGGAATGGTTTCGACGCCGATCTTGATGAAGGTGTAGGAGGCGCCCCAGAGCGTCGCAAGCGCGATAAGAAGCAAGAGTTCGAAGGCAATATTTGGCTTGGCGGCAGCGGTCATCGGGTCCTTCCTTGAAGCGAATCCATGCCGCTCTTCTAACATCGTCGGACAGATAGATGCTTCGGTCCCGATCGAAATGTGATGCATCTACGGGAGATCTCCCCCGCGAGGGGAGATCCTTTCAATAGCGGGCGCGTCCGCGCTGCGGCGTGATTGCGGAAGCCGCTCAATTCAGCGGAATGGCGTTGTTGTCCTTGCCCGCCTGGTAGGTGGCGGACAGTTCGGCGTATTTTCGGCTTATCGCTTCGGCCCGCTGCTTAAACCGGCTCCGGTCGGACTCGGGAAGACCCGCGATCAGACCGGGAATCGACCGGCCTTTCCAGAAGGCGTTCGTTCTGTTGTAGCCGCCGGGTTCCAGGGTGAAGACCTCTTTCAGGATCCTGAGGTCGTGCGGGATCGAAAAGGCGTCTCGCGAATCCTCGTGGCTGAAGAAATAGTAGAAATTGTCGAAACCTGCCCAGGTGATCGCTGAGAGGCACATGGAGCAGGGCTCGTGCGTCGACAGGAAGATGAGATCGCGCGATTGGGGGCGTTCGGATCCCGCCATTTCGTAGAACCGTTTCAAGGTATGAACTTCGCCGTGCCAGAGCGGATTCTCGGTCTCGTTGTTCGTTTCGACGAGAACGATCGACAAATCCGACTTCTTGAGCAGGGCGGCACCGAAAACCTTGTTGCCGGCCGCCACTCCGGCCTCCGTTGCGGGGATGATTCCGTGCTCCATCGTCGTCAGCAGGGCGTCGAGTAAGGGCAGCGCTTCGTGTTCCTGTGTCATGCGGTTCTTCCTTGATTGGGTGCATGTCGGGCATATCGGCCGGCGACGATTTCAGCCGTCGCCGACCAGATACGCCGGCGGAGGTGGTTGGTCAGTGGGCTTCCGAAGCGATCACCGGCACTTCGATGCCCTTTGCATCGTAGAGCTTGCCGTTGAGGAAATAGTCACCGTCGTGCAGCCGGGCGATATCCTGATACCGGAGCGTCCGTTCCGTCCCGGCAACGAACACCGATTGCTGATCGGAGTTCCCGACCGTGAGATGGTTGAAGATCAGATTGAGGCTGATCGCCATCAGCGCGGCGGAGCTGATGCCGGAGTGGAAGATCGTCGCGAACCAGGCCGGAAAGTGCTCGTAGAAGCCGGGAGAGGCGATCGGAATCATGCCGAAGCCGATGGACGTGGCGACGATGACCAGGTTCATGTTGTTGTTGTAGTCGACCTTGGACAGGGTGCGGATGCCGCTGGCGGCGACCGTGCCGAAGAGCACGATGCCGGCGCCGCCGAGCACGGCGCTTGGAACCGCCGCGACAATGCGGCCCATGACGGGCAGCAGGCCGAGCGCTACAAGAAACAGGCCGCCCGTCGCCACCACGTAGCGGCTCTTCACGCCGGTCACGGCCACCAACCCGACATTCTGGGCAAAGGCGCTCTGGGTGAAGGAGCCGAAGACCGGTGCGATGAGGCTGGACAGCATGTCCGCCCTGAGCCCGTCGCCGAGGCGGCGCGAATCCACTTTGGTTTCGATGATTTCGCCGACGGCGAGGATGTCCGCCGAAGTCTCGACCAAGGTGACCATGATGACGATGAACATCGAGACGACCGCTGCGATTTCGAAGGTCGGATAGCCGAAATGAAACACCGCCGGCAGGGAGAAGAGCGGTCCCTCGGCCACTTTCGAGAAATCGGTCATGCCGGCGAAATAGGCGATGACGGTGCCGATGATCAGCGCGATCAGGATCGACAGCCTGGAGATCGATGCGCTGCCGAGCTTGCTGAGCAGGAGCACGATCACCAGCGTTGTCGCCGCAAGCTGGATGTTGGCCGGGCTGCCGAAGTCCGGTGCGGCGCTGTTGCCTCCCATGGCCCAGCGCGCGGCGACGGGCATCAGGGTCAAGCCGATGGTGGTGATCACAATGCCCGTGACGAGCGGCGGGAAGAAGCGGGTGATGCGCGAGAAGACGGGCGTGATCAGAAGGCCGATCAGCGACGCGGCCATGACGGCCCCGAGCACGGAATCGATGCCGCCGCTGCCGGAAATGGCAATCATCGTTGCAACACCCGAGAAGGAAACGCCTTGGACCAGCGGCAGCCGGCTTCCGAAAAACGGCAGGCCGATGGTCTGCAGAATGGTGGCGAGACCGCCGGCGAAAAGGGAGGCGGTGATCAGCAGGCCGATGTCGCTGGAACTCAGGCCAGCCGCCTGGCCCAGGATCAGCGGTACGGCGACGATGCCGCCATACATCGTCAGGACATGTTGCAGGCCGTAGGCCAGATTGGCGCCGATGCCGAGGTTCTCGTCTTCCGGCCGCATATGCACAGTTTCGTCTGCATTGTTTGCCAAGGTAATCTCCTCCAATACCTTTGCATGTATTCCCGCCTCTTCACGAGGTAGGTGGCAAACTATGACAGCGACAGCGAGGCATTACTTTATTGAAAAAGGGGAAACAGTTTTCGATTGATCAACGGTAATACGGTCGATCGGCATCGTCTCGATCGCCTATGTTATCCCTGCTTTCCTGGATACTTAATATTGCAAGTCGCGTACGGCCCAGGGAGTGCTCTTTTCTCCATCAAGCGAAAGCCGGAGCTGTTTCCAGCCCCGGCGCCGCATCTCCAGGTATCGTGGTGCCGCCCGATAATTCGGACGGCACCCGCCTTGGGAGGCTTAGTTCGTCTGCCAGCTCTTGACCAGGTCATCATAGTTGACGGTGATCGGCTTTTCCTTCTCGTTCTCGACCTTCAACTGCGGAGCGAGGTTGCCGGCCTTCACGGCTTCCGCGTTCCAGTATTCGAGATCTTGCTCTTCCGCCAGCTTCGGGCCGATGTCGCCCTGAACGCCGGCACGCTCCAGGCGCTGCAGCACCTTTTCCTGCTCGGCGCAGAGCGAGTCCATAGCTTCCTGGGCGGTCTTTGCGCCGGAGGAAGCATCGCCGATCGCCTGCCACCAGAGCTGGGCCAGCTTCGGATAGTCAGGCACGTTCGTGCCCGTCGGCGACCACTGCAGGCGGGCCGGCGAACGGTAGAACTCGATGAGGCCGCCGAGCTTCGGTGCGCGCTCGGTGAAGCTCGGATGATCGAGCGTCGACTGGCGGATGAAGGTGAGACCGACATGGCTCTTCTTCACGTCCACGGTCTTGGACGTCACGAACTGCGCGTAGAGCCAAGCGGCCTTGGCGCGGTCATCCGGAGTGGATTTCAGGATCGTCCAGGAACCGGCGTCCTGATAGCCGAGCTTCATGCCGTCCTTCCAATAGACACCGTGAGGGCTCGGGGCAAAGCGCCACTTCGGCGTACCGTCCTCGTTCACGACAGGCAGGCCTTGCTTCACGAAGTCGGCGGTAAATGCCGTATAGGTGAACATCTGCTGGGCGATCTCACCCTGCGATGGGACCGGACCGGATTCCGAGAAGGTCATGCCCTGGGCAGCAGCCGGAGCATAGGCCTTCAGCCAGTCGAGATACTTCTGGATCGCATAGACCGAGGCCGGGCCGTTGGTGTCGCCGCCGCGCGCAACGCAGGAGCCGACGGGACGCGAATTCTCGTCGACCCGGATGCCCCATTCGTCGACCGGCTTGCCATTCGGGATGCCCTTGTCGCCGTTGCCGGCCATCGACAGCCAAGCGTCGGTGAAGCGCCAACCGAGCGACGGGTCTTTCTTGCCGTAGTCCATGTGGCCGTAGACCTTCTTGCCGTCGATCTCGCGGCCGGTGAAGAACTCGGCGATGTCCTCATAGGCCGACCAGTTGACCGGAACGCCGAGGTCGTAGCCGTACTTGGCCTTGAACTCCTCCTGGATCTTCGGATCGTTGAACCAGTCGTAGCGGAACCAGTAGAGGTTCGCGAACTGCTGGTCGGGAAGCTGGTAGAGCTTGCCGTCCGGGGCCGTGGTGAACGACTTGCCGATGAAGTCGTCGATGTCGAGGTTGGGGTTGCTGACGTCCTTGCCCTCGTTCGCCATGAAGTCGGTCAAGCTGCGGGCCTGCTGGTAGCGCCAATGGGTGCCGATCAGATCCGAGTCGTTGATGTAGGCGTCATAGACGTTTTCGCCCGACTGCATCTGCGTCTGCAGCTTTTCGACGACGTCGCCTTCGCCGATCAGGTCGTGCGTGATCTTGATGCCGGTGATGTCGGAGAAGGCCTTGGCGAGGGTCTTCGATTCGTATTCATGGGTCGTGATCGTTTCGGAGACGACCTTGATTTCCATGCCGGCAAAGGGCTTTGCCGCATCGACGAACCACTGCATTTCCGCTTCCTGGGCGGCGCGGTCGAGCGACGAGAGGTCGCCGATTTCCTTGTCCAGGAACGCCTTTGCCTCATCCATGCCGGCATAGGCCGAGCCGGTGAGACCCAGCAGCATTGCTGCCGTCGTCGTTAGAAGATGCCGTCGCATAATTTCCTCCCTTGGGTTTTGCGATTGCAGTTCATTGCAGTTTCGAGGGGCGCGCCGTCGATGCGCCCCCCATTCCGTTCTCAGACGTAGCGGAAGACGCCGATTGCATAAACCACCGAGAGCGCGACCGCCCACCAGAGGTTTGTGCCGACGAGCCCCAGCCAGCCGAGATGAATAAAAGCGGATCCGAGCAGCGAGACAAAGAGCCGGTCGCCGCGCGTCGTTTCGAAGCGCAGGATGCCGACGCGCGGATTGCCTCCGGGCCGGGCATATTCCCAGACGGCCATGAGCGACAGCAGCGCGAAGATCGTCAGAAAGAACATCGCGGTCGGGAAGGACCAGGCCATCCAGCCGCCGGGGATCAGCGGGGCGAACAAGTCGCGCTCGCCATCCTTGACCGGCAGGGCGGAAAAGAGCAGGCCCGCAGCTACGACATAGACGACGAGCACGGCGGCAAGTGCTACGGGCCAGCGGTTCTTGTGCGTGGCGATGGTTTCCATCAGACCCTCCCCAGGGCAAAGCCCTTGGCGATGTAATTGCGGACGAAATAGATCACGAGCGCGCCGGGGATGATCGTCAGCACGCCGGCGGCGGCAAGCACGCCCCAGTCAAGACCGGACGCCGAGACGGTGCGGGTCATGGTGGCCGCGATCGGCTTGGCATCAGTGGTCGTGAGCGTGCGGGCGATCAGGAGCTCGACCCAGGAGAACATGAAGCAGAAGAAGGCGGCGACGCCAATGCCGGATGCGATCAGCGGCACGAAGATTTTTACGAAAAAGCGCGGGAAGGAATAACCATCGATATAGGCCGTCTCGTCGATCTCTTTCGGCACGCCGGACATGAAGCCTTCGAGAATCCAGACCGCCAGCGGCACGTTGAACAGGCAGTGCGCGATCGCGACCGCGATATGCGTGTCGATCAGGCCGAAGGCGGAATAGAGCTGGAAGAAGGGCAGCGCGAAAACGGCCGGCGGCGCCATCCGGTTCGTGAGCAGCCAGAAGAACAGGTGCTTGTCGCCGAGGAAGCGGTAGCGCGAAAAGGCGTAGGCCGCCGGCAGCGCCACGGTGACCGAGATCACCGTGTTCATCACGACGTAGGTGATCGAGTTGATGTAGCCGTTGTACCAAGAGGGATCGGTGAAGATCACCCGGTAGTTCCGGAGCGTCGGGTTCTGCGGCCAGAGCGAGAACGTGCTGAGAATCTCGCCCGTCTCCTTGAAGCTCATATTGACCAGCCAGTAGATCGGCAGGAGCAGGAAGACGATGTAGATCGTCGGAACCAGCCAGGAGAGGCGTTGTGATATCGGTTGCGTTTGAGTCTTCATGGTGTCCTCCCTCCCTTCTCAGCCTTGCGCGTCACTGGTGGTCATCACCGTGTAGAAGATCCACGAGAGCAGCAGGATGATTAGGAAGTAGATGATCGAGAGGGCTGCGGCCGGGCCGAGGTCGAATTGGCCAATCGCCATCTTGACGAGATCGATCGACAGGAAAGTCGTCGAATTGCCCGGACCACCGCCGGTGACGACGAAAGGCTCCGTATAGATCATGAAACTGTCCATGAAGCGCAGCAGGAAGGCGATCAAGAGCACGCGCTTCATCTTCGGAAGCTGGATGTAGCGGAAGACGGACCAGCGCGAGGCGCCGTCGATCTTGGCCGCCTGGTAGTAGGCGTCCGGGATCGAGACGAGGCCGGCATAGCAGAGGAGCACGACGAGGCTCGTCCAGTGCCAGACGTCCATGACGATCAGCGTGATCCAGGCGTCGAGCGGGTTCTGCACATAGTTGTAGTTGATGCCGAGCGATGCGAGCGTGCGTCCGAGAAGACCGATGTCGACGCGGCCGAAGACCTGCCAGATGGTGCCGACGACGTTCCATGGAATGAGCAGCGGCAGCGCCATCAGAACCAAGCAGATCGGAACGCCGATGCCCTTCTTCGGCATATTGAGTGCGATCACGATGCCGAGCGGAATCTGGATCGTCAGGATGATCGCCGAGAAGATCAGGTTGCGGATCAACGCATCCCAGAAGCGGTCGGATTCGAGCGTCTCCACGAACCAGTCGGTGCCGGCCCAGAAGAACTCGTTGTTGCCGAAGGTATCCTGCACCGAATAGTTCACGACGGTCATCAGCGGGATGACGGCGGAGAAGGCGACGAGCACCAACACCGGCAGGACCATGAACCAGGCCTTGTTGTTCCAGGTTTTTTCCATGGCTCAAGCCTCCTCACCGACGCGCCAGGAATCGGCGTAGATATTGATTGCCTTCGGATCGAAGGTGACGCGCGGTTCGGCGGGAATTTCGCCGTCCTCGTCAACGATGATCGAGATTGGCAGGTCGGCGAAACGCGCGCGGACGATCTTGTGTCGGCCAATGTCCTCGACCTTGGTGATGGCGACCGGCATGCCTTCGCGTCCGAGCGAAACGAATTCCGGGCGGATGCCGAGCTCGGTCTTGGCGCCGGACTTGATCTTCGGCAGGAAGTTCAGCGCGATGCTCTCGCTACCGATCGCGGCTGTGTTGCCGGCGATCTGTGCGGGCAGGACGTTCATGCCCGGGGAGCCGATGAAATAGCCGACGAAGGTGTGCCGCGGCCGCTCGAAGAGTTCGGCCGGCGTGCCGATCTGGACGATCTGGCCGTCATACATGACGACGACCTTGTCGGCGAAGGTGAGCGCCTCGGTCTGGTCATGCGTCACATAGACCATGGTGAAACCGAACTGCTTGTGCAGCCGCTTGATCTGCGAGCGCAGCACCCATTTCATTTCGGGATCGATGACGGTAAGCGGCTCGTCGAAGAGGATGGCGCTGACGTCCGAGCGGACGAGGCCGCGGCCAAGCGAGATCTTCTGCTTCTGGTCGGCGGTCAATCCGCGTGCGGTCTTCTTCGCCCGGCCGCCGAGACCGATCATCTCGATGATCTCGCTGACGCGGCGGTCGACCTCCGCTTCGGGCACGTGCCGGTTGCGAAGCGGGAAGGCGAGATTGTCGTAAACCGTCATCGTGTCGTATATCACCGGGAACTGGAACACCTGAGCGATGTTGCGTTCCTGGGTGGAGAGCTGCGTGACATCGTGCCCGTCGAAGAGAATGCGCCCTTCGGACGGATTGATGAGGCCGGAAATGATGTTGAGAAGCGTGGTCTTGCCGCATCCGGAAGGACCAAGCAGCGCATAGGCGCCGCCGTCGTTCCACTCGTGATGCACTTCCCTCAGCGCGTAGTCCGCTTCCGACTTTGGCTTGGCGCCGTAGGCGTGACGGATATGTTCAAGGTTGATTCTTGCCATTTTCTCCTCCCAGCGCCGCCTCAGGCCGTGCCGCCGATCGCGCGGCCGTCCGGCCCAAAAGCCATCAGGTGGCGTATATCGACAAAGACCTGAAGAACCGCGTCCGGTTCGATGTCGTGGACGCCGGGTGCGAGCATGACCCAGCGCGCGCCGGCAAATCCGACGTGAATGAAGCTCTCCGACCCGGCGATCTCGGAAATCGCCGTCTTGACGGTAAGCGCATTGCCGCTGCCGTTCGGCGGATCGAAAGAAAGGTGGTGCGGTTGGAAGGCGACGGTGCAAGGGCCGTCGGGAACGGCCGAAAGGTGGACCGGGACGGTAAGTACGGGCTTTCCATCGAGCGTAAAATCCGTTCCCGTTTTCACGAGCTCGATCGTATTCAGCGGCGGATCGGCGAAGGTGCGCGCGGTGACGATGTCGATCGGGCGGCGATAGACATCGATGGTGCGGCCGAACTGAGTGATGCGGCCCTCGCTCAAGGCCGCGGTATTGCCGCCGAGCAGCAAGGCCTCGGACGGTTCCGTCGTCGCATAAACGAAGATCGCGCCGGAGGCCGCGAAGATCTTCGGCAATTCCTCGCGCAATTCCTCGCGCAGCTTGTAATCGAGATTGGCGAGCGGTTCGTCGAGGAGCACCAGATCGGCGTTCTTGACGATCGCACGCGCAAGCGCAGTGCGCTGCTGCTGGCCGCCGGAAAGGTTCAAGGGCGTGCGGTCGAGATAGGGGGTGAGCTTCAGGAGTTCGGCCGCCTTGCGCACTTCCCGATCGACGGTTGCGCTATCGGCGCCCTTGATGCGCATTGGCGAGGCGATGTTGTCGTAGACCGTCATCGCCGGATAGTTGATGAACTGCTGGTAGACCATGGCGACAGAGCGCTGCTGCACCGGCAGGCCGGTGACGTCGGCGCCGTCGAAACGAAGCGAACCGGAGGCAGGCTTGTCGAGACCGGCCATCAGCCGCATCAGCGACGTCTTGCCGGAGAGCGTGGGGCCAAGCAGCACGTTGAGCGACCCCCTCTCCAGCACAAGGTCGGTCGGGTGGATATGCGTCTCCCCGCCTACGACCTTGGATATATCCTTCATTTCAAGCATTGCATTCTCCGGTGTTCCACCCAGCCATCGGCAGTCTCATTGCAGGTCCCAGAGCGGATGAGGAAAGGGTTTTCTGCCTTCCGCCCGCATATCGTGATCTAGGCGGCAGCGTTGGCCGCACCCTGCATATACTCCTCCAGCTCCGCAGCCTCCGCTAGCGAGAGCTTCAGTCCCAGTTTCGTGCGGCGCCACAGTACGTCCTCCGCGCGGCGCGCCCATTCCTGCTCGATCAGCCAATTGACTTCGGTTTCGTAGAGGTCTGCACCGAAACATCTTCCGAGATCGGCTTCGCTCGCCGCCTTGCCGAGAAGCCGGGCCGCCCGCGTGCCGTAGAGCCGCACGAGGCGGCGCGCGTGTGACTTGGCGAGAAAAGGGTAGCGCGCCTTGAGGCTGGCGACCTCGGCGTCGTAGCCGGTCGCGGGAAAATCGCCGCCCGGCAGGCTCGATTCGGCGGTCCATTTCCGGCCCTTGACCCCGATCGCCTCGCCGATCTTTTCCAGCGCGGACTCACTCAGCCGCCGATAGGTCGTAAGCTTGCCGCCGAAAACGTTCAGCAGAGGTGCTTGGCCGTTCTGTCCGTCGAGGCGCAGCACGTAATCGCGGGTCGCCTCCTGCGCCTTGCTGGCGCCATCGTCGAACAGCGGGCGCACCGCCGAATAGGTCCAGACGATGTCGTCGCGCGTTACCGGATCTTTGAAGTATTCGCTCGCTGCCTTGCAAAGATAGTCGATCTCGGCGTCATTGATGTATGCCTCTGCCGGGTTGCCGTCGAAATCGTGGTCCGTCGTTCCGATCAGCGTGAAATCGTTCTCGTAGGGAATGGCGAAGATGATCCGCCCGTCCGGATTCTGGAAGAAATAGGCGCGCGGATCGTCGAACTTCTTTCTCACGACGATATGGCTGCCCTGCACGAGGCGGACATTGTGCACGTCGTTCTTGCCGATCGCGTCGGCGAGCACCCGATCCACCCAGGGACCGGTGGCGTTGACGAGCATGCGGGCGCGCAGGGTTGAGCGCGTTCCCGTCACCATATTTTCCGTTTCGATTGCCCAGTGTCCGTCGTTGCGGCGTGCGGAGATCACTCGGGTGCGCGGCATGACCCGCGCGCCGCGATCGGCCGCATCGCGAGCATTCAGCACCACCAGGCGGGCATCGTTGACCCAGCCGTCGGAATATTCGAATGCCTTGGTGAAAAGCCGCTTCAGCGGCAATCCCGCCGGGTCGCGGGTCATGTCCAGTGTGCGGGTCGGCGGCAGCAGCTTACGGCCGCCGATATGATCGTAGAGAAACAGGCCGAGGCGGATGAGCCAGGCGGGGCGCATGCCGCCCCTGTGGAAGGGCAGCACGAAGCGCATCGGCCAGATGACGTGCGGCGCCATTGCCCACAATATCTCGCGCTCCATCAGCGCCTCGCGCACCAGGCGGAACTCATAATATTCGAGATAGCGCAGGCCGCCGTGGATAAGCTTGGTGGAGCCGGACGATGTGCCGGAGGCGAAGTCCTTCATTTCGGCCAGCGCAACAGAATAACCCCGACCGACCGCATCGCGCGCAATGCCGCATCCATTGATGCCGCCGCCTATGACGAAGACGTCGAAGATCGTCTGCTCTGACACTGTATTTCCCCTCCGCATTTCGCAATGCACAAATTGATGCGGCTGCGAAAGTGAAATCAGTTAAAACGAAAACATATCGAATGTCAAACGAATGTTTTCTCGAAGCTAGGCGCCCGCAACGCGTGCCAATCAGACGTCGGTCTCGATCAGACGGACGTCCTGTTCGGCGCATATTTTCCGAACGTGTTCAATGATACAGCGGTCGGTGATAAAAGTCTGGACCTGCGAGATGTGGCCGATCCTGACCGGCGCGGTTCGCTCGAATTTAGTGGAGTCCGAAACGAGAATGACGTGCCGCGCATTTGCGATGATCGCCTGAGCGACTTTCACTTCCCGATAATCGAAATCTAGCAGTGCGCCGTCGTGGTCGATCGCCGAGGCTCCGATGACGGCGAAATCCACCTTGAACTGCTTGATGAAATCGACGGCAGCCTCGCCGACAATGCCGCCGTCGGAACCGCGTACGACACCGCCGGCGATCACCACCTCGATCGAGGGGAATACGCGCAACCTGTTGGCAACATTGATGTTGTTGGTGATGACCATCAGTTCCTTGTGGTCAAGCAGCGCTTCTCCCACCGCTTCGGTGGTGGTGCCGATATTGATGAAGAGCGAGGCGTTGTCAGGGATAAGCGCGGCGGCGGCGCGGCCGATCGCTTGTTTTTCCGCCGCGGCGATCTGGCGTCGTGCATCGTATTTGACGTTTTCCTTGCCGCTCGGGAAGATCGCGCCGCCGTGGATGCGGTTCAGCACCCTTGCATCGCAGAGATCGTTGAGGTCCTTGCGGATTGTTTGTGGTGTCACTGAAAAGCGGTGCGCAAGCTCCTCGACGAGCACGCGCCCCTCTGATTTTGCCATCTCCAGGATTTCTGCCTGCCGCCCGCTGAGATACATTTTGGCTCCCTCAGGTTTCGTTTTCTTTCATAATATGCAAAAACGAAAGCCTTGCAATTTCAGAAGTCAGCGTTTTTGCATGATGCTGGTTTCGCGGCGATCGCTGACGCACCCATGTTGCAATCCGGCGGTGGATGGGCGAGCTTGTTGGTCTGTCAGGGCAGGAGAAAAAATGCTGGGTGCTTTTTTCTCCCGTATTCTGCTCCAAATTTATAACTGTTGATCGGCGCTTGTGATCCGGACCGAGATCGTGGGGTCAGAGGGGGAAGGCATGTTTCATCCGGCCTTGTTCAAGGGCATGAACGTGGTGGTGACCGGCGGTGGCCGCGGTATCGGACTGGAGGTTGCGCGACAATTTCTCGATTGCGGCGCGCATGTCCTCGTCCACATGGGCAGGACGGTCGCCCGCGAACGCCACGATTTTCTCGAATTGGCCGCAACCGAGGGCAGGGCATTTCTTTGTGCCGCCGATTTTCTCGTCGCTGGCGGCGTCGAAAGCCTGGCGGATGCCGTCCGGGAGCGGTTCGACAGGGTCCATGTCCTCATCAACAATGCCGGTACGATGGTCGGGCGCTTCCCTGCCGCCGACCTGACCGACGAAGACTATCGTACCGTCGTTCAACTCAATCAGACGTCAGTCGTCGAGATGACGCGGGCGATGTTGCCGCTGCTGCGCAAGGGCACCCATCCGGCAATCGTCAACACCGTGTCGATCTCCGCCTCGACCGGCGGCAGCGCCGGATCGTCGATCTACTCCGCCACCAAGGCCTTCGTCGCGACCTATTCGAAGGCGCTGGCGCGCGAGCTGGCGCCGGAGGGCATCCGCGTCAATTGCGTCTCGCCGGGAACGATCGCGACCGATTTTCACGAGCGCTACTCGTCGCCGGAGAAACTGGACGCAACGCGAAAGACGATCCCGCTCGGCCGGCTCGGCAGCGCCGAGGATTGCGCGCCGGCCTATCTCTTCCTCGCGTCCCATGCACTTTCGGGCTATATCACCGGCCAGGTGCTCGAGGTGAATGGGGGACAACTTATCTGCTAGTACAAGGCCATTGGCGTTGTTTCCGCCCAAAGCGCCCCTCATCCGCCTGCACGAGCACCTTCTCCCCGCGTGCGGGGAGAAGGTGCTCGTGGCGACGTCTCAGTCCCCTCTCCCCGTTGGGACGGGGAGAGGGCTAGGGTGAGGGGCAGATCCAATCTGCTAAGGCCAGGAATGATTGATAAGCTGGAGTTCTTTCTCGCACTTGCCCGCCAAAGGCATTTCGGCCGGGCGGCGGAGGAGTGCGGCGTCACGCAGCCGACGCTGTCGGCGGCGATCCGCCAGCTCGAGGACCAGCTCGGTGTCATGCTCGTCAACCGCGGATCGCGTTACCAGGGTCTGACGCCCGAGGGTCAGCGGGTGCTCGAATGGGCGCGGCGGATCGTCAGCGACACCCGCACCATGCGCGAGGAGATGCGCGCGGCCCGCAAGGGCCTGTCCGGGCATATCCGGCTGGCCGCCATACCGACGACGCTCGCCATGGTGCCGATGATCACCGCGCCGTTCCAGGAAAAGCATCCGGACGTGACGTTTTCGGTGCTATCAACGACGTCGCTGCAGATCCTGACGCTTCTGGAGAATCTCGAGATCGATGCAGGCTTGACCTATCTGGAGAACGAGCCGCTCGGCCGCGTCACCACCGTGCCACTGCAAATCGAGCAATATCATCTGGTTACCGCCTCCGGCACCCCGCTATCGGATCGCAAAAGCGTGACCTGGAAGGAAGTCAGCAACGTTCGGCTTTGTCTATTGACGGCCGACATGCAGAACCGCCGTATCATCAATCAGCATTTTGCCGAAGCCGGCGCGATCCCCAGCCCGACACTCGAATCGA
This sequence comes from Ensifer sp. MPMI2T, assembly GCF_004827385.1. GTDB lineage: Bacteria > Pseudomonadota > Alphaproteobacteria > Rhizobiales > Rhizobiaceae > Sinorhizobium. The sequence continues at coordinate 61,507 of NZ_SRXN01000028.1, forward strand.
ATTCGATGATTGTGCTGTTCTCTCACGTGCGCACCGGCCGATGGGCAAGCATCATGCCCTATAACGTCGCGAAATCATTCGGCTTTCACGAGGACATCCGGATGATCCCGATCGTTGATCCGGATGTCCATCACACCGTCGGCCTGGTCGCCACTTACCGCGAGCCATTCACGCCGCTGGTCTCTGCGCTCCTGCATGAGGCCCGTATTCTGGGTGAACGCAACAAGGCCCTGGATTCACGTTCATGAGCGTGAACGCGATCAATTTCAATAAGTTGATGCGGGAGGCGGGGCAGAAACCGTATTGTCGCTCTCCTTGCTTGCATTGATAGGATTTTTCTATCGATCAACGGAACAGCATTATTGACCCTTCCGGCCTTACGCGCGAAGCTTAGCGGGCAAAGATCGACGAGGCTCCGGTCTTTGCTGAGATTAAAACATCGGCGCTGCAACGGTCGGGCGGAGGGCCTGATCGCGGCGCCCACGAGCCGGGAGGGCTCTTCGGGTGAATATTCAGCTGCCGCGCGCAGATGTGGCTGAGCGAACGCTCGCGATTGTCGGTGAACTCAAGGGGCTCGAGGGTCCGCTTCTTCCGATCCTGCACGAAATCCAGGACGAATTCGGCTATGTGCCTGAGGAGTGCTTGCCGGTCATTGCCCGCGAGCTCAACCTGTCGCGTGCCGAAGTCTACGGCGTCGTCACCTTCTACCATGATTTCCGCGAGCATCCGGCCGGGCGGCATGTGCTGAAGCTCTGTCGCGCCGAAGCCTGCCAGTCCATGGGCGGCGACCGGCTGGCCGAACGCGCCAAGGCGCTGCTCGGCATCGATTTCCATGAGACGACGCCGGACGGCGCGGTGACGCTGGAACCCGTCTACTGTCTCGGGCTCTGTTCCTGCTCGCCGTCGGCAATGCTCGACGGCGAGGTGCACGGACGGGTCGACGATGCAGAGCTTGAGGCGCTGGTTGCGGGGGCCCGCCGATGACCGTGAAGATCTACATTCCGCGGGATGCCGCCGCACTTGCGCTCGGTGCCGAACGCGTCGCCGCGGCGATGGCCGAAGAGATCGCGGCCCGCGGGCTCGACGCCACGATCATCCGCAATGGTTCGCGCGGCATGCACTGGCTGGAACCGCTTGTCGAAGTCGAAACAGCCGAGGGCCGCCTTGCCTACGGCCCGGTGAAGGCGAGTGACGTCGCTTCGCTTCTGGATGCCGGGCTGCTCTCTGGCGGTGCGCACCCGCTCTCACTCGGTAAGACGGAAGAGATTCCGTTCCTCAAGCAGCAAACGCGGCTGACCTTCGCCCGCTGCGGCGTCATCGATCCGCTGTCGCTCGACGACTATCGCGCCCATGGGGGCCTGCGCGGTCTCGAAAAAGCGGTCGCCATGCAGCCCGCGGCCATTGTTGCGGAGGTCACCGAGAGCGGCCTTCGCGGGCGCGGCGGCGCCGGTTTCCCGACCGGCATTAAGTGGAAGACCGTTCTCGATGCGGCTGGCGCGCGCAAATACATCGTGTGCAATGCCGACGAGGGCGACAGTGGCACGTTCGCCGACCGGATGATCATGGAGGGCGATCCCTTCGTGCTGATCGAGGGCATGGCGATCGCCGGCATCGCGACCGGCGCCACCAAGGGGTATGTCTACACGCGCTCCGAATACCCGCATGCGATCGCGGCGATGGAGCAAGCGATCGAGATCGCCCGCGCCGCTGGCGTGCTTGGCGCCTCGGTGCTCGGTTCCGCTCACGCCTTCGACATGGAAGTCAGGACCGGTGCCGGCGCCTATGTCTGTGGCGAGGAGACCTCGCTGCTCAACAGTGTCGAAGGCAAACGCGGTATCGTTCGCGCCAAGCCGCCGCTTCCCGCGCACAAGGGCCTGTTCGACTGTCCGACGGTCATCAACAACGTCATCTCCCTCGCCTCCGTGCCGATCATTCTGGACAAAGGGGCAGCCTTCTACCGCGACTTCGGCATGGGCCGGTCGCGCGGCACGATCCCGATCCAGATCGCCGGCAACGTCAAGCATAGCGGGCTTTACGAGACCGCTTTCGGTCTGACGCTCGGCGAGATCGTCGACGAGATCGGCGGCGGCACGGCAAGCGGCCGGCCGGTCAAGGCCGTACAGGTTGGCGGCCCGCTCGGGGCCTATTTCCCGCGTTCGTTGTTCGACACCCCGTTCGACTACGAGGCCTTCGCGGCCAAGGACGGCCTGATCGGCCATGCCGGCATCGTCGTCTTCGACGACACGGCCGACATGCTGAAACAGGCGCGCTTCGCGATGGAATTCTGCGCCGTCGAAAGCTGCGGCAAATGCACGCCCTGCCGCATCGGCTCGACCCGCGGCGTCGAGGTTGCGGACAAGATTGCGGCCGGCATTGAACCTGAGAAGAACCGCGAGCTGCTCGCCGATCTCTGCAATACGATGAAGTTCGGCTCGCTCTGTGCGCTTGGCGGCTTCACGCCCTATCCGGTGATGAGCGCGATGACGCACTTCCCGGAAGATTTTTCGCCGGCTCCGGTGCAGGAGGCGGCGGAATGATCGAGTTCGGCGGAAGACACTTTGTCCTTCTATACGGCAGCGATGTACAGCGCGATGGCATGTATATCGAGCTCAGCGAGCAAATTGGTGGCGGAACGCACGTCGTGCTTGAGGTGTTCTATCGGGACGAAGACGGCCGCATGACCTTCTCGGCTTTCTGTGAAGACTTGCCGCTAGAGCTTGTCGAATTTGCTGCGCAAACAGCGCGAGAACGATTGACCCCCAGTGTGGTCGGCATGGGAGTGGTGCAATGAATATGGTGCATGAAATCGACTATGGCACTCCTGCTTCCAAATCCGAAAAGCTGGTGACGCTCACCATTGACGGTCGTGAGATCACGGTACCGGAGGGCACGTCGATCATGCGGGCGGCGATGGAAGCCGGCATCGAGGTGCCGAAGCTCTGCGCTTCCGACATGATGGATGCCTTCGGGTCCTGCCGCCTCTGTCTCGTCGAGATCGAGGGGCGCGCCGGCATGCCGGCTTCCTGCACGACGCCGGTGGCGCCGGGAATCAGCGTCTCGACGCAGACCCAGAGGCTCAAGGACGTCCGCCGCGGCGTGATGGAGCTCTATATATCGGACCACCCGCTCGACTGCCTGACCTGCGCGGCCAATGGCGATTGCGAGTTGCAGGACATGGCCGGTGCCGTAGGCCTGCGCGACGTGCGTTACGGCTATGATGGTTCCAACCACGTCAAGGCGCGCAGCAACGGCGGCGAGATCAATCTCAAATGGGCGCCGAAGGACGAGTCGAACCCCTATTTCACCTATGATCCCGCCAAGTGCATCGTCTGCTCGCGCTGTGTCCGCGCCTGCGAGGAGGTGCAGGGCACCTTTGCGCTGACGATCGGCGGACGCGGCTTCGATTCGCGCGTTGCGGCGGGCATGAACGAGGATTTCGTTTCGTCGGAGTGCGTCTCCTGCGGCGCCTGCGTCCAGGCCTGCCCGACGGCGACGCTGACCGAAAAATCGGTGATCGAGATCGGCCAGCCGGAACATTCGGTGGTCACCACCTGCGCCTATTGCGGCGTCGGCTGCTCCTTCAAAGCGGAAATGCGCGGCGAGGAACTGGTACGCATGGTGCCGTGGAAGGACGGCCAGGCAAACCGGGGCCATTCCTGCGTCAAGGGACGTTTCGCCTATGGCTACTCGAGCCATAAGGACCGCATCCTCAATCCGATGATCCGCGAGAAGATCACCGACCCCTGGCGTGAGGTCACCTGGGAAGAGGCTTTCACGCATGTCGCCTCCGAGTTCCGCCGCATCCAGTATCAGTACGGCCGCGATTCCGTCGGCGGCATCACCTCGTCGCGCTGCACCAACGAGGAGACCTATCTCGTGCAGAAGCTGGTGCGCGCCGGCTTCGGCAACAACAATGTCGACACCTGCGCTCGCGTCTGCCACTCGCCGACCGGCTACGGCCTCAACCAAACCTTCGGCACCTCGGCCGGCACGCAGGATTTCGACAGCGTCGAGCACACCGACATCGCCGTCATCATCGGCGCCAACCCGACCGACGGACATCCGGTCTTCGCCTCGCGGCTGAAGAAGCGGGTACGCGAGGGCGCCAAGCTGATCGTCATCGATCCGCGCCGGATCGATCTCGTTCGCTCCGCCCACGTCGAGGCGTCCTACCACCTGCCGCTGAAGCCCGGCACCAACGTCGCCATCCTGACGTCGATGGCGCACGTGATCGTCACCGAAGGCCTCGCCAACGAGGCTTTCATCCGCGAGCGCTGTGACTGGTCGGAATATGAGGACTGGGCCGCCTTCGTCGCCGAGCCCTATCACAGCCCGGAAGCGAGCGAAGCTTATACCGGCGTTCCGGCGGACCTCGTACGCGGCGCGGCGCGCCTGTACGCCACCGGCGGCAATGGCGCGATCTATTACGGGCTTGGCGTCACCGAGCACAGTCAGGGCTCGACCACCGTCATGGCGATCGCCAACCTCGCGATGGTGACCGGCAATATCGGCCGGCCCGGTGTCGGCGTTAATCCGCTACGCGGCCAGAACAACGTGCAGGGCTCCTGCGACATGGGCTCTTTCCCGCACGAACTGCCCGGCTACCGGCATATTTCAGACGATGCGACGCGTGACATCTTCGAGAAGCTCTGGGGCGTGTCGCTCAACAACGAGCCGGGCCTGCGCATCCCGAACATGCTCGATGCCGCCGTCGACGGGACCTTCAAGGCGCTCTACATCCAGGGCGAGGACATCCTGCAGTCGGATCCGGATACCAAGCATGTCGCTGCCGGCCTTGCAGCGATGGAGTGCGTCGTCGTGCACGACCTCTTCCTCAACGAGACGGCCAACTACGCCCACGTCTTCCTGCCGGGCTCGACCTTCCTCGAAAAGGACGGCACCTTCACCAATGCCGAGCGGCGGATCAACCGCGTTCGCCGTGTCATGCGGCCGAAGAACGGCTATGCCGATTGGGAGGTGACGCAGAAGCTCGCCCAGGCCATCGGGCTTAACTGGAACTACCGCCATCCGTCCGAGATCATGGATGAGATCGCGGCAACCACGCCGACCTTCGCCATGGTCTCCTACGACTATCTGGACAAGATGGGTTCGGTGCAGTGGCCGTGCAACGAAAAGGCGCCGCTTGGTTCGCCGATCATGCATGTCGACGGCTTTGTGCGCGGCAAGGGCAAGTTCATCCGCACAGAATTCGTCGCAACCGACGAGAAGACCGGTCCGCGCTTCCCGCTGTTGCTCACCACCGGCCGCATCCTCAGCCAGTACAATGTCGGCGCGCAGACGCGGCGCACCGACAACGTCATCTGGCATGCCGAGGACAGGCTGGAGATCCATCCGCACGACGCCGAGCAGCGCGGCATCCGAGACGGCGATTGGGTCAGGCTGGCCAGCCGTTCGGGTGAAACGACGCTGAGATCGCTGATCACCGACCGGGTGGCGCCAGGTGTGGTCTATACGACCTTCCATCACCCGACGACGCAGGCGAACGTCATCACCACCGACTTCACCGACTGGGCAACTAACTGCCCGGAATACAAGGTGACCGCGGTGCAGGTCTCGCCGTCGAACGGCCCCTCCGACTGGCAGCGCGATTATGACGAGCAGGCTCGCCAGTCGCGGCGGATCGCGGGCAAGCTGGAGGCGGCGGAGTAGGGGAGTGCGGGAGCACGTCGCATGACCGGTACCAAGACAAGCGTGAAAGTGGCTGAAGCTGCCCGCCGCGCAGGAACCCTTGTCGCCGGGTCACGGGTGGTGCCCGAGGAGACGCCGATCGCGTTGACCTATGGCGGCTCCACCCACGGGGTGATGATGGCGACACCCGCCGATTTCGAGGATTTTGCCGTCGGATTCAGCCTGACCGAAGGCATCATCACGGAACCAGACCAGATCGAGGCTGTCGACGTCGTGGCCGAGGACAAGGGCATCGACCTGCAGATCACGCTGCGGGACGAAGAGAACGACATGCTGCGCCAGCGGCGGCGCCACATGGCCGGTCCGGTCGGGTGCGGTCTCTGCGGCATCGAATCGATCGAGCAGGCTGTCCGCCATACGCCGGATGTCTCGCGGGCGACGCTTCGGCTTTCGCAGGCGGACGTCGTCAAGGCCGTCGCCCTTCTCAACGGCCAGCAGCCGTTGCATTTCGAGACGCGAGCCGTGCATGGCGCGGCGTTCTACGTGCCGGGGATGGGCCTGATTGCCGTACGCGAGGACGTCGGGCGCCACAATGCGCTCGACAAGCTTGTCGGGGCGGCGGCGCGGGCCGGCTTCAAGGGCAGTGAGGGTGCCGTCGTCGTCACTTCGCGTGTATCGGTCGAGATGGTTCAGAAGACGGCGATCATCGGGAGCCCGGTGATCATTGCCATTTCTGCGCCGACGGCGCTCGCTATTCGCACGGCGGAAGAGGCGGGCATGACGCTCATCGCGCTCGTGCGCGGCGACGAATTCGAGATCTTCACCCATGCCGCGCGCATACATTCCGGAGCTGTTGCCGATGTCGCCTGATACAAATGCCAAGCTCATCTACATGGCCAACCAGATCGCCACGTTCTTCAAGAGCCAACCGGCAGCGGAAGCGGCGGAGGGCGTCGCGACCCATATCAACAAATATTGGGAGCCGCGCATGCGCCGCAAGCTGTTCGAGCACATCGATCATGGCGGCGAGGGGCTGAATCCGCTGGTGCTCGAGGCGGCCGCGAAGATTCGCCGTCCGGAAGCGGCGTAGTCTCAACAGCCGGAATCAAAACAAGACCCCTCCCCACAAAGGCGACGATGCTGCACCGCTCCTTCGTGTCTCGATGGGCGCGGGGCGCTTTAGATCTTTTGTTTTCGTGGATATCGTTGCCCCAAAACCGCTGCACACATTTGGGCGACATGCATTAGACGCCGACGGTAAGGATCCGTTTTTTGAAACGGTCGCCCGATTTCCCGTATGGCCTGAGTCGTGTGGGAAGGCGAGAAAACCGCACGTTGTTTTCCGCTCGCGTCCCGCGCTCCAACCTGATAAAATCAATCATGAGGCGTACCGGTACCGGGCGCTTCGCTCTATACTGTATAGACACATTGATGGCCGTTGGGCCTCAGATTTTTATTTTAGCTTTATCATATTGGATCAACGTTTTATTGGTCGGTATCGCGAGTACCGCCTCAGAGAGGCGAAGATGATAATAGATGTTATTGGCTATGCTAGAGAATTTGAGAAAATTCGGGAAAATTGGAACAGAGTATATCTGTCAGATCCAGAATCTCATCCTTTACTCTCCTGGAATAGGCTGAACGAATACTTGTCCTGCCGGGAACGATGGTTCATCCTGGCCCTCCGGCAGGAACAGACTGACCATCGCTACGACGCTTTTCTGCCGCTGGAGGTCACGACTCTCCGGGATGACGAAACGGGGCTTTTCTCAGACCAGCTTCTGATGATCGGCAATCGCGCGGGCGGCGAGAGTGGCTTCCTCTGCATGCCCGGTCTGGAGAACGAGGCGGCAGACGCCTTCGCCGGCTTTCTCATGAGCGAAAGTTGGACGAGCATGCGGTTCGAGCTTTGCGAGCCCTCTTCCGCCAGGCTCGAACACCTGCTGCAGGCGTTTCCCGGTGGGCCGCTTGCCCGAAGCTCCGAGGATCGAGCGAGAGGCGAGATGGACAAGGGTCCGGTTCACAGCGTGCTTATCAGAACCCGGACGGGCCGAAACCTGCATGACAGGCTGAACCGCCGCAGCGTCGGCTTCGTGTTCGAGCGGGCGAGGGCGCTGCATGTCGAGGGCGATCTCGACGCGGCGGAAGCGGGGTATCGTCAAGTGATCCGCACCATCCCCGGCCATGTGCAAGCCCGCTACGCACTTGCGCAGCTTTGCAGCGACAGGGGCGACCACGCCGAGGCGGAATATCTCTATCGCGGGCTGTTGTCGGCGCTTCCCGACGCCGACGAAATCCTTCATCGGCTTGGCGACACGCAGATGGAGCAGGGCTCCTTTGGCGAGGCAAGCAAGACCTTCGAGAAGCTCGTTAGGCGGAACCCCCATCGGGGCATTCTGCGCTACAAGCTCGCGGTCACGCTTCTCGCCGCCGGCCGCAGAGATGCCGCCATCGGAGCCTTTCTCAGTTTCGACGAGGTCGCGTCCGACGACTCGGACCACATTCGCTGCAAACTGAAGGCACGCGAGGTCCTGCGCCGCCTGGAACCCCTCTGCGGCGTAGCGAGGCAACCGGAGGTGCAACAGCAGCCGATTTTCTTCGAGTCGACCGGCCCGCTGTTCGGCTACTCGGATCCGGTTCCCGTGCCTTCGGCGCGCTTTCAGACACTTGCGCCGTGGTTGCTCGAGCCTTCTCTTCCCAGCGGCGCGTGGGCGCACCTGCACGCCCGATCATGCGAGCACGACTGCAAGGGCTCGAGATTGAAGCATTAATGCATATCGCCCAAAAGCGTGCAGCGGTTTCGGGGCAACGACATGCACGAAAACAAAGATCTAAAGCGCGTCGCGTGAATACGTTTGAACGCGACGCGCTTTAGATGCTGTGGCGGCATTTGCGCATGTGCTGATGCGCCGGCGCTATAGGCGTGCGGCCACAAGAGGCTGCGACGCAGCGCGAGCTGGGCTTGGCCGTTCAACCGGCTCGGACGTTCGAGCTGGCACGTGGCGGGCTACCGTCGCCAAGCCCTCCCACCTGTGGGGAGGGTCTCTTGAATGACCTCTCGTGAGTGGTCAGAACCTCAGGCGGCGAGCTCTTCGGTTTCCCGTTCCTTGAACATGCGCGAAAGATTGAGGAAGCAGATCATGCCCGATTCGTTGGCGATGATGCCTTCGGCAAAACTCTTGTCGAAGGATGCCGTTACTTCCGGCACTGGCTGCACTTGGCTGCCCTGAACCGTGAGGATGTCGGAGACGCGGTCGACGACGAGGCCGATGACCATGTTGTGTACTTCGGCGACGACGATCGCGCTGCGTTCGTTGGCGACTGTCGATTTCATTCCGAGCTTGTGGGCAAGGTCGATGATCGGGATCACCGTGCCGCGCAGGTTCATCACGCCGATCACCTCCGGTGGCGAATGCGGAATGGGTGTCGACGGCGCCCAGCCGCGAATTTCACGGATCGTCGTGGTTTTGACGCAAAATTCCTGATCGTGAAGACGGAACGCTATGATTTCCAGCGTCTCGCCGTCAAATCCGGCTGTTCTCAATGTGCCTGTCATCGAAGGTCCTTCCAGCTTTCCGGTCGACGCCTCCCCGTGATGCTGCTGTCGAGCGCAGTTTCCAGCAAATCGGGAGGTGTCGTTAGATCCGCCGAGGACATCCGGCGAGGCGCAAGCTGCATCATGCGCGGAGGAACCCGCTTTGCGCTTTGGAGAGCTATTCTAAGCCGGGATTCGTTAAGACTTGCTTTTGAGAAGGATGCGGTCCGCCTCTGCGATGGCCGAGGCGGACCGGAAACATGGGGGTCAGGCGGACGCGAGCACGGCCGCAAAATGTTCGAGCGCCCAATCGACCTGATCTTCGGTGATGACGAGCGGCGGAGCGATGCGGATCGTGTCGCCATGCGTATCCTTGGCGAGGATGCCGCGCGCCTTCAGTGCCTCGCAATAGTGGCGAGCGCCGCCCGCTTCCGGAACCAGCTCGACGGCGAGCATGAGGCCGCGGCCGCGGACATCCTTGATGACGTTGGAGCGGATGTCGCGCAGGCCACTCTGGAAGCGCTCGCCCATCCGGGCGGAATTTTCGATCATGCCCTCTTCGGTGAGCGCCTTCAGCGCCGCCCGCGCAATCGCGCAGGCAAGCGGATTGCCTCCGAAGGTCGAGCCATGCTGGCCGGGCTTCAGGACACCGAGCACCTCGGAGTTCGAAAGCACGGCCGAGACCGGGTAGAAGCCGCCGGAGAGCGCCTTGCCGATCAGCGTCACATCCGCCTCGATGCCCTCATGCTCTTCCGCAAGCAGCTTGCCCGTGCGCCCGAGACCGGTCTGGATTTCGTCGAGAATGAGCGTGATGCCATGCTTCGTGCAGAGCTCGCGAACCCTGGCGAAATACCCGGCCGGAGGCACGATCACGCCGGCTTCGCCCTGGATAGGCTCGACGAGGAACGCGACTGTATTTTCGCTGATTGCTTCGCGGAAGGCGTCGATATCGCCGAAGGGAACGATCTTGAAACCCGGCGCGAAAGGTCCGAAGCCGCTGCGGGCGTCCGGATCGGTCGAAAAGCCGACGATGCCCATGGTCCGGCCGTGGAAGTTGTTGGAGCAAACGATGATTTCGGCCTTGTCGGCGGCGACGCCCTTGACCTCGTATCCCCATTTGCGCACCGCCTTGATGACGGTCTCGACCGCTTCGGCGCCGGAGTTCATCGGCAGCACCTTGTGCGAGCCGGTCAGCGCCGCGATCTCCTCGTAGAAATGCGCGAGCTGGTCGTTACGGAACGCGCGCGAGGTGAGCGTCAGCTTCTGCGCCTGCTCGATCATTGCCTTGAAGATTTTCGGATGACAATGGCCCTGGTTGACGGCGGAGTAGGCCGAGAGGCAGTCGAGATAGCGATTGCCGTCGATATCCCAGACATAGACGCCTTCGCCGCGCGAAAGCACGACGTCGAGTGGCTTGTAGTTATGGGCGCCCAGCCGGTATTCGGTTTCAATCAGGGCGGCGGTTGTGGTCATCAACGATCCTCCGGTTGGTCCTGGCGGCGCCCCTCATGCGCGGGCCCGCCGGGGATATATGCGTTATGTCAGGCGCTGCGGGTCGGTCGGTCGAGAATGCGGCGGCCGAAGAGGCTTGCGGTCAGCTCCACCAGGATACGGGCGCTCTTGCCGCGGTCATCGAGGAAGGGATTGAGTTCGACCACGTCAAGCGATGAGACGAGATCGCTGTCGCAGAGCATCTCCATGATCAGATGCGCTTCGCGGAATGTTGCGCCACCCGGCACCGTGGTGCCGACACCGGGCGCGATTTCCGGATCCATGAAATCGACGTCGAGGCTCACATGCAGGAGGCCGTTGGCGGCGCGGACCTCATCGAGGATCTGACGCATGATATGGGCCATGCCCATCTCGTCGACGGCGCGCATGTCGTAGACACTGACGCCATGCTCGGCGATCTCCTCGCGCTCGCGCGCATCGACCGAGCGAATGCCGATCTGATAGACCTTCTTCGGGTCGACGAGCGGCCGATCGCTGGCGAGGATCGGGGCGAATTCCGCCTCGCCGCAGAAGAAGGCGACGGGCATGCCATGCATGTTACCGGAGGGCGAAGTGTCGGGCGAATTGAAGTCGGCATGGGCATCGAGCCAGAGGACGAAAAGCGGCCGGCCGACTTCATCTGCGTAGCGGGCCATGCCGGAGACGCTGCCCATGGAAAGCGCATGGTCGCCGCCGAGGATGATCGGGAAATGCCCCTTGCGGGCGGCGTCGTGCACGGCGTCGTTCAAGGCCCGGGCGAAAGCTGCGACCATCTGCAGGTTGTTGGCGCTCGGATGATTGGCAAGGTCGCGCGCCGGCACCGGCCGGACATCGCCTTCGTCGTGAACCGTGTGGCCGAGTTCGGCCAGAACCGTATCGATGCCGGCGATCCTAAGCGCCGTGGGGCCCATGGCCGCGCCGCGCCGTCCGGAGCCTTCTTCGATGGGTGCGCCGATCAAGGTAATGGTCTTCATTTCCGCCTATTTCCTTCCTCTGATTCCCCGCAAGAATTGCGCGGATTATCGTCAAATGGCATGGCGGCAAAAAGATGGAAAACTGTCGATTGGAAGGGTATTATCGCCATATTGATAAGTCAAAATTGCCAAATTGAGAAACATGGACGATCTCGATCAAACCCTCATTAGCGCGCTCAGACAAAATGCGCGCACACCGGTCTCGACACTTTCAGCGATGACGGGCGTGTCGCGCGCGACCGTGGCCGCGCGCATCGATCGGCTGGTGGCAAACGGAACGATTGCGGCCTTCACGATCCGGACCGGCTCGGAAATTCCGACGTCCGGTGTGCGCGCCGTCGTTATGATCGAAGTTCACGGCAAGATGGCAGACCGCGTCGCGGACCAACTGCGCGGCTTGCCGCAGGTAAGGGCGCTGCACAGCACCAACGGACGCTGGGATTTCATCGCCGAGCTTGAGGACCGCGACCTCGTTCGCTTCGATGAAACGCTGAGGCGCATTCGGCTGATCGACGGCATCACGGTGACCGAGACCAATATCCTCCTGAAGACCACCAAGATGAGTGGAGCGTTCTGACGCGACGGCATGTCCCTGAATCGGCGCCGAATTAAGGAATCATGCGGCAACTCAAAGCGCCACTGCCCGTCCATTTTTCGCGGCGGCAACTTCAGTTTGTTCTTGCTTTGTTCCAATTCCTCTATAAGATATTCCACCTCAGCGAAAAACAGAGGCAGAAGGACAGCGCGGCGTCCGCCCGCACCCGTTCTCATTCATTGGAAACGATCACGTTCATCGCGATCCAGGGAGGTTGTCATGGCCATGTACAATGGCGGCCCGGCACGGCAGATTTGCATCAAACTGTTTGTCAGGCATGGGGACGAAGAGCGAGCGATCGCCTTCTATCGTGACGTGTTCGGCGCCGAGCTTCTGCAGCGCCATGAGTGGAGCGGAATCCTGACGAGCGCCGACCTCTGCCTCGGCGATTCCATCTTCCGGGTGGCCGGCGCCAATCCGCGCCGGGATGCCGAGCCGGCGCTGGGCGGACCGCGGTCGCCGCACGCGCTCGGCACGACGGCGGCGATCCTCGAACTGCACGTGGACGACGTAGATCGGGTGCTTGGACGGGCGCTCGGTTCGGGCGCGAGCCTGCGCAATGCCGCCGAAACGCTGCCGACGGGAGATAGGGTCGGCGCCCTCATCGACCCGTTCGGACACATCTGGGCGTTGTTCACCGCCATTGACGAAAGCGAGGTACTGGACGCGTTCGGGGTCGACCGGAACGCCGCTTGACCGACGGCTGCCTGCCGGTTCGGCGCGTCCACGGCCCCTTACCCAGCGGCCGCGATCGTCTCCCCTGAACGGGGAGAAAGGGCAGTCGCGACCACGCGGTCCCCTCAATGCGGGAAGAGAAAAGGCCACTCGTCGTGGCCTCGGCCTAATACTCCCTTTCGAAGAAGATGCCGCCCGCAGCCGAGCCGTCGCCGGCGGCCTCGCCCTTCAGCTTGACGCCCCTTCCGACATCGAGATTGATCACAGCCTTGCTGGAGCTCGAATCCGAGCCCTGCTGCAATTCGAGGTAAGTGCGGTCGTTGAGGTATTTGCCGGCCCGCACCTGCGCGCCGCCGCTCTCGTCGGTTGTTATGTCGAGATCATCGACGCCGAGCTTGTTGCGCAGGCCGTCGAGCACGGATGTCGAGCCGCCGCCGGCGAGTTGGCTGACGGCCGAGGCAAGCTGCGCGATCTGGAACGCCGACAAATTGGAAAGGGACCGGTTGAAGATGAGGCGCGCCAGGATTTCGTCCTGGGGCAGCGCCGGCGAGGAGGAGAACGTCACCTGCGGATTGTTGGCGAGCCCGGAGACATTGACGGTGATGGTCGTCGAGCCGGCACTCGAGGTGGCGTCAAGGTCGAGCGTCGGAATCAGGTCGCCGCCAAAACCGATCTGCCCTCGGGTGAACGTCAGGCGCTTGCCGAGAATCTCCAGCCGACCGCGCCGCATGTCGAAGCCGCCGGAAACGATCGGCTGGACGGCAGTGCCACGGATCGTCAGCTCGCCGCCGAGCTCCGCGTCGATGCCGCGCCCACGCACGAAAAACTGTCCGGGGGCACTGACGACAAGGTCGAAAGCAACGACGCCCCGAGCCTGGACTCCGGCGCCCGCGGAAGTGTCCCTGCGCAGGTTCCTCGCCATCTGCTGCACTCTGGCCGGGGCGTTCCTGTGCTTAATGTCGATCTCGGATAGAGAGGTGGGCAGCTTTTCCGGAATGGTGATCGCCGCACGGCGGATTGTCAGCCTGCCGCCGAGGACCGGCGTTGCGACGAGCGGGCCCCTGAGCGTCAGGTCGCCGGCAAGGTTTGCCGTAAAGAGCGTGCCGTCGACATAGGTCGCATTGTTGAGGCGGATCCTCAAATCCGCAGGGAAGCCGGAACCGGCCGCAATCCCGACGGTTCCGCTCGCCTCGATCGAGCCCCCGGTGGCGAGATTGGCGGAGAGCCTCGAAATCGTCGCTTGCCTGCCGTCGAGTGTGACATTCGCTGCAAGGTCGTTGAAAGCGAGATTGCGCCGGACGTCGACCAACCGGCCGCCAGCGGTCCTGATCGTGCCGGAGATCTGCGGCGCCTTCGCCGAACCGGAAAGCGTGAGATCGACGGTCGCGGAGCCGGTGAGCGTGAAGCCGTTTTCCGCCATGATATTGGCAAGGAGCGCGAACGGGACGTTGCCTGAGAACTTCATCGAAAGCGGCATGTTGCCGCCAAGCTCGACGGTGCCGCCGCCCCTGATGGAAAGCCCGGAAGCGCCCGACAATACGGTGTCGAGCGTGACGCGATTGTCGACGAGCCTGCCTTTGGCGGTAATGTCGACCGCGCCGACGCCCGCCGAACGCACCTGCGCCACGGAAGCACCGCTCCACCTGAGATCGTATACGACCACTGGCGCTGCCGGGGTTCCGTCGATGTCAACCGTTCCGGCGACCGTGCCTTCCGCTCCGACGGTGGGGGCGAAACTGTTGATCAGAGCAGCGGGCATTGCGTTTAGTCGTGCCGAAAGATCGAGCTTTTCCCCCGCCGTGCCGGTGACCGTGATGGTGCCCTTCGACGCCTGAATGACAAGGTCCTTGAGACGCACGATGGTATCTTCCATCGCCACGACCGTCGGCTTGGCGAGTTTCAATGGAATTCGCTTCGGCGTCGCGGAGAAGGAAGCAAGACGGACTTCGGTGCGGCCTCCGCCCCTGAAAAGATCGCCTTTTGCCGCAAGCGGCCCGCCGTCATAGGTTGCGTCGATCGAGAAGCCCGTCCTGTCGCCTTGCTGCTCGAAGGCGAGATTAAGACCGGAGAGACGATTTTGTCCTTGCGCGATGCTTTCCGCCTTGACACTGCCCCTAATGGCGAGCGCGGCGACATCGGCAATGCTGATGTCCGCGACAGGTTTTGCGATCGTCAAGGCGTCGCGCTTGATGCCGCTGCCGCTTGCCTTGACGGACACGGAGGTGATTCCGTTGACGGTGCGGACTGTTGCGGAACCGGCGAGATCGCCGGATGCAGTCTGACCCGCCATCGCCGCCAACAGGCCGAGATCGGGCAGGGTGAAGTCGATCGCGCCGTCGGGCTTGAAGTCGGGCGTCAGGTTGAGCGCGCCGGTCAGCCGGTTGTCGCCGATCGTTGCCTGCAAAGTCGGGATCGAAGTGCGGCCGTTCTCGGAGACCACATCGGTCCGCACATCGATCGCTTGGCCGCCAAGGGCACCGGTCGCGGTCAGCTTGGCTTGCGGGCTGCCGGGCTTGGCGGTCACATCGGCATTGATCGCCAGGTCCGTCAGGCTGCGGCCCGCAAGCATCGCGCCGCTGGAGGTCATCTCCGCCTTGATGCCGAGTTCGTTGAGTGGACCGGAGATGTCGGCGCTGAACGCCGCATTGCCCTCTGCGTCCGCAAGCAGCTTGCCGAGGTTGGGCAGAGTGCCTTCGATCGCCGCAGTCAGGGCGCCCTCGGCGATGGTGGCGGAGCCGAGGGCGTCGACGGTGCCGGACGTGAGCTCAAGTTCGCTCAGCCTGACGCTGCCGCCCTCGCCGGTCTCGACCTTGCCGGAGAGCGCGATCGTCCTGTCGAATTTCGTGGCGAGGTTGCGGGGTAGCAGACGCGGTTCGGCGAAGAGCTTGAAGTCGGCAGCGGCGCTCGCATTGGCGCGGTTCAGGCGGCCGGTGACGTTGCCGCGGAAGTCGCCGCTTTCGATCGTCAGCGGATCGAAGCGGACTTCCCCTTCGGCGACCGTAATCGTGCCTTTAGCTGTGACGTCCTGCGCGACAATACCGGCGGAGCGAACCGATGCGATCGATGCGCCATTCCAGGCGAGCTCGTAGCCGACCACCGGGGCGGCGGCCGCACCGCTGACATCGACGGTGCCGCCGATCGCGCCCTCGGCGCCAAGCGTCGGGGCGAAGGTGTTGATCAGGGTGGCCGGGAGCGCGTTGATTTGCGCCGAAATATCGAGTTGCTCGCCGGCCGTGCCGGCGACGACAATTGCGCCATCCAACGCGAGGATGGTGAGATCGCTAACGCGCACGATGCCGTTTTCGATGGCGACGGTCGTCGGCGCGGCAAGCTGCAGCGGAACCCGCTTCGGCGTTGCCGAGAAGGAAGCCAGGCGGATTTCCGTGCGACCGGCATCGCTGACGAGATCGCCTGTGGCTGCGACCGGCGCGCCATCATAGGAACCGTCGATCGAGAAGCCGGTCCGTCCCACCTGTTGCTCGAAGGCGAGAGTGAGACCCGAAACACGGTTTTCTCCCTGTCCGATGCTTTCCGCACCGATGTTGCCCCTGATTGCCAGCTTAGCGATGTCGGCGATACTGATATCGGCAGTGGGCTTGGCAATCGTCAGCGCATCGCGGCTGATGCTGCCGCCGCTTGCCTTGAGCGCGATTGACGTGACGCCATTGACGGTGCGTACGGTCGCCGAACCGGTAAGATCGCCGGACGCGGTCTGGCCGGCCATGGCGGCCAACAGGCCGAGATCGGGCAGGGTGAAGTCGATCGTGCCGTCCGGCTTGAAGTCGGGCGTCAGGTTGAGCGCGCCGGTCAGCCGGTTGTCGCCGATCGTCGCCTGCAAAGTCGGGATCGAGGTGCGGCCGCCCTCAGAGACCACATCGGCCCGGGCGTTGATCGCCTGGCCACCGAGCGTGCCGGTCGCGGTCAGCTTCGCTTGCGGGCTGCCGGGCTTGGCTGTCACGTCGGCATTGATCGCCAGGTCCGTCAGGCTGCGGCCGGCCAGCGTCGCGCCGCTGGAGGTCATTGCTGCCTTGATGCCGATTTCGTCGAGCGGTCCGGAGATGTCGGCACTGAACGCGGCATTGCCCTCAGCGTCCGCAAGCAGCTTGCCGAGGTTGGGCAGCGCGCCTTCGATTGCCGCAGTCAGGGCGCCCTCGGCGATGGTGGCGGAGCCGCGGGCATCGATGGTGCCGGACGTGAGCTCAAGTTCGCTCAGCCTGACGCTGCCGCCCTCGCCCGTCTCGACCTTGCCGGAGAGCGCGATCGTCCTGTCGAATTTCGTGGCGAGGCCAGGGGGCAGCAGATGCGGTTCGGCGAAGAGCTTGAAGTCTGCAGCGGCGGTCGCATTGGCGCGGTTCAGGCGGCCGGTGATGTTGCCGCGGAAGTCGCCGCTTTCGATCGCCAGCGGATCGAAGCGGACGTCCCCTTCGGCGACCGTAATTGTGCCTTTCGCTGTGACGTCCTGCGCGACAATACCGGCGGAGCGAACCGATGCGATCGATGCGCCATTCCAGGCGAGCTCGTAGCCGACCACCGGGGCGGCGGCCGCACCGCTGACATTGACGGTGCCGTCGATCGCGCCCTCGGCGCCAAGCGTCGGGGCGAAAGTGTTGATCAGGGTGGCGGGAAGCTTGGTGATTTGCGCCGAAACATCGAGTTGCTCGCCGGCGGTGCCGGCAACGGCAATTATGCCGTCGGACGCGCGGATGGTGAGGTCGCCGAGGCGAACGATGCCGTTCTCGACGGCGAAGGTTGTCGGCGCGGCAAGCTGCAGCGGGACACGCTTCGGCGTCGCCGAGAAGGAAGCGAGACGGATCTCCGTGCGACCGGCACTGCTGACGAGATCGCCCGTCGCCGCGACCGGCGCGCCATCATAGGAACCGTCGATCGAGAAGCCGGTCCGCCCCGCCTGCTGCTCGAAAGCGAGAGTGAGACCTGAGACGCGGTTTTCTCCCTGTCCGAGGCTTTCCGCGCCGATATTGCCCCTGATTGCCAGCTTGGCGATATCGGCAATGCTGATATCGACGGTGGGCTTGCCGATCGTCAGCGCGTCGCGGCTGATGCTGCCGCCCCTTGCCTTGAGCGCGATCGATGTAATGCCATTGACGGTACGCACCGTTGCGGAACCGGCGAGATCGCCGGACGCGGTCTGACCCGCCATCGCCGCCAGAAGCCCGAGATCGGGCAAGGTGAAGTCGATCGTGCCGTCCGGCTTGAAGTCGGGCGTGAGGTCGAGCGCGCCGGTCAGCCGGTTGTCGCCAACCGTCGCCTCCAGGGTCGGGATCGAGGTCCGGCCGTTCTCGGACATCACATCGGCCCGGGCGTTGATCGCCTGACCGCCGAGGCTTCCGGTTGCAGTTAGTTTGGCTTGAGGATTGTTCGGCGCCGCCGTCGCATCGGCGTTGATTCTGAGATCCTCTAGCGTGCGGCCGGCCAGGGTTGCGCCGCTGGAGGTCATCTCCGCCTTGATGCCGAGCTCATTAAGCCGACCCGAGATCGAAGCACGGAACGCCGCCGCACCCCGGGCGTCGGCGATAAGCCTGCCGAGATCGGGCAGATTACCCTCGATATCCCCGGTCAATGCCCCATCGGCGAGCGTCACAGTGCCCGAGGCATTGAGGGTTCCGGATTTGAGTTCGAGGCCACTCAGCCGGACGCTGCCGTCCGCACCGGTCGCGATGCTGCCTGTTGCCGCAATCGTGTTGTCGAACTTTGCGGCGATACTGGGCGGCAGAATACCGGGCACCGCGAAGAGCTTGAAAGCCGCCCCGACCGTCGTATCGATGCGGTTCAGGTTGCCGGTGACGCTGCCGCCGATGCTCGCGCTTTCGATCGTCAGCGGATCGAAGCGGATGTTCTCCGGCCCAACGTCGATCGTTCCGTCTACCTTCACGGGTGCCTTGATCGCCCGGTCGAGATCGGCACTCGCAAAACGGCTCTCGCCAGCCTCGACCGTCGTCTTCAGCGGTCCGGATTGCTTTTCCAGATTGAAGGCGTCGCTCTGCGCCGAAAGCCGAACGGCGCCAAGGCTCATCTCAGGCAGCGATACGGAAGGGAGATCGGCGGCGATGTCGAGGATCGCCGATTGCCCGTCGCCGATCAGCGACAGATTGGCCGTGTTGATCAGCGCGCGCAGCTCGCCTTCCCGCAACGGCCAGCGGAAGTCGATGGCACCGCCGCTGCCCGCAAGGCTTGCCTGAAGGTTGTTTTCACCCTTGCTGTCGACCGTTCCGGAGGCGTTGAGCGTCAGGGCACCGGTCGAAAACTTGCCGGCCTCGATCTCCACCTTGCTCGATCCGTCGAAGGCGGCCGTCACGTCAATGCTCGTCGTGCCTTCGAACAGCGGCTTGAAGACCGCCGGCGCGAGCGACACCAATGCGCCGCCGCCGGAGACGGCCAGCCTGTGCATGCCGTCTGAAGCCTGCACATGGCGTCCGTCGAGCCGAAGGATCTCGTTGCCGTCGAGCGAGGCAGTGCCCGATCCCGCCCAATCGGAAAGAGGCCCTTCACCGGTCAAGGTGATGTCAACAGCCGGCTCGCCCGGCAAGCGGAGCAGCTTGGCGAGAAGTCCTCCCTTCGGTTCAGCAACCTTCGCTTCCATTTTCAGTTGATTGCCGGCCGGATTGAAGAGGATGTCCGCGACGGCGTGCGCCTCCGGGCGATCGCGCTCGGCGGCATCGAAGGCAAGTGCGATGCTGGAATTCGTGGCGTTGGCATTGCCGCGCGCGGTCAGGAACTGGTCCTCGCCGGCGATCGCCTTGCCGATCATGATCTCCTTGAGATCGAAGGCGTCGATCTTGACCTCGACCGGCAGTGCGAAACTCCTCCGCACCTCCCTCGTCTCGGTAGAGGGAATGGGCGTGCGTTCGACGCGGATCGAGCCCGCTGAAATATGGTCCGCATCGAACCGCATCGACAGGAGCTCGACCGGCGACCAGTTGACCGACAGGTCCCGGATTTCCGCATAGATCCCCTTTCCATCGAAAAGCGTGACCGAGCCGGCCCTGAAATCACCGGTCAACAGGGCGCTCGGCTCCGAGATCCGGACGATCTGGTCGGGCGTTGCGGCATATTTCTCGATTGCCCAGGCGACGAGCCGCGCGCCAGGTGTCGTGAAGCCGATAAAGGCGATGATGAGGAGGAGCAGGACCACAAGAGTGCCGAGGCCGGCAAGAAGAAAGCGCAGCCCGGATCGAAGGAAGCGGATGACCTGATTCATATCCTACCCATAGACCAACTTGCGCCGTTTCGGAATCGGCAGGGAGCTTGTCGCCTGCGGAAAATATCTGCCTGAACTATCAAAAAATTCAGGCGCAATTCAGAAAGACTGACCGATGCCGGCGTAGATGCCGAAGTCGGTCCCGTCGGGGTATTTGTTGAGCGGGACCGCAAAATCCAACCGGATCGGTCCGAACGATGTAGCATAGCGCAGGCCGATGCCGGCGCCGGCGCGGATGTCGGAGAAATCGGGCGTCGTCGATTCCGAAACGGTACCGGCATCGAGGAAAGGGACGATGCCGATCGTGTCGGTAATCGCGATGCGCGCTTCCAGCGAGGCGCTGACATAAGAGCGGCCGCCGGTCTCGTCATTGTCGGCATCGCGCGGGCTGATCTCCTGGAAGGAATAGCCGCGTACGGACCCGCCCCCGCCGAGGAAGAAGCGCCGGGGCGCCGGTATGTCGGCGAGTTCGTCTCCGCCGACGAGCACACCGGCGCCGAGCTTGCCGGCGAGCACGAAACGCTTTTCCTCGCCCAGCGCATAATACCCGGAAGCCGAGGCCTCGAACGAGCTAAAGAAGGTTTGCCCTTCGATCTCGTAGCTCGGTTTGGCGTTGATCAGCGCCCGATAACCTTCCGTCGCGTTCAGCTTGTCGTCGCGCGTGTCGCGGACATATTCGAGCGGGATGCTGGCGGTGAGATAGGAGTTCTTGCCGAAGGCGTCGTCGACGTCCGCCCAGCTCAATTCCGCTCCGCCCGAAAAAGTATCCTGCGGCGAAAGCTCGAATGTTGCGCCCGCTGCCGCGGTGATCATCTTTGCGCGGTAAGCGTCCGGGTCGACGAGGCTTGCCTGGAGGCTGGCAGTGAAGGTCGATGCCGGCCCGAAGGCGCCTGGCTTTGCGAACAGGATAGCGGCGGAATAGTCGAGGCCGCCGATGTCCGTGGTCTCGCCGATGCGGTTGACCGCGCCTTCTATTCGCAAGGACTCCGCGCGGCCGAACAGATTGCGATGGCCCCAGTAACCCTGCACGCCGAGGCCGTCTGTGGTCGAGACCTGCCCGCCGAAACCGAAATAGCGGTGCTTGCCTTCCGAGACCTCGATGTTCATCGGGATCCTGCCGTCCGGCGTTAGCGCATCGGCTTCCTTGATCGTGACGCTCGAGAAGACGTTTAATTGACGCAGACGTTCCGCGGCCTTGCGGATGTTTTCCGGCGAATAGGGGCGGCCGTTGTTGAGGCGGGAATAGTCCCTGACGAAATCCGGATCGACGGTTTTCGTGCCGGTAACCGTGAGCTGTCCGACCGGCGCGACGGGACCGCCGGAGGCACTGATCGTCACGTCGACGGTGGATGTGGCATGGTCGGCGACGACGCTGCGTTCCGTCAGCTTCGCCAGCGGTCGGCTCTGTTCCTTCAGATCG
The DNA here is from genome assembly GCF_004827385.1 of Ensifer sp. MPMI2T. Taxonomy (GTDB): domain Bacteria; phylum Pseudomonadota; class Alphaproteobacteria; order Rhizobiales; family Rhizobiaceae; genus Sinorhizobium. Next base: position 83,062 of record NZ_SRXN01000028.1, read on the forward strand.
TTCACGATCTGCTCGCCCGCCTTGATTATCAATGTCGAGTCGGCCCGGGCGCCGCGCTTCAGATCGTAAGCGGCCGGATCGAGCCCGGCGGCATCGCCTTCGAACCTGATCGAGTCAAATGTAAACGCCGGCCCGGGCATGACGCTGACCGAAATCGGCACAGGTGTGCCCTTGGGAAAGGTCGGGTCGGGCGGCAGGCTGTCGATATTCTGTCCGTTGATCAGAATGGTTATGGTGCCGCCGTAGCGGGCTTTCTCATAAAGCGCTGCGAGAATGCGGTCCCTGTCGTCGCGTGCCTTGATCGCGAGGCCGAGATCGCCGGAGACCGGATCTTCCCTGTCCTGGAAGAGCAGCGAACTGTTCTCGATGGCCTCCCGGAGCTCCTTGTCATCGGTCCCGGGCTCGAATGTCAGGGCATAGTGGACCGGGTTGATGACTTGGACTTCTTCCTCGTCGCTTTCGAAGAAGCGCATGCCGAAGAGCCTGAACGCCTGGGCCTGATCGATGGAAAACGGGCCAAGCAGCGCCGAAGCCACAACTGCGAGAGCGGTCGCTGCCTTCCAGTGCGCAATGCTCGATCGTGCTGGAGACATCCCCTCCGCATCCCGTTTCAGGCGACTCACAACAAACTGCCTGCATATGCGGCACCGGCCACGATAGCAGAACAAAGTTTTCTATCTGTTAACGATGACGGGCTGCCGCATCCACCCCGAAGCGACGATTCGGGGCAGATTTTCGCCAAAAGGGACTCGTTATGTTGTGCTTGAGGCACAACAGTGCAGCTCGACGGACAATGCACCGCTCGGCGGCTCCTCCCAGGTTGCAGCTGTCGGGCGATCCACACAGCTGGCACAATTAGGTCTTGAAGCGTGCTGCTTCCTCGGACCCGCGCGTCGCGTCTCCGGCGCTATAGGAGTGCGCCCCCGCTCCGGCAAGCTTGCCGCCCGCGACGATCAGATATTCGTCGCGGATCGGCCGGCCTTCGAACCAGCATTCGAGAACCTCGCGCGTGCCTGCGGCATAGCGCGCCTGGGCGGACAGCGACGAGCCCGAAATATGCGGCGTCATGCCGTGATGGGGCATCGATCGCCACGGATGGTCCTTGGGTGCCGGCTGCGGGAACCAAACATCGCCGGCATAGCCGGCGAGCTGGCCGCTCTCAAGCGCCCGCGCGATGGCATCGCGATTGCAGATCTTGCCGCGCGCGGTGTTCACCAGATAGGCGCCGCGTTTCATTTTGGCGATCATTGCCTCGTCGAAAAGGTTTTCCGTTTCCGGATGCAGCGGGGCGTTGATCGTTACGACATCGCAGATGGGCACCATCTCCGCCGCCGTCTTGTGGAACGTAACGCCGAGCTCCTTCTCGACCGCATCGGGAAGCCGGTGCCGGTCGGTGTAGTGCAGCTTGACGTCGAACGGTTTCAGCCGGCGCAGAACTGCGGCGCCGATCCGCCCGGCGCCGACCGTGCCGATGTCCATGCCCTCGATATCGTAGGAGCGCGCGACGCAGTCGGCGATGTTCCAGCCGCCCTTCACGACCCACTGGTAGGAAGGGATATAGTTCCGCGCGAGAGCGAGGATCGCCATGACCACGTGTTCGGACACGCTGATCGAGTTGCAATAGGTCACTTCGGCAACGGTGACGCCGCGGTCCATCGCGGCCTGAAGGTCGACGTGGTCCGAGCCGATGCCGGCGGTGATCGCGAGTTTGAGCTTGGCCGCCTTGGCGAACCGTTCCGCAGTCAGATAGGCCGGCCAGAAGGGCTGCGAGATCACAACCTCGGCGTCGACGAGTTCCCGTTCGAAAACGCTGTCGGGACCGTCCTTGTCCGAGGTTACGACCAGGCTATGCCCCTGGCTTTCCAGAAACGCCCTTAGGCCCAGCTCGCCGGACACGCTGCCCAACAGGACGCCCGGCTGAAAATCGATAGCTTTCGGGGTGGGAAGCGTCTGGCCGCCGGGATAGTGTTCCAGTTTCGGCAGGCCATCCCGCGCATAAGCCGTCGGGTAGCCGTCGACCGGGTCGTCATAGAGAACGCAAACGACCTTTGCCATTTCCATCTCCCTTCATTGAGGACGAAGAGGAAGGCCACGGTTCATTCAAGACTGCCGGTCAATGCGGACGAACAGCAGAGCGACGTGCCCTGTTGAATATCGGTGGCCAGCAAGGCTGCTCCTGGCCCTCCCACATTCGTGGAATTGAACTACTTCAAAAAGTGGAGGAGTCGGACATAGTTTCAAGTGTTGGCAACGTCGCGTGTGAACGAACACGGGCGTCGGCCTGGGCGAGGCCCTCGCGCTCCCTCAGGCAAGGGGGCGCAAAAAAAGCCCCGGATCGCTCCGGGGCTGGCTGCTCTGCGATTGTCACAGCAATCAGCAGCGGTCGATGTAGCGGCGGCCGTAGCGGTCGCGGTAATAGCACTGGCCCGGCTGCTCGGTGGCATTGCCGATAAGCGCGCCCCCGACGCCACCGATGGCTGCGCCGACAGCCGCGCCGCGCACGTCGTTCGAGATGGCGCCGCCGATGATCGCGCCCGATGCAGCACCGATGCCGGCGCCCTTTTCCGTCTGCGTGCAGCTTGCGACCGACAAGGCGACCAGCACCAATGCGATGGCTTTCTTCATATTGTCCTCTCCGATCTATACGGATCTCAGCCTGTCGCTTCGTCCGTCCCTGGATTGAAAGGCGGGTCGACGAACGTCTCCGCCACTTGAACTTGCATTCGGGAAAATATACGGCCGCCCGGGAAAGTCCACGGGGCCGGCGAAATGTTCCCGCCGCAAGATAATGCGATGTTTCCTGAACGGAACATGAAGGCGCTGTTCCCGCAGTCACAGCGACCGCGGAATTTTTTTGTCGCGCGTTGGCCGAAACGGTTGCGGCATTCCAAAAAAAGACAAATGATACAAGGTGCCGCGTCAGTCCGGGAGGAGCGGGCCCGCGGGCAAGGGCATTGATATCAGTTGGCGCGTACTTCAGTCGCGTGGACGCATGTCACCCGATTTGAAGCCGCGCTCGAGTTGGCACGACCGACCCCGGAGGAGCGAAATGGCGAAAATAACGATGACGGTCAACGGCCGCCAGGTCAGCGGCACGTGCGATGACCGGACGTTGCTGGTGCACTTTATCCGCGAAAATCTTGGGCTGACCGGCACGCATGTCGGCTGCGAGACGTCGCAGTGCGGCGCCTGCGTCATCCATATGGACGGACTGTCGGTCAAGAGCTGTTCCATCCTCGCAGTGCAGGCGACAGGGTCGTCGATCACCACCATCGAAGGGTTGGCCAAGGACGGGGAACTTCACCCGGTCCAGGCGGCGTTCAGGGCGCATCACGGGCTGCAATGCGGTTTCTGCACGCCCGGCATGGTGATGACGGCCGTCGACATGATCGCTCGGCATGGCAGCAACCTCGATGAGGCGACGGTGCGCGCCGAACTCGAAGGCAATATCTGTCGCTGCACCGGCTACCACAACATCGTCAAGGCGATCCTCGCCGCCGCGGCCGAGATGGGCGGGGCGCGCCAAGCGGCCGAATGAGGCGCTTTCTGAGGGACGAAAACGTCCCGGACGGATTTCATCGCAGGACTTTCGCTGAATGTCTCGGGAGGAGATAGGCAATGGGCGTTGAAGGAATTGGCGCGCGGGTGGCGCGCAAGGAAGACAAGCGGTTCCTGACCGGAAAGGGCCGCTACACGGACGATATGAGCGTGCCGGGCATGAAATACGCGATCTTCGTGCGCAGCCCCCATGCGCACGCGAAGATCAAGAGCATCGATGCGACGGCCGCGAAAGCGATGCCCGGCGTCATCGACGTGCTCGATGGCAAGCAGCTCACGGCAGACGGCATCGGGAACCTGATTTGCGGCTGGATGATCCACTCGAAGGACGGTTCGCCGATGAAGATGGGCGCCTGGCGGCCGCTGGCCGACGAGACGGTGCGCTATGTCGGGGATGCGGTCGCGGTGGTCGTCGCCGACGGCGTGAACGAAGCGCGCGATGCGGCCGAGGCGGTGATCGTCGATTATGATCCGCTGCCGGTGGTCACCGATCCGGTCAAGGCGCTGGCCGACGGCCAGCCGCAGCTTCATCCGGAAGCACCGAACAATCTGATCTTTGACTGGGAGTTGGGCGATGCGGCCGCGACCGACGCGGCGATCGCGGCAGCGGCGCATGTGACGGAGGTGAAAATCCTCAACAATCGCCTGTCGCCGAATGCGATGGAGCCGCGCGCGGCCCTCGGCATCTACGACTCGGGCGATGATCACTACACCTGCTACACGACCAGCCAGAATCCGCATTTGGCGCGGCTGGTGATGAGCGCCTTCTACAACGTTGCGCCGGAGAACAAATTGCGGGTGATTGCGCCCGACGTCGGCGGCGGTTTCGGCTCGAAGATCTACATTTATCCAGAGGAGATCGTCTGTCTCTGGGCCTCGAAACGGACCGGCGTGCCGGTGAAGTGGACGTGCGACCGTACCGAAGCCTTCCTGACCGACGCCCACGGCCGCGATCACGTGTCGACCGTGAAGATGGCGTTCGACAGCTCTAATAAAATCACCGCGCTGAAAGTCGACACCATCGCCAATCTCGGCGCCTATATGTCGCTCTTCTCCTCGTGCGTGCCGACCTATCTCTATGCGACGCTGCTTTCCGGGCAATACGACATCCCGGCGATCCACGCCAATGTCCGCACGGTCTATACCAACACCGCTCCGGTCGATGCCTATCGCGGTGCCGGGCGGCCGGAGGCTACGTATCTCCTGGAGCGGACGATGGAGACCGCGGCACGGGAACTCGGTCTTTCGCCCGCCGAACTGCGGCGCATCAACTTCATCCGCACCTTCCCGCATCAGACGCCGGTGATCATGAATTACGACGCCGGCGACTACGAAGCGTCGTTGAACGCGGCGATGGCGGCGGCCGACTGGGACGGATTTGCCGCCCGCAAGGCGGAAGCGGAGCGTCGCGGCATGAAGCGCGGCATCGGCATGAGCTGCTATATCGAAGCGTGCGGGCTTGCGCCCTCTTCGGCCGTCGGCTCTCTCGGCGCCGGCGTCGGCCTCTGGGAATCGGCGGAGGTCAGGGTCAATGCGGTCGGCACGATCGAAGTGATGACCGGCTCGCACAGCCATGGCCAGGGGCACGAGACGACCTTTGCCCAGCTCGTCGCAGACCGCTTCGGCGTGCCGATCGACAGCGTCAATATCGTCCACGGCGACACGGACAAGGTGCAGATGGGCATGGGAACCTATGGTTCCCGGTCGGGCGCCGTCGGCATGTCGGCGGTCGCCAAGGCGCTGGATAAGGTCGAGGCCAAGGCCAAGAAGATCGCCGCCCATCTGATGGAGGCGGACGAAAGCGACATCGTCATCGAAAACGGCGAGCTGAAGGTTGCCGGTACCGACAAGTCGGTGCCCTGGTTCCAGATGGCGCTCGCCGCCTACACCGCCCACAACCTGCCGGCCGGAATGGAGCCCGGCCTGAAGGAGGGCGCCTTCTACGATCCGTCGAATTTCACCTTCCCGGCCGGCTGCTACATCTGCGAGGTGGAGGTCGATCCGGATACCGGAAAGACGGAGATCGTCCAGTTCGTCGCGGCGGACGATTTCGGCAACATCATCAACCCGATGATCGTCGAGGGTCAGGTGCATGGCGGGCTGGCGCAGGGCATCGGCCAGGCGCTGCTTGAGGGCGTGCATTACGATCCGGACAACGGCCAGCTCCTGACGGCGAGCTACCAGGATTACGCTATGCCGCGCGCCGACGATCTGCCGTCGTTCAAGGTGTCGACCTCGAATACGCCCTGTCCGAACAATCCGCTCGGCGTCAAGGGTTGCGGGGAAGCGGGTGCGATCGGCTCGCCGCCGGCGCTGATCAACGCGATCACCGATGCGATCGGCAACAACGCGCTTACCATGCCCGCGACGCCCGAGAAGGTCTGGGCCGCGGCCCATGCCGCCAATTGATACGGAGGACCAGAGATGTATCAGACGAACTATCATAGACCGTCCTCGGTTCAGGAAGCCGCGAAGCTGATGAGCGGGGCCACCGAAGGCAAATATCTCGCCGGCGGCATGACGCTCATTGCGACGATGAAGCAGCGGCTTGCGGCGGCGAGTGATCTGGTGGACCTTCGCCACATCGCCGAAATGAAAGGGATCACCGTCAACGGCCGTTCCGTGCGGATCGGCGCGGCGACAACCCATCACGAAGTCGCGTCTTCGGCCGAACTTGGGGCGGTCTGTCCGGCGATTTGCGCACTGGCCAGTCATATCGGCGACCCGCATGTCCGCCACATGGGAACGATCGGCGGCTCCATCGCCAACAATGATCCGGCGGCGGACTATCCGGCGGCGATGCTGGCGCTTGACGCAAAGATCATCACCAACAGCCGCGAGATCGCGGCGGCGGACTTCTTCACGGGACTGTTCGAAACGGCGTTGGATGATGGCGAGATCATTACCGCCATCACCTTCGACGCGCCGGCGAAGGTGGCCTACCAAAAGTTCCCGAACCCGGCCTCGCGCTACGCGATGGCTGGCGTCTTCGTCGCGCGCCGAGACAATGGCGACGTGCGCGTTGCCGTGACTGGAGCGGGTTCGAACGGTGTCTTCCGCCACCAGGGCATGGAGGCGGCGCTTGCCGGCAACTGGTCGCCGGATGCGGTCGGCAATGTCTCCGTCGATGCATCGGATTTGCTGACAGACCTTCACGCCAGCGCTGCCTATCGCGCCAACCTGATCAAGGTTATGACCAAGCGCGCCGTGGCCGCGGCTTGATGGGACTTAAGTATTGAAAAAGGGCGGCCTTGGCCGTCCTTTTTTGCAAAAGCTTGACTTCGATCAAAGTTCAGCGGATTGAGTTGCACTAGCTGTTTTGGAATAGTTCAAAAGTAGGGGCCTTTTGCCGCAGGAGCGGGGGCCTTTCCGGGGTTGACCCCTGATCGCTTTGAATGAAGAAAGGCGTCAGGGCACTGGAGATGATGATGGATTTCGAGAGTTTCTTCAAAAACGAGCTGGACGGGTTGCATCAGGAAGGCCGCTATCGGGTTTTTGCGGATCTCGCCCGCCATCGCGGTGACTTCCCGAGGGCAACGCGCCACACGGCCGACGGCACCCAGGAAGTGACCGTATGGTGCTCGAACGATTATCTCGGCATGGGTCAGTCTCCGATCGTCACCGAAGCGATGAAGCGCGCGATTGACGAATGCGGCGCCGGCGCCGGCGGCACGCGCAACATCTCCGGCACCAATCACTACCACGTCCTGCTCGAGCGTGAGCTTGCCGATCTGCACGGCAAGGAATCCGCCCTTCTGTTCACCTCCGGCTATGTGTCGAACTGGGCCGCGCTTGGTACGCTCTGTTCCAAGATTCCCGGCATCATCGTCTTCTCGGACGCCGGGAATCACGCTTCGATGATCGAGGGGATCCGCCACTCGAAATGCGAACGCGTGATCTTCAAGCACAATTCTGTCGCCGATCTCGAAGCCAAGCTTGCGGCAGCCGATCCGCGTGCGCCCAAAATCATCGCCTTTGAATCCGTCTACTCGATGGATGGCGACATCGCGCCGATCAAGGAATTCTGCGATCTTGCCGACAAGTATGGCGCGATGACCTATCTCGACGAGGTGCACGCGGTCGGCATGTACGGCCCGCGCGGCGGCGGCATTGCCGAACGCGAGGGGCTGATGCACCGGCTGACCGTGATCGAGGGTACGCTCGGCAAGGCCTTCGGCGTCATGGGCGGCTACATCACCGGTTCGGCGGCACTTTGCGATTTCATCCGCTCGTTCGCTTCGGGCTTCATCTTCACGACGGCTTTGCCGCCGGCGCTGGCAGCCGGTGCACTCGCCTCCATCCGTCACCTGAAGGAAAGCCAGCTCGAACGTTTCGCGCATCAGGAGCGCGTGCGGCGGCTGCGTTCGCTGCTCGACCAGCGCGGCATCCCGCACATGGTCAATCCGAGCCACATCGTGCCGGTGATGGTCGGCGATGCCGCCAAGTGCAAGTGGATCTCCGACCTGCTGCTCGACAATTTCGGCGTCTACGTCCAGCCGATCAACTATCCGACGGTGCCGAAGAAGACCGAACGCCTGCGCATCACACCGACGCCGCTGCATTCGGATGCCGATATCGACCACTTGGTCGGCGCGCTGCATTCGCTCTGGTCGCGCTGCGCGCTCGCGAGGGCGGTGGCGTAAGCGTGGCCTGACAATATTCTACCGAATGAGCCCGGCAGCCATCTGCCGGGCTTTTTCGTCCGCGGCGAAGACATCATCCATGGTGGCGGCCGCAGGCAGGTCCGCGAGCTCGTCCATCACCTTTTCGACGATTTCGGCCATGGCGAGAAAGCCGGCCCGGCCCTTGATGAAGGCCTCGAGCGCGGTTTCCTTGGCGCCGTTCAGCACCGCGCCCTGGACGCCGCCAGCTTCCATGGCGCGCCGCGCCAGGCGAAGCGCCGGAAAGCGGATTTCGTCCGGCGCCTCGAAGTCGAGCCGCGAGAGTTTCGCGAAGTCGAGCCGCTCGACCGGCAGATCGCACCGGCTCGGATAGGAAAGCGCATAACCGATGGCGGTGCGCATGTCAGGACAGCCGAGCTGCGCCAGCACCGACCCGTCGCTATAGCCGACCATTGAGTGGATGACGGACTGCGGATGCACGATGACCTCGATCTGCTCGGGACGCAGCCCGAAGAGGTGACGCGCCTCGATCATTTCCAGCGCCTTGTTGAACATGGAGGCGCTGTCGATCGAGATCTTCAGGCCCATCGACCAGTTCGGATGGGCGCGCGCCGTTTCGGCCGTCACATGGCGCATTTCTTCGAGAGATTTCGTGCGGAACGGACCGCCGGAGGCCGTCAGGATGATCCGTTCGACGGCATGGCGCTGATCATTCTCCAGCACCTGGAAGATCGCATTGTGTTCGCTGTCGACGGGCAACAGCCGGCCGCCGCCCTTCTTGACCGCCTCGATGAAGAGGCTGCCGGCCGAGACGAGGCACTCCTTGTTGGCAAGCGCGATATCGGCGCCGCGCCGGGCCGCGGCAAGCGTCGGGGCAAGACCGGCATTGCCGACGATTGCCGCCATTACCCAGCCGGCGTCGCGTTCGGCCGCCTCGGTTAGGCCGCTGCGACCCGCGGCGACCGCGATCCCGCTACCGGCGAGCGCCGACTTGAGGTCCTGATAAAGAGTGTCGTCCGCGGTCACCGCCAGTTCTGCGCCGAGCCGGCGCGCCTGTTCGGCAAGAAGCGGGATATTGCCGTTTCCGGTCAGCGCTACGACCTCGAAACGATCTCGCCCGCCCAGTCGGTCGATGACGTCGAGCGTGTTTTTCCCGATCGAGCCGGTGGAGCCCAATATCGTCAAGCGGCGCTTCGTGCTGTCGCCGGATGCCATTGCCAAATCCCGTGTTCTTCTCGTTTGTAAGATTTGCTTTAGGCTCTACAGCCGAAAGCCGCGGGCAACAAGGGCGGACTTGCCGTCACTCCATCGCACCGCTCGACGACCGCGGGTAAGGAACAGGCGAAATGTTTTCCGCTCGCATCCTGCGTCGTGACTTCCTACAGCGCCGCACGTCCAATCGGACGCGCAGAAGTCGCTGTAGTACTTTGAATTGGTGCATGTTTTTCTCCTCAAATCGGCTACGATGTAAGAAAACATGCAGTAGCATCGGTACAGGCAGCGAAAACGCGCCGATTTGTGGAGGAGACCCAGATGCTCAAGGCTCTGATTGCCGCTTCCTGCGCCTGCGTGTTGATTGAGCTTGCCTCCACGGAGATGGTCGCCGCGGAAAAAGTGCCGGAAGAACTGGTCGGCTCGTGGCTTGCCGAAGACATCGGTGGCGGGGGCGTGATCGACGACCTTCAGAGCGTGCTCGAGATACGCGAGGACGGCACCTATGGCGGTATGGCCGGCTGCAACAATTTCACCGGCGCCTTCAGCATCTCAGGCACGACGATCACCTTCGGTCCCACAGCGGCAGCGCGCAAGATGTGCGTGCCCGCGATCATGGATCAGGAGCAGAAGTTCTTCGACACGCTCCGCGACGGGCTCACCTGGCGGATCGACGGCGGAAGACTCACGCTAACGAAGCCGGACGGTACGCCGGTCATGCGGCTCACCTCGATGGAGGTCGGGGCCGCTGGCGTCGCCGAAGTGACGCTCAGCATCCCCGAAGCCGCCGCGGTCGATCGACAGAAGGTTCGTTATGATTGCGGCGGCGAGACTGTCGAGGCCGAATATATCAATGCCGGCCCTGTCTCGCTGGTGACCTTCTCGTTCGGCGGCACCTACATCGTTGCTTCGGCGGTCATCTCCGGATCGGGCGCAAGGTATGCAGGTGGTAGGTATGTCTGGTGGACCGAGGGCGAGGAGGCGACGCTCTTCGACGTAACGAAGGGCGAGGAAGACCCCGGCGTCGTCTGCGCGAAAACGGGATAGAGTCTGAGCACCAGTGTCCACCACACTACGCGATCTCATCACCCGACGCGCCGAGCTTTGCGTGACCGCAGACTACCTACCGGGCTGTAGCCTGGCCGATCACTCCGATAATCACCTTTCCATCCGTGAAATAGGGGTCGCCGCCGCCATTGCGACCGGTTTTGGTCGCGCCTGCCCCTTCGATCTCGTACGTCGACTGCAACTGCTTGGCTTTCATGAGATCGCCGATAAGGAGATCGCGCTCGGCATCGAGATCCGGTCCGATGTGATGGGTGATCTGGCCGGTGTCGTGACTGAAACCTACGCCGCGATCATAGCTCGATGAGCCGAGCCATAACGGCTTTCCGTCTTCGCCGAGTTTAGTCGTTTGCCAGAAGCGGACATGGTGCCGCTTGTCCGCGCTCTCGCCTGAGGGCTTCTCGAAGGCGAGATCCTGTTTTCGACCCTCGAAGATCAGCGAACTGACCGGCGCATCGAGGTCTGGCCTGTCGAGCACCACGCTCAGCCCGATATCGATGGAGGACCGCAAGGTGATTGCGTCAGCGGGAGCCCAGTGAGCCGCTGTGAAGGCGTGGATAACCTCCTCTTTCGAACCCACCAGACCGACATTGATGGGATCGCCGGGAATGCCCTGCGCCGTGGTGGTAACCATCCGTTCGGGCGGCAGAATGTGGTCGTCGTCATGGACCGTCCATATCGCCGGCACCACGACGTAGGCGGCAAGCAGATACGCGCCGAGGAGCGCAATCAATATGGTTGCCGCGGTTCGTTTTTTTGTTCGTCTGTACATCTAAACTCGGCCATCCGATGATTGCAGGTGAAAGTATGCTCCTGCAGGCGGGCATGAGGCACCGAGTTCCCCAAAGATGAAGAACGGCCAGAATTCTATAGTAACGTAATACTAGATCAATCGTATTGTTCCACGCCCTGGTTGAAGGGAGAGGGCGAGCATCGTCGGCGAGTAAGGGAGAAAGTTAGTGTCGATTGCCACGCTATTTTGCCTTTCTTGCCACTATGTTGCCCTTAGGGCAGCATCATTGACCTATCTCTCGAGGCAAAGTCATTCCCGTCGCCGGAGCCCGTGTCACGCGCATGCCGGGAGAATCACCGGATATCAACTCGCATCGATTGTGGCAAGACTGCTGGGCAGGACGTTGCGCGGCGTTGAATAGCCTCTAGGGTTCGTCTCGAAGAAAATGCACCCCATGACCGACTTGCTGACATCCCGTACGTTGTTCCGCGGTGTCTGTCGTGCTCCTGCGCGTCGACGCATGGCGGTCTCCGCTTCGGGGATTTCCATGTTCCAATAGGCCTGTTGCGTGAGATGTGAGATGCGAGGCAAACGCGACGATCACAACCGCAGACGATGTAGAAGATTCCGTTTGCCGTCGTGTTACTGAGCCGGAACGGTGGTGATGATTGCAGCCCCGAGCTTCTTTTGCAACGCTGCGTTCAGCAACCCGCGATACAAGCCATGGACGTGGTCGTATCCCTGTTGGCCAGCCATTTCAGTGATCCTACCGCGTGCTCGTTCAATCTTGCCTACCAAACTAGAATACCAACGGACGTAGGCATCATGAACTTCCACTATATCAGACGCCTGCCATCCCGTTCTGGTCATGCGCTCTCTGACCTCCGAGAGCCGCAGCGGATTGGGGAGGAAGGGCTCCCCTGCGTCAATTAAGGGGTCGTCCTGATAGCCTCCACGGTCGACGTGATCGAAGATGATCATTCGGGACTGCGGTTGAGCGATCCTGCGGAGAGCGCCGAGCGCCTTAGATTGATCCTTGAAGCAGTAATACGCGTTGAACATGCATATTATGTCCGGACGTTCGTTGACCTGTTGGTCAACGTCGCAGACGTCGCACACCGCGAAGCTGACGTCTGGAT
>NZ_SRXN01000029.1 GCF_004827385.1 Ensifer sp. MPMI2T
GGCAAGGACAAAGCCGACGGCAAGAACAAGGATAAGGCTGGCGGCAAAGGCAAGGACAAGGCCGGCGCCAAAGGCAAGGACAAGGCTGGCGCCAAGGGCAAGGAGAAAGCCGGCGGCAAGGACAAGGCCGGCGCCAAAGGCAAAGGTAAGGACAAGGCTAACGGCAGGGACGGCAAGAAGCATCGCGACAAGAGCCGCGCTTTTGGCTAGCCCAGGCATCGCGCCACGACGATTGACGCGTACATGATGTTCAAACGAACGCGCCAAGCAGTCTGCATATTAAAAAAGCGCGCGCGGCAGGATTTCCTGCCGTCACTGGCGGGTCCTCTTGGCCTTCATGCGACTGAAAAGACGCACGGTGGCAAGAGCCCGCCTTCCTTTCGCTCACGTCATCCGTTCCGATAATAAGTCCATACCAGCGGAAGAGCGGAGCGCAGAGTCCGATAATATCCCGGAGCAGCCGTCCGACGGTATCGAGGAACCGCTAAGATACTCTGCTGCGCAAGCACATGCCGTCCGCGCGGATGCGTCATTCGGCCATATCGAGTTGCGGCCGCAGAACGACGTAAATCCAAACGGAAAGCTTGCCCGCTTTCCCCGCCTAGAAACGGATGGCCACGCCGATGATCGGACCGTGCTGGATCACGTCGTAGGTGAAACCGTCGTTGCTGTAATCGACGCCCATGGCGCGATAGCCGGCAAGGGCCGAGATCCGGTCATTGACATTGTAGCCGATCGCCCCGAGCACGTCCCAATCGAGGTCGGCTCCGCCGGCGCCCGCAAGTCCCCACCCGGTGACGTACCACTCGGGCGTGAATGAATAGAGGCCGCGCACACCGACCAGCCCGTCGACCCAGGTATCGCCGTCGCTCCTGGAACGGCCGCCCAGAATGCCGCCGCTGAGCGAGATCGTCGTGTCGACCGACCAGACCTTGGCGCCGCCGATGACATCAAGGCGCACATTGCTCTCGTCGACAACCGCATAGCCGGCGCCGACAAGGGCGGTAAACGTTTCCGCCTTCACGTTGACCTTCTCGGCGATGATCCCACGCGGCGTGGCCGCATCCGTCGACACCTTCACATAGTTTATGTCGGTGAACAGGCTGAAACGGCCGTATCGCGCATCGCCTGCCGCCATGAATCCGAAATCGAGGTCGGAAAAAATATCACTGAAGCTCTGGTCGACCTCGACCGACGGCAGGCCAAACAATTGCGTGTCGCCCTCGAGCCCGGCCATCCAGAAGTAGGGAGCAAAGGAGAAAGACCACCCCTCGGGGCTCTCTTCGGGCTGGGGTTGAGGCGCCAGCGCCGGCAGGACATCCGCCGCGTAAACCGGGCCGTTCGCTGCCAGCGCGAGAAACGAAACAAGGACGCAGATTGACCCAACTCTCATGATAGCTCCCCCGCGCCGCTTGGCGCTTTCGCTGCGTGACCGTACGAAGTGCTACAGCGTCCTTTGCACGTCTGATAAGACGCGCGACGCTGTAGGGCGCCATCGCGTGCTCCGAAGATTCGCAAGGCGGATGCAACGCATTGAATTGCTGAAGGATTTTCTCGGCAAGCCGCTTCCGATCCAGCAAATCACAGAGCCGGACTATCCCACAGCTACGCAGCCTAGACAAGAATCTGCAGCCGATACACGCACGGAATCGAACTCAGTGTGGCTTCCACGCACGCCCCCCATTACCCCACTTCCGTGGGTAAGACGGCAACCTTTCAGCAACCCCTAGCCCCGATAATGCCGGCGCAATCGAGGACCGAATCGGATGGCCAAGGCGAGTTCAAAAAGGCGCAAGCGCAGCGCAAGCCGGAAGAGCAATAGCGGCGGCATGGCGCCGTGGTATGTCGCGGCAGTCCTGATGATTGGCGGTATCGCGGCCTACGACCATCGGGCGAAACTGCCGGATCTACCCGGCGCCACCGAAGTCGTTGCCATGCTTTTTCCGAAAGAGACGAAGACGCGGCCGGTGGCGGTCGACCGAGCGACGCCGAAGCCGAAAGAGCATACCGGTTCGATCGCCAGGAAACCGACGGTTGTTCCCCCTGCCCCGATTACCGGAAAGCCGGCGCTTGCTCCTCCGGCTCCGGTCGGGCGACCGATGGAACAGCCAACGCTCCGGTTTGCAGACTCCAACACGTTCTACTTTTGCGGCATTCGCAACGACAATTGCGTGCTTGACGGCGATACCTTCCTCTTCAAGGGCGAAAAGATCCTGATCGCCGATATCGACGCGCCGGAGACGAAGGAAGCGAAATGCGAAGCGGAACGCGCGCGCGGCTTCTATGCCAAGCAACGGCTGCGCGAATTGCTGAACGCCGGCGAATTCACGCTCGTCGCCTCCAGGGGCGGCGACGGCAAGGAAGGCGGAAGCCCGCGCGTGGTGATGCGCGACGGACGATCGCTCGGCGACGTCCTGGTCTCCGAGGGGCTCGTGCGCAAACGGGCCGGAGAACCGTCGTCCTGGTGCGGCCGCTCCGTCGCTCGCGTCTCCGGCTGAGCCGGCCCGATATCACCCTGCGGTCCGCGCTTAGCCGAAGCGTTCGTGATCGGCGAGCACAGCCTCGATCACACGCCGCGATCTCTCCACTTCAAGGCTGTCGGTGCCCGGCAGCTCGGCATAGACGATGAGCGCCTTCCAAAGCGTCCAGCCGCGGCCGCGCGCCCAGGTCGCACGGTCGAGCGGCAGCGCGGCGCGGAATACCTCCCGGCTTTCCCCGTGAAAAAAGGTCCAGGCGACCGAGAGGTCGCATGAAGGGTCGCCGACGCCTGAGGTGCCGAAATCGATGACGGCGCTCAACCGCCCGTCCTCGACCAGAAGATTGCCGGAACTAACGTCGCCGTGGAACCAGACCGGCGCGCCGTGCCAGGTCGCGGCGAGCGCCGCTTCCCAGACGACGCGCGCCGCGTCCGTATCGACTTTGCCCTCGAGGGCGAGGAGCGCGCGGCGGGTTTCCACGTCATAGACGGTGAGCGGTCCGCCCCGGAAAAAATTGTGCTGCCCCGGCGGCGGCCCGTCGGTGGCGTCGACCTTTTGGAGCGCCATGAGGAACCCTGCCAAGGTCGTCGCGAAGGCACTGAGATCCGTGACAGGCGCGTGGGTCGCGATCTCGCCCTCGCGCCACTTGTAGATCGACCACGGCCAGGGGTAGCCCTCGCCCGGCTGGCCTGCCGCCAAGGGCACGGGAATGGGAAGCGGCAGGTGCGGCGCCAGCACCGGCAGCCAGCGCTGTTCCTTTTCGACCTGAAGCGCATAGGGCGCGGCACTGGGCAGCCGTACGGTCATGTCACTACCCAGATGAAAGGTCCGATTGTCCCATCCGCCGAACCGGACGGGGCTGACCGGAAGATCCGCCCACTCCGGAAACTGCGCGGCGATCAACCGGTTGACGAGAGATGCATCGACGTTCGGCATATCGTTAGTTGCACTTGACAGCAAAAGGGTAGCAACCTTGTAGGGCATATCGTGGCCAAGCGCAAAACCGCTTTCCGCGCTCGCGCCGCCCTAAACTACGAGAATCGATGACGTTTAGGCTTTCAAATCTGCGTCTTGTCATCGGCTGATGAAAGCCGTGACTCACGTTTCCTGGAATTGCTTTATCCGTCCTGGCGCAGCGTCTCCTTTTGTGTGATCAGCCTGGCGCTGTGCTGGCCGCTGAGATAGATCCATAGCCAGCTCCAGGCTACGGCGAAGCGGCTGCGCGTGCCGATCAGGAAGTAGATATGGGCAATGCCCCAGATCCACCAGGCAAGCGCGCCCTTGAGCTTGATCCTGCCGAAGTCGATGATCGCGGCACGCTTGCCGATCGTGGCAAGGCTCCCCTGGTGGTGATAGCGGAAGGGCCCCGGCGCCGCTTTGCCCTCGAGCCTGGCGCGGATCACCCGGGCAACGTAGGCACCCTGCTGCTTGGCGGCGGGCGCGATACCCGGCACCGGTTTGCCCTCCTCCTGCATGACCGAGGCCGTGTCGCCGATGACGAAGACATCGGGCAGCCCGGGCGCGCTCAGATCCTTTTCAACGATGGCGCGGCCGGCACGGTCCGCCTCGATGCCGAGCCAACGGGCGGCGGGCGAGGCCTGGACGCCGGCGGCCCAGACCAAGGTGCAGCTTGGCACGAAGGCGTCGCCGATCATCACGCCGGCATCGGTGCAGTCGGTGACGGCAGCCCCCGTGCGCACCTCCACGCCGAGTTTTGCGAGTTCGCGGGCCGCGTAGGCGGACAGGTCCTCGGTGAAGGCGGGAAGGATGCGGGGGCCTGCCTCGACGAGCACCACCCGGGCCTGTCGCGTATCGATGCGGCGGAACTCGCCCGGCAGCGTCCGATGCGCCATTTCGGCGATGATGCCGGCGAGCTCCACCCCGGTCGGCCCTGCGCCGATCACCGTGAAGGTTAGAAGCGCATCGCGCTTCGCAGCATCCTCCTCGAGCTCCGCCCGCTCGAAAGCGAGAAGCACGCGGCGGCGGATGGTCGTCGCGTCTTCCAGCGTCTTCAACCCGGGCGCCACCGGTGCCCATTCGTCATGGCCGAAATAGGCATGCGTCGCGCCGGTCGCGAGCACCAGCGTGTCGTAAGGGACCCGCTTGCCGCTCGTCAGGATCACGCTCCTGTTAGCCGGATCGACGCCCACGACCTCGCCGAGCAGTGTGGTCACCTCCGGCCGGTCGCGATAAAGGTTGCGGATCGGCCACGCGATCTCCGAGGTCGCCAGCAGCGTCGTTGCCACCTGGTAGAGCAACGGCTGGAAGAGATGGTGGTTGCGCTTGTCGATCAGCGTTATCCGGACCGGCGCGCCGCGAAGGTCGTTAACGAGCTGCAGCCCGCCAAAACCTCCGCCGACGACGACGAGATGATGATTGTCGTGCATGACTTTCGCACCGCTCGCAATACTCTACAAACCCTCTACCTTTGTCCGGCCCGAAACAACCCACACGTTCGACATGGCTCCATTGCAAACTTGGCGCACCGGTCAGCGCCCATTGATTCCTGGATCGCCCTCAAACTTTGACGAATTGATCTCACGCGAGACACGGTGGAATTGCAGCGCGTCGCCAAGATTGCGGCTGATAAGCGCCTTGGCATCGGCGACGGCAGTGTCGGCCGAGAGCCATTCATCATAGACCGCCGGATCGAGAATGACCGGTTGCCGATCATGCAAGGTCTTGACCGGGTCAGTTGCGGGCATTGTCAGGATCGTAAAGCTGGTGATGTCGAGCGCCTTGTTCCGCGCCCATAGGCCGGCGAAGGAAAACGGCGCTCGATCCGGCAGATGAATAAACCAAGGATCCCTTCCGCCATCGTCGCCCGCGGTCCATTCGTAAAAGCCGTCCGCCGGGACAAGACAGCGCTTCAATTTGAAGGCGTCGCGGAAGGCGGCTTTCGTATCCGCCTCTTCCGTGCGAGCGTTGAACATCGCCCCCCTCGGTATTTCCTTCGCCCAGAACGGCACCAGCCACCAGCGGCCGTCCTCCAAGACCTGCTTGCCTTCCCTGTCATTGTGGACGAAGGGCACGGTATCGGTCGGGGCGATGTTGTAGCGCGGCTCCGTGTTGCGGCCGTAATATTCCTCAAGCGTGAGACGGTAGAGCGCGATCAGCTCGGGCCATGTCATCATATTGGTGAAGCGTCCGCACATCGACCTTCCTCCATGTCGACTGCATGTTTCCTTAAATCGCAGCCGATTAAGAACAAAAACATGCAGCAATTCAAAGCGCTACAGCGTCCGCGGCGCTGTAGGTAGCCCGGCACGAGGCTGTGTCAACCGCTCCAAGCGAACACGCCGCGTCCGGCAATAGGGCCGCTACTCTGCATAGCCGACCGGCACGGCCGTCCCGCTTTTCAAGACTTCCATGGAAATGGAGGCGGAAACGTCGAAGAGTTCCACCTTGCGAACGATCTGCTTGTAGACGACGTCGTAGTGCTCCACGCGCGGGAGCACGACCTTGACGATATAGTCGTAGTTGCCGGTCAGCCGGTGCGCCTCGACGATCTCGGGAATATCGCTGATTGCGCGGCGGAATCTTTCGATCCATTCATCGGAATGATGCGCGGTCTTGATCAGCGCAAACACGGTGGTCGGCACGCCCATCTTTTCCCGGTCGAGCACTACGATGCGCCGCGCGATGTAGCCCGCCTCCTCCAGGCGCTGAATGCGGCGCGAACAGGCGGAGAGCGACAGGTTCACGCGCTCCGCCAGGTCGCTCATGGCCAAGCTGCCATCCTCCTGCAGGAGCGCCAGCAGCTTCCGATCTCTCTCATCCAACACGCCAGTGACTCCTCGCCGCCGATCCAATTGACGCCAATAATTTGCGGAAAATGCGACCGTGACACAAATATTGCGCGCAGATCTCCCCAGATCTCTCCATCAAAGCAAACACATCCGGTCAATGCCACGCCATACTTTTAACAATGGAACGGGATCAGAAGGTGGCAAGACCCGATCTTCTTCGTTCCGCTATCGATGCCTGCTCAAGAACGAGGGAACCATGGAAATGCGCAAGATCGGCCTTATCGGCGGGATGAGCTTCGAAAGTTCGGCGGTTTACTACCGCATGGTCAACGAGGCCGTGCGCGAGCGTCTGGGCGCGCTGCATTCGGCCGAAGTGCTGCTTCATTCCGTGGACTTCCAGAAGATCGTCGACCTGCAGAAGGCGGGCCGCTGGGAAGAGGCCGCTCAGCGCCTCTCCGAGGTCGCGCGGGGGCTCAAGGCCGCCGGCGCGCAATGCGTACTGATCTGCACCAACACAATGCACCTGATTGCCGATGAGGTGCAGGCCTCAGTCGACGTACCCCTGATCAACATTATCGACGAGACGGCGGCGCGATTGGAGGCTTCCGGCAGCCGCAAGCCACTGCTGCTTGCCACGCGCTACACCATGGAGCACGGCTTCTATGCCGAGCGCATGAAAAGGCACGGGATCGAGTTGATGGTCCCGGATGCCGATGGCCGCACGCTGACCCACAACGTCATCTTCGACGAGCTTTGCGCCGGCAAGGTGCTGGAGCCCTCGCGCAAGGCGCTGGTCGCCCTCATCGAGAAGGCCAAGGCCAAAGGCGCAGACGCGGTCATTCTCGGCTGCACGGAGATCTGCCTGATCCTCGACCCCGCCAAGCTGCCACTTCCCGGCTTCGATTCCACCGCCATCCATGCCGACGCCGCCGTCGAGTTCGCGCTTGGTCGCGAGAAGGTAGGCCGGGCGGCTTGAAAATCGCTCGCCGTCGACGCAATCAATCGCGTGGAGCCGTTCCGCCTTGATGCGTGGCACCCAAAGTGCGCCGTGGTTTTCGGACATTTATGAAGGCAAGGCGCGCTGCGTGCATACGCTTGGACACGACGCGCTCCTAGATCACGATGATTTTAGGTCGAATCGGCCTAAAATCATAAACGTGATCGATTCTAATGAGTTAGAGCGGGATGCGGGCGGAAAACCGCTCACACTTTTCTTCATCCCGCTCTTAAACACCGTCCGGGGGCGCGAAGAAGCAATTCATGTGATCCTCGGTTGGGTGAAAACAGATGCGGAAATCGCTGTCGCCCGAGGGGATCTCGTCGCCATAGGGAATCTGGAACATGTGGTCCTTCGTCACGAGATGGTGATCCCCGGGGTGAAGAATGATCGAAAACCCCTGCGGCCCCTTTTTGACGGTGGCGCCAGGAATGCGTTCGCAATCGCCGCCTACTTCACTGCCCCGACCGCAGGCAGGCGGATACGTCCAGCCACTGCGGGCGGGGTGGGCATCACCATATGAAGGAAAACCGACAATCGCCGCTGCAGCGACAAAAGAGGCAAACTTGCAGGCCATCAGACGACTCCGATCCCATGGATAACAGTCATCAGCAGGCAGATTTTATGCCAGCTGGCCGACAAGCCTAGTAAATCAATTCGGGTAACAGCAGCACCGCTCACGCCACCGCGTCATAGTCCGCCCGCGCCTTGCGGATCGCGTCATGGTTTTGGAGCGACCAGTCGACGAACAGCCTGAGCGGCACCAGAAACGATCGGCCGAGATCGGTGAGGCTGTATTCCACGCTCGGCGGCTGCGTCGGATAGACGGTGCGGCTCAGATAGCCGTCGCGCTGCAGGTCGCGCAACGTCTGTGTCAGCATGCGCTGCGAAATGTCCGGGATCAGCCGCCGGAGTTGCGAGAAACGCAAGGGCCCTTCGGCGAGCGACAAAATCATCAGCGAATTCCACTTGCCGCCGATATTGTCCATCACATCGCGCACCGGACAGTTGGCCATATCCATTGGCACGCCGCACACCATCACCACCCTCTTGCCCTTTACCGCACCTGTCGTCCTGTTCATGGCGGTACCCTTTCCGTAACTACCGCAGCAAAAACTGCCTCCTTTACAGCCCTTAGCAGATTACGGGATAAGAGAAAATCTCAAAAAGAGACCAGCACTCGCATTTGCTCCAACACTCGTTGAAGGACGGCTGGAAGGTAAAACGAAAGGAAAGACCATGTCCGAAACATTGCTCGTGACCGGCGCTGCAGGTCAGCTCGGTAAGCTCGTGCTCGATGCGCTGCTCGCGTCCGGCAAAGTGGGACCGGCCGATATTATCGCCGCCAGCCGCGACACCACCAAGCTCGCCGCCTATGCTGAGAAGGGCGTGCAGACTCGCGCAGCCAACTTCGACGACCCGGCCTCGCTCGAAAAGGCATTTGCCGGCGCGGACCGCATCCTCATCATTTCGACCGACGCGCTGGGTCAGCCGGGCAAGCGGCTGCGACAGCACCTGAATGCGGTGGCCGCAGCCAAGAAGGCAGGCGCCAAGCACATCATCTACACCTCGATGCCGAACCCGGAAACCTCGGTCATTCCCTTCGCTCCCGATCATCTCGGCACCGAAAACGCCATCAAGGAAACCGGCATTCCCTACACGATCCTCAGGAACGGCTGGTACATGGAAAACCTCTTCATGGCCCTGCCGCACGCCCTTGAAACGGGGCAGTGGTTCTCCTCCGCCGGGGCCGGCCGTCTCGCCCATATCGCCCGCAACGACGCGGCGGGAGCCGCGGCAGCGGCACTCCTCTCCGCCTCCACGGAAAGCCGCACCTATACGCTGACCGGCGCCGACCTGCACTCGACCGACGAAATCGCCGCGCTCGTCGCCGGCACCACTGGCAAAAAACTCGAGGTCGTCCACATTTCCGACGAAGCGCTCGCCGGCGGCCTGAAGGGTGCGGGCCTGCCCGATTTCCTGATCCCGATCGTCGTCTCCTTCGACAGCAACACCCGCGAAGGCCATATCGGCATGGTGACTGGGGATTTCACCGCGCTGACGGGCAAGACGCCGATCAGCCTCCCTGCATTCCTCGAAGCGAGCAAGGCAACGCTGGTCCAATAAGTCCTCCGTACATCAAAGCCCCGGTCTCAACCGGCCGGGGCTTTTTGTCGAAGGCCACATTGGCGCGCAGGGCCCGGGCTCTATCTACCTCTCCTGCATCAAATACGCGACTACAACGCCGCGCGTCCAATTGGACGCCCTAAGGTTCGGTTCCGATTCAAGGAAGCATGCAGCAGGGGAGGAAGAGCAATGACGGCACCGATCGACTTCTGGTTCTCGATAGGAAGTCCCTACACCTTTCTGGCCGTCATGCGACTCGCTGAAGTCGCCGAGAGGGCGGACGTCGAGGTTCGTTGGAGGCCCTTCGACGCCCGCGCGATCCAGCTTGACGCAAACGATGTTCCCTTCGCCGACAAGCCGCTCAAGGCCGCCTATATGTGGCGCGATATCGAGCGGCGCGCCGCGAAGTTCGGCCTGCCTCTGAGGCTGCCTATCCCCTACCCGCTGGCCGAGTTGGAACAGGCCAACCGCGTCGCGGCGCTCGCCGCGGATGAAGGCTGGTGCCCGGCTTATGCAACGGCGACCTACCGCCGCTGGTTCGTCGACCGCGAGCCTGCCGGCAGCGAGCCGAACCTCTCGGCGAGCATCAGGGAAGCGGGACAGGACCCCGCCCGCGTGCTGAAGAAGGCAAACACCAGCGCCGTGGCGGATGCGCTTGACGCCGCGACCACCGAAGCGAAGCAGATCGGCATTTTCGGCTCGCCCTCCTTTGTCTCAGACGGCGAACTGTTTTGGGGCCACGATCGCCTGGAGGACGCGGTCGAATGGCAGCACAATCTGGATCTGGGAAACCCGGGGTGAGGATACCGTTGCGATGCATGGTGCATGTTGGATTGCCCCTCATCCGCCTGCCGGCACCTTCTCCCCGTTTTGACGGGGAGAAGGACGTATGCCGCCCCCTCCCGCTCCTCTTCCGCGCAAGCGGGGGCGAAAGGGTTGAGCGGCCGTCTCGAGTCCCTTCTCCCCGCTTGCGGGGAGAAGGTCGCGGCAGCGGGATGAGGGGCAGACCACCTATGCTTTTCCTCTCCCGGACCCGAGCCACCAATCCACCGACAGCCTGCCTGCACCCCACGTAATGACGCCGAGCGCCATCGCTGCCCAGGTCAGATGAATCGGCCATCCGTCCGGAACGGTGAGCTGTATGACGATTGTCATTGCGAGAAGTCCAAGCGCGACGAGGCGCGTCGCCAGTCCCAGGACCACGAGCGTCGACAGCAGCACCTCCGCGCAGGCGACCACAAAGGCTGTCGTGGCCGGCGCTGGGAAAGCATAGGGGCCACCCGGCAGGTGCAACTGGAATTCCGATGTGAAGAGTAGAACGGCCACATCGTTGAGCTGCAGGAAGCCGTCCCATTTGCTCATGCCCGAGCGCCAGAAGGGCACGGCAAGCCCCAGGCGCAAGGCGAGCTGGGCGAGAGACGCCGGCGCGATGGCGGCGATCGCGCCGTCGATCCGGCCGAGCCAGCCTGCCCCGCCCCGGTTTTCGTGTTTGTCGAAGAATTTTGGTACGAGAGTCACCTTCTCATCCTCCGTGGCGGATCGCGGTAAAAGCACCGGCCCCAAGCATCACGATGATCGCATTTGCGAGATCGAATTCCGGACAGCGCGCACTTGCCGTCGCAGCAGCGCTTCCAAATGACTCGGCTGACAGCAGGCTGCAGAGGAACGCATCGGCGCCTGGCGGAAGACGGCGAACCTCGACCTCGAGCGCCGGTCTTGTTATCAGCGCGCTCTCCGGTTGCCTTACCTCTATGCGGCCGACCGGGCCACTCTCGCGGTTTGCGGAAAAGATCGTCACCGCTGGATAGGCCGAGCAGACCAAGCGTGTTGACGGGTGCGCATCGAAGACGGCGTCGCCAAGCGTTTCCGCGGGAAACGAGGTCAAGGCATGTGGCGGCAGGACGGGCGCATCCGCCGCGTGATAGGCGTCGAGCCAGGCCCGCTCGATGCGGGCGACATCGGACAGCCACGGCATCGATTGCGCATATTCGTAACGCTCGATAAAGGCGGGAAAGTCCCGGCCATACTCGAAGAGTAGCGGCGATGTCGGCGGCGTCTCCCGCACGTGAAACCGGGCCATCGCGCGAAAGAAGGTCTCGCCGGTGATGCGCATCGTCGCGGGAAATGCCGCGGCGAGCGCGTCGATCAGGCTGACGGTCACGTTGTTGCGATAGACGTTGAAGCGCTTGTTGGCGGCCTTGCCCTTGGGCCCCGCGACGAGGGCGGGCGTGGCGCGGCCGGGATCGAGCAGCGCCGGAACGAAGCGTTCCGGATAGCCTAGGCCGCCAGCAGTCGCAGAAAGAACTTCCCTAGCCGCGCGCATGGCTCTTTCCCCGCAGGAATGCGCCTGCGTGCCGATCGAGGATCGCTTGCGCCGCAATCGCTTCGGCCTTCAGCACCGGCCAGTCGGGAATGGCGCTGTCCCATTCGACAAGCGTCGGAAGCGGACCGCATCGGCCGATGACGATGTCGAAGAGCGTCCAGACCGCGTCGGCGACCGGCCCGTCGTGACTGTCGATCAGGAGGAGATCGCCCTCGTCGTCCTCTTGCTCGGTGTGGCCGGCCAGATGGATCTCGCCGACATGTTCGAGCGGATAATCCGCGAGATATTCCAGCGCGGAAAAGCCGTGATTGGCTGCCGAAACGAAGACGTTGTTGACGTCGAGCAGGAGACCGCAGCCCGTACGCCTGACCAGTTCGCGGATGAATGCCGTCTCGCTCATCGTCGATTCCTTGAAGAGCAGATAGGTCGACGGGTTTTCGAGCAGTATCGGCCGCCGGATTGTCGCCTGAACCTCATCGATATGGTCGGCGACGCGCCGCAGGGTGGCTTCTGTATAGGGCAGCGGCAGCAGGTCGTTATAGTAGGTCGTGTCATGCGTCGACCAGGCCAGATGCTCCGAGACCAGCGCCGGTTCGTATCGCTCGATCAGCCCGGCAAAGCGGCCGAGATGGGCCTTGTCCAGCGGCTGCGGTCCACCGATCGACATGCAGACGCCATGAAGCGAAACCGGATAGTCCTGGCGTATTCGCGTAAGCGCCGCATGCGGCGGCCCGCCCGCGCCCATGTAGTTTTCCGCGTGAACCTCAAAGAAGCCGCGCTTGGCCGCCTGATCTTCGAGAATGGATGTGATGTGCTGATGCTTGAAACTGGTGCCTGCCAGTCCGTCGACCGGATGCGCCGGAAAACGGGAGCCTTCCGACGCGCCACGATCCGCGTGAATTGCCAGTTTGGCCATCGTCGCCTCCGCTTTCCGGCGCTTATGTTGCATCTGAATTAAGAGGGAAGATCGCGCGACAGCGGCTCCGGCGAGCCCTTGCGGCCGTCCGGCAGTTCCATCGTCGTGCAGGTTCCGCCATCGACGAACTTCCAGGCATTACCCTGATAGTCGACGGTCGAGGTTGCCTGGCAGGTGGTGCCCGGACCGGCGGCGCAATCGTTCTGGCCCTTGAGGGCGACGCCGAAGCATTTTTCCTTGCCGGCATCCATCGCGGCCTTGACCTCGGCCTCAGAAAGGGGCGCGGCGATCGCGAACGACGACACCGCGGCTGCCACGGCACTCGCCAGCATGGCCGCACTTATCGTGGATTTCGTAGACATGACTTCGTCTCCGTGTTGGTTTCTTGGGTGTGCCACTCCAGGCACACAGAGGCTCGTTCGCACCAACGGGAGATATGTTACATTTGGCGCTTACACGCTTTCGTGAGCCCACGTCCCCTGCCAGATCACGATGAAGGGAGGTCGAGGATACGGACGGAATCCCGCTTTACACTCTTCGTCGTCCCATTTTAGGCAAAGGATTGCTGGCGGCGATGTAACGAACGGCAAAGACGAGCGAATTGGGAGGAAGCACTCGTGGACGGCGTGGATGAAAGGAGCCTCGCCAGACTTTTCCGTGCGGCGCTCGATGGCGACGAGCGGGCCTATGGCAACTTCCTGCACGAGGCCGCTCGCCTCGTTCGCGCCTGGGCGCGCCGCAGGGCGTTCGGCGGTCCGGATCCGGAAGACATCGTTCAGGAAACGCTGCTCGCCATCCATGTGAAGCGCCACACCTGGCGGAGCGACGGTCCGGTGACGCCATGGCTCTACGCGATTGCAAAGCACAAGCTGGTCGATGCCCTGCGGCGGCAAGGCCGCCATCCCCGGGTTGAGATCAGCGAGGTGGAAGACCGGCTAGCCGTCGAGGAAACGGAGACGGTCAGGGATTGGGAAATCGGCCGTGCGCTCGAAACGCTCACTCCCGGCCAGCGTTCGGTGGTGACGGCAATATCGGTCGAAGGGCGCACGATAGCGGAGGCGGCCCGAAGCCTCGACATGAACGAAACCGCAGTTCGCGTCGCGCTTCATCGCGGGCTTGCTGCCATTGCCCGGCGATTTGGACGAGACTGACATGGAGACACACGAACTCATCAAGGCTCTTGCTGCGGACAGCCGCCGAACCGGTGTGGCGATGAACACCGTCTGGTGGGGCGCGGTTTTCGTTGCCATCGTCGTCGCCGCAACGGTCTTTTTCGCTCTGCTTGGTCTCCGGCCGGACATCGCCAGTGCCGCGCAGACGGTCCGTTTTCTCTTCAAGTTCGTTGTGACGATCGCCCTGGCCGCAAGCGCCTTCGGCCTGCTGCGCCTACTATCGCGTCCGGAGCTCGACCCGCGCGTCGTGCTGCCCTATCTCGCGATCGCTCCTGCACTCATCCTGGCGGGAGTTGCGATCGAGCTCACCGTTGCACCCGCAGAAACGTGGTCGACCAGACTTGTCGGGACGAACAGCCTGGTTTGCCTGACCTTCATTCCGCTGATCGGCATCGGTCCGCTGGCGCTGCTTTTGCTCGCGCTACGCCACGGTGCCCCGTCCCATCCGGCACTGGCCGGTGCGATAGCCGGACTTGCGGCCGGAGGCATCGCCGCGACGTTCTATGCCTCCCATTGCACCGACGATTCACCGCTGTTCGTCGCCACCTGGTACACGATCGCGATCGCGGGCTTGGCGCTTCTCGGTGCCCTCACCGGCCGCCAAATCGCGCGCTGGTGACGCGTCGGCGGCATCGCAATCAGGAGGTAGCGCTTGCCTTTGGCCCTTCCGGCGCCTGCGGCAGGGCCTTGCGCACGACCTTGCCCTCTTCCGCCTTGTAGAAGAACTGGCTCGCGACCAGCCAGCCCTTCAGCGGCCTCAGCGGCGGGATGCAGGTGAGAAGCATGAAAGGGCCGGTCGTCAGCAGATGCACCCAAAGCGGCGCGGCATACTGCACCTCCAGCCAGACACCGAGGAAAACGCTCGGCACGCAGGCGAAGCAGATGACGAAAAAGGCCGGGCCGTCGGCCGGATCTGCGAAGGAATAATCAAGGCCACAGACCTCGCATTCCGGACGGAGCTTCAGGAAGCCTTCGAACAGATGCCCTTGGCCACAACGCGGGCAGCGGCCGCGCAGGCCCGTCTGCAACGGCGGAAGGGCCGGCCAATCTTCGTGTGAAGACATTGTCTTTCCTTTCCAGGTTTCGTCGGCGGCAAGTGCAAGCGCGCAATCGCAGCAAGCGCTCATTCGGCGCCGACATGCCGGATGGCTGCGGACAATACCGCCCTCTCCAGCTTCTGGATAAGTGAGCCATACAAAGCATACACTGTCAAATTATTGTATGCATAATTGCCTGCGACAATTGCGCCGGATATCCGCGCCGCCTACAGCGCCGCGCGTCCAATCGGACGCGCAAAGATCGCTGTAGCACTTTGAACCTAGAGCATCTTTCAGCTTTCCGTGGCTCCACTTGAAAGCTGGATGTTCTAGACGACGAAGTTTATCGCAGCCGGCGATTGCACTAGAAGATCGGCGATGATGGCGAGGCTGCGCTCAAGCTCCGCGCGCGTTTCCGCCGCGCCTAGTCCCAGCCGCACCGCCTCCGGCGGATTGGCAAGCGCAAACGCGTCGCTTGTGACGATGCTGATCCCAGCCGTACGCAGGCGGGCGGTGAACTCCCCGCGTGTCCAGCCGGAGGGCAGCGTAAGCCAAAGGTGAAAGGCCTCGGGATTGGTCAGCACGCGATCGGCCGGCAGGATCTCCGCCGCGATCCGCTGGCGCCGTCCGGCCTCTGCGCGAATGGCCGCAAGCACCGCATCCGCCGTTCCATCCTCGATCCAGCGGGTGGCGATCGCCGCCGAAAGCGGCGAGGCCATGCCGGCAGTCGCGCGGATCGCGCCCTCGAGGCGAATGGAACTCACGGCATCCGGAACGACGAGATAGGCGATGCGGAGCGCCGGCGAAAGGCACTTGGCAAGCCCGGCCACGTAATAGACGAGGTCGGGAGCAAGCGTGGCTAGCGGCGGTACGGGTTCAGTCGGCAGCGCGCCATAGGCATCGTCCTCGATGATCGCAACGCCGTGCCTGCGGGCGATTGCGATGACCGCCTCCCGGCGCTTGAGCGACAGTGTCGCCGTTGTCGGATTGTGCAGTGTCGGGTTGCAATAAAGCGCCTTCGGCCGGTGCTTGACGCAGGCGGCCTCGAACGCCTCGGGCAAAAGCCCCTGTTCGTCCACAGCAACGGCAGCAAAGCCTATGCCGAGATGGGCCGCGAGCGACCGCAGCCCCGGATAGGTCAGTGCCTCGGCGCAGATCACGTCGCCGCGCGCCGCAAGCATGCTGACCGTGGAAAGCAACGCCCCCTGTGCACCGGGGCAGATGAGCAGGCGCTCCACCGCCACCTCGCCGAGCCTCGGCCGCAGCCAGGCCGCCCCTGCCGCTTTGTCCGGCAGGGCGCCACCGACTGCCTGGTAGCGCATCAGGAGCTCCAATCCCCGCTCGTCCTCGAGGGCATCGATGCCGCCCCACATCCGGGCGACAAGGTCCGGATCCTCGAAGAGCGGCGGCAGGTTCATGCCCATGTCGACGAGCCCGCCACCGGACGATCTGCCGCCATTCTTTCGCCGCGCCTTGACATAGGTGCCCTGCCCGACGCGGCCCTCGATCAGCCCCCGCGCCCGCGCCTCGTTATAGGCACGGCTGACGGTGGTGAAATCGATACCGAGGACGCCCGCAAGCGCCCGCTGCGGCGGCAGGCGCGTTCCCTCCTTCAGGCTGCCGGCCGCGATATCCGCCGCCAACGCATCCGCGATCGCCAGATAGAGCGGTCCGGCTTCCCTGCTGAGCGCCGGCACCCAGGAAAGACGCGCGTGATCCCTGTCCATCGACAACATCCCATTTTTCACAATGTATGGATATTGCATGGATACGGCATCTAGGGCAAGCGCCGCGGGCGAGCGTAATCATGGGCGGTTTGCGCGTCGACGATATGCCGCCAGCGCCATCGCTACAGGAAAAGTGTGTAGCGGTTCTTCCGTCCGGAACTGCGATGAGACCAGAGCTAGATTATTTCACCGAGCCAGTGGGGACGCGAACGGTGGGGCCACGGCATCCTTCATCATCATAGGCACCAAGGTCGTCGAACCGAAAACGCTGAGGTGGTGGTCGTCTGAATAGAGCGGAATGCCGTCCTTTGCGACCATGCAAACGGGCCTGCACAGCAGCGGAACGGCACTGACGCGCTGTACGCCCGCATCCTTGTCCGCGATTTCAAGCACCCGGTTGACACGCGCGGTACGCGCCTCGACCACGGCCCTCGTCGGGACAGGCGGCAAGGTGGCATCGATAAAGTGGTTAAGGCCGAGAACGCGAGGAACGGACCAGCCGATATCCGGAATGTCATCGACAATGATAACCCTTCGGCCGGTGCTGCGTATCGCTCGCACGGTCTTCAGCAGCGCGCTCTCAAATAGAGCATACTCCTGCTCGGGGTCGTTTTCGCTGCCTCCCTTGCGGACGAGCTGCGCCTGCGGGCCGCTTCTTTCACTGGCGGGATCGACCATACGCGACCAGCGCGCACTGAGGACGACTACCGGCGCATCGCGCCCCTTCCGGAGCATCGACATAACCGCTGCGTTGAAGTCGGAGCAATCGTGGGCTGGCCCCTTGTCCAGCCGTTCCACGCCAAGAAGTGGCGGGCACCCCCCTTTGAACGCAACCTTGCCCCGTTTGTTGCTTCTCTCAAGCAAAACGTCGAGGCCGGACATGATTGCTCCGGCATGGGAATCCCCCCAGAGGAGGATGCTGTTCTTGCCGCTTGCGGCGCCGGCCTCCGCCCCGATGCGGCACAGGCCCTCTCGCGGTGTCTTGCCGCCACAGCGATCGCGTTGCCCGTCGATATCAAAGGTGCCGGAATAGGCCAGCCGCGCATCACGCGAGAGGCGCCCCGGAAACCCGTCCCACACATTCACTGTGGCCGCCGCCAGCGCGACGACTGCAATGGCGGCCGAAGAAGAGGCAAGAATGAAGCGCGGCGTAAATCCGGTCGGCGCCCGGCGGCGGAACGGCGTTTCGATGAAACGCCAACTCGCGTAGGCGCATGCGAGTGACAAGGTGATCGCAACCAGCATCTGCTGCGGAGTAATTTCCAGCGTGCCACTCACCAGTTTGAAATAGACGATGATCGGCCAGTGCCAAAGGTAAAGCGAATAGGAGATCAGCCCGATCGCAACCGGTATCGAACCGGATAGCATCCGGCCGACGGCTGTTGTCCTCTGCTCGCCCGCCCACAAGAGCGCCAAGGCGCCGAAACTGGGAAGCACCGCGCTGACCCCTGGTAACAGCGTTGTACTATCGAAGAACGCCACCGCTGCCAGGATCGCGCCCAAGCCTATGAGCGACGCCGCCTGCGCAAGCCTTGCACTGCGGCAGACCGGAAAGGCGCCGACGGCAAGCAGTACACCGAGCCCAAGCTCCCAGGCTCGGGTTGGCGCCAGGTAGAAGTTCGCCCGCGGGTATGCGCCGCTTGCCCAGACGGAAAGCAAGAACGACGCGAAACACAAGCCGGCGAATGACATGATCATGGCCCGTCGCGGCAACCGGAAGAGCCACCACAAGACCAGGGGAAAGACGATGTAGAATTGCTCCTCAACGCCCAAGGACCAGGTGTGAAGCAGCGGCTCCAGATCCGCATCCGGGGCGAAATAGTCCGCGTTCGCGTACCAGAACCAGATGTTGGACGAGAAGAAGATCGCCGCCAGCGCAGAACGGGCCAGCCCGACAAACATGTCCGGCAACAGCAGCAGCGCTCCCGCCACAAGGCAGGCGGCAATCGCGAAGAAAAGTGCCGGCAATATTCGTCGCGCTCGCCGCTCATAGAATGAGATCAGCGAGAAGCGCCCTGCTGCAAGCTCTCGATGGAGAATTCCGGCAATAAGAAAACCCGAAACTACAAAGAAAACGTCGACGCCAACCAAACCGCCGGAAAAACCAGGAACTCCAGCATGACAGAATACAACCGACATCACGGCGATGGCTCGCACGCCGTCAATATCCCTGCGGTATTCCACTTTAACGCCCCCCAACAGAGCGTGCTTAAATGAATTGGGTACGCATGATTTGGGTGTTCAAAATCAGGGGCCGTCTATACGGCGGCTTTTGGACACATTTGTGAAACCGGTGCCCTTAAATGCGGTTGAGCCGTTTTTCGACCGACGCTCCCGCGCCCCGGAACGCCGTGCGTTGCGTCTAATCAGACTCACAACGGGTGTTGGAACACCTTGAATTCCTACAGTGATTTTTCCGTAAGCGGCTCCGGGTCGGAGACTATGGCAGCCGCTCGGCGTCGCGAACCAGCGGCTCTTCAAAATCCCGTTACCGCTCGAGACTAGACCGCCTCACCGCAGGCATGGCGGAAACGGCGCACAGTCTCTGCCATGCCGTATTCCAACGCGTCCGCCGTCAGGCCATGGCCGATCGAAACCTCGGCGAGCGCCGGAATGTGTTTTGCCAGCAACGGCAGGTTGGCGACGGTCAGATCGTGGCCGGCGTTGACGGCAAGGCCGAGGCCAAGCGCGATCTCCGCGGTACGGCCGAGTTCTGCAGCGATCCGTTCGGCCTTCTCGGGATCATCGTAGCAGCCACCATAGGGGCCGGTATAAAGCTCGATCCGGTCCGCCCCGGTTTCCCTGGCGATCTTCAATGCCTCCGGATCCGGATCGCCATCGGCGAAGAGCGAAACGCGGAAGCCGTTTTTCTTCAGCCGCCCGACCACATTCCCAAGCAGGTTGTGGTTCTTGCGAAAATCCCAGCCATGATCCGAGGTCGCCTGCGCAGGATCGTCCGGCACCAGCGTCACCTGCTCCGGCTCGTGCCGCTCGACCAGTTGAAGAAAATCCTCGTTGGGGAAGCCTTCCATGTTGAATTCCGTCTGCGGAAACTCGTCGTCGATCAGGTCGCGGATAGGCTGGAGGTCGGAGAAGCGGATATGGCGCTGGTCCGGGCGCGGGTGAACGGTCAACCCGCTCGCCCCCGCCTGAAGCGCGATGCGGCCAAGGCCGGTCACGGACGGCCAGGGAAGATCGCGCCGGTTGCGCAGCATCGCGACGGCATTCAGATTCACGGACAGTTTTGCTGGCATGTCGAAACTTTCACAGAGGCGGACGACATCATCGATGCCGTTGTTCTACCCCAGATTTTATAAAATCGGAATCGCCGTTTTCTATGGTTACGTCCACCTTTTTGACATGACGAAATTATGTTGATATCAACGTTAATGACGCAGGATGAAGGTAAAAACGCAGAGAGCGAGAGGAGGCGATCATGACGACCACACTCATCCCGGCAACGGAACTGGCGGCAAGGAACGACGCCAGCTTTCCCAATGAAAGCGACGACTACCGACGGGCACGCAACGCACTTCTCGCGGAGGAAATCGAGCTCAGGCGTCATATCGAGCGTGTGGCGGAGTTGCGCCGGCAATTGCCGCCGGGCGGCGAAGTTACCAAGGACTATCGTTTCGAGGGCGAGAACGGACCCGTCACGCTTGCCGATCTTTTCGGCAGCAAGGACACCCTCATCATCTACAGCTACATGTTCGGCCCGAAGCGCGAAAAGCCATGCCCCATGTGCACTTCGCTGATGGGAGCATGGGAAGGCAAGGTCCCGGATATAGAGCAGCGCGTCGCGCTCGCCCTGGTTGCTCGCTCACCGATCGAGCGGCTGGCGGCTGCGAAGAAGGACCGCGGTTGGACCCAGTTGAAGGTTTATTCCGACGGAGACGGCGCCTTCACCCGCGACTATGTCAGCCCCGAGGATGCCGACGTCCCCGGCTACACGGTCTTCACCCGCCGCAACGGCACCATCCGGCATTTCTGGAGCGGCGAAATGAACGGCGAGATGGCCGACCCCGGCCAGGACCCACGCGGCGCACCGGATCTCGACCCGCTGTGGACCCTTCTCGACACCACGCCCGAAGGCCGCGGCAAGGATTGGTATCCAAAGCTCGAATACCCCAACGGCAGGTGAAAAGCGTCGCGGACCGTCCTCGCATTCGCGATCGGCACACGCTCTCCCGTCACACCCGGCGGGAGAGCGCGATCCTGCCGGTACCCGGCCCGCGGGCCTGAGTCGCGTATATCAGAAAAAGTGCGATTAATCGTCATCGAGCCTGACAACCGCCATTTTTGGGCCTAAGCTCCGAATCAGATTTAAGTTGTTTCTTCCCGGCAATCTCGGTTCCGGCACGTATCTTTTGGAGCTCCATCGATGACGTCAGCCGAAAGGCCCTGCGACGAGACGATCCGGCTGGCGCTACGCCGGGTGCTCGACAGCCGCAGCTTTCGGCGGTCCGAAAGGTTGCGCGCTTTCCTCGCCTATGTCGTCGAAAAGGAAATGATCGGCGAAGGCGCACAGCTCAAGGGATATTCGATCGGCGTCGACGTCTTCGGCCGAGACCAGAGCTTCAATGCCGACGGCGACCCGCTTGTCCGCGTCCATGCCGGCAAGTTGCGCAAGCTGCTCAAGACCTTCTACGACACCGAAGGCGCCGGCGAGAAGTGGCAGATCATCATTCCGAAGGGAACCTATGTGCCGGAGTATCGCCGCGCGCATGTCGCCGACGCCGGCACAGTTTCGGGCCCAAAGGAAAAGAGCGCCGGCCGCTCGTCTTCCGGGCGCCGCGCTCCCTGGCAGCCGGCTCCCTTCTCTTCTCCCTGGGCGGTACTCAGCGTGTTGCCGCTGCTCCTCTTCGCCCCCCTGCCCTCGCCCGAAATGACGCTTGACATCGACGCGGAGGCCAAGCTCGTCGCAGGTCCCATGGCAGCCATCCGCGGCCTGCCGTCCCTCAGCGTCAGCGTGTCCGGCCCGGAACATAAGGGCACGAGACAATTCGCAAAGGCCCTGCACGAGGCGGCACTTCGCCACAGGACGCTGGCCAAGGCGAGCGCGGTCGAGGCCGAAGACGCGCCCGCCTCCAGCCATCAGGCTTTGGCTTTCTCGATCGATCTTGCCTGGTACGACGCGCCCGCAGCGGGCATCCGCGTCACGCTCTCGCATGGCGGTGTAGGCATCCCGTTGCGGCGCGATTTCATCACCGCGGAACGGCTGACGAACGAGCCGGACATTCTTTTCGAAAGTACCTCGCTTGCCGCGCAGCTTTTTGCGCTCGACGGCGAGATCTACGCTCACGCCGCCGCGGAGAGGATCCAAAGCACGCTTATGGAATGCATGACGGCAACGGCGCGCTATCGCCGACTGCTGACGCGCGACAGCTTTCAGAAGGCGTGGGACTGCCAGCAGAAACTCGGTCCGCTTAAGGGTGACGAGCCGCTCTTCATCATTTCCGCCAACAGCCCGCTCAAGGGCATCGGCCACTAAAGCGCGTCGCGTTCAATCGGACTCATGCGACGCGCTTTAGGTCCTTGTTTTTATGCATGTCGTTGTCCCAAAACCGCTGCATACTTTTGGGTGACATACATTGGGCTGCGATGGCGCCCGCTTCTGAACGCGCTTTTCTCGGCAACATTGAGGACTGTTCATTTGCGTGATTCGCACTTACCGTGCGTATGTGCGTTGGATTTCATGCCGGGTTGCTCACTGGAGCACCACGCGTTCAGCGAACGCGTAACGGGGTTCCAGCCAGTCGGATCTGCGACGTCTTGGGTTTGTCGCAGACATGCACATTGGTTAGCAGTAGCCGCGCCTTGCGCGGATGTGTCCTACGAGCAGCAGGTGTCGAGGTCGGCGATCAGCCGGACGCTTGGCTGGAGGAAACGGTCTCCCCCAAAAAGCTCGGCGGGTTGCGACGCCTTCCAGACAAACGGGGGACATCGGAAATGTCGCAGGATTCCTGGAAAAAAGCGGGCGCAGAGGACGATCCTTTCGGCTTTCTGCCGCAACTGCCCGTACCCTATCATGGTTCGGACGATCGGCTCGCTATCGCCGAGATGGCGGAGGTTTTCGGGGTGACGCACCGGACCCTGCATTTCTACGAAGAGAAAGGCTTGCTGACCGCCGCCCGCATGGGACCGATGCGCGTTTATGGCGAGGACCATATCCGCCGCATGGCAGTGATCAATGCCTGCCGGGAGATCGACATGCCGATCGCCGCGATCCAGGAACTGATGGCGGCACTCGGTCGGGCCGAAAGCCAAGCGCGCGCAGACGAATTGTTCGACGCCGCCTTGCAGGCGCGTCGTCGCGAGCTCGCTGCCCAGCAATCGATCCTGCGCCGCCAGATGCAAAAAATCGCCGAACTGCTCGAAGCGAGATCGGCCGACGGCGAAGGCGATCCGACGGCAGCGGAGCATGTCCACCTGTCGCCGATCGAGTCCGATTGCCTGGGCTTCATGGCCGAAGGTTATCCCGCCTCACGCATAGCCGGGCTGATGGACATGGACCTGACCGCGGCCCTCACGCTGGAATCCGGGATCATCCGCAAGTTCGGTGCCCACAATCGCTTTCAGGCCGTCGCCAAGGCCGTTCTCGCGGGCCTGATCGCATCGGAATAGGGAACAAAAGTGTTCAGGGCCGACCACAAACCGATACAACCTGTCGTAATATTTGACGAGCAGAATAGGCCCTGACAATTGTCATCGCCCCGGTGCGGCAGTAACATTTGGGCGCGGCCGAGCACGTCTTCAGCGACGGCCTGCATGTCTTGTCAGCGATATGCTTCTGACCGAGCAGAAGAGCTTCTCCTTATTCGAGAGGCATATTCAGAAGCTTATTTCCATCCGACGCCAGAAAATGGCGTGTCCGCCGATCTTTACTGCAGTCGTGCGGATATACTTGGAGGAAAAAATGAACAAGCTCACGGTAATTTTCATCCTCGCAGGCGGCCTCGCGTTGTCTGGCTGCCAATCCGCTGCGACGACAGGATCGACCGGCCGCGCTGGCGAGTTCGGCTGCATCGCCGGTACGGTCGGCGGAGCGGTCGTCGGCGGTCTTGTCGGCTCGACCATTGGAGCGGGAACCGGCCAGCTCTGGGCTGTTGGCACCGGCGCCACGCTGGGCGCTGCGGGCGGCAACGCCTTGACCTGCTACTACTGACGCGCGGGGGCTCAGTGATGAAAAAATTGATCCTCGTGACGGCATTCGCATGTTTTCAGGCCGTTGCGGTCGCAGCGCAGAATCAACCCGCGGCCATGAACCAGGGCCAAATGGATCGGCTCGACCGTAACAGGAATGGCGCGATCGATCAGTCCGAATACCAGGCCTTCATGACGTCGGCTTTCGTGACTCTCGACAAGAACAAGGACGGCAGCCTGCGCTCCGAAGAAGTGGGGCAGCTTCTGAACAAGCAGCAGTTTGCGGCGACCGACGCCAACCGCGACGGCCAGCTCAGCCAAAACGAGTTCCTGAACAGGGTCATGGCCGACTTCAAGGCCGCCGACCGCAGCGGCGACGGCAATCTTCAGTAGAAGATATCGCGGCGCATTCAACGAGCCGAAGGTGCCGCTGGCCGCGTGCCATCGGCCGTGGGTATGCGCCCCACCTTGCGGCTTCTGGCGTTGGGGCAGTCGTCTCGGTTTTTCGAGTTTGCCCAGTTGCGTTCACCGACAGGGGAGCACGTGAGCTCTTTTTGCACTCTCTGACGGCGTCTGACGCATTGGATCATTTCATTGTTTCATTAAAACAGTGAAATATCTAACTCTTTGAAATGACGCAATTCCGGACGAAGAGCCGTTACACACTCTTCCTGGAATTGCGCTTAAGTCCCGCCTTACGAAGAAAACTCTCGAAGTCCTCCGCCGGTCGCCCGACCAGACCCTCGAAATCCCGGGAGACCGTTTCGTAGCGTCCCTCGGAAATCGATATGCAAAGCGATGAAAAGGCATGCGGCCAAGGATCGGGCATCTCGGCCCAGAGGCGTTCGAGATAGTCGGCCGGCGCGCAGGGGGCGTAGCGCATCTTTACCCCGAACGCGGTGCTTGCGGCAGTCGCGATCTCCTCGAAGGAATAGGCCTTCGGTCCGGTGAGGTGGTAAAGGGCGCCGGGCGTTTCCGAGGCCGCCACGATCGCCAGCGCCTCGGCGATGTCATCACGCGAGATCGGCGCGACGCGGGCTTCGCCGAGCGGTAAGGCCATCTCCCCCGTGCCGCGGCCCGGACGCAGCCAGCTGGAGAGGATGAGATCCGCGTAGAGACCGCAGCGCAGAATCGTCGCCCCTGCGCCGCGATCGGCGAGCCGACGCTCGGCGTCCCGGTAGACTGGCGTGAAATAGAATGTCGATGCCGCGTCCATGTCGACGATGCTCGTAAAGACGATGTGCCCGACGCCGGCATCGGCCGCGGCGTCGATGACGTTCGCGTGCTGGCGCATCACAGCGCGCGCGTCGCCGTCGCTCGCGACAAAGACGAGCCGGTCGACGCCCTCGAAGGCCCGCTCGAGGCTCGCCCGGTCGTCATAATTGGCGATCCGTATCGGCACGCCGGCGGCGCGAACCTCGGCCGCCCTGCCGAGGTTGCGCACCATCGCGGAAACGGAATGCCCCCTTTCGGAAAGCCGCTTCAGCGCGGCCCCGCCGACGTAACCCGAGGCTCCCGTCACAAGGATCATGATCGCTCTTAACGCCGTTCCCGGATATTGCGTAACTGCTATCCGTCCAGAATTGCTTTGTCTTAGGACACTACCATCTTCCCGCCGGTAGGAATGCCGCACGGTGCAACAGGCCGAAAATTACCGCCGCATCATGTGGTTTGCCAAGACATGCGCGTCATCGACTGCGCGTAGGCCAGTGGCGAGCGGTTCCCCGGCATGTTCTCGTCCAAAAACAACGTCTCCAGGTCGTCAGCGCGAACATCAAGAACGATGGCGCAGTCAAGTTTGTCGATCGACCAGACGGCATAGCCGTATGTCGGGTCGTATCCGCACCATCTTTAACAAGTGACCGCGCCTCCGACCTCGGCATCCGAGGACCGGCTGAGGAGCCGCCTTGGACGGCATCCTGTATCACCGCACTATCGTCAGCCGCTCCGCCGCGCGGGTGATCGCCGTGTAAAGCCAGCGTTCGCGCGTATCGCGAAAGGCAAAGCTCTCGTCGAAGAGCACAACATTGTTCCATTGCGAGCCCTGCGCCTTGTGCACCGTCAACGCGTAGCCGTAGTCGAACTCGTCATAGCGCTTGCGCGTGGACCAGGGGATCTCGCCTTCGACATCCTCGAAAGCGGCCTTCAAGAGCTTGATCTTCGCCGCGCCGCGGTCCATGTCGTCGTCTTCCGGGCGGATCATCAGGTTGATGCCCGGTTTCACCGTTTCCTTCGACGAGCTCATCACCTGCCAGAGCGAGCCGTTAAGCAGCCCCTTGGCCGGATCGTTCCGAAGGCAGACCAGCTTGTCGCCGGATTGCGGATATTCGCTGGTGAAGCCTTTCAGCTCGCGAAGCCGCTGGTTGTAGCGCCGCCGCGTCCTGTTGGTGCCGACCAGCACCTGGTCGGCCTCCAGCACCAATTCCTGCGTCACCTGCCCGCGCCCGATCACTTGGGCCGTGCCGTAGTCGCCATGCATGATCTCGCTACCCTCGCGCACCTGCATGGCGAGCTGAATGATCGGATTGTCGCGCGCCTGGCGGTGGATATCCGTCAGCAGGTAATCCGGTTCCTGATTGGTGAAGTAGCCGCCGCCGGAGACGGGCGGCAACTGCCCCGGATCGCCAAGAACGAGGATCGGCGTGCTGAAGCTCATCAGGTCCTTGCCGAGCGCCTCGTCGACCATCGAGCATTCGTCGACGATGATCAGTGCTGCTTTCGCGACTGGGCTCTGCCGGTTGATCGAGAACATCGGCGCGATCGAGGTCTTGCCGGTTTCCTCGTCCTCCACCTCTTCCTCTCCACGCGGCCGGTAGATCAGCGAATGGATGGTCTTGGCATTGCTCGCGCCCTTGGAACGCAGCACCTGTGCTGCCTTGCCGGTGAAGGCGGCAAACAGCACCTCGCCGTCCACGTGTTCGGCGAAATGGCGGGCGAGCGTGGTCTTGCCGGTTCCGGCATAGCCGAACAGCCGGAAGAGCGGCGAGCGCCCTTCCTTCAGCCAGCGCGAAACGGCCTGCAAGGCCTCATCCTGTTGCGGAGCGAACTGCATGCCCCGCAGTGTCAGGATTCGGGGGCAGTGCGCAAGTGCGGATTTCTCAAACGCGGCCCTCGGCGAGGCGGCACCGCAAAAAAGCACCCACCCGGCTGTGGCACTTTTTTGCGGTGCACCTTGAACCTCGGTCACGAATGCTTCTACCCTGCGCTGCATTCAGTGCGGTGCAGAAGCAGCGGCGCCTTGAAATCGCGCATACGCTTTTTCCGAAAATCGATTTCCGATTTTCCGCCTATGCGCTACCAACCGTTGCACATCCTGCGCCGCCATATCGTTCGCCCGCGGCACACGCTGGGGAACACCGGAGAAGGCCATTGAGACCGGAACATCCAGTAACGCCCTCCCCGCCGGAAAACGCAGGGATCGGCCGCCTGCGGCCGGCGTTGCAGTGGTGCGTGCTCGCACCTATTTCTGCCGCGTTCGCGGCGATCCTCGAGACGATCGGCCTTCCGGCCGGCCTGCTGATAGGCCCGATGCTCGCCGGCGCGCTCGTCGGCATGAACGGTGGCACGATCCGCCTGCCGCGTCAGCTTTACTTCTGCGTCCAGTTCATCCTGGCGATGATGATCGCCGGCTCGATGACGCCGGCCCTGCTGGTCGCCTTTTCCGGCAACTGGCCACTCTTCCTGGCCGTCGTTCTTGCCGTTATCGGTGTCAGCACGCTTTGCGGCTGGATCATGACGCGGATGCGCATCCTGCCTGGCACGACGGCGATCTGGGGCTCCTCGGCCGGCGCCGCTTCGACCATGCTGCTGATGGCGGATGCCTATGGCGCCGATACAAGGCTCGTCGCCTTCATGCAATATTTGCGCGTTGTCTTCGTCGCGAGCGCCGCCACGCTGGTCGCCCACCTGTGGGTCACCGGCGCCGAGGTCCGCGCCACGACCGGCTGGTTCGCACCGATCGCCGGCCTCCCCTTCCTGGCAACACTTACCGTCGGCCTTGCCGGCGGTTTCCTTGGCAAGATCGTGCGGGTGCCGGGCGGCGTGTTCCTCGTGCCTTTCGCCATCGGTTCTGCTCTCAACATCACCGGCGCGCTGACGACAGAGCTGCCGCGATGGCTGATTGCCCTGTGCTCCGTCATGCTCGGCTGGAACATCGGCCTCG
The DNA here is from genome assembly GCF_004827385.1 of Ensifer sp. MPMI2T. Classification (GTDB taxonomy): domain Bacteria; phylum Pseudomonadota; class Alphaproteobacteria; order Rhizobiales; family Rhizobiaceae; genus Sinorhizobium. Next base: position 27,831 of record NZ_SRXN01000029.1, read on the forward strand.
GTTTCACGCGCGCGATTCTGGCGCATGCCCGCCGGGCATTGGTGCCGACGGTCATGTCCATTCTGATTTTGATGTCCTTTTCCGCATTGCTTGCGATGCTTCTGATCGTCTCCGCAGGCATCGATCCGCTGACGGCCTATTTGGCCACCAGCCCGGGCGGCCTCGATTCGATCGCCGTCATCGCCACGTCGAGCAATGTCGATGTGTCCTTCGTCATGGCACTGCAGACAGTGCGGGTACTGATCATCACCATGCTCGGCCCGGCTCTCGCCCGCTTCATCGCCGACCGCGCCTGAGCACGCATTGTCGCGCTCCTATGCCCTCCTCAACCATCACGAGCGCACAGGGAATAAATCCTGCATCCTCCGTGTCTTATCCGCGAACCTGCCAGAACGCGGTTCCGCTTCAGCGGGAGTGGGATAAACCCCTCGCCCCCGCGAGAGAAACCTATTGAGGAAGGAAAGCCCCCATGAGAACGTTTCCGTTAGCCATCGCCGTTTGCCTTGCCGCGAGCGCTTCCGCCTTTGCCGCACCACCGGTCAAGACGGTCGAATCGGAAAAGGGCAATGTGCTGGCCGCAGCAAACGACATGACGCTTTACACCTACAAGGATGACCACGGTGGCGTTTCCAGTTGCTACGACACGTGCGCGAAGAACTGGCCGCCCTTCATGGTCGAAGGAGATGCAATGGCCGAGGGTGCCTACACGATCGTCGATCGCAAGGACGGCGGCAAGCAGTGGGCGAAGGATGGCATGCCGCTCTATTTCTTCATCAAGGACAAGAAGATGGGTGACGTCACCGGCGACGGCGTGAAGGGCGAATGGGATGTCGCACGGCCGTGACGGTCAAGAGGGGAGCGCGGGGACGGATCCTACCGCCCCCGACGCATTCGAGGACGGGGTCCTCGCCCTGATGCCTGCGCTCCGGCGCTATTCGCGCAGCCTCACCCGGTCCGATCCGGACGGTGAGGACCTGCTGCAGGATTGCGTCGAGAAGGTCCTGGCGCGCCGCGCGCAGTGGCGCGGGGTGAACCTGCGCGCCTGGGCCTTCACTATTATGACCAATCTCTATCGCAACCGGCACCGGCACAGGGCGCAGCATCCGGAGGTGGAGCTCGATGACGAACTCGGTCTCGCCGCTGCCGAAGACAACGCCGATCCGCTGGAGAAGCTGCGCCTCGAACGCGCGCTCGACAGGCTTTCGGCTGAAAACCGCTCGGTGCTGATGCTGGTGGTGATCGAGGGTTACCGCTACCAGGACGTGGCGGAAATGATGGCGATCCCGATCGGCACGGTGATGTCGCGCCTGTCGCGTGCCCGCCGCCAACTCGCCGAGGCGATGGAGGACGACAAAGTGGTTGCCCTGCGGAGACCGAAATGACCGACGAATTCAACACTGTCTCCGAGGACGAGCTGCACGCCTATGTCGATGGCCAGTTGAGCCAGCCGGAGCGAGAGCGCGTCGAGGCATGGCTTGAAAGACACCCGGCGCGCGCAGAGGAAGTGCGGCAGTGGCAGGCGCAGGCCGCGGCGCTGAAATCGCATTTCGCCAGCTACGCTCGCAGTGACGACGGCGACCGCACGCTCGTCGCCACGGGCCGGGCAGCACCCAAGGTCGCGCCGCCCCCCCGTGGCATGCTCAGACGCGTCGCCGCCGGTCTGCTGATCTTCGCCGCAGGCGCGCTCACGGGCCTCTATGCGCCCGCGATCGTAGCTCCCGACAGGCGGCTTCAGATCGCTGAAGAGCCCGAAACGCTGCCCCGGCAGGCACAGTCGGCTTTCCTCATCTATGCGAGCGAGGTGCGCCACCCGGTCGAGGTTGGCGCCAACGAGCAGGGGCATCTCGCCACTTGGCTTGGCAAGCGGCTCGACCATGCCCTGAGGATTCCCGACCTCTCCGCGTTTGGCTTCTCGCTCGTCGGCGGCCGGCTCGTTCCGGTCAATGGCAAGGCAGGCGCCATGCTGATGTACGAGGATGGCACGGGCCAGCGGCTGACCGTCCTTCTCGGCCGCAACACCGAGAACCGCGAAACGAGCTTCCGCATTGCGAGCCAAGGCGGCGTCGAAACCTTCTACTGGATCGACGGCGGGATCGGCTACGCCGTCACCGGCGAGGTGCCACGCGAACTTTTGCAGAAAGTCGCCGATGAATGCTATCGGCAGTTCGAGGGTTCGTCGGCGTCGTGAATCGACGCGCGGCTGCAGAGATTTCAAAGTTCTACAGCGACCTACGCGCGTCTAACCCGACGCCCGGCGCTGTAGGAAATCATGGTCGAGCAAGCCCATCATGACGTCGTCATGCCATGTTCCGTTGACAAAGGCGGCCTCGCGCTCCCTTCCCTCCACGACAAAACCAGACTTTTCATAGGCCCTGATCGCCCGTTCGTTGTAGCTGAGCACGCGAATGCCAATTCGATGAAGCCTCATCGGACCAAAGGCGTGCTTCAGAAGCAGGTCGATTGCCTCGCTGCCAAAGCCACGCCCAAGCAGGGCGCTGTTATATATTCCGATTGCCATTGAGGCGCGCCGGTCATGCTGGTCGACGCGGTCCAGCCTGATCTCTCCAGCGCACGCCCCCTGAATTTCAATGATCCAGGCATGCGGGTGCTCGCCCAAGTTCCGCACCCAAGCTGCCGCCCTTTCTCTCGTTATCGGCCGCACGTCTTCTCTGCTGACACCGAACATTTCGGCGATCTCCGGATCGCTCCCTAAAAGAAAGCGAGCCTCGATATCCGCCTCGCAAGGAGGCCGGAGCCTGATGTTCGGTCCTTCGAGAATGGGTGCTTGCACGCGGCGCCATCCCTTCGTCTTATCGCAGTGGATCGTTCTCAATGACGATCGGCCTGCCATGTGGAGTGGCTTCGGCAGCGCGCTGCCAGCTTCGCGTGAGTGCGTCGAGCTCGCGTCCGGAAGCGATGGAGAGCTCCGTTACCAGGCGGGAAAGTGCCGCCACCCAGCAATCGTAATAGTCGCTGGCATCGGCCCTGCGGCCGGGCTTATAGAGCTCGGCCGAGAGCGCTTCCGCCCACTCGCTCCAGGAAAACACGCCTTGCTCGTGCAGCCGCGCGGTCATCGCGAAAACGGTGGCCTGCCAGGGCTCGGCAAAGACGGGGTCGCCCTCGGCGGACTTCGGCAGTTCGTCCGAGGCAAGCAGTGGGGAACGAGGAAAAGCCGACACCAGCTTTCGCCCCTTTTCCCGCTCGGACAATTGCGAAACGGTTTCACGCTTGCTCAAGGTAGCTCTCCCAGGCATCGATCGAGATCGTCAGCGTCGGGTCCGCCCCCTCGCCCCAGATCTCGCCGCCGTCGAACACGACCGTATAGACCCATTGCGGGTTCTCGCCCCTGCCGTGCGCGTTGTCGTCCGGGAAGACGAAGCTGCCTTGCACTGCCTCCACCACGCCCTTCTTGGCGCGAGCATAGCGCGGCAGACGCGTATGGGTTTCAGGATTGAAATTTTTGGTGCGCACCCTTTCGCCGACGACGAAACGCGGCGGCGTTGCGACCGGCCTCTCGCACGGGCCGCCCTTGGCGAGCACGCCCGCCACCATCTCGGCCTTCAGCACCCGCTTCGGTTGGGCCCCCTTCTCCAGCATATGACCGGCATCGAGTTCGGCCTGCGTCAGGAAGCCGTGGCGCTTGAGCAAGGTCTCCAGCGCGCGGGTCCAGATCTCGTAGTAGCTTGCCGAAAGATAGGTCGCCGGCGGCAGGCTTTCGCGCGCATGGCGGCTCTCGTCGATCGTCCAGGCGCCGAAGGCACCGCAGGAGAGTGTTACGCCGAGCGCCCGTTTTTCCCATTCCGCATGGAAATAGGGCTCGTCCGTTTCGGGCGCGACCGGCCCAAGGCCATGCTGGCCGCCAAGGTCGTGCGGACCGTTCATCGCGCGGCCTCCGGCGAAAGCGCCAGGCCAGTGCCGATCATCGAGTCCCGCGTCACCAGCTCGGCCAGTTGCTCCTCGCTGAAGCCCTCGGTGCGGTCCGGCCGTTCGGGCACGACGAGATAGCGCAGTTCCGCCGTCGAGTCCCAGACGCGAATCTTCTTTGCTGCCGAGAGTTCGAGCCCGAATTCGGCAAGGACGCCGCGCGGATCGATAACCGCGCGCGAACGATAAGGCGGCGCCTTGTACCAGACAGGCGGCAGACCCAGCACCGCCCAAGGATAGCAGGAGCAGAGCGTGCAGACGACGAGATTGTGCGTGTCGGGCGTGTTGAACACGGCGCGCATGTGCTCTCCCTGTCGGCCGGTAAAACCGAGGCTCGCGATCGCCGCCGTCGCATCGCGTTTCAACCATTCGGCAAACTGCGGATCGCCCCAGGCCTTGGCAACGACGCGCGCACCGTTTCTCGGCCCCACCTTCGTTTCGTAGGTCTCGACGATCGCATCGATCGCGGCCGGGTCGATCAGCCCCTTTTCCGTCAGCACCGTTTCCAGCGCCTTCACCCGCGCTTCCATGTCGGTGAAATGATTGTCGTGATGGTGATGATCGTGGCCGTGGCCATGATGACGCTCTGACATTCCGTCGCTCCTCTGCCGGAAACGCCGTTCTTTCTAATACATTAGCGCAAGAACCGGAATCGGTTTCTGAGCGCGCCTGAGGATTTCGCAATGACGGAAGCGGTTGTATCCAGTCGGCTTCAACGCAGCGGGGTTTCAGCTAAGTTCGTGCCATGAACGTCCTGATTCTCGGCGCGACCGGCTTTATCGGCTCCGCCATCGCCAGAAAACTCGTCGACGACGGCCACCAAGTCATCGGGCTCGGCCGCGATCCTTCGCGCGCCGCATTGAAGATGCCTGCGCTTCGCTGGATCAGGGCGGAGCTTGCCGGCATGACAGCGGGCGAAAATTGGCGCGACGCACTGGAAGGCCAGGACGTGGTCGTCAATTGCGCCGGCGCCCTGCAGGACGGCCTTTCGGACGACCTCGTCGCCACCCAGGAGAAGGCGATGCTGGCGCTCTACGAGGCCGCGCGCGAGAGCGGACTGCGGCTTGTCGTGCAGATATCGGCAGAAATGGATCGCGCCGGTCGCGATCTTGCCTTTCTGGCGACGAAACGTAGAGCGGACGCGGCGCTTGCTTCGAGCGGGCTATCCTTTGTAATCCTTCGTCCGGCGCTGGTCATCGGTCGCAACGCCCATGGCGGCTCCGCACTGTTGAGAGCCCTTGCCGCCCTCCCGTTCGCAATTCCGCTCATCCATGCCGGAAGTCCGGTGGCAACCGTCGCACTTGATGACGTCGCAAGCGCCGTAACCGCAGCCGTCAACGGCGACCTGCCGGCCGGCCCTGATCTTGCGCTCGGCAGCGATGAAGACCTGACGTTGAAGGATCTCGTTCTCCTTCATCGCCGCTGGCTCGGCCTCCCACCCGCTCCGGCAATTGCGTTGCCGCCCGCCTTGGCGCGGCCGGTAACCTGGCTGGCGGATGTCGCCGGCCTACTCGGGTGGCGCTCGCCACTCCGCTCTACCGCGATGACGGTCATGTCCGGCGGCATTGCGAGCAGGTTGTCATCGGACTTCAAGCCGCGGCTGGTGTCCGCCGCCGCGACACTTGCCGCTGCGCCTTCGGGCGTCCAGGATCTCTGGTTTGCCCGGCTTTACCTGTTGAAACCGCTGATCGTCGTCTCCCTTTCGCTTTTCTGGCTCATCTCCGGCCTCGTGCCGTTCTTCGCCTTCGAGGCGGCAAGCGCACATTTCGCGACCTTCCTGCCGGGGCCGCTTGCCAGCGCGGCGACCATCGCGACCTCTTTTGCGGATATCGCGCTCGGGATTGCGGTTCTGGCGCGACCCTGGGCAAGGCGGGCGCTCCTCGGCATGCTTTTGCTGACGCTTGCCTATCTGCTTGCAGCAACGTTTGCTGAACCCGCACTCTGGCTCGATCCGCTCGGTCCATTGGTCAAGGTTCTGCCGTCGATCCTTCTGACCCTCGCCGCGCTTGCCATTCTGGACGAACGCTGATGGCCTTCGAAGACCTGCTTAGACTCCTGCACGTTCTCGGCTCCGCCGTGCTCTTCGGCACCGGCGCCGGCATCGCCTTTTTCATGGTCATGGCCGAACGCACACGCGATCCGCGCATCATCGCCCAGGTCGCCGGAATTGTGGTTGTTGCCGACACGGTCTTCACCGCCACCGCGGTCCTGCTGCAGCCGCTGACCGGCTACGGGTTGGCGTACGCGATCGGCTGGCCGCTTACCGAGGGCTGGATCGTGCTGTCGCTGGCTCTCTATGTCCTCGCCGGCCTCTTCTGGCTGCCAGTCGTCTGGATCCAGATCAGACTGCGGGACCTGGCAAAGCAGGCCGTCGCAGCGGAAGCGCCCCTGCCGCCGGCTTTCGATCGCCTCTATCGCATCTGGTTCGCCTGCGGGTTTCCCGCCTTTGCCGCGGTCATTGCGATTTTCTGGCTGATGCTGACGAAGCCGGACATTACTCTATTTTAGCATCGGCCAGAGGCTGACGACGAGCAACACGGCCATGGTGATGTTGAACCATTTGAGCCGCGACGGCTCGGAGAGCCACTGCCGCAGTGCCGAGCCGAAGCCGGCCCAGGTCGAAACGCTCGGAAGGTTCACAAGCGCGAAGACGAGGCCGACGAAGAGCACGCTCAAGAGATAGCTGTCGCCGCTCGTGTAGGTGGCCATGGCCGAGACCGCCATGACCCAGGCCTTCGGATTGACCCACTGGAAGGCGGCCGCCTGCAGAAAGGTCATCGGCCGCGCGCTCGCGTTGCCCTCGCCAAGCGATCGCGAAGAGCCGATCTTCCAGGCAATCCAGACGAGATAGGCTCCGCCGGCAAATTTCAGCGTGGTGTAGATGAGCGGTACCGAGTGGAGCAGCGCACCGAGCCCGAGACCGACCGCCAGCAAAAGCACGAAGAAACCGACGCCGATGCCGAGCATGTGCGGAATGGTGCGCGCGAAGCCGAAATTCACGCCTGAGGCGAACAGCATCATGTTGTTCGGCCCCGGCGTGATCGACGTCGTGAAGGCAAACAGGAACAGCGCAAGCAGCGTATCCAGTTGCATGAATTTCCTCCAGCAGCGCCGCCGCCGTGGAGGCGCGCCCCATTTACAGCGCCGTGCGTCTTTTCAGACGCACAAAGGTCGCTGTAACACTTTGAATTGCTGCATGGTTTTGTCCTTAAATCGGTTCCGATTTAAGGAACCATGCAGCGGCTGATTTATCGTGGTTTTTTCCGCGAAGCGTGACCCGCTTTCGGAGATTGACCCGCTTTCGGAGATATTGAGACAACCTAGCTGACCCAAATGCCATGGCCAGACAAATCTTGTCATGGTGACAAAGCCGGATTCCATGGATGAGAGGGCATCTTGACCGGCAGCGTTCTCCATGGGAGAAGCGGCGCATGCGTGAGCACGATACCCACATTGTCGCCCGGGTCGCCGGCATCCCAACAGGCGGGATGCAGGGACTTCGCGCACGCTGACAGCACTCACGCGTAACCCGCAGCCTCGCCGGAAACGGACGGGGCTTTCTTCATGGGTTCAGGCGCCCGTCCATCGGCACTTTGGAGATGGAAAATGGCACAAAATATTTATGACAAACCCGAATTCTTCGCCGGTTACAGCCAACTCGGACGGTCGGTGCATGGCCTCGACGGTGCGGCCGAATGGCCGGCCATCCGCGCCATGCTGCCGCATCTCGGCGGCCTGCGCGTGGTCGATCTCGGCTGCGGTTTCGGCTGGTTCGCACGCTGGGCGCGGGAAAACGGCGCGGCGCAGGTACTCGGCCTCGATCTTTCCGAGAACATGGTCGCGCGGGCGAGGAAGGATACGAGCGACCTGGCGATCGAATACCGCATCGCCGATCTCGAGCTCGTGGCCCTGCCGGAGGCGAGCTTCGACTTCGCCTACAGTTCGCTCGCCTTCCACTACATCGAGGACTTCGACCGGCTGGTGCGGACGATCCACGCGAGTCTCGTTCCCGGCTCACGTTTCGTCTTCACGATCGAGCATCCGATCTTCATGGCACCGACGAACCCCGGCTGGTCGACGGACGCCGAAGGCCGCCGCATCTGGCCGCTCGACCGCTACTCGGTCGAGGGTAAACGTACCACCGACTGGCTGGCCAAGGGCGTCGTCAAATATCACCGCACGATTGGCACCACCTTGAACACGCTCATCAAGGCTGGTTTCTCGATCCGCCATGTCGAGGAGTGGAGCCCTACAGCCGGGCAGATCGCCGCCAATCCCGATCTCGCAGAAGAGGTCGACCGGCCGATGATGCTTCTTGTCGCCGGCCAGCGTTAGCCAACCAGCATCCAGAAGCGGATACCTATTTCCGCTTTTGCGCCTTTCGCTTCTCTTTCGGCGCAGGGGCAGGATTTGCCGCCTCCTCGGCGGCTTCCTTTTCCAACCGCAGTTGCCGGAGGCGGGCCGTCTTCTTCTCGCGAGCGACCTTCTCTTGCTCCATGATGGCACGTGAAGCGATCGTCGCCTGGTCGGCGCGGTCGGACGGGTTTTTCTTGGCCGGCTTGAACACGCTGTTGGCCTGACTTTCCTTCATCAGCTTACTCCTTACTAACGGCAATAAAAAAGGCCGGGCGAACCCGACCTTCCCTCATCATCTCAACCTGCCAGTGCCAGTACATCCGTGGTCAAAGGCAGGGAGATAATAATCTCGTGTAATGCGATCATGGAGCATAATCGCGTGCGCAAACTCAAAGGGCGCGCAGGTTTTCCGCCGACGTCTTGCCCGTGCGGCGATCCTGGGCGAGTTCGAAGCTCACCTTCTGGCCGTCCTTGAGAGTGGTGAGACCAGCGCGCTCAACAGCCGAGATATGCACGAACACGTCAGACGCACCATCATCCGGCTGGATGAACCCGAAGCCCTTGGTGCTATTGAACCACTTTACTGTTCCAGAAGCCACGTTGGCATCCTTTCAATCGCTCATAGAAGAACAACATCGCGTTTCCGCGATGTATTAAAACCGATTTTGTCAGGATCTTCGTGACGATGCGCCGAGGCGCAGAAACAAATATCGTCGATCAATATCGATTACATCTATGTAGGTTAGAATTGTGTCCCTTGCAAGGCGCGAATTATTTTTATTTCTCGATGAGTTAGCAGTACCGTTGGGCTATTATCATTATCCCGCTGCAGTGGTACGCAGGCAGCGGCACGAACGCACTTTTCGCCACGATAGCGGCGCTTGTCCACATGGACTTTCTCGCGTCGGATCTTAATCTTGGAATATCGAGCCAACCTCAGGACGATTTCCGATGCATGATCCGATCCCGACCACCACTTTTCCAGACGGCCGCACGGTTCCGGTGCTTGGCCAGGGCACCTGGCGCATGGGCGAGAACCGCGCAAAGGCGGCTGAGGAAATCCGCAGCCTGCAAGCCGGGCTCGACCTCGGCATGACGCTTATCGACACGGCGGAAATGTACGGAGACGGCGGCGCGGAACGCATCGTCGGCGAGGCGATTAAAGGCCGGCGCGACGAGGTCTTTATCGTCAGCAAGGTGCTACCTTACAATGCCAGCCGCTCCGGCACCATTGCCGCCTGCGAACGCAGCCTCAAATGGCTCGGTACCGACCGGATCGATCTCTATCTACTGCATTGGCGCGGCGGATACCCGCTCGCCGAAACCGTCGCCGCCTTCGAGACGCTGAAGAAGGCTGGCAAGATCGCCGCCTGGGGCGTTTCGAATTTCGACGTCGACGATATGGAGGAACTGGAAAGCGTGCCGGACGGCAAGAATGTCGCCGCCAATCAGGTTCTCTACAACCTTGCCCGCCGCGGTGTCGAATACGATCTCCTGCCCTGGTGCCGCGACCGCGGTGTACCCGTTATGGCCTACTCGCCGCTCGACGAGGGCCGGTTGCTTCACGACGCCGACCTGATCCATATCGCCAAGGCGCACCAGGCGACGCCGGCGCAGGTGGCGCTCGCCTTCCTCAAAAGCCGCCCGGGCGTGATCTCGATCCCGAAAACCGGCTCGGCCGACCGCGCCCGCGAAAACCGCGACGCAATGGATATTCACTTCACGGCGGAAAACCTCGCCGATCTCGACCGGCTCTTTCCGCCGCCAAGGAGGAAGATGCGGCTGGAGATTATTTGAGGAGAGACTGCGGTATCAGAGCCCCTCATCCGCCTGCCGGCACCTTCTCCCGGCTTGCGGGGCGAAGGGAGTCGCGGCGCCGGCCCAAGTCCCCTCCCCCCGCCTGCCGGGAGAGGGCTAGGGTGAGGGGCAATTTGCGGCACCAAACGGCTCAATTGGAAATACAGGCAGCCCTCACATCCCCTGCGGACCGCGGTTCATCGCGGCGATGCCGGTGCGGCAGACCTCGATCAGCCCGAGCGGCTTCATGATGGCGATGAACTGCTCGATTTTCGAGGGCTTGCCGGTGATCTCGAAGACGAAGTGCTCGATATTGGCATCGATGACGGAGGCCCGGAACGCATCCGCGAGCCGCAGCGCCTCCACGCGGTGTTCACCGGAGCCATGCACCTTGACGAGCGCCAGCTCTCGCTCGATCGGCCGATCGTGGCCGAGGCTGGCGGCGCGGACCGTGAGGTCAACGACGCGATGCACCGGCACCAGCCGTTCGAGCTGGTGCTTGATCTGCTCCAGCACATGCGGCGTGCCGCGGGTGACGATGGTGATGCGCGACAGATGCGCCTCGTGTTCGGTCTCGGAAACCGTCAGGCTCTCGATGTTGTAGCCGCGGCCGGAAAAGAGGCCGATGACACGGGCGAGCACGCCCGGCTCGTTGTCGACGAGAACGGAGAGCGTGTGCGTCTCCGCAAGCTCCGTCTCCTTGGCGATGAAATAGGCAGAGCCCGTCGGCTGAAGATGTGCACTCATATTGTTCTTTCCTACCTTTTCATCAGACGAGCTGGCGGCCCTTGGCGTCGATCGCGTTGGCGACCGCCTCGTCCGTCGCCTCATCGGGCAACAGCATTTCGTTGTGCGCCTTGCCCGACGGGATCATTGGGAAGCAGTTGGCAAGGTTGGCGACGCGGCAGTCGAAGATGACCGGCTGCGGCGTGTCGATCATCTGCCGGATCGCCTCGTCCAGTTCGCCGGGCTTTTCGCAGCGGATGCCGACGCCGCCATAGGCTTCGGCGAGCTTGACGAAGTCCGGCATCGCTTCCGTATAGGAGTGCGACAGGCGGTTACCGTGGAGCAACTGCTGCCATTGCCGGACCATGCCCATGTACTGGTTGTTGAGAATGAAGATCTTGACCGGCAAGCCGTATTGCACGGCGCAGGACATTTCCTGGATGCACATCTGGATCGAGGCGTCGCCAGCAATGTCGATGACGAGGCTTTCCGGATGCGCGACCTGGACGCCGACCGCGGCCGGGAAGCCATAGCCCATGGTGCCGAGGCCGCCCGAGGTCATCCAGCGGTTCGGCTGCTCGAAGCCGAAGAACTGCGCCGCCCACATCTGGTGCTGCCCGACTTCGGTGGTGATGTAGGTGTCGCGGTCCTTGGTCAGCTCGTAAAGCCGTTGGATCGCATATTGCGGCATGATGACGTCGTCGCTCGACGTATAGGCCAGCGAATTGCGCGCCCGCCACTTGGCGATGCCGGTCCACCAGTCATTCAGCCGCGCCTTGTCGACGGTCTTCGTCGCAGCGCGCCACAGGCGGACCATGTCCTCGAGTACCGTCGCGACATCGCCGAGGATCGGAATGTCGACGCGGACGTTCTTGTTGATCGAGGACGGGTCGATGTCGATGTGGATCTTCTTCGAGTTCGGCGAAAACGCGTTGAGGCGGCCGGTGATGCGGTCGTCGAAACGGGCGCCGATGCAGACCATGACGTCACAGTCGTGCATGGCCATGTTGGCTTCGTAGGTGCCGTGCATGCCGAGCATGCCAAGCCAGCTCTTGCCGGAGGCCGGATAGGCGCCGAGGCCCATCAGCGTCGAGGTGATCGGGAAACCGGTGAGCTCGACCAGTTCGCGCAGGAAATGCGACGCCTGCGGGCCGGAATTGATGACACCGCCGCCCGAATAGATGATCGGCCGGCGCGCCGTCTTCATCAGTTCGACCGCTTCCTCGATCTTCTTCAGATCGCCCTGCGTCTTTGGCTGATAGCTCTTCTGGGTCGGAACGGCCGAAGGCGGCGTGTAGGTGCCGGTCGCGAACTGGACGTCCTTGGGAATATCGACGACAACCGGGCCGGGACGACCGGACTGCGCGATGCGGAAGGCCTCGTGGATGATGCGGGCAAGATCGTTGACGTCTTTGACCAGCCAGTTGTGCTTGGTGCAGGGCCGGGTGATGCCGACAGTGTCGCATTCCTGGAAGGCATCCGACCCGATCAGCGGCGTCGGAACCTGGCCGGAGATGCAGACGAGCGGGATCGAATCCATCAGCGCGTCCTGGAGCGGCGTGACTGCGTTGGTCGCGCCGGGGCCGGAGGTGACGAGCATGACGCCGACCTTACCGGTGGAGCGGGCATAGCCTTCGGCCATATGACCGGCGCCCTGCTCGTGGCGGACAAGAATGTGCTCGATCTCTTCCTGCTGGAAGATCTCGTCATAGATCGGAAGCACGGCACCGCCGGGATAGCCGAAGATATGCTTGACGCCATTGTCCTTCAGTGCCTGGAGAACGATCTCCGCGCCCGTCATCTGGTTTTCTGTTCCGCTCATTGGCCTGCTTCCGTCCCTTTTCAAGGTTTGGGGTGTGATTAGCTTTCTCAGGGCATAAAAAAAGGCCCCTTCAGGAGCCTCGTTCAGCGCATGGGTGGCTACTGCCGGATGGTTACACCATCCTGCCCATGCGCTGTCCCACCACAAGAATAACCGCGAAATTTTTCATGGGGCGATTTGATAAACAGAAAAATCCTGCCCGTCAACGCCTTTTCCCGTTGCGCGCAAAAGGCGAAAGAGAGCGGCATCTTTCGATAAGGGCGCGAAACCACTTATTAAATCCCTTCCGCTAATCTATCGAGCTATTCGTCGCGAGAGGTGCTGAATTGCTCGACAGTGATCTTCATTCCTCGGTCCGTGCCGGAGAGCAGGATCGCCGTGACAGTCTCAAACCCGGCAATCGCTTCCTCGGTCGTGTCGTTGGCTGCACGGGCTCGCGCGCAACGATCGCCGCGGTTGCCGAAAATGGCGAAACCTCTCTGACGGAGCTCTGGTCGGTCGGTCGCCTGATTTCCATTTCCGTCGGCGCCAACCGCGTCGTGGCGCTCGTCTATGCCATGCAGACCGTCGCCAGCGAGTGGGGCGAAGAGGCGAACAACACCTTCCGCATCGAGGTCGAGTTGATGGGCGAGGTCCACACCGACCCGGACGGACGCGAGTCGTTCTCGACAGGCATCAGCCAATATCCCTACCTCGGCGCGATCGCCCATCGCATCCGCACCACCGACCTTGCCCGAATCTACGAGTCGAGCCAAACGGACAGTTGCGTCATTGGCAAGCTGACCCAGGACGAGAGCCTCGACGCCACGATCCACGTGCCGTCGATGCTCGCCAAGCATTTTGCCATCGTTGGAACGACGGGCGTCGGCAAGTCGACCGCCGTCACGCTGCTTCTGCACAAGGCGATCGCCGCCGACCCGAAGCTCCGCGTGCTGATCCTCGACCCGCACAACGAGTTCGCCGCCGCCTTCCCGGAACATGCGGTCGTCATCGACACGGATACGCTCGACCTCCCCTTCTGGCTCTTCCGGTTGGAAGAGTTCGCTGAAGTCATTTTCCGCGGCCGGCCGCCGGTTCCGGAAGAGCTGGACATCCTGCGCGATGTCATTCCCGATGCGAAGAAGGCCTTCAAGGGCGGCGAGTCCGGACTGATGCGCCGCCAGAACGAGAAGAGTTCGATCACTGCAGACACGCCCGTGCCCTATCGCATCGCCGATCTTCTGGCGATGATCGACGAGCGCATCGGCCGGCTGGAGGGCCGCACGGACAAGCCACACTTGCGCTCGCTCAAGATCAAGATCGTCTCCGCGATCAACGATCCGCGCTACCACTTTATGTTCTCGTCGAACACCATCACCGACACGATCCAGGACACGATCGCCAAGATCTTCCGCATCCCCGGCGAAGGCCGGCCGATCGCCACTTTCGAACTCGCAGGCATCCCTTCGGAAGTCGTCAATTCGGTCGCCTCGGTGCTCTGCCGCATGGCGTTCGAAATCGGGCTGTGGAGCGACGGCGGCATCCACATGCTGGTCGTCTGCGAAGAGGCGCACCGCTACGTGCCGGCCGACGCCTCGCTCGGCTTCCTGCCGACCCGCCAGGCGATCGCGCGCATCGCCAAGGAAGGCCGAAAATACGGCGTTTCGCTCGGCATCATCACGCAGCGTCCGGGTGAGCTCGACCCGACGATCCTGTCACAATGCTCTACCGTCTTTGCCATGCGTCTTGCCAACGATCGCGACCAGGAGATTATCCGCTCGGCGATCTCGAATTCGTCGATCTCCACCACCAGCTTCATCTCCTCGATCGGCAACGGCGAAGCAATCGCCTTCGGCGAGGCAGTCGCTGTGCCGATGCGCATGCGCTTCACCCGCGTCGAGGACCGGCACCTTCCTCGTGCCCACGGCATCACCGACAAGGCGGACGAGGATGCTCCGCCGAGTGTCGACCTGCGTTCGATCGTCAGCCGAATGCGCGCGATCTCCGGGCCGGACATTTCAAACTTCCAACAGAGCTATCTGGCCGCGCAGAGTGCCAAGGCGTCAACCTTTGAGGGCGACGAGCCCGCTCAGGAAGTCGCCCACGGCGCCAACCAACCATCCGAGGCTGAAGCTTGGCACGAGTTGGAGTTCGAGCCCTACCGGCCAGACATGCTTCCGCGCCCGGAGCCGGTCAATCCGCAGCTCGAGCGCTTCAACCAGATCCGCGAGCAAATCCTCTCCGGCCAGGCTGAACGGGACAATAGTCTAAGACCGCATGCGCCGGATCCGCGCCTCGCACAACCGACAACCGAGCCCCGCCGCGAGGGCTCGTCGCTACGCGAAAGCCTGCTTAAACGCCCGCTCGGCAGCCTCATCCGCAAGTAGGCCCGCAGACGCGCTGCGATTGCCTCCCCTTCGGCAAATCGCTCCGTGTCTGCAATCGTGAGTTGACATTCCTGTCACGCGGACGAATCCTTCCTGTAGCAATATCGAGGCGACCGAACTGCAAGGAATGCATCGACTGGACAGCAAATAGCGGCGGCAATCTCGGGAGGAGCAGATGTCCGTTTTGTCGACCATGCCTCCGCGCAAGCTCCGAATCTTCGCCTTCGACCCGAGCATGGGGCGGCGACACGAAACACTGCCGCTCAATGAAGTGATCGTTTCGATCCCCTGGGAGATGGACAAGCTCGATCCCGGCGTCCCGTTCGTCGGTCCCGTTGGCGAATATGTCGAGGTCATCGACTTCGACCCATCGCTCGATCTCGTCTATAGGCCTGTCAACCTCCACGATCCGAGCCTGCTTGCCGACAATGGCCTCAGACCCGCGGAATGGAACCCGCAATTCCACCAGCAGATGACCTATGCCGTGGCGATGAACACCATCGTCAATTTCGAAAGCGCGCTCGGGCGTGTCGCGCTTTGGGCGCCGCGCGACCACGACGAGAAAGGCCGATGGATCAACCCGCAATATGTGCGGCGCCTGCGCATCTATCCGCATGCCCTGCGTGACGCCAACGCCTATTACAGCCCTGAGAAAAAGGCCTTGCTCTTCGGCTATTTCGCGGCCGGCGAAGGCCAGTCCGGAGCGCCTGCCGGCACCATCATATTCACCTGTCTTTCCCACGACATCATCGCCCATGAAACGTCGCACGCGCTGCTCGACGGCATGCATCCGCGCTTCAGCGAGGCGACCAATCCGGACGTGCTCGCGCTGCACGAAGCCTTCGCCGACATCGTCGCGATCTTCCAGCATTTCTCCTATCCGGACGTGTTGAAGGACCAGATTGCCCGCACGCGCGGCGACCTCGAGAGCCAGAACCTTCTCGGCCAGCTGGCCCAGGAATTCGGCCAGGTGCTCGGCCGCGGAACGGCGCTGCGCGACGCGCTCGGCGGCTGGAAAGACGGCGTCTGGCGGGCGCACGAGCCCAATCCGAAACTTCTGCGCGAGACGGAGGAGGTGCATGACCGTGGCGCCATTCTGGTGGCCGCAGTGTTCCGGGCGTTCCTGTCGATCTATCGCGCGCGCATTTCCGATCTCCTGCGTATTGCGTCGAGCGGTACGGGAATTCTGCCGGCGGGCGCACTGCATCCCGACCTTGTCAACCGGCTGGCGAAGGAGGCATCGAAATCGGCCCGGCACATCCTGCAGATGTGCATCCGCGCGCTCGACTATTGTCCGCCCGTCGATGTCACCTTCGGCGATTACCTGCGCGCGATCATTACCGCCGACCGCGATCTCTACCCTGAGGACGAGCACAACTATCGCGTCGCGGTGATGGAGGCGTTCCTCGCCTGGGGCATCGTTCCGCGCAACATGCCGATCGTCTCTGTCCAGACGCTACTCTGGCCAACGATGGGCGAAGCAGCCGCCGATTATAAAGCCGCCTTCCCCCGCCTCACCGATCTCAAGGGCGACGTCGCCTATCTGCTATCGCGGCCGCTCGAAATGATCGACGAACTCAAGAGCCGCAGCGACTTTCACGACAGCGAGGGCCAGAAATTTCTGGACGGCCTGGACCGGACCGCAAAGGAAATCTTCAACGAGCTGACCAAGGCGATGGGCAACCGCCTGCCGCAGACCGCCAAGCGGTCGAAATCGTCGCTCCGGGAAATCCTCGGCCGCAATCTCCTCGAGCTTGGGCTTGAAGCCGACCGCAAGGTCGAATGGCTGGCGCGCGACTTCTACGGGCGGTTGTTCTGGGGGCTCATCACCGAGGCCAAGAATGCACCCATCCGCGACATCATCCGCATCCGGACGGATGACGACGCACCGGCAACCGTCAGGCGCAGCAAGATCGTCACCGGCCCGGCCATCGAGGTGCACAGCGTTCGCATGGCTGCACGCCGCGGCAACCGCGATCAGATCGAGCGCGAATATGTCGTCGAACTGACGCAGACCCGCCATGGTTACCTCGACCCCAAGGAGCAGGAGGAGGCAGACAAGGGCAAGCCGCCGAAAGATCCCCATGATTTCTATTTTCGCCGTGGCTGCACGCTGCTCATCGATGCCGAGACTTTTGAGATCCGGCGGGTCATCCGCACGCCCGGCGACATTTGCGACGACGCGGAGCTCGAAAGAATGCGGGCCTACCTGACCCGACAGACTCGGAGGCGGGAAAACGCCTTTACCGGCGGCGCGAGCAGACCCGTTCGGCCGGAGATTTTCGCGCATCTTCACCGACAGGGGAGCTAGGAGATGCCCAGAATGCAGGCACCCGAGTCTGGCGTCACGGTGCGCATGTATCGGCAGGGACACGGCGACTGCTTTCTTCTGGCGACGCGCAAGGCGGACGGCAGCGCCTTCTACATGCTGATCGACTGCGGCCTGTGGACGAACTCCGAAATCAAGCCCGAACAGACGATCGACAAGGTGATCGCCGACATCGCCGAAGCGACCGGAAACCGATTGGACGTCGTGCTGGTGACCCATGAGCACATGGATCATGTCAACGGCTTCGCCGCGAAAGATCCCGCAACGAGAAAGCCGTGCTTCGATCCGATCGGGATTGGCGAGCTCTGGCTGGCATGGACCGAGGACGGCAATGATCCGTTTGCCAATAGCCTGCGCGAGCGCTTCCACGACACGCTGCTCGCCCTGATGGGCGCCGACGAGCGGCTCGATCGTGCGGGCTTCGGCATCCATTCGCCGAACCGCACGATGCTGCGCGATCTTCTTTCCTTCGAGACTGGAGAGGATGCCGCCGACGCGCTTCGAGAACGCTTCAGAGAGGTCAAACGGCGCCACCCGGCACTCTCTCCCCGAAGGCAGGGCGCGCTTGCCATCGAAGGGATCACCAACAAGCGCGCCATCAAATATCTGCGCGACCGGATCGCAGGCGAACCGGTTTTTCTGCGGCCGGACCACGATCCCTACAGACTGCCGGGCGTCGAGGGCGTGCGCGTCTACGCGCTTGGACCGCCACGCGACGTCGAACTGTTGCTTTCGCTGGAGCCGCAGGGCGAGGAGGAATTCAGGCTGTCGGCCGATGGGGCGACACTGAGCCTCCTCGCGGCAACGGTCGACGCTGGCCCGGAAAGCGCCAGCCGCAGCTTCGACCCGCGCTTCGGCATTTCACGCAAGGACGTCGAGCGGAGCCACGATGCATTTCTGAAGGCGTTCTTTACCGATCACTACGGCGTCAAGGGCAAGCGGAGCGCCGCCGAGGCGTGGCGGCAGATCGACAACGACTGGCTTGAGAGTGCGGAAACGCTGGCCCTGAGGCTGAACGACGAGGTGAACAACACCAGCCTCGTCATCGCGATCGAACTCCCCGGAACCCGCAAGGTACTGCTCTTCACCGGCGACGCCCAGCGCGGCAACTGGATCTCCTGGGCGCCGCTTAAATGGACCGTCGACGGCCAAACGATCACCGCGCGCGACCTTCTCGGCCGAACGGTCCTCTACAAGGTTGGCCATCACGGTAGCCACAATGCCACGCTCGATGGCGGCGTAGGGGCCAACTATGCCAACCTCTCGTGGCTGGCAAGCAACGCCTTCCAGGACGAATTCGTGGCGATGATCCCGGCCAACACGCCTTGGGCGGCGCACAAGGAAAAGCCATGGGAGCATCCGCTTCGCTTCATCGAGGAGAGGCTCATGCAAAAGGCCCGCGGTCGCGTGTTCCGCAGCGATGTCGACCATGTTGCAAAACCTGATGACATCAGCGCCGACGAGTGGCAAAAATTCAAGCGGATCGAGACCGAGCTCTTCTTCGAATACACCGTCGCCGACAGCCCGGCGTAGGCAGTGGTGGGAGGCCCCCTCGTGGTCAATCGCGTCAGCCCCTTTCTGATGTTCCAGGGCGAAGCCGAAGCGGCGATGAACCTCCATATGTCGCTGGTCTCCGGCGCGAAGAGCATCGATCGCTATGGGCCGGGCGAGGCTGGCGCCGAGGGCTCCGTCATGCCGGCGCAACTGTCAATCGGCGGCGAAACCATCGTCTGCATCGACAGTCCAGTGAAACATGAATTCAGCTTCACGCCCGCCTTCTCGCTGTTCGTCGACTGCGATAGCGAGAGCGAACTCGAACACCTTGCCTCGGCACTTGCGGAGGGTGGCGCGGTCCTGATGCCGCTCGCCAATTACGGCTTCAGCCGTCAGTTCGCCTACAGCGCCGCGCGTCTTATCAGACGCGCAAAGTACGCTGTAGCACTTTGAATTGCTGCATGTTTTTATCCTTAAATCGCCTGCGATTTAAGGATACATGCAGTGGGTCTGCGACCGATACGGCGTCTCCTGGCAGTTGAACCTGCCATAGGCGGCGCTTGGATCCTTCAGCCTGGTCGAGCGTTGACGGCGTAGGCCGCACGGTACCAACGGAGGAGCTCATGGACGACGCTCACGCTTGGGAGACGGAACAAAGGCTTTGGCTCGAAGGCCCAGACACTTATCGGAACCTGCTCGACAGGCAATGCATCATGGCGTTTCCTGCCCCGACAGGCCTCATGCAGGGACCGTCGATCATCGACAGCCTGGAGAGCGCGCCGCGATGGGATCGCGTGGTCATGACCGATCGAACAATCGGCCGCCCGGCACATGGCTGCGTGGTTCTTGGATATCGCGCCGCAGGTCATCGCGCGGACAGGAAGCCCTACGCCGCCTACTGCACCTCCACCTATTGCGATACCGGGGTGGGCTGGAAACTCGTGCAGCACCAGCAGACGGCGATCGGCTGAGAGGCTGGGCACCGCCGGCACGTCATAGGAACCGCGCGGCATGGGCGCGCGTTTTCATCCAAACTGCTCGAACAAAATTCAGGACCACAATCATGGAAGAGATCCTCCGACGCTTCTTCGCGCGATACGAAACCATGGCCAATCGCGTGCTTGCCGCTGACATGGATGTCGGCGAGACGACCTTCGCTTTCGCCTCGGAATTCATTGCCGCTTCGCCCGCAGGCGTGCTTGCCGGCAAGAACGACGACAGCCTGAAGGTCTCGATGGCGAGGGGCTATGCCCGTTACCGCGCGATTGGCACCAAGGAGTTGAAGATCCGCAAGACCACCATTACACCGATCGACAACCAGCATTTCCTCGTCAGGGTCGATTGGCGCTCCACCTACGACGTCGAGGACAGCCCGGACGTCACCATCGATTTCGAGGTCCACTACCTGGTCCAGGTGCGCAACGACGAGCCCAAGATCTTCGGCTGGATCAGCGGCGACGAGGAAGCCGTGCTGAAGGAACACGGCATCGGCTGAGCGTCACCTTACCGCAGGGCCTCCGGCCCTTCGATCCGTTGCCAACTGTCGTCGAGCTGGTTGCGGAACCAGGTCATCTGACGCTTGGCATATTGCCGCGTCGCGGCTGCGCCGGTGGCGATGACCTCCTCCTCACCGATCTCGCCCCTTAGCATCGCGGCAATCTGCTGGACGCCGATCGCCTTCATCACCGGCATGTCTGGCGAGAGGTCGAGCGCCAGCAGCGCGCGCACCTCGTCGACTGCCCCGCGCTGAAGCATGGTCTCGAAACGCCGATCGATCCGGCTGTGCAGGAGGGCGCGGTCCGGCAGCACCACGATTTTTTGCGCTCTGTCAGGATCCACGATCATCGGGCCGCAACTCTGCTGGAACAAGTGGATCGGCTTGCCGGCCGCTTCGATCACCTCGAGCGCCCGAACGATCCGCTGCCCATCGCCCGGCCGCAACTGCGCGGCAGTTTGCGGATCTCGCGCGGCAAGCTCTGCATGGAGCGCCTCCGCCCCCTCCTCCTTCAGCCGCGCGCGCAATGCATCGCGGATCGTCGCCGGTATCTCCGGCATATCGGAAAGCCCGCCCGTCAGCGCCTTGAAATAG
Source organism: Ensifer sp. MPMI2T (assembly GCF_004827385.1). Lineage (GTDB taxonomy): Bacteria > Pseudomonadota > Alphaproteobacteria > Rhizobiales > Rhizobiaceae > Sinorhizobium. Next base: position 48,734 of record NZ_SRXN01000029.1, read on the forward strand.
AGCCCGGTGCCGCCGACGAAGACAGGCAATCGTCCCTCTTCGCGCAACTGCGCGACAAGGGCCTCCGCCTCACGCAGCCAGGCGCCGGTCGAATAGGCCTGTCCGGCCGGCACGTGGCCATAGAGAAAATGTTGTATCCCGCCCATCTCCGTCTCGTCCGGCCGGGCGGTCAGGATCTTCAGCGTGTCGTAGACCTGCATGCTGTCGGCGTTGATCACCACGCCGCCGTGCCGGCGCGCGAGTTCCACCGCAAGCGCGGACTTGCCGCTGGCGGTCGGCCCGGTTATCAGGATCGCGTCCGTGTCTCTTTCAAGGTTCTTGATCATGGCTCTCGTTGCCACGCTTATCGCCAATCCGTCAAATCCTGTTCTGACGCCTGAACTGGCGGAAGCGGCGGCGAGTGCCGTAAAGGCATCTGGGGTCTATTGGCTGGCGGACGGCGTCGCCTGCGATATCGCGCTCACCGACGGCACTGATCCGGACGCCGCCGAGGCGCGGTTGCGCGCCGAGGTGAACGGCTTTCCGATCGACGTCGCGGTGCAGGATGCCGAAAGCCGCCGCAAGAAGTTTCTGATCGCCGACATGGATTCGACCATGATCGGCCAGGAGTGCATCGACGAGCTTGCCGCGGAAGTGGGCCTCAAGGAAAAGGTCGCGGCGATCACCGCCCGCGCCATGAACGGCGAGATCGCCTTCGAGCCGGCGCTCGTCGAGCGCGTCGCGCTCTTGAAGGGCCTGCCCGGCAGTGTCATCGACGAGGTGATCGCCAAGCGCATCACGCTGACGCCGGGCGGCCGCGAGCTGATCGCGACCATGAAGGGCAAGGGCCACTATACCGCCCTCGTGTCGGGCGGCTTCACCGTCTTCACCGGGCCGATCGCGGCGAAACTCGGCTTTGACGAGAACCGCGCCAACGTGCTGATCGAGAGGGACGGCCGGCTTACCGGCGAGGTCGTCCACCCGATCCTCGGCAAGCAGGCCAAGGTCGACGCGCTCATCGACATTTCCCGCAGGCTCGGCATTTCGACCGCCGAGGTGATCGCCGTCGGCGATGGCGCCAACGACCTCGGCATGCTGCAGCTTGCCGGCAGCGGCATCGCGCTGCATGCGAAACCCGTGGTCGCCGAACAGGCGAAGATCCGCATCGACCACGGCGACCTGACGGCCCTTCTCTACCTCCAGGGCTATCGCAAGACGGATTTCGTGGCGTGATCATCCGCGAAACCGACAGGCTGCGCATTCGCGGCTGGAAGGAAAGCGATCGCGACCTCTTCGCCGAGATCAACAGCGATCCGAAGGTGATGGAATTCTTCGCCTTCCGTCGCAGCCGCGCGGAATCCGATGCGCTGTTCGATCGCATCGGCCGCGGCATCAGTGAAACCGGCTTCGGCTTCTTCGCGCTCACATTGCGCGACAGCGACATCCCGATCGGCTTCTGCGGCCTGGCGCTCACCGATCTGGAGCCGCATCTGCCGAACGGCACGATCGAGATCGGCTGGCGGCTCGCCCTGCCCTTCTGGGGCAAGGGATATGTGACCGAGGCGGCAGCGGCACTCCTCGACTACGGTTTTACCGAACGGAGCCTCGGCGAAATCGTCTCCTTCGCCGTGCCGGAGAATACCCGCTCCACCGCCGTGATGAAAAGGCTCGGCATGCGGCCGGACCCGAGCCGCGACTTCGACCACCCTCGCGTCCCCGACACACACGCACATCTGAAGCGCCACGTGCTCTATGCGATCACGGCGGATGAGTGGGCGCGGCACATTCTGGCGCAGGGTTAGGCGCCCTTCCGGCCGGGATAACAGCGCTCAATCCACGCGACGAAACGTCTGGCGGGTTCGGAGAGCGCGTCGAACCGCCGCGCAACCAGCCAGAAGGCACCATAGGGAATAGAAACGTCAAACGCCTGGACGAGACGCCCTGCGTTGAGATCGTCGCGCGCATGGTCGCGATCCATGAGCGCGACGCCGTGACCGCGGAGCGCCGCTTGAAGCACAAGTGCGCCATCGGCGAAGATGGCGCCGCGCTCGACCCGCACTTGTGCTGCTGCCTCACAGGCCTTCAAACCGAGAGGCCCACGAGACGGGCGTCACTCGAACCGCTCTGCAAACCACTGTCTTGAAAGCGATCGGTCCAGGCCGGTTTGTTCCCACCCGTGTCCAGCGTCCAGCTCGCGGTAGGTCACATGCGCTCCGGCAACGCGGAACTGCTCGGCGATCATCGGTGCATCCGAGCGATCTCGGCGGTCATCGCGTGCTCCCGCGAGGATGAGCACGGGATAACGCTCCAGCATTGGAAATGGCCTTTGCGGATTTGGCGACTGCGGTCGCAGGAGAATAGCGCCGGAAGTGAGCCTGTTCCGACGGGCAACAACCGCCGCGGCGATCACGGCACCGCTCGAGTAGCCGGCAATAACCGGAGGCAGAGCGAAGCCAAGCTGACCGGATATTGTCTCCAAGAACGCGCAAAGCTCTCCCGCTCTAGGGGCCAGCTCCTCAAGGTTCAGGCTTCGATCCGGATTGCGCCGAAAGAATGTGAAACCTTGCTCCGAGGGGATTGGACCACGAACCGAGAGACATGTGGAACCAGGAGCCACGTGTTGCGCAAAATCACCCCAGTCCGTCTCCCTTCCGCTGCCGCCATGGAGGAGTACGATCGGAGGCTCGCGTGAGCTCTTTATGGTGACCTCGAAATCAAAGCCCTCTGAATGCAGCATGGAAAGGTGCGTGCCCGCCCCTATTCCATCTGCACGGTGACGAAGCGCAGCTCGCCGGCCTTGTTGGCGATCATCAGAAGCGCGTTGCGGCGGCCATCGTTCTTCAGTTCCTCGACTCGCGCCGAAACGTCGTCCGGCGTGGCCATTGCCTCCTGGCCGATCTCGACGATCACGTCGCCGACCGCGACCCGGCGCTCGGCCGCGGCCGAATTCGGCTGGACTTCGGTGATCACCACGCCTTCGACGCCATCGGCAATGCCGAAGCTTTTGCGGCGGTCGGCGTCGAGCACTGCGAGCTTCATGCCGAGTACGACGTCGCTCGCCGGCAGCTGCGCCGCGGGCGGCTGATCCGGCTTGATACCTTCGCCATTCTCCTTCACCGGCGCATTTGCAAGCTGCTCGCCATCCTCAAGCCGGCCGAGCGTGACGCGAACCGTCTGCTCCTGGCCGTCACGGATAATGACCACGTCGACCAACTTGCCGACGGGGCTCTCGCCGACCGCGCGCATCAGGTCGCGGATCTCCGCGACATCCGTCCCGTCGAAACGGGTGATGATATCGCCTGCCTTGATCTCACCCTTGGCGATCGGCCCGCCTTCGATGATGCCGGAAACCAGCGCACCATGCGGCCTCTCCATCTTCAGGCTTTCGGCGATATCGTCGGTGACCGGCTGAATGCGAACGCCGAGCCAACCGCGCCGGGTCTCGCCGAATTCCTTGAGCTGATTGACCACGTTCATTGCCAGTTCCGTCGGCACGGCGAAGCCGATGCCAACCGACATGCCGGTCTGAGAGAGGATCGCGGTATTGATGCCGATCACCTCGCCCCGCATGTTGAACAGCGGGCCGCCCGAATTGCCGCGGTTGATCGCCGCGTCGGTCTGGATGAAGCTGTCATAGGGGCCGGCATTGATGTTGCGCCCGCGCGCCGAGACGACGCCGACCGAAACCGACACGCCGAGGCCGAACGGATTACCGACCACCATCACCCAATCGCCGATCCGGATCTTGCGCGAGTCGCCGAAGGAAACGGCCTTAAGCGGTTTCTTCGGCTCGACCTTCAGCACCGCCAAATCGGTCTTGGTGTCAGTGCCAACCAGCGTTGCCTTCAGCTTGGAGCCGTCTGAGAAGTTGATCTCGATGTCGTCTGCGTCCTGGATGACATGGTTGTTGGTGACGATGAAACCAGCTGGATCGATAACGAAACCGGAGCCAAGGGAGTTGACCGTTCGCGGCCGGTTACCCTCGCCGCGCTGCCCCTTGAAGAACTCGTCGAAGAATTCCTGATGCGGCGACCCTTCCGGCACCTGCGGCATCGGGGCGTCGTCATCGTCGCTCTTGACGTTCTGGGAAATGGAAATGTTGACTACCGCATCGAGCAGTCCCTCGGCAAGGTCGGCAACGGAGGGCGGTCCGGCCGCCGGCTGGGACGTTGCCGTCTCGGCGAGCGCCGTGTTGTTTAGAAGCAGTGCCGTCGCGGCCGCAAGCACCAGGCCGCGGAAGAATTTGGGTCGTGTCAACAAGTCGCTAGGCTCCTGTTATTGCTCTTGGACCACACCCGCCATGGATTAAGCAATCCGGCATCGCGGCGTGATCGATTTCCCTTCACCTGCACGATACGCCACTGCCGCGGGTTCGCACACAAGCGATCTTCACTTGAAGATACGGCGGAATTCCGGAGCGTCCAAACACGATTTCCTGATCCGCTTCCAGGAAGGCAGAACGCCGACACCTCCGGTCAGCGCCGCCTTCGCGCGTTCAGCCGGTGATCTCGTGCCCATGCTCCTTGAGGGCCTGCACCGCCCTCTCAAGGTTCGAGCCCGCGACGAAGACATAATCAGTGCTGAAGGTCGAATTGGCGAAAACGCCGACCCCGGCTGCGGAAAGCGGTCGCAGCACCGAAGACAGGACGCCCGGCACGTCGAAGCTGAAATGCTGCTCGATACGGAAGCAGCGCCATCCAAGCGAGCTCTGCACGCTCGACGGTACGCGGGCGGCGCGACAGACCAGCGTCATTTCCTCACGAGAGCTGGACACCGTCCAGAAACCCGGCCCGGGCAGCCACTCCGGTATCGCGGACCCGACGTTCAGTCGGGTAATGGCGTATTCGGCATCGACCAGCCGGATCAGCAGTTTATGTGGCATTTCGCATTATCCTCGAACCAACCAGACAAGTCCGACGCCAGCCGCCACCGAAACGAGTCCGGCCAGTCGGAGCTGATGTTCCGGGACATACGGCAAACGCTTCGCCAATTCCACCAAAACCAAAGGGGCCAGTGCGTACACCAGCCCCTCGATGATCAGGAAGAAACCTAACCCAATCAGAAAATCGGACATCATCCGCTCAATCTGCGGTCGCAGGCGCTGCCGGCGCGGGCGGCGACTGTGGCAACGCCCCACCGTCCGCGCTGTTGAAATAGCGGAAGAATTCCGAATGCGGCGAGAGCACCACGGTTGTATCCGGGTTACCGATGGATTGGGAATAGGCCGCCATCGAGCGGTAGAAGTCGAAGAAGCCGGGATCGCGCGTGAAAGCGTCCGCAAAGATACCTGCCCGCTCGGCTTCACCCTCGCCTCGCAGGATTTCCGAATCACGCTGGGCTTCCGCGACGATCTCGACCACCTGGCGATCGGCGATCGCGCGGCGTCTCTGGCCTTCCTCGTTACCGCGCGCGCGGATCAGCTCGGCCTCGGCCAGACGCTCCGCCTTCATCCTTTCGAAGGTTTGCTGCGAGACCTCCTGCGTCAGGTCGGTCCGGCGGATGCGCACGTCCTCGATGTTGAGGCCGAGCGATTCCGCGTCCGCCTTGAGGTCCGTCCGCACCTCGCGCATCATCGATGCGCGCTCATCCGAAAGCGCCGCCTCGAACCCCCTCAAGCCGTAGACACGGCGCAGCGACGCGTCGAGACGGGTCCTGAGCCGTGCCTCGGCCGACTCCCGGTCGCCGGAAACGGTCTCGCGGAAACGCCTGGCGTCGGCGATCCGGTAGACCACGAACGCGTCCACCTCGTAGAACTTGCCGCCTGAGACCTGTACGCGGATGTTGTCGAGATCGAAGCGAAGCGCCTGGTCCTCGACAAATTGCACGCGATCGGCATCCATGAAGGCGAAAGGAAGCTTGAAATAAAGCCCAGGCTCACTCTTGACGGCTCGGATCTCGCCGAAGCGCACGACGATCGCCTGCTGGCGCTCGTTGACCACGAAGACCGACGAGTAGATCACGACGAGCACTGCCGCGACGATGATCAGGATGATTGAACTGCGATTGTTTATCATTGGGTACCTCCCGACTGCGCGGGCCTGCCGATTTCGTTGAGCGGCAGATAGGGCAGCACGCCCTGCCCGTTCTTCTCGTCGAGAATGACCTTCTTCGACTTGCGGAAAACATCCTGCATTGTTTCGAGATAAAGCCGCCGGCGCGTGACGTCGGGAGCCTTGGAGTAGGCGTCATAGACCGAGATGAAGCGCTGGGCCTCACCCTGCGCTTCCTTGACAACGCGGTCCTTGTAAGCGGCCGCCTCTTCGCGGATCTGCGCGCCCTGACCGCGCGCCTTGCCGAGCACCTGGTTGGCGTACTGGTTGGCTTCCTCGACGAAGCGGTCCTCGTCCTGTTCGGCGCGCTGCACCTCATCGAAGGCGTCGGCGACTTCACGCGGAGGCGCTGCATCCTCGATCGCGACCGTGTTTACCGAAACGCCGGCGCCGTAGCTGTCCATCGTCGCCTGAATCGTGTTTTTCACGTCGGCGGCGATTGCCTGGCGGTTGTCGCGGAAAATGTCTTGGGCCGGACGCCGGCCGACGACCTCGCGCATGGCGCTTTCGGCAACCTGCTGCAGCGTGTCGGACGGGTTCTCGACGTTGAAGAGGTAGGCCTTCGGGTCAGTCACCGAGAACAGTACCGAGAACTGCACATTGACGATGTTCTGGTCGCCGGAAAGCATCAGCCCGGCATTGGACTGGCCACTGGCGCGTCCGCCGATATTCTGCTGCTGCTCCGTGACCTTCACGAACTCGACGGTTTCGAGGGGCCAGAAGTGGTAGTGCAGGCCCGGCATCGAAATTTCTTCTTTCGGCCTGCCGAAGCGCATCTCGACGCCGCGCTCGTCCGGCTGAACCGTGTAGATCGAGTTGAGCAGGATGAAACCGACGATCAAAAGGCCGACGATGACGAAGACGCCGCCGTTGAAGCCCCCCGGGACCACATTCTTCAGTTGGTCCTGACCGCGCCGGATGATCTCTTCGAGATCTGGCGGGCCACCTCTCCCGCCTCGTGGCCGATTGGGCCCCTGGCCCCATGGCCCTTGATTGCCGCCGCCGCCCCATGGGCCGCCGCCGCCATTCTGATTGCTCCAGGGCATCAAAACCTCTCTTCAAGAAAACCTCTCTCGCCGACCGCCCGCAGGCACGAGCAAGCGGTCACGATGTGAAACCGTTATAGGTATCACATGCATTGCTTTCAACGCGATACGGCCGACTTCACCGTAAATGGGTTAAAATAGTTGGGAGATGCGCTACACGAACAGGTGAGCGCCGCATGCACGCCAAGAACGGCCGCGCGTTTTCCTGATCCCGGCGTCTTTGCCGGGTGCGGGATGCAGGCGGAAAATCATTCCGCTGTCTCCCGCCGGCGCCAGGTCACGAAATGCATCGCATGGCTGTCCTTCTCGCCGCGCGCCAGCTCTTCCTCGAACACCCTCTCGAAGACTGCCGGATCGATCGCCGGGAAGCGCGTGTCGCCATCGACCTCGGCCTGCACCTCCGTTACGTGGAGCACGTCAGCAACACCGATCGACTGGCGATAGATCTCCCCGCCGCCGATAATGCAGATCTCGTCTGCTCCGGTCGCCGCCGCATGGCTGCGCGCCAACGCAAGAGCCGCCACGAGCGAAGGAGCAACCTCCGCCCCCTCTGCCTCGAAGTCGCGATTGCGGCTGATGACGATGTTCGGTCGCCCCGGCAGCGGGCGCCCGAGCGAGGCCCAGGTCTTCCGACCCATTATGACCGGCTTGCCCATCGTCAGCGCCTTGAAGCGCTTGAGATCGGTCGAGAGTCGCCACGGCAGGCCGCCCTCGCTTCCGATCACCCCGTTGGTCGCAACCGCGACGACGATCACGATCTTCGGTTCAGCGCTCGTTTCAGTCTTTGCTTCAGTCATGGAAACCACTCGGCTTGCTGTCGATCTCACGCGCTCGCTGCTGGGCCGCCCGATCGGTCACGACGCGAATGTAGCGGTCAATCACCTCGCTTTCGGGCAGGATCTTGCGCATCCATTGCAGCGCGCTCGCCAGCAACAGATCGGCCGCGCTCATCGTCTCGCCGAGCAGAAAGGTCTGGCGACTCAAAACGCCGATCACATGAGCGCACATTTCACTGTAGAGCCTCGCCAGCGCCGGGTTGTTGACGGTCACGCCGGAAATATGGGCAAGCGCCGTCGGCTCGATGACCCCGGCATAATAGGCGAGCCAAGAAAGATAGGCGCCGCGCTCGGGATGACCCGGTGGCCGGCCGAGACTGCAGTTCGGGTAGAGGTCGGTCAGATATTGCACGACGGCGGCCGACTCCCAGATCACCGCGCCGTTATGCAGAAGGGCCGGCACCTGCTTGTGCGGATGCGGATTATTCTCATCCGGCCCGCCCGTGCCATCCCACCGGCGGATGTTGACATAGCGGATCTCGTATTCGGCGCCGATTTCCTCGAGCAGCCAGATGATGCGCGACGAGCGCGACAGCGGCGCATGGATGAGCGTCAGCATCGAACCCTCCCTTTTACGCCGGCTCGCGGCGCTTTTTCCGGGAGCGCCGCCCCGCGTCCGGAGGACCACGGGAGGAAGTTCCCAGCTTTTCGTTTCAGAACATATAGGCCGCCTCAGGCAAGTCACGTGAAGCCAGGCATGCGCGCCGACAGGCCTGAGACGCGGCCATCCCGCCCAATCTAGACGGCGACGGGCGCCTTGATATGTGAATCCGCTTCGTAGCCGACGAGCGTAAAGTCCTCGAACCTAAAGGAAAATATGTCCTTCACCGCCGGATTAATGCGCATTTCCGGCAGCCGTTTCGGCGTTCGCGTCAGTTGCAGCCGCGCCTGTTCGAAATGGTTGTGATAGATGTGGGCGTCGCCGAGCGTGTGGACGAAATCACCGGGCTTCAGTCCCGTCACCTGAGCAACCATTAACGTCAGCAGCGCATAGGAGGCGATATTGAATGGCACGCCGAGGAAGATGTCGGCCGAGCGCTGGTAAAGCTGGCAGGAGAGCTTGCCGTCCGCCACGTAGAATTGGAACAGGCAATGGCAGGGTGGCAGCGCCATCTCGTCGACGAGCGCCGGATTCCAGGCCGAAACGATGTGACGGCGGGAATTCGGATTGGTCTTCAAGCCTTCGATGAGTCCTGCGATCTGGTCGATGTGGCCGCCTTCGGGTGTCGGCCAGGAGCGCCACTGGTAGCCGTAGACCGGCCCGAGTTCGCCCTTCTCGTCCGCCCACTCGTCCCAGATGCTGACGCCGTGTTCCTTGAGATAGGCGATATTCGTTTCGCCTTTGAGGAACCACAGGAGCTCGTGGATGATCGAGCGCAGGTGCAGCTTCTTGGTGGTCAGCACCGGGAAGCCCTGCGACAGGTCGAAGCGCATCTGGTAGCCGAAGACCGAGCGCGTACCCGTGCCGGTCCGGTCGCCGCGGTCGGTTCCCGTTGCCATCACATGTTCGAGGAGATCGAGATATTGCCGCATGCTTCTTCGCCGACGATTCGTTCGCTTCGCTCAAAATAGGACGAAGCCACCGGCGAACCAATGGCTGGTACGAGTTTTCCCGCAAATTGATGCCGCGATAGCGGCCTATCGCGCTAGGCGACCGCTATCAAGGAACGCGGCTCATTTCCTCAGGCATCCCCGACCGCCTGTCCCCGCCCACTCATTTCGCAGGACGACGGTTTGCTGCGTGGTTCTGGTATTGCTCGTTTCTCACGGCTCTTTCATCGAGGCCGCGCGCCTCGGAATGCTGCGCCTTGTCCCGATTGGAAAGAACGTCGTTCTCACCAAGAATACCACGTTTCAGTTTGGTCTGTGCGCCGCTGCCTGAACCCTTGCCTTTGTCCGGCTTTCCGACATGCTTGCGACTGGCGTGAGCCATGGTTCGTCTCCTTTCAATGTCTCGGATGGGCGCGAAAAGTCTTCGCTTCAGCTCTTTGCACCCTGGTGGTGCCTGCTTTCCTGGTTCTTTCCGCGTGTCATGCTGCGCTCGTCCTCATCGCGCGCGTCGGCATGCTCGGCGTCGAGGCTGTCACCCTTTCGATAGGCTTTTCTCAGGGCCTCCGAGCGGCGTAGCTTCTCCTCGGCGTCAAAATCCTTACTTTCGTTGGACGTCTTCTCGCGGCCCTGAAGCACGCGCAGTTGCTGTTCGTGCGTCTTCTTGCCGACCATCACTTCCTCCTATTTGTTCGTCCGGCCGCGCTGTCGCGGGTTCGCACCGCCCTGCACGGTCGTGTCGTTCGCGACGTCGCCTTCGATGGTGTTGCCGCGCTTCAGCATCTCATAGTCTGATGGTCCCCGGATGCCCCTGGTTCGGCCGATGCCGGGGTCCTGCTTTAGATCCTTGTCGCTGGGGCGGCGTGTCTTCGGATGCTTGGAAGATGTCATCAGACTTCCTTCCATTTCTGTGGTCGAGCCCGCGCCTCCCCTAGCCGGGTGCGGCCGAGCATCTCATGGGCTAACCCGGCGGGCCCGCGATTGTTCCGATTGTCGAGCGAATAGGGTACGTCGGCCGCGCTTTTCTCGGCCGGCGACGAAACAAACGCGGCCGACTGGGGTTAATCCTTTTGAGATTGATATCGAACGTTCGACCCTGCGAGAGAGGTATGACCATGAGTGCGACAGGCCTCGATGTTTTCGACAAGACCCTGCAAACCACCAATATCTGGCTCGGCGAGATCATGGCGCATCATGGCCCGGACCGGAAAGTGGCGTGGCACATATTGAATTCGGTGCTGAGGACGCTGCGCGACAGGCTGCCTCCCGAGGTGGCTGCCCACCTTGGCGCGGAACTCCCGCTGCTCGTGCGGGGTGCCTACTACGACCAATACCGTGCCAACCATCGGCCCGAAAAGGCGACGCGCTCGCTCGACGAATTTCTCGAGTGCGTCGCGGACGGGATGAAACCCGGCCGCCCGGTCAATCCTGCTGAAGCCACGAAGTCGGTATTCCAGGTTCTTGCGCGGCACATAGATCTCGGCCAGTCGGCAAAGGTGCGCGACACGTTGCCGAAGGAAATCCGTGCGCTCTGGCCGGACAGCGTCGGCACCAAGGAGCAGGCATAGCGCCGCACGATCCGCTGGCCTCAACTTGACCACTCCGGGTGAGTGAAATCAATGTGTTCGTGATCCTGCTCGCCAGGATCACGAACAAGCGTCGCAAAGAACGCTGTAGCACTTTGAATTGCTGCATGTACTTGTCCTTTAATCGGCTACGATTAAAGGCGACCTGCAGGAGGGATCAGATCAGAGCGTCTGGAGTTTGCCTAGGTTCTTGGCCACCAGATAGTAGAACGTCACGCGTGACTTGGAGCGGTCGTCCGCCATCGCCTTGGCTGTGGCCGCGATTGCCGCATCCGCGTCCGCACCGCCGACGCCGAGCTTCTTCTCGCACCACTTTTCCTTGACGCGCTCGAGTTCCTTCGGGTCCGAGGCCGAAACGAGGGCGGAATCCTTATTGCGAAGAGCGATGCCGAGATAGCGTACGATCTTGTTAACAACTGCTTCGTCGGCGCCGCTGTCGTATTTCTGCACGTCTGCGAGATAGTCAGTCATGATGCCTCCAGTTTGCACTTGCTCTCACGCTGCCGCCCTCTTCGCGAAACGCGTGCAGCCGCTGGAGTTTTTCACGCGCCTCGGGTAAGTCAAGGCGTTTCCTTGCGGGCCGCATCCTGGATAATATATCCGTCACATTTCCCTTGATCGCCCCTTTTCTTGGGCACCGGAAGGACCTATATGACGGGTGCCGTCTTCGGGCGGCTATGGCAATAAACGGGCGATGCAATAAACCCATTGGACCCGGGGGCGGTACCCGGCGCCTCCACCAAAAACCGGCCTGGAAATCCGGACCGGCTTTTGATGGGGGCGAAATAGGATCGACAAGGGCGTAAAGATCGACTTTTTGCTCGGCATTGTACCACCGTTATCGGGCTAAACTAATAGTTGCAAACGACAACTATGCTGAAGCACGTCTCGCTGCCTAACGGCGGTGCGGCACTTCAAATCAAGCCCTTCCGGGTAGCACCGTAAGGCGGGGTCCGAAGGCACCTGGCAACAGAAGCCTTCACCTTCTCCCCTGTCGCGAAATAGTCTATAGATGCTTGATAATTGACTCGTCATAAGCGGACGGGGCAAAGGAGTGTCCGTGGAGCGCTGCATGCCGGCTTTGGCGCGCAAGATCGCTGCGGCGCTTTAACATGCAGCAGTTGAGTTCGAAGGAAGACGGGGATCATATGGGCCAGGACCACATACGCTACGACATTCTGGCGCAGGACGCGCTTCGCGGCGTCATTCGCAAGGTGCTGGCCGAAGTCGCAGCCACGGGTCATTTGCCCGGCGACCACCACTTCTTCATCACGTTTCTGACCGGTGCCCCCGGCGTGCGCATCTCGCAGCACCTGAAGGCGAAGTATCCCGAGCAGATGACGATCGTTGTGCAGCATCAGTTCTGGGACCTGAAGGTCAGCGAGGCCGCCTTCGAAATCGGCCTTTCCTTCTCCGACACCCCCGAGAAACTGGTGATCCCCTTCAACGCCGTCCGCGGCTTCTACGATCCATCGGTCAATTTCGAGCTCGAGTTCGACGTTGCCGCCAGCGAGGACGAAGAGGATTCGGCGGAAGTCACCGCTTATCCGGTCGGCGAAGATGGCAACGAACCTGCCGAGAAGAGCCCGGAAAAATCAGGCGAACCGAAAAATGGCGGCGGCTCGGTCGTCTCGCTCGACTCATTCCGCAAGAAGAACTGAACGGTACGGAGGCGGCGATGGCCGGGGACATCGTCAACCTGCGCCAGTTCCGCAAGAAGCAGGCGCGCACGGAAAAAGAAAGGCAGGCCGAGCAGAACCGCATCGCCTTCGGCCGCACCAAGGCGGAAAAGTCGCTTACCCGCGCCCTGAACGAGAAAGCCTCGAAGACGCTTGATGAGGGCCGTCTGGAGACGCCGGCCACGACGCGTCCAACGGACGGCACCCCAGACGGGGAGAAGACCTGAAAGTCCACAGCGCCCGCAACCCCGAAAAACGATTCTGCCGCAAAGACTTGAGCCCGGCTCCGGAATCGGAATGTCAACGCCCTGAATCGGTTTGTGAGCGATGACGATCCTCAAGCATTCTGCCACGCTGCACGGGCATCGAACCAGCATTACCCTTGAAGAACCGTTCTGGCAGGAACTGAAATCGATCGCGCAAAGCCGCGGCATGCCGCTCGCCCGGCTGATCGCCGAAGTCGACGACGGTCGCGGCCCTGACGGCAATCTCTCCTCGGCGCTTCGCGTTTACGTTCTCGCCTGGGTAAAATCACGCGTCAACGTAACCGAAGCGCCCTAAGGCCGCATCTGCGACGCGCCTTTCGGAATCAGCGGCCACCGTGGCTGTGGCAAATCAGCGTCCTGCCAGCCGCGATGCCTGGCCGTCGCCCCCTGCGTCGACCGTATGTGCGTCGAACTCCGCAAACCCGCTGCGCAGTTGCTCGGCCATGGCGCGTATGCCGCCCGGCATGCACGAGTGCTCCATCATGCGGATGCAATTCCGCCCCGCCCCCTTGGCGAGATAAAGCTGGTCGTCGGCGATCTTGAAAATCTCCTCGTAGACGGCCGGATAAGTAAAGAGGGCAGTCCCGATGCTGACGGTGACCGCGTAGGCACAGCCGCCTTTCCCGACCCGACCCTCGGCGACATCAAGGCGGATGCGCTCCGCCAGCGCACTGATTGCAGCCGCATCGGTCGAACGCACGAAAACGCCGAACTCTTCACCACCAAGTCGACCCACCACGCCCGCTTCGCCCACTGCACCGCGCAGGACCGCCGCAATTGCGACGAGCGCCGCATCTCCGGCGAGGTGCCCATGGCAATCGTTGATCTTCTTGAAATGATCGGCATCGAGGATCAACAGCGCCGATATGGGCGGAGGCGTAAGGTTCTGTTTCGCGAAAAAGTCGATGACATCGGCCGTGAAGGCGCCCCGGTTCAGGCAGCCCGTCATCCCGTCATAGCGGCTCGCCTGGACAAGGAGCCGGTTGGCCAGCGCCAGTTGCTGCATCTTCACGCCGATCACGGCGAAGAGCGGCACACCAAGAAGCAGGGGGATGTAGAAGGCGAGGCTGAGCGTGGTCTCCATGACCTCCGCGCCGAAGCGAGCCGTGCAATAGTAGGTAATGAGCATCGCGAACGCCGTGCATCCGACGGTGCCACCGAGGGTACAGTTCACGATCCAGATGACTGCGCGGCGATCAAGCCGCGGCTCAAGCGATTTCATTTCGCAACCCCAATTGTAGGCGCATTGTGCCTGAGGGGATGCTAATGCGGTTTCAAATGGACCACTAAAATTCTAGGGTTTTTGGCGGTTTCGGCGCCGAGTGGCGCGCGGGACGAAAAACCGCTTCGCACTTTTCCTCATCCCGATTTGCTTGTTTGTCGCGGGATGCGGGCGGAAAACCGCTTCGCACTTTTCCTCATCCCGATTTGCTTGTTTGTCGCGGGATGCGGGCGGAAAACCGCTTCGCACTTTTCCTCATCCCGCTATTGCACCGTGATGTCAGGCAGCATGTCGAAGTTCAGCGCCGGTCGGGCGTTTTCCCCGGCCGCGTTGCCGTCGGATGGCGGCTGCTGGTTACCACGCTGGACGTTTCGCGGGGGCGGTATTGGCGCTACGGGACTGTGCGGGGGGAGTTGCCGCAGGCGCAGCCGCAGTTCCTCGGCAGCCCGCCGTTCGGCCGCGCGCGCTTCCGCCTCGGCCTTCATCCGCGCCGCCTCTGCGGCCGCGGCTTGGCGGTGGCGCTCCTCGGCGATCGCCCTCAGGCGCGCAACCTCGCGTTCAGCCGCGCGCGCCTTGTAAAGCGCTACTTCGCGACGAAGCCGCTGCTTCTCGAGCACATTCGACTGCAGCGTTTCCACACGCCGCCGTTCGCGTTCGAAGGCCCTGAGCGACAGGAAATTCGAAAGGTCGGTGACGTCCACCGAAACACCCGGTGCGTCCAGGAGCCCGCCAAAGCCGAGGCGCACGCGCGGCTCAGCGCCGGCAAGCGCCTCTTCCCCCGGCCGGAACGTCAGGTCGATCACGCCATTCATGCGTTGTTCGGCAAGGTCGAACGCCGCTTCGCCGGTGAACGCGGCATTGCCATCGCCCGCCGTCACGTTCTGCGCCCTGACCGTGCCGCCGGCAACGCTGAAAGGCACCTTGATGGCACCGACGACCGATTGGCCGGTAAAGAGCACTTGCCCTGCCGCCTTGCGGATCGCGTCGGGCGAAATCTCGGTCTTCATCGCATCCGCGGCGGCCATCAGCGGCGACAGTGCTGCCGTGTTGATGCCGTTGAGCGTGACGCCGTTGAACGTCGCCGTTCCCGATCCACTCGCCGAATGTGCCATCGCCCGGGGGGTCGCGCCTGAGGCCTCCATCGCAACGGCCAGATCGAACCGGCCGGTCGCCACCGGACCGCTTTCGCGCGCCCATCCGGCGGCGGCAAGGTCGCCGCCTTTGAGATCGAAGCGCGAGCGCAGGAAGCCCGAGCCATTGGCGTTGCCGACTTGCAACCGCCCTTCGAGCTTGCCCCCGAGCCAATCTCCGGTGGCGTCGCTCAGCGCAAGCTCGTCGCCCTTCCATTCGAGCTTGCCGGCAAAGCCGGTAACCGGACCGTAGACACCCGGCCAGAAGCGCTTCGCCGTGACGTTCAACGCGACGTCGAGCCCAGTCCAGGCCGGTTGCGCGACCGGTGCCATCGACAATCCGCCGATCGACGCGTCCTGGAATTGCCCGAGGATTCCCTCGCCGAGCCAGCCGAGATCGAGCGTGTCGAGCGCAAGCTCGCCGACGGCCTTGCCGGCGGTCTTGCGATCGATCGCCAGTGCGCCGGAAAAGACATTCTGGTCGACCTTGCCTTCGATCGCAGAGAGGGCAATTTTTTCGTCATCGGTTGTGATGTCGGTCGACAGCGTCACCGGTAGTCCGCTGCCCATCTGCGGCAGACCTATTCCCTGGAGAAGAAGGAATGGCTCCAGATCTTCCGTCTGCAGCGTCAGCTTTGCCTGCCCTTCGAGATAGTGGTCACGGGCAAGATCGACATCACCCTTGGCGGCCAGCGACGTTTTCTCGGTGGTGAAGGTCAGCGTGCCGCTCGCCTTGGAACCCTCCGTGCTCTGCAGCTTGACCGCCAGGATGCCGTTGGCATCCGCGTCGAAGGGCAGCGGATCAAAGCCGGCTTGTCCGACGAGGACAACCGTCTGCGGATTTTCGAGCGTCGCCTCCAGCAGCATGCCCTTGCCGGTGAGCGCCTGGGCGACATCGGGCGCCTGGTAGCTTGCCGCGATCTTGCTGCCGTTGGCAGTGCCGATCACACCGAAGGTAACAGGCGCACTGCCCTCGTTGCTGCCGGCCGTCAGCGTCACGTCCAAGGCAGCATCGGAATAATAAGGGCCGGCCCTGATCAGCCGTTGCAGCGCCGGATGGGCGGCCGTGTGTCGGCCGACCATTTCGAGGAAGGGCGTCAGGTCGCTAGCGGCAAGCTTCATCTTCGCCGAAAGCACCGGCTGGTCGAAGCCGCCGCTCATCCGGCCAGAAAGGGCAAGCTGGGCGCCGGACAGCGAACCGATCGCCACCCGCTCGGCCTGCAACTGCCCGTTCTTGAGCGTCAGCACCGCCTGCACATCACGCGCCTCCTCGCCGAAGGCGGAAAATGCATCGGCGGAGAGATCGGCGGCGATCGCATGCTGCAGCAGCGTCCCAGTCGAAGCATCGCCAGCTACGAGGCCGGCCAATGCCTGCAACGCCTCGAGGTCGATGCGGTTGCCCTTGAGCTGCAGCGACAGGCTCGGCTGCTGCTCCGCGAAGGACTGGCGCTCGATCCGGCCCCGAAGCGTCGCGGGGCCAGCCGCCACCTCAAGGCTCTCGAACTGCTGCAATGTGTCCGTCAGGTTGACGGTCGCGGCAAAACCGGCCGTCTTCAGCTTGCGGATCGCCGGGTCGACTGATCCCGCCAGCCAGTTCGCCAACCCTGAGGGCTGGTTGGAGGCCACCAGGATGTCGCCGCGGAAGGTGCGCTGCTCCTTGAGGTTCAGCCGCCCGCTCGCCTCCATTTGCGTCCGGCCGGGCAGCAGCGCCACGGCGTTCTCGACGATCCAGCCGGCGCCGTCGGGCCTGACGTCGAGCCGCACGTCCCGAACCGTCGTATCGCCAATCACGATCGCCGGCAACTTCAGGCTCGCCCGACCCGGCACCTGCGGGATAGGTATGTCGGCGGCGATCGCCAGCATCGCCTCGATCCGCTGGCGCAGCGAAATGGCGGGATCGCGCCCGGTCTTCCCGCGGCGGCCGGAATTGCCGATGCGGCTGACGTCGATCTGCTGGCCATCGGCAATCAGCAGGAATTTCTGGTCCTTACCGGTGTCGAGCATGGCCTCTCCGGTGACCACATAGGGATCGTCCGGCGGGCCAGCCTCGAAGCGGTATTCCGGGACACGGATGCTCTCGTTGGTGAGCTGGAATTCGCCGTTGATGCGCAGAGCGCCACTTTGCTTGGCCTCGTCCGCCGGCCCGTTCTCCGTCAGTGTGAACTGCCCGCCATAGACCGGCCTGAAGTCGACGACCTTGAGGTCGCCGTCGAGTTCGACGCCGAACGGCCGCTTGTCCGGCGTCAATCGTGCCCGGAGGCTCAGCGCCCCTTCCTCGTTCACCTGGTTGCTGGAAAAGGCGAAGCTGCCGGCTTCGCCGTCGAGCGCCGCGCGCCCCTCGACCTTCCATGGACCGGCAAGAGAGCGCGCCGACAGATCGGCGGAAAGGTCTGTGACACGGCGAGTTCGTCCGGTCTGCTCGTCGACAAACTCAATCTCACCATCGACGATCTCGACCTTTTCAAGAACGACCGTGCTTGCCGGGATCGACGCGCGCGGCCCACGCGCCCAGTCGAGTGTCCCGTCCGGCAGGAGACGGATCCGCGCCTTCGGTCGATCGAGCCGCATGTCGAAGATCAGCGCCTCGCCGCTCAGGAACGGCGCAAGCTCGGCGCTCATCGAGAATTGCGCGACCTGGACGATCGGCTGGTCGCCCTCGGTGGGACCGACGCGCACGTCGTTGAGGGTCACCGTCGGGAACGGGAGGATGCGGGCATCGACACTGCCATGAACGACCACCGGCTTGCCCATGATGCGGCTCGCCTCGCGCTCGAAATCGTTGCGGAAGTTGGTCCAGTCGATGAACCATGGTGCGATCAACGCCGCAAAAAGCGCGACGACAATGAGCCCGCCGATGGTAACCAGAATTCGCGCCAGCACCGTGTCACATTCCCGTCTGTCTCATTCGCGCCCCTGCTCGCATCTCTGAGCGGCCGATCCCCGCGGTGTCAGGCAAAGATCTTGCCCGGGTTGAAGATATTGTCCGGATCGAGCGCGCGCTTGATCTGCCGCATCAGATCCAGCGCGTCGCCGAGTTCCGCCTCAAGAAACGGCATCTTGCCCTGCCCGATTCCATGTTCTCCTGTGCAGGTGCCGTCCATCGACAGTGCCCGTGCGTTCAGCCGCTCGACGAAGGCTTCCGCCCGCGCCACATCGGCAGGATCTTTGTCGTCGAAAAGCAGCCCGACGTGAAAGTTGCCGTCGCCCGCATGGCCGACGATCGGGGCGACCAGCCCGTGTGCCGCGCTATCCTCCTGCGTCGCCGCGACGCAATCGGCAAGCCGCGAGATAGGCACGCAGACATCTGTCGAAAGGATCGCGGCGCCCGGCACCAGCCCCTTCTGTGCCCAATAGGCGTTGTGCCGCGCCTTCCAGAGTCGCGAGCGCTCTTCCGGATTGGTCGTCCAGATAAAACCAGTAGACCCCAATTCCGACGCTATTTCGGCGAACTGGCGCGATTGCAGTTCGACGCTCTCGGCGCTGCCATGAAACTCGACGAAAAGCGTCGGCGTCTCCTGATAGCCGAGGTTCGAATAGGCGTTGCAGGCCTTCATCTGCACCGCGTCGAGCAGTTCGATGCGCGCCACCGGAATGCCCGACTGGATGGTCAGGATCACCGCGTTGCAGGCATCCGCAGTGGTCGGAAACGGGCAGACGCCGCCGGAGATCACCTCCGGTATGCCTTGGAGGCGCAGCGTGATCGACGTGATGATGCCGAGCGTGCCTTCCGCGCCAACGAAGAGCCGTGTCAGGTCATAGCCGGCCGAGGACTTGCGCGCCCGGTGGCCGGTCGAAATCTCGCGACCGCCGGCGACGACTGCCGTCACCGCCAGCACGTTCTCCTTCATCGTGCCGTAGCGCACAGCGTTGGTGCCGGAGGCGCGCGTCGAGGCCATGCCGCCAATCGAGGCGTTCGCCCCTGGATCGATCGGAAAGAAAAGACCGGTATCGCGCAGATAGGTATTCAGGTCCTCGCGGGTGACGCCGGGTTCGACCGTGCAATCGAGATCCTCGGCATTGACAGCGAGAACGCGGTTCATCCGCATCATGTCGACCGATATGCCGCCGTTCGGCGCATTCACGTGCCCTTCCAGCGACGATCCGGTGCCGAAGGGAATCAGCGGCACGCGGTGCGCGCTGGCGATCTCGACGATCTCGCGAACCTCGGCGCTGCTCTCGGGAAAAACCACGGCGTCCGGCAATTGCGCGGGAATATAGGTCGTCGTGTGGGTGTGCTGGCCCCGGACCGCCGCGCCCGCCTGGAAACGCTCGCCGAATCGTGCGCCAAGAAGTTCCTTCACCGCAACGATACCGCTGTCGTTTCTCGTTCCCGTTTTGATTGCCTTCAACGCCACGAAAACGCCCCTTCCCTGCAGCACCTCGCGTTCCGACCGGTCACGCAAGGCACCGTAACATTCTGAATTGCCGCTCGATTTTATCCCCAATTCGACGCCGAATTAAGGAATTACGCGGCGGCTGCCTCCACCCGGCGCTATGCGCACGCGAGTGGAAAGATTGCCAAACCTCCGGGCCTGGACGCACACGCGTCTTTCCGCGATGTCACGTCGCGACGCGACGCAGCCAGATCGGAAGCGCTGACATTTCAAGGCGCTACTGTGCAAATCGGAATCAATTTGTCCAGAAGTTCACGCAGCCTCGAGGCTTCGCACCGCACAAAATTGCCGTCGGTGGTACCGGCTTGTCACAAGTGCGCGACTGGCAGGGTCGTTGTCCATCGGTTGGCGAGCCCGTGCTCCTTGGTCATACCGCGCCGCACGATGCTATGATACATCTATCGCCTCGCTCACGGAGAAGGTCGAATGTTTGGATTGCTCGCGCTCATTACGGCGTCCATCTTCTTCGGCGCCGCCATCTACATCAACGTGGCCGAGCAACCGGCACGGCTCGGCCTCGATGACCGCTCGGCGCTCGCCGAGTGGCGGCCCGCCTACCAGCGGGGTTTCGAGATGCAGGCTTCCCTCGCCATCCTATCCGGACTGCTCGGCGCGGCGGCGTGGTGGCAGGCCAATAATGCGCTCTGGGGTCTCGGGGCGGCGGTCATCATACTTAACTGGCCCTATACCCTGTTGTTCGTCATTCCCATCAACCGCCGCCTGGAGGCGACGCGCCCGGAAGAGGCAGGGGATGAGACCCGCGCGCTGATTATGCGCTGGGGTAAGCTCCATGCCGGCCGAAGCATGCTCGGCGCGGTTGCCGTGACGATCTATCTCATTGCCGCGCTACGCGGGTTCTAGGCTCAGGGCCTGAGCTGTCATCATCTTGTCACGAAGGGCACTTATCTTTACCAATAAATCTGGATTTATGGATATATGGAAAAGAAAACAGCCCTTGCCGCCCTTGCGGCCCTCGGTCAGGATACACGCCTCGAGGTGTTCCGCCTCCTGGTGCGCGCCGGACCGGATGGCGTGCCCGCCGGCGAAATCGCCGCGCGGCTCGGCACCATCCAAAACACGACATCGGCGCATCTGAGAGTGCTCGACCACGCTGGCCTCGTGCGCGCCGAACGTGATGGACGGACGGTGCGTTATGTCGCCGACATGGCCGGCTTCCGCGACCTGCTCGCCTATCTCATGGAAGACTGCTGCGACGGCAATCCCGAACTTTGCCGCCCCGTCATCCAGGCCGTAACCTGCAATTGTTGAGGAGGATCAATCGTGAACGACCATAGGCCTTTCAACGTTCTCTTTCTTTGCACAGCCAATTCCGCGCGCTCGATTCTCGCCGAGGCGATTCTTAATCGACTCGGCCAGGGCAAGTTCAAGGCGTTTTCGGCCGGATCGCAGCCCAAGGGGAAGGTTCATCCGCTCGCCCTGGAGGTCCTGCACAGCCTCAACTACGATACGTCTTTCGCGCGGTCCAAGAGCTGGGAAGAGTTCGCAACTCCTGACGCGCCGAAGATGGATTTCGTTTTCACCGTCTGTGACGATGCCGCCAACGAGGCTTGCCCCGTCTGGCCGGGGGAGCCGGTATCAGCGCATTGGGGCGTGCCGGACCCGGCCGCGGCCGAAGGCAGCGAGCCTGAAAAACACTTTGCCTTCGCAGAAGCCTATCGGATGCTGAACAACCGGATATCGATCCTGATCAACCTGCCGATGCCCTCTCTCGACAAGCTCGCCTTAAAGCAGCGTCTCGACGAGATTGGCCGCGATACGCCGGACGCGGGCTGATAGCGATGGCATTCGATCTTCCCCGCCGCCTCGCGGCCGAAGCGCTCGGTACCGCCATGCTCGTCGCCACTGTCGTCGGTTCCGGGATCATGGCGGACAAGCTCACGAACGACGTGGCGCTTTCGCTGCTCGGCAACACTATCCCGACGGGGGCGATCCTCGTCGTGTTGATCACAGTCCTCGGGCCGCTCTCCGGTGCGCATTTCAACCCGGCCGTGACAATGGTCTTTGCGCTCCGCCGCGAGATCGAGGCGAACGCGGCACTTTTCTATGTCGTTGCGCAGATAGCAGGCGGCATCGCCGGATCGCTCATCGCACACGCCATGTTCGAGCTTCCGATCGTGCAGGTTTCGATGACGGCCCGCACCGGCACCGGCCAGTGGACAGCAGAGGTGGTCGCCGCCTTCGGCCTCGTTTTCACCATTCTCGCCGGGCTCCGCTTCCGGCCGGATGCGATCGCCTGGCTGGTCGGGCTCTATATCACCGCAGCCTACTGGTTCACGGCCTCGACATCCTTCGCCAATCCGGCAGTCGCGATAGCGCGCGCCCTGTCGAATACCTTCGCGGGCATCCGCCCGGTCGATGTCCCCGGCTTCATCCTCGCCGAGATTTTCGGTGCATTGCTGGCGATGGCGCTTGCCGGCTGGATGTTGGCGGAGGAGAAGGCTGCAATTCCCGCGCTCAACGAGCTGAAAGGCGCTGAATGATCATGGACGTCAAGATCTATCACAATCCTGCCTGCGGCACCTCCCGCAACACCCTGGCAATGATCCGCAACGCGGGAATCGAACCGACGGTCATCGAATATCTGAAGACGCCGCCGTCGCGCCAAGAACTCGTCCACATGATCGCCGACGCGGGCCTGACCGTGCGCGAGGCCATCCGCGAAAAAGGCACGCCCTATGCCGAACTCGGCCTCGACAACCCGGCGCTGACGGACGATCAGCTGCTGGATGCCATGCTCGAGCACCCGATCCTGATCAATCGGCCGTTCGTCGTAACGCCGCTCGGGACAAGGCTTTCACGCCCGTCCGAACTCGTGCTCGATATCCTGCCGGACACGCACAAGGGGCCGTTTAGCAAGGAGGACGGCGAACAGGTGCTCGACAGTGAAGGCAAGCGCATTGTCTGATCTGTCTGCAGCATCCCCGGAGCACCTGCGCCAGCCCGACAGGGAGGCACTGCGCCCGCCATTTTCGACGCATCCGCCACGCATCCTTATCCTCTACGGCTCGCTCCGTGCGGTTTCCTACAGCCGGCTGTTGGCGCAGGAAGCGGCGCGTCTGCTTACGCATTTCGGCTGCGAGGTGCGCATCTTCGATCCCGCCGGCCTGCCGTTGCCGGACGGAGCGCCCGCAAGCCACCCCAAGGTCCACGAGCTTCGGGAGCTTTCCCAATGGTCGGAGGGCCAGGTCTGGGTGAGCCCGGAGCGTCATGGCGCCATGACCGGCATCATGAAGGCGCAGATCGACTGGATACCGCTTTCGGTCGGCTCGATCCGGCCGACACAAGGGAAGACGCTGGCCGTCATGCAGGTGTCCGGCGGATCTCAATCCTTTAACGCCGTCAACCAGATGCGGGTGCTTGGCCGCTGGATGCGGATGATTACCATTCCCAATCAGAGTTCGGTCGCCAAGGCGTTTCAGGAATTCGACGCCAACGGCCGCATGAAGCCCTCTTCCTACTATGACAGGGTCGTCGATGTCTGCGAGGAACTCGTCAAGTTCACCCTCCTCACCCGTGACGTCTCGGACTACTTGACCGACCGCTACAGCGAGCGGAAGGAGGAGGCCGCTAAGCTTGAGCAGCGGGTCTCGCTAAAGTCGATTTGACGCTGCAGCGCGGCGCTAATCAGACGCATTCTCGCACCCGATATCGCACGCGACCTCAAATGGCCGGAGCAATGGGTCTTCGCCGCCCTCTCCGTCGCCCTGCTGCTCGGCGGTCTCCTTGCGCCAACCGCTGGGAAATGGTCGGACCGCTTCGGCGCCGGCCACGTCATGACGCTTGGGTCGGCCGGCGCGGCCGTGGCGCTCTTTGCCTGCGCGGTCGCGCCAGGCCGCACGGCCTTCGTTCTCGCGCTCGTGGCGATGGAACTCGCGTCTTCCTTTGTGCTCTATAGCGCCGCCTTCGTCGCAATCGTCCAGTTCGGCGGCAGCAATGCGCAGCGAAGCATCACCCATCTAACTTTGATCGCCGGCTTCGCCTCGACGCTCTTCTGGCCGCTGACGAGCGCGATGCATCAAAGCCTCTCCTGGCGAGAGGTTTACGCCGCCTTTGCCGCGATGCACCTTGTCCTCTGCCTGCCGATCCATGCCTGGGTCGTCCGGCTGACGCGCCGCGCCGCAGTCGCCGCTCCGTCCTTCCCTACGATTGCGACGGCGCCCCACGAACGACCGATCGCCGTCGCATCGCAAGACCGCTCCAAGGTTTTCCTCCTGATGCTCACCTGTTTCGCGGTTGAAGGCTTCGTCCTGTCGTCGATCCTCATCCACATGGTGCCTTTGACGGCAGCGCTCGGAATGGGGACGGCCGGCCTTGTCGTCGCCAGCCTCTTCGGACCGGCGCAGGTCGCAAGCCGGCTGGTCAACATGCTGTTCGGACGCGGACTCCGGCAGACCTGGCTTGCGATCATCGCGGCGACCTTGCTGCCGCTCGCGCTCATGGTGCTCCTGACGACGACCCCGTTTATCCCTGGCGCAATCGTCTTCGCAATCCTGTTCGGACTTGGCTCCGGCCTGACCAGGATCGTCGGCGGCACGCTGCCGCTTGAATTGTTCGGCCGAAAAGGCTACGGCGCCCGGCTTGGCTGGGTGACGGCCGCCCGGCAGATTTCTTCGGCGCTCGCCCCCTTCGCCCTGGCGATAGCGATGGCCGGAACGGGCGTCACGCCATCGCTCTGGGCGATGGCCGCGCTTGCGGGGGTCGGCGCGCTGACGTTTTCAGGGATCGCCTTTATCACGCGAAGGTCCGAAAGCGCTGCCGCCGGAGACCGGACGCAGGCAGGTGGCGACGTTGCCGCATGACGAATTTGCGCGTCCGATCGGACGCGCGGCGCTGTAGGAAAAGCGTGTAACGGTTCCGGTCGCGTCAAGACGACGCGACGAGGTCCTATTCCCGTCGCACGTTGCTCACAGCGACAACTGCCGCGGCGGCGTCCATCTCCTCGTGCAGCTTGCGCTCCTCGTCGGCATGCGGCTTCGTGAAGCGCGCGATCACGAGATAGGCGACCGGCGTGAGGTAGAGCGTCACGATCACCGCGAGGCCCAGCCCGCCGACCAGCACCCAGCCGAGCGCAATGCGCGCCTCGGCTCCTGCACCGCTCGCCAGAACCAACGGGACAGCGCCGACGACGGTTGCGATCATCGTCATCATCACCGGCCTCAGACGGATATTGGCCGCGTTCTCGATGGCGCTGCGCACATCCTGGCCGCGATCGCGCAACTGATTGGCGAACTCGACGATCAGGATGCCGTTCTTCGCCATGATGCCGACAAGCATGACCAGCCCGATCTGGCTGTAGATGTTCAGCGTATTGCCCGTCAGGATCATCGCAAAGACGGCACAGGCAAGCCCGAGCGGCACCGTCGACATGATGATGAGGCCGCTGACGAAGCTCTCGAACTGTGCTGCCAGCACCAGGAAGATGATGACGATCGCGAAGCCGAAGGTGATAAAAAGGCCGTTGGCATTCTCGTTGAGCGTCGCCGCTTCCGCAAGCGGCATCACCCGCGCCCCGGGTGGTAACAGCGGTTCCGCCATCTCCTCCACCATCGACAGCGCCTCGCCGAGCGCGAGGTCCGACTTCAGGCCCGCCGAAAGCGAAACGGCGCGCAGCTGCGACTCGCGCGCCAGTTGCGGCGCCACGGCCCTTTCCTCGATCGTCGCAATGGTCGACATCGGCACGATCCGGCCGTCGCGAGCCTTGACGAAGATGTTCTGCAGGTCCGTAGGGTCGTTGAGCGGCGTTGTCGAGGAAAGCAGCTTGACAGGATAGGCGTCGCCCTCGACGAAGATATCGACGACGCTGCTGCCGTCGAGCATCGCCTGGAGCGCCCAGGACAGCCCGCTGATGTCCACGCCGAGGTCGGATGCGCGCTCGCGATCGATGGTGATCGAGAGTTGCGCCTGGTTGGCCTCATAGTTGAGCCGCACGTTCTCGAAACGGCCGCTGTCCTCGATCGCGCGGACAAGCTTGGCCGCGGCGTCGCCGAGCTTTTTGTAGTCGTTGCCGACCAGCGCTACCTGAAGACCGCTACCGGCACCGCGAATGCCAAGACTGTTGGACTGGATGGCGAAGGAGCGGACGGACGGAATTTCCGCGGTCACCTTGTTGATGTCGGCGACGATCTGCTGCTGCGTGCGCTCCCGTTCCTCCCACGGGGCAAGCGTCAGCACCATGAAGCCGCTATTGGCCGTGCCGCCTTGCCCCGAGATTGAAAAGACGTTGCTGATCTCGCCCGCTTTGACCAGCGGCGAGAGGCCTTCCTCGATGCGGCGCATCTGCGCCTGCGTATATTCGAGCGAGACGCCCTGGGGCGCGTTGATCCTGAGCATGACCTGCGAACGGTCCTCGTTGGGAGTCAGCTCGGATTTCAGCGTCAGGAAGCCGGCGGCGCCCGCCGCAGTGAAGAAGGCGGCGACGACGAAGACGATAAGCGGCGCATTGAGGCATGCGCGAAGCGTCACCCGATAGAACGCCGCGGCCCGTGCCCCGAGCCGGCTCATCACGCCCTGATGGGCATGCGCCTCGGTCGTCAGCAGACGCGAGGCGAGCATCGGGCAGAGCGTGAGCGAAACGAAGGAGGAGAGCAGGATCGAGAAAGCGAGCACGAAGCCGAACTCGCGGAAGAGCCCACCGGTCTGCCCCGGCAGGAAGGAGAGCGGCACGAAGACCGCCGCCAACGTCGCGGTCGTCGCCAGCACCGCGAAGAACACCTCCAGCGTGCCATGGACGGCGGCCGCCCGCGGCCCAAGTCCTTCCGCCCGGCGGCGCACGATGTTTTCGAGCACCACGATCGCGTCGTCGACGACGAGACCGGTTGCGAGCACGATCGCGAGCAGCGTCAGGATGTTGATCGAGAAACCGGCAAGATAGATTGCCGCGAGCGTGCCGATCAACGCGATCGGCATCGAGATCGCCGGGATCAGCGTCGCCCGCCAGTCGAGCAGGAAGAGATAGATGACGAAGGTGACGATGAATACGGCGACAAGGAGCGCAATCTCCACTTCGTGGATCGCACCGTTGATGAAGACGGCATCGTCGCTGGTGATCTTGAGCTCCGTTCCCTCCGGCAGGATCTCCGAGGAGATCGTGCCCACCACATTGTGCACGCCCTCGGAGATATCGACAGTGTTCGACTGGGCCTGGCGGATGATGCCGAGGCCGATGCCCTGCCGACCATTGGAGCGCAGCGCCGACGTGCCCGTGTCCGGGCCCAGCGTCACCGTCGCGACGTCGCGCAGCCGCACATTGTCCCCGATGATGAGGTTTTCGAACTGCTCGGGTGTCTGGAGGTCTGCCGTCGCCCGAACAGTAATATCCTGGCTGGCGCTGGTCAGCGAGCCTGCCGGTACGTCATAGGACGCGTTGGAGAGCGCTTCGCGAAGATTGGCCACCGTGACCCCACGCCCGGCGAGCTTCGCCTGGTCCAGGTCGATGCGGAAGATCTTCTCCTGGTCGCCGTAGATGGTCACATCGGCGACACCCTCGACCGCCGCAAGCCGGTCGCTGATCTCGTTCTCGACCAGCAGCGTCATGTCTTCCATCGTCATCGTGTCGGAGGTCAGCGCCAGCCTAATGATCGGCTGGCTGTCCGCATCCGCCTTGACGATGATCGGCTCGTCGGCATCGTCCGGCAACTGGCCGGCAACGCGGCCGAGCGCATCACGGATGTCATTCGCTGCCTGGCCGATGTCGGTCGTGTCGGAAAATTCGAGCGTCACGCGGCTGCGCCCGAAAGAAGAGCTTGACGAAATGCTTTTGAGACCCTGGACGCGCGACACCGCGCCTTCGACGACCGATGTCACCTCGCGGTCGATCGTTTCCGGCGAAGCGCCTTCGAACCATGTCGTCACGGAGACGACCGGCTGGTCGACCTGCGGCAGTTCGCGCATTTCGATGCCGTTCCAGGCGGCGAGGCCGGCAACGACGATCAGCGTGTTAACCACCAGCGCGAAAATTGGCCGCCGGATGAAGAGCGCGGTAAAGCCGGACTTTCCCCCCTGGCCTCCGCCCTTGTCGTGGTGGCCGCCGAACCCGATGTTCATTGTGCCTCCCCCGCGACCTTCTGCTCGGGCTCGGGTCGGCCTTCGCCGGCAACGCGCACCGCGCCGCCGTCACGCAGGCGCTGCACGCCCTCGGTCACGACACGATCGCCGTCCGCAAGAGCGGCGTCGACAAGCACCTTATCCGGATTGCGCTGAATGATCTTGACTGGCACCCGCTCGCTGCGGTCGCCTTTGACACGCCAGATATAGGATCCATCCGAACTCCACTGGATCGCCAGCGGATCGACCGTCGGATAACGGTCGCCGTCGAAGGCCATGGTGACCGAGAAGGACATGCCCGCCCGCAGCATGTCGTCGGGGTTTTCGAGCCGTGCGCGCACGCGAAGCGTCCGGCTCGCCTGATCGAGGCGGTTGTCGATCGCGTGGATGACGCCTTCGAGTTGCCGCCCCGGCTGCGCGATCGCATTCGCCGTCACCGGCTGGTCGACGAAAATCTTGCTGGCGAAGCGTTCCGGCACCCAGAAATCGACGAGGATTTGTGAGCGGTCGTCCACCACGGCGATCGGCGTCGAGGTCGTGACATAGTCACCGACATTGACGGTGATGATACCGACGACGCCCTTCGAGGGCGCAACGATCTCGCGGCGCTTGAGATCGAGTTCTGCCGTCCTCAGCGCGAGCTCTGCTGCCTGCAGCGCGATTTCCGCGTCGCGCACTTCGACCGCAGTCACGGCCCGAGCACTGCTGAGATTGCGATAGCGCTGCACCTTTTCCTCAGCACTGTCGCGCGTCAGCCTCGCCTGTTCCGCCGCAACCTTCTGGTCGTCGCTGTCGAGCCGCGCGATGACCTGGCCCTGAGCAATCCTTTCGCCGGACTTTACCAGGATTTCGGTGAGGTTGCCGGTCGCCGTCGGCGTTACCGTGACGGAGTGGATCGCCTCGCCGTTGCCGATCGCATTGAGCCTGTCGTTGACGATTGCGCTTGCCGACGGTCTGACGACGACCAGCGTCGCATCGCCGAAACCGCCCTGGCCACCCTGCCCGCGTCCGCCATTGCGCCGCCCGCCTTCACCTTCGCTACCCTGCGACTTCGACAGTGCATCGATCAGCGGATGCGAAACGCCGATTGCCGCCAGCGTCTCGCCCGCGCCAGGCGCAAAACGCACCCAAGCTGCCGCCCCCACCACGAGCACGACGACGCTGACCGCCAGTTGCTTCCAAACGCGCATTCACATCTCCAAATGAAAAGCGCGCTCCAGCGCGGCCCGTGCCGGCGGAGCGTTCCGATTGCCCCGAGTATCATTGTTTGCCTGCCTTCGAGCAATCTCGGAATGTCATCATTACGCAATTGTAATAAAAGCGATTTTGTTGGCGGCATGATGGCGCTGATAGCGGTGCGCCGATTGCGCATTGCCCTACCGGACAACCCATGTTTACAGCTTCGGCGGCTGGGCTATTCTGCTTGCCTCGGGCACCATATTGCTCGGCGCACCGCGGTGGCCCAGCCCGCGTCTTCGCGCTCGTCTAAGGACCGATCGCGCAACTTCAATGTGAGCTTAAGGAGAAAGCATGAGCACTGTCGCCCCGCCCGCCGGTCCGGAAGCCAACCTGCGCGTCAAAGCGGTTTTTGACGATATCCGTGCCACGCGGAAATCGGACTTCATCAACAATATGTGGTTCTGGCTGGCCTTCGACGCGGACCTCCTGGAACGCACCTGGGCGGAGGTGAAGACGATCATGGCGACGCCCTCTGCCCTCGACCCGCTGGTCAAGGAAATGCTCTACATCGCCGTTTCCGTCACCAACGGCTGCGGCTATTGCATCCATTCCCACACGGCATCGGCCAAGGCCAAGGGCATGACAGAGGCGCAGCACGCCGACCTTCTGCGCGTCATTTCGCTCGCCGCCAAGACCAATCAACTGGCGACCGCACTGCAGGTCCCGGTCGATCCAGCTTTCGATGCGGCGGGCGAAAATTGATCACTACGGAATGCAGCGAAATGCCTTGTCTTTCCACAAGCTTGTCTTCGCGCTTGAAGAATCCGGAATAAAAGAAGAACATCCTTTCTGGCCTTTCGGTCCCGAATCACTACATTGGGCCGCATGAGCAAAGGTTTTGACGACATCCCCTTCTTCGACGAGGAGCCGGCGCCGCGCAAACCCGCGCCTGCGGCCGGCGGTATCGCTGCGCGCGCCATGGCCGCGCGCGACAAGGCCAAGCGCCCGGATTATCTCTCCGGCCTCAATCCCGAGCAGACGGAAGCCGTCGAAACGCTCGAAGGACCGGTGCTCGTGCTCGCCGGCGCCGGCACCGGCAAGACCCGCGTTCTGACGACCCGCATCGCCCATATCCTTTCGACCGGCCGCGCCTTCCCCTCGCAGATCCTCGCGGTCACCTTCACCAACAAGGCCGCGCGCGAGATGAAGGAGCGCATCGGTGTGCTGGTCGGCCATGCGGTCGAAGGCATGCCCTGGCTTGGCACCTTCCACTCGATCGGCGTCAAGCTCTTGCGCCGCCATGCGGAGCTCGTCGGCTTGAGGTCGGATTTTACCATCCTCGATACCGACGATGTCGTGCGGCTGATCAAGCAGCTCATCCAGGCCGAAGGGCTCGATGACAAGCGCTGGCCGGCCAAGCAATTCGCCGGCATGATCGACACCTGGAAGAACAAGGGCCTCGACCCCTCGCAGATTCCGGAGGGCGACGCCCGCGCCTTCGCCAACGGCAAGGGCCGCGAACTCTACGCCGCCTACCAGAACCGGCTCCTGACGCTCAACGCCTGCGATTTCGGCGACCTGCTCCTGCATCCGATCCGGATGTTCCGCGCCAATCCGGACGTGCTTAGGGAATACCACGACAAGTTCCGCTACATCCTCGTCGACGAGTACCAGGACACCAACACCGCGCAATATATGTGGCTGCGGCTTTTGGCGCAGCGGCCGCGGGCCAAGGCAGAGACTGAGGCCAAGCACGTACCTGCCGGCTCGCGGCATATGGCTGGTTCCTCTGATACCTGGGTGGTACGCGATCCGTCTTCCGGTGAAATATCTTCCAGTTCGGGTAAGAACGACGACGCTGTAAGCGCCCCGGGCGAAGCCCGAGCCAGCCGAGGCTGGCCGGACGACGTTTCGTCCGCCCCCGCGGAGCGTAGCCGCGCCAGCGGCGACAGCGTGAGCGCAAACAAAACGCAGCAGATAAACATCTGCTGCGTCGGCGACGACGATCAGTCGATCTATGGCTGGCGTGGCGCGGAAGTGGACAACATTCTGCGCTTCGAGAAGGATTTCCCCGGCGCCAAGGTTATCAAGCTCGAGCGCAATTACCGCTCGACGGAACATATTCTCGGCGCCGCAGCGCACTTGATCGCCCACAACGAAGGCCGGCTCGGCAAGACGCTCTTCACCGAACGCACCAATCCGGACGATGAGAGGGTGCACGTGCATGCCGCCTGGGATTCGGAAGAGGAAGCCCGCGCTGTCGGCGAGGAGATCGAGCAGCTCCAGCGGCAGAAGCACAATCTGAACGACATCGCGATCCTGGTACGCGCCTCGTTCCAGATGCGTGAGTTCGAAGACCGCTTCGTCACCCTCGGCCTCAACTATCGCGTCATCGGCGGCCCGCGCTTCTACGAGCGGCTCGAAATCCGCGACGCCATGGCCTATTTCCGCCTCGTCTGCCAGCCAGCCGACGACCTCGCCTTCGAGCGCATCGTCAACACGCCGAAGCGCGGTCTGGGCGACACCACGGTACGCACCCTGCACGACTATGCCCGCGCCCGCGACATCCCAATGTTCGCCGCCGCCGCCGAGATCATCGAGACGGACGAGTTGAAGCCGAAGGCGCGCAAGGCCCTCTTCGACGTCGTTACCGATTTTCGCCGCTGGCAAACGCTGCTCGAAACGACGCCGCATACCGAACTTGCCGAGCAGATCCTCGACGAGAGCGGCTACACCGCCATGTGGCAGGCCGACAAATCGGCCGAAGCCCCGGGGCGGCTCGAAAACCTGAAGGAACTCATCCGCTCGATGGAGGCCTTCGAGTCGATGCGCGGCTTCCTGGAACACGTCGCCCTCGTCATGGACGCCGAGCAGAACGAGGACATGGATGCCGTCTCGATCATGACGCTGCATTCTGCCAAGGGCCTGGAATTCGATACGGTGTTCCTGCCGGGCTGGGAAGAAGGCCTCTTCCCCCACCAGCGCGCGCTCGACGAGGGCGGCCGCGCCGGCCTCGAGGAAGAACGCCGCCTCGCCTATGTCGGCATTACCCGCGCCAAACGCCGCTGCCATATCTGGTTCGTCTCGAACCGCCGCATCCACGGTCTCTGGCAATCCACGATGCCCTCGCGCTTCCTCGACGAACTGCCGATCGACCATGTGGAAGTGGCCGAGCAGGATGTCTCCTATGGCGGCTATGGACGCGGCGGCTACGGCCAGTCGCGTTTCGACAAGGCCGATCCCTTCGAGAACACCTATCAGACCCCCGGCTGGAAGCGCGCCCAGCAGCACCGCTCGGAGGCGACCCGTGACAACTGGGGCACCCGCTCCGGCCACGCCGTCGAGCGCATCGGCTACGGCGAGTCCGGTCCACGCACCCGCATGATCGAGGGCGAACTGGTCGCCAAGTCGACGACCTCTGAACCCTCCCGCTTCAACATCGGCGACCGCGTCTTCCACCTCAAATTCGGCAACGGCAACATCGCCGCGATCGAGGGCAACAAGCTGACGATCGATTTCGATCGTGCCGGGCAGAAGCGCGTGCTGGACGGGTTCGTGGAGAGGGTGTGATTAGGCCTGGCCACCGCCTTCCCCGCCTTAGCTGGATCGACGTCACCAATCCGCTGCGCACTCAAATCACCATCTTGTACATCACGAAACCCGACTTCTGCGCCACTTGGTCGTAGAGCCGCATCGCCTTGACGTTGCTTTCGTGCGTCAGCCAGTAGACGCGCGGCGATCCTGCCCGTCTCGCTGCTTCAAAGACCCCGTTGATCAAAGCCTGGCCGACGCCTTTGCCGCGCGCGGCTTCGTTGATGAAGAGGTCCTGAAGATAGCAATTCGGCTGGATCGAGATGGTGCTGCGATGAAAGATGTAATGCGTGAGCCCGATCAGCCGGCCCTTGCTTTCGGCAACCAGCGCGTACATCGGCTCATAGGCATCGAAGAAGCGCGACCAGGTCATGAGCGTGATGTCCGACGTGAGCGCGGCTTCGCCTGAGCGGCCATAGAAGGCATTGTAGCCTTCCCAGAGCGGCAGCCATCGCTCGTAGTCACTGCGCACGACGGGCCGGATCGAGAGGTCTTCGGTCATTTTCGAACCCACCAGGAAGGCATTGCAGAGCGCGAGAGGATAAACCCTGACATCGATCCGGTCTATGCGACTGTGGCGTAGCCGGTCATCGCCAGAAACTCACCGGCCATCGCCACTCGCCTGTTTCAGGAGCGCGACCACCTCTGCGTCCGTCGTCTGCTCGAAATCGTCGTAATAGATGCTGACCGCATGGAAAGGGCTTGGGCTCGCAAGGCAAACCATCCGATCGACCTCCCGGCTGAGGCTGGTAACGGCGCTCGGCGGCGCAACCGGAACGGCGAGCATTAGCGCCGCAACACCTTCCTTGCGCAGTGCCTGGATCGCCGCTTTGGCGGTGCCGCCGGTGGCAATGCCGTCATCGACGACGATGACATTGCGCCCCTTCGGCGAAACGCGCGGTCGGTCGCCGAGGTAAAGCGCCCGGCGCCGCGTAATTTCGAGCCGCTGGCGTTCCGTCTCCGCCTCCACATAGGCCTCCGGCGGATGCACGAGACGCATCGCTTCGTCGTTCAGCACAAGCTGCGGCTCTTCCCCGTCAACGAGTGCGCCGAGGCCGAACTCGGCATGCCCGGGCGCACCGATCTTGCGCACGATCAGGACTTCGAGCGGTGCGCCGAGATGCGCGGCGACTTCGAACGCCACGGGCACGCCGCCGCGCGGCAGCGCCATCACCACGGGATCGGCGAAATCCTCGCGCTCGATCGCGAGAGCGAGCTTTCGGCCCGCATCGATCCTGTCCGCAAAAGGTATTCTTTCCCCGGGCATCGCATTCGCTCCCGCCGACCTCCCCGCGTCCGCATGCACAACCGCACGGCGGCCGATCAATCGCTAAAATTGCATCAAAAATTGCCGGCTTTCGTTAATGCGCCACAGGTACCAATTGACGTCGCATATTGGCTGGAACGCAAGCCGCCTTTCTATTTTAGCACGACAGGCCGTTTCGAAATGAGCTTTCTCCCTGCCATATCGTTCTTTGCGCTTTTGATGGTGCTGCCGATACTTGTGTCGCTGCGGCGGACGGCGGCGGCCGGCATGCAGTTTTTTTGCCTCGGCTGTACGCTTTCGGCGGTCGCGATCGTTTCGATGATGGTTGCGGATATGGTCTCGGCCCTTCTTCCCGTCGTGCTCGGCTATGCCGCGCTGATATCCGCATGCCTCTTCATCTTTCTAGGTTTCCGCGATCTCCTCGCGCTATCCGCTCCCACTTTCCTGTTGCCCGCATTGGCGCTCGCCGCCGGCATTATCGGCATTGTCGTCTCGTTGAACGGTGACGGCAGCCTCGGTGCCCGTCTGCTGATCGCGGTCGGTCTTGCCTCCGCCCTTCTTCTCGTCGCCGGCCTCGCCGTGCTCGATTGCTGGCCCAAGGCACGGCGCGCGTGCCACACGGTCATCATCATTTCGGCCGCAATCGGCTGCGCCGCGCTCGTCCATGCGCTCAGCCCCTTGCATCAGACCGTGGGGACTTCCGCTTCCCACACTGCTCTCGCCTTCGAGTTTGCGCTTGCCGCAATGCGGGCAACTTTTCTGCCACTCCTGTTCGTTGCCGTAATCCTCACCGTCCAGAGCCGCATCATCGCTGGGCTGAGGACGGCTATCGCCCGCGACGGACTGACCGGCGCCCTGTCGCGCGGGGCGTTGATCGAGATGGGAGAACGGATTTTTGCGGACTGCCTCGCCCGGCATCGGCCGCTTGCCTTCCTCCTTCTCGACCTCGATTATTTCAAACAAATCAATGACCATTACGGCCACGCCTGCGGCGACATTGCGCTCAAGCATTTCGCCGAGACCGTGTCCGCCTTTCTCGACGGCCGCGGTGCCTTTGGCCGGATCGGCGGCGAGGAATTCGGCCTGATCCTGCCGGACCACACCGAGGAGCAGGCGACCGCGCTCGCCGAGGCAATCTGCCGGACCGTGCGTGAAACGCCCGTCACCCGCGTCCATCAACGCATTCGACTGACCGTCAGCATCGGCATCGCGACCGCAGCGCCGGGTGACACGATTACCGAGGTGATGATCCGCGCCGATCTGGCGCTCTACGATTCCAAGGCGGACGGCCGCGATCGCTGCACGATCGCAAAACAACGCCAGATCGGCGCCAGCGCCCGTGCGCTCGCTGCCGCAGCGGCGCAGTTGCGCCAGTCCGATAGTCCGGAGCAGGAACAAGCGGCTCCGCGGCAGGCGACGCGCCGATATCGGTCTTGACATTCGAGCTGTCAACGCAGCGCTGCATGCCCTGCCTAAGCAGCCAGGGGACCGCGTCGTCTTGCATTGGCGCGCCCGCCACCTATCTCAACGCTGCAATCCATCGGAGAATATTTCATGTTCCGCCCCGTCCGCATCCTGCTGCTTGCCGGCCTTGTCGCCTGTGCCGCAGCGTCCCTCCCCGCGCGCGCCGAAACGGTCGGCCAAGTGGGCGTCGACTGGCTCGGCAACGACATCAAGATCGATGCAGTCCGCGACCCCAAGATCAACGGCGTCACCTGCCATGTGACCTATTTCGACCGCAGCGTGATCGACCGCCTGAAGAACGGCAACTGGTTCGAGGATCCTTCCAACAATTCGATTGCCTGCCGGCAGACCGGGCCGATCACCATCGGCGACATCGATCTGTCGAAGGAAGGGGAAGAGGTTTTCCGCTCCGGTCTGTCGCTGATCTGGAAAGATCTTCTGGTGACCCGCATCTACGACAAGGCCAACGACACGCTGATTTACCTCGCGCATTCGCGACAACTGACGGATGGATCGGCGAAGATGTCGATCACCACCGTGCCGCTTTTTGGCCAGACGGTTACCTGGGAGAAAGGGCGCCCGCAATAGCGCCCTCAAAACTCAAGGCGGGTTGTCCCGCCCCGCCTTGAGTCTCGTTTACGCCATCCGAATGTCAGGGTTGCGGGGGAACGACACCGCGGTAATAGTCACCTTCCCCGGTCTGATAGCGTTGTTGAAGGGAGGATCCGCCACTCGGATAGATGACCTGACCGTTGCGGTCGATGCTGCCTGTCGGCATCTCGTCAACCGTAGCAGGCGCGCCCTGGTTCTGCGGTATGGCGGTGGCCCGTACCTGGTTCTGCGTGCCCGGAGGATTGTTCGGGTCGATGCCCGGGTAATAGGAATCCGCCAAGGCTGGCGCTGCGGCGCCGAGTACGGAGGACAGGGCAAATGCAACAACTGATGTTTTCAGCGAAACTTTCATGACATTAGCTCCTATGTTCATTCAGCATCCTGCCTCCAACGGATGCTGAAAAAGCATAACACCTTTTGAGAGCAGTTGTTCCTTGCAAGCGGTGACGTTTTGTCACGAATGACTCATGCAACCGTGATGGAACATTAAGCAACTGTAACTTGACGCCGCCTTCGCCGCCCTGTCGCACGTGAACGTCGAGAACAAACCACTCCCCACAGCGGCGATGGAGATCTGTAATCGCCAATAGCACGCACCGGTGGCGTGGCGCTCGCCTCAGTGAGGCCACGCCACTTATAACGCGAGGACGAAAAATCGCCGATCACGCGCCGTCCGGTATTGGGAGTATGTCGGCAAGATCCAGACTATGCTGTTACTCAGGGAACCGCTGCCGGGGGTATGATACCCTGATAGTAGTCGCCTTCACCGGGACCCTGGTACTCATTCCGATACTGCTCGCGCACGCGACCGGGGGCTCCACTGACGCTACCTGTCGCCATTGGATCGACGTAGATGCTGCCCGTAGGCATTTCATCGACGTAGTAGGGACCTCTTTGCATGGGTACTAACATCGTTCCTCTGTTCTGCGTCCCAGGAGGATTATGCGGATCGATGCCCTGATAGTAGCTGTCGGCAAGGGCCGAACCCGCAACGCCTGCAAGGGCAGACGAGAGGACGAATGCGGCCAACGATGTTCTCATGGAAACTCTCATGGCATTGCTCCTGTGTCGGTAGCATCCCGCCTCCCGAGGGATGCTGTGGTTTTTCAGCATGGGGCGTGCGCCATGCTGTTACGGCATAACTCCTTCGCCGCGCTCGTGTTCCTGGAAAGAGATCGCCCACTGGGCGCGCACTCTGCCCGTCGAACTTTGAAGCGCCCAGCGGAAACCGGGACAAATCTGCATCGTCGGCATACGAAAAGGCCCGCCGAAGCGGGCCTTTGCTCAGAAGATCAGTGCCTGCATTTGGGCTATGCCGCCTGCGCCAGCTCGTCGGCGATGACGGTATCGAGATTGAGGAAGCAGACCATCGTCTTCTCAAGCGCCACGATCCCGCGGCAGAAGGCGCGCTGTGCCTCCGGAATGATCTCCGGCGCCGGCTGCAGGTCCTCGCTGCGGATCGTCATCATGTCGGAAACCTGCTCGACCAGGAGGCCGACCAGCTTGCCGTTGATATCGGTGACGATGATTGCCGAGCGCTCGGATGGCTCGGTCATCTTCATGCCGAGGCGGCAAGCCATGTCGATCACCGGGATCAC
The DNA here is from genome assembly GCF_004827385.1 of Ensifer sp. MPMI2T. Classification (GTDB taxonomy): domain Bacteria; phylum Pseudomonadota; class Alphaproteobacteria; order Rhizobiales; family Rhizobiaceae; genus Sinorhizobium. The sequence goes on from NZ_SRXN01000029.1 coordinate 86,245, forward strand.
GGCGCCGCGCAGGTTGATGAGGCCAAGCACATAGGGCGGCGTATGCGGCATCGGCGTCACCGGCGCCCAACCGCGAATTTCGCGGATCGCCATGATGTCGATGCAGAACTCCTGGTCCCCGAGATGGAAGGAGACGATTTCGAGATAGGCGCCGGACTGCTTGATAGCGTTGCTCATGATCAGAATTCTTCCCAATTGTCGCCGGAGGCCGAAACGGAAGGTGCGGAGCCCGGCTTGTTACCGAAAGCGCCCGCCAGCTTGCCCATCAGGGCCTTGGCGGGAGATGGAGCTGGACGAGTGGATGCCTGCGTGGCCGTCGGTTTGCGCAGCGACACCGGCCTTGCAGGCGCCCCGGTGCTGGCTCGGACGGAGGCCTTGGCCGGGGCGCCCGTCTTGACGGAGGTTTGCGCCGGAGCGGGCGCTGCCTTCCGGAACGCGGCCTCGCTCACCTGCCCGTGGTGGAATTGGCCGACGAGTTCGCTGAGCTTCTCGGCGTCTTGCGCGAGCGTGTGGCTCGAGGCGTTGGTCTGCTCGACCATCGCAGCGTTCTGCTGCGTCATCTGATCGAGCTGGCCGACCGCCGTGCTGATCTCGTTAAGCCCGGTCGACTGTTCGCGCGCCGCCATTACGATGGAGCTCATATGTTCGTTGATGCGCGCGACGTCGGCGCCGATGCGGCCGAGCGCCTCGCCGGTCGCCTGCACCAGCTTTACGCCCGTGCCGACCTCACTACCGGATCGTGTGACGAGCGCCTTGATGTCCTTCGCTGCGCCCGCCGCCCGCTGGGCCAGTTCCCGGACCTCCTGGGCAACGACGGCAAAGCCTTTACCCGCCTCGCCTGCCCGCGCCGCCTCGACGCCGGCATTGAGCGCCAGAAGGTTGGTCTGGAAGGCGATTTCGTCGATGACGTTGATGATCTTGCCGATTTCGTTGGAAGCGCCCTCAATGCGTGCCATCGCGGAGATTGCTTCGCCGACGATGCGTCCGGACTCTTCAGCGTTGGTGCGCGTCTCGTCGACCATGCGGCCTGCCTCTTCGGCACGCTCGGTGGCGGTCTTCACCGTCACCGTGATTTGCTCTAGAGCGGCCGAGGTCTGCTCGAGCGATGCCGCCTGCCGTTCCGTGCGGCGGGCCAGATCGTCAGCCGCACTGCGCATCTGCCGGCCGTTCGTTTCGATCGAAACGGCATTGGTCTTGACGCTCGAAAGAACGTGGCTCAGGCGTTCGACGGTGTTGTTGAAATCGCGGCGCAGCGTATCGAGATCATCTTCGAATGGTTCGCGGATCGCGACAGCAAGATTGCCCTCGGTAAGCTGGTTAAGCGCCCGCCCGAGCGCATCGACCGCGGTTTTGATGCGGGCGACAGCCTGTTCGCGCTCGGCTTCCTGGCGCTGACGCTCCTCCTCGATTTCCTTGCGGCTTGCGACCGCGTTCTGCTCCAGCGAGCGTTTTTCGATCGTCGATGCCCGGAAGAGCTCCACGGACCGAGCCATTTCGCCGATTTCGTCACCGCGCCCGAGCCCGGCCACGTCGGAGCTCAGGTCGCCCGAATGGATCCGCTGCATGCCGTCGCGTAAGCCGAGGATACCCCGGCGCAACACATTGCCGTGGAACCAGATCAGTCCCAGCAAGCTCGCCATCGCCAGCAGCCCGGCGGCTGCCTGCAGGATGAGGGCGTTCGTCGATGCGGCTTGTGTCCCGGCGATGCGCGCGGACGCAAGGCCGGCGGCGGCTTCACTCAACTGCGCGAGTGCGGCGGCAAGACGCTCCCCGCCACCGTCGATCGCATCGTCGATGCGGGCGAATTCGTCCGCTTGCGCTCCGGCCTCCACCAGCGCCTTCAGGTCGACCTCGACCGCCTTGCGCAGTTCGGCAAGATCGGTATCGAAGTTGGAGAGCACTTCCGGCTTGCCGAGGAGACGCGCCAGCGCCTCGACATCCGCTTTGCTGCTATCGATCGCTGCCAGCGAAGCTTCGATTTGGGCGGCGCGCTCGGGCAGGATCTTGCGCTGATCGCGATCGACGATCGTGTCCATCGCCGCAAGAACCAGCTCAAGACCGGCAATCCGCACTTCCTCGACCGTCCTCATGCCGCGCTGGGCGGCAATCGCCTTTTCAAGCGTCTCTTCCGATCGCCGTTCCTGGTACAAACCGACGGCAAGCACCGAGCCGAAGCCGAGGAAGGCAGCGGTAGCAAGCGTCGCCAGTCGTTGGCTGACCGAAAGGGTGCGTCTGACGGATGGAGAGGTATTCATTGACCGGTAGTCCATTAGCAATGGACCCGCCCGCGGCAGGCGAGGTCCTCCGTTGCGATCGATGCGGAAGGCCGGGCTCGATCAAAACCGGATGACCTCATGTCATGTCGAAGTGATGCACTTCTCCGCGTTCGGCGACACTGGCAAACAGACATTAAACATTCGCTAAAATATGACTACCAGCTCTGCGGATGAACCGCTTGTCCGCGCCTCTTTCCTTGTTGCCTTTGAGTGCTATGATCCTCGCATGCACACGGACACGAAGAAATCGCTCTCGCCTCTCGTCCTCGCCCTTTTTGCGGGCGCGTTCGCACTCGTCGCGCTCCTGGCTTTCCGGGGCTGGATCGCCCACGGCGCCGACATCTTCCTGTCGCTCGCCCAAGCCGGCATTTCCTGGTGCTTCTGACGCCCTACAGCGCCGCGCGTCTCTTGAGACGCGCAAGGTCGCTGTAGCACTTTGAGTCGCTGCATGATTTTGTCCTCAAATCGGTTTCGATTTGAGGAATCATGCAGTAGGGCCAAACGGTTTGCGCATGCCGCATAAACCGCCTGCGGCAATTCTCCCTTTGCGCCGCTGGTGGTGACGCGGTATCACAACGCCACGTTCATTGACGGCTCTTACGGGGCCTAGCAACCGGTAGCAGCGATGAAAACCATACGCATCGTCCTTTGGGCAGCCATCCTCGTCATGGTGGCGATCCTCGGCTGGCTCACCTACGACATGACGCAATCGAGGCAGCAGGCATCCTCCGGCCCCTTTGGCGTGCCGTTTTCGCTTGTCTCACAGGACGGCAAGCCGATCACCGAACAGGCGTTCACCGGCAAGCCGACCGCGCTCTTCTTCGGCTTCACCCATTGCCCGGAAGTCTGCCCGACCACGCTTTTCGAGCTGAACGGCTGGCTTGAAAAAGTCGATCCCGACGGCAGCAAACTGCAGGCCTATTTCATCACCGTCGATCCGGAGCGCGACACTCCGGAGATTCTTGGCAAGTACGTCTCCAACGTCTCCAAGCGCATCACCGGCATTTCCGGACCGCCGGACAAGGTGCTCGAAATGGTCAAAGGCTACCGCGTCTACTACAAGAAGGTGCCGGTCGACGAAAAGAATCCGGACGGCGACTACACCATGGACCACACAGCCTCGGTGTTCCTGCTCGACGCCAACGGGCAGTTCAGCGGCACGATCGCCTACGGCGAGAACCCGGATACCGCCGTCCAGAAGCTCGATAACCTGACCAAGGGTTGAGCGACCACACACCCTCACATTCTATGAAGCGCCGGCCTTGCCGGCGCTTTGCGTTTCAGCCGGATCCGTGATAGCCGCGAGGCCGACCACAGCCGAAGGACAGACCGTTGAGCGAGATAAGACTTTTCGTCACCAGCACCGAGAAACAGGTCGAGGCCGTGCTCGATGTCATGAGCACGGTCTTCGAGGACGAAGACTACGCCATCGCGACGATGGAGATCGACGAAAAGCGCGATGTCTGGGAAGCCTCGGTCTATATGATGGCGAACGAAGAGGAGAGCGTCAGGGTGCGCCTGGCCGAAGCGCTCGCAGCGGGTTTCTCCCATCTGCCGATCGAACGCGAAGTCCTGCCTGATATCGACTGGATCGCCAAATCGCTGGAAGGGCTCGCGCCCGTGCGCGCCGGACGCTTCGTCGTCCACGGCTCGCATGACCGCGACAAGGTCAGGAGCGGCGAGATCGCGATCGAGATCGATGCCGGCCAGGCCTTCGGCACGGGCCACCACGGCACGACGGCCGGGTGCCTCGAGGTGCTCGCCTCCGTCGCGCATACGCGGCCGGTCCGCAACGTCCTCGACCTCGGAACGGGAAGCGGCGTGCTTGCAATTGCCGCATGGAAACTCCTGCATGTGCCGGTGCTCGCCACCGACATCGATCCAATTGCGACCTGCGTCGCCGCCGAAAACGCCCGCCGCAATGGCGTCGTCGCCGGCATGACCTTTGCCACCGCCCCCGGATTTCACTCGACCGCGTTCAGCGCCAATGGCCCCTTCGACCTGATCATCGCCAACATCCTGGCGCGGCCGCTGATGAAGATGGCGCCGCAGCTTGTCGCCAATCTCGCCCCCGGTGGCTCTGTCATCCTGTCCGGCATCCTTGCCGAACAGCGCTGGAAGGTGCTCGCCGCCTATAACGGCCAGCGCCTCAAGCATGTGCGCACCATCTGGCGCAACGGCTGGGTCACGATCCACCTGACGAAATAGGCGTTGTCACCTGCCCCTCATCCGCCCACCGGCACCGTCGGGGCGAAGGGACGACGCCGCACGCTCCCAATCCTCGTCAGAACGGGGAGAGGGCTAGGGTGATGGGCCGATCGAAGGAGCACTGGTGGCAATTGTTGGTGTCGGCGCTCGCAGGGCGGACGCTACTCCCCTGATCCAGCGAAACCGCCGAGGTAAGCAGAAAACGAAAAAGGCCACCCAGTCCATCATGACGGGCGGCCCTTTTCGAAACAAAGGCGATGCCGGAGGCATCGCCTGCTGGGCGGCTTTGTGGGCCGACCATGCCCGCGAGCCTGAGGAGGAGGAGCGCTCAAGCGGGCGTCTACCGTTCTGAAATTGGCCACCCTTGAGGGAGGAGGAGAACAGAATGACCAACTATTCTCAGAACCGCAGCTTTTTGAACCACCGGATGTTCGTCCGTGTTCGTTGAGCGCGCTTATAAACCATTATTCCGATAGAGATAGATGCATTCCAGCATGGGTGCCATGCATGCGACGCATATGTCCATGGGATGGGCAAATGCCCTAACTGACTGCGCGCAACCGCGACGCTCGCCGCCTGTCCACGGCCGGATATCGCCTCTTTCCTCGGCAGCGGCCTTTCCGCTAACATGACGATCATCCCAGTCGCGGGTTCTCCGCCAAATTGCCGGAAATATTCCATGTTTCAGTCCTTCGAAGTCACCTCCACGCCCCAATTCGGCAGGGAGCGCACCGCCGCTCTGCGCGCCGCTTTCTTGGCCCTTGGCATTGACGGCTTCCTCGTGCCGCGCGCCGACGAATTCCAGGGCGAGTATGTGCCGGCTTCGTCCGAGCGCCTTTCCTGGCTGACGGGCTTCACCGGCTCCGCTGGCGTCGCGCTTGTGACGCAGCGTGAAGCGATCGTCTTCGTGGATGGGCGCTACGTGACCCAACTCAAGGAGCAGGTGGACGGTAGCGTCTTCACGGGCGGCGATCTTATCGGTGAGCCGCCGCATGTCTGGCTGGAGGGCCATGCGCCGAAGGGTTTCCGCCTCGGCATCGATCCCTGGCTTCATACCGGCGCCGAGGTCCTCAAGCTGCAGAAGGCGCTCGCTGCGGTCGACGGCACCCTGATCTTCCTCGATCACAACCCTCTCGACAAAATCTGGACCACCCGGCCAGCCGCTCCCCTCGGCCCGGTGACGATCCAGCCGATCGAGCACGCCGGCCAACTGGCGAGGGACAAGATTGCCGCGATCGCCGCCGGCCTTGAAAAGACGAAGGCAGCCGCAGTCGTCCTCACCGACCCCTCCTCCGTCGCATGGACCTTTAACATTCGCGGCAGCGATGTGCCGCACACGCCGCACCCGCTCGCCCGCGCGATCATCCATGCGGACGGACGCGCCGAGATCTTCCTCGACAAGCGCAAGACCGGCATCGAACAGGAAGCCTATCTGACCCAGCTTGCCGAGATCACCGCACCGGCAAGATTCGAAGAGCGGCTGGCGGCCGTGGCGGCGACCGGCGCGGCGGTCATGATCGACCCGGATCTCGCGCCCTTCGCCATCGGTGAACTGATCCGCGTGAAGGGCGGCTCTGTCGTAGGCGCAGTCGATCCGGCCCGCCTCCCCCGCGCCCGCAAGAATGCCGCCGAGGTCCAGGGATCGGCCCGCGCGCATCTGCAGGACGGCGCCGCCATGGTCGAATTCCTCGCTTGGCTTGATCAGACCGAGCCTGGCAGCGTGACCGAGATCGCCGCAACGGAAAGGCTGGAGGCCGTGCGCGCGACCGTTGGCGAGCGCATGCAGAATCCGCTGAAGGACATTTCTTTCGACACGATTGCAGGCGCCGGCTCGCACGCGGCGATCATGCATTACCGCGTAACGACGGATACGGACCGGACAATCGAGCCCGGAACCATGTTCCTCATCGATTCCGGTGCGCAATACATCAACGGCACGACCGACATCACCCGAACGGTCGCGATCGGTGCCGTACCGGAAGAGCAGAAGCGCTTCTTCACGCTGGTGCTGAAAGGCATGATCGCGATCAGCACGGCGCGCTTCCCCAAGGGTTCGCGCGGCGTCGATCTCGATCCGCTCGCCCGCATCGCGCTCTGGAAAGCCGGTGCAGACTATGCCCACGGTACCGGCCATGGCGTCGGCTCCTACCTTTCCGTGCATGAGGGACCACAGCGCATCGCCCGGCTTTCGACCCAGGAACTTCTGCCGGGCATGATCCTTTCCAACGAGCCTGGCTACTATCGTCCAGGCGCCTTCGGCATCCGCATCGAAAATCTCGTCGTCGTCCGGGAAGCCTCGGAGATCCAAGGTGGCGACCAGCCGATGCTCGGCTTCGACACGCTGACCTACTGCCCGATCGACCGGCGCCTCGTCCTCCCCTCGCTGTTGACCGACGAGGAACTTGCCTGGCTGAACGCCTATCACGCGGAAACGCGCGACAAGCTCATGCCGCTCATCGCCAGCGATGAGACGCGGAGCTGGCTGGAGGCCGCCACGGAAGCGATCGCGCGCTAGAGCTCGTGTTATTTCAACGAGTTGGATCGCTTCGCGAGCTCATTCACACAGTGAAACGATCTAACAGCCAGGCCGACAACCGGGCGTCTTGCCGCGCCACAGGCTCGGTGCGCGGGATTTCCGTATCAATGAAG
>NZ_SRXN01000002.1 GCF_004827385.1 Ensifer sp. MPMI2T
CGCCAAGGCTGCCTCGGCCGCGCCGCCCGCCCGATCATCCGTCAGCCCCCACCCCGCGTAAAACGGCACGGCGTAACAGCGCACGGGCATCTTTCGTAACAAAGCGTCGAAGCCGACCTGGCTCGAAACCGTCCAGACCTCGTCGACGACATCGAGAATCGAACCGACCGACACGCGGTCGGCAAGGAGAGCGACGCCGGCTGTCCTCGCCGCGCGCTCGGTCATATAGCCTTTGCGATAGCCGGCCATGACATCCGGATGCGTACGCACGACGCATTGCGCGCCGCTTGCCAACGCATCATCGAGCATCCTGTCGAAGGAGTGACGGCTCCCGAGTGCACGCTCCACCGAGACGTCACCGAGAACTTGATCGACGAGCAGAATACGCCTCCGGAAACTCTGTTCGATCGACGGCGGTTTGTGCGGCAGGTTGTTGTATTTCGACAGCTTGTGTTCGAGCATCCGCTCGCGGACGCTTTTTCCAAAGCTGTCCCAGCCCCCGTTGGCGGCGGCGGCGATCAGCAGTTCCAGCCGCGACGCCTTCCCGCCATCGACAGGAAGCGCGCGGTCGTCCACGATGATCGAGACCGGCGCGGCTCCATCCTTGCCAAGCCCGACCGAGCGGAGGAAGCCGTCTTCGAGATGCCAATGCGGCAATCGCCGCAAGCGGGCAACGGCCATCGCACCTTTCGCCGGAATGCGTCCACCCCAGGAGACTATTCCGTCGATCTCGCGAGAGAGTGTGGAACCGAGCGGCCTTCCGCCAAAATAGTGTCCGAGCCATGGAAACGCGCTGCGGACAAAGAATGTCGTGCCGAGCCTGGTTCCCTCCGGCGGATACCAGCTCTTGTCCGTCGCGCCGGGCAAGCTGTCCGTGGCTTTTAGCACAAGCACCTCATCTGCGGGCGCTTCGGCGCCGATCGCTTCCTCACTGTACGCTCAAGAACCAGTTTGGACGCGAAAACGCAATGGCCTTGATGGGCCTGTCAGGCGAACGTTTTGCCGGCCCGTCCGACGAATCGATTTTCTCATGTCAATCGCCGACAGGGCTCGCGACCCCAGCCTAACAGCTTCCGACGTGTTCGATTTCAGACCACGCCATCGAAACTCAGACCATAGTCCGATCCCTCTCAGACTTAGTGCCGATACCCAGTTTTCAGCGCTGCGGTAGTCTTTGTGACCTTCTGAAAAGGTCGTGGAGATTTTGATGTGACTAAGATCTTGCTTGTGGCGATGTCGCTGGTAATGGTTGGCTTCTGGGGTTCTGTCGGCGTTCTGATTTACTCGCTGCTCACGTGATCCGATAGACGAATATACTTATTTAGTGGCGGAACCGGCCGCGGCCCCCTATAGTTTCCCCTGGTAATGGAGGTTGCCAGAGGAGGATCACATGAGCGACACCACTTTCGGGTTTCTGGTGGCGGCTGAATTGTCAGCGTTATTTTGGGCCGCAGTGCTCATGGTAGCTTTCTCGGCCTGGTGATCGCCCTTTCGGGTTCATCACTCCCAATATCTCTGTGATCACCGGCCACGCCTTCGTGCTCGGAGATTTCGCTCCGACTGATTCCCGTATTCCACGCGGCTGCCAAACGGTGTGTTACTTTGGAGACTCGACCGTCGAACTCCAATGATGTTTTCATATCGCCGGAACTATTCTTGGGATACAGCCAGAGGCTGAATGAAGATGGTTTACGATCGGCATGACAGGCGTTCACGCCACATACAGATGATCAGGTTCTTCGGTGCGCTATTGCTGCCGGTCATCTTGCTCGGCTCGGCGATCGCTGCAGCCGAGTGGATGGGAAGCACGCTCTGAAAGCTGGCGGAGTGCGGCGGAATCCCTCGTCCGATTGTCCGCCCAAAGCGACGCATCCATTTGGGTACCATCGCTCGCACATCGGTGGTAAGCCGTTTTGGCGAATGGCAGCTTTCCCGCTCTGGTGGTAAATTTCTATCCAGCCGTTTGGAAAAGCTGACGGTCAGGGGCCTGCGCCGTCGATCAAGCATCGCTGCAGGCCTCGCCCAACTCTCCCACTGGCTTCTCCCGCGACATACGCGTTTTTACTCGGTCGCTCGTTACAGCAGAGTAACCGCCGAACAACGCCGCGATGCTCGGCGCTATTCCTTCACCGCGCCCGTCATGGACGAAACGTAATAATCTACGAAGAAGGAGTAGAGGATGACGACCGGCAGTGAGCCGAACAGCGCACCTGCCATCAGCGCGCCCCATTCGAATACGTCGCCACGCACGAGCTCGGTCAGCACGCCCACCGGAACGGTCTTGTTCTCCGACGACTGGATGAATGTCAGCGCATAGATGAATTCGTTCCAGGAGAGCGTGAAGGCGAAGATGCCAGCCGAGATCAGCCCGGGCACGGCGAGCGGCAGGATGATCTTGACGAGGATCTGCCAGCGTGTCGCACCGTCCACGAGCGCGCTCTCTTCCAGCTCGAAAGGAATCGAGCGGAAATAGCCCATCAGCAGCCAGGTGCAGAAGGGGATGAGGAACGTCGGATAGGTGAAGACCAGCGCCAGCCTGGAATCGTAGATCCCGAACTTGAAGACGATGAGGGCGAGCGGGATGAAGAGGATCGACGGCGGCACCAGATAGGCGAGGAAGATCATCAGCCCGACCGGCCGTGAGCCGGTGAAGCGCACCCGCTCGATCGCGTAGGCCGCGAAGACCGAGGCCGCGAGCGACAGAATCGTGGAGCCGACGGCGACGAGCATCGTGTTCCACAGCCAGCCCGGATAGGACGTCTCGAAGAACAGATACTTGATGTGATCGAGCGTCGGTCCCACGACCCAGAACGGGCTGTAATTCGTGTAGTCGGTCAGTTGCGAGTTCGGCTTCACTGCGGTGATTGCCATCCAGTAGAATGGAAACAGGAGCACGAACACGAAGACCGCCATCGGCAGGTAGAGCACGACGATCCGGCGCGGCAGCCGGTTGAGGTAGCTCATGCCTTCGGCATGGTCGGTGAGGACGTCGTCAGGGATTTTTGTGGTGGTGTTCATCGCGTTCTCCCTTCTCAATCCTGGCCGCCCTGCTGCCATTTGCGGCGCTGCAGTCCGAAGAAGCTAAACATGATCGCGGCCAGCAGGAAGGGGATCATGGCGACGGCGATCGCCGCCCCTTCGCCAAGCTGGCCGCCCGGAATGCCGCGCTGGAAGGAAAGCGTCGCCATCAGATGGGTCGCGTTCACCGGTCCGCCCTTGGTCAACACGTAGATCAGCTGGAAATCGGTAAAGGTGAAGAGCACCGAAAAGGTCATGACGACGGCGATGATCGGCGTCAGCATCGGCAAGGTCACATAGCGAAAGCGCTGCCAGTTGGTCGCACCGTCAAGCGAGGCCGCCTCCTGCAGCGAAGCCGGAATCGTCTGCAGCCCGGCGAGCAGCGAGATGGCCACGAAGGGAATGCCACGCCAGACATTGGCGGCGATCACCGAAATTCGGGCATTGGTCGGATCGCCGAGGAAGTTGATTGGTCCGTCGATCACGCCCAGCTGCATCAGCGACCAGGAAATGATCGAGAACTGCGAATCATAGATCCACCAGAAGGCAAGTGCCGAAAGCACGGTCGGGACAACCCAAGGAAGCAGCACGATCGCCCGGAAGAAGGATTTGAACGGCAGGTTTTCGTTGAGCAGCAGGGCGAGCCACAGGCCGAGCACGAATTTCAGGATCGAGGCGACGGACGTGTAGAGCAGCGTGTTGAAGACCGAGAGCCAGAAGACCGCGTCCTCGGCCAAGAATATGTAGTTCTCGAGACCGATGAAGATGCCATCGCGGCCAATGCGCGTGTCGGTGAAGCCGAGCCAGACGCCGAGCCCGAGTGGATAGGTGAGGAAGCAGACCAGGAACACGGCGGCCGGCAGCATGAACAGGAAGCCGAGCACGTTGTTGTTCTGCATGAGCGAAGCCATGAAGGATGGCGGCTTTCCGGACGGTACAGTGGGCATCGAACTTCTCCGCGGGTGATCTCGCAGTTTACGCCGGCAAGATTCGCCGGCGCATTCCCGGTTTCGGGCGGCACGCTCACGAGCCGCCCGAAACTGGCTAAACGCGATAGTAACGGTTTGCCCGCCGTTCGGCCTCGGTGACGGCGTCTTCCGGCGTCATCTGGCCGGTCACGGCTGTGGCAAACATGTCGACCAGCACGTAGTCGGCCATGACGCCGGCCGAGGCATAACCGAGCGGCCCGGCATAACCGTTCGGACGCAATGTTTCCGACGCGCGCGCATAGGGCGCGTGGATCGGATCGGAGGTCCAAACCGGATTGTCGGCGAAAGCCTTCAGAGGCTGGCAGCAATAGGCACTCGATCCTTGGATCCAGGCATTCATCTGGTCGCCTTCCATCATGAACTTGAGGTAGGCCTTGGCAGCTTCCGGATATTTGCTGTGGTTGAACAGCAGGATCGAACTCGTCTGATGCAGCTCGACGCTCTGGCCGACCGGACCGATCGGGAAGTTGGTCGTGCGGATATCCGCCGCCAGTTCCGCAAGCGCCGGGTCCTTTTTCGCTGCGTAATAGAGCGAAACACCATTGGCCGTCAGCGAAACCTGGCCCGCGAGGAAGGCGCGGTTGTTGTTGATGTCGAGCCAACTTTCGGTGCCCGGAATGAAGGTCTCGTAGAGCTGTTTTGCGTAGTTGATCGCAGCCAGTGTCTCAGGGCTGTTGATGGTGACCTTGCCGCTTTCATCGACCATCTTGCCGCCGTGGCTCCACAGCAGCCAATGGGCATAGTTGTTGCCGTCGCCGACTGCCTTGCCATGCGGGAAGCCGGCCGGCGTGCCCTTGGCTTTCAACGCCTTGCAGAGCTCGAGGAGGCCTGCGGTATCCTTGGGGAACTCGCTGAAGCCCGCCGCCTTCATGTGGCTCTCACGGTAGCAGACGGCGTTGCCAATCGCCGTCAGCGGCATGGCGATGAACTTGTCGCCGTGGGTCGCATAACCCTTCACACCGTCATACCAGCCGCCATACTTATTGCCGAGATAATTCGCGAGCTCGGTCAGGTCGACGAGTTTGTCCGGATATTGGTGCGCATCGTCGAACCAGCACATGATCATGTCGGGGCCGGAGCCGACGTTCGCGGCGACCGCTGCCTTGGGCCGGATATCCTCCCAGCTTTCCTTGTCGATGCGGACCTCGACGCCGGTCGCCTCGGTGAATTTCTTGGTGTTCGCCAGCCAGGCATCCTCGTCGCCTTTGACGAAAGGCGTCCAGCGCAGAAGTCGCAGGCTTGCGCCTTCCTCCGGCTTGTAGCTCGGCTCGGCGGCCTGCGCGAAGGACGGGCGGATGCCGAGCGGCGAAAAGCCCGCCATGCCGGCCAGAGCAGCCGAGGCTGCGAGGAAGTCACGTCTCTTAATTGGCATAATACTCCTCCTAAAAAGCGGGAGCACTCCCTTCCGGCATTCACCGTCCCGCTTGGCGAATGCGGCGGCAATGATGCCCAGCCCCTGCCGGACATTTCCGCGTGATCAAGGCCGAGGGCTCCTCTTTCCCTCGGTTGCCTTGCCGCGCGGCATCAATCGACCAGGCGTCGTCCGCTCTCGGCGTCAAACAGGTGAACATGGGCGGCATCGATCGACAGACGGATGGTCTCGCCCGGCTTCGCATTCACCCTTTCGCGGAAGACGCAGGTGACATCGCTGCCTCCAAGCCGAACGATCATCTGCGTCTCGTAACCGGTCGGCTCGATCACCACGATTTCGGCGGGCAGCCCGTTCGGGTCCAGCGCCATGTATTCCGGCCGAAGCCCGTAGACGAGGTCACGTCCGTTGGCGGCAGCGGCGGGGCGCGCCACCGGCAGCGCCGTACCGTCCTCGGTGAGAAACGCATTGCCATTGGCCGGATCGAGCCTGCCGTTGATCATGTTCATCGCCGGCGAGCCGATGAAGCCGGCGACAAAAAGATTGGCCGGGTTGTCGTAGAGATCGAGCGGCGCGCCGATCTGCTCGACGATGCCGTCATGCATCACGACGATTTTGTCGGCCATAGTCATCGCTTCGATCTGGTCGTGCGTGACATAAACAGTGGTGGTTTTGAGGCGCTGATGCAGTTCCTTGATCTCGGCGCGCATGGCCACGCGAAGTTTCGCGTCGAGATTCGACAGCGGCTCGTCGAAGAGAAACACCTGCGGGTCGCGCACGATCGCCCGGCCCATGGCCACGCGCTGGCGCTGACCGCCGGAGAGCTGGCGCGGATAGCGGTCGAGCAGCTTCGACAGGCCGAGGATTTCCGCCGCGGCGCCGACGCGCTTGTCGATATCTGCCTTCGGCGAACCGGCGAGCATCAGCGAGAAGGCCATGTTGTCGGCGACCGTCATATGCGGATAGAGCGCATAATTCTGGAACACCATGGCAATGTCGCGGTCCTTCGGCGGCAGCGAATTGACCACGCGGTTACCGATGCGGATTTCGCCCGCGGAGATGTTTTCAAGACCCGCCAGCATCCGCAGCAGCGTGGATTTTCCGCAACCGGAAGGGCCAACGAGAATGACGAACTCGCCGTCCTCGATTTCGATGTTCACGCCCTTGATGACGGGAAAGGCACCGAACGATTTCCTGACATCGACAAAGTCCACGGCTGCCATATGCGTTCCTCCCAATATCTGCCCATGCTGGTCACCTGCCGTCGGGCCGTTCCCCTGCCCGCCGCAAGCGACCTCTTGGAATTGTCCTATCCGCGTCCGACCAACGGCATTTTCGTCGCCATGACTGTCATGGTCAGCACGTTGGTCGTCAGCGGCAGGCTCGCCATGTAGACAACGGCCTCGGCCACGTGCGCGACGGGAATGGTCGGCTCGGCCGCGATCTCGCCACTGGCCTGCAACACGCCGGTGCTCATCTTTTCAGTCATGTCGGTCGCGGCGTTGCCGATGTCGATCTGGCCGCAGGCGATGTCATGGGCGCGCCCATCGAGCGCGGTGGATTTCGTCAGCCCGGTAATCGCGTGTTTGGTCGCTGTATAAGGCGCCGAATTCGGCCGCGGTGTCGTTGCCGAAATCGAGCCGTTGTTGATGATCCGCCCGCCGCGCGGGCTTTGGCTTTTCATCAGCCGGAAGGCATGCTGGGTGCAGAGGAAGGCACCGGTCAGGTTCGCCGCGACGATGTCGCTCCACTGTTCGAACGTCACATCTTCCAGCGCCACCGGCGGCACGTTCGAGCCGGCATTATTGACAAGCAGGTCGAGCCGACCGAACTCGTCCCGGATTGCCCCGAACAGTGCCGCGACCTCAGCCGGATTGCCGACGTCGCAGGTAATGGCCCGGACGGCGCCACCGGTCTCCCGCGCGATTTCGCCGGCCGCGCCCTCAAGCACGTCGGGCCTGCGGCCGGTGACAATGAGGCTGTAGCCCTCGGCGCTCAAGGCTTTGGCGATCTCGCGACCGACGCCGGTGCCGCCGCCGGTCACGAGCGCGATCTTTCCTTTGCCCGATCTTTTCTCTTGCGCCATGTCAGATCCTCCCTCCGAGTTCATCCTCGATATGGATTCGGATGATCTCGTCGAAATTGCTCTCCGCCATGAACCCCAGTTCGCGCGCCCTCCGGGCGTCGAAGTCCGTCGGCCAACCGGCAACGATCGAGGCGATGATCGGATCCGGTTCGCGGCGGATGAGGCGCGCCGCCTTCTCGCCGGCAATACGCCGAAGCGCCTCGATCTCCTCGCCGACCACTGCCGACAGGCCCGGCATGGTCAGGTTGCGCCGCGGCCCGATGCTCGCGGTGGCCATGCGCGCCGCGTGGACGAAAAAACCGACCGCTGAGCGCGGACTTGCGAACCAGTGGCGCACATTTTCGTCCACCGGCAATATCGCCTCCTGCCCGACCAGCGGCTCGCGCAGAATGTTCGAGAAGAAGCCCGACGCCGCCTTATTGGGTTTGCCGGGCCGGATGCAGATGGTCGGGAGGCGGATGCCGATGCCGTCGAAGATGCCTCGGCGCGTATAGTCGGCGAGCAGCAATTCGCAAATAGCCTTCTGCGTGCCGTAGCTCGTCAGCGGCGTCGTGAAAAATTCATCCCCGATCTTTTCCGGGAAGGGCTGGCCGAAGACGGCAATCGACGAGGCAAAGATGAGGCGCGGGAAATAGGGCCCGTTGCGGCCTTCGTGGCGGATCGCCTCGAAAAGCGAACGCGTACCGTCGAGATTGACGCTGTAGCCCTTGTCGAAATCGGCCTCCGCCTCGCCGGAAACGATCGCCGCCAGATGAAAGATGACATCCGGCCGCGACGAGATGAGCCGTTCTGCGCCGCCTTCGGACGACAGATCGACCGCCGGCGCCGTCGAAGTCGCAGAAAGTGTCGCGGGCACTGGCGCCTCGACCACGTCCACCAACGTGAGCCGAGTGATCTCATAGCCGAGGGCGCCCGGCTCTGCGGCAAGTTTCTCGACCAGCTTGCGGCCGATCATTCCGGCCGCACCTATGACCATGACGTGCATTCGCGGCGAACCTCCGTTTTAGGCCCGGGAAATTCCGGGTTCAGCGTGTCTTCCCACCCTTGCCTGCCGGCTTTTCCACCCGCCCGTGCCCGGCGAGCAATTCCTTCGTCGTCTCGTAGATTCGCATGAGATGATGGCGAAACGCCGCGACGACGGCCTCGCGATCGCGCCGGGCGAGCGCCGCCACGATTTCGCTGTGATCCTTGTAGCTGGCATCTATGGCGCCGGGCCGGGACATGGCGCTGCGCCTGAAATTCATCATATAGGTGTAGAGATCGGTGACGAAGTCGGAGAGCAGCGGATTGCCGCAAGCCCGATATATCGCCACATGAAATTCACGGTCGCAGATCAGGAATCGCATGGCATCATCGCCGCCGAGCCGCTGCGCTTCGAGCAGGCTCTCCAGCTTGCTAAGCGTGTCGTCGTCGATGTTTTCGGCGGCGTCACCCACAACCTTTAACTCGATATGCAGCCTCGCGGCATGAACCGCTTCGAGATCATAGCTGTCGATGGCGTTCGGCGAGGCGATCGTGACCGTGACGTCGCTGAGATCGACATTGGCAACCCGGCTGCGGCTTCCTTGCGAGACTTCGATGATGCCGCGCGCCGCCAGCATCTGAATGGCGCCGCGCACCGTCTCGCGGCTGACATGGAGCACGTTGGCGAGCTCCCGTTCGCCCGGCAGTTCGTCACCCGGATGCAGCATGTTGGTCGCAACGAGAACCATCAGCTTGTCGGCAATCACATCACGCGCAGTGCGGCGTTCGAGGCTCCGCCCGATCTTCGGCATTTGCGTGAGTATGGGACTGCCATTCACTGCGCCGCACCTCCAACTGATCCACTGGTTGGTCCACCGGATCAGTAATATAAATAGACGCCGCAAAGGAGGCGGCGGTCAAGGGCAGTTCGTCGCGGCAGCGCATCAAAAATGCACACGGGTCTTGTGCGGTGCACACGGATTTGCAGGGTGTGTTCCGGAAGAAACGATGCAGGACCGCCAACCCACCAATGCGCGTAACGCACTGTTTCGCCAGCAAGTTTCAGTCGTGATTATGCCCTTCATGACCGCCACGGGGCGGCAGGTCGAGCCCGAAGGTTTTCGCAAGGTCATCCACCTGCTCCGGGCTGAGATAGCGCGGATTGAGATTGCGCAACAGCAGATAGAGCTTTGCCGTTTCCTCCAGCTCTTCGGTGGCGAACACCGCGGCCTCGAGGCTGTCGCCCGCCACGACCGGACCGTGATTGGCGAGCAATACCGAGGAGTACTTGCCCGCAAGTCCGCGGATCGCATCGGCAACCGCAGGGTCTCCGGGTCGATAATAGGGCACGAGCGCCGTCTCACCGGCGCGCATGAGGTAGTAAGGCGTCATCGGCGGCAGCGCGGCGCGCGGATCGATCTCCGGGAGCATGGTAAGCGCCACGGCATGGGTCGAATGCAGATGGACGATCGCCCGGGCGCTGCCGCGCGACTCATAGAGGGCGGAGTGAAGCGGAATTTCCTTCGTCGGCTTGTCGCCGGAGATGAGCCGGCCACTCGCATTGAGCCGCGATATGCGGGCGGGGTCGAGGAAGCCGAGCGAGGCATTGGTTGGCGTCACCAGCCAGCCGCCGTCGTCGAGCCTGAGCGATATGTTGCCCGACGAGCCCGGTGTCAGGCCGCGCTCGAACAGTGATCGTCCGTAACGGCAGATTTCCTCGCGCAGACGGTTCTCGGACATAGGCAAATCCTTTCAAGTCAGGCGGTCGCGCCCTCAACCAA
Source organism: Ensifer sp. MPMI2T (assembly GCF_004827385.1). Lineage (GTDB taxonomy): Bacteria > Pseudomonadota > Alphaproteobacteria > Rhizobiales > Rhizobiaceae > Sinorhizobium. Next base: position 10,207 of record NZ_SRXN01000002.1, read on the forward strand.
TTCGAATCCGAGATCAACGACCTGCGGCGGGGCGTTCGTGACCACCAGCTCCGCCGCTATCCGTCCAGTCGCGACGCGAGGCGTGCGGATGGTCGAGAGCGGCTGCGGCGTCACCCGGCCGATATCGAGGCCGTTGTAACCGAAGATCGCCAGTTGTGAGGGAACCGAGATTCCGTGCGCCAGACAATGAAAATAGCCGCCGAGCGCCATGTCGTCGTTCGAAAAATAGACCGCGTCGAGGTCGCGACTCCTCGCCAGCAGCCGCTCCAGTCCCAGCCGCCCGCTTTCCACCGACGATCCGCCAGCGTGGATTTCCCGATCAGTGAGCGGGGCACCGGCGGCGCCAAGCGCTTCAGAAAGCCCGGCAAAGCGCTTGCCGGCGCGCGTGTCGCGATCAAGGTCGTGCCCGACATACCCGATCCGACGATAGCCGCGCTTCAACAGGAATTCGGCGCTTGCACGCCCGGCAGCGCGATTGGAATAGCCGACGGCGAGATCCAGCGCCGTGCCATCAAGATCGAGCAGTTCAACGACCCGGCAGCCGCTCGCACGCAACATCTTCAGCGTGCGTTCGCTGTGTTCGAAGCCGGCAAGCATCACCGCCGTTGGCCGCCAGGCGAGCATTGCGGCGACGAGCGCCTCCTCGCGCTCGGGATCGTAGTCGGTAACGGAGAAGACAGCCTGATGCTGATTTTCTTCCAGCACAGTGCTCGCCCCACGCAACACATCCGGAAAGACGATGTTGGAGAGCGACGGGATCACGAAGGCGACCAGCCGCGACCCGGCGGAGGCGAGCGTGCCGGCGATACGGTTCGGCACATAACCGAGCCGTTCGACCGCTTCCATCACACGGTCCCGCGTCTTGTTGGAAAACGAGCCATGATCGCGCAGGACGCGCGACACAGTGCTCTCGCCGACGCCAGCGGCTTCCGCGACCTCGGCAAGCGTCACCGCCGGATGGTGCCTGAAATCCAAAGTCACATTCCGCCTCCTAACAGCCTGCCATCCATCTTGAGCCCCTGGTGCCGTTCGGCGCCAGAGATCTATCGTCGATTCAATAGATACCCCAATTTTTGGCAGCGCTACCATTTTTTGTTTGGCAGCGCTGCCAAAATCGAGTAGATGGAGAATGGCAGCGCTGCCAACTCGTGCCGCGCCGGGCCGGGACGGAGCAAAGGGTCCCGGGAACCTTAGAGGAGGAGGAAATCATGACGCTGCAAACGCAGGCGCCGGCCGCTCGCGCGCACCTCGAACGGACGGTCGAGGCTCGCGCCTATACCAAGGTTTTCTGGAGAATCGTTCCATTCTTGATGCTCTGCTACGTGGTCGCGTATCTCGACCGCGTCAATGTCGGCTTTGCCAAGTTGCAGATGTCGAGTGAGCTTGGCCTGTCGGAAGCGGCGTATGGCATCGGCGCCGGCATTTTCTTCATCGGCTATTTTCTGTTCGAAGTGCCGAGCAACGTCATCCTGAACAAGGTCGGGGCCCGCGTATGGATCGCCCGCATCATGATCACGTGGGGCGTCATCTCCGCCGCTTTCATGTTCACAACGTCGGAAAGCGTGTTCTACGTCCTGCGTTTCCTGCTGGGTGTCGCCGAGGCCGGGTTTTTCCCCGGAATCATCCTTTATCTGACGACCTGGTACCCGGCGCATCGCCGCGCCAAGATCATCACCACTTTCATGTCGGCAATCCCGATCTCGTCCATCTTCGGCAATCCGCTTTCCGGCCTGCTGATGGATAGTTTCCATGGAACCCACGGCCTTTCCGGCTGGCAATGGATGTTCCTGATCGAGGCAGTGCCCGCGATCCTTTTCGGCATCGCCACCTTCTTCTATCTTGACGACACGATCGGCCACGCGAACTGGCTGACGAAGGAGGAAAAGAACGTGCTGGCGGCCAATATCGACGCCGAGAACCGGGCGAAATCGTCGAGCCCGCACAGCATCGCCGGAGCACTGACCGACCGCCGCGTCTGGCTCATGTGCCTGATCTATTTCTGTTTCGTCCTCGGACAATACGGCCTGAATTTCTGGATGCCGACGCTCGTGAAGGCGACTGGGGTGACCGGAAACTTCAATATCGGTCTTATTTCCGCAATCCCCTATATTTGCACCTTCGTCGCCATGCTCGCGCTCGGACGTTCCTCGGACCGTTTCCGCGAACGGCGCTGGCATCTCATCGTCCCGGCCGCCATCGCCGCCGGCGGTTTCGTCGCGGCAACCATGGCGACAAGCACCACCGTCGCGATCGTCTGCCTCTCGCTTGCTGCCGCCGGCGCCATAAGCTGCGCACCGCTCTTCTGGTCGCTGCCGACCGCCTTTCTCGCAGGGACCGGGGCTGCGGCCGGGATCGCCTGGATCAACTCCGTCGGCAACCTCGCAGGCTTCCTGGGGCCGTTCCTGGTCGGTTATCTGAAGGACTTCACCGGCAGCAACAGCGCGGGCATGTATTTCCTTGCTGCGGCTCTTATCGTCGGCGCGCTTGCCGTGCTGACGGTTCCAGCCAAGACCGTCAATCGCTAGAACCGATGAAGACCCCTCCGGCCTTTCCGGAGGGGTCAACCCGACATCCGAGACTGGAGAATATCGTCATGACATTGCATGTTGAAAATCCCGGCCGTAGTGCCGTGGCCGCGGTGATCGGCCTCGGCTCGATGGGGTTCGGCATGGCGCAGTCGCTGAAGCGTGCGGGCCTCGCCGTCGTTGGATACGACGTCGCTCCGGCCGCCGTCGCGCGTTTCGTCGCGGAAGGCGGTAGCGGGGCGGGCACGCTCGCAGAGGCCGTTCGCGATGCCGACATCGTTGCGTCGGTCGTTGTAAACGCCGCTCAGACGGAAGCCGTGCTCTTCGGGCCCGACGGCATCGCCGAGGCGATGAAGCCCGGTGCCGTCTTCATTTCGTCCGCAACGATGGACCCGGCGATCGCGCGTGATCTCGCGCAACGGGTCGAGGCGTTCGGCTTCCACTATCTCGACGCGCCGATCTCCGGCGGCGCCGCCAAGGCGGCAAAAGGCGAACTGACGATCATGGCGTCCGGCTCGGCGCGAGCCTTCGCCGCGGCCCGCCCTGCCCTCGATGCCATGGCCGCCAAGATCTACGAACTCGGCGACGCCGCCGGTACCGGCGCGGCCTTCAAGATGATCAACCAGCTCCTTGCCGGCGTGCACATCGCCGCCGCCTGCGAAGCGATCAGCTTCGCGGCCAAGCAGGGGCTCGATCTGGAGAAGGTCTACGAGGTGATCACCGCTTCGGCGGGCAATTCCTGGATGTTCGAAAACCGCATCCCGCATGTGCTCGCGGGCGACTACACACCGCTCAGCGCCATCGAGATTTTCGTGAAAGACCTCGGCATCGTTCAGGATATGGCTCGCGCGGAGCGCTATCCGGTGCCGCTCGTGGCGGCTGCCTTGCAGATGTATCTCGCGGCTTCCGGCGCAGGCATGGGTCGCGACGACGACTCTTCCCTCGCGCGGCTCTATGCTCAACTTTCGGGCGCACAGTTGCCCACCCGGAACAAGGCGTAAAGGACGACCCACATGCCCGTTTTTGCCGCCAATCTGACGATGATGTTCAACGAGTGGACCTTCCTCGACCGCTTCGACGCGGCAGCCGAGGCCGGTTTTGCGGCCGTCGAATATCTCTTTCCCTATGAGGCGCCGCCGGAGGCGATCGCCGAACGACTTGCCCGCAACAACCTGCAACAGGCGCTGTTCAACCTGCCGCCGGGCGACTGGGCGGCGGGCGAGCGCGGAATTGCGGCCCTGCCGAGCCGTTTCGATGCGCTCAAAGCGGATATCGACCGGGGCTTGGACTATGCCGCGGCGACAGGCGTCAAGCGGCTGCATCTGATGGCAGGCCTCGCCGATCCGTCCGACAGCGAGACCGCGACCCGCTATCGGCGTGCGGTGGCCTACGCTGCCGAGCGGCTGGCTGAGAAGGGCATCGATCTCCTGATCGAGCCGATCAACGGCCGTAACATGCCGGGCTATTTCCTCAATGATTTCGGCGCCGCCGAGCGGCTGATCGCGGAGCTTGGACTTGCCAATCTGAAGCTTCAGTTCGACATCTACCATCGCCAGATTATGCACGGCGATGTCACGATGGCGCTCCGGCGCCTCATGCCGATCACCGGCCATATCCAGATCGCGAGCGTCCCTTCGCGCCATGAGCCTGACGGCGAAGAGCTGAATTATCCCTACCTGTTCGCCGAGATCGACCGGATCGGCTACGGCGGTTTCGTCGGCTGCGAATATGCCCCGCGCGGCCGCACCCTCGACGGTCTCGACTGGTTCAAGCCGTATGCAAGGAGCTGAACGATGAGCATCCTTCTGGGATCGATCGCCGACGATTACACCGGCGCCTCGGACCTCGCCAACACTCTGACGAAGAACGGACTGAGCACAGTGCAAACGGTCGGCATTCCCGATGCGTCGCTGCCGTTGCCGGATGTCGACGCGGTGGTCGTTTCGCTGAAGATCCGCTCGGTCGCCGCGCAGGAGGCGGTGGCCGCCGCGGGCATAGCCGAACGCTGGCTGCGCGATCGCGGCGCGGCCCATGTGCTTTACAAAATCTGCTCGACTTTCGATTCGACCGACCAAGGCAATATCGGCCCGGTGACGGAGGCACTCGCGGAAGCCGCGGGCGGCAGTACGGTGCTCGTCACCCCCGCCTTTCCGGAAACCGGGCGCACCGTCTATCTCGGCCACCTTTTCGTCAACGACCAGCCGCTTAACGAAAGCCCGCTCAAGGATCATCCGCTCAATCCCATGCACGACGCCAATCTCGTCCGGGTGATGGCCGGCCAGTCGCGTGGCGCGATCGGACTTGTCGATCTGGCGACGGTAGCTGCCGGACCGGCCGCGGTGCGGGCGAGAATCGAGACGCTCCGCGCAGAAGGCGCCACTGCGGCGATTGCGGACGCGATCTTCGAACGTGACCTTGAAATCCTCGGCGAGGCTGCGCTCGATACACCTGTGTCGAGCGGGGCATCCGGGCTCGGTCTCGGGCTCGCCCGCGCACTGGTTCGTTCCGGTCGTGTGCCGTCGAGGGTCAGCGCTACGGCCGATGTCATCCGCCCCGTCGGCGGGTATGCAGCCGTCGTCGCCGGCAGTTGTTCCAGCGCCACTCTTCGCCAGCTTGCCATCGCCGAACAGGCAATGCCGGTCCTGAAGCTCAACCCCGAACGATTGCTCACCGCCGCGCCGGACGAAATCTCAGCCGCACTTTCCTGGGCGGGGGAGCGAATGAAGGCGGGTCCGATCATCATTGCCGCCAGCACCACGCCGGAGGCCGTTTCCGACCTTCAATCACGCTACGGACGCGAAATATCGGGGCGCGCGATCGAAGCCGCGACTGCAACGATCGCCGCCGAACTGGTGGCGCGCGGCGTCAAGCGCCTCATCGTCGCCGGCGGCGAGACTTCCGGCGCGACGGTCGACCGGCTGGGAATTCCGGCGTTCCTGATCGGCCCTGAGATCGCACCCGGCGTGCCTGTGCTCCGGACGATCGGCAATTCACAGGGCGAGATGCTTATGGCGCTCAAATCCGGCAATTTCGGAGGCGACGACTTCTTCGCCGCGGCGCTGGCGATGATGCGATAAAAGGGGACGGCGGGCGCCCCTCGTCCACTCCCGCCGCGATGCCGGCGAGCAGCCCTGAGATCGCGTAGGTGACGATCTTTACCCGCCCGGCATTGATGCCGGAGAGCCGCGCCGCCTCCTCGTTTCCCCCGATCGCATAGACGTAGCGGCCGAAGGGCGTAAAGCGCAGAACGACGCTATAAAGGATGATCGCGGCGATGAAGAAGATGCCCGGCATCGGTACGATGCCGAAGACGAGCTGGCGAAGCACGTCGAAGTCAGCGGTGGCGTTGCTGCCGGTATAAACCGGCAGGACCGCATTGTTCTGGCCGGCTGTCAGCCGGGCGATGCCCAGTGCCGTCACCATCATCGCCAAGGTGACGATGAACGGCTGCAGCCTGCCGACAACGATGATCACGCCATTGATCGCCCCGAAGAGCAAGCCTACGGCGGGCGCGACCAGGAGGACCCCGAGCACGCCGAACTTCGTCTGCACCTGCGGCAGCAGGAAGCTCAAGACGAGGGCGCACAGGATGACGCCGCCGATCGCAGGCAGGAGTGTGCCGCGCATCGGATCGAGCTGGATGTCCCTGATATTGGCGACGCCGCCCCGCGTCTTTTCGATGTTGACGAAAATGAAGCGAACGACGACCGCGCCGATAAGCAGCGAGGCCAATCCGACGGCGGGAATCCCGAGGAAAACGGCAGGCGTTTCGCCGGGCACCGTCAGCAGCATGGCGCAAACGACGCTGCAGATCGCCATCAGCGAACCGACGGAGAGATCGATCCCGCCGGTGAGAATGACGGCCGTCATGCCGGTGGCAACAAGACCCGTCGTCGAAACCTGCCGCAGCACGTCGAGAAGGTTGCCGGAAGAAAGAAAGATATTTCTCCCCGACGAGGTCACCGGCGAGGAAAGAACGCCGATCAGAAAGATGGCGATCAGCCCCCAATAGAGTTTCGTCTGGGATAAAAGTCTCAAGAATGTCATGCAACGGCCCTTCCAAGCGCACCGCCCCGCGGGGCGGCGAGCTGCATGATCCGCTCCTCGCTCGCCTCCTCCCGGGAAATAAGCCCCGTCTGGCGGCCTTCCGCCATCACCAGGATACGGTCTGCAAGATGCAGCAGCTCCGGCAGTTCGGAACTCACGACCACAATCGCCAGCCCCTCTCCCGCGAGCGCGAAGATGAGGTCGTAGATCTCCCGTTTGGCGCCGACGTCGATGCCGCGTGTCGGCTCATCGAGCAGAAGCACGCGCGGCCCGGTGGCAAGCCACTTGCCGATCACCACCTTCTGCTGATTGCCGCCCGAGAGCGTCCCGGCGATCTGGTCGATGCTGCGGCACGCACGCCGAGCGTCTGGACGGCCTTCCTGCTCAGCGCACTCTCCGCATCGAAGGACCGAAAACCGAAACGCGCCAGCCGACCGACCAGCGGCAGAGCGACATTGTCGGTGATCGAGTCATGGAGATGCAGCCCTTGGGTTTTGCGGTCTTCCGTCACCAGTGCGATACCGAGGCGGCGTGCATCAAGCGGGGAGCGGATGTCGACCGGCGTGCCATGAAGGCTGATCTCGCCGCCGCGCCGACCATTGCTCGAACCGAAGATCGTTTCCAGGATCTCGGTGCGCCCCGCCCCAAGCAGCCCGCCGATACCGAGGATCTCGCCCGCGCTGACGTCGAAGCTCACACCCTTCAGCACATCGCGCCACCCGTGTCGGCTCGACGTCGAAAGCGAGAGGCCACGCACCGACAACACCGGACCGCTCTGCGTCGAGCAGGCTGCGCCCGACCACGGCGGCGATGACCGTCTCTTCATCGAGGTCGGCCCTGGGGCGGGTCCAGACGTGGCGGCCATCGCGAAAGACGGTGATGCGGTCGCTCAAATGCATCACCTCGTCGATGCGATGGGAAATATAGATGATGCCGACGCCATCGGCCGCGAGCTGCCGCATGATCTTGAAAAGCCGCTGGCATTCGCCGGGGAAAGCGCCGAGGTCGGTTCGTCCATGATGAGAATGCGCGCCTCGAGCGAGAGTGCCTTGGCGATCTCGACAAGCTGCTGCTCGCCGACCCTCAGTTGACCAACGCGCGCCTCAGGATCGAGGTCGATGCCAAGACGACGCAGCAGCACGCGCGACGCATCGAGGCTTGCCTTGCGATCGACGAAGAGGCCGGCGATCAGCCGTTCGCGGCCGAAAACTCCCCGGCTCACATAAGGTTTGTTCCAGCCTTTCTTCGAAACGTTTTGAGAATGCAGCGCCATCGTTCACGAAAATCCAACGCACCCACGATGCTCGACGTCGTGAAGGCCGCGAGCGTCTCCGTGGCGACGGTTTCTGCGGTGATAAACGGGTCTGCTCCCGTCAGCCCGGAGCTGCGCAGCCGCATCGAAGAGGCGATCCAGGTCATCGGCTACAAGCGCAACGCGATCGCCCGCAGTCTCAAGCTCGGCACCACGCGCACGGTAGGGCTGATGGTGGCCGACATCACGAACCCCTTCTTCACCGACGTCGTGGCAGTGATCCAGGATGTTCTCCATCGCGCCGGCTACGCGGTGATGCTCTGCTGCAACGACGAGGACGTCGAGATGCAGGATGAACACATCGAGCTCTTGATCGACAGGCTCCTGGATGGAATCGACACCGATGCCGTCGTGCTCGACAACCGCCGTGCGGTTCAGGATGCGACCCTCTATATGCTCGGCCCCGGACATCGCCGCATCGGCTATATTTCAGGCTCGCTCGATACATCGACGGGTCGAGAGCGCCTTGCCGGCTACAAGGCTGCATTGGAAGCAGCCAATCTGCCCTACGAGGAAGACCTCGTGCGGATCGGCAATTTCCGCGAGAAGGACGCCTACAAGGCGACGATGCAACTGCTCACGAGCGCCGAGAGACCGAGCGCGATCTTTTCCGCCAACAACCTGATGGTCATCGGCGTGATGAAGGCGATCCGCGATATCGGTCTCAAGTGTCCCGAAGACTTATCCGTCGCAAGCTTCGACGATTTCCCCTGGGCGGATGTGTTCCAGCCGCATTTGACGACGATCGCCCAGCCCGTTCAGGCGATCGGTGAGCAGGCGGCACAACTCATCCTCGACCGTCTTTCGGGCAAGAGCCCGGAGACACCGCGCCGGCTCGTGCTGCAGGGCCGCCTGATGATCCGCGAGTCCTGCCGGCCGATCAGCCTGGCGCCGCGTGCGATCGCGTAGGAGCTTTGCGCCCGAGGGCCTTTACCACGATTTCATCGGGCGCAGTTCCGTTGAAGTGATTACAAGCGAGCAATCGACCCGACCTTCTGATAGGCTCGCACCATGACTGACCCTGGCCCGGTGATCGAATGGCTTCTCGACTCGGATCCGTCGATCCGCTGGCAGGTAATGCGCGACCTGCTCGAGGTCCCGGAGGCGGAGTGGAAGCCGGAGCGGGCCAAAGTCGAGATCGACGGCTGGGGAGCCAAGCTTCTCTCGTTCCAGAATACGGATGGGCAATGGGCGGGTGGAGCCTTTGTTCCCGCGGGTTTCGACCCTCGCGAGTGGTCGGAGCGCGGCCAGCCATGGACGGCGACTTGCTTTTCGCTGTCGCAGCTTCGGGAGTTCGGTCTCGATCCCTCGTCGGACCGGGCCAGGCAAGCCGTCGAATTGATCGGCGCTAACTCCCGCTGGGATGAGGGGGGCCAGCCTTACTGGGAGGGCGAAGTCGAGGAGTGTATCAACGGCCGGACCGTTGCCGACGGAGCCTATTTCGGGGTCGATGTCTCGCCCATTGTCGACAGGCTGGTAGGCGAGCGTCTCGACGATGGCGGCTGGAACTGTGAGAGGATCAACGGTTCGCTCCGATCGTCCTTCGCGAGCACGATCAACGTGCTGGAAGGGCTGCTGGAGTATGAGAGAGCCACCGGGGGCACGCCTCTATCCCGGGAGGCGCGCAGATCGGGCGAGGAATTCCTGCTGGAGCGCAATCTCTTCCGCCGTCTCAGCACGGGGCAACCGGCAGACGAGCGGTTTCTTTGCTTCGTGCACCCAAACCGTTGGCGCTACGACGTGATGCGTGCGCTCGACTATTTCCGCTCCTCCGCGATGCTTACCGACGCTGACCCCGATCCTCGGCTCGGGGAGGCCATCGAGTACGTGCGTTCTAGACGCTTGGAAGACGGCACCTGGCCGCTCGACTGGAGCCCGACAGGGCGGGTGTGGTTCGAGGTCGACGACGAGCCCGGCAAGCCCTCGCGCTGGGTGACGCTACGGGCGATGCGGGTGCTCAAATGGTGGGATCGTTCTCATCCGAAATGACCGAACCCCTTGAACCCTAAGCAGTTCCTGACGGAACCGCTCTACGCTTTCCTAGACGCCGCGCTGCTCAATCCTCGTGCAGTGCACGGGCAATCGGCGGAGCGACCGTGAAGTCACGAAAACTCGCCTCGAAGCTTGCACGCTCCGGAGAGCAGGCCATGACGCCAATCTCCGCATCCGCCGCTGAAAACGGGCAAAGCCGCGCCATCTGCCAGGCAGCGTCGCCGAAGCGGAACTGCACTCGCACTGCGTCGCCATGGCGCGTCAGCTGCACCTCGACCGCGTCGGATGGCGAGGCGTCATGAAGAGGGATTACCGACCAGTCCGAAGCGCCGAGCGTAACGACGACGCTGAAATGCATCAGTCCGTCGGTGTATTCGATACCGCACTTGATCCAGTTCTCCTCGTCGAGCCGCAACATCAGCCCGGCCTGGTCGTAGAGTTGCTCGTAGGCGCCCGTGATCGTGGCCGAGGCGGTGAAATCGCCGGAAACCGATCGGAGATAGGCGTGACCGCTGTCGCGAACGAACCCGTAGAAGGTCTCGCGCCAGAAATCCGTATTGCCGTCCGTCGTGAGCGACAGCGTCTTTTCGTTGCCTTGCCAGCTAGCCGGCTCGTTCAACCAGCGATGGTTTTCTCCCATCTCTGCCTTACCCTCCCTTGATGTTCCGCGGCTCCTCCCGCGTCGACTTCAACGTCATATTGCGGGTTCGCCCTATTAGCCATAGCGTAGGGGACATGGCGATGTCGAAGCTACAGGTCTATCGCAAGAAGAGGGATTTTTCGAAAACGTCGGAGCCGCCCGGCAGCCTTGCCGGCGAGAGCGGCAACCGTTTTGTCGTCCATAAGCATCATGCAACCGCCGACCACTACGACCTGAGGCTGCAAGTGGGGGACGTGCTCAAAAGCTGGGCCGTCCCGAAGGGGCCATCGCTCAATCCGGCGGACAAGCGGCTCGCGGTCGAGACGGAGGATCACCCGCTGGAATACATCGACTTCGAGGGTGTCATCCCCGAGGGCGAGTATGGCGGCGGCCCGATGATCGTCTGGGACACGGGTGTATGGGCGCCGATGGACGACATCGAGAAGAGCTTGCGGACGGGCGCGTTCAAGTTCCGCCTTGCCGGCGAAAAGCTCAATGGTGGTTGGATGCTGGCGCGGTTGAAACCCAAGCCCGGCGAGGAAGACCAGCGCAACTGGCTTCTCTTCAAGGAACGCGACCTCGCCGCCGACGCCACTGTCGACATCCTCGCCGCGCGCCCGGAGAGCGTCAAATCCGGACGGCGGATCGAGGAATTGGTGGAGAAGCCGAAACCGGCGGCCAAACCAGTCAAGCCGGTCAAGTTCAATCCGGGAGCATTGCCAGGCGCCGTGAAAGGTGCAGCACCCGCGCGCATCGAACCGCAGCTTGCGACGCCGGCTGACAGGCCGCCAGATGGCGCCACCCAGAGCGGCGACTGGCTGCATGAGATCAAGTTCGACGGCTACCGGACGATGGCGCACATCTCGGACGGTGAGGTGCGTCTTATCACCCGTGGCGGCCTCGACTGGACGAAGCGCTACGGGGATCTCCCAGAAGCCTTTCGCCGGCTACCCTGCCGCGAGGCCATTATCGACGGCGAAATCATCGTCCCCGACGACCAAGGAATCAGTCGCTTTTCCCTGTTGCAGGAGGCGCTTTCAAGTGGCGCCGGCAACAAGCTTGTCTTTTATGCCTTCGATCTTCTGCATCTCGACGGCTGGAGTCTCCTGGCTACTCCGCTCGAAAAGCGCAAGGCGCTGCTCGCGAAATTACTTTCCGCGCATCTATCGGGGGTCTCGGCCATCCAGTTCAGCGACCATGTCCCTGGCGACGGGCGAGCGCTTTACGACCGGGCTTCGGAATTGGGCCTTGAAGGCATCGTCTCTAAGCGCGCCTCGGCGTCTTACCAGAGCGGCCGGTCGAAAACCTGGACCAAGACCAAGGCGCTCCAGCCGGACGACTTTGTAATCGCCGGATATACCACCTCCGAGGCAGCGGAGGGACTTGCCGCGCTTGCGCTCGGCGAATGGGTCGAGGGCGAACTGCAATATCGCGGCAAGGTTGGAACCGGCTTCGACGCGCAGACGGCGAAAGAATTGCTTGCACGGCTGGAGCCGCTTCGAGCCGGTGCGGCAAAACTCGAGGGTGCTCCAAAGGAGATCGCCTGGGTCCGGCCGGTGTTGTGGGCGCATATCCACTATGGCAACCGCACGGCAGACAATGTGCTTCGCCATGCCGTGTTCAAGGGGCTTCGCGAAATCGAACTGTCGACGCCTGCCGCGCCGCAGCGAAAGCGGCTGATTTCGGACGCCGATCTCGCCAGCATCTCGATCACCAATCCCACACGCCGCCTGTTCGGAAAGTCCGGCCCCACCAAGCTCGACATCGCCGTCTACTATGCGCTCGTCGGTGATTTCATGCTGCCGCACATCCTCAACCGCCCGGTCTCGCTGGTGCGCTGCCCGACGGGAAGAGCCCAGGATTGCTTCTTCCAACGCCATCCCTTCACCGGCATGCCGGCCTCGGTGGAGACTTTTCAATCAACCAACTCGGAAGGCGAGACGAAATCCTACCTTTCAGTGGGAGACGCCAAGGGCTATCTCGCGCTCGCGCAGTTCGGCGTCGTCGAGTTTCACACCTGGGGGACCGTTAGCAAGCGGCTTGAAAAGGCCGACCGCGTCGTCTTCGACCTCGACCCCGGCGAGGGCATCACCTGGCGCGAGGTGGTCGAGGCCGCCGTCCATGTGCGCGGCGAGCTCGAGGCGCTCGATCTCGTCCCCTTCGTCAAGACATCGGGCGGCAGAGGCGTCCACGTGGTCGTGCCGATCGCACCGAAGCACAACTGGAAAAAAGTGCATCAGGCGACGAGCGCGATTGCCACCCGCCTCGCCGCAAGCGCGCCCGAGGTCTTCACCACGACAATGGGCAAAGAAAACCGCATCAAGCGGATTTTCATCGACTTCCATCGCAATGCCCGCGGCCACACGGCCGCCGCCCCCTACTCGCTGCGCGCGAGGACGAATCTGCCGGCCTCAACCCCGGTAAGCTGGGGCGATCTTGAGTCTATCGACGCTCCGGAGGATTTGAACTATTCTTCGCTGCCTGGCCTCCTGGTCACGTCCGGCGATCCATGGGCGGAAATAGATGCTTTCGCCAGGGATCTGCCTCTGTTGTCCGAGGCGGGAAAGTAATTCGTGTTGCCGCGTAGGAGACGATCATGGCGCCCAGGGCAAGTTGGAAAGGTTATCTCAGGCTCAGTCTCGTAAGTTGTCCCGTTAGGCTCTACCCAGCCACCAGTTCAAGCGAACGCATCACCTTCAACCAGCTTCACAAGAAGACTCACAACCGGATCAACATGAAGCCGGTGGATCCGGAGCTCGGGCTGGTCGAACGGTCCGATCTCGTCAAGGGCTACGAATACGAGGACAAGAAATACATCATCATCGAGGACACCGACCTCGAAAGCGTCAAGATCGAATCCAACCACACGATGAACATCGAAGCCTTCGTCGACGACGGATCGGTGGACGTCATCTATCAGGATGCTCCCTACTATCTTGCGCCCGACGGCGCGATGGCGGAGGAAACCTTCATCGTGCTGCGCGATGCGTTGCGAAGGGCCGGCAAGCTTGCGATCGCGCGTCTCGTGCTTTCCAGTCGCGAACGGGTGATCACCATCGGTCCGCGCGAGACCGGCATGTTCGTCTGCACACTTCGGAACCCGAACGAGGTGCGCGGCACTGCGGAGTATTTCGGCAATATTCCGGTCGGAAACCCCGACCCTGAAATGCTGCAGCTTGCCGAGGCGCTCATCGAACAGAAGCGCACGACCTTCGATCCCAAGAATTACGAAGATCGCTACGAGATCGCGCTGATGCAGATGATCCGCGAGAAGCTCAAGGGCCACAAGCCGATCATTGCGGCGGCGCCCGAGCGCGGCAACGTCATCAATCTCATGGATGCTCTGAAGGCGAGCCTTTCCCAGACGAAACCGCCCGCCAAGAGCAAGCCCAAAGCCGAGCCGGCGGCCAAACGGCCCGCGAAGGCGGCAACGACCAGCGGCAAGCCGGCGGCTAAGAAAAAAGTCTGATGGCGGTTGCAGGGCAGACATTCGGCATCGTCGGTGCACTTGCCGCGTTTCCCCGCCGATTGGCGGCGCGCGAGGTCGAACGGCAGCTCGGCCATCTGAGGCGCGGCATCACACGCCAGACCTCGCACCTCGTCTTCGGCCGCAGCCTGCTTTCAAAGGCGAGCGAGGCGGAGATCGAAGCACGGTTCGACTCCGAGATACGCCAGAACAGACGTTCTCTTAGCGAGAACGGCTTTCTTCGGCTGCTGGGACTGATGACCGCACCGGAAGCCTCGGCCCTCACACGGCAGTCGCTCATCGATCAGTCGCGGCTTGCGGCACGCACCTTCGACCTTCTTTCGCTGTTCGACGCCTTCGAGCACGACAGCGAACCCTATTCCTTCCGCGACCTGATCCTCGCCCGGAAATATGCCGGCCTGATCGACAGCGGCGCCACCTGGAGTGCGATCGCACGGTCGGTCCACCGCTCCGGCTCCGTGGCGGCGCTCACCGCGCTTTCGCTGCATCACGAAGGTGCGGACACGATTTACGCCCGCCGCGCCGAGGGCCTCAGCGAACTCGATGGGCAGCTGCTGTTCGATCTTGGAACGTCCAGCGATGCGGAGCTTGAAGACCTCTTCGCTGAGGCGGAAGCCGCGGAGGAGGACGGCTTCTACGACGAGGCGGCTGCATTCTATCAACGCTGCCTCGCCATCGACCCGACTGACTCCGTCGCCGCCTTCAACCGCGCAAATTGCCTGAAGGCAGCGGGCCGGCAGGTGGAAGCGGCGCATGATTACATCCGCGCGCTCAAGCTCGACTCGAGCTTCGTCGAGGCGTGGTTCAACGTTGCCGGCCTCATGAGCGAACGCGGGCGGATCGACGCTGCACGCCGATACCTCAAAAAAGCCATCGATCTCGACGGCGACTATGCGGACGCTGTCTTCAACCTGGCGAAACTCGAATTCGACGCGGACAATCTCGCCGAGGCACGACGCTGGTGGAGGCGCTATCTCGAACTCGACAAGGATTCCGAGTGGGCACGGGCTGCCGAACGCGGTGTACAGTTCGTCGACCTCCATCTCCTTCCACGGACGGCTGGCTGAGATGGGCGAAAAATTCCTGTTCGACGGACCGAACGACGCCGCCGTCACCATTCTCCTCGCCCACGGCGCAGGGGCACCGATGGACTCGACCTCAATGACTGCGACTGCGAAGGCCCTTGCCGACGCCGGCTTTCGCGTCGCCCGTTTTGAGTTCGGTTACATGGCGGCTCGTCGCACCTCGGAAGGCCGCAAGCCCCCGCCCCGCGCCGAGACGCTGAAGCCCGAATACGAGGCCGCCATTGCTGCGCTTGGCGCGAGCGGTCCGCTCGTCATCGGCGGCAAATCGATGGGAGGGCGGGTCGCAAGCATGATTGCCGACGACCTTCATTTGGACGGGAAAATCGCCGGGCTGCTCTGCCTCGGCTACCCGTTTCATCCGCCAGCCAAGCCGGAGCAGCTTCGGACCAAACATCTCGCCGACTTGAAGACGCCGACGTTGATCTGCCAGGGAACACGCGACGAGTTCGGCACCCGCGAGGACGTTGCCGGCTACGCGCTCTCCGACACGATCGAAATTTTATGGCTGGACGACGGCGACCATGACCTCAAACCGCGCAAGAGCGTGTCGGGCTTTTCGGCTGCCGACCATCTGAAGACGGTGGCCGAGACCGTTCGCACCTGGATCGACCGGCTGGTGCGCTGAGCGTATGGAGATCGCGACCTTCAACATCAATGGCGTCAACCGGCGGCTAGAAAACCTGCTTGCCTGGCTCGCCACGGCCCAACCGGACGTCGTCTGCCTGCAGGAACTCAAGGCGACAGACGCCCAATTCCCGAAGGCAGCAATCGAGGCGGCCGGCTACGGTGCCGTCTGGCGCGGACAGGCGGCCTGGAACGGCGTCGCGATCCTCGCGCGCGATAACGAGCCGATCCTGACCCGGGCCGAGTTGCCCGGCGATCCGTCCGATACGCAAAGCCGATATATCGAAGCCGCGGTGAACGGCATTCTCATCACCTCGCTCTATGCACCGAACGGCAATCCCCAGCCCGGGCCGAAATTCGACTACAAACTGGCTTGGCATGAACGCCTGAGGCTGCATGCCGCCGAACTGCTTGCGACCGGCCTGCCGGTGGTGCTTGCCGGCGACTACAACGTGGTGCCCGAGCCGCGCGACATCTACCCGACCCGCTCCTACGACGACAACGCACTCGTCCAACCCGAAAGCCGTGCCGCCTTCCGGCACCTTCTCGACCAGGGCTGGCTCGACGCCCTGCGCGCAGTTTATCCGGAGGAACAACTCTTCACGTTCTGGGACTACCGCCGGAACCGCTGGCAGCGCGACGCGGGACTGCGTCTCGACCACGTTCTCTTGAGCCGAAAGCTCACACGCCGACTGAGTGGCGCCGGTATCGACCGGAACGTTCGCGGCGTCGAAGGGGCGAGCGATCACGCACCGGTGTGGATCAGCTTGCGCGACTAGTGCGGCGGCGATTCCGATCAATACCGCGTCAATCGGCGGGACCATTTGCGATGTTCGCTCGATCGTGCAGGATAATGACTCGACATAGCCAACGGCAGGGAGGCGACCAATGACGAAGGCGAATGTGGGTTTCATCGGACTAGGGCTGATGGGTCAGGGCATGGCGACGAACATCGTGAGAAAGGGCTGGCCGCTTGCGGTGATGGCACATCGCAACCGGGCGCCGGTCGAAGCGCTTGTCGCCGAGGGCGCGACGGAAGTCAAAACGCCGCGCGAGATGGCGGAACGCTGCGACATCATCATCCTCTGCGTCACCGGCTCGCCGGAAGTGCTGTCGGTCATCGAAGGCGCGGACGGCATCGCGGCCGCGGCCAAGCCGCTCACCATCATCGACTGCTCTACCTCCGATCCGTCCGTCACGATGGAACTCGCCGAGGACCTGGCCGGAAAAGGCATCACGCTCCTCGACGCGCCACTCAGCCGCACGCCGGCCGATGCCGCCGCCGGCACGCTCGATGTCATGGTTGGCGGCGCTGACGACGACGTCCGGCGTGTCTGGCCGGTGCTCGAATGCTTTGCCGGCCGCATTGTCCATACCGGCCCGACCGGCACCGGCCACACCATGAAGCTCCTCAACAACTTCCTGGCGATGGGCTATGCCGCGCTCTACTCTGAAGCTTTGATGCTAGGCAGGAAGGCAGGCCTCACCCCGCAAGTTTTCGACAACGTCATCCGCGGCGGGCGGATGGATTGCCCGTTCTACCAGACCTTCTTCCGCTGGGTGCTGGAGCGCGACCCGAATGCGCACAAATTCGCCATCCGCAACGCATTCAAGGACATGAGCTATCTCGCCGCCTTCGCCAACGCGTCCGGCGCCGCTAACCCGATTGGCGCGGCCGTCCGCAATTCCTTCGCGCAAGCCGTCGGCACCGGTCACGGCGAAGACTATGTGCCGATGCTGTCCGATTTCATCGCCGAGGCGAACGGGATCAAATAGGCACCAATGCCCGCCTCTGGCGGGCAGCTATGCGATGACAGGATTCCATCATTGGCAAAACGCAATCTTGCAGAAATGCAAGAAGGCTGCCCGCCTATCGCTTTGACTGACGCCTCCCAAGTGATGAAGGTGGCATTGGACCTGAAATAGAACAAATGTTCCGATCAGGCGAAAGCTATTCCAAACATTCCTGGAGGATCCGCCCCCTATGACCGCCCTTCCCTTCGCCCTCAATCACATGGCCGCACCCGGCCTGCCGCTTGATGCATTCTTCGAGCTCGCCAAGTCGCTTGGAATATCCGCGGTTGAAATTCGCAACGATCTTTCTGACAACGCGATCCTCGACGGCACCCGCCCGGATGCGGTGAAGGCGCTTGCCGAAAAGCATGGACTGACGATCATCTCGATCAACGCGCTGCAACGCTTCAACGAATGGAACGACGAGCGCGAAGCGGAAGCACGCGCGCTTATCTCCTATGCGCGCGATTGCGGCGCCAAGGCCCTGGTGCTGGTACCGGTCAATGATGGGAGCGGCCAGAAGGACGGCGAGCGCCAGGCAAACCTCAGGACCGCGCTGAAAGCCTTGAAGCCCTTGCTGGAAGCGGCGGGCGTTGCCGGGCTCGTCGAGCCGCTCGGCTTCGAGATCTGCTCGCTGCGCTCCAAGACCGAAGCTGTCGAGGCGATCCGGGAGGTCGGCGGCGAAGCGACATTCCGTCTTGTCCACGACACCTTCCACCATCATCTAGCCAGCGAGGATGCTTTTTTCCCGGATATGACCGGGCTCGTGCATATTTCCGGCGTCAGCGACAAAGGGGTTACGGTCGCCGACATGCGCGATCCGCACCGCGTTCTGGTCGATGCGGAGGACCGGCTGGACAATGCCGGGCAGATCCGGCGCCTCGCCAGTGAAGGGTACAAGGGCCCGTTTTCCTTCGAGCCCTTCGCACCATCGGTCCACGAACTTACCGATCCGGCAAAGGCGCTTCGCGAAAGCATGACTTATCTGCAAGCCAAGGCCTGATCATCCACTAAACACCGAAAATGGCTCGGGCGCCGCAAGACAGGCTTGACGGCGCCCGGATAAAATGGAATACATATTCCGTAATCGCAATTTGCTGGTTCGTTTATTCCGTTTTGACCGGACGCGCAGCGGGAGTGCGGCTTCCGGTTTGGAATGGGTGCGGCCACGAAGGTCGCACTTCCGGCAGGAGAAGGTGTCGCCGGGCACCGAATGTGGAGGAGAAAGAAATGAAGAAATTTGTGCTGGGCGCCGCAACGGCCGTCATGATGTCGACGGCGGCGCATGCTGAGACTATCGGCGTGTCGATGGCGCTGTTCGACGACAACTTCCTGACGGTTCTGCGCAACGGCATGTCCGATTACGCCAAGACGCTTGATGGCGTCGAACTGCAGATCGAGGACGCTCAGAACGACGTCGCCAAGCAGCAGAGCCAGATCCAGAACTTCATCGCCGCCGGCGTCGATGCCATCATCGTCAACCCGGTCGACACCGATGCGACAGCCGCCATGTCGAAGATCGCTGCGGACGCTGGCATTCCGCTTGTTTACGTCAACCGCGAGCCGGTGAATGTCGACAGCCTGCCGGACAAACAGGCCTTCGTTGCCTCGAACGAGCTGGAATCCGGCACGCTGGAAACCCAGGAGATCTGCAAGATGCTCGGCGGCAAGGGCAAGGCCGTCGTCATGATGGGTGAGCTTTCCAACCAGGCTGCCCGCATGCGCACGAAGGACGTGCATGACGTGCTCGCCACCGATCAGTGCAAGGGCATCGAGATCGTCGAAGAGCAGACGGCCAATTGGTCGCGCACCCAGGGCGCCGACCTCGTGACCAACTGGCTCTCCGCCGGCCTTGAGTTCGATGCCGTCATTTCGAACAACGACGAAATGGCAATCGGCGCTATCCAGGCGCTGAAGGCTGCCGGCCGTTCGATGGACTCGGTCGTCATCGGCGGCGTCGATGCCACCCAGGATGCGCTCGCCGCCATGGCGGCCGGTGACCTCGACGTCACCGTATTCCAGAACGCCGCCGGCCAGGGCCAGGGCTCGGTCGACGCCGCACTCAAGCTCGCCAAGGGCGAGCCGGTCGAAAAGAAGGTCTACATCCCCTTCGAACTCGTTACGAAGGAAAACCTGGACAAATACCAGGCGAAGAACTGATCGTTCGCTTTGGGGGCGCGGCAAGAGCCGCGCTCCTCCTGAAATCAGTCCCCGCACCAAGCCCTGACGATTGGGCTCAATGAGACGGCGTATTCGCCCGCCGCGGGACTTTTCGGCCAGTGCCGGAAACTGGGGAGGCTATGAGAATGACGCTCAGTCCCACAACCATGGCAGCCGTGCGTGCGAGTGGCGCCATACCGAATGCAGAATATCTTCTCTCCGCGGAAGGTGTGCGCAAGGAATTTCCGGGCGTGGTGGCGCTCGATGACGTCGAGTTCAAGCTGAAGCGCGGCACCGTGCATGCGCTAATGGGCGAAAACGGCGCCGGCAAGTCGACGCTCATGAAGATCCTCGCCGGCATCTACCATCCGGACAGGGGCGAAGTGAAGCTCCGCGGCGTCGACATCCAGTTGAAGTCGCCGCTCGATGCGCTCGAAAACGGCATCGCCATGATCCATCAGGAACTGAACCTGATGCCGTTCATGACGGTCGCGGAAAACATCTGGATCCGCCGCGAACCGAAGAACCGGTTCGGCTTCGTCGATCACGGCGAAATGCGCCGCATGACCGCCAAGCTGTTCGAGCGGCTGAAGATCAATCTCGACCCGGAGATCGAAGTCCGTCACCTCTCCGTCGCCAACCGTCAAATGGTCGAAATCGCCAAGGCGGTTTCCTACGAATCCGACGTGCTGATTATGGACGAGCCGACATCTGCGCTGACCGAGCGCGAGGTTGCGCACCTCTTCGAGATCATCCGCGACCTCAGATCGCAAGGCATCGGCATCGTTTACATCACCCACAAGATGAACGAGCTCTTCGAGATCGCGGACGAATTCTCGGTGTTTCGCGACGGCAAATATATCGGCACGCACGCTTCCAGCAATGTCACCCGCGACGACATCATCCGCATGATGGTCGGCCGCGAGATCACCCAGATGTTCCCGAAGGAGGAGGTGCCGATCGGCGACGTCGTGCTGTCGGTCAAGGACCTCACCCTTGATGGCGTGTTCCGCGACGTCTCCTTCGATGTGCGCGCCGGCGAAATTCTCGGCGTCGCAGGACTCGTCGGTTCCGGCCGCTCGAATGTCGCCGAGACCCTCTTCGGCGTCACGCCGGCGAGTTCTGGCACGATTGCGATCGATGGCAAAGATGTCGTCATCGACAACCCCAACACGGCGATCCGCCATCGCTTGGCGTTCCTGACGGAGGACCGCAAGGACACCGGCTGTCTGCTCATCCTCGACATTCTCGAGAACATGCAGATCGCGGTGCTGCAGGACAAGTTCGTCAAGCGCGGCTTCGTCAGTGAGAAGGCGATCACCGCCGCCTGCGAGGAGATGAGCCGGAAGCTGCGCGTCAAGACGCCGAACCTGCAGGAGCGCATCGAAAACCTGTCGGGAGGCAATCAGCAGAAGGTGCTGATCGGCCGCTGGCTTCTCACCAATCCACGCATTCTCATCCTTGATGAGCCGACACGCGGCATCGATGTCGGCGCCAAGGCGGAAATCCACCGTCTTGTCACCGAACTCGCCCGCAACGGCGTCGCCGTCATCATGATCTCGTCGGAAATGCCCGAGGTGCTCGGCATGAGCGACCGGATCATGGTGATGCATGAAGGCCGCGTTACAGGCTTCCTCGACCGAGCCGAAGCGACCCAGATCAAGGTCATGGAACTTGCCGCGCGCTGAACGCGCGATGCCGACCGCAGGGAGGACAGAAAATGGATACCAATGTCGCCGCACATGGCACGAGCACGACCCTTGTCGGGTCAAGGCGGCGTATGCCGCCTGAATTCAACATCTTCCTGGTGTTGCTCGGGATTGCCCTTGTCTACGAAATTCTCGGCTGGATGTTCGTCGGCCAGAGCTTCCTGATGAATTCCCAGCGGCTGACGATCATGATCCTGCAGGTCTCGGTGATCGGCATCATCGCCGTCGGCGTGACGCAGGTGATTATCACCGGCGGCATTGATCTCTCATCGGGATCGGTGGTCGGCATGACGGCGATGATCTCGGCGAGCGTCGCGCAGGCTTCCACCTGGCCGCGTGCACTTTATCCATCGCTCACCGACCTTCCGGCAATCGTCCCGATCGGCCTCGGCGTCGGCATCGGCCTTGTCGCTGGCTATATCAACGGGCAGCTGATCGCCAAGACCAAGATCCCCCCATTCATCGCCACGCTCGGCATGATGGTCTCGGCGCGCGGCGTCTCCAAGTGGTACACCAAGGGCCAGCCGGTCTCCGGTCTTACCGATCAGTTCAACTTCATCGGCACAGGCATCTGGCCGGTCATCGTCTTCCTCGTCGTCGCGCTGATCTTCCACATCGCGCTGCGCTACACCCGCTACGGCAAGTTCACCTATGCGATCGGCGCGAACGTACAGGCCGCGCGCGTTTCCGGCATCAATGTCGAGGCGCATCTGATCAAGGTCTATGCCATTGCCGGCATGCTGGCGGGCCTGGCAGGCGTCGTCACCGCAGCACGCGCCCAGACCGCACAGGCCGGCATGGGTGTCATGTACGAACTTGACGCCATTGCTGCGACTGTCATCGGCGGCACGTCGTTGACCGGTGGTGTCGGCCGCATCACCGGAACCGTCATCGGCACGGTGATCCTCGGCGTCATGACCTCCGGTTTCACGTTCCTCAGGGTCGATGCCTACTATCAGGAGATCGTCAAGGGCGTGATCATCGTCGCCGCCGTCGTTGTCGACGTTTATCGCCAGAAGGGCAGAAAGAAAACCTAAGCTTAAGAAAAGAAGACTTGTCCTCCCAGTGAAGTGACTGGCCGGAATAGCGCAAGCCGTTCCGGCCTTTTTTCTTTACTGTACTGCCAGAACTGCGCGATTATTCGTCCGCCGACATATGCTTGCCCTGCAAGGCAGCCCCGTAGACTCCGCTCTGGCAAACGCGCCGTCGATACACTATATCGGCCGCATCCAAAATCATTGGAGATTTATC
This sequence comes from Ensifer sp. MPMI2T, assembly GCF_004827385.1. Classification (GTDB taxonomy): domain Bacteria; phylum Pseudomonadota; class Alphaproteobacteria; order Rhizobiales; family Rhizobiaceae; genus Sinorhizobium. The sequence goes on from NZ_SRXN01000002.1 coordinate 32,833, forward strand.
ATGTTGTCGCAGCGCAAGCTTGCGAGCCAGTTCCAGCCGCGTTTCTTTGTTCAGCTTTGGAACGCGATGCTTCGGGTACAGACCCGCGAAACGGCTTCCCTCTTCGGCCCCCGCGGCCGGTAACGCACAGAACATTAAGTCCTTCGAACTGCCCCGCCTATGCGAGTCTTGTTAGCGTAGGCGGGCTGCTCTCGGCGCTGATGGCGCTAACGAACAGCGTCGTGCCAGCGCTTAATTACGCAGTAACAATTATCATATAATTCTGCTCGTTATACGAGAACGTTGCCAAGTCTATCTCCTCAGGTGGAAGACTTGATGCATGATGCTGACGTCTCGCGCCGGGTCAGTCCGGAATTTTTTCATGACTTATTGCTCGCTTGCGGCCTCTCAGGAGGTTCCGTGAAGTCCATACGCGTCCCAGCGTAGTAAATTTTTCGGTGGGAGAGATTGCATGAAACTATCTATTGCGCGCGGTTTGGCGATCTTTGGGGCGATTGTCACCGCCGGTTTGCTAATTTCCATTGGCATCAAGACATACGCCTTCGACAAGCTGAGAGTGAACGGTCCGGTCTATACGCAGGTGATCTACGGAAAGGACCTGATCGCCGACATCCTGCCGCCACCGTTGTACACGGTTGAGTCCTATATGCTGGCGATGGAGGCCGTATCCAATCCCGAACTCGCCAAAGGCAACCTTGACAAGATCGGAACTCTGAAACAGGCCTATGACGACCGGCGCGCCTACTGGAAAGCGTCGGCGGCTCCCGAAACGCTTAAGGCAAAGCTCGAGAACGATGTTATCGGCCGAGCCGATGCCTATTGGGCGGCGATGGAAGAAAAGTTTCTCGCTCCGTTTCGCGACGGAGATCCGGCTTCCGCGACGCAGGCGATGGAGGCGTTGAAGGCAAGCTTTCACCACCATGAAGTCGCCGTCAATGAATTGGTCGCGATGGCTGACAAGTTCCTGAAGCAGCAGGAAGCAGGTGCCGCTTCGGACACGGCGAGCCTTTCCGGGGCCGCCACCCTGAGTTCGGCGATGTCCGTCCTTCTGCTGCTCGCCGGCCTTTGGTTCTTCCGCCATCGCGCGGTGAAGCCTCTGGCCACCATGTCTGCCTATATGCAGACGCTTGCCTCCGGCGACTACGATCGCGAGGTTCCCTATGCCGAGCGTCCCGACGAGATCGGCATGGTCGCAAGGTCCGTCGCCGTGTTCCGGCAAGCGGCAATCGAGCGCCGCCACGCGCGCGAGCGGACGGACGAGGAGCGCCGCCTGCGGGACGAAGAAGAGGCAGCCCACGCGCGAAGGAAAGCGATCGAGGAAAGGGACCGGCTGCAAGTCATTGAACATTTGACCCGCGGACTGGCGCGCCTGTCTGCCGGCGATCTCTCCGTCCGCATCGTAGATAACTTCTCCGCGGCGTACGAGGAGTTGAGAGCTGAGTTCAACACGAGCGTAGAACGGCTCGCTGAAACGATCTCCGGTGTCCTCAGTGCGACCGCCAAGCTCAGCACGAGCTCGTCGGAAATTGCCGGGGCGACCGATGATCTGGCCAAACGGACCGAGCAGCAGGCGGCCTCGCTCGAACAGACTGCCTCCGCCTTCAACGAGATCACGGCGACGGCACACAATTCCTCGGAGCGTGCGCGAGAGGCAAGCGTGGTGATGGTCGCGGCGAAAGATAGCGCCGAGAAATCCGCGATAGTCGTGCGCGACGCAGTGGCCGCCATGGAGCGCATCGCGCGATCCTCCGGGCAGATCCAGCAGATCATTAACGTCATCGACCAGATTGCCTTCCAGACCAATCTCCTGGCGCTCAATGCGGGCGTCGAGGCTGCGCGTGCGGGCGAAGCGGGCAAAGGCTTTGCCGTCGTTGCCCAGGAGGTGCGGGAACTGGCCGGTCGCTCCGCCAGTGCCGCCAAGGAGATCAAAATGCTGATCGAGGCGTCGACACGGGAAGTCGCCGGTGGCGTGGAGCTTGTCAACCAGACCGGTGAGGCGTTGATCGGGATAGAGGGGCATGTGCAGCAGGTGACCGATCTGATCGGGGCGATCGTGACTGCCGCGACCGAGCAGTCTACTGCATTGTCCGAGATCGATGTCGCGCTTCATAGAATGGATGAAATGACGCAACGGAATGCGGCGATGGTCGAGGAGACCAATGCGGCCTGCCGTGAGCTGAGCAACGAGGTGGGCGACCTCAACCGCATGGCGGGCCGCTTTCAGGTGCTCGGTCGGGGAAGCGGGCTGGCGGCTTAAGGTCAAACGTGCGATGAGCCCCTCCCCACAGGTGGTCCACAGGTGGGAGGGGGCGTAAAGTGCCGCACCCATCGCATTCAAGCCTTGACGCTACGCGGGACGCCACAGCGACGGCTTAAGCCTTCTTCTTGTGGCGCCTGTGGGCTTTGGTTCGGCAACAGGTACCTGCTGCCCCCGGCAACATCTGATCGTCGCAGACCGGTTGAGAAGCATTGGGCGCGCGCATCCCGGCCCCTCCCCTTGTAGGCGTTCGGAGCGGGGTGCCGATCACGATATATAGCAGCCCTATTTACCCATCCAACGCCGCGATGGTGTGGTCACTGAATTGCGGACCACCAGATCAGGCCTCAGAAGGATCTCGGTCTCGGCGGGGCGCCTGTCGGAAAGAAGGTCAAGCAGGAGTGCCATGGCCTGCTTTCCAATCAGCGTGCGCGGCTGGCGGATCGTGGTCAAGGCCGGCGTCATGAACGTCGCCTGCGGCACGTCGTCGAAGCCGGTCACCGAAAAATCGCCGGGTATGTCATAGCCGCGCGTCTTCAGCCCGATCATCACACCGAGCGCCGTCTGGTCGTTGACGCACATGAAAGCGGTCGGCAGCGTGTCGCGCACGAAGAGCCGTTCGACTGCGGCCCTTCCGCTCTCGAGCGTGCCGTCGCCCTCCTGCACAAGCCGCAACTCCGCCGGCACGCCCGCCGCATCGAGGCCCGCGTCGTAGCCGGCCCGTCGCCTCTTATAAGCAAGCCGCGTGCGGGAATCGCCGATAAAGGCAATCTTGCGATGGCCTTCGGCGATCAGGAGATCGACCACCTTGCGCGCCCCCTCGATATCGTCAATGCCGACATAGGGGATGCCGCCGTTGAAAACTGGCTCGAAGATACCCACGCTCGGCGGCAATCGCGCCGTCATCGTCTCGTGGCCGAACGGCAGAATGCCGGTGAAGAGGATGAGGCCCGCCGCCTGGTTGGAGTTGAGGAACTTCAGATATTCGAGCGCACGCTGGGCGTCGTTCTGCGTATGGCCGATCAGCACGCCATAGCCATGCGATCGCGCCTCGTTTTCCAAGCCGACGAGAATGCTGGAAAAGTTGGGATCGCCGATATCCGGGGCAACGACCAGAATCATGTTCGATCGGCCGAGCCTGAGGCTGCGCGCCATGGCATTGGTCGTATAGCCCGTTATGGCAATGGCCTGGTTGACCTTCAGTCGCGTGGACTTCGCGACCTTCTCCGGCGTGTGAATTGCCCGCGATACCGTCGCGATCGAAACTTCGGCGATCCTGGCGACGTCTTCGATGGTTGCGGGCGTGGATTCCGACACTCTCGCTCTGCCTTGCGTCTCGTCTACTGCATGTTTCCTTAAAACGCATCCGACTTAAGGAAACATGCAGCGATTCAAAGTGCTACAGCGACCTTTGCGCGTCTGATAAGGCGCGGCGGCGCTGTAGGCAGCGGGACACTACACGCACTTCCGGCTACGTCAAAGGCTGCACCGGAAATTCCTGTGTAAGTCTCGATGTAAACCTTTACATGGCGCGTGTAAAGGTTTACATAGCCCAGAAAGCGGAAGGGAGCCGCAAGGGGGAATTCGATGAATCCGGAAACGCTTGAGACCGGGAGCGTCGTGCTGGAGGCACGTCGCATCAGCAAGTCGTTCAGCGGTGTGCAGGTGCTCTTCAGCGTCAATTTCGAGCTTCGCGCCGGCGAGATCCATGCCCTGATGGGCGAGAACGGCGCCGGCAAGTCCACACTCGTAAAAATCCTTTCCGGTTTCGAGCAGCCGTCCTCCGGCGAGATCCTGCTTGACGGCAAACCGGTCACGCTGCCCCCGAACGGCGCCGCCGAAGCGCTCGGCATCGTCATCATCCACCAGGAATTCAATCTTGCCGAACATCTGACCGTTGCGGAGAGCCTGTTTCTCGGCCGCGAGGTCACTCGCTTCGGCGTGCTTGACCGCAAATATATGCGCGCGGAAACGCGCCGGGTGCTCGATCTCCTCGGCTGTCGCGTCGACGCGAATGCGCTGATCAGCAGCTTGTCGATAGCCGAAAAGCAGATGGTCGAGATTGCCAAGGCGATCAGCCGCGACGCGCGGGTCGTTTTCATGGACGAGCCGACGGCCGTTCTCTCCCGCGAGGAGACCAATTTCCTCTTCCGCCAGGTGCGCAAGCTCAGAGATCAGGGCACGAGCTTCGTCTTCGTTTCGCACAAGCTCGACGAGGTCATCGAACTGACCGATCGGGTGACGGTGTTGCGTGACGGGCAATGGGTGAAGACCGCCCCGACCGCGATACTCGACGGGGAATCGATCGCCCAACTGATGGTCGGGCGCGAGATGTCGAGCCTCTATCCCGCCAAGACCGAGCCGGATGTCGACGAGGAGATCGTCCTGCGAGTGGACTCACTCTCCACCGACTATGTCAAGGACGCCAGCTTCGAGGTGCGCAAGGGCGAAATCCTCGGGTTTTCGGGCATGATCGGCTCGGGACGGACGGAACTGATGGAGGCGGTCGCAGGCCTCAGGTCGCGGCTATCGGGAGAGGTGACGATCCGCGGCGAAGCCGTGCCCTCGGGCGACGTGCACGCGGCCAACCGACGCGGCCTCGCCTACATGACCAAGGACCGCAAGGCGAAGGGCCTGCTCCTGAATTCGGTCATGACGGCGAACCTGACCCTGCAATCGCTCGATCAGCATACCCGTCTCGGCTACCTCGATCCCACGAGCGAGGCCGCGGCGCTCGGAAAGGCACGCCGCCGCTTCGACATCCGCGTGCGCGACGGCGACGTCGTGGCGAGGCGCATGTCTGGCGGCAACCAGCAGAAGCTGCTGCTCGCCAAGGTGATGGAGACGGAGCCGGAGATCATCATCATCGACGAGCCGACACGCGGCATCGACGTCGGCACCAAGCAGCAGATCTACCACTTCATTTCGGCTCTCGCGCGCGATGGCCGTTCGATCATCGTCGTTTCCTCCGAAATGCCGGAGGTGATCGGGCTTTGCACGCGGGTTGCCGTGATGCGCGAGGGACGGATCGTCGGCGTGCTCGAAGGGGATGAGATCTCCGAGCAGGAGATCATGCGCTATGCAGCGGGTCTAAAGAGGATGGCTGCCGCCTGACGGTCCATGCCACCGGCCACGGGCTGTCACAGAAATATGGAATTCCCCGGGCTTCGGGGCGGGAGGTTGATCTGAACATGAGCGTGAACGAGGAAAGCATTCAAAGCACAAGTCACCGCCGCACCTGGCGGGACGTCGATCTGAGGGCCGTGGCACCGTTTGCGGCGCTGGCGCTGCTCTTGATCGTCGGTGCCATCGTCAACCCCAACTTCATCGGCCTCAACAACCTCGCCAATGTCGCCACCCGCTGCGCCTTCATCGCCATCATTGCAGTAGGCGCGACTTTCGTCATCTCGGCAGGAGATCTCGATCTCTCCGTCGGCTCGATGGTCGCCTTTGTGGCGAGCCTGATGATCCTGTTCATGAATTCCGGTGCCATCGCCGATCCGACGTTGATGCTGACGGCAGCGGTCGTTTTCGCGGTGGCGGCAGGTGCTGCTTGCGGCCTCGCCAACGGGCTGATCACAACCGTCGGCAGGATCGAACCGTTCATCGCGACACTCGGCACGATGGGTATCTACCGCGGCCTCACGACCTGGCTTTCGCAGGGCGGCGCGATCACGCTTCGCGAGCCGGAGATACAGGAACTCTATCGCCCGGCCTATTTCGGCAGCATCCTCGGCGTGCCCGTGCCGATCGCGATCATCCTCGCGGTTACCGCCGTCGCCGCCTTCATCCTCTATCGCACGCGCTATGGCAGGCATGTGGTCGCCGTCGGTTCCAACAGCGACGTTGCGCGCTATTCCGGCATTGCGGTCAACCGGGTGCGCACCATCGCATTCGTGATCCAGGGCCTCTGCGTGGCGATTGCCGTGCTGCTCTACGTGCCGCGCCTCGGTTCCACTTCGGCGACGACCGGCATTCTCTGGGAACTGCAGGCCATCACCGCCGTCGTGGTCGGCGGGACGGCGCTCAAGGGCGGCGCCGGCCGCGTCTGGGGCACGATCTGCGGCGCCTTCATCCTCGAATTGGTCGGTAACATCATGCTCCTGTCGAACTTCATCAGCGAATACCTGATCGGCGCGATGCAGGGTGCGATCATCATCATCGCGATGCTCGTCCAGCGCTCGCTGGTACGCAAATCGTGACAATGCCGGATCTCACGATCCGGCCACATCAGCGAAGACCCTGACACATTGGGAGGAATGAAAACATGCGAAAGGGATTACTGGGCATTGCTGCCGTCGCGATGATGGCACTGACGGGCGTGGCCCACGCGGAGGAGAAGAAGGTCACGATCGGCGTCTCGATCCCTGCGGCCGACCATGGCTGGACCGCCGGTGTCGTGTTCCATGCGGAGCGCGTCGCCAAGCAGCTCATGGAAAAGCATCCTGGCCTCAACGTCATCGTTAAGACCTCGCCGGATCCGGCAAGCCAGGCCAATGCCGTGCAGGACCTCGAAACCCAGGGCATCGACGCGCTGGTGATCCTGCCGACCGATCCCGATCCGTTGGTCAACGCAATCAAGGAGGTCAAGGGCAAGGGCACGTTCGTGGCGCTCGTCGACCGCGCGCCTTCCGTCAACGACAACAGCGTGCGTGACCTCTATGTCGCCGGCAACAACCCCGCGCTCGGTCAGGTCGCCGGCGAATACATCAAGGCCACGACGCCGGAAGCCAAGGTCGTCGTCATCCGCGGCCTGCCGATTCCGATCGACCAGCAGCGCCAGGACGGCTTCGACCAGGGCGTCGCCGGCTCGAAGGTGGAAATTCTCGACCGCCAGTACGGCAACTGGAACCGCGACGACGCCTTCAAGGTGATGCAGGACTACCTGACCAAGTATCCGCAGATCGACGTCGTCTGGTGCCAGGACGACGACATGGCCGTCGGCGTACTTCAGGCGATCGAGCAGGCCAAGCGTACCGACATCCAGTATGTGGTCGCCGGCGCCGGTTCCAAGGAAATGATCAAGAAGGTCATGGACGGCGACAAGATGATCCCGGTCGACGTGCTCTACCCGCCGGCAATGGTCGGCACCGCGCTGGAGATGACGGTCGCCAACTTCTACGGCCAGGTTCCGGTTCGCGGCACCTACACGATCGACGCGACGCTGGTCACCAAGGACAACGCGAAGGACTTCTACTTCCCCGATTCGCCGTTCTGATCGGACCCATCGACAATAGCCTTGCCTCGACCTGCCCGCGCGTTGCCGGGCAGGTCATTTGTTTCAGGGGGGTACGCTTATAGTTTGAACGGAATCCGGTCGGATTGCAGCGGCGAAAATCGAGAAAGCGGGCGTTGATGCCCCCCTCTGCCCTGCCGGGCATCTCCCCCACAAGGGGGGAGATCAGCCAACAACAATGCTTTCGCCATTTCGCCGATGCCGCAGAATGGGTGAAGCCGTTTTTGCTCTACCTCCATCACCTGCAGTGAGGCCAACGCTGCTGGAAAGATGAAGCGGTGAGCCCGCGCCTTGTCAATCTCCACCCTTGTGGGGGAGATGCCCGGCAGGGCAGAGGGGGGTGCGGCTGGCAGTTCGCTCTCTCTCACGTGCCGCGCGGTCGAAGCAACGATCCGATCCAGATGCAGGCTCCTGTGGCCTTCCCCTCACCCCGCCGCGGGAAACGCGACCACCACCCTCAATCCTCGCCCGCCCTCGCCTTCCTCGAGCCGCATCGTCCCGCCGTAAAGCGTGGCGATCTCCTCGACAATCGGCAGGCCAAGCCCGGTGCCTGGCGCCTCGTCGCCGCCGCGTCGGAAACGCTTGAGCACCGCTTCGCGCAATTCCAGCCGGATGCCCGGACCGTTGTCCTCGACTTCAAGCACGACAGCACCGTTGCGCCCTTCGACGCGCACCGTGACCTCGGCGCCCCGTCCGGCATAGAGAAGCGCATTGCCGACAAGGTTCTTCAAAAGCTCGCCGACGAGAAGCGGCTCGGCGCGGATCCAGTGCGCGCCTTCGCCGGCAAAGCCGAGGTCGATTCCGGCCTCGCCGGCCGCCGGCACATGATCGGCGGTGATCTCACGCGCGAGCCCGGCGAGTTCAATGCGCTCCGAACCGCGCGCCTCGTCCTTCCCCGCCGCGTCGATCTTCGCCATCAGCAGCAGTTGCGCGAGAATGCGTTCTGCATTTGCGACTGCTTCATCCGCCTTGCGCGCCGCCGCCCTCGTCTCTTCAAGCGATCCTGCTCTTTGCGCGAGCGCCAGCTGCGTGCGGATGATCGCCAGCGGCGTTCGCAACTGATGGCTGGCGTTGCCGGTAAAATGGCGCAGCGCGTCGAGCGCCGATTGCAGCCGCACCATGAATGAGTTGACGGTATCGACGAGCCCCTGAACCTCACTCGGCACGCGCTCCCCGATCGGATGGAGATCGTCGGGGCTGCGTTCGGCGATGGCGTCACCAAGCCGATAAAGCGGTCTCAGCGAAAACGTGACGGCGATCCAGACGATCATGGCCGCGCCGGCGATCATCAACCCCAAGCGCAGGGCGGACCGCAGAAGGATCGTCTGCGTCAGTTGCCGCCTCGCGATCGTCGTTTCGGCGACGGTCACGACAAAGGGAACAGAGCTGACACCCGTCGAGGCCGAACGCCGGAGGGCCGCAATGCGAATGGGCTCACCGCGGAAGATGGCGTCGCCGAATGCGGTCGACTGGTCCTGGCCTTCCGTGAGCGAGGGCAGCGTCTGATAGCCGGTGATGAATTGGCCAGGCGGCCCGTCCACCCGGTAGAAGACCCGGTCCTGCGCCGCGGACGTCAGCATCTCCAGCGCGACATAGGGAATGTCGACCTGAAGCGAGCCATCCTCGGCGACGACCACGCGCTCAGCGATCGCCAGCGCCGAGCCGGCAAGCACACGGTCCGAGACGACGTTCGCCGTCTTGACCGCCTCCCGGTAGGTGTCGGTCAGCGCCACCACCCCGATCACGGCAGTGGCAATCAAGAGCCAGCCGAGCAGCCTGCGCCGCAGCGAATAGACGACCGTCCTCATGCTGGACTGGCCGTTTTGTCGAGATAATAGCCTATGCCGCGCGCGGTGCGCACCGTCAGGCCGTAGGGCGCCAGGCGCTTGCGGAGCCGGCTCACATACTGCTCGATCGCATTGGCACTTAAATCATCATCAAGCCCGGTGAGCGACTGGACGATCGCCTCCTTGGCGACGACCTTGCCGGCGCGCATGAACAGGAGTTCGAGCAGCCCGAGCTCGCGGGCGGGAATTTCGATCGGCACGCCGGCGGAGGAGAAACTGCGCGACGTCAGGTCCAGGGACACATTGCCATAGCTGACGACCGATGCCCGCAGTCCTGCCTGACGCCGCAGCAGAACCCGCACCCGCGCCTCGAACTCGCCGATGTCGAAGGGCTTGATCATGTAGTCGTCGGCGCCGAGATCGAGGCCCTTCACCCGCTCCTCCGGCGTACCGCGCGCCGTCAGGATCAGGACCGCCGCCCGGTTCTGCCGCGCCCGCATGGCGCGCAGCACGTCGAGGCCGTCCATTTCCGGCAGGTTCAGGTCGAGGATCACCAGATCGAAGCTTTCCGCAGCCGCAACAGCATGGGCTGAGGCGCCGTCGCTGACGACGTCGACCGCATAACCGCTTCCGCGCAGGATCGCGGATAAGCCCTCCGCCAGGGCCTGATTGTCTTCAACAAGCAAGATTCGCAATGTCGCTCTCCCCCGGGGCATTTTATCGGCCGTAAGCTTGCTTGTGAACGCCAGGCGGCTACTGCATAATTCCTAGATCGGAATTGATTTAGGGAGAAAATCATGCAGCACTTCAAGCTGTTACGGCGGCTTTTGCGTGTCTGAACAGACACGCGGCGCTGTAAGGCGTTGTGGAATTATGCGATACCTGATCTCCCTGCTTCTTTGTCTCCTTCTTCCTGAACTGGCGCTTTCGGCGCCCGTGTTCTTCCCGGCCCTTTCCGGGGACGACACCGCCCCCGTTCTCGTCGTCTATTCCTCGCTGGACGAACCGCTTGCACGGCCGATGATCCTCGGCTTCCAGAAGGCCAATCCAGACGTGGCGGTGCGTTATGAGGACATGCTGACGGGCGAGATCTACGACCGGATCGTCAAAGAGACGGATGCGGGCCAGAAGACCGCCGACTTTGCCTTCTCTTCCGCAATGGACCTGCAGGTCAAGCTCAGCAACGACGGCTATGCGCAGCGCAGCGACCTGCCGATGAGCGGCCGCTGGCCGGCCTGGGCGAACTGGCGCAACACCGCCTATGCGCTGACTTTCGAGCCGGCCGTCTTCGTCTACCACAAGCCAAGCTTCAAGACCGAGCCCCCGCCTGCAACACGCGCGGAATTCGTCGACTATCTGAAGCGTCAGGGCAGTGCCGTCTTCGGCCGGATCGGCACCTATGACATCGAGCGCTCCGGCGTCGGCTTTCTCTTCATGTCGCGCGACCAGGAACAATTCGGCGACATCTGGAGCGTCATCCAGGCGATGGGGGCCGCAGGCGTCAAACTCTATTCGACCAGCCAGGCAATCGTCGAGCGGGTCGCCGATGGCCGGTTCGTTCTTGGCTACAATATCCTCGGCTCCTATGCTGCCGACTGGGCCTCGCGCCATCCCGATGTGGGGATCGTGCTTCCAAAGGACTATACGGTGGTGATGTCGCGCATCGGGCTGGTGCCACAGGCGGCCGCCTCTCCTGACCTCGGCCGCCGGTATCTCGAATTCTTCATGTCGAAGGAAGGCCAGACCATCATGGCGCGCGAGCTGCAGATCCCCGCCGTCAGCCCGGATGTCGCAGGCGAGAACACTGCCAACACCATGCAGGAGATGCTCGGCGGGCAATTGCGGCCCGTTCCGGTCAGCCCGGGATTGATGGTTTATCTCGACCAGGTCAAGCGCGCCCGCCTGATCGCGCGCTGGAACGAGGTACTCAGGCTCCACTGAAATTTCGGGAGGCAGAACAAGCCATTTACGCAATGCCGACTTGATGTCAGGTTAATGTCAGCTTTCTATGGTGGCTTAGGGATCGCTGATGATCCGTGGAGGCGGGCCGTCAGCAGCGCATCGGGAGGAAATCACCACCACGGTCAGCGGCTGGCGCGCAAAAAAACCAGCCACGTGCTTCTCCCGTACGCGACGATAATCAACGCACGCGCGATGAAACGCGCCCTACGGAGGACCGACCTTGAAACACTTCTTCCTGGCATCCATTCTCGCTGGCGCCCTGGCGCTTCCGGCATATGCCGCCGACTATACAATTATCGCACCGGCTAACCCCGGCGGCGGCTGGGACCAGACAGCCCGTTCGCTGCAGACCGTCATGCAGCAGGAAGGCATTTCCGGCAATGTCCAGGTGCAGAACGTTCCCGGCGCCGGCGGCACCATTGGGCTTGCGCAGTTCGCCAGCCAGCAGAAGGGCAACCCGAACGCCCTCCTCGTCGGTGGCTACGTCATGGTAGGCGCCATCCTCACCAACAATTCGCCGGTGACCCTGAAAGACGTGACGCCGATCGCGCGGCTGACGGGTGAATACGAGGCGATCGTCGTCCCGGCCGCTTCCGAGATCAAGACGATCGGCGACCTCGTCGAGGCACTGAAGAAGGATCCGGGTGCCGTTTCCTGGGCCGGCGGTTCTGCCGGCGGCACGGACCACATCGCAGTCGGCCTGATCGCCAAGGCGGCAGGCGTCGATCCGACGAAGATCAACTACATCGCCTATTCCGGCGGTGGCGAGGCGCTTGCTGCCATCCTCGGCAGCCAGGTGACAGCCGGCATTTCCGGCTACGGCGAATTCGAATCGCAGGTCAAGGCCGGTACTCTTCGCCTGCTCGCCGTGTCGAGCGCCGAGCGTCTCCCAGGCATCGACGCCCCGACACTGAAGGAATCCGGTCTCGACGTCACCGTCCAGAACTGGCGCATGGTTGCGGCCGCCCCCGGCCTGACCGATGAACAGAAGGCCGCTGTTACCGCCGACATCGAAAAGCTCGCCAAGTCCGCAGGCTGGCAGGAAGTCTTGAAGACGAAGGGCTGGCAGGACACCTATCTCGCCGGCGACGCCTTCAACGAGCAGCTCGCGAAGGATGTTTCCGCAACCGAAACCGTCCTCAAGGACATCGGACTGGTCAAATGAACAGGGGAAATCACCCTTCCGTCGAAACGCGCCGCCCTGACAGGGCGGCGCTCATCATCGCCGTCGTTCTGGCGCTTATCGCCGGCCTGATTTTCTGGGATGTTTCGCGCCTGACCGGGCTCGCTGGCTATTCACAGATCGGCCCGACGACGGTCCCTTACGTGATCGCCTGCTGTCTCCTCGGGCTCGCCGTCTGGACCGCCATCGAAGCGGTGAGAGGCGACTTCGGTCACGAGCGAGAGCACCAGGAGTTCGGCCCCGTATTCTGGATCGTCGGTGGCCTCGCCGCCCAGATGCTTCTGCTCAACGCGCTCGGCTTTTCGATCGCAACCGGCATTCTCTTTGCCATGACGGCGCGCGGCTTCGGCAAGCGCATGCTCTGGCTCACCGTGCCGGTCGGCATCGTCTTCAGCTTCGTCGTCTGGCTGATCTTCGCCAAGCTCCTGCAATTGTCGTTGCCCGCAGGGCCGCTTGAACGCCTGTTCTTCTGAGGGGGCCGACCATGGGTACTTTCGACTTCCTGCTGCAGGGCCTGCTGGTCGCTGCCCAGCCGATGAACCTTGTTTACGCTCTGATCGGCGTCACGCTCGGCACCGCCGTCGGCGTTCTACCCGGCATTGGCCCGGCGCTGACGGTGGCGCTGCTGCTGCCGGTCACCTACAAGCTCGACCCGGGCGGCTCGCTGATCATGTTCGCCGGCATCTATTACGGCGGCATGTATGGCGGATCGACAACGTCGATCCTGCTCAACACGCCGGGTGAAAGCTCGTCCATCGTCACCGCGCTCGAGGGCAACAAGATGGCGCGCGCCGGACGCGGTGGCCCGGCATTGGCGACCGCTGCGATCGGCTCCTTCGTCGCCGGTCTCCTTGCCACACTCGCGCTCGCCTTCATCGCGCCCTACATCGTCAAGCTCGCGCTCGTCTTCGGCCCGCGCGAATATTTCGCGCTGATGGTGCTCGCCTTCGTCACGGTGTCATCGGCTTTCGGTGACTCGACGCTTCGTGGCCTGACCTCCCTCTTCGTCGGTCTTACCCTCGCCTGCATCGGCATCGACCAGTTGACCGGCCAAACGCGCCTTTCCTTCGGCGTGCCCGACCTGCTCGACGGCATTGAGGTGACGACGCTTGCCGTCGCCATGTTCGCGATCGGCGAAACCCTTTACATCGCCGCCCAAGGCGATCGCGGCCCCGACAAGGTCGAAGCCGTCAAAGGCTCGGTCTGGATGAGCGCGATGGATTGGGCACGCTCATGGAAGCCCTGGCTTCGCGGCACTGCCATCGGCTTTCCGATCGGCGCGATGCCGGCCGGCGGCGCCGAAATCGGCACCTTCCTTTCCTATGCGACCGAAAAGCGCCTGACCAAGCATCCGGAAGAGTTCGGCAATGGCGCGATCGAAGGCGTTGCGGGACCGGAAGCGGCCAACAACGCGTCGGCCGCCGGCACGCTGGTGCCGCTGCTCACCCTCGGCCTGCCGACAACGGCGACTGCGGCAATCATGCTGGCCGGCTTCCAGCAATATGGCCTCCAGCCCGGACCGTTGCTGTTTGCCACCAACCCACAGCTCGTCTGGGGCCTGATCGCGAGCCTCCTCATCGCCAACTTCATGCTGCTGGTCCTGAACCTGCCGCTGATCGGCCTCTGGGTGAAGCTCCTGACTATCCCGAAGCCGTGGCTTTACGCGGGCATTCTCCTGTTCGCGACGCTCGGCACGATCGGCGCCAACCCGTCGGTGTTCGAGCTCGGCATGCTGCTCGCCTTCGGCCTGCTTGGTTACGTCATGCGCGTCTTCGGATATCCGATCGCGCCGGTCGTCGTAGGCCTGATCCTCGGACCGCTCGCCGAACAACAACTGCGCCGGGCGCTCTCGATCAGCCAGGGCGACATCACCGTGCTCTTCACCTCGCCGATCGCGGCGGTGCTTCTGGTCATCGCCGCCCTCGCCCTTGTCGTGCCGCTCATCCTGAGAGCGCGTGGGCGCGGCCAGGTGCTTGCGCAACTCGCTGCCAGCGAGGACTAACCCTTTCGCCTCCCAAGGCGATTCAAGGAGCGGGAAGAGGGAGGGGCAGCCCTCTTTCCGCTCCAATTTTCTTCCTCCCGCCAAGCTTTAAGGCCGCTCGTCTGATCGCCCGCGGGCTTGCTTGCGCTGCATGGCTGGCGTGAGCTTTTGTGCATTGCAAAAACACCCGCTCGGACCCATCTTTTGCTTGTCAAATAGAAAACGAAAGCGAGCAAAGAGATGACTGCCACCAGCAAGAACCGTATGGGTTTCATTGGCCGCGCCTTCGCCGTTCTTGGTGCCGCGAACGCTGCCGCCGCTGCTGTCGAAGGCCACCGCCGCCCGAACGCGCGCGACCTGCGCACCCTCGGTATCGACCCGGCAACCTTTCCGGATATGCGCCGCGGCTAATGACGCGGCGACGCCAAGACCTTGGCTATCCAGCCGACTGCTGGGTAACCGGCCGACTGCCGTTCGATCGTTGAGCGGCCCTTCCCAAGGCGCCGCTTGCGTCAGTTTCTCGGGAAACTGCCCTCGCTACAGCGTGGGATAAATCCAGCAGACCGTCGACCACAGCAATGGTCGTCACCTACCGCAGGCCCGCAGCGCGGCCCAGCGCCGGCGCCATGACATCAACCTGAGAACTTGACCCGCCACGCCTCCGTGTCATCCTGCCACGATGATCAGCGGTGTGCTCCTGGATCTTGCCGGCGTCATCTATGACGGCGATGTGGTCGTGCCTGGCGCAACGGAGGCGGTTCTTCGCCTGCGTGACGCCGGCCTCCCCATCCGCTTCGTCAGCAACACCACCCGCTCGACCAAACCAGCCGTTCTTGACCGGCTTGCCAGGCTGGGCCTTTCTGTGGCGCCCGACGAAGTCTTCACGCCGGCTGAGGTGGCGCGCCAATGGCTTGCCGAACATGGCCGATCGCCGCATCTGCTCGTCCATCCCAATCTCGTGGAGGAATTCGACGATCTGTCACGCGGTCTGCCGAAGGCCGTCGTTGTCGGTGATGCGGGTGAGGCTTTCGATTACCGGACGCTCAACGCGGCCTTTCGTGAATTGATTGCCGGCGCGGAATTACTGGCACTCGCCTCAAACCGGACTTTCAAGGATTCCGATGGAAAGCTCAGCCTCGATGCCGGCGCCTTCGTAACAGGACTGGAATTCGCCAGCCAGAAGAGCGCGATCGTGCTCGGGAAACCGTCGCAGCCCTTCTTCCGGTCTGCCCTCGCGACGATGCGTTGTCCCAACGCCCAAGCCGTCATGGTCGGTGACGACGCCGAAACCGACGTGGCGGGCGCGCTGGAGGCAGGTCTGGCACACGCGCTGCTGGTGCGCACCGGCAAGTACCGCGAAGGCGACGAGACGCGTTTCGAACCAGTACCGACTGCAACCGTTCGCGATATTTCCGAAGCGGTCGATTGGATCATCGACGCAAGAAAGCGGTAAGGCGGATATCGGAGCCGCTGGCGGTGGCGACAGCCATCAGCGTCGGCGAATTCCTGGCGAGGATCACGCCGGTCAGGAAAAGAAACACGGCGCCGACATTCGCGTCGGCGCCGCGGGGAGTGTTTATGCGACTTTCGCGACGCTGCCTTCGGTCGGAACGGTCGAGATGGTCTTCAGCACCTGCGAAGCGATCTGGTAGGGGCAGCCCTGCGAGTTCGGGCGGCGATCTTCGAGGTATCCCTTGTAGCCGTTGTTGACGAAGCTGTGCGGCACGCGGATCGATGCACCGCGGTCGGCAACGCCATAGCTGAACTTGTTCCACGGTGCCGTCTCATGCTTGCCGGTCAGGCGCATGTGGTTGTCCGGGCCGTAAACGGCGATGTGCTCGTGCAGGTTCTTCTCGAAGGCAGCCATCAGCGCCTCGAAATAGTCCTTGCCGCCGACTTCGCGCATGTAGGCGGTCGAGAAGTTGCAGTGCATGCCCGAGCCGTTCCAGTCGGTGTCGCCGAGCGGCTTGCAGTGCCATTCGATGTCGATGCCGTACTTTTCCGTCAGGCGCTGCAGCAGGTAGCGAGCCAGCCAGACTTCGTCGGCGGCCTTCTTGGAGCCCTTGCCGAAGATCTGGAATTCCCACTGGCCCTTGGCCACTTCGGCATTGATGCCTTCATGGTTGATACCGGCGGCCAGGCAGATGTCGAGATGCTCTTCGACGATCTGGCGTGCGATGTCGCCGACATTCTTGTAGCCGACGCCGGTGTAGTACGGGCCCTGCGGCGCCGGGTAGCCATGCTCCGGGAAGCCGAGCGGACGGCCGTCCTTGTAGAAGAAATATTCCTGCTCGAAACCGAACCAGGCGCCCTCGTCGTCGAGGATCGTCGCGCGGCTGTTCGACGGATGCGGGGTCTTTCCGTCCGGCATCATGACTTCGCACATGACCAGTACGCCGTTGGTGCGAACCGGGTCCGGATAGACCGCGACCGGTTTCAGCACGCAGTCGGAGCTGCGGCCCTCGGCCTGCATTGTCGAGCTACCATCAAAACCCCAGAGCGGGAGCTGCTCGAGCGTCGGGAATGCATCGAATTCCTTGATCTGCGTCTTTCCGCGCAGGTTCGGGACCGGGGTGTAGCCGTCGAGCCAGATATACTCGAGCTTATACTTTGTCATTGCGAATCTCTCATAACGTGGTGTTGCGAGGTTTGAGCAAATCCTAACGGACCGACACGATTGCGAAGCGCCGACCGCCAAGGGATCCGGATCTGCCCAAGCATTTTGCGTGCCAGTTCGGTCGTACCACTCGCCGACAGTTAAAGAATCGATTGGCCGCCGGATCCCTGATCCGTGCGCGGAACCAACCGCCCGCCGCTCGTACCATTGGACCGCTGTAATAGAGTCAAACGGTTAGTCGATTACGGTTCAGGCAACGCCTCGCATTAGTCGCCCCTGCTGCCGCGTCAAACCGATGCCATCAAACGGCACGCTCTGCGAACACAGATCATATGCGATGGGAGCAGAAACGCCGACGACGGCGGCTAAATTTTCATCGCGCGAAAGCGCGTGCCCACAAATACGGCACGCAATTGATTGAGTTTTCATCATTTCGCGCAAACCATGTGCAAACCGGATGCGATGCGCTATGCTCCCTCACGGAACTCAAGGGAGACCAGACGATGGCCGAGAGTTTATACCGCAGGTCGGCGACGATTTATCCATTCCCCGCGAAACCCTTCAGAAGAATGGAGAATCGCCGGGACGAGAAGCCGGAACTCGACGCGCAAGACATTTGCGCCGCTGCCATAGACGGTTGCTGGTACCACGAAGAGGCCGTTCGCGCGGAAGCCAAAGAGCATCCAGGCATTCCGGGCAAGCTGAATTAGCTCGAAGCGCGCCGCCTGTTTTTTAATCCTCTGCATGAATCTCGAGCGGCGCCTGCTTGTCGATGACCCAACTATCCTTTGACGGCACCCGACGTCAGGCCAGCGACGATCTTGCGTTGGAAAATCAGCACCAGCACCAACAGCGGTAACGTGACGGTCACCGACGCGGCCATGATCTGGCCGAACGGATATTCGTAGCGGCTGCTGCCGGTGAGCAGGCCGATCGCAACCGGCACAGTCCGGTTCTCGTCGGTCAGAATGAAGGTGAGTGCGAAGAGGAATTCGTTCCACGCCAGAATGAACGACAGCAGCCCGGTGCTGGCGATCGCCGGTCCCATCAGCGGCAGCAGCACATGGGTCAGGACCCGCAGCCGCGAACAACCGTCGATGAGCGCCGCCTCCTCCAGTTCGGTCGGCAGATCGCGAATGAAGCTCGTCAGGATCCAGGTGGTGAACGGCAGTGTGAGGATGAGATAGGAAACGATGAGCGCCGACGGGCGGTTATAGAGCCGCAGCCAGCCGATCACTTCGAACATTCCCGAGAGCACGACCACCTGCGGGAAAATCGAGATCATCAGGACTGCGATCAAAATGATCCGGCCCGGCGAAAATTGCAGGCGCCCGAGCGCATAGGCCGCGAGAATACCGATCACCAGCGAGATCATCGTGCTCGCAAAAGCGACAAGGCCGGAATTCACCAGCGCGCCCATGAAGACCGGGTTGTGGAACAGCTGCCAGTAGTTGCCGAAGTCCAGCGATGGCAGGAGACTGAACTGATAGAGCGCCTGGCCGGATTTGGTCGACGATACGATCGCCCAATAATACGGGAAAAGCATGTAGACGAGCACGGCCGTCACGCTGACATAGAGACCGAAAGTTCTGACGCGCCGGATCGTGCGATAGGTGCTGTTGGAATAGCGTTTTGCAGGGGCAGTTGTCGTTATTGCCATTTTCGTCACCCCGTCGTGCGATCGAGGCGCAGGACGCCAACAATAACGATCGCGATCAGCCCGATGATCATGAACACCCAGGTCGAGGCCGCCGAGCCGAGGCCGAGGTCCTGGAAGCTGATCAACTGGTCGCGCGCATAGATCGACATCGTCATGGTGTTTTCGTTGTTGGCCGCGAGCACATAGCTCAGGTCGAACATCCTGAGCGCATCGAGGGTGCGAAACAGCATCGCAACGCCGATCGCCGGTGTGGCGAGCGGCAGCGTTATCGACCAGAAGCGCTTCCAGTGCGGCACGCCGGAGACCTCGGCGGCCTCGTAGATCTCCTCCGGGATCAACTGGAGCCCTGCGAGAATGAGCAGCACCATGAACGGCGTCGTCACCCAGACATCGATGAAGATCACGGTATGGAGGATGAGGGATGGTTCGGCGGTCCAGGCGATGCCCTTCTCGACAAGCCCCAGCGTCACCAGGAGCTTGTTGACGAGACCGAACTGATCGTTGAGCATCCATTCCCATATCCGGGTGGAGACGACCATCGGCATGGCCCAGGGCACGAGAATGGCCGCCCTGACAATGCCGCGGCCGACGAAAGCCCGGTGCAGCAACAGCGCGATCGCCAGCCCCAGAAGCGTCTCCGCGCCGACGGATATGACGGTGAAGAACAGCGTGTTTTTGACCGCGCGCCAGAACACTGGATCTTCGGCGACGGCTATGAAATTGTCGATCCCGACAAAGCCGTAATTCGCCGGCGCATCGAGAAAGGCGTCGGTGAAGGAAAAGAAGATGCTGCGCGCGAGCGGCCAGATCGCGACGCCGACAAGCGCGATTATCAGCGGCAGCAGAAACAGCCACGCCGTGCGGTTCTGCTGCCTTTGCATCTTCTCGGCCGCGCTCACAGCGAAGCTCCCAATGCCAAGTGCAAGGCGCCGCCGTGATCGATCCGTCGCCCGTCGTCGCCAAAGAGATAGAGGCTTACAGGCTGCCAGCTGAGGCCGACTACCTCGCCCTCTGCGAATGCCAGCGGGCTTCCAGTCGAGCGCACCGTCCAGACTAGCGTTTCGCTGAGCCGCACATAGCAGACATATTCGTAACCGAGGTCCTCCATGCGCTCGAACGTTCCGCGGATCGCGCCCTTGGTCTCGGCGCTGACCAGCTTGAGGGCTTCGGGCCTGAGGCCGATCTCAACGGGAGCGTCCGCTCCAGCGAGTTCGGCGGAATGACAAAAGCCGCCGACGCCCCGGAGCACGCTGCCCGATGAGGCGGCGCGGTCGAGCGGCGCGAAGTTCATCCGCGGACTGCCGAGAAAACCGGCGACGAACCTGTTGGCCGGCCGGTCATAAAGCTCTCTTGGCCGACCAACCTGTTCAATGCGCCCCTGATTGAGAATGACGATCCGATCGGCGAGCGTCATCGCCTCCGTCTGATCATGGGTCACATAAATCATCGTCGTCTTGACGTCGGCATGCAGCTTGGCGATCTCGAAGCGCATCTCCATGCGCAAATCGGCGTCGAGATTGGACAGCGGTTCGTCGAAGAGGAAAACCTCGGGCTCACCGACAAGCGCGCGGCCGATCGCCACGCGCTGCCGTTGCCCGCCGGAAAGCTGGCGCGGGCGCCGGTCGAGCAGATGGCTGATTTTCAGCATCTCCGCAACCTTGGTGACGCGACGGCGAATTTCGTCCCTGCCGAGGCGCGCGGTTTCGAGCGCGAAGCTGATGTTGCGCGACACGTTCATATGCGGATAAAGCGCGTAGGACTGGAAGACGAAGGCGAGCCCGCGCTTCGATGCCGGCACTTCGGTCACCTGCTCGCCACCGATGAAGACGTCACCCTCGGAAACCGGAACAAGCCCGGCGATGACGCGCAGGAGCGTCGACTTCCCGCAACCCGACGGGCCGACGAACACCATGAACTCGCCGTCCTCGATTTCCAGATCGATCGATCGGATGACATCGTAGGCGCCAAAACTCTTGCTGACGTTTTTCAAGGTGACTGAAGCCATTACGCTGTCCTTCAAAGGCCCGCCGCGGCGCGGTCTGCCAGGATTTCTCTGTCGCTGCATTCGAGCACGATGGTCGCAGGCCAGTCGGCGTCAAAGTTGGCCGCTGTCATTATGTGCCTCAGCGCCTCCTGCTTACCGCCGCATAGAGCAGTCAATGCCTGCGAGGATCGGCAACATAGGAACCGATCTCCTCGGGTCCGTTGCAGACAATCGGCTTCGCCATCAGGAGCTCGTCGCGTCGAACTGCACATTGCGAAAGGCACCTCCGAAGGATCTCCTCGGAGGTGCCGCCTTGATCACTCGCCGGCTTTCACGTCGCGCTGCAGGCGTCGTTCGAGATCGGCGAGTTCCTTGGCGACATCGTCCTTGCCGGAGATGATGTCATGAACGGCTCGGTAGAACGTGCGGGAAATCCGGTTGTAGTTCTTGCCGGTCGCTGCGGACGGACGTGCGACCGACTCCTCGAAGGCCGTCTTCGCCATGCCGAGGAAGGGAATCTTCGCCAGTACGTCGGCGTCTTCGTAAAGCGCCGCGACAGTCGGGTTGTAGCCGCCTTCGATGGCGCGCATCTTCTGGTCCTCGAAGCCGACCATGTAGCGCAGCAGGTCCGCCGCAAGCTCCTGCTTCTCAGAATATTTGGAGACCCCGAGATAGGCCGTGCCGAGCGTTCCGCTCGACTTCTGACCCTCGGCGCCGAGCGGCAGGGCGGAGACACCGACCTTTCCGACGAGCTTGCCGCCTTCCGCCTGCGACGTGCCCCAGACATAGGGCCAGTTGCGGTGGAACACGGCATTGCCGCTTTCGAAGAGGGCGCGCGAATTTTCCTCATCGTAGTTGAGGACGCCCTCGGGCGAGATCGTGCCGATCCAGCCGCGCGCACGGGTCAGCGCCGCCTCCGTCACGGGGCTGTTGATGGTGACCTCGCCGTCGTCAGCAATGATCGTTCCGCCACCGGCCGAGGCGATCCATTCGAGTGCGTCGCAGGTCAGGCCCTCGTAGCTGCGGCCCTGCCAGGCATAGCCCCACATATCCGGGTTTCCGGCCTTGCGCTCCGCGTCCTGAATCTCCTTCGCGGTCGCGGTCATTTCATCCCAGGTCTTCGGCGGCTCTTTGCCGTATTTCTCAAGCAGGTCCTTGCGATAGAACATCAGCCCGGTGTCGATATAGAAGGGCATCGCCAGAAGCTTGCCGTCGAGGCGCGCGGCATCCGTCGCCGACGCAAAATGCGCCTTCACCTCGTCCTCCGGGATCATCGACGTGACATCGAGCAGATGATCCTTGAACATGCCGAGCCAGATGACATCGATATAGAGTACATCGATGTCCGACGATTGAGCAGCGAAGAGCTGCTGGTAGATCGGGATCGCATCGTCGAGGTTCTGCGGCATCCGGTTGAGCTTCACCTCGTTGCCGGTCTTTTCCGACCACTCGGCGACGGCCTTTTCACACAATTCGTAATCGGTCGCGGAGCAGAACATCCAGACCGTCTCGGCCTTTGCCGGAAGCGCCGACGCGATGGCCACCACAGCCATGCCTGCGAGCATTTTCAGTTTGTGTTTCATGTCGTTCCCTCATTCGTTCTCTTGTGAACGTCGCTATACCGCGGCCTCCCGCCGCCGATATTTCGTAAGATCGTTTTCAAAAGGCAGGTTGCGGCCGCCATAGCCCGTCACCGCGAGCGAACCGCAAATGACGGCGATTTCGATCGCGCCTCGCAGGTCCGGCTCGTTGAGCAGCCCGTGGACGAAGCCCGCATTGAAGCAGTCGCCGGCACCGGTCGTGTCGAACACGTCGACGGCGAGCGCCGGCACGCGGCAGATCTCCCCCTTCGAAGAGGCGATGGCGCCGTCGGCGCCGCATTTAACGACCACCGTCGGGCAGAAACGGGCAATCGAGGCGAGCGCACGCTCGACGTCATCCTCGCCGGTCAACGCCTTCGCCTCGGAGGAATTCGGCAGGAAGACGTCGATCAGCCTCAGCATCTCTTCGATGCCGGGCGTCGAGAGCGTGTAGTCAACATGCTGCAAGTCGGAGCAGACGATAATGCCGAGATCGCGCGCCGCCTGGACGAGCGCGCGCCGTTCCTCGTCGAGCGAGAACCCCTGAAGCAGCAGGACGCTCGGCCTGATGCGCTCAAGATCCTCGGGCTTCGGCAGCGGGTCCGGCTGCTCGGCATAGCTGATGAAGCCGCGGTCATGCGCGAACGAGAACGCCGCGCTCACCCGGCGCAACGGTTTGTCCAGGTGGATGAAGAGGCCGTCGTCGATATTTTCCCGCCGCGCTTCGTCGATGATCATGCGGCTGAAGATGTCGTTGCCGAAAGTGCACCACCAACCCGCCTTGGTTCCAAGCCGAGCGAGTGCCAGCGCGGTCGAATAAGCAGCACCGGGCACCCACTCGAACTCTTCGGCCCAAAGATCGGCGCTGATCTTCGGCACATCCGGGAGGCCGCGGAAGATCAGGTCGAAGTAATACTCTCCAACCACCATCACGTCGTAGCGGGAGCCAAGCGCCTCGCTCACGACCAGTCACCTGCATATTGCGCATGCGCCGCAAGATATTCGTCGACCAGCGGGACGGCACGCGAATAGGAGAGCACGAGGGGATGCGCCATCAGCGCCTCGACGGCGAGTTCGCGGCTCCGCTCCTTGACCGCGCGGACGGCCCGCCGCTCGTAATGCTTGACGTTCTGGACGAGCTGCGCCTGGGCCTCGGGCATGGCGCCCATCTTGAGCGGCCTGATGCCGCTCTTGTCGACCACACAGCTCACCTCCACGACATCGTCGGCGCGCAGCCCGTCGATCGCGCCCTCATTGCGGACGTTGAGACCCGTGTAGCAAGGCTTTCCGGTCTGCAGCGCATCGACAAGGTTGAGCGCGACTCCGGCATAGCCCTCACCCTCTTCACCGGTCTCGCCGTCCGCAATGCTTTCGACGAACTTGTCGGCCTCCTCCATGCTTGGCGCGTCAGACAGCGCGTAATGCATGTAGGTCGCATTGCGACGCCGCTCATAGGCATAGTAGGCTGCCAGCGCTCCCTCGGCGTCGGTATCGAGATCGATCGTGCCGAGCTTGGCAATCAAGGCCGCATTCAGGTCCTTGACCTCCTCACCACGCGTGCGCTCGTCAGACTTGAGTGCTTCAACGGCCTTTTCCGCATAGTAGTAGTAATAGAGATATTCGTTGATCCAGTTGCGCTGATGGCGGATCAGCTTGCTGTCGAACATGCGCTGCGACGTCGCGCGGATGAAGGCGTCGTCGTCAAGCAACGGCTGGAGCACTTCCTTTCCGTCGATCTTTGCGCTTCTCGTAAAGGAAAGGTGGTTGAGACCATAGACCTCGGCATGCACGTCATTCTGCGGCACCTTGTACCAGCGCGCCAAGGCTTCCTGCGCCCCGTTCGCGCCGTCGCAAATGCCGACCGTGCGGTGATAGCCTTCGTTCTGCAGCGCTTGCGCGACCAGGCCGGCCGGGTTGGTGAAGTTGAACAGCCAGGCGTCGGGACTGACCTTCTTCAGGATTTCCGCGTATTTGAGGATGACCGGAATGCTGCGAAGCGCCATCGCAAAACCGCCCGGACCTGTGGTCTCCTGACCCAGCACGCCATGGGCAAGCGCGATGCGTTCATCCTTGATTCGCCCCTCTTCGTTGCCCGGCCGAACCGTGGTCACGACATAGCTTGCCCCTTCTAGCGCCCGCTCCGCATCGGCCGACATCGTGATTCTGACCGGGGACTGCATGCGCCGCGCCAGCTCCTGACTGATCCGCCCGAAGAGATCGAGCTTCTGCTCGTTGACGTCCTGCAAGCAGATCTCGGTCAGACCGCTCCTCTCCGCGCGCCTGAGGGCGGATCCGACAAACAGGGGTGCCCGGACTCCGCCGCCGCCAATCAAGGTCAGTTTCATGCTTTACTCCGTCGTTCCGATTGTGATATCGCTACTGGATATATCCAGTTATGTCAATTCGATCTGGCAGACGCTTTTCTCGCAATCCACAAGGTGGGCCGAAACCAATAGTGCATGTCGCCTGAGAGGGCGTAGCGGTTTCGGGGCAACGAAATGCATGAAAACAAAGACCTAAAGTGCGCCGCATCGCTCCAATTGGATGCGACGAGCTTTAGGTGGAACGGAAAACGCGCCGGGCCCTTGTCTTCAACCTTGCCAGGTGCAATGCAGAAGGGCATCCGGCAAACTGGCGGCTGAAACGAACGACGCATGGCACGACACGCAAATCTTCCGGACGAAAGTTCCATCGACCGCAACCACCCGGATGCGCTCTACGTGCAGTTGCGAAACCTGCTCAAGGGCATGATCGAAAGACGGGAGCTTGCGGTCAACGACAAGCTTCCGTCCGAGCGGGAACTGGTCGCGGCCTATGGCGTCAGCCGCATTACGGTGCGCCAGGCGGTGAAGGACCTCGAGAATCTCGGCTATCTGCAGACACGCCCCGGCAAGGGCATCTATGTCACCGAGCCGATGCCGATCTATGAACTCGAGGTCGTGCGGAGCTTCACCCAGACGGCCTACGCGAACAGTCGCAAGCCGGGCATGCGCCTTCTAGCCGGCAAGATCATTCGCGCCGACGCTGAAGTCGCACGGCCGCTATCCCTGCCGACCGGCGCAGACGTCGTTTTCCTTGAGAGATTGCGCCTCCTCGATGACGTGCCGGTGGTCATCCAGCGGGACTGGTTCTCCGCCTCGCTCGCGCCGGGCATTCTCGACATCGACTGGACGGTCGAGAACCGGTCGCTCTATGCGGAATTCGAGAACCGTTATGGAATCATTCCGTCGCGCGGCCAATCGACCTTGAGTGCCCGGCTCGCCACCGACACGGAGGCGTCATTCCTTGAGCTCGATGTTCCTGCCGCGGTCCTGACGTTGGACCAGATCGCCTACGACACGCACAACCGCACAGTCAATGTAAGCACCGCCACCTACCATCCGACCCGCTATCCGCTGTCGTTGACCCAATCCCACAGAAGGCTGTGATCCGTCCATCCGGGCGTCTTTCTCCGCAACCATAGATTTGCGTATCGATCCGAGAATCTACCAGTTCGGTCTGTTCCCGCGGAAACACAAAACGCTCTCGGACTGGTCAATATATGCCAGCGAGAACGGCAGGGAACGTTCTTCAAGTCACGCAATACCGCATGACTTGCGAGGGGTTTGACTGGGGAGACACTCCATGAAACGGCACCGCATCTACAGCGCCGCGCGTCCAATCGGCGCGCAAAGGTCGCTGTAGCACTTTGAATTGCTGCACGACACTTAAATCGGTTTCGATTTAAGGAATCACGCAGCAGTTTATCGACGCCTTGTCGCTCGCGACGATGAGCGACCGCCCGCCATGGGCGCCCTTTCCAAAAAGACCATCCATCACCACGCCGAGGCGATCACCCCGGCGAACAGAGATGCATGTCCCGATGCACAGAAACAAGGAAACAAGTATGGCGACTACCTTCGGAACTGCCGGCAACGACGTTTTGACCGGCGGCGATCTTGAGAGCGATTTCATCATAGCGCTTGCCGGCGACGACATCGTCAACGGCGGCATGGGAAGCGATACGGTGACCGGAGACGAGGGGAATGACACCGTCAACGGCTCGTTCCAATACGACAACCTCATGGGCGGCGACGGCAACGACACGCTGAACGGCAACAGCGGGGACGACCTGCTGACCGGTGGCGCCGGCGCAGACACCCTCAACGGCGGCAGCGGCAGGGACAGGTTTCTCGGCTCGACGCTTGGCGACGTCTCCGGCGACGTGATCGACGGCGGCTCCGGCACGGATACCGCTCATGTCGACTATTCGGCCCACACGGCCGCCATCAATTTCACTGTCAAGGACTGGATCACGCCGCAAACACTGACCGGCGGCCTTCAGACCAGGAATGTCGAGGCGTTCGCGATCAATGGAACGAATTTCGACGACATCATAACCGGCGGCAACTATGCCGACATGCTGATGGGCGGGCTCGGCGCTGACAGGCTTTCAGGCGGCCGCGGAACCGACGTCCTCTTCGGCGGTGACGGCAACGACACATTGACGGGCGGCTACGGCTTCGACGTGGTGCGTGGAGACGCCGGCGATGACTTTCTTTCCGGTGAAGCGGGCATCGACGACCTCCGCGGCGGCGAAGGGGATGACAAGGTCTATGGGGGTAACGAAGCCGATTGGCTTTATGGCGAGAACGGTAACGATCTCCTGTCGGGCGGAAACGACAACGACAATCTCCAGGGCGGTGCAGGCGCAGACAACCTGGCCGGCGACGCCGGTAACGACTCGCTCGACGGCGGTATCGATGACGACCGGCTCGAAGGCGGCGCCGGCGACGACACGCTCAACTACACCTATGGCCAGGGCAAGGACATAATCACCGACGCAAGCGGCAACGACCGGCTGGTGGTCCGCAACTTCTCCGGAAACTTCACCGCAAAGGCAGCCACCGAGATCAATACTCTTGCCGGTGGCACGACGTTCAAGGGCATCGAGCACTATTCGATCTATGCGGCCGGTTCGGACATCAACAAGATCGTGACCGGCAGCGGCAATGATTATGTCGACGCCGCAGCCGGTGACGACTACGTCGACGGCGGTGCCGGCAACGACACCCTTCTCGCTGGAAACGGTCGTGACACCGTCAATGGCGGCATCGGCAACGACACCGTGACCCTCGGCGATGGCGGCGCCGACAAGGGCGACGGCGGCACCGGTACGGACACGGTCGCGGTCGACCGCCGCTCGCTGTCAACCGCGCAGACCTTCTCCGCCACCGGTGCCGCGGCAACGCTCTCCGATGGTACAACCCTCAAGAACTTCGAACATTATCGCGTCGAATTCGGCTCCGGTAATGACGTGGTGAAGTCGGTCGGCTCCGCGCTCAGCGTTGCCTTCTACGGCTACGGCGGAAACGATACCCTGATCGGCACCAACGGCAATGACACGCTCGATGGCGGAGAGGGAAGCGACACGCTCAACTCAGGTGCGGGGAACGACGTCATCCGCGACTTTGGAGGCAAGAACTCGATCACTGCCGGAGACGGCAATGATGTGGTCAATGTCGGCGACAGCGCGACCGGAGCGGCCAGCTACAACTCGGTCAATCTCGGAACCGGCAACGATAGCTTCGCGCGCTCCGCATCGACGGGCACTCTGGTCGTCGACGGTGGCACGGGCACCGATTTTGCCTCCATCAATTTCAGCAAGTACACCCAAGGCATTACCTTCAAACTTGCGCCCTCGGTAACGGCGACGAATGCGCCCGTCACAGTGAAAAACGTTGAGCGGATCGCGCTCATCGGCGGAACGGGCAACGATGTCTTCGTCGGTGGAGGCCTCAATGACGATCTGCGCGGCGGCGCCGGTCACGACAGCCTCAGCGCCGGGGCCGGCAACGATCTCCTGTCCGGCGATGCCGGCAACGATACGCTGCGGGCTGGAACGGGCAACGACACCATCTACGGTGACACCGCGACCACCAGCGGTGGCAGGGATGTGATCTACGCCGAGGATGGCAATGACACGGTCTATGCCGGTATCGGCGACCGCTCCGACGGCGGCACAGGCACGGACGTGCTCAGGCTGAACGTCTCCGAGCAGACGAAGGATATCGCGTTCAACTTCTCGACCGGCACGGTCAATGTTGATACGGCGACATCCTTCAGCGCCTTCGAAGCGCTCGACTATGTCGGCAGCAAGGGCAAGGACACGGTTGCGGGTGGTACCCTCAATGACATCCTCGACGGCATGTCCGGCAACGATGTCCTCAGGGGCGGCAACGGCAACGACACGCTGCGCGACGGCGCTGGTGACGACCAGCTCTTCGGCGACGCCGGGAACGACGTTCTTACCCGCACCGTTCATTCCGGCAAGGATCTCTTCGATGGCGGCGTCGGTATCGATACGCTGAGCTTCGCGGAGGGAGCGACTTCGGTCGTGCTCGACCTGCAGGCCCAGGCCAAGAACAAAGGGCTGGCGCTCGGTCTCACCGTCAAGAATTTCGAGAACATCATCGGCAGCGCAGCCGATGACGAAATTCGCGGTGATGCGACCGCCAACACCCTCTATGGCAAGGGCGCCGACGATATCCTCGATGGCCGCGATGGCAACGACATCCTGGTCGGAGGCGCGGGAGACGACTGGCTGACAGGCGGTGCCGGCAATGACCGGTTCGTCTTCGACCGCGAGGGACGTGACGGTGAAGGCGACGTCATCACCGACTTCGTCCGCGGTCAGGACAAGCTCGTCATCAATCGCGCCGCCTTCGGTATCGCCGCCAGCGATGCGACAGTGACGCTGGTCACAGGCACGGACCCCGTCGCGACAAGCACCAAGGGCACGTTCCTGTTCGAGATGGACAATGGCCGCCTCTGGTACGACGCCGACGGCAATGCCGCGACGGCGGACCTGGAACTGGTCGCGATCCTTCAGAACGTCAAGGCGCTCTCGACGAGCGACTTCTCCTTCCTCTAAGGTAGGCGTCCCCAGATGCGCCCGTCCCGCGAAAGCGGGGCGGGCGTTTCGCTGTTCCGGGCTGGGTTAGTTGCGTCGGACGCCGCCACTGTCGACGCTGCTTCTGCGGATCGCGAGCCCGGTAACGCTGAACAGAACGCAAGCAAAAGCCTCGTCTGCGCAGCCGTGCCGGCAACGCTCGGCCACAGCATTCATCCTCCGAGGGCGAATAGTGGCTCTTGTGGAACATCTTCTCGCGCACGGTGTTGAGCGCTCCACAGGAGCGAACATGAAGGCGCACGTCGAGGATCGCTTCACCGCTGAAACGCCGACACCGATACCCCTTGTCGGCACGGGTATCTCGATGAGCGTCGGACTGCTTCCTGGAAAGACAGGTGGTTCGGAAGCAACAAGCTCATGGCTATGGCACCGCTCCCGCGGGACGACTATGACGGCGCCCAATGTTCGCGAGGGTCATCCATGAAAGTACTCGTGGTCGGCGCTTCCGGCCTGATCGGCTCAGCAGTTTGCGCGAAACTTCGCGACCGCGGCATAAGGATCGTTCGT
The DNA here is from genome assembly GCF_004827385.1 of Ensifer sp. MPMI2T. Lineage (GTDB taxonomy): Bacteria > Pseudomonadota > Alphaproteobacteria > Rhizobiales > Rhizobiaceae > Sinorhizobium. Next base: position 62,539 of record NZ_SRXN01000002.1, read on the forward strand.
CTGGTGCGACCGGGCTCGCGCCTTAGGTCCGCCCCAGACGACGACATTGTTGAGCTCGATGTCGCGCGAGCGGTCACACCGGCGGACTGGCTCCCCTATTTGTCGGGCATTGCTGCGGTCGTGAATTGCGCCGGAACCCTTCAAGACAGCCCCAGCGAGAATACGTCTGGCGTTCACGCGCGCGGACCGTCTGCACTGTTTGAAGCTTGTGAGCAGGTGGGCGTGCGGTGCGTTATCCATTTCTCCGCCATGGGCGTTGAAAAGGAGCAGCCCTCGTCGTTTTCGCAGACGAAGCTTGAGGGCGACAAGGCGCTGATGGCTCGAGACCTGGATTGGGTCATCCTCCGCCCCTCCGTCGTTCTCGGTCCTGGGGCCTTCGGCGCCAGCGCCCTCTTCAGAGGGTTGGCGGCCTTGCCCATCCTGCCGCTCATGCCCCAGACTGGACCTCTTCAAGTCGTGCGGCTTGAAGATGTGGTGCATACGGTCGAGCTTCTCGTCGCCCCAGCCGCTCCCAAAAGAGTCGTCCTGGAGATCGCGGGACCAGAGGTCCTGTCCTTCGAAGACGTCGTCGGGATCTACCGCCGTTGGCTGGGCTGGCCGCCTGCCCGGGTCATCAGGATACCTCCCCTTTTAGCCAATCTCATCTACAGGCTCAGCGATCTCGCCGGAGCGTTGGGCTGGCGTCCTCCGACGAGAAGCACGGCGCAAAAGGAGATCGCGCGCGGCGCAGTGGGCGACGCTCGGCAGTGGATGGAGACGACGCGGATTCGGCCGGCCGCCTTGTCCGAGGCTCTCGCCAGAACGCCGCCTTCGGTCCAGGAAAGATGGTTCTCCAGGCTCTACCTCCTGAAGCCCCTCATCTTCGTCGTTCTGTCGTTGTTCTGGATCGCGACGGGCATCATCTCCCTCACGTTCGGATATGGCATCGGCGTCGATCTGATGCAGCGTGCGGGCGCCGGTGTTTTCTCCGGGCCGAGCGTCGTTGCCGGCGCGCTTGCGGATATTCTCATCGGACTTGCGATCGCCATTCGTCGAATCACCCGCATCGGACTCTATGGTGCGGTCGGTCTATCCCTCTTTTACGCACTCGCCGGAACGCTTCTGCTCCCAGAGCTATGGAACGAACCACTCGGGCCTCTCACGAAGATTTGGCCGATCATCGCACTGCAACTCGCCGCGTTCGCCATGCTTGAGGAGCGATAATGCTCTGTTTCGTGCTCAAGTACGTTCACCTCATCGGCGCTTCGGTCCTGCTCGGCACGGGAGCGGGGATCGCCTCTTTCATGCTGCTTGCCCATCGCACCGGCCGTGCCGATGCGATTGCCGCCGTTGCCCGCATCGTTGTCGTGGCGGATTTTATCTTCACCGCCACCGCCGTCGTTCTGCAGCCCGTCACCGGTATCGCGCTTGCCTGGAACGTCGGCTATTCGCTGACTGAAGAATGGATCCTGATTTCCCTGTTTCTCTACGGTGTGACTGGTGCGTTCTGGCTGCCGGTCGTCTGGATGCAGATGGAGATGCGCAGGCTCGCGGAAGAGGCATACAAAGGCGGCAAACCCCTGCCAAGCCACCACCATCAGCTTTTCCGCCTGTGGTTCGCCTTCGGCTTTCCGGCTTTTGGCGCCGTTCTCGCGATTTTCTGGTTGATGATCACGCGGCCGATCATCGAATGGTAGGAGCCGGGTTTTGCGCCAGAGGATACTTTTGGCATCTGCTACCACGCCTTGCCGTGACTTGGGCGGCGTGCTTCGCCGTTTCGGCCCTGTGTTGCGGCTAACGATCGAGCGACCGGATCACACCGGAAACCGCTGAGGCCCGTTCCTACCCAATCGGGCGCACGCTCCGCCTGCCCGCAACTGCTCCAGAACCTAATCCTCCCGGAACGCATGCCGCATCTGGTCGGTGAGCGGCTTTGTCAGGTAGGAGATCACCGTGCGGTCGGCGATCTTGATGAACACCTCGGCTGGCATACCGGGATAGAGCGAGAGCCCCTTGAGCTTGGCAAGGCTCTCCTGCTTCGGCCGGATGCGCAAGGGGTAGTAGCTGGCGCCGGTGCGCTCGTCGGTGACGAGGTCTGGTGCGATGGTTGCCACCTCCGCCTCGACCTCTGGCGTCGTGCGCTGATTGAAGGCGCTGAAGCGGATTTCGACCGGCTGGCCGACATGGATCTGGTCGATGTCATGGGTTGCAACCCGGGCCTCCACCGTCAGATCGTCGGCCTCGGGCACGACGAGCATCAGCGTCTCGCCGGGATTGATCACGCCGTTTACCGTGTGCACGGCGAGCTGATAAACACGGCCCGAAAGCGGCGCGGTAATATCGAGGCGCCGCAACTGATCGGATGCGGCGGTCCGCCGCTCCTCGTACTCGGCAACCTTCGCCTCGACATCCGTCAGATCCTTGGAGATTTCCGTGCGCCGATCCTCGTCGAGCTGGAGCATCTGTAGATCGATCTCGCTCGACTTGCCGCGCGCCTGGGCGCGGGCGGCGATGCGCTGTCCGCGGTCACCCTCGAGTTCGGCGCGCTGGCGCTTCAGCGTCGTCACACGCTGCATCGGCACCAGGCCCTGGCCATAGAGCGAATCGACGCCTGTCAGTTCCTCTGCGATTAGCTTGAGCGCGTCCTCGATCGCCTTAAGCTGGACGGTGAGCCCCTCGATCTCGTCGGCCAACTGCGCCTTTCGGGAGGCAAGCTGGTCCTTCATGCCGATGAGCGCCGACCGGCGGCTGGCAAAGAGCCTCTGCTCGCCATCGACGAGCTTCGTCGCCGCCGCACTGGAGATGAATTTGTCGAGATCCTTATCGACCTCGAAAGAGACGGCACCGATGCGCTCCGCCTGAAGCCGGGCGCGGCGGGCATAGAGTTGCGCCAGCGTGCTTTCGACAATCGCCAGGTTAGCGCGAACGGTGGTGCCGTCGAGACGGATCAGTACCTGCCCTGCATTGACCCGGTCTCCCTCCCGCACCAGGAGCTCACCAACGATCCCCCCAGTGAGGTGCTGTACCTTTTTGACGTTGTCGTCAACGACGACGACGCCACCGGCAACGATCGCGCTCGACAACTCCGTCGTTGCAGCCCAGCCGCCCACGCCGACGACAAGGGCGACAGCAAGCGTGGAGACCGCGATCATATGGCGCCCAAGCGAGCGGCGGGCACTCAACATCTCTTTCCTCCCGTCACTCATTTCGCCACCTCCTGGCCGTCACCGACAATCTTCAGCGGCGACGGTCGCTCCGCCTGCTGCACTCGCTCCCTGCGCAGCACCTTGCCGAGCACCTCATCCTTCGGGCCGAAGGCTTGCATGCGCCCGTCCTGCATCATCAGGACGAGGTCGGCGCTCGCAAGCGCGCTCGGCCGATGCGCGACAACGACGACGATGCCGCCGCGGTCGCGAACGCTCATGATCGCTTCGCTGAGAGCCTTTTCGCCTTCGGCGTCGAGGTTGGAATTGGGCTCGTCGAGCACAACCAGGAAAGGATCTCCGTAAAGCGCCCTGGCAAGGGCTATGCGCTGGCGCTGTCCGGCCGAAAGCGCCGTGCCCCCCTCGCCGATCTCGGTTTCATAGCCGTTCGGAAGGCGAAGGATCAGGTCGTTGACGCGCGCCGCCGTGGCGGCTGCGACGATCGCTTCGGGCGTCGCGTCTTCGGCGAAACGGCAGATATTCTGTGCAACCGTTCCGGCGAAAAGCTCCACGTCCTGCGGCAGGTAGCCGATGTGCTTGCCGAGAGCATCGCTGTCCCACTGGTCGAGAGCCGCGCCGTCGAGGCGAACGGAGCCGCGATAGGCGGGCCAAACGCCGAGGATGGCGCGGGCGAGCGACGATTTGCCCGACGCGCTCGGACCAATGATGCCGAGCGCACTGCCGGCGCGAACGCTGAAACTGATGTCGGTGAAGATCAACCGCTGGGCGGCCGGCGGTCCGCTCGCCAGTCCCTCGACGCTCAGGCGGTCGCGCGGGGCAGGCAACGCCAGCGGCGCCTCGGCCTCCGGGAGCGCCGTCAGCAGTTCCTTCAGCCGTTGCCAGCTCTGCCGCGCGGAGACAAGACCACGCCAGTTGCCGATGGCGAGTTCCACGGGCGCAAGCGCGCGGGCGGTCAGGATGGAGCCCGCAATGATGATGCCCGGCGAGGCCTGGCCCTTGATCACGAGAACCGCGCCTGCCGCAAGCACACCCGATTGTAATGCCATGCGGAAGACCTTCGACAACGCGCCATAACCGTTGCCGATATCGGAGGTGCGACGGTTCTCCAGGCGGAACTCCTCGTTGCGCCGTTCCCAGAGGTCAGTGAGCCGCCCGGCCATGCCCATGGCCTGGACGACCTCGGCATTGCGCTGTGTTGCCTGGGCGAAGGCATTGCGCAGGCCTCCGGCCTCCGCCGCCCTCTTGGCCGGCGCCTGGGTGCCGCTATTGGTGAGATAAGTCAGAAGCGTGAGGATCAGCCCGCCGCCGATCGCTATGAAACCGATGATGGGATGGAAGAGAAAGCAGATGGCGATATAGAAGGGCAGCCACGGCAGGTCGAAAAGGGCCGCCGGACCAGCGCCCGACAGGAAGGACCGCACCTGGTCGAAATCGCGCAGCGCCTGCAGACCATCCCCCTGTATCCTGAGCTTCAAGGGTGCCTTGACGAGCGCCCGATAGATCCGCCCGCTCATCGTCTCGTCGAGGGCGCCAGCGATGCGCACCAGCATGCGGCCGCGGATCAACTCGAAAGCGCCTTGGAAGGCATAGAGCAGCAGTGCCAGGAAAGAGAGTGCGATCAGCGAGGGAATGCTTCGGCTCGGCAGCACCCGGTCGTAGACTTCAAGCATGAAGAACGAGCCGGTGAGATAGAGAACGTTGACGAGCGCACTGGCGATACCAACGCCGATGAAGGCCGCGCGGCAGTTGCGCAACGCATCCGCAGGCTCGATGCTCTTTCGATTTGAAGCTGCTCTTGATTTAGGCACTGACTGAAATCTCCGCGTCGGCTGTTCGGGCCGCCTGAACTCTGCTGACCGATCTATCCAGGGGCAGCAATGTAGAGTTGTTCCCCAGGAAACAATGATCCCTTCGAAAGCTTAAATTATTGACTGCTGTCGGGACGGGGTTGTTTGACCAGGCATCGCCGGCAAAGCGCCCCTTCGGTTATTCGGCACGCGGTGCATCCTTCTGCATATCCCTGCCGCGCATACACGCCTGCGATGAACTATAGCAAACGCAAGATTGGACGGACAGCGGCGCCGATCTTGTGCTATCGGATGAATCGCACGTCCCATCTGCCAATCCGACACTTTTCGGCACCAACGACCGAACATGAAATACTATCTCCGCAACCTGACTGCGAAGGAACGCAGTGAGGCGACTGATCGCCATCTCGCCCTCTGCCTGACATTCGTCGCCGGGGCTGCCAATGCTGGCGGCTTCATGGCTGTACATCAATATACGTCGCATATGTCGGGTATCGTCTCGGCGATCGCAGACAACATCGTCCTTGGTAATATTGCACTGGTCGTAGCCGGCCTTTCCGCGCTCTTTTCATTCCTTGCTGGCGCCGCCACCTCCGCCATCCTTATCAACTGGGGCCGACGCCTGGAACTGCAGGCGGAATATGCGCTTCCGCTGCTGTTCGAGGCATTTCTGCTCGTCTGCTTCGCAATAAGCGGAGCATTTTTCCACCTCAGCGAAACTGTCGCCGTATCGGCCACAATTATGCTTCTCTGCTTCATCATGGGGCTGCAGAACGCCATCATCACGAAGCTCTCCGGCGCAAGAATCCGCACCACCCACGTGACCGGCCTGGTGACCGACACGGGCATCGAGATCGGCAAACTGATCTACTGGAACCGCGACAGCGCCAGGAACTCCAGAATGCATGTCCGCGCCGATCGTCGGAAGTTGCGCCTTCTCACGTCCTTGATCGGTCTTTTCCTGGTTGGCGGGATCTGCGGCGCTCTTCTCTTCAACAAACTTGGCGTTTCTGCGGCGCTTTTTCTTGCCGCGCCCTTGATGCTCATTGCGGCGTTCCCCGTGATTGAGGACGTCCGGTCTGCCTTGAACCGATAAAAGTGATCGCCTACAGCCCGCACGTCTCAGACCCCCAAAGGACGCAGCACCTTAATCCAAGGACAACTGGACATCCGGAAACGGAATGACCTCGGCTGCCGCCGCATCCAACGTGAGCGACTGGCTTTCGATGTTGCCGCCCCTGCCCCAGGTCACGGCAAGGCTCATCAATTCATCCATCTCCTTCCTCAGCTGGTGCCACGCCAGAATGTCTTCGGAGTGGGTCGCATTCGTGCGCGGGTCGTAGAACCGGCTGATTTCCTCAGCGACGTCCTTCCGGGCGGCCTCCAGACGGGCCTTCAGGACATTGACTTCATCCTTGACCAGGAAATAGCGCCGCATCACCGCAAGAAGCGCAAGATCGTTCGGATTGACGCTCAAGGACATCCCTCCCCCCGTTTCATGACTGCAGCCACGGTCGAGCGCGTCGGTACCCCCGCATCCGCCCACCGGGCATGCACCCCATCACGCGAAACTTTGACGCTTTTCCGGCAACAACCAAAGAAAATCCCGGCGCTGTGAAACGCCGGGTCGAAACCCTGCCAGAAAGCTACAGCGCCGCGCGTCTCATTAGACGCACAAAGGTCGCTGTAGCACCTTGAATCGCTGCATGATTTTGTCCAAATCGATTCCGATTTGAGGGAATCGTGCAGTAGAGAAGATCGTGGCGCTACTTTTTCCTGTAGATGAGCACGGGGATCGTCGAATGCGTCAGCACTTTTGCGGCGACGCTGCCGAGGACCAGGGCGCCGACGCCGCCACGGCCGTGCGACGCCATGATGATGAGATCGGCGCCGATATCGTCCGCCTTCTTGATGATCGCGCGATAGACCTCGTGGCTACGGGCCTGATCAGTTTCGCACGGCACGCCGGCACGCTCGGATTTCGCCACAGCGGCGGCAAGTATTTCCCCGGCATGCTGACGGGACAACGCTTCATATTCTTCCCTCGTGCTGGCAAGCTGCTCCGCATCGGTCGAAAAGAGGTGGAACGGCTCCATCACGGTTAACACAGTGATCCTCGCTCCGACTTCCTTTGCAAAGGCAATGCCGGCATCCAGGGCATGCGTAGCGAGCGGCGAACCGTCGGTGGGGATGAGAATGTTGCGGAACATGAAAACCTCCCGTTGACTTCGGAATTCAAGCTAACCGCTTTGACGTCGATCACATTGACCCAAATCAATATTTTAGCATGCGCTTATTTATATGCATCAAGCCACTGCAAAAAGGCCCGGCGGATCTCCCGCCGGGCCGTCTCTCGACAACCATTCTAACGTTGCGCCTAGCGCTTAGGCCCCGACGCGAAACCGCGCGTCCGGCTCGTCCTCATTCTCCGCCTCGCGCCGATTGTGGCGAATCGACGACCAGAGCGAGAGGCCGATAAGGCCGGCGCCACCGAGACCGGTAATGACCTCGGGAATGTGGATCAGCGTCTGGAAATACATCACCACCGACAGGATCAGGATCGCATAGAAGGCGCCATGCTCCAGATAGCGATATTCGTTGAGCGTGCCCTTCTCGACCAGCATGACCGTCATCGAGCGGACATACATGGCGCCGATCCCCAGGCCGATCGCGATGATGAACAGGTTCTGCGTCAAGGCGAAGGCGCCGATGACGCCATCGAACGAAAAGCTGGCATCGAGCACTTCCAGGTAGAGGAATGCACCGAAACCGCCCCTCGCCGCCGCGCTCATTGTCTGTTGCGAAGCATCGAGCAAACCGCCGACGACCTCGACGATGAGGAAGGTGAGCAGACCATAGATGCAGGAATAGACGAAGGTGTGCACATGCTCGGCTTCGAGCAAGGTCGAGAACATCAGGATGACGCTCAGGACAAAGGCGATCTCGATGCCCTTGATCGTTGCAAAGCGCGCCATCTTGCGCTCCAGCCAGGCGATCCAGTGCACTTCCTTCTCGTGGTCGAAGAAGTAGGTGAGACCGACCATCATCAGGAACGTTCCGCCGAAGGCGGCGATCGGCAGATGCGCGTCGTTCATGATGCGGGCGTATTCTTCGGGGCGGACCGCCGCAAGGATCACCGCGTCGATCGGCCCGAGATTGGCAGCTATGACGACGATCAGCAGCGGAAAGACGATACGCATGCCGAAGACGGCAATGATGATGCCCCAGGTCAGAAACCGATGCTGCCAGGCCGGCGTCATGTCCTTGAGTTTGTTGGCGTTGACGATGGCGTTGTCGAAGGAAAGCGAAATTTCGAGGACAGCGAGCACCGCGCAGATGAAGAACACCGTCATTGTGCCGCTGAGGGTACCGGTTGACTGCCAGCCGAGCCAGACGCCAAGCAACAGACCGAGGGCCGTCACGATGAAGGCCCACCTGAAATAACCGAGTGCGGTCGTTTGCGAACGGGGCTGGATCATAAGCGACCCTCCCCGGCACGATGTGCCTCGGTGATTGCGAACGAGAGATCTCCTGTAAGGAAAAAACGCACAGCCGTACAGGCACATGCGTTGGGCATGAGTTGGGTTTTCATGGTAGCTAATCCGCCGGCTCATTTGCTGGCGGTACCGACATCACGAGAGCGCCGTAAAACTCTCGCCAGAGGGGCCCGGCACCAAAGTTCATCCCGCGGTTCGATGTCTAAAAGGCGGGACGCCTTTTACTTAGCAGTGCCAAACGTCTCGTCAAGGGTGGACGCACAGCCGGCGCAGCTTCGCCGTGTGATAAGGCGTGCACAGACGCCTCGAATGCGCGATAATATTCACGCTGTTCCAGCGTTTGAGATGGAACCAAAGCCGGCTCGAACGGGTTTGAATTCCAGCAATAACAACCCTGTGAGGCAACACGCCATGCACAGTTTCTGGTGGGACAAGAGTGTCCGGTTGGAACTCGGTGACGCAGGCAAATATCGCGACGTGAAGAGCACGCGCGAGGCCGTCGAGTGCCTGATGCTGCGGTGGCCCCATCAGGACGGGCGCGCCCTTGCCGCCGCAAAACGCGTCTGCCTGCAGGCGCTCGAGGGCAAGGTTAAGACCGAAAAAGCCCGCAGGGCATTTATCAAGGCTGCCGAAGAGGCGCACATCTCCATCCGGAGCTAATAGGCCTTCGCAACCCGAAAGCCTGTGGCTCCGCCGCACAAGAGCATCAACGAAGGATTTGATCTTTCGGAAAATATGATGCCACAAGTCTAAAGTCGTTCGGCATGATCCGGACCAGCCGCCCGAAGGTATTCGGCCAAACGGCCCAAACCGTTCCAGCACGCGGGATGCGCGGAAACCCGTTTCGCTCGTTCCTCACCCCCGCGCCGATGCCCCCGCTCGGGGCAGGAAAGGAAAGCGATGTACGAAATTCCGTGGAAGGCGCCGGTCAGTATCAGCATGCTGGACGGGAAATGTCGCACGATCGTCGGTCCGCTTGACGCAATGAAGTGTCTGCAGAGCGAATGGCCCGTTCGCGGTGGCGCCTATTACAGCTATGCGGTGCGCACCTGCGAGGCGGCGCTTAAACGCCGGAAAAGCCCGAGCGAAGCACGCGCGGCCTTCATTTGCGCCTCACGGGAGGCCTTTCTGACGATCCTTGAAGGTCAGGCGCCGGAGGACAGGAACAATGAGCTCCGCCCCTTGGAATGAGTGCATTCCGATCGGCATGCCCAGCGATGCGACGGGGTAAATCTCCTGAACTGAGCTCGGATCGTGAGCGGTGCAGCGACGCAGGAGGCCCATCAGGCTGGATGATGCAGGACGCTTAGACCGCCATCCACCGTCAGGCAGGTGGCATTCATGAAGGTGCACTCATCGGAAATCATGAACAGGGCGGCGCGGGCGATCTCTTCGGCAGAGGCGATGCGCCGGCCCGGATGCAGCTTCATCGTTTCCGCTTCGGCTGCTGCCGGATCGGGAAAGCTGTTCCAGTAGTCGATCACCTTCTGTGTTAGCACGTAGCCTGGAGCCAGGGCGTTCACCCGGATTCCCTTCGACGCATATTCGATTCCGAGCGATTTCGTCATGCCGATGAGGGCGTGCTTGGCGACGGGATAGGGGAATGTATGCGGAATGATCGTGAAAGCATGCGTCGAGGCGATGTTGAGGATGACCCCACCGCCCGCCTCGATCATGCCCGGGAGTGCGGCCTTGGAACAATTCCAGGCGCCCTTGAGGTTCACGTCGAAGCAGCGCTGCCAGTCCTCCTCGCTCGTCGCCAGCGGTTCCGCGAAAACGTTGATGCCGGCATTGTTGACAAGCGCATTGGGGCGCCCGATGGTTTCCTCCGCCTTGACAAAGGCCGCAGCGATTGCGGGAGCATCGGTAATGTCGGCGACCACCGAGGAGACCATACCGCCATCGGCTTGGAGTCCTTCTGCTTCCTTTTCCAGAAGCGGCCCATCGCGGTCGATTAGAAAGAGGCTGGCGCCTTCGCGGTGGAAGACCTCGGCCATGGCAAGACCGATGCCCTGGGCCGCACCCGTTATGACGATGCGTTTGCCGTCGAGCCGGTTGCCCATGATCTTTCCTCCTCATTCTACTGCATGTTTCCTTAAATCGGATCCGATTTAAGGATAAAAACATGCACTAATTCAAAGTGCTACAGCGCCCTTTGCGCGTCTGATAAGACGCGCGGCGCGGTAGATCCGCCCGTTGTCGCGTCACCATTCGGCGACACTGCCATCCTCGTGGCGCCAGATCGGGTTGCGCCAGCGATGGCCTTCCCGCGCGCGCTCGATGACATAGGCCTCGTCGACCTCGACACCGAGGCCTGGCCCTTGCGGGATCGACACGAAACCATCCTCGTAGCGGAACACCTCCCTGTTGGAGATGTAATCGAGAATGTCGTTGGCGGCGTTGTAATGGATGCCGAGGCTCTGCTCCTGGATGAAGGCGTTGTAGCTGACGGCATCGACCTGAAGGCAGGCGGCGAGTGCGATCGGGCCGAGCGGGCAATGCGGGGCGAGCGCCACGTCATAGGCCTCCGCCATCGCCGCGATCTTGCGGCACTCGGTGATGCCGCCCGCATGCGAAAGGTCGGGCTGGATGATGTCGACATAACCGTCGGAAAGGACCGACTTGAAGTCCCAGCGGGAGTAAAGCCGCTCGCCGAGCGCGATCGGCGTCGAAGAATGATTGGCGATTTCCTTCAGCGCCTCCCGGTTTTCCGAGAGCACCGGCTCCTCGATGAACATTAGCTTGAACTGCTCGAGTTCCTTGGCGAGTACCTTGGCCATCGGCCGATGCACGCGGCCATGGAAATCGACGCCGATGCCGACATGCGGGCCGATCGCGTCGCGGACGGTACCGATGGTCGAGACGGCCTTGTCGATCTTCTCGTTGCTGTCGACGATCTGCAGCTCTTCGCAGCCGTTGAGCTTGATCGCCTTGAAGCCGCGGGCGACGACGTCCTTGGCATTGCGCGCAACGTCGCTCGGCCGGTCGCCGCCGATCCAGGAATAGACCTTGATCCTGTCGCGGCACTGGCCGCCGAGCAGCTGGTGGATCGGCTGGCCGAGGGCCTTGCCTTTGATGTCCCAGAGCGCCTGGTCGATGCCGGCAAGAGCGCTCATGTGCAAGGCGCCGCCGCGATAGAATCCGCCGCGATACATCACGTTCCAGTGGTCCTCGATCAGGAACGGATCCTTGCCGACGAGGTAGTCGGCAAGTTCGTGCACCGCCGCCTCGACGGTCAGCGCACGGCCTTCGACCACCGGCTCACCCCAGCCGACAATGCCCTCGTCGGTTTCGATCTTGAGAAACAGCCAGCGCGGCGGAACGATATAGGTGGTCAGCTTGGTAATCTTCATGACGTGATGTCCATTGGGGGAAGAGCAAACGGGCGGGCTTGCCCGTTTCACAGGTTATTCAGGAGACCGGCGCCTGCGGGCCGGTGCCGTTTGACAGCCGCCGCGAGGTCGCGTGCCGCAAGATCCAGCATTCTCATCGAGCACTCGCGCGCGCCCACCTTGTCGCGCATGCGCAGCGCCTCAACGAGCTCGCCATGGATGTCGATCGCCTCGTCCCGGCGTTCGGCGGCTTCGTTCGAAGCGTGCAGCGAGAATTTGAGCGCGGCTTGGATGATGCCGACGAGTTGCAAGAAGACCTGGTTGTGGCTGGCCTTGAGAAGGCAGGTGTGAAAGGCGACGTCGGCCTCGGTGAAACCCGCGACATCGCGCTCGCCGTCCCGCATATCACGCCAGGCGCGCTCAAGATCGGCTATTTCCTGTACCGTCGCGCGCTCGGCGGCGAATTCGGCCGCCGCCGGCTCGATTGCCCGGCGCGCTTCCAGAATGCAGTTCAGCAGATCGAATTCGAAGATGCGCTCGCCGATCCATTCCAGGACCTGCGAATCGAGGATGTTCCACTCTTCCTTGTTGCAGACAACCGTGCCGACGCGGGAACGGCCGCGCACCATGCCCTTCGATTCGAGGATCTTCAGCGATTCCCGGATCACAGTGCGGCTGACGCCATAACGCTCGCAGAGATCGTTTTCACGAGGCAGGAACGTACCGACGGGAAAGATCTCGGCGCAGATGTCGGAGGCAATGGCCCGCGTGATGTTCTTCTGGACGCGCGGACGGCGCTGCAGCCGTTCCGCCACGATATCCTGGTGCTCCTGCCCTTCCGCTGCCATCGCCTTCCCCACGCTGATCAGTCGATGCTCCAAGCGCAGATCGCCCAGGCTGGCGACAGCGCGCCGAAGCGCACGCGTTCACTGTCATACATCACTATCGTATTCATCATACAAAGGCAATTGACGAATATGATGATTCATCATACACAAATGCCAACTGCAGGAGGCAGTTCACCAGGGAGAGACATCATGCGCTTCATCAAGGCAGCCATTTTGGCTGGTACCGTCGCCGTATTCGCCGCCACTTCGGCATTCGCCGCCGACGTCAAGATCGGCTTCATCGTCAAACAGCCCGAGGAGCCGTGGTTCCAGGACGAATGGAAATTCGCGGACGCCGCCGCCAAGGAAAAAGGCTTCACGCTGGTCAAGATCGGCGCCGAAGACGGCGAAAAGGTCCAGTCGGCCATCGACAATCTCGGAGCTCAGGGCGCTCAGGGCTTCATCGTTTGCACGCCTGACGTCAAGCTCGGCCCGGGCATCGTCGCAAAGGCTGCGGCCAACGATCTCAAGCTGATGACTGTCGACGACCGCCTGGTCAACGCCGACGGCAGCCCGATCGAAGACGTTCCGCACATGGGGATCTCGGCCACCAAGATCGGCGAGGCTGTCGGCCAGGCGATCGTCGACGAGATCAAGAAGCGCGGCTGGGACATGAAGGAGGTCGGCGCGATCCGTGTCTCCTACGATCAGTTGCCGACCGCGGTCGACCGCGTCGAAGGCGCCCTTTCCGTTCTCAAGGCCAACGGCCTCCCGGAAGCCAACATCTTCGACGCGCCGCAGGCCAAGACCGATACGGAGGCCGCCCTCAACGCCTCGACGATCGTGCTCAACAAGAACGCCGGCATCAAGCAATGGGTCGCTGTCGGCCTCAATGACGAAGCGGTGCTCGGCGCCGTCCGCGCGACCGAGTCCGTCGGTATTGCCGCCGACAGCATGATCGGCGTCGGCATCGGCGGCGCAGAGTCGGCGATCAACGAGTTCAAGAAACCCGCCGCCACCGGCTTCTTCGGCACCGTGATCATCTCGCCGAAACGCCACGGCTACGAAACCGCGCTCAACATGTATGAGTGGATTGCCAACGAGAAGGAGCCGGAAAAGCTGATCCTGACCGCCGGCCAGCTCGCGCTGCGCGACAACTACGAAGCCGTTCGCAAGGAACTCGGCATCGAGTAACCGTCCCGGACGAACGCCATCGAGCCCGGCAGTCCTCAGGGCTGCCGGGCATCCCGCTTCGGAGCAGCGCATGCAAGATTTCCTCGAATTCCGATCGATTTCCAAGGGATACCCAGGCGTCCAGGCGCTGTCGGATGTCTCCTTTGCTGTCCGCAAGGGCGCGGTTCACGGGCTCATGGGTGAGAACGGCGCCGGCAAGTCGACTCTGATCCGCGTCCTCTCCGGCGACCAATTCGCGGACCAGGGCGAGATCCGCATCGACGGCGAGGTGCAGCACTACCGCTCCGTGCGCGACGCCTTCCATGCGGGTGTCATCGTCATTCATCAGGAGCTGCAGCTCGTGCCGGAGCTGACGGTCGCCGAAAACCTTTGGCTCGGCCATTTCCCCGGCAAGGCCGGTGTGATCGACCGGCGGAAACTCATCGGCGTCGTCTCTGAAAAGCTTGCCGACATCGGCATCGACGTCGACCCGACCGCCAAGGTTGCGTCGCTTTCGATCGGCGAGCGCCAGATGGTCGAGATCGCCAAGGCGGTGATGCTCGATGCGCGCGTGATTGCTCTCGACGAGCCTACCTCCTCGCTGTCCTCGCGCGAAAGCGAAATCCTCTTTGCCCTTATCAATCGCCTGCGCGCGAATGGCACCGTCATTCTTTACGTTTCGCATCGCCTCGACGAAATCTTCCGGCTTTGCGACAGCCTCACGGTGCTGCGCGACGGCAAGCTCGCCGCACATCATCCTGACATTTCCGAGGTGACGCGCGACCAGATCATTTCGGAGATGGTCGGGCGTGAAATCGCAAACATCTGGGGCTGGCGGGGACGCAGCTTCGGCGCCGAACGGCTGCGGGTCGAAAGCATTGCAGGACCGAAGCTGAAGGTTCCGTTGAGCTTCTCGGTCAGGCGCGGCGAGATCGTCGGCTTCTTCGGCCTGATCGGCGCCGGCCGCAGCGAGATGGCGCGCCTCGTCTATGGGGCCGATGCACGCCGCCAGGGCAGCGTGTCGGTCGACGGCGCTGTCGTGCCGGCAGACAGCCCGCCGAAATCGATCCGGGCCGGCATCGTTCTCTGCCCGGAGGACCGCAAGTTCGATGGCATCGTCCAAGGCCGGTCGATCGAGGAAAATATGACGATCTCCTCGCGCCGCCACTTTTCTCCCTTCGGCATCATCAACCCGAAGAAGGAAAGCGAGCTCGCCGACAAGTTCATCGCCAAGCTTCGCGTGCGAACGCCGTCCCGCCGTCAGGACATCGTCAACCTCTCGGGCGGCAACCAGCAGAAGGTCATTCTCGGTCGCTGGCTGTCCGAGGAAGGCATCAAGGTTCTCATCATCGACGAGCCGACGCGCGGCATCGACGTCGGCGCGAAATCCGAGATCTACGAAATCCTCTACGGGCTTGCCGAACAGGGCATGGCGATCGTCGTCATCTCCAGCGAACTGCCGGAGGTAATGGGCATCGCGGATCGCATCATCGTGATGTGCGAGGGTCGGCTGGCGGCCGACATGCCGCGCGCGGAATTCGATGAGCGGCGGATCCTCGCGGCAGCCCTTCCCGACATCAAGAGCAGCAAAGACCTTCCCCTCACACAGGTATGGTGACGATGACCCATTTGAAAAAAATCTTTCTCGGCGAACAGGGCCTCGTCGTCATCTTCGCGGTCGCCTTCATCATCGTGTCGTTGACGGTTCCGAACTTCCTCAGCGAACGCAATATGCTGGGCCTGCTGCAGTCGGTCGTCACGATCGGCATCATTGCCTGCACCATGATGTTCTGCCTCGCCTCGCGCGATTTCGATCTTTCCGTGGGCTCGACAGTGGCGTTTTCCGGCATGGTGGCCGTCATGGCCTCGAACGCCTCGGGCTCGATCCTGCTCGGGCTGCTAGCCGCCGTCCTTTGCGGCGCCGTCGTCGGCACGATCAACGGCGTCGTTATCGCCCGTTTCCGCATCAACGCGCTCATCACGACGCTTGCGACCATGCAGATCGTCCGCGGTTTCGCGCTGATCGCCTCGGACGGCCGCGCCGTCGGCATCAACGATCCCGGCTTCTACCAGCTCGCGCTGTCGCGCTTCCTCGGCGTCCCGACTCCGATCTGGGTGATGGGCCTGTTCTTCATCGTCTTCGGCTTCGTGCTGAATAGGACCGTCTTCGGCAAGAACACGCTGGCGATCGGCGGCAATCCTGAAGCCTCGCGTCTCGCGGGCGTCGATGTCGCTCGTATGCGCATCTGGATCTTCGCGCTACAAGGCATCGTCTGCGCCGTCGCAGGCGTGCTGCTCGCCTCGCGCATCACCTCCGGCCAGCCCAATGCCGCGACGGGCCTCGAGCTTTCGGTCATCTCGGCCTGCGTGCTCGGGGGCGTGTCGCTTGCCGGCGGCCGCGCGGCGATGACCGGCGTCATCGTCGGCGTCCTGATCATGGGCATCGCCGAAAACGTCATGAACCTGCTCAACATCCAGGCCTTTTATCAGTACGTCGTGCGTGGCTTGATCCTGCTGCTGGCGGTCCTTCTCGACAATCTGCGCTCGGTCGCGGGCAGACAGCGCGCCTGACCGGCAATGCCGAACGAGGTCCTGCATCTCAAGAATGAGGAACTCTCGATTGAGGCGAGCCGTTTCGGCGGCTCGCTCATTGCCGCCACCTGGCGCGGCATACCGTTCCTGAAGCCGACTGCGACCGCCGGGATCGCGACGCAGCGCTTCGGCGCGGAGGCGAGTTTCCCGCTCGTACCATTCGGCAATAGGATCGAAGGCAACAGCTTCGTCTTCGATGGGGAGCGCTTTTTCCTCGAGCCGAATACATCCGGCGATCCATTCTGCCTGCATGGGGATGGATGGCTCAGAGAATGGGAGCTGAAATCACACAACGGGGAACAAGCGACACTTTCCTATGTGCATGCCGCGCGGGCCGGTAGTCCCTATGCCTATGAGGCCGTGCAGGATGTGCGGCTGGAAGGCAGCACGCTGCTTCTTTCCCTGGCCGTCACGAACATGTCGACTCGTCGGTTGCCCTTTGGATTGGGGCATCACCCCTTCTTTCCCCGCACGGCCGAGACGCGGCTCAAGGCGAAGGCAAAGCGCTTCTGGAGCGAGAGGACCGGACACCTGCCCGACGTTCCCGGCCCAATTCCCCACCCACTCGATTTCAGCGAGGGCAACACCCTCCCCGCTCACTGGATGAACAATGCCTATGACGGCTGGGACGGAGAGGCTGCGATCGAATGGCCCGAACTTCAGCTTGCCTTAAGGCTTGAAACCGAGCGTGCGTTCGCGTGCTTCATGATCTATTCGCCGGGCGCGGATGCAGACTTCTTCTGCTTCGAGCCGATGACGAATCTGCCCAATGCTCACAACATGCCGAGCGAAGCCGGCCTCGTTGCATTGAACCGAGGTCAGAGTCTTGCCGGCACGATCAGGTTCCATTTAGCCCCACTGACCGCAGGCGCTAGATAAGTCAGCAGCGAGCAGCCGGTCTCCAACGCGCGGGCGAAAAAGAAAAAGCGCCCGCTGGGAGGTGCAGGCGCTTGGACAGGTCTACGTCAGTTCTGACGTGGCATATGCTCGTTGATCGAGCCTTTAGCGGCCGACAGCGGCGCGGGCGACGCGATAGATATCGCCGCGGGCAATGCCGAGGTCGTTGAGTTCGCGCGTCGACATGCGGCCCAGTTCGGCGACCGTCTGACGGTACTTACGCCAGTTGTTAAAAGAGCGTGCTACGTTCATTTTGATCCCCCTTTCATGGGCTTTCGAAGCCTGGCTGCCAGTCCGTGGCGCCTCGTTTGCCTCGATGCGCGACATATAGTGCCTAACTTCGGGGGATTGCAGCGCTCATACGTCAGCGCACCCATGCGTCAAATGCATGGATGCGGGGCGGTGATGGAGAGCCCTCGAGAGAGCGGAGGGCGGGATTTCAGGGTAGCCTTGCGGCTAGGAGGGTGGCCGGCCGAAACTCATTGCCGACCGACAGAGGCAGAAATTTGCGGCGCGGATCGGGGAACAGAGCCGAACTCGTGCTCGAAGAGCTCCGGCATCAGATCGGCAAGCCGGACCAGCTTGCCCGTGCGCGAGCTCTGGAGCGCCGCGATCCCGCAGAGGACCGACATTGCCCCGGCGCGCGCGCCTGCCCGCTGCCCCAATATGTCCTTCGCCTCCGGCTTGAAAAGCATGTTCCGCAGCCGATCGTCACCGCCATAGTGGCCACCGGAAGAATGCGGCACAGCGATGCGCTCGAACCCTGGGCGGCCTTTCGGGAAATTGCGAACCAGCAGGATGACGTCTTCCTCCGGCATCTCCCACGGCTGGTCCTCGTATTGGCGAAGCTCGATCCTGCCCTTCGTTCCGTTGAAGGCGATGTGGTGGCCCTCAATCGGCTGGAAGGTATTGAGCGAGTAGGAGACGTGGACATTGTTGCGGTAGCGTATGTTCGCGACCATCGTATCGGGAATATCGATATCCTCGCGGAAGACGCAACCGTCGCGGAAATAGCCGTCGATCTCGGAGGGGTCCTCATAGAGCGCGTCGAGGAAGGGATCGGCTTCGAGGTCCAGGTAGAAATCACATTCATTCTTATGGGGACAGAGCTTGCAGCGCGGCCCGCGGAAGGGACCCTTGCGCCCGTACATCTGCAAGTCGGCAAACGCCGTGACGGCATCCGGATCACTGTCGAGATACCAGTTCAGCAGGTCGAAATGGTGGGTCGCCTTGTGCACGAAGAGGCTGCCTGATCTTTCGGTATAGGCGTGCCAGCGACGGAAATAGTCGGCGCCGTGTCTGATATCGAGATACCAATGAAAGTCGACGGAGGTCACCCGGCCGATCTCGCCGGAATTCAACAGTTCCTTGATGCGCGCCGCAGTCGGCGCGAAGCGGTAGTTGAACGACACGTCCACCCGCCGGCCCGTGCGCTTCTCGGCGTCCAGAATGCGACGGATCTTTTCGACGGTGGTCGACATCGGCTTTTCGGTGATGACATCGGCGCCGGCCTCAAGCGCGCGGACGACGATGTCGTCATGCGTGCTGTCCGGTGTGCAGACGATCACGAGATCGGGCCGCGCTTCGGCAAGCATTGTGTCGACATTGCCGTAGATGGGCGCATTGGTAGCAATCATCGTGCGGGCGCGTTCGGCTCTGAGCGCATTCGTGTCGGCTATGGCGACAAGATCCACCTGGCCGCGCCAACCGGCGAGCAGATCCTTGCCCCACATCGTGGTGCCGCGGTTGCCGGTACCGACCAGCGCAAAACGACGTTTGTTATCCATCTTCCTCACGCAATCCTGTCTGGAGTGAAGCCGCGCGACCGGCGGCTGACAACATGTAAATTTAACATACATGCTAGTGGCTGAAATCCGCGAGCGTCAAGGTGTTTTCCGCCGCCCTTGTCACCATCTTGTAAGGTGCATGATCGAGCAACCCACCTCAGCAGCAGCTACGATAGCGTTTCACGCAGGTGGCGATCACCTCCTCGGCCGGCCGCTTCCACCAGTTCTCGGCCGAGAAGATCTCGACCTCCTGCGCCCCATGAAAGCCGGCCGCCTCAATCCGGCGACGAATTCCCTTCAAATCGATGACGCCGTCGCCCATCATGCCGCGATCCGTCAGCATGTCCCTGGTCGGAACCAGCCAGTCGCAGATGTGATGCGCAAGGATTGCCTTCATTTCGCCCGCCCGCGCGATCTGGTTGGCGAGATCGGGATCCCACCAGACGTGATAGACATCGATCGCGACGCCGACGCCGGGGCCGAGCGCTTCACACATGTCGAGCGCCTGGCCGAGCGTGTTCACGCAAGCCCGGTCGGCGGCATACATCGGATGCAGCGGCTCGATCGCGAGCGGAACGCCGGCCGCACGCGCATGCCGCAGCACCGTCGCGATGCCATCCTCGACCATCCGGCGGGCAGCATCGATGTTCTTCGATCCTCCCGGCAGACCGCCGACGACCAGCACCAGGCAATCGGCGCCCAGCGCCGCCGCCTCATCGATCGCGCGCCTGTTGTCATCGATGGCCTTGTCGCGGCCCGCCGCGTCCGCGGCCGGGAAGAAACCGCCACGGCAGAGGCCGGTGAGCTTCAGCCCGTTGGATTTGACGATGCGTACGGCCTCATTGAGCCCAACCGCCGCCACCTGATCCCGCCAGGGAGCGATCGCCGTGATGCCGTGTCTCAGACAGATGTCCACGGCTTCGGCGAAACCGCATTGCTCGCGGATCGTCGCCAGATTGATCGAAAGCCCCTCGACCTGCATGCTGTTCTCCTCCCAAATCTCGTTTCGCACATTGGCGACATGCGCTAGCTCGCCGTCATCGACGCCCAGTCCGGCTCGACGGACGAGCCAAGGCCGATCGCTCTCAAGGCAGTTTCGAAATGGAGCTCGCCCCCCGTGATGGCGAGCCGCGCCCGTCCGGACGCCCCGTCGTAAAGATCGCCATGGGCAGCGAGGTAAGACGCCTGCTCGCCCGCCGGGGCCTGCGCCATACCGTCGACATAGTGGTGGCCGTTGCGTTCGACGTGGCCGGCGCCGACGAGCGCCGCCAGAACGAGGTCCTGCTGGAGCGCCAGGCCCGATTGCGTCGTCAGGTCCTCGGCGGACATGAAATATCGCGACGAACCCGCCTCACGGTTCCATTTCTCGACACGCGCGCGGTTGATCAGAGCCCGGTAGAAGCCCTTGCAGGATTTCGAGGAGATGCCGGCATAACCGAGTTCACGTGCCCGCGGAAATGCGCCGATATCGCCGTCGGACTCGTCGATTTCGAGCGGCATGCGCTGCGCGAGCCCGGCGACCGATTTTGACAGCGCCTCGGCGCGCGCAATCGGCTGCTCGAAGAAGAGAAGCGATCGGCGCAGGCTGGAAAGGCGCGGCTCCTTCTGTAGGCGATCGAGAAGATCGGCCGCCGCCTCGGCGCTTTCGAACTGTTCGTTGCCGTCGAGCGTCACTCGATAGTGGTCGACCGCGTGATCGAGCACAGCGGCGATGGCTTGCAAACGTTCAGTGTCTTCGACGGGGCGCCCGGAAACCTTGATCTTGAAATAGCGGTGGCGATAAGCGGCAATCACCTCTTCCAGCGTCTGCGGCAGACCGTCCTTGAGCCGCTGCTCCGGCGCGAGCTCGGCGGCCGTCAACGCATCGGCGAGCCCGATCGTATGGCGCACGGCGAGCCGCGGCGAAGGCTCCAGCCGCGAGAAAAAGCCTGTGAGATCGAAGCCCGCAAGGTCCGGTGCGGTAAGATTGGTGATGCCGAGCAGATCGTGCCGGACGGCGTCGGCGGCACTTGCGCCTTTCATCCGACATACGGCGTCGATAATGGCACGATCGGTGAGCGCCAGACCGTAAGACGCCACGAGCGGCGGGAGGCCTCGGCCAGCAGCCGCACGGTGATGATCGACCTCGGCGGCGGCATGCAGCCCGAAGGGCGTCTTTGCGCCAGCCGCCCGCAAGCCTTCGATCGCCAGATGCAGCGACTCGCGGAGCTGCGCAACGTTTTCATCCGGCGAAAGGGCCGGGTTCTTGTCGAACCATTTCGGCATCATCATCTCGGCCGACCAGCCGGTGGCCTCGCGGCCGCTTTCGTCCGCGATCCTTACCCGAACGAAGGCCTGCGGCGCGCTCTCGACGCGCGCCGCCCCGAATCGGAAGGGGAAGCGGAAGCCAACCTGCCGCTCGAAGATGTCCGCCTCTATGAGCCTGACGATGGGAGCCTCGGTCATGGCGGCCTCAGTCGATGCCGTGGACGGCGAGAACGCGCCGCATGCGTGAGACCGCCAGTTCTGGATCGGCGAGTGCTCCCGCCCTGTCGGCCAGACGGAAAAGCTCGGCGAGATGAGCAAGCGAGCGGGCGCTCTGTTGCCCACCGATCATCACGAAATGATCCTGCAGGCCGTTCAGATAGGCGAGGAAGACGACGCCGGTTTTGTAGAAGCGCGTCGGCGCCTTGAAGATATGGCGCGACAGCGGCACGGTCGGTTCCAGCAACTCGAAGAATTCGCCGTGCCGACCCTCACCGAGCGCCTCAAGGGCCGCTGACGCTACCGGCGCAATCGCATCGAAGATACCGAGCAGCGCGTCCGAATATCCCTTCTCGTCGCCGGCAATGAGCTCGGCATAATTGAAGTCGTCGCCGGTATACATGCGCACGCCCTTCGGCAGCCGGCGCCGCATTGCGATTTCCTTCTCCTTCGAGAGCAGCGAAATCTTGATACCGTCGACCTTTTCGGCATGCGCCTCGATGACCGCGAGGCAGGTCTTCATCGCCTCCATGTGGTCGCCATTGCCCCAGTAGCCTTCGAGTGCCGGGTCGAACATCTCGCCGAGCCAATGGATGATCACCGGCTCCTTCACCTGCGAAAGGATGCGGCCGTATACGCGGATATAATCCTCCGGTCCTTTCGCCGCTGCCGCTAGCGCCCGGCTCGCCATCAGGATGATCCGCCCACCTTCGGCTTCGATCGCTTCGATCTGGCCCTCATAGGCCCTGAGAATATCGTCGATCGAGACATCGGGGCCGGGCGCCAGATGGTCAGTGCCGGCGCCGCAGGCGACCAGCGCCCCGGAGCGCCCGCGCGCTTCGGCAAGCGCACGGCGGATGAGCTCGCGCGCTTCCGGCCAGCCGAGGCCCATGCCGCGCTGGGCCGTGTCCATCGCCTCGGCGACACCGAGACCGAGATCCCATAGCCGGTGGCGGAAGGCGAGCGTGCGCTCCCAGTCGATCGCCGGTGACAGCCACGGATCATTATCGGCAAGCGGATCGGCGACGACATGCGCCGCCGCAAAAGCAACCCGCGAGAAATCCGCCGGTGCACGCTGTTGCAACGGAACGGGCCGGCCGATGAGCTCGTAACGGGTAAGCCTGCCTTCAAGAGGAAGATCGATGCTGGTCATCGCTCACAACTCCAGTGCCGGTACATCGAGCCAGCGGCGCTCCGCCCACGATTTGAGACCAAGCTCGGCAAGCTGCACGCCCTTGGCGCCGACCTCCAGCCCGTAGGGCCAGGGGCTATCCTCGGCCACATGGCGCAGGAACATTTCCCATTGCGCCTTGAAGCCGTTGTCGAACACCTGCGTGTCCGGCACCTCGTCCCAAGTCTTGTAGAAATCGATGGTCTGAGGCTGGTCCGGATTCCAGACCGGCTTCGGCGTGTTGACGCGGTGCTGGGTCCAGCATTTCGTCAACCCGGCGACGGCCGAGCCGTGCGTTCCGTCGACCTGGAAGGTCACGAGATCGTCGCGGCGCACGCGCACGGTCCAGGAGGAATTGATCTGCGCAATGATGCCGCCTTCGAGCTCGAAGGTCGCATAGGCGGCATCGTCCGTGTCGCAGTCATAGGCTCGGCCCTGCTCGTCGACGCGGCTTGGAATGTGAGTGGCTCCGAGGCAGGAGACAGAGCGGACTTCACCGAAGAGGTTGTCCAGCACGTAGCGCCAGTGGCAGAGCATATCGAGGATGATGCCGCCGCCGTCGCCCTTGCGGTAATTCCAGGAGGGGCGCTGGGCGGGCACGCCCCAATCGCCTTCAAAGACCCAGTAACCGAATTCGCCACGCACTGAGAGGATCTTTCCGAAAAAGCCCGAATCCCTGAGCAGTGCCAGCTTGCGAAGTCCAGGCAGGAAAAGCTTGTCCTGTACGACGCCGTGCTTGAGTCCGGAGGCGCGCGCCTTTCGCGCCAGCTTAACTGCCGTCCTGAGATCGTCGGAGATTGGCTTCTCACAATAGACATGCTTGCCGGCATCAAGCGCCCTGCCGATCAGTTCGGCACGCATCAGCGTCGTGCCGGCGTCGAAAAAGATTTGGTCGTTCGGATCGGCCAGCGCCGCATCGAGATCGGTCGACCAGCGAGCGATATTATGGCGCTTGGCCAATTGCTCCATCTTGTCGCGGTTGCGGCCGACGATGATCGGGTCGATCTCCAGCCGTTCGCCGGACTTCAGCGTGATCCCGCCCTGATCGCGAATGGCCAGTATCGAGCGCACTAGGTGCTGGTTGTAGCCCATGCGGCCGGTGACGCCGTGCAATATGATCCCCAAACGTGGCATGCGGTCTCCTCCCTGCCAGGCCTTACGGGAGCGGACCAGCCCTCCCAAGCCAGTAACTAAACAGTTACTTTGTGGCAGAGAAAAAGCACACCTGTCAACACAAAAAACGACATGTTGACGATTCAGCGCCTGATCGAAGCCAAAGTCACATGAACGATGTGACGCTCCCAGCCCTCGAGATTGGGGCGTTCCGCGAGATCGCGGCCAAAGATCGTCGACAGCGTGTACTGGTTCGAGAGGTAGAAATAACCGAGCGCGGCCATCGTCAGATAGAGGTGCAACGGGTCGACATCCTCGCGGAAGAGGCCCTTTGCCCTGCCCCGCTCGAGCAGGTCGGAAAGCTTGCCCATGAGCTGCGAATGCAGCTCCTTAAGCCGGGTCGATTGACGCAGCCAGCGGGCGCGATGAAGGTTCTCCGTACCGAGCAGACTCAGGAACTCTGGATGTTCAAGGAAGTACCTCCATGTGAACATCGCCAGCTCGGCGATGCCCTCCTCCGGCTCCAAGTCACTGAGATTGATCGATTTTTCGGCCGTCCTTATGCCGATATAGGCCTCTTCCAGGACAGCGAGGTAGAGCTGCTCCTTGTCGCCGAAGTAGTGATAGAGCATGCGCTTATTGATGCCGGCTCGCTCGGCTATGGCATCGACCCGCGCCCCGCCCATGCCGTTTTCCGCGAACTCTTGGGTGGCGGCCGCGAGGATGGATGCGCGCGTCCGCTCGGGATCGCGCTGCCCGGAGCGTTCAGCGCGCTCGCCGTTTCTATTCCTTCCTCTCGCGCCCGCTTGCGCCTTCTCCATTACATCACCTCCGGCACCTCTTACCCTCGGCGGCATTCGATGCGAAATCGTAAAGAAAATTTACAAGATAATGACAGCACTTCACACAACTGCTTGACACGATCTTTGCTTGCCCCTAGTTTGTAACCAATTAGTTATTTAATGCAAGAGGGCTCAACAAGACGACGATGACACGGAGCGTTGTGGAGGCGCTCCCGAGGGAGGAGGAACCAATGACGCAGAAGATCAGCAGACGCAGTGTGCTTGCAGGAGGAGCGGCACTTCTTTCATATGCGGCCTTCGCGCCGCGCGCCTTTTCCGAGGAGGCGCGGCTGCGCCTGCTCTGGTGGGGATCGCAGACCCGCGCCGACCGCACCAACAAAGTCAGCGAGCTTTTCAAGACGGCCAATCCAGGGGTTGCCATCAACGGCGAGTTCCTCGGCTGGAGTGACTACTGGCCGCGCCTCGCGACCCAGGTCGCAGGGGGCAACGCGCCCGACGTCATCCAGATGGATTACCGCTATATCGTCGAATATGCCCGGCGCGGGGCGCTCGCGCCGCTCGACAGCTATCTCGGCTCGGTGCTCAAAGTCGAGGATTTCGATCAGGTGCAGATCAAGGGTGGCAGCGTCGACGGCAAACTCTACGGCATCAGCCTCGGCGCCAATTCGACGGCGATGATGGTCAACACGGTCGCCTTCGAGGAAGCCGGGGTCGACCTGCCGACGCCATCGACCACCTGGGACGAGCTCGCCCGCATGGGTCTCGAGATCACCAAGGCCGGCAAACGCAAGGGCTATTACGGTCTCTCCGACGGCAGCGGCGTCGAGCCGCTCCTCGAAAACTGGCTTCGCCAGCGCGGCAAGGCCCTCTTCACCGCGGATGGCAAGATCGCCTATGACGCGAACGACGGGGCCGAATGGTTTGCCATGTGGCAGAAGATGCGCGATGACAAGGCCTGCGTGCCGGCGGACATTCAGGCACTCGACCAGTTCAATATCGAGACGAGCCCCTTGTCGCTTGGAAAGGCGGCGACATCCTATGCCCATTCCAACCAGCTCGTCGGCTATCAGGCGATCAACAAAGACAAGATCGTGCTGAGAAGCCATGCGGTGATCAGCAAGGATGCCAAGGGCGGCCACTACCGCAAACCGTCGATGTTCTTCTCGGTATCGGCCAAGAGCAGCGATCCGGAACTCTGTGCCAAATACGTCAACTTCTTCGTCAAGGATCCGGAAGCCGCCAAGATCCTCGGCGTCGAACGCGGCGTGCCGGAATCGGCCTCTGTGCGCGAGGCGCTCGCGCCGTCGCTCGATGACCTCGGGCGGGCAGCACTCGAATATGTCTCCGGGCTCGGAGCGCTCGCCGGCGACCTGCCGCCGCCGCCGCCCTCGGGCGCCGGCGAGGCGGAGCTGGCTCTGCGCAGTGTCGCCGAGCAGGTGGCCTTCGGGCAGCTCGACGCCAAGCAGGGCGGCGAGACGCTGGTGAACGAGATCACACAGATCCTGTCGCGAGGTTAAGGGGATGGCGGCCGTGCAGGATACCGCTGTCGTCGTCGGTGCGGGCGCCAACGGGCGCCCCGCCGCACAGGGCCGATGGGCCTCCATCTGGGCGAAGCACGGAGCCGGTTACATGTTCCTGTTGCCGTGGCTCATCGGCTTCTTCGGCCTGACGCTCGGGCCTGCGGTTGCCTCGCTCTATCTCTCCTTCACGAGCTTCGACCTGATCCGCGCGCCGGAATGGGTCGGGACGGCCAACTACGCGCGCATCGCGACCGCCGATCCGAAATTCGCCGCCGCGATGCAGGTGACCTTCCTCTATGTCGTGCTTTCGGTGCCGTTCAAGCTCACCTTCGCCCTGCTCGTCGCCATCCTTCTCGATCGCGGCGTCCGGGGACTTACCGTCTATCGCGCGATCTTCTATCTGCCTTCGCTGCTCGGCGGCAGCGTTGCGATCGCCGTGCTCTGGCGCCAGCTCTTTGCCGGCGACGGCCTCATCAACAGCCTGCTTGCCCAGTTCGGCATCGAGGGCCCGAGCTGGATCTCGCATCCGAATTATTCGATCTGGACGCTCGTCGTCTTGAGCGTCTGGCAATTCGGCTCGCCGATGATCATCTTCCTTGCCGGCCTCCGGCAGATCCCGACCGATATGTATGAGGCCGCAAGCCTCGACGGCGCCTCGAAGTTCCGGCAGTTCTACAAGATCACCCTACCGCTCTTGACCCCGGTCATCTTCTTCAACGCGGTGGTGCAAACGATCGATGCCTTCAAGGCTTTCACCCCGGCCTTCATCATTTCCGGCGGCACCGGCGGACCGATCAACTCGACGCTCTTCTATACGCTCTATCTCTATCAGGAAGCCTTCGGCAATTTCCGCATGGGCTATGCCTCGGCCTTGGCCTGGATTCTGGTGCTGATCATCGCACTCTTCACCGCCTTCTCGTTCCTGACCTCTCGCTACTGGGTGCACTACGATGACTGATGCGACCATGAGCTCCGTAACCGCCCCGTCATCGGCACCACTCGGCCGCCGCGGCCCATTGGGATCGGTCCTTGTCCACGCCGGCCTGATCGCCGCGTCGATCGCGATGCTCTATCCGCTCCTGTGGATGCTTTCCGCGTCGGTGCGGCCGGAGGATGAGATCTTCGCTTCGACCTCGCTCTGGCCGTCATCGATCGATTTCGCATCCTATTTGCGCGGCTGGTTCGGCCTCGACGTCAGCTTCGGCCGCTTCTTCTGGAATTCACTCGTCGTGTCCGTGCTGACGGTGATCGGCAACGTCGTCGCCTGCTCGCTCGCGGCCTACGCCTTCGCGCGGCTTCGCTTCGCCGGGCGCAATTTCTGGTTCGCGATCATGCTGGGGACGCTGATGATCCCCTATCACGTGACGCTCATTCCCCAATATGTCCTCTTCCTCAATCTCGGCTGGGTGAATACGTTCCTGCCGCTCGTCGTGCCGAAATTCTTGGCAAGCGACGCCTTCTTCATCTTCCTGATGGTGCAGTTTTTCCGCGGTATCCCACGCGAACTCGACGAGGCGGCGATGATGGATGGCTGCGGTGCCTGGCGCATCTACTGGAAGATCATGCTGCCGCTCTCCTTGCCGGTGCTCGCGACGGCCGCGATCTTCTCCTTCATCTGGACCTGGGACGATTTTTTCGGACCGCTGATCTACCTGAACGACATGAACACCTACACGATCCAGCTGGGCCTCCGGACCTTCGTCGACTCGAGCAGCACCTCCGACTGGGGTGGACTCTTCGCCATGTCGACGCTGTCGCTCGTGCCCGTGTTCTTCTTCTTCCTGTTCTTCCAACGCCTTCTGATCGAAGGCATCGCCACCACCGGCATGAAGCGCTGATCGCGGGAGCTGGAGTTTACCCATGGACGAATTGCGTTTTGCCGCGGTCGGGCTCAACCACAACCATATCTACGGCCAGGTCAATTGCCTTATGAGAGCCGGCGCCCGCCTCGTCGGCTTCCACGAAAGGGACGACGCGTTGGCCGCGGAGTTCTCGGCCACGTACAAGGATGTGCCGCGTATCGCGACACTCGACCAGATCCTCGAGGACGAGAGCATCGGCCTTATCACCTCTGCCGCGATTTCAGCCGAACGGGCGGAGCTTGCGATCAGCGCCATGCGCCACGGCAAGGACGTGCTGGTTGACAAGCCTGGGATGACGAGCCTCGACCAGCTTGCCAAGGTGCGCCGGGTCCAGGCCGAAACGGGGCGCATCTTCTCGATCCTCTATTCCGAGCATTTCGAGAGCCCGGCGACAGTGAAAGCCGGTGAGCTGGTCGCCGCCGGCGCCATCGGCGAGGTCGTGCACATGGTCGGACTCGGACCGCATCGGCTGCGCAAGGAAAGCCGCCCCGACTGGTTCTTCCGCCGCTCAGATTACGGCGGCATCTTGACGGACATCGCCTCGCACCAGTGCGAGCAGTTCCTCTTCTTCGCCGGCGCCAGCGATGCCACCATACTCTCCGCGAGCGTCGACAACCGGAGCATTCCCGACAGGCCGGAACTGCAGGATACGGGCAACATCCATCTTTCGACGGGGCGGGCAACCGGCATGATCCACGTCAATTGGCTCACCCCCGACGGCATGCCGACATGGGGCGATGGGCGGCTTTTTATCGTCGGCACGACCGGCACGATCGAGGTTCGCAAGACGGTCGACCTAGCCGGGCGCGCAGGAGGCAACCATCTGCTCCTAGCCGACCGCAAGGGGGTCGAGCATATCGATTGCTCGGCCGTCGACCTTCCGTTCGGCCGTCAGTTCCTCGCCGACATCCGCGACCGGACAGAGACCGCCATGCCGCAGGAACGATGCTTCAAGGCCATGGAGCTTGCTCTTTCAGCGCAAGCGATCGCCGAACGCAACCGGGAAAAGAACTGATATGAGCGTAAAGACAGTTGCCATCATCGGCTGCGGGATCGGGCGGTCGCATATTGTCGAAGGTTATCTGCCGCATCCGGACAAGTTCCGGGTGACTGCGCTCTGCGACCTC
Organism: Ensifer sp. MPMI2T; assembly: GCF_004827385.1. Classification (GTDB taxonomy): domain Bacteria; phylum Pseudomonadota; class Alphaproteobacteria; order Rhizobiales; family Rhizobiaceae; genus Sinorhizobium. Next base: position 91,654 of record NZ_SRXN01000002.1, read on the forward strand.
AACGTGGAACGCTTGAACGAGGTCGGCAACGAGTTCGGCGTCGAAAAGCGCACGACCTCGTTCAAGGAATTGCTCGCCGACGACAGCATCGACATCATCGATATCTGCACGCCACCCGGCATTCACCTCGAACAGGTGCTCGACGCACTGGCCTCAGGCAAGCATGTGATCTGCGAGAAACCACTCACCGGTTCGCTCAAGGGCGTCGACCGGATCATGGAGGCGGAGAAGCAGGCCCGGGGCGTGCTGATGCCGATCTTCCAGTATCGCTATGGCGACGGCATAGAAAAGGCGAAGCGCATCATCGACGCCGGCATCGCCGGCAAACCCTATGTGGGCTCGGTCGAAACCCTCTGGTTGCGCACGCCGGAATATTACTCCGTTCCCTGGCGCGGCAAATGGGAGACGGAACTCGGTGGCGTGCTGGTGACTCATGCTCTGCACCTGCACGACATGATGCTCCATCTCCTCGGACCGGTCGCAAGAGTGTTCGGGCGCGTCGCGACGCGCGTCAACGATATCGAGGTCGAGGACTGCGCCTCGGCAAGCCTGCTCATGGAGAACGGTGCCTTCGTGTCGCTCTCCTGCACGCTCGGCTCGCAGGAGCAGATCAGCCGCCTTCGCCTGCATTTCGAGAACGTCACCTTCGAAAGCAGCCACGAACCCTATGCGCCGGGCAAGGATCCGTGGAAGATCATTGCCGCCAACGATGCGGCCCAGGCGGAGATCGACGAAGTGATTGGCGACTGGCGTCCGGTCTCGCCGCGTTTCACGACACAGATGGCCCATTTCCACGCCTTTCTCAGCGGCAACGGGCCGCTTCCCGTTACCACCAGGGATGCACGTCAGGCGTTGGAACTGGTGACGGCGATCTATCAGTCCGCCGATACGGGTCGCGAGATAACGCTTCCGATCGGACCGGAGAGTCCGAAATATGCCAATTGGCGCGCGAACACGCGGTAACGGCAAAGGCCGCAGGGAGGAATTCGAAATGGCAACCAGCGTCGTTCTTCAGAAAGTCGAGAAGCGCTATGGCGCGCTCGACGTGATCCACGGCATCGACCTGACCATCGACCCCGGCGAGTTCGCCGTCTTCGTCGGCCCATCCGGTTGCGGCAAGTCGACCCTGCTACGCATGATCGCCGGTCTGGAGGAGATTACCGGCGGCACGCTCATGCTTGATAACGACCGGATGAACGAGGTGGCGCCGGCCAAACGCGGCATCGCCATGGTGTTCCAGTCCTATGCGCTCTACCCGCACATGTCGGTCTACAAGAATCTCGCCTTCGGCCTCGAGACGGCGGGCTACAGGAAGGCGGAGATCGAGCCGAAGGTGCGTCGCGCCGCCGAGATCCTGCAGATCGAGAAGCTGCTCGACCGCAAGCCGAAGGCGCTCTCCGGCGGTCAGCGCCAGCGCGTGGCGATCGGCCGGGCGATCGTGCGCGAGCCGCGCATCTTCCTCTTCGACGAGCCGCTTTCCAACCTCGATGCGGAACTCCGCGTGCAGATGCGCGTCGAAATCTCGCGGCTTCACCGCGATCTCGGCAACACGATGATCTATGTGACCCACGATCAGGTGGAGGCCATGACGATGGCAGACAAGATCGTGGTCCTCAACTCCGGACGGATCGAGCAGGTAGGCGCGCCGCTCGATCTTTACAACCACCCCGTCAACCGCTTCGTCGCCGGCTTCATCGGCAGCCCGAAAATGAATTTCCTCAAGGCGCGCATCGCCGCCGTCGGCGAAGCGGAAACCGCGATCGAGGTTTGCGGCAGCACGATCCGCCTGCCGCGCGCCCTGAAGGGCGCTGCGCCGGGACAGGAGGTGACCTTCGGCATCCGGCCGGAACATCTTTCCGCACACGACGATGGCATCGCGCTCGCCCCGATCAATGTCGAGCTCGTTGAAAACCTCGGCGGCGAAACCATGCTCTACGGGATCACCCCTGATGGCCAGCACATCACGGTCGCGCTCGAAGGCCAGCAGAAGGTGGAGCGCGGCACCAACCTCGCCGTCCACTTCGATCCGTCGCGCTGCCACGTCTTCGGTGCCGACGGCAAGGCGATGTAAGCGCCGGCTCCGCGCCATGGAACGAAACGGTGGAAAGGCCAATGGGCCGGCCCGCTGTTTACCGCTTGCTCGCGGGCCAATGTGGGCTCATTCTGAGGGCATATCCTGGCTGTGAGGCCGAACGCTATTTCGCCCTGGAACGCCAGCTCGACCTGAAGCACTTTGCCGTGCTGCCTTTTCTCGACTGACCCCGGGGGAGGAGGTTGTCCATGTCTGCGCCCCATACCGACCATCCGTTACAACCGGGCGACCGCGCGCCGAACATTGTACTGGATGCCATCTCGCGCGAGGGAACAATCGCACTTGATGATTTTCGCGGCCGCAGCCCGTTGTTGATCGGTTTGTTTCGAGGCCTGCTGTGTCCGTTCTGCCGGCGCCATGTCGCGGCGATGGCACAGCTCAACCCGGCACTGCGTGAGAAAGGCGTGAATTCTCTAGCGGTCGTAAACACCCCGGTCGAACGCGCGCGACTCTATTTCCGTTATCATCCGATACCCGGTCTTCTTGCTGCATCCGATCCGGAGCGAGCATCACACCGCGCCTTCGGCTTACCTCTCCTGGAGTTCACGGAGAATGAGACCGACTGGCCATACAAGGTCGGAATGGATGTGGTCACGACAATGCGGGTCGACCGGCCCGGGGAATTGCCTGAACCGATGAATCCGGACGCAGCAGGCGAGCTTCTCAACAAGAAGGATGGGTACGAAATCACAGAAGCCGATCAGCAGGTGAGGGTTCCCGGCCATATGCAGCTCGTCGGCCATTTCCTGCTCGATCGAGAAGGTGTGGTGCGCTGGAGCTTTACAGAAGTTGAAGAGGAAGGCCGAAATGTATGCCGGGCACTCAATCCCGAAGAGTTGATGTCGGCAGCTTCCGAAGTCGCCCCTTAACAGCGAAAGCTCGCTCGGTAAGCACTCCAGTAGTGAATACGCAGGGATACTCAAGCGCATCGTCCACCTGCCCGCGGAAAAGGATGCAGCGATAAGAAGTTTTCTGCGCTCATGTCACACTCGCAGATCCTTTCTCGTCATGGTGTCGGAACCAACAGAAGGAAACCGAAGCATGACTGCCAAACTCGATCTCTTCGCCGCTGCCCCGTCGCTGATGAAGAACTGGATGAGCACCTCGGTCGCCGTCGCCGCCAGCCTCGAGCCAAGTCTCGCCGAATTGGTGAAGATCCGTGCCTCCCAGATCAACGGCTGCGCCAACTGCATCAACATGCATACGGTGGAAGCGCGGGAAAAAGGCGAGACCGAGCAGCGCATCTACCTGCTGTCGGCTTGGCGTGAGGCCCCCTGCTATTCCGATCGCGAACGCGCCGCGCTAGGCTGGACTGAGGCTCTGACGCGACTGTCAGAGGGCCACGCGCACGAAAGCGCCTATGAAGCGCTGAAGGCTCAGTTCACCGAGGAGGAGCAGGTGAAGCTCACGCTCATGATCAACGTCATTAACGGGTGGAACCGCCTTGCAGTTGGCTTCGGCCTGTGGGTCGATCCGGCCGCAGCAAAGGCCGCTGCCCAGGCGGCCGCCTGATGACGGACACCAGCCACGAGGACGCAGCGGCGGGATTCGATCCGCTGCGGCCCAAGCTCATGCGCGTCGCTTATCGCATGCTCGGCTCCGTCGCCGACGCGGAAGATATGGTGCAGGAGGCCTTCATCCGCTGGATGGGGGCCGACCGCTCGGCGGTGCGCGAGCCCGAGGCGTTTTTGCGCCGTACGGTCACGCGACTTTGCCTTGATCAGCTCAAATCGGCACGACGCCAGCGCGAGACGTATGTCGGTCCTTGGCTTCCCGACCCGGTCGTGGAAGAGGAGCAGGAGGAAGACGTCACTCTGCCTTTGATGCTTGCCCTGGAACGCCTTTCTCCACTGGAGCGGGCGGCCTTCCTACTGCACGACGTTTTTGGGCTGGGATTTGAGGAAGTCGCGGCGACCATCCAGCGCGACCCGGTTGCCTGCCGCCAGCTCGCCAGCCGCGCGCGCACCCATGTCCGCGAGGCGAGACCTCGCTTCCAGGTCGAGAAACAGAAAAGCCTCGAGATCGCTGAAGCGTTCTACACCGCTTCGCGCAGCGGCGACATGACGACGCTCGGCGCCATGTTGGCGGCCGACGTCAGCGTCCATGCAGACGGTGGCGGTAAGCGTCCCGCAGCGATGAAGCCGATCATCGGATTTGATGCCGTGATGAAGGTTCACGAGAGCCTGGCAGTTCTGTTCCAGAAGAGCGGCTCGAAACTCGTTCGAGCCGGTTTCATCAATGGACTGCCCGGTTTCGTCACGCTGGAAGCCGACGGCGAACTCCAGACTACCGCGCTCGAAATCGAGGACGGCAAGGTCGCCGCAATCTATGTTATGCGGAACCCCGACAAGCTGAGACATCTGCATTAATGCATGTCGCCCAAAAGTGTGCAGCGGTTTTGGGGCAACGACATGCACAAAAACAAAGATCTAAAGCGCGTCGCGTCAATACGTTTGAACGCGACGCGCTTTAGGCTCACGACGGTCGATTTCGCTCGCGCCAGGAAGCCGGGCTGAGGGAGGTCACGCGTCGGAATTCCCGGTTGAAGTTCGATCTCGTTTGAAAGCCGGATTCAAGCATCGCGGCGGTCACCGACAGGTCCGTCTCCCTGAGGAGCCGGCAGGCTTCGGCAATTCGGAATTCGTTGATGTATTGGGAGACGTTCTTGCGCGCCAATCGGTTGACTGCACCGGATATCTGCCGAGCCGGCACGCCCGCGCGCCGCGCCAGCCGCGACAAGGTCAGGTTTTCGTCGCGGGCCAATCGTTGCTCGGCCAGCAAATGATCAATGCGATCCAAGACTTCACGATCCTTCGCCGCCAGCGATGGAGCTTGATCAATGTTTGAGGCTGGCGTCGGCAGCGGCCGCGCGCGGGCTGCGACGGTTGCGGTAAGGCCCAGAAAAAGCAGCCACAGAAGATTCGCATTGCTCGCGACGAGAGCGGCATTGGTCCCCTCGGCCCATTGGAAATCGAGAAAGATCGCGAGGTCGAACAGTGCTGACACACAGAGCGCTGCTGCAGCCATGAGGAGGGCGCGGTGCGCCGCGTAAGCACCGTCGAAACGTGCTTCATCCAAGCCGTCAGGACCGGCACGGCCGAGCTTCACTAAGGCCAGCGCGTATCCAACAAACAGCACTATCAAGGCACCATCGATCAGAGCCGGCCACAGCAACAGCAGCACGACTATCCCAAGTGGCGGCGTAGCGTGAAGCCAACGGGCACTGCCGGCCACCTCCTCTCGGTGGATCAAGCTGCGGAAACTTGCCAGCACCAGAGGCGGCACACAACTCGCCAATACCGGCAGCACGTATCGCAGTCTCTCCACGTCGTAACCCCACCGCAGGCCGACGATGATCGATTGTACGGCGCACAGGAAAACCAAGGCGAGGAACGGCCGAAGTCCATTGTATGGCTCGTCGCTGCGCAGCATCGCAGCGAGAAAAATCAGAAGCAGTAATGCAACGACAAACGGCAGCGGGACGAAAATCAAGGTCTGTCCTTTGGGTGGCGATCAACAGCCGGATGTTGGCCGAAATCGCGATTCGGGACGACCTGAATCATGATCGAGGAAGCGGAGGAGCTGGGCATGCGGCAATCATTCGCCGGTCCCTTTAACCTCGTGAGGCTTGTAATGACCCCTTCCCATGTTCTTGCCGCCGTTGCCCTCTCCGTCGCATTCGCGGCACCTTGCCACGCAATCGAAGCGGGTGTGCGCGAAATAAACCTCGAACCGCCCGAAGGCGGGCGAAACCTTCAGGTCACCGTCTGGTATCCTGCCGGACCTAGCGGCGAACCCGTTCTCGTCGGTGAAAACCAGGTATTCAAGGGCACGCCAGCGCACATGAACGCGCCGCCCCTCGCAGGGCGCTACCCGCTGGTCGTGCTGTCGCATGGATCGGGCGGTCGCATTCAGGGCATGAGTTGGCTCGCCGCGGAACTGGCCAAGGCCGGATTTGTCGTTGCGGGTCCTAATCATCCCGGCAGCACCAGCGGCAACTCGACCCCCGCGGATACGCCGAAGCTATGGGAGCGCACGCAGGACCTATCCTCCGTGATCGACATGCTCACCACCGATCCGCAATGGAGCACTGTCGTCAACGCTGATCGCGTTGGCGTTGTCGGCTTCTCGCTCGGTGGCGCGGCCGCCATGGAGATCGCTGGCGCCCGGGCAAATCTCGAAGACTATGCCCGCTATTGCGACACCTATAAAAAATGGGATTGCGCCTGGTACGTCGGCGGTAGAGGCTACGTCGACGATAAACCAGTCGTGGTCGACAAAGTCGACCTGCGCAAAATCGACCGGGCGCGCTTCGAGCAGTCGAACCTCGACCGGCGCATCAAATCAGCAGTTCTGGTCGATCCGGGTCTCGCTCAAGCCTACGACGTGCAGAGCCTGAAAGAGATTGCGATCCCGATGACTTTCATCAATCTCGGCAGCAGCGAGACGATTCCCGCGGCGGTGGTCGCCTCGGGGCTGGCGGCGCTGTCGCCCCATGGATCATATGTCACCGTTGCTGGGGCCGATCATTTCAGCTTTCTGCCTGAATGCAAGGAAGGTGGGGCCGAGTTGCTGAAATCGTCCGGGGACGTCGATCCAATTTGCAGTAATGTCGAGGACCGATCACGTGCGGACATCCATTCCGCGTTGATTAACCTCGTGCGGGAGGCCTTGCAGCGAACCCTCAAAGAGCGTTCGTGAGTCGACAAGCCTCAAAGCTGGCGGTCGTCGAAGCGATGGACGGCGGCCCCGGCCACGGGACTGCGGGCCGCGAAAATGCCGCCGGCCCGGCTTTCCTCAGAAGTATCGGCGGGACGCAGGGACGTGACGAAGAGCGTCTTCCGATCCGGTCCGGCAAAGCAGGGCATGGTGGGTGCCGGCACCGGGAAGCGATGCCTCCCGATCAGTTCGCCTTCCCTGGAGAAGCGATTGAGAACACCGGCCGAAACGCCGGTGCTCCAGTAATTGCCCTCGACGTCGGTCGCCGCTCCGTCGGGCCGCCCGCTCGTCTCGTCGAGGACGACGAGACGGCGTCGCCCGGAAATCGCCCCCGTCGCGGGATCGAATTGCCAGCGGTCGATCCAGGGTCCGCGCGAATCCGAATGAAAGAGAACGGAATCGTCTGCGCTCCAGGCGAGACCATTGGAACAGATGATGTCGCCGACCTTGCGCTCCACCGTGCCGTCCGGCGAAACACGGTAAAGGGAAGCGACCGGCTGCCGGTCGGCCGCCTCATGCATCGTCCCCACCCAGAACGCCCCGTCCGGTCCAACCTTGCCGTCATTCAGACGTGTGTCCGGCCTTTCCGCTTCGATCGAGGCGATCTCCTTCGCGATCGTGCCACTATCCGGATCGAACAGCACGACGCGGTCCCTTTGCGCGAGCACGAGCCGCCCGGAATGGGCAAGTCCGACGCAGCAGGCCCCATGATCGAAGGTCCAGGCGATGTGTCCCGACCCGGTGAGATCGGCACGATGGAGGACGCCCTTGCCGATATCGACGAAAAACAGGCAGTTTCGGCGGTCGTCGTAGACCGGGCTTTCAGCCACAGTGCAGCGCAAATCCAGCACGCACTCAAATGTTAAGTCGAAAGACATGTTTGGAACCATCATCTGACTGCTGCCGGTTGGAGAGAGAACGAGAGTTTCTCGCAAGCCGCGGGTTTCTTACTGCGTGGCTCCTTAAATCGGAATCGATTCAAGGACAAAATCATGCAGAAATTCAAAGTTCTACAGCGACCCTTACGCGTCTGGTTAGACGCGCGGCGCTGTAGGTATTATCGGTTGTCGTTTTCTCTAACATCGCTATTGCCCTTGCTCAACTTGTAAATTAAAAATACAGGAAACTTGGCAAGGAGATTTTCATGAAAACGACTCCCGTAGATGCGGCCGACCTCGCCTCTTCCGTCCTTTCCGTGCCGCCGCTGGCGCGTCAGGCGAATGGCGAGCCCAGCAAGACGGAAAATCGCAGACAAGTCGATTGGCTGCTCTCGGGAGGGGTGACCACCTATCTCTACGGCGGCAACGCCAATCTCTACAATTTCGGCGTGACAGGATTCGGCAACCTTCTCGACATGCTCGAGGACATTGCCCCGCCGGATGGCTGGATGATCCCCTCGATCGGCGCCGACTTCGGCAAGGCCATGGACCAGGTGACGGTTCTGCGCGGGCGGAACTTTCCGACCGCCATGGTGCTGCCCCTCACCTTCCCCTCGACTTCGGCGGGCCTGGTGTCGGGATTCGCCAAGCTGGCGGATGCCGCCGGCCGGCCATTAATCGCCTATATCAAGAATGACGGCTTCCTCGATGCCGGCGATGTCGCGCGTCTCTTCCGCGATGGCGCGATCTCGGCCTTGAAATACGCCGTCGTGCGGCCCGATCCGAAAAACGACGCCTACCTTTCCGCCATCCTCGATGCCGTCGGCTCGGGCGGGCGGGTCGTCAGCGGTATCGGCGAGCGTCCGGCAATCGACCACATCGAAATGGGCCTTGCCGCCTTCACCTCCGGGTCGGTCTGCATCGCTCCGCATCTGTCGACCGCGATCCTGAAGGCTTGTCAATCCGGTGAGTTCGCTGCAGCAAGGACGCTTCGCGAAAACTTCCTTCCGCTCGAGGATCTGCGCGACGCACATTCGCCGATCCGTGTCCTGCACGAAGCGGTCCGGCTTGCGGGCATCTGCGATACCGGCCCGATCGGCGAGTTCCTGTCGAATCTCGACAACGCCGAACGGCTCGATGCCATCGCCGCGGCTGCGCGCGCGCTCAAGGCGAAGAGCGAAGCCGCGGCCCGCGGGGCGCGGCCGATTTCGGCGAGCGCCTGACATGGCGCGGGTGAAGCGCGGCACTCTTGGACAACGGCCCGTGCAGCGGAATCCGATCGAATCGCAATGGCGATCAGGAACGCGGGTGTCGATACCCCCCTCTGCCCTGCCGGGCATCTCCCCCACAAGGGGGGAGATCGAGGAGGCAGCGTATTCCACCACCGCCACTTCACGCCGCGAGGTCGACTCTGCCGGATTAAAGGAATGGGGAGCCCGCACCTTGCCAATCTCCCCCCTTGTGGGGGAGATGCCCGGCAGGGCAGAGGGGGGTGCAGGTCGGGGCCACTCGGAGAGCCGACGCGCGAACCCCGGCGGTTGCCGCAACGATCCGATTGCACGGCGTATCGCTCTAGAGGTCACCGTGGGATCCGGTGATGCGGGCCCGCGATTCGGTCAGGTGATAGCGCATGTAAAGACGTGCGAGTTCGCGGTTCTGGCCGGAAATCGCCGTGAATATCTTGCGGTGCTCCTCGAGAACGCGGCGCCGCCGGTCCTCCGAGCCCTGCCGCGTCAGGCTGAGCGCCATGCGCATCGAGCCGCGCAGAATATCGCCAAGCTCTTCCAGGAGACGCGGGAAAAGCTCGTTGCCCGCAGCCGCGGCAACGGCAAGATGGAAAGCGAAATCTTCCTCCCATCCCGTCTCGCCGCGGGTAAAGGCGCTTTCCAGCGCCGCCAGCGCTTCACCGATCTGGTTGAGCTGGGCCTTGGTGCGGCGCATCGCGGCCAGTCCCGCGCACTCCGTTTCGAGCGCCAGTCTCGGTTCGAAGGCTCTGAGATAGCTGGCGATCTCCGCCGAGGCCGCAAAATCGGTCAGCTTGTTGGACGGGCGCGACTTGACGAAGGTGCCGATGCCCTGCCGCGAAACCACAAGGCCGTCCGCCTGCAGCCGCATCAGCGCCTCGCGGACGACCGGCCTGGAAACCTGGAAGTCGCGGCAGATCCGGGCTTCCGACGGCAATTTCGCCCCCTCGGCCATCTGGCCGCTCGCGATCTGCTCCAGGATCTGGCCGTAAAGAACATCGGCGAGCCGCTCTCGCCGCGCCGGTTTCAGTTTCAACATCACGTCGTTCAAGGGTCCGCCTTCACCTGTCATTTTTCTGAACAGGTGCAATCTAGCCGACCCGCCCGGGAATGCAAAGGAGGTAACCGATGACCGGACGCAAGAAACCGGAGGAATTTCGAAGCTTTCGCTGGTTCGGTGTCAAGGACCTGCGCTCCTTCGGCCACAGGTCCCGGCTTTACCAGATGGGTTATGACAATGCGGAAATCGCCGGCAAGCCAGTCATCGCGATTATCAACACCTGGAGCGACATCAATCCGTGCCATGCGCATCTGCGCACCCGCGCCGAGGAGGTGAAGCGCGGCGTGTGGCAGGCGGGCGGTTTCCCGATCGAGCTGCCAGCGATGTCGCTGGCGGAAACCTACGTGAAGCCGACGACCATGCTCTATCGCAACTTCCTCGCGATGGAGGTGGAGGAGCTCATCCGATCGCACCCGATCGACGGCGTCGTACTGCTCGCGGGCTGCGACAAGACCACGCCGGCGACGATCATGGGCGCGATCCAGGTCGGCCTCCCGACGATCTTCGTGCCGGCGGGACCGATGCTGCGCGGCAACTATCGCGGCGGGGCCCTGGGTTCGGGCTCCGATGTCTGGAAATACTGGGCGGAAAAGGAGGCCGGGCGCATCACCGAGCATGAATGGAGCGTGATGGAGCGCGGCATCGCCCGTTCCTTCGGCACCTGCATGACCATGGGCACCGCCTCGACGATGACGGCGCTCGCCGACACGCTTGGTCTCTCACTTCCCGGCGCCTCGGCCATTCCGGCCGCCGACGCCGGCCATTCGCGGATGGCCGCGCTCTCGGGCGCGCGCATCGTCGAGATGGTCTTCGAGGACCTGAAGCCCTCGAACATCCTGACGGCAAGGGCGTTTGAGAACGCATTGACCGTGCATATGGCCATGGCCGGCTCGACCAATGCAATGATTCACCTGATTGCCATGGCGCGGCGATGCGGCGTCAAGCTGACCTTGGACGATTTCGATCGCATGTCGGAAAAGGTCCCGGTCCTCTGCAATATCCGCCCGACGGGCGAATTCCTGATGGAGGACTTTTATTATGCCGGCGGTCTGCCGGCGCTGTGGAAGCAATTGGAGCCGTTGCTGCATCTCGAAGAACGCAACGTCATCGGCAGCATCGGCGAGGCGATCCGCGAAGCCGAGGTTCATCTGCCGGACGTAATCCGGCCGCTCGATAAGCCCGTTGCCGCGCGCGGCGGCACGGCGATCCTGAAAGGAAACCTCGCGCCGCTCGGCTGCGTCATGAAACCCGCCGCGGCGGACCCTGCCCTCCTCAAGCACCGCGGACCCGCACTCGTCTTCGACGATTACGAGACGATGATGGAGGCGGCGAACGACGAGGATCTCGACGTCACCGCCGACACGGTCCTGATCCTGCGCAACGCCGGTCCCGTCGGCGGACCGGGCATGCCGGAATGGGGAATGCTGCCCATCCCGAAGAAGCTTCTGAAACAAGGCGTGCGCGATATGGTGCGCATTTCGGACGCTCGCATGAGCGGTACCAGCTACGGCGCCTGCATTCTGCACGTCGCACCGGAGTCTTACGTCGGCGGACCGCTGGCAGCCGTCCGCAATGGCGACATTATAGCCCTCGACGTCGCCAATCGGACGCTGACGCTGGAGGTCAGCTCAGCGGAGATCGAGCGCCGGCTTTCCGAATGGCGACCGCCGGAGCGCGATTATTCGAGAGGCTTTCTGAAGGTGCATGCCGAGCACATCCAGCAGGCCCCCGAAGGCTGCGACTTCACCTTCCTGCAATCACCCCATAAGCTGCCCGAACCGGAAATTCACTGACCCTACAGCGCCGGGCGTCGATGATCTTGCGCGTGACTGCGATGCGATCCTGCACCTTGGCGCGATCTCCGTCGAAGCCGATTTCGACGGGCTGCTTCAGGCCAACATCCTCGGCACCTACAAGCTGTACGAGGCGGCGCGAAAGGCGGGTGTCCGGCGTATCGTCTTCGCGAGCACCAACCATGTGACGGGATTTCACCGCATCGGCGAGACGCTCGACCACACCTCGCCGCGTCGGCCGGACAGCCTTTATGGCGTCAGCAAGTGTTTCGGCGAGGATCTCGCCGGCTCTACTTCGACAAATACGGCCTGGAGACCGCCTGTCTCAAAATAGGAAGTTGCTCCCCCGAGCCGAAGAACCGGCGCATGCTTTCCACCTGGCTGAGCCCGCGTGATTTCCTGTCACTGGTGCGCAGGCTTCTCGAGGCACCGGCCATTGGCTATCTGGTAATGTACGGCGCATTGGCGAACCGGGATGCGTGGTGGTCGAACGCGCACGCCAATTTCCTCGGCTGGCAACCGATGGACAGCAGCGAGCCATTTCGCCAGGCGATCGAGCGGCGCGAACCCGGACCAGCGGAAGGCGGCACCTACCAGGGCGGTCGCCTCGCGACGGTCAAGGCCCGCCCGCCCCGAGGATTAGGTTTTGTCGTTCATAGGCCCGGACGGCAATGAGCCGTCCGAGCCCCGGACCCGCATTCAGGCGATCAGCCCGCGCGAACCGTCGATTTTCCTTCGCTGACCAGACGCTCGGCAGCATCCGCGACCGATATGCGCTCGAAGGCAAGCTCGTCGGCAATCGGGCGAAATACGCGATGGTCGAACTCCGTCGCTCCGAGCGGTGCCGGAGGCGGATAGCTGCCGACCTGGTCCTTCAGCGCGTTGATGTATTTCACCGTTTCCGCTTCCGTCGGATTAAGCAGCGGCAGTATGGCTTCGCGAACTTTCGGCGACATCGGCACGCCGCGCTCGACCCCGAGGATCTTGCCGGCTTCGATGTCGTTGACGAAGAAGCTGATGAACTTGGCTGCTTCTTCGCCATGCTCTGTAGTGGCGCCGACACTCCAGATCAGAGCGGGGCGATAATAGTGGCCGGACGGCCCACCCTTCTCGCCTCGCGGCAGCATGCCGATGCCAAGCTTGCTCTTCATGATGAGCTGGTAGCCGATCATCTGGTTCGAATAGGCCATGCCGATCGCCGAATAGCCGAGCGCCAGGCAGTTGGTGTCGATCGTATTCTGGTCGAGCGTCTGGATGTCGGCTCCCACGGTGCCGCCCCGCTTGCGCAGATCCTCCCAGTAGGCATACCACTCCTTGGCTTCTTCAACGCCGAAGCCCAATCCGCTTTCGTTGAAAAGACTGCTGCCGCGTTGCCTGAGCCAGGCATCGAAGACATAGGTGTAGCGAGCTGCATACGGCCCGCCGCCCTTGCCGGTGGCCTTCGCCATCTCGATCGCGATGTCGGCGTATTCCGACCAGGTGGTGTCAAGCCCCGGAGGGGTGACACCAGCTTTTGCGAAGGCATCGGCGTCGTAAAACAGTGCAAAGGAGTTGAGGCCGAGGCCAATGCCCCAGAGCTTGCCGTCCACGGTCGTCAGCTTCAGCACGTCCTCGCCGAAGCCTTTCACATCCAGCACCGAAGGGACAAACGAATCCAGAGCAAGGCAGGCGCCGCGCTTCGAGTAATCCGAAATCGTATTGGGCTCGAGCTGGAAGATATCGGCGATGGAGCGACCGGCCATCTGGGTTGCGAGTTTCGTCCAATACCCCTCGCCGCTCAAACTCTCACCGACGACCGTTATGTCGGGATTCTTCTCCTGGAAGAGCCTGGCAACGTTCAATGTTCGCTTCGAGCGATCGTTGGAGCCCCACCACATGGCGCGCAGATCCACGTTTTCTGCCGCAAAGGTGGGCCTGGAACCGGCGGTCCCAAGCGCGAGGCCAGCGGCCGCGCCGGCCGAGCCGAGCATGAATGTGCGTCGATTGAGTAGCATGCCGTTCCTCCCTTTCGCTGTCCGCCTCCGCTCTCCTCCGGCTCCGGCGGGACCAAGTTCCACAGGGAGAGATTATGCAAAAAATCAAATTACGCAAGAAATTGTTTCCTTGCTTGCAAATTTGCATTGTTTGCGTAACATTTGCGATATGATCGACACGTCTCCTAAACGATTCCGCCAAGCCGACATCGCCGCCCGCGCCGGGGTTTCGGTTTCCACCGTCTCGCGCGTTCTCGCGAATGAGCCCGGCATCAGCGAGGATGTCCGGCGCCAGATCCTCAAGGTCGCCACCGACCTCGGCTATCCGGTGAAAGTCGGCGCCAAGAGCGGCCCCGGGGCCTTGGCGCTAATCGCGAGCAATGGCGTCACGGGGGTGTTGAGCATTTTTTACGAGGGTATTGTCGAGGGCTTGCGCTCAGAGTCGGCCCTGCAGGGCATTCCCTTTGACATCCGCCTCGTCAGCGAGGCGAAGGCGACGCCCGAGACTGTCCGGGAACTGATGGAATCTGTCGGCGCGCAAGGGCTGTTCCTGGTCGGCATCGACCCAGGTGACGCGCTCAGCGCGTGGCTGATGGAAAGCCGCACCCCCGTGATACTCGTCAACGGCACCGACCCTCAACTGCGCTTTGACGGCGTCTCGCCGTCGAACTTCTTCGGCGGCTATGTAGCGGCGCAGCGGCTTATCGACGCCGGCCACCGCCGCATCCTTCATCTGACCGGATCGCATCGGCAGACGATCCACGAGCGCATACGCGGTTTCGAATCGGCCGTCGCTTCGGTTGGAGGCGAGGCGCGTGTCATCCGCTTACCGTTCGCGACCAATGCGAGCGTCGAGGCGCATGCGGCTACACTCGCCGCGCTCAAGGAGGACCCCAGTTTCTCGGCTGCATTTTGCATGAACGACTTTGTCGCCGTAGGCGTCCTCGAAGCGGTGACCGAGCTCGGCCTCAAGGTGCCCAAGGATTTTGCCATCGTCGGCTTCGACGACCTGCCCTGCGCCGAGATGGCCAGCCCTCGTCTGGCGACGATGCGCGTCGATCGCGTGGCCCTCGGCCGCGAGGCGGTCGGCATGATGCATTTTCGCTTCCGTCATCCGGAAGCCCCCGCCCGGCACGTGTCCCACGCCGTCATCCCGGTACATGGCGGCACACTAGACGAAGGACAGCGCTCATGACCTATGATCCTGCCACCGCCAATCCGCTTGGCTCCAATCCGCTCACAACGCGCAGTGACATGCAGCGCGCGCTGACCGACCTCTTCAATCCGCTGCTGCCATACTTTTCCCAAGGGAACGCCCGCGTTCGCCTTGACGCCGCCGGCGCTCATTTCGACCGCGCCGCGGCTGATCTCGAGGGTTTCGCAAGGCCCCTTTGGGGACTGGCACCTTTCAGCGCCGGCGGCGGCCACTTCGCCCACTGGGATCGTTATGCGGACGGGATCGCCAACGGGACCGACCCAAACCACCCGGAATACTGGGGCGCCGTCAACGGTCGCGACCAGCGCATGGTCGAGCTCGCAGCGCTGGGCTTCGCGCTAGCCCTGGTGCCGGATAAAATTTGGGATCCGCTGGATCCTCGGGCGAAAGTCAACCTCGTCGCTTATCTCATCCACGCCCGGCAGTTCGACTATGCCGACAACAACTGGAAGTTCTTCCGCATATTCGTCGATATTGCACTCGACCGCCTCGGCATCGAATACGACCGCAGCCTGACCGAGCAGTATCTCACCGAACTCGAAGGCTTCTACATTGCGGATGGCTGGTATCGCGATGGCAATGTCCGGCGTATCGACCACTATATCCCCTTTGCCATGCACTTTTACGGCCTGATCTATTCGCGGCTCGTCGACGATGATTATGCCAAGCGCTACCGCGAGCGCGCCCTCGCCTTTGCCCAGGATTTCCGCCAGTGGTTCGGGCAGGACGGCGCCACCCTCCCCTTCGGCCGCAGCCTCACCTACCGCTTCGCCTGCGCGGGCTTCTGGTCGGCGCTCGCCTTTGCCGACCTCGAGGCGCTGCCCTGGGGTGAGATCAAGGGCCTTTGCCTTCGCCACCTTAGATGGTGGGCGGACAAGCCGATGACCCACCGCGACGGCGTGCTATCGATCGGTTACGGCTATCCGAACCTTTTGATGTCGGAAAACTACAATTCGGCGGGCTCGCCCTATTGGGCGTTCAAGGCCTTCCTGCCGCTCGCGATCGGCGAAGACCACCCGTTCTGGACGAGCCCGGAAACGCCTCCGGCGCCGCTCGACGAGACGATTCCCCTTCGTCATCCGGGCATGGTGATGATGCCTTGCAAGGGCGACGTGGTCGCGCTTTCTTCCGGACAGGAAAACCGGCAGATGCGGTTCGGTTCGGAGAAATACGCGAAATTCGCCTATTCGACGCGGTACGGCTTCAGCATCGAGAGCGATGAACGGGCTTTTGCCGGCGGCGCTTTCGATTCCATGCTGGCCTTCAGCGACGACGGCATTCACTACCGGGTGCGCGAGAGCAACGACGAGGTCCGTCTGGCCGGCAATGTGCTCTATTCGAAATGGTCGCCCTGGCCGGACGTTGTGGTCGAAACCTGGCTGCTGCCGTCAGCGCCGTGGCATGTGCGGGTGCATCGGGTCACGACACCGAGAGAGCTCGATACAGCCGAGGGCGGTTTCGCAATCGCCAGACGAGACTTCGACGCGGACTCGCTTTTCTGGGCGCCCGGCGCGGCCCATGCCATAGGTGCCGAGGATTTCAGCGGGATCTGCGATCTCGGCTCGTCTGTCGCGCGCGAAGGCCTGGCTCAGAAAGCTCCGCCAAATACCAACCTGATCTCCGCAAAGACGCTGGTGCCACAACTGCGCGCCACCATACCCGCCGGCGAGACCGTTCTGCGCTGTGCCGTATTGGCCGTTCGCGACACCTCCGCCGTTTCAGGTGAGTGGACGAGGCCGCCGGCCGCCCCAGACATTGACGCGTTGCGTGTCCTCGCGAAGCAAGGCGAGCGCGTGAGCGCAATGGACGCGCCGGGACGAATGCCATGACGCGCCCCGCAATTGCCTTTGCGATGCAGCCGGAAAGGACACGGTACGTCCTCACACCAGAACTTCTTTTGAGGTTCGACAGTCTCGGGCGTGTTCTGGATCAGCGACCGATGACGGAGTTCGGCGATGAACGGGCAAATCGGCTGCTGGCTGAAACGGAAATCTTGGTCACTGGTTGGGGTGCCCCGCTGTTCGACAGAGCGGCGCTTGCCGCGGCACCGCGCATCCGCCTCGTCGTGCACGCGGCCGGAACGGTTAAGGGACTGATCGACGAGTGCGTCTTCGACGCAAGCGTGGCCGTCAGTCATGCGGCCGAAGCCAACGCTGTGCCGGTCGCCGAGTTCACACTTGCGGCGATCATTTTTGCCGGCAAGCAGGTTTTCCGGTTCCGCGATCTCTACGTCGCCGACCGCGACCGCACCCGCACCTATCTCCTGCAGGGGCAGCCGATTGGAAACTATCGCCGCACGATCGGGATTGTCGGGGCATCTAAAATCGGCAGACGGGTGATCGAGCTTCTTCGTCCGTTCGACTATCAGGTGCTGCTTTACGATCCGGTGGTCGGGCAGGATGCCGCTTTCGCCCTCGATGTCGAGAAGGTCGATCTCGACACTCTGATGGCGCGCGCGGACATCGTGTCGCTGCATGCGCCGTCGCTCCCCGAGACCCGGCACATGATCGACGCGCGGCGGCTCTCGCTCATGAAGGACGGCGCAACGCTGATCAATACGGCGCGAGGTGCGCTCGTGGACGAAGCCGCGCTTATCGACAAGCTGAAAACCGGCACGATCAATGCCGTCATCGACGTCACGCATCCCGAGGTGCCGGAACGAGACTCACCGTTCTATGATCTGCCGAACGTGTTCCTGACCCCGCACATTGCCGGCGCTGTCGGCCTTGAACGGACGCGCCTTGGCGAGATGGCGGCCGATGAGATCGCCCGGTTCATCGAAGGCAGGCCGCTGCTTTACGAGATTCGCAAGGCCGACCTAGAGCGCATGGCATGAACACGTTCGAACCCGGGCTCTGCACGGTCACGTTCCGCAGCCTGCCCGCGCACAGGATCGTGGAGCTGGCGGCGAAGGCCGAGCTTGCGGCGATCGAATGGGCGGGCGACGCCCATGTCCTTCCGGGGGACGAACCGATCGCCCGCGAAGTCAGGCGTCTCTCGGAAAAGGCGGGTCTGGCAACGTCCTATGGTTCCTATGTCGCGCCGCCTACCGACGATCTCCCCGTGTTCCGACGCGCTCTCGATAGCGCAATCGCACTTGGAGCCTCGAATATCCGCATCTGGCCCGGCACGCGCCAGCGCGACTCCAAGGACTATAGCACTAGTGAACGACGCGCCGCAGCGGCCGCAATCCGCGACATGGGTGCGGAAGCTGCGCGGCGCGGGGTCACCGTGTCGTTGGAATATCACCCACAATCCCTGACGGATGAGACGGATTCTGCGCGGCGCCTGATCGATGCGATCGCGCACGACAACGTCTATCTCTACTGGCAGCCGCGACCCGGGCTTCCGCTTGACGAAGCGCTGGCCGAGATCGCTCAAATCGGTCAGCACGTGTCCCATGTCCATGTCTTCGCCTGGGATGGCGATCGCAACCGCTTTCCCCTGAAGTCGGCGTCCGATTACTGGCGGGCGGTTCTGGCCGACATACCCGCGTCGCGCTGGAGCGGGCGACGCTTTGCCATGTTGGAATTCGTGGCAAATGACGACCCTGCGGCATTCTTCGAAGACGCCGCAACGCTCAGGCAAATCCTCAAAAGGTAGGGACGTCTCGGGGCGACGGTCCGGGCTCGTGGAACTCTTTCCCACGCCGGAGTGTTATCGGAATCGAATGAGCGTCGGGTATCGCGAATGACTCAAAAGATCAATGCGTTCAGCAAATTCGCGACTGCTGTTGCGGAATATTCCGGGCGGCCTATTACCTTCGCATTGGCGGTCGCCACGATCGTCATCTGGGGCATCACCGGGCCGCTGTTCGGCTTTTCCCAAACCTGGCAGCTGGTGGTCAACACCGGCACTACGATCATCACCTTCCTCATGGTTTTCGTTCTTCAGAACTCGCAGATCCGCGACGCCACAGCGGTCCAGGCGAAGCTCGACGAACTCATCCTGACAAGTTCGGCGGAGAACGAATATGTCGGCATCGAGGAGCTTGAAGAGGAAGAACTGAAGCGCCTCACCGAGATCCTTAAGGAACACGCTGAAAGCGAGGAAGATCACGCTCTGCACGAGAAGGTATCGCGCGCGACCCGGCGCCAGCCCGCAGGAAAAGCATAACGACAACGGCCACGATCGTGAGCATACCCGGTAGCATCGCGGGAACCAAATGCCAGGGAAGCCGTTTGCGTAACGAATGCTGTTGCCAGGAGGGTCACGCATGCATCTCGTTGGAACTCAGGTCATCCCAGAACAGGGCGGCCGGTCAGGATTCACGGTCGAATTCGTCGGCGAAGGCGGAGAGATCGTTTCGGTTTCGATGCGCAATGATGCGTCGCGGAGCCTCAACCGCCTGAACGCGGTCGAACGGGCCAAGGCGGTTATGCTGGAGCTTGCGCACACCGATGCGCCGGATGGCAGCGATGCCGACATGGAGCGCAAAGTGAAGGCTGCACGAAGCGCACGGGCGGCCAAGGACACGGCAGAGATGGAGCGCCAGCTCGACGAGGGCCTGGAAGACACCTTTCCTGCCAGTGACCCCGTTTCCATCACGGGTTCAACCATAGCGAGTGACCACAGGAAGAAGCACTAGGCCATGGCGGATCGATCGTCTGTCGCCCTGGTCACGGGCGCGGGATCCGGCATCGGCCGCGCCACCGCCCTTGCTCTTGCCGCCGACCGAATGAAGGTCGGCTTGCTCGGCCGTACCCGCCCGGAGCTCGAAGATTGCGCCTCGGAGATCGGTGCCGCTGGGGGCCAAGCATTGGTGCTCGAAGCCGATGTGGCGGATGAGCTTGCGATGCGAAACGCGGTGAAGACGCTTGTCACTGAATTCGAGCATCTCGATGTCGTCGTCGCCAATGCCGGCATCAACGGCGTCTGGGCGCCCATTGACGACTTGAAGCCGCTCGAATGGGACAAGACCATTGCCGTCAATCTGCGCGGGACGTTTCTGACGCTGCACACGACGGTTCCCTATCTCAAAGAAAACGGCTGCGGCTCGATCGTCGTTGTGTCATCGATCAACGGTACGCGGACCTTCACCACACCCGGCGCAACCGCATACGTCGCCACCAAGGCGGCGCAGGTGGCGATCGTCCAGCAGCTCGCCCTCGAACTGGCCAAGCACCAAATTCGCGTGAATGCGGTGTGCCCGGGAGAGATCGAGACGCGGATCGACGAGCACACCAGCCTGCGCCATGAGGAGGAATCCGCAATACCGGTAGAGTGGCCGGACGGCCAGATCCCAATTACGGGCGGCAGACCCGGTCGCAGCGAGGACGTTGCGGAAGTCATCCGCTTCCTGGTTTCCGATGACGCACGACACGTCACTGGCACCCCCATCTGGATCGACGGAGGTCAGGGTCTGCTAAGGTAGTGAGCGTAGAGCATCCCGCTTTCAAGTGGCATCACTGAAAGCGGATAAGATGCTCTAGAATCAAAGTGCTAGAGCGTCCTTTGTGCGTTCATTTGAACGCACGGCGCTCTAGTCGCCCTTGGTCTTTCCGGCGTCCGACAGCTTGCCGCGATGCGGATCTTTCAGGTTTTCGCCGACCGCGTCCCTGTCGCGCTCTGGATCATCCTTGGCAGGAAGATAGCCCCGTGGCTTCGTCTCCTTCGGCCCTTCCCAGCGTGGCGACTGCTCTGTTGTCCCGGGCGCGCCCGATTTCGGCGTTTTCATCGTTGCTCTCCAAGAATATCTCCGAAGACGGAACCTCATCGGCGGCAAATCGTTCCCAGCTTCCAAAGTCACCGCGCCGGTTCCCAAAAAAAAGGGCTCCACCAATAGTGATGGAGCCCGATCTGCACTGTTGTTTGGGATCGCGCGGATCCGTAGGGGCTTGCGGAGAGGGGACTTGTTCCACGCGGTCCGACACATAAACCGGATGCGCGGCGATTTGTTCCCGATTGGTTCGAGAAACGCTTGCGCGGATCTAATATTTACCACGACCAGAACCGCTCGCCGCGTGAGGGAGCAGTCGATGTGCCGCCCATGACGTAGCCTGCCACGAATGCCAGGGTCGCGACCAGAAGCAAAGTGCTACTCAGTGCCGCCGGATGTTCGCGGGCAGTCCCGGCAACCACCGCCGCCTCGTCGCGGACGTAGCGCGCGGCGTCCTGTGTCCTTGTTTTCAAATCGGGTTCTGGCTTGCCGGTGAAGCCGGCTCTCAGCGTTCTCAGTGCCATCGTTCCGCTCCTCATTCCTGGTCTTTCATGCCCGGAGTCGGAAAGCGTTGATCGGCATCCTCGAGATCGGACTCGACGAGGTAATCGTCTCTCTTTTGCCGTGCGGCCTCCCGCATGGCGCGATGGCTTGCGAGATCGTCCGGCTCGACAGGCTGTGTCTTAGAGCGCGGATGCAGATCGCTATCCTTCTCGATCGGTCTCTGTTCGGCCGTATGAGCGCCCTTGCGCCGCTTTTCCGTGGTTTTCACCTTTTCCTCCTGAGGGTTCCTGATGAGTCAACGTCAGGCGGGATAGGAAGTTCCCGGCTGAAGCCTCTCGGGCAATCCTGAAACGTCAATCGGTTGTAGCAGGAAGGCGCGTACCGCCTTCCTCGGCAGGACGACGGTCGGCGGTGTCGTAGATCAGCAAGGCGAGAGCCGCCGCCATCAGAAAGATAATCCCAGCGAGAATCGTGCGCGGTTTCATTCCCAGTCGTCCCGTCGGTGATGAAACGCCGCCCGGGCGTCATCGGTTCCGACGAACCACGGGGACGCCCAAGCGCGGAATGCATCCGGAACAAAGCGTCGTGCCCTTGGTTAGACCTACTGCATGATTCCTCAAAATCGATTTGAGGACAAAATCATGCAAGCGACTCAAAGTGCTAACAGCGACCTGTGCGCGTTTCAAAAAGCGCGCGGCGCTGTCGGCGATGCGCTGGCGGAACTGCGAATGCCTGCCTCATCCGATATGGAGTTTCTGGAAATGGATACCTTTCCTCGCCCTCCCTTTGCGCGGCAACCTCAAGCCATGCCCGGAACAACGGATCGAATGGAGCCGATGCCTGACCATGGAGAGAATTCCTACAAGGGTTCGGGCCGGTTGGAGGGAAAGAAGGCGATCATAACCGGTGGCGATAGCGGCATCGGCCGGGCGGTGGCGATCGCCTACGCCAGAGAGGGCGCCGACGTCCTCATCGCCTACCTTAGCGAGCATGAGGACGCGCAGGCGACGAAGGTGCTCGTCGAGGAAGCCGGACGCAGGGCCGTGCTGGTAGCGGGAGATATCCAGTCCTCCGCTCACTGCCGGCGCATCGTGGACACGGCCATCGAAGAGCTCGGCGGCATAGACATTCTCGTCAACAATGCGGCTCACCAGGCGTCCTTCCGGGCGATCGAGGACATAACGGACGAGGAATGGGAGCTGACCTTCCGGGTCAACATGCACGCGATTTTCTACCTGACCAAGGCAGCGGTGCCGCACATGCGCGAAGGCAGTGCGATCATCAACACCGCCTCCATCAACGCCGACAGTCCCAATCCGACCCTGCTCGCCTATGCCGCCACAAAGGGTGCGCTGCATAATTTCACGGCCGGTCTCGCGCAGCTATTGGCCGAGCGGGGCATACGCGCGAATGTTGTAGCTCCGGGTCCGATCTGGACGCCGTTGATCCCGTCCACCCTCCCGGAAGATTCCGTCGTCGACTTCGGCAAGCAGGTGCCGATGAAGCGTCCGGGTCAGCCGGTGGAACTCGCCTCGACCTTTGTCATGCTGGCGGACCCGATGTCGAGCTATGTATCGGGCGCGACGATCGCCGTGGCCGGAGGCAAGCCGTTCCTCTGACAACGGTTGAGAAAAGTGAGCCAATCTGCGCGCATCCGCATATCTACGATTTGGAAGCAGTGACGACGGACCGATGCAACCATGATCCGGTCGCCAATGCTAATGGTCCGCTGAATCAGGCACCGGTCCAGCTGTTGACGCGGAATTGCGCTTCCTCCGCCGCCTTGATGAAGGCGGCACGTGCGGCGTCGGGTTCGTCGTTTCCCTCTATCACGCGGTCGCATGCAGCCAATGCTTCGTTTTTTGCCTCTCCCTCGGCGAGCGGCCAGTGGTTCTTGAGACATAGAAAGGCGTCGCGCGTACTTTGCACCCGCAGCACTCGCCTCGGCGCCTCCAGGATAACCGCTTCGCTCCACAGGCGATCCTGCGTCAGGCTTGGCATGTCGACATTCCTTCAAGCTGAGGGGACTGGGGCTCCTGACGGCTTATTCCCCCCAATACGAGTCCCCCAAGTTCCGGGCTCGCGCGGGTGATGTCGGCGAGTGAAACGATGCCGGCCGCATGCTTGTTTTCGTCAACGACGACGAGGCGGCGTATTTTGAAATCATGCATCTTTTGGGCGGCCAGCAGGATGCTGTCGTCCTCTTCGCAGGACTCGGCTGAAACCGTCATGAACTCGAACACGGCTGTCGATGTCGACAGTCCCTGGGCCACCACCGAAGCGAGGATGTCGCGGTCCGTGACGATCCCGAGGATCGTTCCGACACCCGGCGCCTCGACGGGCAACGCGCCCACCCCTGCCTCTTCCATCAGCCGCGCAACGGATTGCGCCGTGTCGCTCGGTGAAACCGTAAAGACCTGTTTGGACATCACGTCCCGAACGCGTATTGATCTGTCCTCACGGGCGGCCATTGACGAGACTCCTGCCATTGATGGATGCAGGCACTCTGACTTCCTCATCTGCCGGCTTCTTGAGTGTGAGATCGACGCGGTATGGAACAATTACCTGGGGCTGCCACGTGTTTCGCTGCGTCTTCTTGGGACTCGGATTTTCCGGCGGCCGAAGGAATTTCGGTCGCTTTTGCTTCGATTTTTGCCGCACGATAAGCTCCCTTCTGCTCGTGTGGACATGCGGCACTGTAAGCCGCAATGCCTCCTTAACGCACCACAAAGGGAGGGGTTCCCGCGTGCGGCAGGCTATTTCGACTTTCTCAACGATCGCTTTTCGGTGCGCCGGAAAGGGCGCCGCCAGCCGCGCGTGCTTCGGCGTCCTGAAGAATGGATGAGATTTCCGCCGTCACCGCGTTCTGCCTGGCAAAAGCCTCGGATGGAACGATGCCCGGATCTTCCTCATGATCCTGCACGATCAGCTCTTCTTCCAGAATACGGTTGATCTCCCGCCAGGCGTCGTCGTTTTTTGCAAGCGCGGAAAGAATAGCCACGAGAATTTCGCGGTGGGCAGCCAGTCGAAATTCGGTGCTTTCCACGCGTTTTCCCATATTTCGTCCCCGAAACGATACATCGGGGCTACAGCGCCGCGCATCCAATCATACGCGCAAAGGTCGCTGTAGCACTTTTAATTTCTGCAGTAGCGCAGCTATTCAAGAACCTGCACGACCGCCTTCGTCTTCGGGTTCACGATGACCCGCTTTTCATTGACGACCGCATAGGCGAAATCAGGCTGGTCCGGAATGGGGTAGACTTCCACCACGTCAGGCACCGGCTGGCCGACGACAATCTCGCCCTCATATTGAACCGATGGCGTATTCTGTTCGAGCACGTAGGTTCTGACTTCGCCGGGCAATACGATGGTGTCCTGGGCAATCGCCGACGAACCTACAAATGTCAGCAGCGCGGCAATCATCATGGCAAATTTATTCATTGATATACTCCTTCCTTGAGAGACCTCCCAACCAACAGCAACGCAATTGGTTCCCAGCCCACTCGTTGGGCTGGCTCTCTCCTGGGCCTGAAGTATCCGCCACTGGGACCGGCACAAGCTGAGCGATTGCAGGCGGAAACAGGTTTTGACGGACGGGCGCAAAAAAGAGGTCCCTCGGCAAGAAGAACCTCTTTAGACCCCAGTCGGCAGTTACATCAGGTCAGATTTGCCGTCCTCAATCGCCACCACCCCCCGACGTGCCGCCACCGGTGCCGGTGCCGCCCTCCTCATCACTGCTGCTGGCGGAGCTCTCCTCGTCACCGGTACCGTTGTCTGCACTTTCTTCATCACCTGTTCCGCCATTGCCGGTATCCTCCGCACCGCTGCCGGTGCTACCGTCGTCGTCACTTCCAGTTCCTGGTATGAGAATGACACTGTCGTCTGCGTAGGCATTGCTTGACGAACCGCTGTCGCCAATCACCGGGATGAGCGGCATTGCAGTCGCGGACGCGAGTCCAAATAGCGACACGGCGATTACTTTCGGGAGTTTCATTGCGTACCTCCTTTGGCGGACAAACGCCTGCCTCAGGCCAACCTTCACGAAAAGAAAGTAGGCGCGTGGCCCCAACCACGTTCAAGGATCGCACCAGACCGAGGCATTTTGGAGATCTGCGATTGCATTCGCGGGATTTGCGGCAGCCAAGGAGACTGCGCGCGAGGCGCAGCCGGTGCCTCGGCGCGCAATCGCATGTCGCGTATCGGACCAAGAATAATATCATTGATGGAAAGAGGAACCAAAAGGCTAGCCAGGCATTTTCCGACATTATCTATCTTCTGTTCGTGCAAAGGGCGGTATTCGATATGCCTGCCATCGGCGTTCATGCGCTCCACAAATCGCATCACATAGAAGAGCAGGTCGTCGACCTGATACCTGCTCTAAGGGCTTTTGCCCGGACATTTACGTCAGTACCCTTCGAGGCAGACGACCTGCTGCAGGAAACTCTGTTTCGGGCGCTGAGAAGCATCGATCAATTTGAACCGGGTACGAGTCTCAAGTCCTGGCTATTCACCATCATGCGAAACACGTTCCGGACGCAGTACAAGATCCGGACACGCGAGAGCCCTGGAAACACGAATTGCGCAGAGCTGCCAATTCCCATGGCACCTCCGCAGGAATGGTCGGTTCTGAACGGCGAACTTCGGGATGCCTTGGGGTTGCTGACTCCCGAGCATCGGGAGGTCCTCGTCCTCGTCGCCGGTTTCGGGATGAGTTACAAGGAGGCGGCCGACATCTGCGATTGCGCGATCGGCACCATCAAGAGCCGCCTCAGCCGCGCCCGTGAAGAATTGATAGTCCAGATGCATGGAAATCCATTGAACTAGCCGCAGCGGGAAGAACCTCAGCGCCTGCGTGCATTCAGCGCTTCTTGCAGTTTCCGAGCCAGTTCCAGCAGCCGCTCCGGCACGGCTTCCCTCTGTATCTTGCCCATGAGCGAGGCGATCTGCTCATCGATGGCCTCATCTGCGTCCGTCCGCGCGCGTGCTTTGGTTTCGTCCATCCGCTTATCCTTCGTCATGGCGAGGATCTCACGATAGCGTATTGTGCCGGGTTCTTCATGTAAATCGCCAGAACGGGACGAGGAAAAGTGCGAGGCCCCGGCGGGCGCCTCCCGTCGGAGGAGACCACCAAACACTCGCCGATTAGGCCCCCAACAGTCGTGGCGGCCAGAGCGTGCCGAGGCATCTACGACTTGGAAACGTGCTCCTTCTTGCCTTTCCGCTTCGTCGAGGCCATTTCCTCAAGCTCCTTTTCGGTCATGGATTTTTCCATGCTCTTCGAAGCTCCCTTGAGCTCGCTCTTTTTCATGTCTCCTCGCTTGGCGGCAAGCGCGGCACCTGCAGCCTTTTGCTGTGCTTTCGATTTTGCAGGCATCTCTTTTTCTCCTTCGGGCGACACACCTTCGCGCGACATAGCGCCGCATCGATTCGGACACTCCCGGAACCGGCAACCATCAATTATGTTCCGTGTGTGGAAAAGGTAGCGAATGCCGTCTGTGGAGAGGCGCTGGCCTCCTACTTGCCGGTCTGCCACGTGCGGGCAGTAACGGCTTTGGATTCCGGCGATCCGCGAAAACGGAGAAAGATGGAAAGGACCACGAGGACTAAAGTGGAAAGAAATTCCGATTGCCAGTTCTGCAAGCATTCGAACCAGAATTCAGAGCTGAAAAGGTGAGTCCAGACGTCCGGAGCTGCTTGGCCATGGGCAGACGCGTCGAGGGTTGCCGCCGCCGCGCTTGCGCGCAGGTGCAGAACGAAAGACAGGACGAACAGTGCGCAAAGGGCCATGCCGAGCGAGTAGGAATAGAGTGTTCGCAGCACCCCACCACGCCGCACCGGCCACGGTGCTGCGGGGTCACTCTGCCGGCAAGCCGGGTCCTCATCGCATTTCGATGCGCGATCGGGATCCCTCGATTCCGCTGAGCCGCGTTGATAGAGAAAGGCCGTGAGGCAGACGTAAACGGACATCTGCAGAAACTCGCTCTCCCAGTTCTCAAAGAGAGCCGAGAGAAAATGTCCCGATGCAAGGTAGGAGACGAAGTTCAGGGCCGTGCCATCATGCAAGGTCGCATCATGGTTGTAGACATGCACGCCGGTGAAGGCCATGCCGGCAATTGCTGCCGAGGTCAGCCCGAACAGCGTGATCGTCAATCCATTGTCACGCAGGAACGACATTGGTCCACTCCGGTTGGCCGGTCGCCGCCGCTCTCCGAACACGCTACAGCGCCGCGCGTCTTATCGGGCGCGCAAAGGACGCTGCAACACCTTGAAGTGCGGGCCGGCCGTGATGATCGATCAGTCGGCAACGAGCCAGAACACGGACGCGAATATCACGATAAAGAGCGCAACCGCCCCGAAGAAGCGGATCATCCCAGCATTGGTATTGTTGCCAAGGGCGCGGTTCCACGTTTCTCCGCCGGTGCCGTCGTCACCCTGTTTCGCGTCACTCTCCGCCATTGTCTGGCCAGCACCGACTTCGGCGCCGGGTACATATTTCACCGCGGCGCGAATGGTCTCCCCGTAGTCGCGGGGTCGCGGCTGCGGCGGGTCTGCTCGCGCGGTCTTTTCGCCGCCAGTTGCGCTGGGCGCCCAGCCAGCCGCGTCTCCCGCATCGGCGACATGCGTGCGCGCCGGCGCCTTGTCTTCTTCCTCCGGCAGGTGAAGTTCCGCCTCCTTCCAGGAATCCTGCGGCTTTCCTGATGTCGATGATTGGTCCGCTCTCGACGATTGGGCTGCTCGACCGGCCTCAGGCGAACCTGGTTGCATACGACGCGGATCCGCGCCGCTGTCGCTGCTGTGTTGCTTCGCTGGCATCTCCGGACTCCTTCGTTGCGAGAAAAGCACAAGACATACCATTTGTTCCGCCTTGCGCACCGGCTACGGCCCGAAACGCGCGCCACGGAATGACCGGCGGGATCGCATCCGTCCCAGATCACGATCGACCTAAAGCATCGTGATCGATTCTATTGAGTTGAGACGCGGAAACGCGGGCGGAAAAACCGCCCGCACCTTCCTCATCGCGCTCTAGCCGCTTCGTCCGACCTGGTTGTGGGATCCACCGGGAACCGTTACGCCTTTAAGGCCGGTGCCGGCAATCGCGGGCTGTTCGCGGGCTGCGTCGGCGAGCGATACGACGCCGACCAACCGCTTGTCGCGGTTGACCACGGGCAGGCGCCGCACCTGAACGTCGCCCATATTGCGCGCGACGTCATCCATTTCCTCATCTTCGAAGCAGTATTTGACATCAGTCGTCATGATGTCTCCTACCTTTGACTGAAGGTCGAGGCCGTCAGCGACACACCGGACTACGATATCCCTGTCCGTTATCATGCCGACCAAGCGGTCGTGGTCTCCCACCGGCAGGAAGCCGATGTCGTTTTCCGCCATTTGCCTTGCGACCTCAGTGATGGTGTCGTTCGGGCTGACGAGGTGAACGTCCCTAGTCATGATTTCCGATACATGCATGATCTTGCTCCTTAGTTTTTGATACGAAACTGTGACCGACCGACCGGCATCCGCCAGCCGGTCTCGCAAGTCTCATTGCCCTGCCGAGCCGGCCTTTGGGGATTTGCTCTCGGAGGGTGGTGACGTCGGCGTTGAAGTTGCGTGCGTCGTCCCTTCCGTTTCGAGATCCTCCTTCTCGCCGCTCCTCGACTGGTTTTCTTCCCTCTGCATCTCCCGCGATGCCTGCTCCCAGTGCCTGAGATCCTGACCTTCGGGGCGACCTTCCCGCTCCCAGATCGCATAGGCTCTGCGCCGGATAAGCTCTTCCCTGTCGTTATCCATGTCCCTTCTTCCTCACCGATGAACTCTGTCGATGGCAGAAATCAAACGGCGCGACCGCTCAATTGTTCCACCGGTTGAAGCGCGGTTGGAAGTGTCTGGGAGGCTCCGGATTTTCGTCCGGATTGGGGACCGGCACTTCGTCGGGAAGGCGCTCGGGATCCGGCTCCTCGATCGGTGGCTCGGGATCCCAAGGCGGCGGTGGCTTGGGTGTGGGTGGTTTTGGCTCTGGTTCGCGCGGGTTCGGCATTTTTCTCTCCACTCCTGAATGCAACATGGTCCCGAGTGCGTGGTGCGTTGCGCGTTCCCGGGTTCCATTTGAAATCCCGCTCGCCAATGAATGTTCCAGACGTAGTGCGTGCCGCAGGCGGACAGGCCTTCGTCCGCCGGAACCGATCCGCTGCTGAGCGGTTGGAATGGCACAAGAATGGAATGCAAGGAGGAGCCAATGGCGAGAAAAAGGGAATCTGACCGGTCCCGTGAAGATTTTAGCCGGTTCCGCGAAAGCGAGCGGGATCGCTATGGCGCACCCTATGACTACGAACGGGAAAGGCAGCGTGCACGTGAACGCTTCGAGGCTCCGCGAGGCGCTGACTACGAAAATTCCATGTATTTCCCGGACCCCGAAACGCGCTACGCGGGCCGCTATCGCAGTATGGAAGAAGACTATGATCGGTGGAATCGCGAAAGGGCCTTC
Source organism: Ensifer sp. MPMI2T (assembly GCF_004827385.1). Lineage (GTDB taxonomy): Bacteria > Pseudomonadota > Alphaproteobacteria > Rhizobiales > Rhizobiaceae > Sinorhizobium. The sequence continues at coordinate 121,271 of NZ_SRXN01000002.1, forward strand.
GGCGACTACTACGGCTCCGGCTATGGTTATCGCGGGCGACGCCCGTACCGTACCCACGAGGCGCCGTGGGAAGGCAGGCGGCAACGCGGTTTTATCGATCGCGCGAGCGACGAAGTCGCCTCCTGGTTCGGCGACGAGGAGGCGGAGCGGCGACGCGAGATGGATCAGCATCGCGGCAAGGGCCCGAAGGGATACACCCGCCCTGACACCCGTATCCAGGAGGACGTGAGCGACCGGCTCAGCGACGATGGCGCGCTTGACGCCTCCAACATTGAGGTCTCCGTCTTGAATGGAGAGGTGCAACTCAGCGGTTTCGTCGACTCGAAGTGGGCCAAACGCCGCGCTGAAGATTGCGCCGACGACGTCTCGGGCGTCACGCACGTGCAAAACAATATTCGGGTGCAGCCGTCGGCAGGGACGTCGACAGGGACAATAACTTAGGCGACCGGCAGACTGATTACGACCAAAGGGCTCTGCGGAGGTCCAGTTTACCGCAGAACCCGCCGTTCAGTCTTCGGAGAGCTTCCGACGCCTCATTCGTTCGGCGCGCACCAGAAAACTAAGCATGCGCGCCTCTTCGGCGCGCAATTCTTTGTTCGCGCGGCCCCGCGCGTCGAGCGTTCTGGCGGAAACGGAGGTATCGCGTGCGAGCGCAATGATCTGTGGATGGATGTAGCTCGTGCGCGCGATCGCCGGGGTGTTGTGCAGAACAGATGCGGCTGCCTCGCTCATCTTCTTCACGGTCGGCCGCTCTCCCGTCCCGACGGCCGCGCGCGCAACCGTAAAGGCCGCAACGCTCCCCGCCCAGGTCCGAAATGTTTTTGCGGAAATCGGCACTCCTGATATCTCTGCGAGGTAGCGATTGAGACGCCCCGAATCGATCGGCCGCACAGTGTCGGTGTCGTCCTTCCAGACAAAAAGCTGCCGGCCCGGCAAGTCCGCAATTTCTTCAAGCAGCCGTTGCAATCTCGGATGGCGCAGTCTGCGCCTCACCCGCTTGCCGCCTTTGCTAATGAAGCTCAGTTGGATGCAGCCATCCGAAAGCTTAAGGTGGCGCTTTAGCAAGGTTGTCGCGCCGTAGCTCGCATTGGCCTCGACATAGGCCGGGCTACCGACACGCAGGTGAGCTTCATCAAGGAGCGCCACCAGCGCCGCGAGAACCGTGCGGACGTCCTCGGGAGGGCCCTGCATATGGCGCCGCATCGTGCGGCGGATCCTCGGCAGCACCCTTCCGAACGTCAGAAGTTGTCCGAACTTGTCGCCGCTTCGCAGCGCCTGCCATTCCTTGTGATAGCGATATTGCTTTCGGCCCCGCGCGTCGTAGCCCGTCGCCTGGAGGTGACCGCTCGCATTCAGGCAGATCCAAACGTTCTCGTAGGCGGGCGGCAGCCCGAGCGACGATATGCGCGCCTTCACCGCGGGATCGGAAAGTGCCGAACCGTCCGGCAGACGATAAACGAAGCCTCGGCCTTGGCGCTGGCGCCTGATTCCCGGCTCGGTGTCGCTCACGTAGACGAGCCCATTTTCCTCAAGCGCGAGCTCACCGTTTCTAGCCATGGTCCGCCGGACAGAAGACGGTGATGCTTTGTCCTGCGACAAGCTCACGGTCTTGTGCGGCGCGAACAAGACCGGGGTCGTCACGTGCCGCGTCGAAACTGGCCGCATCGAAATTGGCGGTATCGAGCACGCGCTGCCACCGCTCCGTTCCGTTCACGCGCGGAAGCGAGATCTCGCAATCGGCGCCGGCGTTTAACACCAGGAACACGCCGTTGGCTGGTGTCGTCTCCGCGACGCCGTTGCGGCTGATGTAGACGCCGACGATACGTAAGGCTTCATCATGCCACGCTCCCTCGTCCATCGAACGGCCGTCCGCCCTGTACCAGGCGATTTCCAAGTGACCGCCGTCGCCCGGTTCACCGTTGAGAAACCGCTCCTGACGGAGCGATGGATTTTCCTTCCGGAACTCCACCATCTTTCGGCAGAAGGCTAGGAAGGCTTCGTCGCCGGAAGGCCAATCGAGCCAACCGATCTCGTTATCCTGGCAATAGGCGTTGTTGTTGCCTGCCTGGTTGTTCCCGAATTCGTCGCCGCCAAGGATCATCGGCACTCCCTGGCTGACCATCAGGGTGGCGAACATGGCGCGGCGCCGGCGCGCGCGTGCGTTCTTGATCCCCTCGTCATCGGTGGCGCCTTCCACACCCATATTGTCCGAATGGTTGTCGGGATGTCCGTCGCGATTGTCCTCGCCGTTCGCCTCATTATGCCTGTCGTTGTAGGAAACCGTGTCCAGGAGCGTAAAGCCGTCATGCGCGCCGACAAAGTTGATCGACGCGGTGGCACCGCGGTCGGAATGATTGAATTGCACCGGCGATCCCGCGATACGCTCTGCAAGCACCGGCACTACGCCGTCATCCCCCTTCCAGAACCGCCGGACATCGTCCCGGAACCGATCGTTCCATTCGCGGAACGGATGCGGGAAGCCGCCGAGCTGGTAACCGCCGTCCCCGGTATCCCAGGGCTCCGCGATGAGCTTGACGCCGGCGAGGATCGGGTCCTGCCTGATCGCGTCGAAGAAGCCGCCTTCCCGATCGAATTCCATGTCCTCGCGGCCGAGCGCGCTCGCGAGGTCGAAACGGAAACCGTCGATATGCATCACCTGCACCCAATAGCGAAGGCTATCGAGCACCATGCGCAGAACGATCGGATGGGCGACGTTGAGCGTGTTGCCGGTGCCGGTCATGTCGAAGGTGTGACGCGGGTTTTCCGGAGATGGCCGGTAGTAGCTGAGATTGTCGAGACCGCGAAAACTCAAGGTCGGACCGTGCTCGGAGCCCTCGGCTGTATGGTTGTAGACGACATCCATGAGGACTTCGATGCCAGCGGCGTGGAACCGCTTCACCATCGTCTTGAACTCGGTGATCCGGCCGCTCTTCATATAGCGCGCCTGTGGGGCGAAGAAGCCGAGCGTCTGATAGCCCCAGTAGTTGCTGAGGCCGCGCTCGAGCAGATGCCGGTCATCGAGGAAATACTGCACTGGCAGGAGTTCGATCGCCGTCACGCCGAGTTTCGTCAGATGGTCGATGATCGGGTCACTTGCCATGCCGAGGAATGTGCCGCGCAGGTCTTCCGGCACAGCCGGGTGCGTCATGGTCATGCCGCGAACATGGGTCTCGTAGATGATCGTGTCAGTCCAGGGGCGGCGGATCGCCTTCTCGTCGTCCCAGTCGAAGGCCGGGTCCTGGATGACGCCCTTGACCATGAAGGGCGCGCTGTCGCGCTCATCGAAGGAAAGGTCGTTGGCCGCGCCGTCGATCGTGTATCCGAACAGTGCGTCGTCCCAGACGAATGTGCCGGCGACCTGCTTGGCATAGGGGTCGAGCAGCAGTTTGTTCGGATTGAATCGGTGCCCATTGTGTGGATCGTAGGGTCCGTGGGCGCGATAGCCGTAGAGCGTCCCCGGCCCGATGCCTTCGATATAACCCGTCCAGACATCACCCTCGCGCTTCGGCAGCGGCAGGCGCGCCGTCTCCCTGCTGCCATCCTCGGAAAACAGGCAGAGTTCGACCATCTCGGCATGGGCCGAAAAAACCGCGAAGTGCGTACCCTCGCCGGTAAATTCGGCGCCGAGTTCGGGTTTCAGAAAATCAAGTTCGGAGAAAGAAACGTTCATCGCCGTTGCCATTCCCTTCCGCGCCCGCTCGAAAGCGATGGTGCAACGCGGTAGAAAAGAAATTGTTCCTACCGGGCACTTTCGGTCCTGAGAGAGGCAGTGGAACTTTCGCCGAAGCCGGCCAGTTTCTCTTCATTCATCCGAGGACCAAAGCCGATGCAGCAACAGCAACCGCCAGGACTTTTCACAAGAACCTGGGGCGCCAGCTTGATCTCGGCGGATGCCGCATACTTCAGGTTGTGGGCACCCGACGAGCGAGCCGCCCGTCTCATCCTCAATGGGACCCCGCATGAGATGCAGGCGCTCGACGATGGATGGTTCGAGCATTCTCTGACAGCGCGCGCCGGGGACCTATATTGTTTTCAGCTATCCGACGGCTCGCTGGTTGCCGATCCAGCGTCGTCGGCCCAAAAGAATGGACCCTCTGGTCCTTCCGTCCTCGTCGATCAGTCGGCATATCGTTGGAAGGACGCCTCGTGGCGCGGCCGACCTTGGGAAGAGGCAATCATCTGCGAGTTGCACATTGGCGCCTTCACGCCGGAGGGCACATTTCGCGCAGCATGCGAGCGGCTTGGCCATCTGGCTGATGCCGGCATCACCGCGGTCGAGATCATGCCCGTCGCCCAAGCTCCGGGCATGCGCGGCTGGGGCTATGACGGCGTGCTGCACTTTGCGCCCCACAATGCCTATGGGACACCGGACGACCTAAAGGCGCTCGTCGATCGGGCCCATTCGCTCGGACTCATGGTTCTGCTCGATGTCGTCTACAATCACTTCGGCCCGGAAGAAAATGCCTTGCCGCGCTACGCGGCCGGTTTCTTCAACACAGACGGTGCGACTCCGTGGGGAGCCTCGATTGCCTTCGAGCAGGACGCCGTCCGACGTTTTTTCATCGAGAATGCGCTCTATTGGCTGGGCGATTTCCGCTTTGACGGGCTGCGCATAGACGCGACCGAGCAGATCAGAGATAGCCGCAAGCCCCACATCCTCGTCGAGATGGCGCGCGAGATACGCGAGACATTTCCCGAACGCCATGTCCACCTCGTTATCGAAGACGCACACCGCCGCAGAAGCCTAGTTGGGCGAGGGACGGAAGGGATTGCGGAACTCTTCACCGCCGCGTGGAACGACGATCTTCATAACGCGCTGCATGTCGTGGCCACGGGAGAGACGAAAGGTCACTACAAAGCCTTTGCCACGGAGCCTTGGCGGAAAATTCGCGAGGCCATGGCCGAAGGCTTCGCTCTACCCGCCAAGGGCACGGAGATTTCGTCGCACTGGACGGGCGATCGGGTGCCGCCGCAGGCCCGCGTCAACTTCCTGCAGAACCATGACCAGGTTGGGAACCGTGCCTTCGGCGAACGCCTCGTCTCGCTCGTCGGAGCGGACATGATGCGGGTCCTGACCGCCACGCTGATGCTCGTTCCACAAGTTCCATTGCTTTTCATGGGCGAGGAATACGGCGAGACCCAGCCGTTTTGCTTCTTCGCGGATTACGAGGGCGAGATCGCCGAGGCCGTTCGCTCCGGGCGCCAGGGAGAGGCCGAAAATTTCGGCGGCATGCCGCGGGGTAAGACCACAGCGGATTTGCCCGATCCGCTCGACCTGCGGACGTTCGCCGCATCGAAATTGCGGTGGGATCGAGCGGAAAGTCCAGCGGGCAGGCGGCACCTCGCCTTCATCCGCGAGCTTGCCGATATCCGCCAGCGGCATATCGCGCCGCTACTCAAGCAACCCGGCGTGCCTAGCCACCGTATACTTCCAACCGGCGACGGACTCGTTGCGGTCGACTGGATGTTCGGGAGCGCCGTTCTGGCGCTGCGGATCAATCTCACCGATGAAGCAAAGCCCGTTCCCCCGTTCATCGGCGAACCGATCTTCACGACCATGACACCCGGTGATTGCTCTCTTACAGCGGGTGAACTGCCGGGACCGGGCATCTTCGCCGCCGTCGCACCGGGATAAGCCGTCAACCAAGGCGCGACGGAACATGATTTCGACCTTGCGGTTAGGATGTCGACGCAGCCACGGCGGGCGTATACGGAAGTCAGGAACAAGGCCCGGCAACAGATGTCGCGAACAGCAGCAAAAACGGGTCCAGCCCTTTCCGGCGAGCATGCGGATGCGCGCTCTATCGCGGCCTTGCGAAGGCAAGCGGAAAGCTGCGAACGCTGCGACCTCTACAAGAACGCGACACAGCTCGTCTTCGGTGAGGGCCCCGTCGATGCCCGCATCGTTCTGGTCGGCGAACAGCCGGGTGACCGAGAGGACCTGGCGGGACATCCGTTCGTCGGCCCGGCCGGCCGGGTCCTCGACGAATGCCTGCACGAGGCAGGAGTCGATCGCTCAAGCTGCTATCTCACCAATGCGGTCAAGCACTTCAAGTTCGAGCAACGCGGCAAGCGGCGCTTGCATTCACGGCCCAATGCGGGCGAGATCCAGCGTTGCGCCTGGTGGCTGGGTGCCGAGCTGGAGCAGCTTCGACCGGACCTCGTCGTTGCGCTCGGCGCCACGGCGGTGATCACGCTGCTCGGTCGGAGCGCCGGGGTTACGAAGAATCGTGGCGATCTGATCGACACTCCGGCCGGCTATCCGGTCCTTGTCACGATCCATCCGTCCTATCTTCTCAGAATTCAGGACAGAGGCGACGCGGCGAGCGAACGCGCGCGTTTCGTCAAGGACCTGGCAAAGGTCGCCGCCTTCGAAGCTGATCATGGCGGTCGGGCGCGGAACCATCTATGAAGCTCGGTCAAGCTCCGGATAGTGCCGGAAAATCCCCGCCTCATTGAAGGAGAGTCTTCGGTCGGAGGCGAGGTAATTGCGGATATTCGGCCGCTCGGCGACAGCATCGTGCAGGGCGATTACACCGGGAATGTTCTCTTCGTAGCTGCGCATCGCCTTCGGAAAGGCGTAGCGAAGCCCTTCGACGAGCTGGAAAAGCGAAAGATCGACGTAGCTCAAACGGCCGCCGACGATATGTCCTGCTCCCTTCGGATTCTGGCGCAACACCCGCTCGAAATAGCCGAGGAACTTCGGGAGGCGCTCCGACAGGAAGTCGGACGATCGCCTCGACGCTTCCGGTTTCTGGTCCTCATAGTAGAGCGATACGCCGATCGGATGGTGCGTGTCGTGGATCTCGGCGACGAAATCGGTGATCGTCAGTTGCAACCCGTTGGCGACGAAACGGAGGTCTTCCTCCTCTGGCGCCAGGCCGAGCTTGGGACCGAGATAGAACAGGATATTGGCGACATGGGAAATGAGAAGGTCGCCGTCTTTCAGAAACGGCGGCGCAAAGGGGATCGTCGCCCCGTCGCCGTCTTTCAGCAGCTTCAACATCGCCGTCGTCCCTCGCCCTTGCCGGTCGGGCTCGCGTGCGATATCGACATAGTCCGCTCCGGTCTCCTCGAGCACGAGGCGAACGAATTCACCGCGCCCTGGGATCCCGTCCCAGTAGTAAAGCTTGTAAGCCATTTGAGCGATCCCTTACCTGGGCTGGCGTCCGAAATCCTTCCGCAATTCGACCTTCGCCTCTTCGAGGACGTGTTTCTGCTTTTCGCTTAGGCCCACACCCGCCCTGTTAATATAGAACGTCAGCATCGACATGGCAGAGCGAAACGGACTCGACTTGCGCCGATCGCTCGCCTCGGCCGACCGCTTCAGCGAATGCGCAATCTTCGCCGGGTCCTTCGACTTGAAGATGCCCTCCTCGAGATCCAGCGCGTCGCTGTTTTCCGTCACTTCCTGCGACCATTTTTTCTTCGTGCTCTTTTTGCTCATAGCCGTTTCTCCTTGGTGACCTATTTCCAACGGAGACGGACGGAAATCGTTCCGGGAGAGAGCCGATGCACGTCGATGACCTGATGTTTGCCGAAAGCGAGGGCATACCGAACAATCCGCGCCTGCCCGTCCTCATCTATCACGGCGCAGTTGACGTCAGCGGGGACGGCGCGACGCGCATCGAAGATAGGTTCCACGCCAATGGCTGGAGGGGCGTGTGGCGGGACGGCGTTTTCGACTTTCAGCACTATCATACGCGCGCCCACGAGGTTCTGGCCGTTGCGAGAGGCAAGGCGCGCCTCCTGATCGGCGGACCGGCAGGCAAAGAACTGGAGGTTATGGCGGGAGATGTGCTCGTGCTCCCCGCCGGCACTGGTCACTGTCGGATCGCCGCAAGCGCCGACTTCCTGGTTATCGGCGGCTATCCTCCCGGGCAGCACGCCGACATTCAGCGCGGGCCAGCCACCAATGCGGATCGCGAGGCGATCGCTTCAGTGCCACTGCCCCAGTTCGATCCGGTTTTCGGCACCGATGGTCCGACGGTGACACTCTGGCAACGCGTAACGCGTTGAACGAGTTCTCAGATATCGATCAAGGCAATTCCGAGTTCGGGATGGTGCTTGCGGCGGAGATGCGCGGGCGTTTCGGACAGTGTGACTTCGAGGGTCGGCTTGACGATCCCTTCAAGAAAGTGCCCGCCGCGCGTCGTGCCGTCGCTAAGCCCGAGCACCGCGTGGGCATGCAGGCTGCGTTTGCCGTCCTCGCCGAGCGCAATGTCGCCGATGAGGCTCAGCACTTCGCATTGTTCGTCGATCGGGATGCGGCGATAGTCTCGTTTCTCGAGATCGTACCACCCTACGACTGCTTTCTCGAACGCTCCGATCGCCATCAGGGAAGCCGCAGTGACCTTCTGTGCTGCTGCGAACTCCGAAATGGCGGTGAAGGCTTCCTCCCCGGGGTCGAGAACGAGGAGATATATCTCCGCTGATGTCTCTCTTGAAAGAAGTCTCCACCTCATAGGCTGATCCACATCTGACGTTTAGCGCAGCCAGACCGGCAGGTCCGAAGCCTGGGCACAGTCGCGGGCACGGTCTTTCAAGCCGAGCGTTTCCCATGCGAATTTCTGCGCGGCGATTTGCGCCATTTCCTTGGTCGGATAGCAGTCCGGCAGCACGTAGTCGTGGCCGCCGCACGAAAGCAACGCCCGGTGGCTCAGAAGATCGAAATGAAGCTGAAGGTTTTCCTCCGATTGCATCGAACCCTCCCTCATTCAGCTTCAGCAAAAACGGACGTTGCCGGCAGAAGTTCCAGTCGCCCGACGAAAAGTCCACGGTCTCGAAGTCCCTGCGGAACATACGCCGCGATGAGGAGTTTTGTGCCCTACGGGAGATCAGCCAATGACTAAACGCGGAAATCAAAGATCGCACGCGATCCATGCCCGCCCGCTCGACCATCCTGGCGTCGACGAACCGGTCGATGCCTTGGGCGCGGGTTCTCGTAACAATCCCGATCAAAGTGTCCAGCGCCAGCTCGATGAATTGCGCGGGCGCATTGCCGAGCTCGAAACCGAGATTGACGCGATCGCGACAGAGGCCCACACGGCAGTCGGAACCGTTCCAGGTGCCGACAGGCTGGAGACGGCGAAAGACGTGGTCGCGGAGAAACGGGACGAAATCCAACGCCTGAGATCGCGTCTGCAGGAGATCGAACGGTTGCTGGCTGTGGAGTAGAGCAAGCGATTCTATGTCTGCGTGTGCCTAGAACACGGTCATCCAAATGCCGCGCCAAAAGAGGGAGTCCCGATCTCGCAGGCTTTCCTCGTCGGTGCGCATGCGTTGCTTGCTGCGCGTTTGTTTGCGCATGTCCTCTCGATCCGTGGCTGGCTCTTGACGCCGGTCGGTCCTGAACTTGTCAGCATCCGTCGCCTTGCTGGTAGGCATCGGCAATTCCTTCCTTACGATCAAGGAGAACCTGCCAGAAGACGTCACGGTTCCATGGTGATGCGTCGGCGGGGCCTCGTATCAGCCGGGACCGGCTGACGCGCAGCCTCAATGGCGATGGATGAACTTGCAGAAGCGACTCGTCTGGCCGTCTTCCGTCAGGTCCTGATGGAGAAAGGCCAGGTTGTTTTTTTCAAAGATCTCGAAGAACTCATCCCACGAGATTTTCTCCAGCGTATCTTCCGGTGTACCGAAATCGATGCGCAGGAGGCCGCCGTCGGTTTCGCCTTTGACGCGTGCCGGATGGCCGTTCCGGGCCTCGGCCCAGTTGCGGATAGTGTCGTGGTCGATCGTGGTGCTTGAAGCGGTCATTGGAAGCTCTCCCGCTGTGGCTTGCTTGCACCTCTAATCGATCGCGCCCGCGATTGTTCCGAACGGCCGCGGCACGGTTGCGAACGCCGGGTTTGTCTTCCTGGAACGAGCTACTGCCCGAACGTGCCGACGATTGCGGTCTCTTCGATAAGGTGCTTGCGCGCCCTCTTCCAGGCCTCCTCTGCCCCGACGTCTTCCGGAATCGAAAGATTGGTCGCATCAAGTGCGGCAAGCCTGAACCAATAGTGGTGGACGCCGGTGCCGGCCGGCGGCTGCGGTCCGTCGTAACGGGCATTGCCGAAGTCGTTCTTTATGAACTTGATACTGTGTTCCGGTCCGGTATCAACTGCTTGCGGCAGCTCGGTCCAACTGCCGGGAATGTTTATGATCGCGCAGTGACGAAACATTCCTCGCGGCGCGTCCGGATCCTCAACGATCAGGGCGAAGCTCTGCGTCCCCTCGGGCGTGCCTGTCCACTTCAACGGCGGGAAGAGGTTCTCGCCCAGTCGCGTATATTTCTGCGGAATGAGTTGCCCATCGACGAATGCGGGGCTGATCAAGCTGAAGGTCATCCACGTGTTCCTTTCTTGCGTCGCACCGAAAGGCTATGGCGCCACTCATCTCGGACACTGTCGAAAAAAGGAGCCTCGTCGAGACGAGGCTCATAAGACGAACCAGCATAGGAGAGACCGCCGAGGAGCCTCCAAAGTTGGGTCGGAGAACGCGCTCCGTGCGATCCACACATCAAACATTATTGCCGAAGGAATGTTCCAAGACCGCGTATAAATTTTGCGCCATCCTCGCCCGTGCCGACAGGACATCCTGCGTTCGCCTTGCCGCCGCTCGATCGCGCCAACAGCCGCCAAGGGAACAACCCGCGGACGTCCCCCGACGATGCGCGAGCGCCCCGATCCGCCCCATCGGGGCCCCGTTCGAACCCGCGCATTTGCGACTTGAAAATCTCAACATGTGGGCGGAACTTTGATGGCCCGATTGTGTTGAAAGGGGGCAGATTGCCCGCTACGCTTCACCCCCGGCAATGACATGATCTCCGGAAAAAACGCGATGAACATTCTGTCCGTCACGGCTGAGATTTTCCCGCTAATTAAGACCGGCGGCCTCGCCGATGTCGCCGGCTCGCTGCCAAAGGCGCTGACGGCCCACGGCATTCATACGCGCTCCCTGATACCCGGATATCCGAGCGTCATGCGGGCACTCACGGGGGCCTCACGGGTCACGCAATATGATTGCCTTTTCGGCGAGCGCGCTACTCTTGTCGCAGGACAGACCGACGGTCTGGATCTCCTGGTGCTCGACGCACCCGGCTTCTTCGACCGGCACGGCGGTCCCTACACCGACGATCACGGCAAAGACTACCCGGACAACTGGAAGCGTTTCGCGGCCTTTTCTTTCGTCGCCGCACAAGTCGCCGGGCATGGCGTGGCGGACTGGCGGCCAGACATCATTCACGCCCACGACTGGCATCCGGCGCTCAGTCTGGTCTACCTCAAATTTTCCTCCCACGTCGAGATTCCGCGCGTCTTGACCGTTCACAACCTCGCCTTCCAGGGTCAGTTTCCCGCCCGTCGTTTCAGCGAACTGGGACTGCCGGACGAAGCCTATTCGATCGAGGGCCTCGAATATTACGGCGACCTCGGCTACCTGAAAGGTGGACTGCAGGCGGCCGACGCTATTACCGTCGTCAGTCCCACCTACGCGCGCGAGATCATGTCGCCGACCTTCGGGATGGGCCTCGAGGGCGTGATGAATGCGCGTCACGACGACGTTATCGGCATCGTCAACGGCATCGACATCGAGGTATGGAATCCCTCCTCGGACCCTTATATAGAAAATCACTTCTCGATCCGCGCGCCGTTGCGCCGCCTGCCGAACAGGCAGAAGCTGCTCGATCGTTTCGGCCTGCCGGACACAGCCGGACCGGTTTTTGCAACGGTCAACAGGCTGACCTGGCAGAAAGGCATGGATCTCCTGGCAAGTGTGGTCGACGAAATTGTCAAAGGCGGCGGCAAGCTGATCGTGCATGGACAGGGCGATGCCGCGATCGAGGACGCATTCATCGAGGCCGCGCGGCGCTTCCCGCACAGCGTCAGCGTCGAGATCGGCTACGATGAGCCACTCGCCCATCAGATTCATGCGGGAGCGGACGCGATGCTCGTACCCTCGCGCTTCGAGCCTTGCGGTCTCACGCAGCTCTACGCCTTGCGCTATGGCTGCGTGCCCATCGTCGCCCGTACAGGTGGATTGTCGGAGACGATCATTGATGCCAACGACGCCGCGCTGCATGCGCAAGTGGCAACCGGCATACAGTTTTCGCCCGTCGATGCGAACGGATTGAGGCTCGCCCTGCGCCGAGCGTTCAGGCTTTTCAGGCGCCGGCGCGTCTGGGAAAATCTGCGCCGACAGGGGATGAGGACGGATTGCTCCTGGCACCGCAGCGCCGCCCAATATGCAGAGCTCTACGGCACGATGTTGACCCCCGACATACGCTTAGCCGGATAGAGCGCTTCCAGGAAAACTGCGCAATGGTCTTCCGTTCGGAATTGCGTCAACCGATTCCGATTTGAGGAACCATGCAGCAATCGGCCGCCGTGATCCACGGCTCCATTCGCAATGCTGATGAGTCGATCAGAAAGGGAGCATGGATCGCGCCGCAGGAATGTGTCAATGGCAGGGTCCGAAGACAAAGGCCCGAGCCATGACCGCAGACGCTGCTACTCCCTCCTCCTTTTCGCATGCCTCCAGCACCGCTCGCACGGGCGTTCTGTTCATGCTTCTCGGCATGCTGATGTTCTCGCTGAACGACGTCATGGGCAAATGGCTGGTCGCGACCTATTCGGTCGGCCAGGTGGTGCTGATCCGCAGTCTGGCCGCCGCCGTCCTGCTCGCGCCCTTCCTCTGGGTTGGCGGATGGCGGACGCTTGTCGCGATCGAACGCCCATGGCTTCAGTTTGCCCGCGTCGTGGCCTCGACGGCGGAGGTCGTGGCCTTCTATTTTGCCGTGGTCTATCTGCCGCTCGCCGACGTCATGACCTACTGGCTGGCAGCGCCGATCTACGTCGCGGCCGTCTCGCCGCTTGTCCTCAAGGAACATGTCGGCTGGCGGCGCTGGACCGCGATCGCCATCGGCTTTGTCGGCGTCGTCGTCGCGCTCGAGCCGTCCTCGCAGGCCTTCACTCTGCCGGCGCTGATCTCGATCCTCGGCAGCATGTTCTTCGCGTTCATGATGATTTCCGGACGGTCGCTGCGCGGGACCCCGGATACGATACTAGCCTTTTGGCAGATCGTCGGCGCGGCGCTCGCCGGCCTCATCTGGGCGCCGCTGGACTGGACACCGCTGAAACCGCTCGACACGGCGCTGCTGGGCCTGCTTGGCGTCGTCGCTATGCTCGCGCACGTACTCGTCAACAGGGCGTTGAAGCTCGCCGAAACCGCGACGATTGCGCCGTTGCAATATACGCTTCTTTTCTGGGCGATCGTCTTCGGCTGGCTGATCTTCGGCGACACGCCGCGCCCGTCGATGATCCTCGGCGCCGGCCTCATCGTCGCCTCCGGCCTCTTCATCTTCTTCCGCGAGCAGCAGCTCAAGCGGCAAGGGCGGCTCAATGGCTAAGCCGGTCGGAGCGCCTCCTCCAAGCTCTTGGAGGCGCTCCGCGATCTGGTTCAGTCGTCCGCAACAACCTTCTGCTTCTGAGTGCCGAGCCCCTCGATGCCGAGCTCGATCACGTCGCCGGCCTTCAGATATTGCGGCGGCTTGAAGCCCATGCCGACGCCTGGAGGGGTGCCGGTCGAGATGACATCGCCCGGATGCAGGGTCATGAACTGCGAGAGGTAGCTCACGAGATGGGCCACGCCGTAGACCATGGTCTCGCTCGAACCGTCCTGCTTCGTCTCGCCGTTGACGGTCAGCCACATCTTCAGGTTCTGCGGATTGGCAATCTCGTCACGGGTCACCAGCCATGGGCCGATGGGGCCGAAAGAATCGCAGGATTTTCCCTTGGTCCACTGGCCAGAGCGCTTCGTCTGAAAATCACGCTCAGAGACGTCGTTGACGACGCAATAGCCGGCGATGTGATCGAGCGCTTCGGCTTCCGACACGTGTTTCGCCTTCTTGCCGATAACCACGCCGAGCTCGACTTCCCAGTCGGTGGCAACGGAGCCGCGCGGAATGATCACATTGTCATTCGGACCGACGATCGCCGAGGTCGCCTTCATGAACACGACCGGCTCCGGCGGAACCTCCAGGCCGGATTCTGCGGCATGATCCGCATAGTTGAGGCCGATGCAGATGAACTTGCCAGTGCCGGCGACGCAGGCCCCAAGTCGTGGCGCGCCCTCGACGACGGGCAAGCTTTCGAGGTCGAGCCCGCTCGCCCAGCCAAAATCCACGATCGCAGGGCCGCCGACGTCGGCGATGACACCGGAGAGATCGCGAATCCTGCCCGCGCCATCAAGCACCCCCGGCTTCTCGGCCCCTTCGGGTCCATAACGCAACAGCTTCATTCTGCTCCTCCCAAGCCATCGAAAAAATCACTGCGACTGACAAATCAAACAGCGTCGCCGATGTAAAGCCGTTTCCGCCGCCTCTGAACGAAAACCGCGATATCGGCCGGCGGCTGGCCAGTCCGGCTCCTGTTTCCTCGATCGGAACCGTCTGCTATCTCCGCAATACGAATCGACAGAGGAGGCCGTCTTGGCAAAGGCAATTCATTCCATGATCCGCGTCATCGACGAGGACCGCTCGGTCGACTTTTACCGGCGGGCCTTCGGCCTCGACATTGCCGAGCGGCTGGAATTCGAGACATTCACACTCGTTTACCTCAGCAACGCGGAAAGCCCTTTCGAACTCGAATTGACGATTAACAAGGGTCGCGCAGAGCCCTATGCTCAAGGCGACGGTTACGGCCATCTTGCCTTCTCCGTCGCCGACCTTGACGCAGAACACACGCGTCTGACGCAAGCGGGCTTCAACCCCAACAAGATTGTCGAATTCAACCGCGACGGCGCTCTGCTTGCGCGCTTCTTCTTCATCACCGATCCAGATGGCTACAAGATCGAAGTGCTGCAGCGTCACGGCTGGTACAAGTAATCCGGCCCGACAGCTCGATAAATTGAAATAATATTGATTATCGTCCCTATCTATTTCGCTTATGCAGCGTATGGCCATAGAGTTCGGCTGAAGCTCCGACAAAAGGGGCGAATTCCAAGGGGAACGGACAATGAAAAACCGGATTCTGACATTGGCGCTCATTTGCGCCGGACTGCTCTCGTCGACGGCGCAGGCAGCCGAGAAGCTGAAGATCGGCACGGAGGGTGCCTATCCGCCGTTCAATTTCGTCGATTCCACCGGAAAGGTCGGCGGCTTCGACGTCGAAATCGGCCTTGCGCTTTGCGAACGCATGAAGGTCGAATGCGAGGTGGTCGCCCAAGATTGGGACGGCATCATTCCGGGCCTGCTCGCCAAGAAATATGACATGATCATCGCCTCGATGTTCATCACCGAGGAACGCAAGAAGCAGGTGGCGTTCACCAACCCTTATTATCTTGCTGCGATGACCCACGTGGCTCCGAAGGGCGCCGGGCTCACCGAGTTCAGCAATGAGGCGTTCAAGGGCAAGGTGATCGGCGCCCAGTCCGGCACGACCCAGGCCGACTATATTGCCGCGGTCTATCCGGACGCGGAGATCAAGCTCTATCCGACCCAGGACGAGGCCAATCTCGACATGGTCAATGGCCGTCTCGACCTGCAGGTCGGCGACATGCTGCCGATGCTCGATTGGGTCACCAAGAACGAGGACGGCAAAGGCTGCTGCGAGCTCATCGGTGAGCCGATCACCGACAAGAAGTTCGTCGGCGACGGGGTCGGTATCGCTGTCCGGCAGGAAGACAACGACCTGCGCGAAAAGCTCAACAAGGCGCTTGAAGAAATCCGCGCCGACGGCACCTATCAGAAGATCAACGACAAGTACTTCACCATCGACGTCTATACGATGAAGTGATCAGCCGGTAGGCTGCCAATTAAGAAGCCGGTCGCCGCCTACGCGGTGGCCGGCTTTGCCATTCCGGCAGCGCGCCAACAGACCACCGACGCTTGCCCGTGGCTGACGTGGCGGTAAATCTCTGGGAACGGTCTACAGCGCCGCGCTTCCTGGTAGACGCGCGGCCCTGTAGAACTTTGAATTGCGGCATGTTTTTATCCTTGAATCGGCGACGATTTAAGGAAACATGCGGTAGCGACGAACGAGGGAGCCATGTTTGATCTCAACGGCAAGACCGCGCTGGTGACCGGCGGCGGGCGCGGGCTCGGCCTTGAAATGGCGAAAGCTCTTGCACGGGCCGGCGCCTGGACCGTGATCAACGGCCGCAATCTCGACAGCCTCGAGGAGACGAGAGCCCGGCTTGCCGATGAGGGCATCACCGTCGCGGTGGCGCCGGGCGACGTTACGCGCGATGTCGAAGCCATTCTCGTCGATGCCACAGCGAAAACCGGGGCGCTTGATATCCTGATCCATGCCGTCGGCGAGCGGGATCGCCGCAGCACGGAGGCGATGGAACCGTACGAGTTCGCAGCGCTCCTCAATACCGATCTCACCGCTGCTTACGCCATGGCCAAGGCGGCATTGCCCTATCTTATACAGTCCACCGCAGGCCGGCTGATCTTCGTCACCTCGATCGCGGCCTTTGCGGCACGCGCCGGCGATCCGGCCTATACCGCGGCCAAAGGCGGGCTTTCAGCGCTGACGCGCTCGCTCGCCGTCGAACTCGGCGCCGACAACCTGACCGTCAACGCCATTGCGCCTGGCTGGTTTGCAACCGAGACCAACGCACATCTTGCAGCCGATCCGGCACTCAAGACATTCGTGGACGTGCGCATACCCTTGAAGCGCTGGGGCCGACCGGAAGAGATCGCGCCTGCCGCCGTCTTCCTCGCCTCGCCCGCGGCAAGCTTCGTCAACGGCATCACGCTCACCGTCGATGGCGGCATGACTGTGCAGATGTGACGGCCGATCAGGCGGGAGCCGGTTCTGACCGGCCGTTGCGACGCATCGCCGAGTTTTCCAAGGAGTCACCCCCTCTACCCTGCCGGGCATCTCCCCCACAAGGGGGGAGATTGGCCAGGAGTAACGCCCTGCCCGACAGTAAACTCGTGAAGGCCGAAGTCACAAAGTTTGGCAGTGGCGTGAAGGGCAATTGCTTAAACGAGACGTTGCCGCCTGCCGATCTCCCCCTTGTGGGGGAGATGCCCGGCAGGGCAGAGGGGAGTTATCAACCCCCATCCCCTAACCCGCCGTCGCCTCCTCATTGCCGCGCAGCATACGGATCAAGGCGGAGAAATCCTCGCCGCCGTGGCCGAGCTTTTCGAACAGGCTGTAGAGCTGCGCCGCTTGCGCCCCCATCGGGGTTGCCGCGCCGCTGGCACTTGCGGCCTGCTGCGACAGCTTCAGGTCCTTCAGCATCAGGCTTGCGGTGAAGCCAGGCTTGTAATCGTTGTTCGCCGGCGAGGCCGGAACCGGGCCGGGAACCGGGCAATAGGTCGTCAACGACCAGCATTGGCCCGAAGAGGTGGAGGCGACGTCGAAGAGCGCCTGATGTGACAGTCCCAGCCGTTCAGCGAGCACGAAAGCCTCGCAAACGCCCGCCATCGAGATGCCGAGGATCATGTTATTGCAGATCTTCGCCGCCTGGCCGGCGCCGACATCGCCGCAGTGGACGATCTTCTTTCCCATCGACTCGAGGATGTGCTTGCCGCGAGAAAATGCGCCGTCACTGCCGCCGACCATGAAGGTCAGCGTGCCGGCTGCGGCTCCCGCAGTGCCGCCGGAAACCGGCGCGTCGAGCGAGGGGCAGCCGGCCTTGTCGGCGAAGCCGTGCACCTTGCGCGCGCTTTCGACATCGATCGTGGAGCTGTCGATGATCAGCGTGCCCGGATCGACGAAACCGAGCAGCTCGTCCCAGACATAAAGAACATGCGTGCTTGCCGGCAGCATGGTGATGACACATTGCGCCTCGCGCACGGCCTGCGCGATCGAGCCGGCGACCGAAACGCCGGTCTTCGCCGCGGCATTGCGAGACGCTTCCGACAGGTCGAAGCCGGTGACGGCGTGGCCCGCCTTCACCAGATTGGCGGCCATCGGGCCGCCCATGTTGCCAAGCCCGATAAAGGCGATCTTCGTCATGTAGCTCTCCTCCTGCACCTGCGTGTTTTCGTTTGACGGCTGTCTTCACCCGAAGAGCGGCGCACCGTCGTGCTTCTCGAACCGCGCCAGAATCTCCGGCGTCACCTCCGCGAGCCGGACCGACCATTTCGGATTGCGATCCTTGTCGATTACCGCAGCCCGCACACCTTCGTAGAAATCCGGATTGGAGAGCATGCCGATTGTCGCGGCATATTCCCGCTCCAGGCACTCGTTGAGCGTGGCGCTCGCACGTCCCGCCCGCAACAGCGAGAGCGTCAATTTCAGGCTGATCGCAGAGCGCGTTCGCAGCATTTGCAGCGTCTCGCGCGCAAAATCCGAGCCGTCGCGTTCCAGCGCATCCAGAATTTCCTCAACCGTGTCGAAAACAAAGCAGCGGTCGATCAGCGCAAAATGGTCGTGCAACGGTGACGCGGGCGGCTCGCCGGAAACGCTGCGGATCGTAGCAGAAATATCCTCCGCCTTCGCCGAAGCCGGAAGCGCCTCGAGCGCCGTGATCAGCTCGCCGATCCTGTCCGTAGGAACAAAACTGTCGGCGAGCCGCGCGTGGATTGCGTTCGCCGCGCCGATGTCGCGGCCGGTGAGCCCGACATAGGTGCCGAACTCGCCCGGCGCCCGTGGCAGGAGCCAAGTCGCGCCGACATCGGTGAAATAGCCGATCCCCGTCTCCGGCATGGCGAGCCGCGTCCTCTCGGTCACGATCCGATGGCTGCCGTGGGCGGAAACACCGACACCGCCGCCCATGACGATGCCGTCCATGATGGCAACATAAGGCTTGGAATAGGCGGAAATTCGGCTGTTGACGATGAATTCCTCGCGCCAGAATTGCGCGCCCTCCTCGGGTCGTTCCCGTCCGCTCTCGTAGATCATGCGGATGTCGCCGCCGGCGCAAAGCCCGCGCTCGCCTTCGCCGGTGACAAGCACGGCGGCGACCGCCGGATCGCGCTCGAAATCGGTCAGCGCCGCGTCGATCATGCGGATCATCGGCAGATTGAGGCTGTTCAGCGCACGCGGCCGGTTGAGCCGGAGCCTGCCGATTGCGCCCTGGCGCTCGACGATGACCTCCGGCAGAGCGGTCTGCATCTCCATGAAATATCCTTCCTATTTCCGTCTCATGATCGCGCGGGAGATGATTAGCCGCATGATCTCGTTGGTGCCTTCGAGTATCTGGTGCACCCGCAGGTCGCGGACAATCTTCTCGACTCCGTAATCGGCGAGATAGCCGTAGCCGCCGTGGAGTTGCAGCGCGTCGTTGGCGACCGCGAAGCAGCGGTCGGTGACGAAACGCTTGGCCATGGCGCAGAGCTTGGTCGCTTCCGGGTCCCCGGCGTCGAGCGCGGCAGCCGCGCGCCAGAGGAAGGTGCGCGCAATCTCGAGATCGGTCGCCATGTCTGCGAGCCGGAACTGCAGCGCCTGGAATTCGCCGATCGCCTTTCCAAAGGCGCGCCGCTCCTGGACATAGGCAAGTGCCTTGTCGAAAGCGGCCTGCGCACCACCGAGCGAAGCGGCGGCGATGTTCAGCCGGCCACCGTCGAGTCCGGCCATGGCGATCCGGAAACCCTCTCCCTCCGCGCCCAGCCGGTTCGCGGCCGGGACGCGGACATTGTCGAGCATCACCGCGCGCGTCGGCTGGGCATGCCAGCCCATCTTCTTCTCGTTGGCGCCGAAGGTCAGGCCCGGCGCTTCCTTCTCGACGACAAACGCCGAAATGCCCTTCGGTCCCTCGTCGCCGGTGCGGCCCATGACGATATAGAGACCGGATTCGCCGGCACCGGAGATGAACTGCTTCTGGCCGGTCAGCATATAGCTGTCGCCCTCGCGCACCGCTTTGGTCTTCAACGCCGCCGCGTCCGAGCCGGACCCGGGCTCCGTCAGGCAATAGCTCGCCAGCGTCTCCATGGTGAGCAGCGAAGGCAGCAGCCGCTGGCGCTGCTCGTCCGTGCCATAGCGGTCGATCATGCCGGCGCACATGTTGTGGATCGATACGAAGGAGGCGACTGCCGGGCAGCCGGTCGCCAGCGCCTCAATGATCATCGCCGCGTCGAGACGGGTGAGGCCCGTGCCGCCGACGTCGTCGCGAACGTAGATGCCGGCCATGCCGAGCGCCGCCGCAGCGCGCAGCTTGTCGACCGGAAAGTGTTTCTGCTGGTCCCAGTCGATGGCGCTGGGCGCGAGTTCGTCCCGGGCAAAATCGAGCGCCATCGCGCGGATGGCCTCCTGTTCCTCCGACAGGCGAAAATCCATATGCATGTCCTCCCTGACCCGCATACTGACAATGTGGCGCTGTAGTTACACCAAATTTCGCACAGGCACAGACGCAAATTCTCACAGAGTCTGTTCAAAAACGAACAGAAGGAAGGATTCAACTCTCGCTTAGACGATACGGCAGAGAGCCGCGCATGTCATGGTCGACGATCAACTTGCGTTTCAGCGGCGGCACGGCGCGGCTGGCGCATTTGGTGCGCTCGCAGATGCGACAGGAGATGCCGATCGGATCGAATGCGGTGCGGTTGCCGAGGTCCATGTCGTCGGCATAAACGAAGGCGTCGGCATAGGAGATTTCGCAGCCGAGCGCCAAAGCGTAGCGTGGATGGTTGGCACGGTAACCGCCGCCGCCCTTGGTGATCTGGGTGGCAAGGCAGAGATAGCGCACGCCATCCGGGGTTTCCGCGAGCTGGCGGATGATCCGCCCCGGCGTCTCGAAGGCCTGATGCACGTTCCAGAGCGGACAGGCCGCCCCGAAGCGGGCGAATTGCAGCTTGGCCGCGCTGTGGCGCTTGGTGATGTTTCCGGCCCGGTCGATGCGCGCAAAGAAGATCGGAATCCCCTTCTGCCCGGGGCGCTGCAGGGTCGAGAGCCGATGGCAGACCTGCTCCAGCGAGGCGCCGAAACGGGCAGCGAGCAGTTCGATATCGTGCCGCAATTCGCGCGCCGCCTTGAGGAAAGACTGGTACGGCAGGATCAGGGCGCCGGCGAAATAATTCTGCAAGCCGAGCCGGCAGATTTCGTAAGCCTCCTCGGTGCGGAACCCGGCAGTGCCGACGACCCGGTCGATCTCCTCGCGGGCATGGAATTGGGCGAGCTGCAGCGCAAGCTGAAAGTCGCGCGTCGGCGCTGGCGCGTATGGGTTCAGCGTCAGGATGCGGGCACGCGGATCGAAGCGGCGGATCGCCTCGTCGCCCGCGACGCCGCGCACGACGCGCACGCCATGGCGCTGCTCGAGATGGGCCGCGAGCGCCGTATGATTGTCCCCCTCCCCGAGGCCGAGGTCGGCGGCGAGCGCTTCGGCGAGCGTGTCGATCTCGTGGATGTAATTGTCGACGAAGTGGAAGAAGTCGCGCACCTCCTCGTAAGGGGTCGTCTCGACGAAGGAGGCGCCGCGGCCGATCGTGTCGTCGATGCTGGCAAGCTGTTCGCTGTTGCGCCTGTAGGCCTGATGGCAGGTGATCAGCGCATGTGCGAGGCCCGGCGCGTTCTGGGCGACAAGCTTCAGCTCCTGTAAACTCGGCGAATAGGTCTCAAACAGCGGATCGTTCAGCGCCTCCGACAGGGCCGATAGGAGCCGGTCGCCTTCGCCTGTCGAGAGCTCCGCGATGTCGATCTGGAACTTTTCCGCAAGTGCCAGCAGCACCGCCGCCGAAACCGGCCGCTGGTTGTTTTCGATCTGGTTCAGGTAGCTCGTGGAGATGCCGATGCGCTCGGCGAACTGTCCTTGCGTCGCCCGGTTGGCTTCCCTGAGTTCGCGGACCTTGCGGCCGATATAGAGTTTGCCGATCGCCATGTTCGCAACTTCGCAATTTGCGTTTCACATCTTTCTATATTCCACATTCGCACATGATCGGCCGTTTTACCATCCGGCCTTGGACGCTATTGCGAAGCTTCAAGCGCCTCTGCACAATCGAGAAAAGTTTCGGCGACAAGGAATTTCGGGAGGAGACACATGCGCGCCATACTGGAACAGGTGGAGGCCCGCCGCGCCCAGGCACGCGCCGGCGGCGGCGAACGCCGCGTCGACGCGCAGCACGGCAAGGGCAAGCTGACGGCGCGCGAACGCATCGAGGTGCTGCTCGACGAAGATTCCTTTGAAGAATACGACATGTATGTCACGCATCGCTGCGTCGATTTCGGCATGGCCGAGCAGAAGATCGCCGGCGATGGCGTCGTCACCGGCTGGGGCACGATCAACGGCCGGCAGGTCTATGTCTTCAGTCAGGACTTCACCGTGCTCGGCGGTTCGCTCTCCGAAACCCATGCGGAAAAGATCTGCAAGATCATGGATATGGCCGCCCGCAACGGTGCGCCGGTGATCGGCCTCAACGATTCCGGCGGCGCCCGTATTCAGGAGGGCGTGGCGTCGCTCGCCGGCTACGCGGAAGTCTTCCGCCGCAATGCGGAGGTCTCCGGCGTCATTCCGCAGATCTCTGTGATCATGGGGCCGTGTGCCGGCGGCGCGGTTTATTCGCCGGCGATGACGGACTTCATCTTCATGGTGCGCGACAGTTCCTACATGTTCGTGACCGGTCCCGATGTCGTGAAGACGGTGACGAACGAGATCGTCACCGCGGAAGAGCTCGGCGGCGCGCGCACGCATACGACGAAATCCTCGGTCGCCGACGGCGCCTATGAAAACGATGTCGAGGCGCTGGAATACGTGCGCCTGCTCTTCGACTTCCTGCCGCTCAACAACCGCGAAAAGCCGCCGGTCCGGCCCTTTTACGACGATCCCGCGCGCGTCGAGATGCGCCTCGACAGCCTGATCCCCGACAGCGCCGCCAAACCCTACGACATGAAGGAACTGATATTGGCGATTGCCGACGAAGGCGACTTCTTCGAGCTTCAGGCCAGCTTTGCCCGCAACATCGTCACCGGCTTCATTCGTCTGGAAGGCCAGACTGTCGGCGTCGTCGCCAACCAGCCGATGGTGCTCGCCGGCTGCCTCGACATCGATTCTTCGCGCAAGGCCGCCCGCTTCGTCCGCTTCTGCGACGCTTTCTCGATCCCGATCCTGACGCTCGTCGACGTGCCGGGCTTCCTGCCGGGCACGAGCCAGGAATATGGCGGCGTCATCAAGCACGGCGCCAAGCTGCTCTTTGCCTATAGCCAGGCGACCGTGCCGATGGTGACCCTTATCACCCGCAAGGCCTATGGCGGTGCCTATGACGTCATGGCTTCGAAGCACATCGGCGCCGACGTCAACTATGCCTGGCCGACGGCCGAAATCGCCGTTATGGGCGCCAAGGGCGCGACCGAAATCCTCTACCGGTCCGAACTCGGCGATCCGGAAAAGATCGCCGCGCGCACGAAGGAATACGAGGAACGCTTCGCCAACCCCTTCGTCGCCGCCGAACGCGGCTTCATCGACGAGGTGATCATGCCGCACTCGTCGCGGCGCCGCATCGCGCGCGCCTTCGCGTCGCTGCGCAACAAGCAGGTGGAAACGCGCTGGCGCAAGCACGACACAATCCCGCTGTGACGAGGCACGCGATGAATTCGGAGCCGGAACCCGACATGACGCCCGAAGCCGCCCGCCGCGATCATTGGCAGATGCTGCGCTATCTGGCGACTAACGCCCTTTACGGCGTTCTCGTTGGCGCTGCGAGCGCGGGCGCGCTGATCTGGCTCAACATAGGCGCGGTCGGCACTCATATCGCACGCTCGTCAAACCCGATGCTGGCAGCGGCCATGGTGGTTGCCCCTTTCGCGTTCCTCTTCGGCGGCGCGGTTGCGGCCTCCTCCATCGCGCTCCTACCCTACCGGCGAAAGTTCCGGCGCTGACGCGACAGAAAGGATTTAAAGAGAAACGCATGTTCAAGAAAATCCTCATCGCCAATCGTGGTGAAATCGCCTGCCGCATCATCCGCACCGCCAAGCGGCTCGGCATCCCGACTGTCGCCGTCTATTCCGATGCCGATCGCGATGCGATGCATGTGCGTATGGCGGACGAAGCGGTGCATATCGGCGCCTCCCCCTCCAGCCAGTCCTATATCGTCATCGAAAAGATCCTTGACGCGATCCGCAAGACCGGCGCCGATGCCGTGCATCCGGGTTACGGCTTCCTCTCCGAAAACGCCGCCTTTGCCGAGGCGCTCACGAAGGAGGGCGTCGCGTTCATCGGGCCGCCAGTCGGCGCGATAAAGGCGATGGGTGACAAGATCACCTCGAAGAAGATCGCCGCCGAAGCGGATGTCTCGACCGTTCCCGGCCATATGGAGCTGATCGAGGACGCCGAGGAAGCCGTCCGCATTGCATCTTCCATCGGCTATCCGGTGATGATCAAGGCGTCGGCTGGTGGCGGCGGCAAGGGCATGCGCATCGCCTGGAGCGACGTGGAGGCGCGCGAAGGTTTCCAGTCGTCGAAGAACGAGGCGAAAAGCTCCTTCGGCGACGACCGCATCTTTATCGAAAAATTCGTGACCGAGCCCCGCCACATCGAAATCCAGGTACTCGGCGACAAGCACGGCAACTGCGTCTTCCTCGGCGAGCGCGAATGCTCGATCCAGCGCCGCAACCAGAAAGTCATCGAAGAGGCCCCGTCTCCGTTCCTCGACGAGAAGACACGGCGCGCCATGGGTAAGCAGGCGGTCGCGCTCGCCAAAGCCGTCGGCTACCACTCCGCCGGTACGGTCGAGTTCATCGTCGACGGCGAGCGCAACTTTTACTTCCTCGAGATGAATACGCGTTTGCAGGTGGAGCATCCGGTGACCGAACTCATCACCGGGCTCGACCTCGTCGAGCAGATGATCCGCGTCGCGGCTGGCGAGGAACTCGCCTTCAGCCAGAAAGACGTGAAGCTCGACGGCTGGGCGATCGAAAGCCGGCTCTATGCCGAAGACCCCTACCGCAACTTCCTGCCCTCGATCGGCCGGCTGACGCGCTACCGCCCACCTCGGGAAGGAAGGCAGGACGACGGCACCGTCGTCCGCAACGACACAGGTGTCTTCGAGGGCGGCGAAATCTCGATGTATTACGATCCGATGATCGCCAAGCTTTGCACCTGGGGGCCGGATCGCGCCACCGCCGTCGAGGTGATGGCGAACGCACTCGACGAGTTCGAGGTCGAGGGCATCGGGCACAACCTGCCCTTCCTTTCTGCCGTCATGCAGCAGCAGCGTTTCCGCGAAGGGCGTCTCACCACCGCCTATATCGCCGAGGAATTCGCCGCCGGCTTCCAGGGCGTCGTGCCGCACGAGGCTGACGCACGCAAGCTCGCGGCCGTCGCGGTCACCATCAACCAGGCGCTGCAAGAGCGCGCGAGCCAGATCTCGGGCACGATCGGCAACCACCGCCGCGTCGTCGGCCACGACTGGGTGGCAAGCCTTGGCGATCGCGCCTTTGCCGTGACGGCCGGAGCCTCGGCCGACGGTGCCTTTGTTCGCTTTGCCGACGAGAGAGCGATCACGGTCGCAACCGACTGGACACCCGGCCGCACGCTCGCCACCTTCAACATCGACAATCACCCGATGGGTGTGAAGGTCGATCTCGTCGGCACCGGCATCCGGCTGCGCTGGCGCGGCATCGACGTGGTCGCAAGAGTGCGAAGCCCGCGGGTCGCGGAACTCGCCCGGCTGATGCCGAAGAAATTGCCGCCGGACACGTCAAAAATGCTGCTCTGCCCGATGCCGGGGGTCGTGACCTTGATCGCGGTCAAGGAAGGCGACACGGTCGAGGCCGGACAGGCAATCGCCGTGGTCGAGGCGATGAAGATGGAAAACATCTTGCGCGCGGAAAAGCGCGCCACCGTCAAGCGCGTGGCGATCGCGGCCGGCGCGAGCCTTGCGGTCGATGAGCTGATCATGGAGTTCGAGTGATGGCGGCGGTGCCGAGCCCCGGCCCAGAGTTTATTCGGAGTGGAACGATGACCGACAAGACGATCAAGGACTGGGAAGCTCTCGCCGAACGCGAATTGAAAGCCTCCCCCGAACGCCTCACCTGGCACACGCCGGAAGGCATCGAGGTCAAGCCGCTCTATACGCGCGACGACCTCGCCGGCATCGGCCATCTCGACTCGCTGCCGGGCTTCGAGCCCTTCGTGCGCGGCCCCCGCGCCACCATGTATGCCGGCCGGCCGTGGACGATCCGGCAATATGCCGGTTTCTCGACGGCGGAGGCTTCGAATGCCTTTTACCGCAGGAACCTCGCTGCCGGCCAGAAAGGCCTGTCCGTTGCCTTCGATCTTGCGACCCATCGCGGCTATGACAGCGACCATCCGCGCGTCGAGGGTGACGTCGGCAAGGCGGGCGTGGCGATCGACTCGGTCGAGGACATGAAGATCCTGTTCGACGGCATCCCGCTCGATCAGATGTCGGTCTCGATGACCATGAACGGCGCGGTGATCCCGATTCTCGCCTCCTTCATCGTCGCCGGTGAGGAGCAGGGCGTTGCGCGCGCCGATCTCTCGGGCACGATCCAGAACGACATCCTGAAGGAGTTCATGGTCCGCAACACCTACATCTACCCGCCGGAACCCTCGATGCGGATCGTCGCCGACATCATCGAATATACGGCGAAGGAGATGCCGAAATTCAACTCGATCTCCATCTCCGGCTACCACATGCAGGAGGCGGGTGCGACGCTGGTGCAGGAGCTTGCCTTTACCCTTGCCGACGGGCGCGAATATGTGCGTGCGGCACTTGCCAAGGGCCTCAATGTCGATGACTTCGCCGGCCGGCTCTCCTTCTTCTTCGCGATCGGCATGAACTTCTTCATGGAAGCGGCGAAGCTCCGAGCGGCGCGGCTCCTCTGGACACGGATCATGAAGGAGTTCGAGCCGAAAAAAGCCTCCTCGCTGATGCTGAGGACCCACTGTCAGACGTCCGGCGTCTCGCTTGCCGAACAGGATCCCTACAACAACATCATCCGTACCGCCTTCGAAGCGATGTCGGCGGCGCTCGGCGGCACGCAATCGCTGCACACCAATTCCTTCGACGAGGCGATCGCACTGCCGACGGACTTTTCCGCCCGCATCGCCCGCAACACCCAACTGATCCTGCAGCACGAGACCGGCGTGACCAAGGTCGTCGATCCGCTGGCAGGTTCGTACTACGTCGAAAGCCTGACCAACGAGCTTGCAGAGAAGGCCTGGGCGCTGATCGAGGAGGTGGAAGCACTCGGCGGCATGACCAAGGCGGTCAATGCCGGCCTGCCGAAGCGGCTGATCGAGGAGGCGGCGACACGCCGCCAGGCGGCAATCGACCGCGGCGAGGAGGTCATCGTCGGCGTCAACAAGTACCGGCTCGAAAACGAGCACCCCATCGACATCCTCCAGATCGACAATGCCGCAGTCCGAACGGCCCAGATCAAGCGGATCGAGGAGACCAAACGCCGCCGCGACTCGCAGAAGGTCAAGGAAACGCTGGAGGCGCTTGCCGAGGTGGCGCGGAGCGGCAAGGGCAATCTGCTTGGCGCCGCAATCGAAGCTGCGCGGGCGCGCGCCACCGTCGGCGAGATCTCCGAAGCGATGCGGCAGGCCTTCGGCGACTACACCGCGATCCCGGAGGTCGTCACCGACATCTATGGCAAGGCCTATGAAAGTGATCCTGAACTCGGCGTGCTCGCCGGGCGTCTCGGTGATGTCACCAAGCGGCTCGGCCACAAGCCGAAGATCATGGTGGCGAAGCTCGGCCAGGACGGGCACGACCGTGGCGCCAAGGTAATCGCGTCTGCCTTTGGCGACATCGGCTTCAACGTCGTCGCCGGGCCGCTGTTCCAGACGCCGGAAGAAGCCGCCGACCTGGCGCTCGCCGAAGAGGTCACCGTTATCGGCGTCTCCTCGCTTGCCGCCGGCCACAAGACTCTGATGCCGCAGCTGGCGCAAGCGCTCAAGAAGCGCGGTGGTGAGGACGTCATCATCGTTTGCGGCGGCGTTATTCCGCGACAGGACTATCAGTACCTGATGGATAACGGCGTCGCCGCCGTATTCGGCCCCGGCACCCACGTGCTCGACGCCGCACGCGC
Source organism: Ensifer sp. MPMI2T (assembly GCF_004827385.1). GTDB lineage: Bacteria > Pseudomonadota > Alphaproteobacteria > Rhizobiales > Rhizobiaceae > Sinorhizobium. Next base: position 149,197 of record NZ_SRXN01000002.1, read on the forward strand.
GGTCCTCGACCTGATCGAGGGCAAGCGACGCAACATTTGAGCGGTGATGCGGTGCGTCAGGCCACGACAAGAACGACGCCGGTCACGACCAGCGCTAGCGTCCAGATGAGATCGAAATTGATCCACGCCGAGCGCAGGACCGCAAGACCGACCCACTCAATGATGACGAAGGCAAACGCAGCGGTGACTACGAGCGTCGCCCCGGTATGGAGTGCGACGGCCGCCAGCGAAATCGGCAGCGAACTGTCGAGAGGGATGGTAGCTGATTGGTCCGCAAGACAGAGGCCCAACACCGCAGGCATCAGCATCAGCCCCGCGCCATGCCCCGTCGCCATCAGAAAAGACCAGACCGCGAGACCGGCCATTCCCGTCCGCATGCCGACGCGGACGCGGTGTCGGTGCCCATAGAAAGCATAGTAACCGGCGAGGCCGAGAATGAGCGCGGCCGCGAAAAGCTTGAGGCTTCGCAGGTCGACCACCGTGCCGAAGGCCACAAAAACCGTCAGCACGACCGCAATGGCGGCGGCATGGCCGGCGGCGATCGGCAGGAGCGACAGCCAAACGATCCGCGAACTTTGTCGATGAAGCCCCAGCGCCACGGCGAAAAGCCAACCCATTGCCGGGTTGACGCCATGAAAGGCGCCGAGGCCAGCCAGCGAGAGCCACGGCCAGAGATCCGTCATTTTCTCCGGTGCGGCCGCACGGTCCTGCACCCCTCAGGGATAGCAATAGGAATCGGAGGAACAGTCGCCGCCTTCCAGCCGAACCTGATGCGGACGATGGCCCTTCGGCCAATCGACGAAGAAGTTCTCGTCGAAAGAAATCCCGCCATTGTCGCCGACGTCCAGTTTCACCATCCATCCGTCGATGCCGTCCGGATAGAATTGCGGATCGATCGCGCCGTAGAGCGAGTTGGTGAAATAAACACGCTTGCCGTCGCGGCTGATTTCCACCATCTGCGGTCCGCCATTGAGCGCGCCGTTCGACGCTTTCGGATGCGTCGCGCGGGAAACGATCCCGCCGATCCTGACGCGGCCGGTCTCTTTCGGCGCGAAGGGATCGGAAACATCATATTGGATCATGTCGCCGGTGCCCCAGCACGACACGTAAAGGAACCGATCGTCCATCGAGAGGTCGATATCGGTCACGAGCGGCGCGACCGCGTTGAAGCCCTTGAGCACGGGCGGCAAGAGGTCCGGGTCGGCGGGCTCGGCCGGAATTTCGATGACTTTCTTCACCGCCCACTGGTCGCCGTCGCGATACCAGGTCCAGATCGAGGCGGAGAGATCTTTGAGACTGATGACGCAGCCGACGAACCCATAGGCCTTGGTGGGATCATGTGCGGGACGCAATTCGAAGACGAGTTGATGCTCCTCGCCGAGATCGATCTCCTGCAGGTGCTTGCGCTTGTTGAGATCCCAGAAATGCAGCTTGCGCCCGTATTTCGAGCCGAGCAGCACCTCCGGAACAAGGCCGTTTTCAAATGTCTCCGGCGTACCCCACTCGCTGGTGATCATCGTGTCGTGACCGAGGTGCCACCAAAAATCATAGGCGAGCTTCTGCGGTCCGCGATCCATTTCCCATTGCCCGAGGACGTCGAAGCTGTCGTGATCGAGCAGGAAGATGCCACCGGGGGCGTTGCCGTCACGGTCGGCGAGCGCGTTGACATAGATGCCCTCCGGTCCGCAATGGGTCGTGTGAAGCCGGGAATAGTTTGCCTTCTCGGCAATTTCCGCGGGATCGATCACGCGGACGATCTGCGGATTTTTGGGATCCGGCTTGGTGTCGATGATATGAAGCCGCGACGACCTCAGTCCCGGCACGACCAGATAGCGGCGCTCGACATGCGGATGCGGCGCATTGGGGCAAAGGCAGGAGGAACAGGCGTTCCAGCCGAAGTGATGCAGCTCGTCCCCGACATTCGGCATGTCGACCTGCCCGACGATCTGAGAATAGCTCGTCGAGGTCGGATCGACGTCGACCACCGCAATCGCATCCGGTCGCTGTCGATCCGGATCGAAGGCCGCCACATAGGCGATGGTTTCCTTAGGGGCCTTTGCGGCCATGCGCGGTGATGGATAGAAGGAAGGATCGGGTCGCCACGTCGCCATTTCGTTTCTCCCCCAGAGAAGACAATGCGTGGATCCTGATGCAAAGCTTACTACATGTCGCCCAAAAGTGTGCAGCGGTTTTGGGAAAACGACATGCAATAAAGCAGTTTAGTAGATGCGGCAAAAACGCGTCGGAAATGCGGCATCATCGCCTTATTCTGGCGACGACGCGGGCGAGGCAATAGATGGAAGCATTCGAGTTCGATGCGGAATTATGGCTCTATCCGGGAAAAGGCGGCTGGCACTTTGTCACGCTGCCAAAGGACATTGCCCTTGAGATCAAGTTTCTGGCCGAGCCAGGAAAGCGCGGTTGGGGCAGCGAAGCGGTGATCGCATGCACGGGCAAGACCGAATGGACAACCTCGATCTTTCCCGACAAGGCCTCGGGCTCGTTTCTGCTGCCTGTAAAGGCGGAGGTTCGGCGGCAAGAGAAACTGACTGCCGGCCAGACGATCCGGATTAGGTTAATGCTGGAACGCACCTAGATCGACGTTGAGCCGAATCGCCGCCCCTCACCCTAACCCTCTCCCCGCAGGCGGGGAGAGGGGACTTGGGCCGCAGAGCGTCGCCGCGAGTCCCCTTCGCCCCGCTTGCGGGGAGAAGGTGGCCGGCAGGCCGGATGAGGGGCGCCCCAAGGGGATTAAGTCGCTCCGCCGGTTCGACGCGAAGGTTCTCGCCTACGTCTCGATCCTCAGTTTCATCCGGTCGGCGGCAAAGCGCGTGCGCGAAAATTCAACCGGCCTGCCGTCAAGATCGGCGTTCACCGATTGCGCCTCCATCACGATCGCACCGGGCGATAGCCTCAACAGCGAAAGCTCGTCTGCATCGGCATGCCGCGCGACGAGTTCGGTCGAAACGCGAACATAGTCGTCGAGCCCGTGCGCAGCAAAAGCCTTGGTAACGGAGCCGAGGCGGGAATATTCCTCTGCCATCCTCGGAAAGCAGTCGGCAGGGTAATAGCTGACCGACGTGGACAGAGGCCGGCCGTCGCCGCTGCTTACCGTCCTGAGTTCTATAAGCAGGGAGCCGGGCGAAACGGCAAGGGCGGACGCGACCTCGCCGCTCGCCGGCACTTCCGCATGGCTAAGCAGTCGGGTGGCGATGTCCTTCACCTGCCGGCCGAGCCCTTGCGAAAAACGGGTGCGCCGCGAGATCGGATAACTGACGCGATCCTTGCGCTCGATCATGGTGCCCCGTCCCTGCACGGCGCGGACGAGCCCCTCCTCCGCAAGCGCGGCTAGCGCGCTGCGCACCGTATGTCGGTTGACACCGAACTCCTGCGCCAGCGCCGTTTCCGGCGGCACCATGCCGGTCGCGTCATAATCGCCGTTGCTGATCGAAAGCCGGATGCGGTCGGCGATCTGCCGCCAGAGCGCCACTCCGGTCTGCCGTTCGACGATTTTCTTCAACGCCACTTTCTTCGCCTCATTACTCCGCCCCCAATTTCTCCGCCAAATGTCACAAGCCTGTCATTTGCGGAGGCTAAGGAAAGGTATAAGATGTATAGTTGTCTAGATCAATAGACATTTTGGAGTGAACGATGGACGCAATCCAGGAACAGTCGCTGCCGGAGGCCGCCGCCCAACGCCGGGAAGGCATGCGGCTTCTCGCCCGCGCCACGCTCGCAGAATTTTCCACGGTCTGGGAGGCAATCGCTGACAAACCGGACGTCGCGCCGGTCCGCGGTCCGGAAACCGGTCTCGTCATGGTGCGGGGCCGGATCGGCGGCGGAGGCGACGCCTTCAATCTCGGCGAGGCAACTGTTTCGCGCGCCACGGTCAGGCTCGCCAGTGGCGAGATCGGCCATGGCCAGATGCTCGGCACCGACAAGGAACGCGCACGCTTTGCCGCGATCTTCGATGCGCTCTTCCAAACCGAAAAGCATCGCCCGGCAGTCGAGGCGCTGCACCGGCTGATTGCCGCCCGCATCGATCATGAAGACCGTCGCAAAGCGGAAGAGACCGCTGCGACCCGCGTCGATTTCTTCACCATGGTCCGGGGAGACGACTGATGGCCGCACAATCGCAAATCTACGCCGGCGCTTTCGCCGATCCGGTTTTCCAGGCGCAATCCGTGTTTCGCGCACTGATGGATGGCTTTGCTCGTCCAGGTACCGTCACCAGCCTCGCGGCAACTGCCTCGCCGCCCTCGCCCCTCGGCAAGGCAAGCGGCGCCGTCGCACTGACCCTATGCGACCACGATACCCCCGTCTGGCTTTCCCCAGCGCTCACAAAGTCCGCAGTGCCGCAATGGATCGCCTTCCACCCCGGCGCGCCGGTGACTGAAACGAAGGACGATGCCCGCTTCGCCTTCATCGAGAGGGGCGGCGCCGTGCCGAGTTTCGATCAGTTCGCGCTCGGCACGCAGGAATATCCCGACCGTTCGACGACGCTGGTAATCGAGGTCGAGGCGCTGACCGGAGGCTTGCCGCTCATCGCGAAAGGCCCCGGAATTAAGGGCGAAACGATCGTCGCACCCCAAGGCCTTCCCGATCCCTTCCTCGCTTTCTGGACTGACAACAGGGCGATCTTCCCGCGCGGCATCGATCTCATCCTGACGGCGGGCGACGCGGTGCTCTGTCTGCCGCGCACGACCAAACTCTTCGCCAGGGAGGCGTAATCATGTACGTAGCCGTCAAGGGCGGGGAAGCCGCCATTGCGAACGCCCATCGCCTGCTCGCCGACCGCCGCCGCGGCGACCGTTCGCTGCCCTCGATCACCATCGAGCAGGTCGTCGAACAGCTCGGACTCGCCGTCGATCGCGTGATGGCCGAGGCCTCGCTTTATGACCGCTCGCTCGCGGCGCTCGCCGTGCGTCAGGCCCGCGGCGACATGATCGAGGCGATCTTCATCCTGCGCGCCTACCGCACGACACTGCCGCGCTTCGGCTATTCCGATCCGGTCGACACGGCGAACATGAAGGTCGAGCGCCGCATCTCCGCAACCTACAAGGACCTGCCCGGCGGCCAGCTCCTTGGCCCCACGTTCGACTACACCCACCGCCTGCTCGACCCTTCGCTGATCGCTGACGAGGCGGTCGCGGAGCCGGCGGCCAAGGAACCCGGCGAACACGTCATGCGTGTTTCCGACATTCTCGATGGCGAAGGCCTCATCGAGGGCGACGGCCGGATGCCGGAAGGCCACGTGATGGGCGACCTCACGCGCGAGCCGATGGAATTCCCGATGGCCCGCGACCTTCGCCTGCAGGCGCTTGCCCGCGGCGACGAAGGCTTTCTGCTGGCGCTCGCCTACTCCACCCAGCGCGGCTACGGCCGCACCCATCCCTTCGTCGGCGAAGTCCGGATCGGAGAGGTCGAGGTCGAACTCGACCTGCCGGAGCTCGGTTTCGCCGTGTCGCTTGGCACAATCCGCATCACTGAGTGCCAGATGGTTAACCAGTTCAACGGCTCGGCCAAGCAGCCGCCGCAGTTCACCCGCGGTTACGGCCTCGTCTTCGGCCAGAGCGAGCGCAAGGCCCTGTCGATGTCGCTCGTCGATCGCGCGCTCAGGACCGACGAGTTCAGCGAGGACATCGTCGCTCCCGCCCAGGACCAGGAATTCGTCATCTCGCATGCCGACAACGTCCAGGCGACCGGCTTCGTCGAGCATCTGAAGCTGCCGCACTATGTCGACTTCCAGGCGGAGCTCGACCTGGTGCGGCGCATGCGCCGGGAGTACGAGGCCGCCCGTACAGGCGGCGAGGACGGCATGAAGGAGGCCGCCGAATGAACGACCTTGCCACCTACAACTTCGCCTATCTCGACGAACAAACGAAGCGGATGATCCGTCGGGCGATCCTCAAAGCCATCGCCATTCCCGGTTACCAGGTGCCCTTCGCCTCTCGCGAGATGCCGATGCCCTATGGCTGGGGCACCGGAGGCGTGCAGGTGACCGCCTCGATCCTTGGACCGGACGACGTGCTCAAGGTCATCGACCAGGGTGCCGACGACACCACGAATGCCGTCTCGATCCGCGCCTTCTTCCAGAAGGTCGCCGATGTCGCCGTCACCACGAAGACGAAGGAAGCGACGATCATCCAGACACGCCACCGCATTCCGGAGGAGACGCTGAAGGAGGGCCAGACGCTCGTCTATCAGGTCCCGATCCCCGAGCCCCTGCGCTTCCTCGAGCCACGCGAGACCGAGACGCGCAAGATGCATGCGTTGGAAGAATACGGCCTCATGCATGTGAAGCTCTACGAGGACATCGCCCGCAACGGCCATATCGCGACGACCTACGCCTATCCGGTGAAGGTCGAGGGCCGCTATGTCATGGATCCTTCCCCGACACCGAAGTTCGACAATCCGAAGATGCACATGTCGGAGGCCCTGCAGCTCTTCGGCGCCGGCCGCGAAAAGCGCATCTATGCGGTGCCGCCCTATACCGAGGTGGTCAGCCTCGATTTCGAGGACCACCCGTTCGAGATCCAGAAGTTCGACAAGCCCTGCGCGCTCTGCGGCGCCAAGAATGTGTATCTCGACGAAGTGGTGCTCGACGACAAGGGCGGACGCATGTTCGTCTGCTCAGATACCGACCATTGTGAGGACCGGCGCGCGCACGGCCATGCCGGCCACATGCTCGCCCGCCCAACGCCAGAAAGCCAGGAGGCCGCAGAATGAGCGCCGTTCCGCTTCTCAAAGTCAACGACGTCTCGAAGTTCTACGGCAGCCGTATCGGATGCCGGAACGTCTCCTTCGAGCTCTATACGGGCGAAGTGCTGGCGATCGTCGGCGAATCCGGCTCCGGCAAGACGACGCTTCTGTCCTGCCTCTCGACTCGGCTGATGCCGACCTCGGGCATCGTCGAGTACCACATGCGCGACGGGCAGTACCGCGATCTCGCCCGCATGGGCGAGGCCGAGCGGCGCTTCCTTATGCGCACCGACTGGGGCTTCGTTCACCAGAATCCGGCGGACGGATTAAGAATGACGGTTTCGGCCGGCGCCAATGTCGGCGAGCGGCTAATGGGAGTCGGCGACCGCCACTATGGCAACATCCGCGCGACGGCAAAAGACTGGCTCACACGCGTCGAAGTCGACGACGACCGGATCGACGACCAGCCGCGCGCCTTTTCCGGCGGCATGCGCCAGCGCCTGCAGATCGCCCGCAATCTCGTGACCTCCCCTCGCCTCGTCTTCATGGACGAGCCGACCGGCGGCCTTGACGTTTCGGTGCAGGCCCGCCTGCTCGACCTCGTGCGCGGGCTTGTCCACGACCTCGGACTGGCAGCAATTATCGTCACCCACGACCTCGCCGTGGCGCGGCTGCTTTCGCACCGGATGATGGTGATGAAGGATGGGGCCGTTATCGAACAGGGCCTGACGGACCGCGTGCTCGATGACCCGCGCGAGCCCTATACCCAGCTTCTCGTTTCTTCGATTTTGCAGGTCTGACGATGATCCCGAAAATGGAACCAGGTCTTCGTGAAAGATCATGCGCAAAGGAAAGTAAAAGTCATGGCTACTCCACTCGTTGTTTCAGAAGTCGCCAAGAGCTTCACCATGCACTTGCGCGACGGTGTCCGCCTGCCGGTGGTCGCCAATGTCTCCTTCTCGGTGAAGGCCGGCGAATGCGTCGTGCTGGGCGGCCCCTCCGGCGTCGGCAAGAGCTCGATCCTCAAGATGCTCTACGGCAATTACGGCGTCGACGAAGGCCAGATCCTGATGGAGCATGACGGCCGGTTGGTAAACCTTACGACGGCAGAGCCGCGCATGGTGCTCGAAGTGCGGCGCACGACGCTCGGCTATGTCAGCCAGTTCCTGCGCGTGGTGCCGCGCGTCTCCGCCCTCGACATCGTCGCCGAGCCCCTGCAGGCACGCGGGGTCGCGGCCGGTGAAGCGCGGGAGCGGGCGGCGGAACTGCTCTCGAAGCTCAACCTGCCGAAGGAACTCTGGGCCTTGCCGCCAGCCACCTTCTCCGGCGGCGAGCAGCAGCGGGTCAACATCGCCCGCGGCTTCATCACCGACCACAGGATCCTGCTGCTCGACGAACCGACCGCCTCGCTCGATGCGAAGAACCGCGCCGTCGTCGTCGAGATGATCGCCGAGAAGAAGGCGGAAGGCACGGCGCTGGTCGGCATTTTCCACGACGAGGAAGTACGCGACGCGGTTGCCGACCGCATCATCGACGTCTCCGAATTCTCGCCAAGGAAGCAGGCGGCATGAGTCAGAAACTCGGGATCGAACCCTTCATCCACCCGAGCGCGAGCGTCGTGAATTCGACGCTCGGTCGCTACACGGAAGTCCAGGAGCGCTCGCGTCTCGACGAGGTCGACTTCGGAGACTATTCCTACATCATGCAGGACGGCTCGATCTGGTGCGCAACGATTGGCAAGTTCGTCAACATCGCCGCCTCGGTGCGCATCAATGCCACCAACCATCCGACCTGGCGCGCGACGCTGCACCATTTCACCTATCGCGCGCCGATGTATTGGGACGACGCGGAGGTCGACCACGACCTCTTTGCTTGGCGTCGGCAGAACCGGGTGACGATCGGCCATGATGTCTGGATCGGCCATGGCGCGACGATCCTGCCGGGGGTTACCGTCGGCAACGGCGCGGTGATCGGCGCCGGTGCCGTGGTCTCAAGGGACGTCGCCCCTTACACGATCGTCGGCGGCGTCCCGGCAAAACTCATCCGCGAGCGATTTACGGCCGAGATCGGCCGAGGCATGGATCGGCTCGCCTGGTGGGATTGGGAGCACGCAAAGCTACGGCGCGCGCTCGACGATTTCCGCCATCTGACCGCCGAGGAATTCCTCGTCCGCTACAGTTGAACGTTTCCAGAAAATTGGAGCGGACACGGGCCGCAAACCGTATGCACCTTATCCCCGCTCTACTGCCCGTTCACCAGCTTCAGGATAAGCTGGTGAACATTGCCGCCGTCGCTCAACTCGACCTGGTCGAAATCGCGGCTGCGCTGCCGCTGGGCGAGAGAAAGCGCGCCGAGGCGCTTGGTCAGTTCGGTCCTGATTTTGCGACATGTCGGATCATCGGGCACAGTCAGGCCGACTGATGCGCTTTCGATCTGGCGCACCATGTCCTTGATGAAATCGCCATGCACCCGTTCATGCTTGTGCACGCCGGCGATGAACGTCTCCCAGTTCTCTCGCGCACCTTCCGGCAATGCCTTTGCCGGCCTGGGCAGCATATAGGTGATCGTAAGCTTGGGCCGCGCGGTAGAGAGGACACAGGCATCACCCTGCGGCTCGTATTTCCGCGTCCAGGTCAGCTTGAAATCCGTATGCGCTATCGCGCGAACCGGCCCCAGCTTCGGTCCCCGCTCGCCGATCGAGGCGTAGAGCTCGGCACCGGTTTCTCCCGAAATGGCGTAGGTTTGCACCTTCTCAACTGCCTGCCATTCGGAGCGCGCAATGGCAGGCAATGCCACGACGCAAGCCGCCAATAGACAAGAAAGAACGGCTGCCCCCACGCAACTCCCCCTGCAAAACCGATACGACACTCTACACGTTCGTCGCTGCCGGACGAAACCGGCAGCGACAGGGGTTTAGTTGACGGCGTTGAGCGTCATCGACGTGCCGGCAGCAGCGATGTTGAGCCCGATCTGACCGGTCACGCTGATCGCCTGCAGATGGATCGAACCGGCGGTGCCGCCGACGAGCACGTTGGCACCAACGCCGGCGCCGACGGTCGCTTCAGCCGACGCACCTTGGTAGATCCCGCCCAGGGATCCGCGGTGATAGCCGGCGGTCGGCGCCAGCACCGCCCAAATCAACCGGCTGCGCGTGGTGAAACCGACATCGACGCCGAGTTTCCTGATCTCGCCCGCATAGTGATCCGAAGCCTCGCCGGCGAGGGTGGACCGGAAGACGCAATCAACTTCCTTGGCCGAGCCAAGAACATAGCCGGCGCCGCCGCCAATGTTGCAGTCGAGATAGCCGATCTTCACGCCACCATGCAGATCCGCCTCGGCCACTGGCGCTGGAGCCGGAGCCGGATAGCTTGGGACGTCGGCTGCGTGGGCGGCAAAGGTCCCCGCGAAAACCAGCGCCGCGACGGACGCCTTCACGGCAAAACTCTTCTTCATTCACGGTCTCCTTTTCGGGATCGGCAGCGGTGGCTGGCGCTCGGTCGTTCAGCAATCAAAGCCGAGGAAGGGGTGGCAGACGATAGGAATTGCATCGTTGGATCCCGATTGGGCTTTTCCAAGGCAAGCCGAACCGCGACAACGAAAAGGCGCTATCGGCCTGCCCTCATGAGCGTTTTCCACAACGCCACATGAGCTTAAGAGGCCGTCGCCCCCTTTTGGGGCGCTACGATGCCGGTGATGTCAACCGGTCGCCAGGATCGCCACGTAGGCAAGCACCGTGACAATCAATCCCCGAAAAGCAAGATTGACGAAGCGGTATTTGCTGCACGCGATCGATGCGAGGGCGTCGGCATTGTCGATATATTGCTGAAACAGATAGGCCGTTTCGCCGCGCGTCGCCGCTTTGCGAAACGCATCGCGATGCGACAGCCAGCCGCCCCAGAAGAGTGTCGTCGACGTCGCGCTTTTTCGTGGCAGAACGACGAGGATCGCCGAAATGATCGAAAAGATTGAAGCAAGCGCCAGCAATGCCGATAAAATTATCGCCAATAGATCATCGCCAAGATAGCGTTGCCAAGTGAACACGTTTCTTCCCTCAGCCGAACTGATCAGAAAGGCAAACATGAAGGTGAAGATATACGCCGCCTTCTGGTCCGACATCTTTATTTGGTCGTAAAAGACGTCGTTGATCTTCCGGATGTGGTCGTAATAGGCGCTTGGTCCGAGCTCCAGCGGCAATACTTCATCCGAAAGGTCTATGCTGTATACGTTTTCGCTAATCCCCATTTAAACCAGCCCCCTCGCACTGTTTCCCTCTTAATACACCGTCGCGATAAAAAAAGCCGCCGCACCACAGGGAACTTGACTTTTTTCTCCTGAAAATCCACTGGATTCGCAAGAACGAGGGTGGGACTCGGTAATGAGGGGACGGATTTCGGGGGTCATGTTTGCCGCCACGGTGCTGCTTGCGCCGTGGCCGACGCTTGCTGAGCCGATTACACGACCGGCTCCCGCAGCCGGCTCCGTCATCGCACGCAAATCCGGCGAGGAGGTGCGCTTCGTCGACGTCTCCAACTGGCGGGTCGTTGACCTCGCCCAAGACCTGCTTCCCGGCGACGTCTTGCGCACCAACGCGGTGGGCGCGCTCGCCGTCCTCTTCAGCGATCACACGCAGATCCGACTCGGACGCAACACCGCCTTGCGCGTCAAACAGATCGGCGCGGGCGACTCTAACCTGGAATTGCAGTCAGGCACGATCTGGGCGCGCGCCGAGCGTGGCGGCGAAGGCCTCAAGATCGACACGCCCGCCGCAACCGCGGCCATCCGCGGGACAGACTGGACGCTGACCGTCGGCGCCGACGGCAAGACTTCGCTGGTCGTTCTCGAGGGCGTCGTCGAGCTCAGCAACGCCTATGGCAGCGTGACCGTGAAGCAGGGCGAAGGCGCCGTGGCGGCGATCGGCAGCGCACCGACAAAAATCGTGATCATCACGCCAAAAGACCGCGAGCAGATGCTTTTCCATCTGTCGCTGCGCAACGCCTTCGTCTGGATGCCGGCGACACCGCTCAGCGTTCCGCAGATGCGGCGTGAGCGCGCGCGGATCGAGGCAGAGCCGGAAGCCTCGCGCACGACCGAGGACTGGCTGGCGCTTGCCGAAATCTATCTGTCGCTGAACGGCCGCCAGAAGGCCCAAGCCGCTCTTTCGGAGGCAACCAGGCGCGGTCTCTCCGGCTCGCAGGCTGCACGCGCCGACCTCATCAGGGCGTTGATCGCCGGCTCCTCGAATCAGTATCAGGAGGCGGCGGGCTTGTTCTCGAAGGCCGAACGCGGCCTCGACCCGAGCCGTCGGACGATCGCCGCCTATGGCGGCTACTTCGCGCGAGGGCTTGCCAACCCCGATCGCGTTGAGGAGCCGCCGCGCAACGCAAGCGGCCGCTACGCGGGTATGGCGCAGGCCTGGACCGCAGGTTTCCGGGAAGACATTCCCGCAGCTATTGAGGTGATCAAAAGGGCCGAGCAGAAATATCCCGACGATCCGACCCTTCCGGCGGCGCGTGCGCAGCTTGCCATGCTGCTCGATGATCGCGACGAGCTTCGCGACGGCGTCGAAAGGGCGCTTGCGATCGATCCTAACGATCCGACTGCGCTCGAGGCCCGGGCCCATTACCGCTATCACATCGAGAATGATCTCGAGGGGGCCCTTGCCGATCTCAACAAGGCGCTGGAGACCGCGCCGGGCTCTTCCTCCATTTGGAATTCATTGGGGCTCGTTCACGGTGTGCGCGGTGACAATCGAGCCGCAGAGGCGGCCTTCAAGCAAGCGATCGCGCTCGACCCGCTGGACCCGGTTGCGCATGCGAACCTTGCCGGCCAGTATCTCGACGAAACGCGAATGGCCGAAGCGAAGCGTGAGCTCGATGCAGCCCTTGCCGTTGACCCTTCCTTCGACATCGCTCTGGTGGTGCGCGGGCGCTATCACCTGCAAAACGGCGACGTAGACAAGGCGGTCGAGGACCTGCTCGCTGGCTCCACCGCCAATCCTGCCTATTCCAATGCGCAGCTTCTGCTAGCGGCCGCGCACTACGAGAAAGGTGACCGCGTCCCGGCGGCTCAGGCACTCGACAATGCCGACAGGCTCGATCCGAATGATCCCGTCGTGGCCACGGTCCGAACTGCCATCGCCATCGACGCCTACGACGCCGACGCCGCCATCCGCAACGCCCAGGAGGCGATGCGCCGAACCCGCGCGCTCGGCGGCGACACGGCGGCGCTCGGCGCCAACCAGGAGGAGGGGTCGACCCTCAACGACGCGTTTCGCCTGCAGGGACTCGATGCCTGGGGACAATTTTACGGCGATGCCGTCTTTGATCCCTTCAACGGCGCAAGCTATGTCGACCAGGCGGTTCGCGGCAGCGTCAATCCATTCTTCAACACGTTTGATTTCGCCGCCAACGCGATCACGAACTCGGTCAACCCCACCAGTTTCTCGGCTCTGATCCAGGGGCTGCTGATCGAGCCGCACATGCTTGCCAGCCGCGAACGGACCGTCAATTTGCTGCGTTCGCCTTTCTTCGAAGTGGAGCTTGGTGGCGGCATTACTGCAAATGAAGACCAAGTGGGCTGGATTGGCGAAGCGGCCGTTCGGGGATACACGGTCTCGCCGTTCCCGATCAGCATCTTTGGTACCCTGCAATGGGAGGAGCCGCGCGACACGATCGACCGCGACGCAGGTCCGGCGATCGATCGCGAAACGCGCGTCATCGGCGGCAACGGCTACCTGACCGCGACGCCATCCCCCGATGACAGGATCGTCGCGTTTCTGAACATCGCCGATACGGACGACAGCCAGAACATTTTCGACGAATTCGATCCGAACTTTTTCGTGAATACTGACCGGCTAAAGGACATCGAGTCCTCAAGTCTCATCTCGGGCGTCGCCTGGAGCCACACCTTCGGCTACCGAAATGTCGCCAACGCGGCCTTCTTCTTCAGCGACAGGGAGATTATTGATACCTCGCGCTCGGTTCTGTCGGACGTGGCCTTCCCCGACCTGGGTCGCATCAGGAATGAGCAGAGCGAGACGAGTTATATCGGTGCGTTGAACCACCTGTATGGCGAGGGTGATCTGACGTGGCGCTACGGTATCGAGGCCGGGAAAATCGACACGGACCTTAGAACAGATATCAGTATTCTGTCAGTTCCGCTTCCGCCTCAGGTCGAATCCTCGAACCAGGCTGTGGCCAAAGCCTATGTCGACGGCCTCTACGAAATCACCCCCGACCTCAAGGTCGAAGGTGCGGTGTTCGCCCGCTATATCGAGGATGTTAACGACGACAATATCCGGCTCGAACCGAAGCTCGGTATCGCCTGGGCGCCGGTCGAGGGCCATTGGCTGCGTGCCGCCATCCAGCGCGAAGGCTATAATTTCGGAGCGGCCACGCTGGCTCCGGTTGGCATTGTCGGGCTTCAGCCCAATCAGTTCCTGATCGGCACAGACGGCTATGCCGACACACTGGCGCTACGCTGGGACGCGCAATGGAACGACTGGCTCTTCACCGCTGTGGATTATCAGCATCAGGAAATCCGTAACGGCTCGATTGATATTCCCTTCTCGGCGACGGACTTTGGTTTCGATAAGGGCAGAGTTGATCGCGTTGCTTTGACCGCCAACTTTGCGCTCGGCCACGGCCTCGGGCTCTCTGCGACCGTCGCCCGCACGGAGAGCGACGACCTCTCGACGGGCAGCCGCGGCGACCTCCCGTTCCTGCCGGAAAACTCGGGCCAGGTGGCGCTGACATGGGTCAATACGGCGAACATCAAGACGACGGTGGCGGCGAATTATGTCGGCGAGCGTACTGACGGCACCACGACGCTCGACGACTTCTGGACCCTCGATGCCTCGCTTCAATGGGAGCCCTTCGACAAGCGCATCGAGGTGGAACTCGCCGGATTCAACCTGCTCGACGAGGAATTCGAGGTGCGCGATGGCCTTCCGGGCTGGGGCCCCACAGTCAAGGGCACCGTTAAAGTGCGGTTTTGATGAACACGCCTGCTCCAGCGCTCGTCCCCCAACGCTTCTCCGCGGCGGTCGATCGAATTCGCCGCTCCACGCGGCGGATGAAGCTTGCCGCCTTGACCGCCTTCGTCGCCGCTCTCGTCTCGCTTGTCTCGCTGACGGGGAGCTGGTCGCTCGTCGATCTGCGCACCTATGACTATCTCTCGATCATCGGCCGCCCTCCGCTTCCGGAAGATAGCCCGATTGTCGTCGCGATCGACGAGCCGTCGATGGCGGAAATCGGCAGCCAATGGCCCTGGCCGCGTGCTCTGCACGCGCGCCTGATCGAATCGCTGAGGCGCGCCGGCGCACGAGCGATTGCCCTCGACGTCATCTTTGCCGAGCCGGCCGCCGCCGTGGAAAACGATACGGCACTGGCCGCGGTCCTCGGACCGGACGTCGTGCTTGCCGGCGACCAGTCGGTAATCGAAACGCCACAGGCCGACCAGTTCGTCCGCACCGAACCGCTGCCGCTTTTCACCAGCACGGGGGCGAAAGTGGGCATCGCCTCTGTCAATCTCAGCGGCGATGGTACACTCAGGCAGATTCCGCCCTATGCCGACGGCTTCGCGCTGACGCTCGCGACCGTCGCTGGAGCCGAGCCAGCACCGCCGCCGACGCGAGCCCTGATCCAGACCTTCGGCCCGGCGCGCACCTATCCGACCGTTTCCTATTACCAGGCGCTCGATCCGGAAAATTTCCTGCCGGCGGGCATCTTTCGTGATCGCGTCGTCATCGTGGGCCTGAGCCTGCAGAATGCACCGTCGCTCGCGGCTGGAGGGGTCGATGCCTTTGCCATCTCCGACACGGTCTTTTCCCGCAACCTCGTCGCCGGCGCCGAAGTCCAGGCGACGATCTACGACAATCTCGTGCACCGGCTATTCATCAAGCGGGCCGGTGCGCCGATCGCCATACCGGCGATCATCCTCGCCAGCTTGGCCGCCGCTCTGGCAGTCTCCAAATCGACAAGCTGGAGAACACTCGGTTACGGCGCTGCCGCCCTCACGCTGATCTTGCTGTCGAGCTACGTGTTGATGCGTCTCGGCCACGTCTTCGTCTCCCCGGTCGGCCCCGGACTGGCTTTTTTCGGCGTTGCGGTCGGACAGGCGGGTCTCGACTATGCGGAGGAGCGCAGACAGCGCCGCGAGATCACGCGCGCCTTTTCGCAATATCTCTCGCCGGCACTCGTCGAACGGCTGGCCCAAGATCCTTCGCAGCTGAAGCTCGGCGGCGAGAGGCGCTTGCTCTCGATCCTCTTCTGTGACGTTCGCGGCTTTACGACGATTTCGGAGGACATGAAGGACGATCCGGAGGGGCTGACGACGCTTATCAACAGGCTTCTCACGCCGCTTTCGGAGGCGGTGCTCAACCGGGGCGGCACGATCGACAAGTATATCGGCGACTGCCTGATGGCCTTCTGGAACGCCCCGCTCGACGATCCGGACCACGCGGTCAACGCCGTCCAGGCGGCGCGCGACATGCTTAGAGCCCTTGCAAACCTCAACGCAGAACTGGAAGCCGAAGCAAGAGCGGCAGGACGCCCGCCGAAGACGTTGCGCATCGGCATCGGCATCAACACCGGCGAATGCATCGTCGGCAACATGGGATCCGCCCGCCGCTTCGACTATTCGGCGCTTGGGGACGCGGTCAATCTCGCCTCGCGCCTCGAGGGAGCGTCGAAGGACTATGGCATCTCGCTGCTGCTCGGAGAGCGGACGGCGAAGCTTGCGGCAGCGAGATTTCCGATCGCCGAAGTCGACCGGATCACCGTCAAGGGCCGAAGCGAGGTCTCGCCCGTGTTCACGGTCGCCGATGGTGCCAGCAAGACCGCGCTCGAACACCATCACCGCTTTATCGAAGCGAAGTATCGAGGCACAATTACCGCCGATGACCCGTCATTCGACCAGCTCAAGACGGAACTGCCGTCGCTTGAACGCTACTATGAACGGGAGCGGAAACGGCTTTTGCGTTAAGGCAGCCCATCGCTGCCGGTTCGAGTGGTTCCGCCGGTGGGGTGATGTGGAGCAAGTGGGGCTGGGAGGGCGTCACGGCATATACCGCCGGCCTTTGCTTCACGGTCCTGGCGATTGCGTTCATCATCGCCCGGGCGCCACCGCTCACCAATCCCCGTCAGCCAAAGACTGGTCAGCGGCTGCCAGGCTAATCGCGGATATCACGCCCGCAAAGTTGAAGCGATCGCGCTTGCCACGTTTTGCGCCTGGACACGGATATCCGGGACCGCGGTGATTTCCCAGAACTGGCCTGCCGTCAACGCACCGACCGCGTAAAGTCCTGGCTGCGGCTCCTTCTTGAGATCGAGCACGCGGGAGTCCTTGTCGACAGAAAGGCCGAGGCCGAGCTCGTCGGGGCTGATCAGCCCCTGCCGCTGCATCTCCCGTAGCAGCGGCGAATGCGCGACGCCAGCTCGCTCCATGCCGGTGCAGTTGACGATCCAATCCGCATTGAACGATCGCGGCCGGTGGCTTTGCCTTTCTCGATACGTGACCAATGCGCCGCGAGGCCCTTCCTGGATCGCCTCCAGAAACCCGGCATGGACCGTGACGATGCCATCTCTTCTCAAGGCTTCGAAACGCGAAGATATCTGCGGGGCGATCCGATGGCGGTGCACGTTCCACCACGCCAGGCCATGACGCAGGAAGCGCGCACGTTGCTCTTTCGTCAGGTCCTGCCACAGCTTTTGCGTCACTGGTCTCAGGCCGTCCATCAGACCGCGCCAATCGGCGCCGTTGCGAACCTGCTTGCGAAGGCCCGCAAGCAGGGCGCTGATTTCTCGCGAACTTCCGAGCTCCGGCTCGATGGCCGGCGCCCGACGGTCCGCGGGCGGATGCGCATGCGGAAGAAGGCCACGGCGCGACAGGACGCGGAAACGCCCCCGATGACCGTGAACCCGCAAGGCCAGCACCTGATCGATCATCGTCAATCCAGATCCGAGGATGCAGACCGTGTCGCTCGGGCCTACCTTCGAAAGCCAGCTCAGCCGCCACGGATTGTGCACGATGCCGCTTTCGGCGCCGGCGTCGATTTTCCCCGCCGCAAGCGGCAGATCGGCATTGCCAACGCCGAGGCAGAGCACAACGTTTCGCGCGCTCAGTCCGGCGCCGTTGTCGAGACGAAAGACAAGTCCGGCCTCGCTGCAATGAACGCAGTCCGTCGCCTTGGCCTTGACGAAATCTACCCTTGCGGGCAGTTCGTGACCGCGCAATAACGATGCCAGCCGGTCGCGCAAGTAAAGCCCATAGTCGCCCCGTGAAGCGAAGCCGTCCGCGGAAACCTGCCTCATATGCTCTCCAAGCCATTCGACGAAATCGTCGGGCTTCTCGGGAAAGAGGCTCATCCGTCCGGCAGGGACATTCAAACGATGGACATAAAACTCCGTCCGATAGGCCGTGCCCCTTCCAAACCCGGGGTCATCGCCGACGACCGCGATCGAAGTGTGAGCTGGCAGCAGCCGGAGTAAGTTGATCGTCACCGCGATCGCTGAAAAGCCCGAGCCGACAACAGCGACATCGTAAAGCAAACGCGTCTCCCTGATCCGTTGTCCCCTGCAAGTACCGGAATGCGCAAGGCGTCTACCGGAAGGCACAAGGCGTCCGCTAAGACCGACCCGAGGTCCCCGCACAAAACGCGCATCACGGACAATGGTTTCGAAGCTTATTCATTATTTCTACAGAAATTATCAATTCTTTGAAAGGCCCCAGCGTGGACCACGAGAAACATCAGAGCGGCAGGCCAAGGCGATGGCTGCTGCTATGATCGCTCGGGAGGGAGTTGTCGGGACGGGAATACGTGTCGGTTGCGACGAAGCTCCATAAATTCAAGCAGATAGAGGAGGGTTGGAGAGGAGTTCTGCAATGCGCGCTGCATCGTCGCAGCCCATGCGGCGGTCGCGATTTTTTGTGCCCATTGACGGTCTCCAATGCTCTGGCGACCGTGTTACGCCGACGCGTCCCGATCCTCTTTGCGCCGCCGCAAGCAATCTTGGAAACGGTGCAACTTCCCAGGCTTAGCCGACCCAAATGCCGCCGACAGGCCGGGGTGGGCGGGTCTGCCGAAATGATTGAAACGTACGGGGGGATTGGCAGAGAGCGCCTGCCAAGGGCTCACGCCCCGCCCAGGCGCCGGATATTGCCCGCCAGTTCCGCCGCAAGCCTGGTGGCGGCCGCCGTTGCGCCGGCCATCTGCGGCAGGAGCAGCCATTCGAGTGTCCAGGCGGAACCGGAGCGTTCCTGTTCATGGATGAGCGCCTGGTGCACCCCCGCGAGCAGGGTAGCATTGAACCGCGCCAGGGTGACAAGCACTTCCGCCGCAACCGGATTCTGCTTGTGCGGCATGGCGGAGGAGCCGCCACCGCCGGCAAGCACAATTTCCTCGCCGGTTTGCGCCATCAGCGCCACGTCCTGGCCGAATTTGCCGAGGCTGCCCGTGATCAGCGACAGCAGATTGGCAAAATCCGCTACCGCCGATCGCTGGCTGTGCCATTGCGGACAATCGACCAGCGCAAGCTCTTCGGCGAGCGTCTCGCGAACGGCCTCCGCCATGTCCCCGAGTTTCTCGAGCGTGCCGGCGGCGCCGCCGAACTGGACGGCGAACAGGTCGCGGTCCATGGCCTCGAGGCGGTCCTGGTGGTCGAGAAGCGGCTCGATCCAGGCACGCAGGCGATCCGAAACCGTGACCGCAATCGCCGCCTGCATGCGCGTACGCCCCATCAGCGGGCGAAACCCCCATTGCCGGTCGCATTCTTCAAGCACCGCCACGATGTCGCGGAGACGGTAACTGAAAAGTTCGGCGATCGCTTTCAGCCGCAGCATTAGGCTGGTGTCGATGACATCCTGGCTGGTGGCTCCGAAATGCACGTGGTTTGCCGCGTCGGCGCCGACTGCCGCGCGCAACTGCCGGACCAGTTCCGGAACGACGACGCCGTCTGCCGCCGTCGCGCGGCGCAGCGCCACGACGTCCGGGGAAAAAGCGCGACAGGCTTCGGTGATGCGATCGGCCGCAGAACGCGGAATGATCCCGTGCTCTGCCTCGGCCCGTGCGAGCGCCGCCTCGAAGGCAAGCATGGCGCGGATATCGGCAGCAGCGGAAAATTCCGCCGCCACCGCCTCGTCACCAAGAAGACCGGAGAGATAGGGATGGTCAAAGGCCGAGTAGGTCATTCCACATCTCCAGGATCCCGCGTTCCCGCGCGAGGGCGGAAGGGCGACGTCAAAGGCCAGAAGCAACGCGGGCAGCCGGCCACGCGATGATCATATATCCAGGAAGACCGTTTCCTTCTCGCCCTGGAGATGAATGTCGAATGTATAACTAGGCGCCGTGCCTGCGGCGACAAGCGTCTCGGCCCGATGACGATGCTCTATCCGGGCAAGTAGCGGATCTTCGGCGTTCGCCGACGCCTCGTCCGGGAAGTACATCCGTGTGTGAAGACCGATATTGATGCCGCGCGCAACGATCCAGAAGGTGATGTGCGGTGCCATCAGGCGACCATCATTGAACGGCACCCGGCCCGGCTTGACGGTCTCGAAGGAAAATACGCCGTCCTCGGCGCTCGTCGGGCACCTGCCCCATCCGGGAAAATTCGGGTCAGCAGTGCCGCGCATTTCCGCGGGCGAATTGTAGAGGCCGCCAGCATCGGCCTGCCAGATCTCGACGAGCGCGTCCTTGAGCGGCATTCCCGCCCCGTCGATAACGCGACCCTTGACGGCAATTCGCTGCCCGAGCGTCTTGTCGTTGACCATCGAGGCGCCGAGATCGGATTTGTAGATGCCGGGAATGCCGCAGAAGTTCGGTGTCAGACCGATATGGACGTAAGGCCCGGCGGTCTGAGAGGCGGTTTCCTTGAGGTAGCCAAGTTCCTGAACCATCGCTTGCCCCCTAGTTGCCTTCCGGCCGGTTTTCGAAGAACGTCGAGCGGCGACCGCGCAGCACGATGTCGAACTTGTAGGCCCTGGCGTCCATCGGGATCGTATTGGCCCAGTCAAGCGGCGCGATCAGTTGCTCGATCGCCCGGCGATCGGGGATCGTGGCGACGATCGGACATTTCCAGATCATAGGATCGCCCTCGAAATACATCTGGGTTATCAGCCGCTGGGCGAAGCCGTGCCCGAAGATCGAGAAATGGATATGCGCAGGCCGCCAGTCGTTGACGCCGTTCGGCCAGGGATAGGCTCCGGGCTTGATCGTCCGGAAGAAATAGTAACCCTCGTCGTCGGTGATCGTCCGTCCGCAGCCGCCGAAATTTGGATCGATGGCCGCGAGATAGGTTTCCTTCTTGTGCCGGTAGCGCCCGCCAGCATTCGCCTGCCAGAATTCGAGCAAAGCACTCCGCACCGGACGGCCGCGCTCGTCGAGCACCCGGCCGTGCACAATGATGCGCTCGCCGATCGCGCTCTCGCCGGGTTTGGCGAAGTTGTGGATCAGGTCGTTGTCGAGTTCGCCCAGCATCGAATGGCCGAAGACAGGGCCGGTGATCTCGGAAATCGTATTGTCGAGCGAAAGCAGCGCCTTTTGCGGCGACCGGAGTACGGAGGTCTTGTAGCCGGGGGTGAAGGCCGGCGCGTGCCAGTCACGGTCGCGCTGAAAAAAGGCGCCCGTTTCGGGCTTATGGTCCTGTCTGTCCGACACTGTCATTGCTCCTCTCAGGCCGCCTTGCCGGCATCCATGTCAGCCAACACCTGCTTGGCGATCTTGATCGCGCGGTTCGCCGCCGGCACGCCCGCATAGATCGCCACGTGCAGGAGAGCCTCGCAGATATCATCGCGGCTCGCCCCGGTGTTGGCCGTGGCGCGGACATGCATAGCCACCTCTTCATCGTGGCCGAGGGCCGCCAGCAGCGCGATGGTGACGATTGAGCGCTCGCGCTTCGTCCAGGCCGAGCGCGACCAGACATGGCCCCAGGCGGCTTCGGTGATCAGGTCCTGGAACGGCTGATCGAAATCGGTCGTGACCGCTTGCGCACGGTCGACATGATTGTCGCCGAGAACGGCGCGGCGCGTCGCCATGCCCTGGCGATAGCGCTCAGACGGCGCAGAGGCGTCACTCATTTTTGTCTCCATGCATGACGAGTTCGAAGAATGGCCGGAGGATGGCGGTCAGAATCTCCGGCTGTTCGACGCAGGGGATATGACCGGCTTCGCGGATCAACTCGTAGCGTGCGCCGGGGATCAGCTTGGCCATCGAGAGCACGAGGTCCGGCGGCGTCGAACCGTCGTCCTCTCCGACGACGCACAGCACCGGAACGGCAATCTTCTTGGCCGCCTCCGTGTAATCGGCGTCGCGAACTGCAGCACAGGTGCCGATGTAGCCTGCCACCGGCTGCCGGACCAGCATGTTGCGATAGCCGGTGAAAGCGACATTCTCCGGCCGCCGGAAAGCCGGCGTGAACCAGCGCTCGAGTACCGCGTCGGCGACGGCCTCGATGCCGTTCGCCTCGATCGCGGCGATCCGCGCGTCCCACATCTCCGCGGTGCCGATCTTATGCGCCGTATCCGAAAGCACGAGCGCACGCACCAGATCCGGGCGGCGCTGATAGAGCGACTGCGCGATCAGGCCGCCGACGGAAAGCCCGCAGACGATCGCCTGGCGGACGGAAAGCAGGTCGAGCAAGGCGGCAAGGTCGGTCGCATGGTCTTCGATCGAATAGGGAACCTGGCCGACATCCGAAAGGCCGTGGCCCCGTTTGTCGTAGAGCACGATCGCGAACTCGCCGGCGAGCCGGACGACGACATCGCGCCAGATGCGGAAATCCGTGCCGAGCGAATTGATGAAGACAAGGACAGGCTTTTCCCCCGTCGCACCAATCACCTGATAATGAATCGTGATGTCGTTGATACGGGCGAATTGCACGGCAGATCTCCTCCGTCACCAAATTGGATGTTTGATCTGGTTAGGTAAAATGATATTTCATGGCCTTCCAATAACTCGCAGGTTATGGGTTTTCATGATCGACGCTCGTGTTAAGTTTCGCCATCTACAGACATTTGTCGAGGTCGCGCGCCAGAAGAGCGTGATGAAAGCGGCCGAACTCTTACACGTCAGCCAGCCGGCCGTTACCAAGACAATCCGCGAACTAGAGGAGGTGCTGGGCGTCGCCGTGTTCGAGCGGGAGGGGCGCGGCATCAGGATCACCCGCTACGGCGAGGTCTTTCTCCGCCACGCGGGCGCTGCGCTGACAGCGCTCCGGCAAGGGCTCGATTCGGTTTCGCAGGAACGCTCCGGCGACGGTCCGCCCATCCGGATCGGCGCCCTTCCGACGGTTTCGACGCGCATCATGCCCCGCGCCATGGCGCTGTTTCTCAAGGAGGAAACCGGCGCCCGCATCAAGATCGTTACCGGCGAAAATGCAGTGCTCCTGGAGCAGTTGCGGGTCGGTGACCTGGATCTCGTCGTCGGCAGGCTGGCCGCGCCCGAAAAGATGACCGGGTTTTCCTTCGAGCACCTCTATTCCGAACAGGTGGTGTTTGCGGTGCGCGCCGGCCATCCGCTCATCGCCGGCAGGCAATCGATCTTCGCCCATCTCGGCGACTATCCGGTTCTGATGCCCACCCGCGCCTCGATCATTCGCCCCTTTGTCGAACGCTTCCTGATCGCCAATGGCATCGCCAGCCTGCCGATCCAGATCGAGACCGTCTCGGATTCCTTCGGCCGCGCCTTCGTGCGTTCGAGCGATGCGATCTGGATCATTTCGACCGGCGTCGTCGCAACGGATATCGACGACGGTCTTCTGGCGACGCTGCCGATCGATACCAGCGAGACCAAGGGACCGGTCGGCCTTACCATGCGCGCCGACGCAATCCCGTCCTTGCCGCTCACCATTCTGATGCAGACCATCCGCGAGGCGGCCGGAGTGGCGATACCGAAGGGCTGAACGGCGCGCAGGAACGCGGCGGTTCGTTGTCCAAAACCGATGCACACTTTTGGGCGGCATGCATTAGGCAGATCAGGATCGTTCGTAGGCGGCGCGCGCCCGGCGCATATGTTCGACGAAAGCGCGCAGCTTGGGCATGACTTGGGCGCGGCTTGGATAATAGAGGAAGACGCCAGGTGTCGCCGGCGCAAAGCCTTCAAGCACCAGTTCCATGCGCCCATCCTTGATCATGTTGTCGATCAGGGGTTTGGCGATGTAGCAAAGTCCCATGCCTTCGATCGTAGCTGCTACGGCAAGGGCGGCATCGTTGACGATCAAGGGACCATAAACCGCGAGATCGAAGGCGCGATTGCCGTCCTCGAACTCCCAACGATAGATCGCCCGCGACGACGGCTGACGAAAGCGGATGCAGGCGTGCTGGCGGAGGTCTTCAGGCTTCTTCGGGCGTCCATGGCGCGCGAAATAGCTCGGCGCACCTGCGACCACGAAGCGAAACGGCGGGCTGACGCGGACCGCGACCATATCCGCCTGCACGGTCTCGCCAAGCCGAAAACCGACATCGAAGCCACCCTCGACAATGTCAGTAAAGCCGTCCTCGGCGAAGATTTCGACCTCGACCTTCGGGTTGGCGGCAATGAAGGCCGCGAGCGTCGGCTGGATCAGACTTGAAATCATGCCGCGCGGAGCATTGATGCGCAAAAGCCCGGACGGCTCTTCGCCCAGGGAACGCGCCGCTTCGATCGCTTCGCGCAAGCCGTCGATTGCCGGCCGCGCGTGCGCGATGAAGCGTTCGCCGGCTTCGGTAAGACCGACACTCCGGGTGGTCCGATGGAAAAGCGCAACACCGAGGCGCGCCTCCAGCGTCTTGATCGCATGGCTGAGCGCCGAGGGCGAGACGCCCAATTCGGCAGCCGCGGCGCGAAAGTTCCGCCGCTCGGCAACCCGTAGGAAAGCGGGTATCGCGTCGATGTCGTCGCGGGATATTGTGCCATCTCGTCTCATAGTCTGTGCAGACTATGGCAGATTATCGAATGGGTAAAGCCGTGGCAGGCTTTGGAAACCATGACTTCATTCATCCCGAGGAGCCGTAATGCCTGCCGCCGACAGCTTGCCATTTTTTCGCGCCTGGCTTGCCGCGCCGTTGCGTGTCGCCGCGGTCGCGCCTTCGGGCGCGGCGCTTGCGAAACTGATAACCAGCGAAATTTCAGAGAAAACGGGACACATTCTTGAGCTCGGTCCGGGAACCGGTGCCTTCACGCGGGCGCTTCTCGCGCGAGGTGTCGCCGAACGTGACCTTACTCTCGTCGAATTCGACGCGAATTTTTCGCGCATGCTCGGATATCGCTTCCCTGAAGCGCGAATTCTCCACATGGATGCCTCCCGGCTCCATCGTGCCGATCTCTTTCCCGGGCAGCTTGTGGGCGCGAGCGTCAGCGGTCTGCCGCTGCTGTCGATGCCGAAACGCAAGGTGATGCGGATTCTCGACGGCGTCTTCCGCTCTTTGCGGCCGGGTGCTGCGCTCTACCAGTTCACCTACGGCCCGCGTTGCCCCGTCCCGCGCCCGGTGCTCGACCGGCTTGGCTTGAAGGCGGTCCGCATCGGTGGGACCTACGCAAACCTGCCGCCCGCCGCCGTCTACCGGATCTCGCAGCGGAAAACGCGGCGCCTCCCGCCGTCGGCAGCAACCGGCATTTGACTCGACACTTCTAGTAACCCCTCGCCGCACCTGCGCCGATGCGGCTGTCGACGGCGCCGTTGTAGCGGGCGCCGTCGCCGGACCCGATCTCCTCCAGGTTTTCTCCTCCGACGAGGATGCCGGTTGCCTGTCCCCAGATCTTCCAGCTTTCGTCGATTTCTACGTCATGACCCATGGCGGCGAGAAGCTTGCGGGTATCCGGCGACAGCGCATAGGGCTCCATGAACACCTTGTCCGGCAGCCATTGATGGTGAAGGCGCGGCGCGTCGACCGCCTCCTGAATGTTCATGCCGTGGTCGATAACATTGATGATCGCTTCCAGCGTGATCGTAATGATGCGCGCGCCGCCGGGGCTGCCGATCACCATGAAGGGCTTGCCGTCCTTGGAGACGATCGTCGGGCTCATCGACGAAAGCGGCGTCTTGCCGGGCGCGATCGCGTTCGCCTCGCCCTGGACGAGACCGTAGAGATTGGGCGCGCCGGGCTTGGCGGTGAAATCGTCCATCTCGTTGTTGAGCAGGATCCCGGTTCCAGGCGCCACCACGCCGGCGCCGAACGAGCCGTTCAGCGTATAGGTGACGGCGACGGCATTGCCCTCGTCGTCGATGATCGAATAGTGGGTCGTCTCCTTGCTCTCCGCGAAGCCCGCCGGCATCAGCGCCTGCGACACGCCCGCCCTGAACGGTTCGATCTTCTCGCGGATTTCTTTCGCATAGGCCTTGTCGGTGAGCTTGCTGACCGGATTTTCTACGAAATCCGGGTCGCCGAGCGCGGTGTTGCGGTCGACATAGGCATGCCGCATGGCCTCGATCATCGCATGCACCGTCTCGGCCGAGCCGTAGCCCAGATAGGAAAGCGGATAACCCTCGAGAATATTCAGGATCTCGCAGATGATGACGCCGCCCGACGAAGGCGGCGGCGAGGACACGATGTCATAGCCGCGGTAGTTGCATTTGACCGGTTCCAACTCGCGAACGGCATATTGCTCGAAATCCTTCTTGGCAAGGATGCCGCCGTTGTCCGCACTCGCCTTGACGATCGCGTCGGCGATCGCTCCCTTATAAAAGGCGTCCGGCCCCTTCTCCGCGATGCTGGACAGCGAGGCGGCAAGATCGGCCTGGACCAGCTTCTCGCCGACTGCGAAGGGCTTGCCGTCGGGCTTCAGGAAGATCGCCGCCGCCGCCGGATCCTTCGCCAACCGCTCGGTTCTACCGTCGAAAGAGTCGACATCGCCCTGCTCCAGCACGAAGCCTTCCGCGGCGAGCTTGATTGCCGGTGCGATCAGTTCCTTGAGCGGGCGCGTGCCATAGCGGCTGCGCGCGTGCTCGAAACCCATCACCGGGCCTGGCACCCCGACGGCGAGATAACCATTGGTGCTCAAGCCTTTGACAAGATTGCCCTTGTCGTCGAGATACATGGATTTGGTGGCGGCGAGCGGCGCACGTTCGCGAAAGTCGAGAAAGGTCGTCTTGCCGTCCTTGAAGCGGATCGTCATGAACCCGCCGCCGCCGATATTGCCCGCGGTCGGATAGACGACGGCAAGCGCATAGCCCACGGCAACGGCCGCATCGACGGCGTTACCGCCCTTCTTCAAGACTTCGACGCCGATATCGGAGGCGAGATGCTGGGCAGTCACGACCATGCCGTGCTCGGCCTTGACCGGCTCCGGCGACGCCGCCTGCGCCGTCCACGGCGATGCCGTCCCAAGCGCGAACAACAAGGCAAAGGACAGGCTCTTCAAGCTCGGACTGCGCATGCTTTCCTCCCGCAACTCAAAATGATTGCCCGCTAGACGACGCCCTCAACCGGCGACTGTAGCATCAAAATTCACCGGTTGCATTTCCGAAAGCAGCCCGCATCAATAGCCGGAATAGCGCTCCTCAAGCCACGGATCGCCGCGCATATGATAGCCGTTCCGCTCCCAGAAGCCGGCCCTGTCGGCGGCGCGGAAATCGATCTGCGTCAGCCATTTGGCGCTTTTCCAGAGATAGAGGTGCGGCACGATCAGACGCATCGGACCGCCGTGGGCACGGCTGATCGGTGCGCCTTCCCAACGTGTCGCGAGGATCGCGTTCTCTGCGGCGAAGTCGACGAGCGGAAGGTTGGTGGTGTAGCCGTCGTAGCTGGTCAGCAGGACATATTCTGCCTCGGGCTTCGGCATCACCCGATCGAGGAGCTCGCGCGTCAGCACGCCGTGCCAGCGATTGTCGTAGCGCGACCAGGTCGTCACACAATGTATGTCGGAGAGACTGTCGCTCTGCGGCAAAGACTGGAACGCCTCCCAGTCGAGTGACAACGGCTGCTCGACGAGGCCGGTCAGGTCAAGCCGCCAGGTCTCCAGTGAAATGTGCGGCTGCTGTCCAAGATCCAGAACCGGCCAGTCGTTCACGAGATGCTGGCCGGGCGGCAGGCGGTCCGTCTCCGGGCGCGCGACGCGCCCTGTCAGGAACTTGCCACCCGCCGCCCATTGCCGCTTGGTGGACGTCAGTTTCGTCTCCAGTACCGGTTCGTCATCGCCCATGATGTACCCTGTCGTCGTCCTGGGACGATTTGAGGCACGAATGGCCGCGGCGTCAAGCAAGCGGTCGATACCCCATCAGAGCTAGATCGAATGGGTGAGTCTCGATTGACTATCTGCTCCCACCGTGACAGTCTCTGCTGCAGTGCAGCAATGCTCGCCCCCCTGTCTCGCACGGTCACCCTGGTTGGTGGAGGACTGTTCTCTTGCGACTGGATCGACACATTTTCGGAAACCCGTACACCTCCGCGCCAACCCTGTGGCCTTTGCACAGGTGCGCCCTGGTATCGCAGGTTGCGCCGACCCAAGGGCGACTGACCCAACAATTGCCGTCATTCTGGAGTTGATGCCTTTCTCCTTACCCGTTCGGGTGAGGTGCCAGCCTACTGCATGTTTCCTTAGATCGCAGCGCTTTAAGGTTGAAAACATGTAGCAAATTCAAAGCGTACAGCGTCCTTTGCGCGCCTTGTCAGAGACGCGGCGCTGTAGCGGTCACGGCGAAATGCCTGTATGAAGGAGAAGCGGTATGAAGGTTCTGTTTGCCGGCGGAAACGGTTATTATCCGGAGTTCAGCGGCGGCGTTCAGTCGAGCACGCACCACCTCGTCCAGCAGTTGCGTGACCGCGGTCACGAGGCCGGCGTATTGGCCGCCTTGTTCGGCGACGGCATGTTCGGCTTCAAGGCGCGAGTCAAGCTTAAGTTGTCCGGAGAGCGTGGCGTCATGGACAGCTTTCCCGGTTATCCCGTCGTTCGGGCCTGGCATCCCTGGGAAGCGGCAACCTTCGCCGTCAACAAGCTCCGCCCCGACGTCGCCGTTGTGCAGTGCCACAAATCGGTCCCGATCGGAAAGGCGTTGCAGGTGCACAATGTGCCCCTGGTGATCTATCTCAGAAATGTCGAATTTCACGAACTCGCCGGCGATCTCAGGGAACTGACCGCTGCCCATTACATCGCGAATTCAGAATTCACCGCCCGGACCTACAAGCAGAAATACGGCATCGACTCGGTGGTCATCCCGCCGACGATCAATCCCGAAACCTACAAGACGCCGACGACGCGGGAATATGTGACCTTCATCAATCCTTACAAGGAGAAGGGTTTCGAGCTGGCGGTCCGCATCGCCGAGCAATGCCCCGACATTCCCTTCCTGTTCGTCGAAAGTTGGAAGCTGGCCGACGATCACCGGGCGGAAATCGAGAAGATCATCGCGCCGTTGAAGAACGTGCGCCTCGAAAACCGCACGAGCGACATGAAGACCGTTTATGGACGAACGAAGATCCTGCTTGCGCCGAGCAAATGGGAAGAGGCCTGGGGGCGGGTGGCGTCCGAGGCTCATTGCAGCGGCATTCCGGTCGTCGGATCGACGCGCGGTGGATTGCCGGAAGCAATCGGCGAAGGCGGCATCCTTCTCGACCACGATGGGCCGCTCGAAGAATGGACTGGCGCGATCCGTCGTCTGTGGAGCGACGATGCCGAATACGAACGGCTGTCGGCAGCGGCCTCGAAATTCGCCGAGCGCCCGCTGATGCGGCCCGACCGTCAGTTTGCGGCATTCCTCGATGTTCTGGATCGCGCTGCCGCAAGCCGCGCCTCTGCGCTCAAGGCCTCTTGAGACGGCAAGCATGCGTGTCGGTTTCATAGTCGGTCAGTTTCCGTCGCTTTCGGAAACCTTCGTCATCGGCCAGATGGCCGGCCTCTTGCGTCGCGGCTTCGAGGTCGACGTCGTCTGCAACGGGATATCGGATTACAATTTCGCGGATCGGCGGCAGGAACCGCTCGCCACACTTTTGGCACGAACCCGTGACTGGTGGGGTGCCGCGGCGCCTACGCGTCCGGCGATAGAACGACTGCCGGCGAA
Organism: Ensifer sp. MPMI2T; assembly: GCF_004827385.1. Taxonomy (GTDB): domain Bacteria; phylum Pseudomonadota; class Alphaproteobacteria; order Rhizobiales; family Rhizobiaceae; genus Sinorhizobium. Next base: position 178,866 of record NZ_SRXN01000002.1, read on the forward strand.
ACTTCGCGACAAGCTCTCCACCGCGCTCGACATGTCGTCGGTCGCGCGCCTGAATGAATGCGACGTCCTCGTCGCCCATTTCGGACACAACGGCGCCCGCGCCGCGCGGTTGAAGAAATGGAAGCGGCTGAAGCCGCCGATCGTCACGATCTTTCATGGCTACGACGTCGGCGTGCCGCTTCGCGAGCGGGGGCTCGGCCGATACAACGATCTGTTCGAATACGGCGCTCTCAACCTGACCGTGAATGGCTTCTTTCGCCGCGTTCTGGTGGAAGCCGGAGCGCCGGAAAACAAGGTTGCCGTGCACCATATGGGGATCGATCTCAAAAAGATTCCCTACGAGTGGAAATCCTGGCGCGGCGTGCCGCTGCAATTGATTTCGGTATGCCGGCTGGCCGAGAAAAAGGGCGTCGAATACGCGCTGCGCGCGCTCGCGCGACTGCGCGCCGACACGCCGGACCTCGCCTGGCACTACACGATCATTGGCGACGGTCCCTTGCGGCGGGAACTGGAGGCGCTCGCCTCCGAGCTCGGTATCGCTGAGCGCATTTCCTTCCTCGGCAGCCTCGCCCATCAGGATGTCAAGGAGTGGCTGCGGCGCTCGCACGCCTTCGTGCTGCCGAGCGTTACCGCGAAGAACGGCGATGTCGAAGGCATCCCCGTAGCGCTGATGGAGGCCATGGCCGCCGGTCTGACGGTGGTGAGTTCCAACCATTCCGGCATTCCCGAACTGATCGAGGATCAGAGGACGGGCTTCCTCGCTGACGAAAGAGACGTCGAGACGCTTGCGAGCCGCCTGCGCTTCGTCGCGGAGCATCCCGAGCAATGCGAGGGCGCAGCGCGGCAGGCAAGAAAGAAGGTCGAGGCCGAATTCGACATGGAGGCGCTCGACAACGATTTCGCTGAAATCGTCAGCCGGTTCGCCACAGCGCCGCGCGTCTCATCAGACGCGCAAACGACGCTATAGCATTTTGAAAGGCCGCGGGATGTGGAGTGCGCGCGGTTTCCGCCCGCCTCCCGCTCCAAATCTTTGAAAGACGCAATTTCGGATGGAGACACACGTTTCCCGGAATTGCCCCAGTCGAGGCAAGTCGCTTGAACGCAGAAAACATCCAATTCGGTCGGCTCGCACTGCGTGGCGGGCTGGTGACAGGTGGCGCCCAGGCCATTCGCATGGTCATCCAGTTCGTCTCCGTCGTCGTGCTCGCGCGTTTGCTGGCGCCGGAAGACTTCGGCCTCGTCGCGTCGGTCAGCCCGGTTGTCGCCTTCGTTGGGCTTTTCCAGAATCTCGGGCTTCAACAGGCGGTCGTCCAGCGCAAGGAGATCGGGGAGAGAGAGCTCAATCACGTCTTCTGGATCAGCACCCTCGTCGGCCTTATCTGCACCGTCGTCGTTATCGCACTCTCGCCTGCAATAGCCCTTTTCTACGGCGACCAGCGCATGACGGCCATTGCGATTGCCGCCGCACTGCCGCTGCTCCTCGGTAGCCTCGCCGCGCTGCCGCTCGCTTTGATGAACCGGCACCTGAAGTTCGGGCAGTTGGCGTTGAACGATGTTTATGCCGCGGTGGTGGGCCTTCTCGTCACGGCAGGGGCCGCCTATCTCGGCCTCGGCTATTGGTCGCTCGTGATCGGGCCCGCGGCGTCCGCGGCAGTTGCCCTGCTGGCCGCCTGGTGGGCCACGCGCTGGATGCCCGGGCGGCCGGCGTTTGCGATCGACCGCGACATCATCTCGTTCGGCGCCAATCTCACTGGCTTCAACCTGGTCAACTTCTTCTCGCGCAATCTCGACAACGTCCTGATCGGCAAGTTTTCCGGGCCGATCCAACTCGGCTATTACGACCGCGCCTACAAGCTTCTCCTCTTCCCGCTGCAGAACATCACACAGCCTCTGTCGCGCGTAATGATCCCGCTGATGAGCCGCATTCAGGAGGACAAGCCCCGGTTTCGCGATATCTACATGCGCACCAATTGGCTGCTTGCCGCGGTCACCATGCCCGGCATCGCGGCGCTCACCTTGGCCGCTGAGCCAACCGTCAGCATCCTCTTCGGCGAGAAATGGCTGCCGGTTGCGCCGATCTTCGCCTGGCTTGGGATCGCGAGCCTGATGCAGCCGGTTTCGAGCACCACGGGCTGGATTTTCATCTGTCAGGGCGAAACGAAGACGATGTTCCGCTGGGGCATCTATTCGTCGCTGACGACGGTGCTCTCCTTCGTCGTCGGCCTGCAATGGGGTGCGATCGGCGTCGCAGCCGCCTATGCGATCAGCGGCTACGTCTTGCGCGTCCCGGTGCTTGCCTGGCTGCTGCAGCGGGTGGGACCGGTCTCGGCAACGGATTTCCTTTACGTCCAAGGCCTTTTTCTCGTATCGGCCCTGGTCGCCTGGATCTGCTATCGGCAACTGCCAGAGGCGTTGATCGGAAGCTCGGACCTTCTGGCCCTCGCTTCCGCGATCTGCCTCAACTACGGACTGGCGCTCGTTTTCGCCCTTGCGTTACGCCAGCCGCGCAAAGTCCTGCTCGAGACCCTTTCGAAGGCCATCAGCGCCATTCGCCGGTAAGCCTTCGATTACGGGGCGGAGGAGATCCGCCGCTGACATCGCCGAGGCGTGCTCCTCAAGGACCGCCTTGAGGCTGACTTCGCGATAAAGGTCGAGCTCGCCGACGAAGCGGTCGAGCTTGCCGCTCGCTTCTTCCGGCGTCACCGTATCGATGTCGAGCAGGACATCGTCGACGCCGACGCGCTTGGCGACCTCCTTGGTTTTGAATTCATAGGCGATCGGCAGCACTGGCGTACCGGTGCAAAGCGACATGATCATCATGTGCATGCGCGTCGCCACGACCAAATCGAGACCCTTGGCGATCGCCATCAATTGCTCCGGCGTGTGGAACGACGCGTCGACGTTCACGTGCTCGGCAATCTCCGGCGCGAGTCCCGAGACGATGAGGTTCGCCGTCTTCGAGTCGTCATGCGCATATTCCGGCACGCCCTGGCAGGTCGAAATGAACGTGACCTTCTTGCCGTGGTCACGCACGAGCTTCGTCGCCATCTCGCGCACTGAATCGATGTATCGGCCCATGCCGCCATCGCCGCCCTTGACGTAATGCCAGTGCCGCACGGAAATGCCGACGCGGCCGGTCGGTGCCGGGCGGCCGATCATCAGGAGCGCCTTGATCCGCTCCACGTCTGCAAGCGCGAAGACGGAGTCGGCGACCACGTGGCATTTCGACGGATCGTCTACGAGACCGAGGATATGGTCTCGTGAGCGAGCGTCGCGCAGGAGGATCAGGGGGCTGCGGGCGAAAATCGGCGGCAGCATACGGAGGTTGTAGGGCTTCGCGAACGGGCCGAGAGACTGGGTGAAGAAGATCGTCCTCTTGCCAAGCATCTCGCCGAGCTTGAACTGGTTGATGCGCCGCTCGAGCGAATAGTTCTCGACGAGATAGGTGCCGCCGGTGGTGATCACCAGATCGGCGTCCTTGTAGAGTGCAAGGCTCTTCCGATCCTCGTCGCTGAAAAAGCGCCGGTCGAGATAGTTGCCGCTGCCGAGATGGCGGAGCGCCTGGAACGCAGCCTGGTTATAGACCTGCTTCAGTGCATTCTTGACCGTGTTGTCGTCGTATTTGTACTTGAAGATCGATTCCGACGGGAGCTTGCGTAGCTCGATGTCGGGATATTGCTCCTTCGGATACAGTCGCGCGGCGACCTCCGGCTGGCTGTCGAACACCAGGAATTCGACCTTCTCGCCCAGTATTGATTTCAGGATATGCCTGATCGCGAAAAGAATGGCCGCGTCGCCCGTGTTCAAGCAGACGGTATTTTCGACTACAACTTTCATGTTCCGTCATCCCCGTGTGAAAGTCTCGCCAGACATGGGAGGGTAGTGCCGGCCGACTTGCCGCTTGCGCGCGGTATCCGTGCCCGACGGACAACTCGCAATAGCGTTCTGTCGCGAAGTTTTGGTGAATTCATGGCCGACGAAGCGATTTTTGCCGCAATGCAGCATAAGGGCCGGAATGGCCTGATGAGGCGGCGCGACGCGGTTCTAGCGGTGAAGCCTTGACGCTTGAGACAGATTTGCCGGTTTCGACCCACTGCCGACGGTAGCCATCGGCTCAGCGAATGCTCATCATGAATGGAGTGTCGAGAGGCAAGAGCCCATATTTGGCGTTTGATGATGGTATAATGGATTACTCGCTGCCTTAGGCCGTACGGACGAATTTGATCAAGCATAGGCCTACAACGACCGGCTTGCCCGGCTTGTCATTCAACCGTTGCCATACAGTGAGGCGTCGCCGGCATGCCGTCGTCGAGGAAAGAGATGGCACTGGCGGGGCGTGAATGGCCACATCGGGGTGAAACCCATGGAACGACGCGACAAGGAACAGGAGAACCTTTCCCGGCTCGAACGGGCTGCGCAACAGACTGCAGATCCAAAAAAGATGCAGCAGAAGGCGAAAAAGCCCGAGGAAAAATTTCGCTTCAGCTTTAGCAAGAGAGACGTCTGGTGGACGGTTGGCTTCGCTGCCGTCGCCTTGCTGCTTTTTGGCATCCAAGTGCTGCTCAATTGGCGCATAGAATGGCTCGACGCGGCTTTGCAGGTCCGCGTGCGGAACTACGTCGAGGGCGGCCTTGTCATTTTCGTTTTGCTGACCGTGGCGAATGTTATCGAAGTCTTTCTGATAGGCCGAATTCCCAATCGTGTTTCGCGTTTTAACCTGAAACGCATTTTTCGATTGATCGTCGTCATCGCCATCGTCTTCGTGGCCATTTCAGTTTTATTTGTGAACTGGTACGGCGCGGTTGTTTCGCTCGGCCTGATTTCATTGATTCTCGGCTTTGCGCTGCAAATGCCGATCTCCAGCTTCATCGCGTGGATTTATATTTTGGCCAGGGCGCCTTATCGCGTTGGTGACCGCATTCGCATCGGCGATGCCCATGGCGATGTCGTTGATGTCAGCTATCTCGACACGACGTTATGGGAATTCGGCGGCGAATATCTTTGGACCGACCATCCGAGTGGACGCATCATCAAGTTTCCGAACTCCGCCGTCTTCGACACGCCGGTCTTCAACTACTCCTGGCCGCTATTTCCCTATGTCTGGAACGAAATCAAGTTCCAGCTCGCCTATGAAAGTGATCTGGAATTCGTCGCGCGAACCATGAGAGAGGTCGTGGAAGAGCAGATCGGCGACATCATGAGCCAGAAGGTAAAGGTCTACAAGCACATGCTATCGAAAACGCCGGTGGACGAACTCGAAGTGAGGGAGCATCCCGTGGTTCATTTTCGTGTCAGTGAAAACACCTGGCTCGAGGCCATCGTGCGTTACCTCGTGCCGCCGAAGGAAGCGGGCCGCACCAAAACACGCTTGATCAAGGAAATGCTGGCGCGAATGAATGCGGAACCCGATCGTGTGCTGTTTCCGAAGAGCAATTTGAGGTGAACTTCCTTGCGTTTCTCTGCGGTGCGTTGCAGGCGGCACAACTGAGTATGATGTTCGCAATCGGGTACGTTAGCGGACGTTCAAGACGCTAATGGATACGCGGCCGCCTCGTAGGCGATTCTGTCATAGACGATGGCTGCCCCACTTCGGTTCTCCATCCAAAGCGCAAACCGAGCCGCCACACTATTGCACAAGCGGCCGCAATGCACCTTGCGTCTCCTTGAGCATGGGCAAGTAGCGCTCCGCGAGTTCCGAGGCTGCGACGTGTGCGGCCGGCGCGCCGATATTGAGCGCCGCGACCACCTGCCCGCGCGCGTTCATCAACGGCACCGCGATCGAGCAAAGTCCGAGCTCGAGCTCCTGGTCGATGACCGCATAGCCCTGCTCGCGAACCCGGCGGAGTTCCTCGATCAGCTCTTCCGGATCGGTCTTCGTGCGCGGTGTGTTGGCCTTGAGTTCGGTGCGTCTCAGGATCTCGTGCGCCTCCGCTTCAGGAAGTGCGGCGAGAAGCACGCGACCCATCGAGGCGCAATAGGCAGGAAGGCGCGATCCCGGCATCAGGTTGATCGACATAACCCGCCGCTGCGAGGCGCGCGCGACATAGACGACCTCGGTGCCGTCGAGCACGGAAGCCGACGCGCTCTGGCCAGCCTTTTCTGAAAGCTGGTCCAGATAGGGCTGAACGAGCGCCGGCAAAGGTGTCGCCGATAGATAGGCGTGGCCGAGCCGAAGGATTTTCGGCGTCAGCGTAAAGAACTTGCCGTCGTAGTCGGCGTAACCGAGCTCGGAAAGCGTGAGCAGCGAGCGCCGCACCGTAGCGCGGTCGAGATCGGTGATCTTCGCAGCTTCTGCAATCGTCAGCCGCGGCTGCGCCTCCCCGAAGGCCTCGATGACTTTTAGGCCCCGCGCGAAGCCACTGACGAAATCCGTTTCCCGCATGATTCACTCACCTCGATCATTCGATCGATTTTGTGCGATATATGAACAAATGTCAAATATCGCACAAAATGTTTGACGAGTGGCTGAAACGAGCGCTTATTTTCCGCCATTGCCGATGACGAAAGCCAGCCGGGACCGCGGGTCCCCTGCCCGGAAATTCGGCAACATCAACGGAGGAGGGCCAGGATGGCTCGCATATTGTCGCTCGCCGAGGCGGTCGCCGAAAACGTGAAGGATGGCGACACCGTCGCCATGGAGGGATTCACCCATCTCATTCCATATGCCGCCGGCCATGAGGTGATCCGCCAGGGCAGGAAGGATCTCTTCCTCGTCCGCATGACGCCGGACATCCTCTATGACCAGTTGATCGGCGTCGGCGCCGCACGGGGCATGAAATTCTCCTGGGGCGGTAATCCCGGCGTCGGCTCGCTGCACCGCTTCCGCGATGCGGTGGAAAATCAATGGCCGCGGCCGCTGGAAATCGAGGAGCACTCCCACGCGGCGATGGCGAACGCCTATGAGGCGGGCGCGGCAAACCTGCCCTTCGCGACGCTCAGGGGCTATATCGGCGCCGACCTGCCGAAGGTGAATCCGAACATCAAGAGCGTCACTTGCCCCTTCACCGGCGAGGTGCTTGCCGTCGTGCCGGCGATCCGTCCGGACGTGACGATCATCCACGCCCAGCGCGCCGATCGGAAGGGCAACGTGCTCCTCGAAGGCATCGTCGGCGTGCAAAAGGAAGCAGTGCTTGCCGCCAAGCGCTCGATCGTGACCGTCGAGGAGATTGTCGACGAACTCAACCCTCCCTCTCCGAATTCGGTCGTGCTGCCGACCTGGGCGGTGACGGCGGTCGTCCACGTGCCGGGCGGCGCCTTCCCCTCCTATGCGCATGGCTATTATCCGCGCTCCAACGCCTTCTACATCGCCTGGGACGAGATCGCCCGCGACCGGGAGACGTTCACCGCGTGGATCAAGGAGAACGTGCTCGACGCGAAGCCCGAGGACTTCGCCAGACATGCCGCAAAGTCGGCAAAGGCCGCTTAAGGAGGCGACAATGACGGATTTCACCCCCACGGAAATGATGACGATCGCGGCATCGCGCGAACTTTCCAACGACGACGTCTGCTTCGTCGGCATCGGCGCGCCGTCGGCTGCCTGCAACGTCGCGCGACTGACGCATGCGCCGGACATCACGCTGATTTACGAGAGCGGCACAGTCGGCACCAAGCCGGACGTGCTGCCGCTGTCGATCGGCGACGGCGAGCTTTGCGATACCGCGCTCTTCACCGTCTCGGTCCCGGAAATGTTCCGCTACTGGCTGCAGGGCGGGCGCATCACGACGGGCTTTCTCGGCGGCGCGCAGATCGACCGCTTCGCGAACCTCAACACCACCGTCGTCGGCCCCTATGATCACCCGAAGGTCCGCCTGCCGGGCGGCGGCGGCGCGCCGGAGATCGCCTCCAACTGCGGCCGCATCTTCATCACCATGGCGCTTTCGAAGCGCGGCTTCGTCGAGAAGCTGCCGTTCATCACCTCGATGGGTCACGGCGAAGGCGGCAATCACCGGGAACGGCTCGGCATGAAGACGAAGGGTCCGACCCGCGTCATCACCGATCTTTGCATCCTGGATCCCGATCCCGAGACGAAGGAGTTGACCGTCGTCTCGATCCATCACGGCGTCACGCGCGATGAGATCGTCGGAAACTGCGGCTGGGCGATCAAGTTCGCCGACACAGTCATCGAGACGCCGGTGCCGACGGAAACCGAGCTTTCGGTGCTGCGCGACATCAACGCCCGCACCAAGAAGGCCCATCAGGGCACCGATAAGGAGGCCGCCTGATGCGCGACGTTTTCATTTGCGACTATATCCGCACACCGATCGGCCGCTTCGGCGGCTCGCTTTCCTCGGTGCGCGCAGACGATCTCGGCTCGATCCCGCTTAAGAGTCTCGTGGAGCGCAACGCCTCGGTCGACTGGGAAGCGGTCGACGACGTGATCTTCGGCTGCGCCAACCAGGCGGGCGAGGATAACCGCAACGTCGCGCGTATGTCGCTGCTGCTCGCCGAGTTCCCGCTTTCCGTTCCCGGCACGACGATCAACCGCCTTTGCGGCTCGGGCATGGACGCAGTTATCATCGCGGCACGTGCCGTCAAGTCGGGCGAAGCCGAACTGATGATCGCCGGCGGCGTCGAGTCGATGTCACGCGCGCCCTTCGTGCTGCCGAAGGCCGAAAGCGCCTTTTCGCGGCATGCCGAAATCCACGACACCACGATCGGCTGGCGCTTCATCAACCCCCTGATGAAGAAGCAATACGGTGTCGATTCCATGCCGGAGACCGGCGAGAACGTCGCCGAAGACTATAAAGTTTCCCGTGAGGACCAGGATGCTTTTGCGGTGCGCAGCCAGGCGAAGGCCGCGGCGGCACAGGTAAACGGCCGCCTTGCCAAGGAGATCGTCTCGGTCGCAATTGCGCAGAGGAAGGGCGAGCCCGTCGTTGTCGACAGGGACGAGCACCCCCGGGCAACGACGATGGAAGCGCTCGCCAAGCTCAAGGCACCGTTCCGCGAAGGCGGAACGGTCACCGCCGGCAACGCCTCGGGCGTCAACGACGGCGCAGCGGCCCTCATCATCGCCTCCGAGGAAGCCGCAAGAAAGCACGGATTGACCCCGATCGCTCGTATCCTCGGCGGCGCCTCGGCGGCCGTGCCTCCACGGGTGATGGGCATCGGCCCGATCCCCGCCTCCCGCAAGCTCATGGCGCGGCTCGGCATGAAGCAGGAGCAGTTCGACGTGATCGAACTCAACGAGGCTTTCGCGAGCCAGGGACTGGCGGTACTCCGCGAACTCGGCATCCCCGACGACGATGCCCGCGTCAACCGCAATGGCGGTGCGATCGCGCTCGGCCATCCGCTCGGCATGTCGGGCGCGCGCATCACTGGTACAGCAACGCTGGAACTTGCCGAAACCGGCGGGCGCTATTCGCTCTCGACCATGTGCATCGGCGTCGGCCAGGGCATCGCGGTCGCACTAGAGCGGGTATGATCCGCACCGGCGCCTACAACGTCCTGCGTCTTCTCAGACACGCGGACGCTGTAGCACTTTGATTTGCCGCCCGTTTTTTCCTTAAAGGCGGATGTAAGAACCGCTGTGTCAATCGGTGATGTGAAAACCGACCGGCGCATGCACGGACGAGGCATCTTCGCTCTCGACCTTTGACACCCGTGCAGCCGGCGGGCCTTTCCAGAAGCGGCTCAGCATCGTCGAAATCGCCGCCTCGGGTCCGGCGATGAGGGCAGTGACGGAGCCGTCGCGCTCGTTGCGGACCCAGCCCGCCAGGCCGAGCCGTACCGCTTCGTCGCGGGTCCAGACGCGGAAGGCGACGCCCTGCACCCTTCCAGTGATCCGGACCAGAGCTGCTTTGCGATCCTCCGCCATGGCCGCCTCCTTCCCTGTTCGGTCCTCTGAATCTGGCGCAGACAGCGGCGAATGCAAGCGCATCGCTCGGGGAAGCATTAACGCGTACCAGCCCATGTGTGCAGGGGCTATGTGTGCGGGCCAATGTGTGCGGCCATGCGTGCGCCACCACGCCGGCATCGTCGCCATTCAGAAAATCTGCCCCCTCGGACTTGAAGGCACTGCATCGCAACACCATTGTATGACTTATCGATGGAGCCACCTCCTCCCGGCTCTGTCGTGGGATCGGCAACCATCCTCCTCCCAGTTGCCGATCAGAATCGAAAGCCCGGTGCCCCTCCTCCCGCGCCGGGCTTTCTTTTTGGAGGCTGCTGCATCCCTTGCGCGTCTGATTAGACGCGCGGCGCCACAGGGTCGAAGCGCGCGGGCGATCGCGATAAAATGCCGCTTGCTGCACAGTTGGGAACGTTTGAGCGGGTCCGGCATCCAATGTGCGAAAAGGAGCATCGACCATGCCCATCGCTGAGGAATTCCCCTCCCGAAAACGCCAGACATCGCCGCAAGACATTGAAGCCTTCCGCGTGATCATGCAGACGCACAATCGCAAGCTCTATCGAATTGCGCGAAGCATCGTTCAGAACAACAGCGATGCCGAGGACGTTCTCCAGGAGGCCTATGTCCGCGCTTTCACGCATTTTTCCGAATTCCGCGGCGACTCGGCGATCACCACATGGCTCTCGCGCATCGTGATCAACGAGGCCTTGGGGCGGCTGCGCCAGGGGCGGCGCAGGAGGCGGCTCACCGAAGATATGTTGCAGACCCACCAGGCGGAGATCATCGCCTTCCCGCGCAACGCAGACACGGACGATCCGGAAAAGACAATGGCACAGCGACAGATTCTCGACCTTGTCGAAAAGGCGACCGATCAGCTCCCGGACATTTACCGTACCGTCTTCGTCATGCGGGTGATCGAGGGCCTCAGCAACGAAGAGACCGCCGATCTGCTGGCGCTTCGCCCCGAGACCGTCCGAACGCGGCTCTTCCGCGCGCGACACCTCATCAAAGAGCAACTGGAGAGACAGATCGGCCCGCTTCTGCTCGACGCCTTCCCATTCGCGGGCAAGCGTTGCGAGCGTTTGACCGAGGCCGTGCTCGCGCGCATCTCGCAACAGGAACCAGAGGACAGCGGCAGGTAATCGGGAACGTTTCGACCCGCGAAGCATCCAAAGCACGTCAATGCACATCACGCTTTGAACCTCTACAGCGCCGCGCGTCCTATCAGACGCGCAAAGGACGCTGTAGCACTCTGAATTGCTGGAAAGGAACATCCGATGACCATACGCTTAACCACCGTAGCCGCTGCAATCGCCCTGTCGCTCGGCGGTAATTGGGTTCTCGCCGGCGACAAACCGACGGATCCACAGATCGCGCATATCGCCTACACCGCAGGTGTGCTCGATGTCGAAGCGGCGAAACAGGCCATTGCGACGTCGAAAAACAAGGCCGTCGTCGAATTCGCCGAGAGCATGGTGCGCGACCACGAGTCGGTGAACAAGCAGGCGCTCGATCTCGTCAAGAAGCTCAATGTTACGCCGGAGGACAACGATACGAGCAAAGCCCTGTCGCAGGCGGCCGAAACCAAGCGTTCGGAACTGGCGAAGCTGACGGGAGCGGACTTCGACAAGGCCTATGTCGAGAATGAGGTCGCCTACCACAAGCAGGTCAATGGCGCGCTAGAAACCCTGCTAATCCCGTCTGCGCAAAATGCCGAGCTCAAATCTCTGCTCGAAACCGGGTTGAAGCTGTTCCAGGGCCATCAGCAGCATGCCGAACATGTCGCGACGGAGCTGAAATGAACGCGGTGAGACCGGCTTTTCTCGCCCTGTTGTTGGGAACGGCGGCGCTCGTCGTTCCCGCCCAGGCGGAAACCATTGAGGTGACGATCGACCGTCTCGCCTACGCGCCCGCGGCGATCGAGGCGAAGGTGGGTGATGAAATCGAGTGGATCAACAAGGATGCGCTTGTTCACACCGCCACTGTGAACGGGGGTGCAGAGGTGCTCCTCCCTGCGAAGAAATCAGGTCGCCTCCTGCTGCAGGAGCCGGGCAGCTTCGACTATATCTGCCGCTACCATCCCAACATGAAGGGACACGTCACCGTACGCCCCTGAACCAGGAGAGCCGGGCCGCCCGGCTCTCTTATCACTCCGCCAAGATCGCCAGATCGACCGCCGGAAGCACGCTGCTCAGTGGGCCGTAAAGGCGCCATCCACCAAATGGACGCTTCCGGTGATGAAGCTTGCCTGCTCGGACAGGAGGAAACAAACGAGGGACGCCACCTCTTCTGGCTTGCCGCGCCTTCCCATCGGCTGCAGCGACATCATGCGCCGGGTGCTCGCGATGTCGGCATGCTCCGACAGGAGCGGTGTTTCGATCCAACCGGGACCGACGGCATTGATGCGGATGCCCATCCGCGCATATTCGATCGCAGCGACCTTCGTCAGCCCGACAATCCCGTGCTTGGCTGCGGTATAGGCGGCCGCAGTCGGCAGGCCGACCGAGCCGAGAATGGAAGACATGTTGACGATCGCGCCGCCGCCCTCAGCCAGCATGGCGGCGATCTCGTGCTTCATGCAGTAAAAAACGCCATTCAGGTTGACGTTCATCACCTTGTGCCACTCGTCGAGCGGATAGTCGGCCGTCGGCTTGCGGATGCCGTCGATGCCGGCGTTGTTGACCGCCAGATGCAGGCCGCCGCACTTCTCGCGGGCGAACCTCACCAAGTTTTCCACAGCCTCGGCATCGGCCACGTCGACGACGAAGTCGTGGGCCTTGCCGCCATGCGAACGAATCTCGGCGGTGATTCGGCGCGCGGCGCCAGCGTCCAGGTCGGCAACCACGACCTCGGCCCCTTCTCTACCGAGTTGCAGGGAAACAGCCGCGCCAATTCCGGAACCCCCACCGGTCACGATCGCAACCTTCCCCTCGAAGCCAAGTTTCATTTGTCTATCCTTATTGTCGTGCCTCGACCTACTCGAGCGGGCACAGCGCCGCAAGACGTTTAAGCCGTGAAGAGCGGCATCCACTTCAACGACCCGAAAATCCTGGCAAGCTCGCTTTGTTCATTCGCCTGAACTAGGCGTCGTTACAGATATACCACGCTTGCCCCACATATGCTTTGGCCCGCAAGCAAAGATGTAGTCCAATCCAACTTTCTATCCTCTCCGGCCGTCTTAATCGGCGCGCAAGACTTGGCCGCCGCGCGCCGCAGTGTTAAAGACGAATCTGGGGCGCACCGATTTGCTCAGCAGGTAAAGATGGACAATGACCAAATTACGCGCCGGATGCTCGTTTTGAGCGGTCTGGCTCTGTTGACCTCTGGATGTAGTTCAAGCTGGCAGGGAATGGGCGTGCCCGTTCCATCGCTGTTCGGAGACTCTTCCGGCATCGATCCACGTTACCGCAGGCGGCATGTCCGCTACGACGGATACGAAGCGCCCGGAACGATCGTCGTCGACACGTACCAGCGCTACCTCTATGCGGTCGAAGAGGGCGGCTGGGCGACGCGCTACGGGATCGGCGTCGGAGAAGAGGGCCTCACGATGAAAGGCAAGGCGGTCGTCGGCCGCAAGGCGGAATGGCCCTCATGGACACCGACCGCGAGCATGATCAAGCGCAAGCCGCACCTGGCGCAATATGCCGGCGGCGTCTCTGGCGGACCGCACAACCCGCTTGGCGCATCTGCCCTTTATCTCTACCGCGGCGGACAAGACACCATGTTCCGCGTACACGGAACGAACGAGCCGTGGACAATCGGCCACGCCGTTTCGAACGGCTGCATCCGCATGACGAACGAGGATATCGTCGACCTCTACAGCCGCACACCCGTCGGCACAGAGGTATTGATCATCTGATGGTGTTTCCCCTCAATTTTCGGTATAAACAATGAAGCTGTGTGTTTTTGGGACACCGTTGAAAGTTCGGCAACGACAAACCGAATGGCAACTGTGTCCTTTCTGCACTAGGCCGAGTCGCAAATCGCCACTATTACTTCAAATGTTGCCTTCGATAACCCATTCCGAGTATTGAGGAAAGGACTTCTTGATGAGCAGAATTCTAATCGTGATGATTGCGTTGTTTTCGGTCGCCAGCCTGAGCGCTTGCGGGACGATTGGCAAAGGCAAGGGGAAGGCCCCGCCACCGGCAGCAGCGCCGGTAGAGCCGGCTCCGGTTTATAAGTAAATTTGAACTTTGCGTGGGGAGGGTCTTGCGACCCTTCCCACGCTTTCCATTCATGGCCACACCGGCTTAGGATCTACAGCGCGGAAGCTACAGACTCACAGGAGTTCGCTTCAACTTTGCGCTCATCAGAGCTCGGGAGATAGAGCGTACTAATGACGCTTATACGAGGTCGCATATCGCTCGTGGTCCTGCTCGCAATGGCGACCACAGCATGCCAGACGGAAGACAAGAGTCCCCAACCGCGTTTTGTTTCGAGCATCGACGCTACCACGGCGCGAACTGGCGGAAAGTCTCAGCAGAGAGAGTACGGCTACTTTATCGAATTCCGCTCCCGCTACGCGCTCAGCTATGGTCACTCCTACGTGATTTTCGGGCGCACGAATAAGTCCGGAGCAATGATCAACCCAGAGGTCGCAGGACTTGCACCGGCTACGAACGATACCGCGCCATACGTCATGGGCCATTTCCTGCCGGTTCCGGCCGAGACCGGGGCCAGCGACGGCGACCTGGAAGAAGAATACAGGTCGGCAAGCTGGCGCGTTCTGCTGACGGAAGCCGAGTACCAGGAAGTCGTCGCGGACATTCGCAAGCTCAAAGCGAAGTCCCGGCTCTGGCACGCGTCACTCTATAACTGCAACGCCTTCGTGGCGGAGATCGCGCGTTCCATGGGGTATAAGACACCCGGCATCTGGCTCAGGCCGCAAGAATTCATTACAAAGCTTCGGGAGATGAACGGCGGGTGAGCGCAATCGGTGCTCGCCCCCGCTTGTCCGACGGCCGGATCGTCCGACCGTAGCACTTTCATCGGTCGGAGCGGATCTATACGGCCACATGTTTGACAGCCGTTGCGATGGCCGCGATCGCAGCGAAGCTTGGTGAGCTAGCGTGAACATAACTGTCGCCTCTGTCGGCGAAATCATCTGGGTCCTCGGCATCATCGCCTGGTACTTCATTCGGCGTCCTTACGAGCGTCGGGCCAAACGCGTGCGGGTCGTCAGCAACCGCCGCTCGCCTTCCGAGACGGTCGGGCTTGCCGCGGCCCTGGTCGGCCTTGCGATCGTTCCCGGCTTTTACGTCGCCACCGGCAAGCCGGAGGCGGCCGACTATCCAGCGCACGCCTGGGCGGTCGTCGTCGGCGCCTTGACCTTTGCCATGGCTATGTGGGTCTTCCGCAGAACCCATAAGGAACTCGGCCGCAACTGGTCCATTTCGCTGGAGATTCGCGACAAGCACGAGCTGATTTGCCGCGGCCCCTATGCCCTCGTCCGTCACCCGATGTACACGTCCTTCCTGCTGATGGGCGTCGGTCAGGCCTTCCTCCTGTCGAACTGGGTGGCCGGCCTCGCGGGTCTGGTGGGCTTTGCCGTCCTCTTTTTCCTCAGAGTGGACAAGGAGGAGCGCATGATGCTGGAAATATTCGGCTCGCAATACCGCGACTATATGGACAGGACCAAGCGAATTATCCCCTATCTTTACTAGAGGTGGCATGATGCGAGGCCGAGCCCTCAAGCTTTCGGCGGCACGACGCCTTGTCGGGGATCTGATGAGATTTTCGATCGGCGTGCCACGGGTCACGGTGCAGCGCCAGATGAACCTTATCGCTCTGCAAAAAGCGAGATTGGCACAGCCAAGCCGGCCGTCCTGGACAGTGCTTTTCCTGAAAGGCTACGCACTCCTCTCCAAGGAGACGCCGGAATTTCGCCGCGCCTACGTCAAATTCCCGAGACCCCAGCTCTACGAATATCCGGGAAGCGTCGCCTCGATCGCGCACGAGCGCGAACATGAAGGCGAACGGATCGTGCTCTTGAGCACGATCAAGACCCCCGAGCAGCGTACGATCGCCGAATTGGGGGCGCTGATCCAGTCGGCGCGATCACGTCCGGTACTGGAGATCAAGCAGTTCCGTCGCGCTTTGAAGCTCGCCCGCGCACCGGCGCCGATCCGGTGGCTGCTCATGTGGCTCGGCCTCAACATCGGGCGCCAGCGCGGTCGCCATTTCGGCACCTTCCAGCTGTCAGTCTATTCAGGCCTCGGCGCGGAGTCCCTCAATCCTCTGACGCCGCTCACGACGATTTTCAATTACGGTCCGATCAGCGAGGATGGATTGGTAACCGTCCGCATCCACTATGATCACCGGGTCATGGACGGCGCCAATGTCGCGCGGGCGCTGGAGCGGTTCGAAAAGATCCTGAACGGCGAAGTCGCCGATGAAGTGGCAGGCCTTTCCGAGAGGGGAACCACCACTAATGCCGCGGCATCGGGATCAGCCGCATGACCTCAAGCCAAGAGTTGCGGCCAGCCGTCGTCGTGGTCGGCGCCTCACGCGGCATCGGCAAGGCGATCGCCGAGGCGGCCGCCAAGGACGGTGCCACCGTCGTCCTGGTCGCGCGTTCGGCAGAAGGCCTGGAGGCGGTCGCGGCCGCCGTGCGGAAGGCGCGCGGCGAGGCATTTACGCTTGCTCTGGATCTTATGGCCGACGATGCGGCGACGCGTCTCGAAGACTTCCTGGCCAATGAGGGGCTGATATGCGACGTTCTCGTCAACAGCGCCGGCTACGGCCTGCGCGGCGGGGCCGCGACCCTGCCGCTCGACGAGCAGATCGGGATGATCGACCTCAACATCCGCGTCTTGACCGAGCTCACGCTCCGTTTCCTGCCCGGAATGGTGGCGCGCGGCAGGGGCGGCGTGATCAATCTCGGCTCGGTCGCGAGCTTCACGCCGGGACCTTTTATGGCCTTGTACTATGCAAGCAAGGGCTTCGTCCGTTCCTTTTCGGAGGCGCTGCATCAGGAGGTGCGCCCGGCCGGCGTGACCGTTACCTGCGTCGCCCCGGGACCGGTATCGACTGAGTTCCTCGAAAAATCGGGCGCCAACAGGGCGGCGCTGTTCAAGATCCTGCCCAAAGTGGATTCGGAATACGTGGCCGAACGCGCTTGGCGCGGGTTCAAGGCGGGCCGACGTCTCGTGATCCCAGGCATCTCCGCGAGGCTGGCGATCCTCGTCGCCGGACTTTTGCCTTCCGCGGCCCTCCTGCCGCTGATCGGCCGGTTACAACTGCGCGGCAATGACCCCTGCCCGTGCGGTTCGGGCAAGACGTTCAAGAGCTGCTGTCGCTCCAGCCGATCGCAACGGCATGCGCCGCCCGGAACAAGGGCCTGACCTTCGACGGTGCGATGCCTGTCGCTCTGCATCGCTTATTTTCGCCTATGCGGGTGGTGTGATCAGTGCGAGCGAAGGGAAATAGGTTTTATACCGACCAATATCGCGGGTCAGCAAAGGGATCTGGCTGACCGCGGCGTGTGCTCCAATAAAGAAATCGGGCAAGACGCCGGTCCTTGATCCTCCCGCCCGTCGATATTGAGTAAAGACCTTAGCTGCGAGAAAAAGAGCCGCTCGAGGCATCGGCGTCATCTCGAGTCCAGCCTCATCGAGAAACGCATCAAGATCTTCGATCCGGTCGTATCGAACCGACAACTCGGCGTAAACCGTATCGTTGATCACCAGGGGGCCGGTGAGGCTTGCCGCTTCAAGTTGTGCAATCGACCAATCTGCCCACCTGGCGTCATCTGTTACAACGTCCAACAAGACATTGGTGTCGATGAGCATCATGCCTCACCGCGCGTCAACGCCATGATGGCGTCCGTGTCGAGCCCCTTGCCCGCGTGACCGCGCAACTTTGCAAAGCGGCTCGCCGGTTTTTTCCTGTCGGCACGCGTCAGCACGATGCTCCCATCGGCAGCGCGGCGAAAGTCGACCTTGCTGCCGGGGCCGATCCCCAACAGATCGCGGACAGGTTTCGGGATCGTCACTTGGCCTTTTGCTGTAACCGTCGTGGTCATCTGGGCACCTCGGTAATACTCTCTGCTATCAAGGTATTACTCTCGCGAGCAGATTTCAAGCAATCGCGTATGCGCCGTTTCGAGGCTAGGCGCCGGCGAGACCGTAGTTCGGAAACGACTTCTGATCGCCACGTCCTCTAGGCGAAGCTTCGCGTCACTCCATGTCATCGCCGTCGGGCGTGCCGGAATGGTCGCGTTGGCCGTAGATGATCTCGCGCTTGCCGACATGGTTGGCGGGGCCGACAAGGCCCTCCTTCTCCATGCGCTCGACGAGCGATGCGGCACGGTTGTAGCCGATGCCGAGCCGGCGCTGGATGTAGGACGTCGAGCACTTCTTGTCGCGGAGCACGACCTTGACCGCCTGGTCGTAGAGCTCGTTGCCGTCCTCCGACGCGATCGCGCTCTTGTCGAACACGGCGCCCTGATCCTCTTCGGCCTCCTCTTCCTCTTCGTCGGCGGTCACCGTCTCGAGATATTCCGGGCGCCCCTGCGTCTTAAGATGCGCCACCACATGCTCGACCTCGAGATCGGAGACGAAGGGCCCATGGACGCGGGCGATGCGGCCGCCGCCGGCCATGTGCAGCATATCGCCCTGGCCGAGGAGCTGCTCGGCGCCCTGCTCGCCCAGTATCGTACGGCTGTCGATCTTCGAGGTGACTTGGAAGGAGATGCGCGTCGGGAAGTTCGCCTTGATCGTGCCGGTGATGACATCGACCGATGGGCGCTGCGTCGCCATGATCAGGTGGATGCCGGCCGCGCGCGCCATCTGCGCCAGCCTTTGGATCGCGCCTTCGATCTCCTTGCCGGCGACCATCATCAGGTCGGCCATCTCGTCGACGATGACGACGATATAGGGCATCGGCGCCAGATCCATTTCCTGCTGTTCGAAAAGCGGCTCGCCGGTCCCCTTTTCGAAACCGGTCTGGACCGTCGCCAGGATCGGTTCGCCCTTCTCGCGCGCTACAGCCGCCCGCTGGTTGTAGCCGTCGATGTTGCGCACGCCGAGGCGCGACATCTTGCGATAACGGTCCTCCATCTCGCGCACCGCCCATTTGAGCGCCATCACGGCTTTCTTCGGGTCGGTGACGACCGGGGTCAGCAGATGCGGGATGCCGTCATAGACGGAGAGTTCGAGCATCTTCGGATCGACCATGATCAGCCGGCATTCCTCCGGCCTCAGCCGGTAAAGCAGCGACAGGATCATCGTGTTGATCGCTACGGACTTGCCCGAACCGGTGGTGCCGGCGACGAGCAGGTGCGGCATCTTGGCAAGCTCGGCAATCACCGGTTCGCCGCCGATGGTCTTGCCGAGGCAGAGCGCCAGCTTGTAGCCGGTCTTGCGGAAGTCCGTGGACTCGATCAGTTCGCGGAAATAGACCGTCTCGCGGGTGGCATTCGGCAGCTCGATGCCGATGACGTTGCGGCCGGGTACGACCGCGACGCGGGCCGAGAGCGCTGACATCGAACGGGCGATATCGTCGGCGAGGTTGATCACGCGGGACGATTTGACGCCCGGCGCCGGCTCGAATTCGTAGAGGGTAACGACAGGACCCGGCCGCACGTGGATGATCTCGCCCTTGACGCCGAAATCTTCGAGCACGCTTTCGAGGAGCCCGGCATTCTGTTCGAGTTGCTCCTGCGTCATGAAGAAGCCGCGACCTTCCGGCGGCTCCTGCAGGAGTTCTTCGGACGGAAACTCGTACGCGTCGACGGTCTGGACCCGCTCGATCGCTCCGATCAGCGGCAGCGACGGAGAGGAGCGCTGCACGACGGCTGGCATGGTGACCATTGCCTTCGCCACCGGCGCTTCGGATGTCTTCTCCGGCGCCTGAGCGAACACGGTTGGCTCGGCGGACGCTGGAGCGGATGCTTGCTCGGCCACTGCGCCCGCCGACGGAGCGGATTCCTCTGCCGGTGGCGCGTCGATCACGTCAGGCGTTGGAGCGGAAGCAGGCAGTTCGGCGAACGGCGCCGGACGCCGGCATTCGACAACCCGGAACAGCGAAGTGATTGCGGTCGGCGGCAGCGCGGGGACTTCCGCCGGCCGGAAGGCTACCGGCTTCGTTTCTACTGCGACCTCGGGCGGGGTTACCACGGTACGAGCAACGGTTATGGGCGCGGCGACCGAGGGAGCGGCGGGGGCCACGACTTCGGGCTGCATGAATTCGAAGAAGGCGTGATCGGAAAGATAGGCCAGGTTCGTATCGGTCTGAACGCCGATCTCCGCAGCCCCACCGGCGGTGTGTGCCGGAGTCTCCGCGAACTCGTCCTCACCCTTCATTTCAACCGCTTCCTGTGTGGAAGCCGGTTGCGTTGCCAGGACGGCCGGCTCCTGCGCTGCGACCGGCTCCGAAGCCGACGGTGATTCGGCCGTGCCGGTGTCGTTGGCCTGCTGAGAACTCCAGGAGGGAAGCTGCTGCATCAGTACGCGCAGGAGTTCGGACGGGCTGTAGTTGGGCGCCTCCGGCTCGACGGCTGGCGTATCGTTCCCCGGGGCCGCTTCCAGCGCCACCTCCCCGACATCCTCGAGTGCCGCGACATCCGTCTCGGCGACCTCGGCTGCGACCTCTGCTTCCGATCCGTCCTCCTCGATCGCCGGGGCGCGGCGCTTCATGAATTCGCGCTCGGGCGTGCGGGTAAAACGGACATTGGGCGACAGGAAGAAATGGCTTTCCCAGGTGGTATCGCCGTCATGGCCAGTGATTTCGGCCAGTGTGGGAAGCGGATCTCGCGTGGAGGCCGTGACCTGGGCCGGAGCATAGGCCGAGCCCTGCCCATAGAGCCGCGCCGCGCGCCCGGCATAGCCCATGTCGTGGGCTTCCTGGCCGACCGCGCGCCGCGGCGCTTCCGGCGCCTCGAACAGGTGGTCGTGTTCGCTGGAACCCGCCGTGTGGCCATGAGCGCGGCTCAGGGCACCCGGATGCGGAGCCTCGAAATCGTCCGCCTGGTTTGCATCATACAAAGCTGCCGTCGAGAAGTTTGTCCGGGGAATACGCATGGCCTGAAAACTCGAAATTCATTATCGAAGGGGCTGCCTTAAGCGAATAGGAAATGAAGGTTAACAACTCCCTTCCAGGCACATCGCCAGAAGGACGGCATGCCCTCCGAAGAGCCTCGCGACAGCCTTCCAGGCCGACCGCATCCAAGGCTTTTCAGCGCTTCGGCGGCAGGTTTTTGCCACCGTTCAAATTCTGTTTCATCCCGGGAAGATTTTCGAAGCGTGAGCGCTATCTTTGCAAACATAGATTGCTATCGCCAGCCCTCCTCGTGAGGATCGGCGGAAGGCTCAATAGCGCCGGTGATGCGCGGCAGTTGCAAATCCTCTGACGCCTGACCCGCTAGGAAAGGTACTCGACATGAGCGACAACCTCGCACTTCAGAGCGGCCTGGGCTTCATCGGTCGTCTGCTTCTCGTCGCCATTTTTCTCTCATCCGGCTTCGAAAAATTGGCAGATCCCGCAGGAACGATCGAGTATATAAGGGCGGCCAATCTACCCCTGCCCACGGTGGCCTATGCCGTCGCCGTCGTCATGGAACTCGGCGGTAGCATCCTTCTCGTCCTCGGCTATCAAGCCCGCTTGACGGCGCTCGCGCTGGCGATCTTCACCCTGGCATCGGCTCTCGGATTTCACACCAATTTCGCGGACCAAAACCAGATGATCCACTTCATGAAGAACCTCGCCATCACGGGCGGGTTCCTGCAGATCGCCGCCTTCGGCGCAGGCGCCTTCAGCCTCGATAGACGCGCCGGCCGCGTCTGAGCGGAAGCAGGGCCCAGGCGGCTTGCGGCGCTCTTTCAACATCGGCCGATTACTTACTCTCGCCTTAGTCAGCCTCTAGGCAGTCCCTTGTGCGTCGCAACATAGCGCGCAGGCAGTAACCTTTAGTTGCTCACAAGGACGAAGATTGCTGATGGCTGACTATAATCCCCGCAAAATCCGAATCGATTGCCTGGATGGACTTCGAGGGCTCGCATCTCTTTGGGTAATGATCGGCCATGCGCTGCTTCTGACGGGTTGGCGGTTGCCAATTTTGTCGGAACCCGACCTTGGTGTCGATCTCTTCATCATGCTTTCCGGCTTCCTGATGGTATTTCACTATCAGTTGCGTGCCGCCAAGGAGCCGTGGGAACTGACCTCGACCTGGGGAAGCTTCTGGATCCGGCGTTTCCTCAGAATTGCGCCGCTCTACTATGTTCTTCTCGCCGTTGCCTTCGCGCTCGGCGCTTGGCTGTTCGAATCGAGAATGATCATCGACGCCTTCCTCGGACGGACGCCGCAATCACCGCAACGCTATCTCGACAACGGATTGACCAACGGGCTGATGCACGCGAGTTTTCTGTTCGGCCTTTCTCCCGACTACGCCTACCGGACACCGCTGCCGGACTGGAGCATAGGGCTCGAAATGCAGTTCTATGCGGCCTTTCCCTTCATCATGCTCTTGCTCAAGAAAGGCGGATGGCTGAAGGGCGCGCTCTTCACAGCCATTATTGCGCTCGCGATCGTGTCGACGTCGAGCCTGCTGGGAGTCCACTTTCCAATGCCGGCATTCCTGCCGCTGAAGATGCATATCTTTCTTTGCGGGATGCTGTTAGCGCTTGGTCTTCACGCGGACAGGTCGAAAGCTCTTCTCCACGGTGGGGCCGCTATGGCGCTTGCTCTTCTGCCGATCGGCGGCGATATGACGATCACCAAAATGCTGATGCGCGTCACGCTTGTCGCCGTCTTTTTCGCACTGATTTATCATCGCCTGATAGGCAACACAGTGGGGGTCAGGCTTCGCGCCTTTTCCTCGTCGCTCGGCAACAGGTTCTTCCATTGGCTCGGCGAACTGTCATTCGGGGCCTATCTCTGGCACCTCATCTTCCTGCAGCCGATCGCCGCCTATTTCATTGCCGATTTCGGCGACACGATTTCTCCGCCTGTACGCTTCGCCGCGGTCACCGCCATTCTTGTGCCCTTGGTCTACGTGGTTGCCTGCATAACTTTCTTCGCGGTCGAACGACCTGGTCAGAGCCTCGCCAAGCGTTTGATCAGCAGGCAAAAAACTCAGCCGGTTCGGGCGTGAGTGAGGTTGGAGCGGAATTCGCTCTCGCAGATTTCCAGCTGGTGCCGCATGTCGACCCCCCCTCTGCCCGGCAGGGCAGAGGGGGGCCCGCCGCAAGCCGAAAGAGAATCTACGACCTCTGGTTCTTCACAAATGTAGCGTGCCACTTTGCCAGCATCGACACCGCTTCCTTGAGGAAGGCCGGATGGGTGCCGGGCAGGAACTCGATTCTTGGGGCTTTTCCGTCGAGCCTCAGCCGCGCGAAGACGCGGTCCGCCTCGTCCCTTAGTTCCTCGGGCTTCGCTGGCTCCGGCTTGTCGCTCTCAGACAGCCTATTGAAGACAAGCTGGAAGCGCTGGTCGGTGTCTGCAGCACGGAAGCGCGGCGCGCTGATTTCCGCATCCGCCAGTTCGCGCGCCTCTTCCCTTTCGAGCAACGTGGCGATCGCCATCCACCGCTCCCGCCCTACCTTCGGCGCCGGGCCGATCGCCCGGGCGAGATGATGCGGCACGCTGTCGGCCACCTGGAGGAGGCGCGATAGTTCGCTTTTCTGCACGGCAAGCGCGTCGCCGATCACCTTGCGATCGAAGCCGCGGGCGGCGAGCGCCGCGGCAAAAAGCGCGCGCTCGATAAAGGAAAGGTTGCGCCGTTCTGCATTTTCCTTGCCCTGGGCGAGCACCAGCTCATCGTCGGAAAGCGGCCGGACAATCGCCTTCACCTGCAGTTCGAGCCGGCGCACCGCCTTCAGCCGGCGGTGGCCGTAGGCGGTCTGGTAGTGACCCTGCTTTTCCGGGTGCGGGCGCACGAGGATCGGCGATTGCTGGCCGTTCTCGCGGATGCTTTCGACCAGCGCCAGAAAATCGGGATCGTCCGCCTCGCCGTCGGTCAACCGGTCCTCGACGAAGGAGCCCTCGACCACCGCCGGATCGAGCGCCACCACGCGCTCGCCCTGCGTGAGCGCTTCCCTGAGCGCGCGCGCTTCTTCCGCCTCGCGGGTGATGTTGCCGAGCGAAAGCCCCATGGCCCGGACCGCGCCGGAGGCGGCGCGTGAAGCATCGGGCGTGGAGGCGGCCCGCCCGTTGACAGGTGTCAACTCGCTCTCGCTCTTCTGTTCCGCCGGTGCCGCAGGAGCACCGCCCGCAAACAGCGCCCGCAATTCGTTCTTCCGGTTGTTGCCAGCCATGTCCTAGCGCCCCCAGGCCGCATGAATGAGAGCCTCGACTTCGCTGTTGACGGCGTTCAGCGACTCGATCGCCCGGTCGTAGGTCGCGCGGGTAAAATTCTCCCGGCCGACCTCGTAGAGCGTCTGTTTCGTCAGGCCGGCGTCCGAGATCGCCGTCGATTTCACCATGGCCGAGGTCAACACGCGATCACCGAACAGCGAGCGCATGAAGCCGACGATCTGCGCCTGCGGGCCGTCATTGGGCTCGAAGCGGGTGACGAGATAGCGCAGGAAATCGAATTTGAGTTCGCCGCCGGCTTCGCGCACGACGCCGAGCAGGTCCGAGGTCATGTAGAGGAACTGGTTCATCGAGGCGACGTCGAGCATCTGAGGATGCACAGTCACGATGACCGAGGTGGAGGCGCAAAGCGCCGAAAGCGTCAGGTAGCCGAGCTGTGGCGGGCAATCGATGACCACGACGTCGTAGTCGTCGGCAACGCTCGCAAGCGCGGACTGCACCCGGGCGAAGAAGAGCGGGCCGGCATCCGCACCGCTCTGGCGGGCACTCAGCGCCTGCGGCGTCGTGTGCTCGAACTCCTGCAGTTCGAGATTGCCCGGCACCAGATCGAGCCCGTCGAAATAGGTCTTGCGGATGATGTCCTTCAGCGGCCGCGCCTCGGCGTCGTAGCGGATGGCGCCGTAAAGCGTGTCGTTGCCGGTCAGGTCCAGTTCCGGCTGATAGCCGAACAGCGCCGAAAGCGAGGCCTGCGGGTCGAGATCGACCGCGAGCACCCGGTGGCCGGTCATGGCGAGATACTGGGCAAGATGGACCGACGAGGTCGTCTTGCCGGACCCGCCCTTGAAGTTGGTGACGGAGATGACCTGCAGGTGCTCGCCCTTCCCGGCATCGCGCCATTTCAGGTAGCTGCGCGCCTTGGCACCATTGCCCTTGGCAAGCGCCTGCTCAGCGAGATGGCGGCGAAGCGCATTGATGTCGGAGAGCGAATAGGAGCGTCGCCCGGCGGACCCGGTGTCGGGCTGCGGCCCCTCGCCCGCCAGCGACAGCTGTCGAAGATAGCCGTCCGAGACGCCGATCAGCTTGGCGGCCTCGCCCGAAGTGAAGCTCCTTAGCGTCTTCATTGCCGTCGGTGGGAAGAGGCGCTCGCGCATTGCCTTCAACTGCTCGGACAGCGCCCGTGCGTCCGCCGCGATCGCCTCGTCAGCGGGCCTGCGATATCCGGCGCCGGCCGTCATCACGTCACCGATTGCGCTCACGGCTGCCGCGGCCGATCCCGTCATATCCATCGTCAAATCCCCTCGTGCCTTGCGCCTCCGGCGGCCAACGGCCGGCAACAGCCATCCCTTCGCCGGCCGCAAAATGCGCCCGCCGCATTCCTTAACAGAGCAATCGCCGAACTACGCTGAAATATTGAATATGCGATCTGATCCGTTAGAGGAATGATTCATCCTCTGATTCGCGTCAAGCCATTTCTCTCCGGCGAGGCCTGCCGCTATACGCGAT
The DNA here is from genome assembly GCF_004827385.1 of Ensifer sp. MPMI2T. Taxonomy (GTDB): domain Bacteria; phylum Pseudomonadota; class Alphaproteobacteria; order Rhizobiales; family Rhizobiaceae; genus Sinorhizobium. The sequence goes on from NZ_SRXN01000002.1 coordinate 204,472, forward strand.
AGGAGTAATCCGCGATCGATTGCGGCTTCATCTCGATCGAAAATCCCGGCCGCCGAGGCGGCATGTAGGCGGCATTTCTGATGACGCACGGATCGACAAAATGCTCGTGCAGGTGGGCGACATATTCGATCACGCGCCCATCCTTCGCCCCGGACACGGCGACATGGTCGATCATCGACAGGTGCTGCACGTATTCGCACAAGCCAACGCCGCCCGCATGCGGCCAGACCGGCAGCCCGTATTTCGCCGCCATCAGGAGCACGGCCAGGACCTCGTTCAGCCCGCCTAGGCGGCAAGCGTCGACCTGCACGATATCGATCGCGCCTTCGGCGATGAACTGCTTGAACAGGATGCGGTTCTGGCACATTTCGCCGGTCGCGACCTTGATCGGGGCGATCGCCTCGCGGATCTTGCGGTGGCCGGCGACATCATCCGGACTCGTCGGCTCCTCGATGAAGAAGGGCTTGGCGAAGGCGAGCGCCCTCACCCAGTCGATCGCCTCCGTGACCTCCCAGACCTGGTTGGCGTCGATCATCAGGTAGCGATCGGGACCGATCACCTCGCGAGCGATCGTCAGCCGGCGGATGTCGTCGGCGAGGTCACGCCCGACCTTCATCTTGACGTGGTTGAAGCCCGCATCGACCGCCTCCTGCGCAAGGCGCCTCAGCTTCTCGTCGTCGTAGCCGAGCCAGCCGGCGGACGTCGTGTAGCAGGGATAGCCCTCGCGCTCGAGCGTCGCGATCCGCTCGGCCTTGCCGGGCTCGGCGCGTCTGAGAATGTCGACCGCCTCGTCGCGCGTCAGCGCGTCGGTCAGGTAGCGGTAGTCGACGATATCGGCGATCTCTTCCGCGGACATGTCTGCAACAAGCCGCCAGACCGGCTTTCCGGCATCCCTGGCGATCAGGTCCCAGACGGCATTGACGATCGCTCCGGTCGCCAAGTGAATCGCACCCTTCTCCGGGCCGATCCAGCGCAACTGGCTGTCACCGGTCAGATTCCGCCAGAACAGCCCCGGCTGGCGGAGAATGTCCTCGATCTCCTGACCGACGACCAGATGCCGCATGGCCCTGATCGCCAGACAGCAGATGTCGTTGCCGCGGCCGATGGTGAAGGTGAGGCCGTGACCGGAGAGATCCGGCCGGTCGGTGTCGAGGATGACATAGGCGGCCGAATAGTCGGGGTCCGGATTCATCGCATCCGAACCGTCAAGGCTTTGGGAGGTGGGAAAGCGCAGGTCAAAGACGCGGAGATCGACGATGCGGGTCATGGCATGCTCCCGGAGTGCATTCGTCGCCAAAAGGGGCGCGGTTGGGGATGATATCACTCCGCGGCAGCGACATGGATCCTTCAGACTCGAACCATGGTCTGCTGCCGCGACGTCACCGGTTCGGCGGCGTGCGGCCATAGAGGAGCAGCATGACGATGATGACGACGCCGTAGACGATCTGGCGGCCCGCTTCGGGCATCTGCATTACCGAGAGAATCGATTGCAAGAGCGTGATCAGGATCACGCCGGCGACCGTGCCCAGATAGGAGCCGCGACCGCCAAGGATCGAGGTGCCACCGAGCACGACGGCAGCGATCGCCGGGAGCAGATAGGCGTCGCCCATCGCCTGCGCCGCCTTCGAGGAATAGCCGGCGAGCAGTACGCCGCCGAAGGCGCTGAGCGCGCCCGAGATCGCAAAGGCGATCATGACGACGCGCCGCGTATCGACCCCCGAAAGGTAGGCCGCGCGTTCACTGTTGCCGATACCGTAAACCGCCCGGCCGAAGGAGGTGCGTGTAAACAGGAACACCATCATGGCGCTGATCGCGACCCAGACGAGGATGGCGTTCGGCAGGCCTGGAATGACGAACCCGGTCGCGAGCCAGCGCACCGCCGGCGGCGCGGAGTCCTGCGGCGAGAAGCCGCCGGTGTAGACGACCATCAGGCCCTGAGCGACGACATTTGTCGCGAGCGTGACGATCATCGACGGTATGCGCAGATAGGCGACGCCAAATCCATTCAGCAGGCCGAAGGCCGCGCCGCAGAGGATTCCGAACGGAATGGCGATCACCGGTCCCATGCCTCCGAAGCTGGCGGCGGCACAGGCCATCATCGCGCCGGTCGTCATCACCCAGGGGACGGAAAGATCGATGTGGCCGAGCAGAATAACGACCATGATGCCGGCGGCCACGACCCCGAGGAACGAAGCGACTTTGAGCTGTTGCAGGAGGTAGTTGAGCGACAGGAAATTGCTGGAATAGAGGCTGCTCAGAAAAAGCAGCAGAAGGATGCAGCCGAAGGCGGTGAGCACGGCCGGATCGGCGCGGCGGAGGAATGCCGGCAGCCGGGTCCTGATCGAGATGCGATTCTCGGATGTGTCGCTCATTGGAACCAGTCCAGCCGGTTGCGCACCCGCAGCAGGGCCAGGGAGCCGATGCTGACCGCGATCATCAGGACGACACCCTGGAGCAACGGCTGCCACAGCGGATCGACGTCGAAAACGAACAACATATCACCGGTCGTGCGGGCGGCGAAGGCGCCGAAGATCGCGCCGACGGCGCTGCCGCGCCCGCCATAGAGCGAGACACCGCCCAGCACGACCGCTGCGATCGACCAGAGCGTATAGCCGCTGCCGCTGGCATAGGCCGCCTCTCCGGTATAGGTGAAGAAGGTCAGGAACAGTCCGCCCATCGCCGCGAGCAATCCGGCGAGCGTATAGGCTGCAAACTTGCCGCGCCGGATCGGCACGCCCGACATGAAGGCCGCCTGCTCGGACGAGCCGGCCGCATAGGCGGCCCTGCCAAGCCTTGATCGCCGGAAGGGCAGCCAGACCAGGAGAACCGCCGCCGCCAGCGCCACCAGGCTCGACGGGATCACGCCGAAGAGGCGGCCGGTCAGCGCATCCGCGAGGTCCTCGTTGACGGAGCCGCCGGGGAAGGGCCTCAGCAGCAGCGCCAGGCCGAAATAGACCGCCCCGGTCGCGATCGTCGCGACGATCGGCTGCAGTCGTCCATAGATTACCAAAAGCCCGTTGATCGCGCCGCAGACCATGCCCGCCGCAAGGACGGCAACGACGCCCAATGCGGTCGGCAGCGGTTCGCCGACGACGATCCAGGATGCCAGGCAATTGGTCAGGATGAAAATCATGCCGACCGACAGATCGATGCCCGCCGTGATCACCACCAGCGTCTGGGCCATGGCGACGAAGGCGAACAGCACGCCCTTGTTGGCGGCGGTCTGAGCCACGTTGGCCGTCAGCCCGGCCGGGTGGTTGGCGATGTAGACGGCAAACATCAGGAGAAAGATCGCGAGCCCCATGAGTGTCCCGCGTTGCTCATTCAACCAGTAGCGCCATTCGCTCATGCCGCCGTTCCCTCCCGGTCGCCGCCTTCGACGTTGAGAGCGCTCGCGATCAGCGCATGCTCGGTGATGCCCCGTCCTTCAAGCTCGCGGACGATGCGTCCGTCATAGAGAACTAGTACCCGGTCGCAGCAGCCGATCAACTCGTCGTAGTCGGTCGAATAGAACAGGATCGCCGCGCCGGCGTCGGCCAGCCGGCGCAGAAGCTGGTACATCTCCTGCTTGGTGCCGACGTCGATACCACGTGTCGGGTCATTTAGCAGAACGATGCGCGGATTGCGCATCAGCCACTTGGCAATCACAACCTTCTGCTGGTTGCCGCCCGATAGCGCGCCCACCGGAATGTCGAGTCCGGCCGTCTTGATCGCAAGCAGCCGCACCATTTCATCGATCAGTTGTTCTTCCGCGCTGCGGTCGATGATCCCGCCACGCGAAACATGGTCGAGTGCGGCGAAGGAGAGGTTCTCCCGTACGGTCATCGGCAGCATCAGCCCCTCGGTCTTGCGGTCCTCCGGAATGAGTGCCATGGCGCTGCGGGAGGCACGGGCGGCCGCGGGGCTGGCGATCGTCATCGGGGCGCCGTCGATAAGCACCGAGCCCGTGGTGCCACGCAATACGCCGAAGAGAGCAAGCAGGAGGTCGCGCTGGCCCTGGCCGTCGAGTCCGCCCAGGCCCACCACCTCCCCTTCGGCGACTGAGAGCGAAATGTCGCGCAGCCGATCGCCCCAGCCGAGATTCCGGCATTCGAGGCGGGGCGGTTTAGCAATGGCCGCACGCTGCGGCTTCGGTGGAAAGACGTTGCTGTATTCGCGCCCGATCATCATTTCGACGACTTCGCTGTCGCTGCGGGTGCCGGCGCGGAAGCTTGCGACATTGCGGCCATTGCGGAACACGGTGCAGGTGTCGGCGAGTTCGGCGATCTCGTGCATGCGGTGCGAGATATAGAGCAGGGCCAGACCTTCGGAACGCAGGCGCTTCAGCACCGCAAACACCTTGGCGACATCGCCGGCCGTCAGCGCCGATGTCGCTTCGTCGAGGATCAGGATGCGCGGCTTCGATGCCAGCGCCTTGGCGATCTCGACCATTTGCCGGCGGGAGAGCGGCAAGTCCTTCACCGCCGCCCGCGGGTGAATGTCGTCGGCGCCGGCCCGCGCCAGTGCCTCCGCCGCGATCGCGCGCTGGGCCCGCCGGTCGATCAGGCCGAAACGGCGCGGCGGATTGGCAATGGCGATATTGTCGGCGACGCTGAGGTCGGGGATCAGGGACAGTTCCTGGAAGACGCAGGCGATGCCCGCGGCCGAGGCGGCGGCCGGCGAACGGAAGGTGACGTCGTGGCCATCGAGTAGCATACGGCCCTCGTCCGCTGCCACCACGCCTGCCATGATCTTGATCAGCGTCGACTTGCCGGCACCGTTTTCGCCGAGGATCGCGTGGATGTGGCCCGCTTCGACGTCGAGCTTGGCATTCTCCAGTGCGCGCACGCCGCCATAACGCTTGGACACGCCTTCCATCCGGAAGAGCGGGGACGTCGCCTGTATCTCTGCCGTTGTCATCCGTTGCCTCGGCTGCCGCAATTTTCGCGCGTGTCGCGCCTGAGCGCGACATGCGGATCAGGAAGGACCGCTATTGGTTTTCCTTCGTCTGCCCCATGATCTCCTGGGCGGTGAAGTTGATACCGCAGGTAGGGAAGGCGTTGCCGACGAAGAAGTTGTCCGACTGGTCGGGATAGAAGTCCTGTCCTTCCTTGAAGTTCGGGTCCTCGACGATCGCCAGCGGCAGCTTGATCGACTGCGGCACCACCTGTCCCTCGAGTGCGGCGATTGCCGTCTTGATGGCAACTGCCACCTGCGCTGGGCCGGTGCCGGCCGACGAGCACTTCAGCCCTTCGTCGGCATGTTTGGCGCAGAACTTGCGGAAGCCGTTCTCGGTCTCGCCGCCGAAGGGAACGAAGGGATGACCGGCGTCGATCATCGCCTGCACGACGCCAGTGTCACCGCCCTGTGCGGTGATGCCGTCGAATTTTTTGTGAACGGCAATCGCATCGGCGGTCGCCTTTTGCGCCGTCGGGTCGTCCCACTTGCCGATCACCTCGACGACGTCCCATTTCTTGCCAGTCGAAGCGAAGGTCTCATGAATGCCGTTGTGGCGATCGGTATCGACCGACGTGCCCGCGACACCGCGCACCTCAAGGATCTTGCCGCCCTCCGGAAGATGCTTGGCGAGCCAGTTCGCCCAGAGCACGCCGAGGCCCTTCTGGTCGACGTTGACGTTGATCGCGTCTTCGGTGTCGAGAATGTTGTCGAAGGCGACCAGCACGACGCCCGCTTGCTTGGCGCGCTTGATGACCGGCCCGAAGGCGGTCGGGTTCTGGGCGTTGACGATAATCGCGTCATAACCGGAGTCGATGAAATTGTTGATCGCAGAGATCTGCGCCGGCACGTCCTCGCCGGTGGAGACGACCTTGAACTCCTTGAGCTTCGCCGCGACGTCCGTTTGCGCGGCATAGGCCTTGGCCGTCTGGATCATCTGGATGCGCCACGTATTGGCGATGAAGCCGTTGGCGAGCGCGATCCGATACGGACCATCCTTTTTGGGAAACTTGAAGAATTTGGTTTCAGCCGTCCAGGGCGCGAAACAATCCGGTTCGGCCGCCGGCCCGCTGACGATTTCGGGTTCGGCATATGTTGTCGTCGATAGAAGCGTCAGCGCAGCGGCCGTGAGAATGCCGCCGACGAATGTTCTGGTCATCGAATTCCCTCCCATTTGTGGTTATGCGGGACAGGGCATCGAAACAGGGGCCGTTAGAGCGTCCCGCTTTGGGTGGAATCACGAAAAGCGTCCTAGTGCGTTCACTACAGCGCCGCGCGCCTTACCAGACGCGCAAAGGACGCTGTAGTCCTTTGAAGTGCTGCATGTTTTGATCCTTAAATCGGCTACGATTTAAGGAAACATGCAGTAGAGCGCACCAGGATCTAGACGTCGAGCATTTGCCGCAGGCAGCGCCTGCGCTCGTTGCCAATCCGGCACGACATGTCGATACGCGAGTCCGGTGACGTCAGACAGGTCTCCTCCCGAAACGTCACAGGCAGGGATGGTAGCGCTACCAACAGGCATTGTAAAGCGGCGCATTCTGATCGCATTGCGGGTCAGAGCGCGGGTACCGCCGGGCGCATGGTGCTCTCGCGCATCTTCAACTCGAAACCCAAGTCCACGACCGTTCGTTGTGGCCGTTTGCCGGCAATGGCGGCCCGCGCCATGGCGATGGCGCGCCGTCCGATCTCGTACCGTGGGGTGCGTACGCTGGTGATGGAAGGCGACGCCACCTCCATCATTTCCAGATCGTTGAAGCCGGCTATGCCGATTTGAGCTGGAACCTGCAAACCTGCGCGGTGGCAGGCGAAGAGGACGCCGAGCGCCACGTCGTCATTGTTGCAGATGACCGCGTCTAGATCCGGGGTCCCTTCGAGCGCCTTGTGAAATAGGCTTACCCCCATCGACACGCTCGAGGGCGAAGTCGTTGTCGTCACGAGTGCTGCATCGAAACGGCCGGCTTCGCGCATCACCGCCTCGTAACCTGCGAGACGCCGGCGCGAACGCGGATCCATGCGGGCGCCAAGAAATCCTATGCGCTTGCAGCCGACATCGATCATGTGCCGCGCCACCGCCTTGCCGGCCTCCAGGTGCGAAAAGCCGATCATCATGTCGACCGGATCCGGCCCGATCTCCATGATCTGCACGACCGGACAGCCTGCCTCTTCCAGCATCTGCCGCGTCGTCGGCCCCTGGTCTATGCCGGAAACGATCAGTGCCGACGGACGCTGGCCGAGGAAGACCCTCAGCAGGCGCTCCTCCTCATCATCGGAATAATGCGTGTTGCCGAACTGAATCTGCAGCGGGCAATCCCCCAGGCCATCGTGGATGCCGCGCAAGACTTCGGCAAAGACATTGTTCGTCAGCGACGGAACCAGCACACCGATGACGTCGGCGCGCGCCGAGGCGAGCGCACGCGCGCTCGGGTTCGGCACGTAGCCCAGCTCGTCGACGGCCGCGGCGATGCGCTGGCGCAACTCCGGCGATACGCGCTCGGGATCGCGCAGCGCCCGCGAAACCGTGATGCTGCCGACTCCGGCGAGACCCGCAACATCCGCGAGCGTCGGGCGGCCGCTGCCACGCCGCGATCGGTTCCTGACTTCGCTGTCGTTTGACGACGCCACACCCCGCCTCAATCTGGCCCAACGGCGATACTCGCCGCGCGGGGAGAATTGCGCATGGCCTAGCGCTCCCCTCATCCGACTATCTTACGGCATGGCAGGAAAGGAAAGAACTCTGTCGCGCGGCAACGGCTCTGCGAGTCGGCATGGATCAAACACTAATCGCCAGGCAACGAAACAGCGCGGCAGGACGGCCGCGCTGTTTCGCAATCCAGCCTACTGCATGTATCCTTAAATCGTACCCGATTTAAGGATAAAAACATGTAGCAATTCAAAATGCTGCAGCGTCCTTTGCGCGTCTGATAAGGCGCGCGGCGCTGTAGACACTGTCACTCAGCGTGAAGCGGCTGATTGAAACGGTCGGCAAAAGCTTCGATCGAACCGCGCCCGAAACGCCTCAGCCGGCGCCTGACCAGAACGGACATGACGCGGGCGGCGGTGGAAAAGGTCATCTCGTCGAGCGGGCCTTCGCCGTTCCAGGGCTTGCTCAGCCGATCGGTGACGATGCCGAGCATGTTGGCGGGCATGATATCGGTGCAAGGTTTCATCCAATCGAAAACCTCGCTGATCGACAGGACCTTGCCTTCGTAGAGTACGGTCGGTTCAGGCATTCCCTCATCCCAGTCGTCATAGGCCTCGAGTGCGTCTCGAAACAGATTCTGCAGGGTGATCGGGGCGTGCCCTTCGTAAAGGGCGGGCAGGAAATTCGTCATTAGGGTCTCCTCCGATTGGGTAGGCCGGAAACGCGAAATGGCCAATTCTGTCAGCAGTAACGGATTGTGATGCTCCTTCATAAAACGTGCAGCGGCAGTATGGTTCAAAGCAACGGGTAGCGCAAACACAATCGATTAAAACACTGTATTTTTTACCGCGCTCCGAGGGCAAGACATCCTTCGAAGAAGGCGCAAGCAGCTGAATTTCGGGAATAATTTACCCTGTGGAGAACAGTTAGGGCTTGTCGAGCATTGTTTTCGATCAGGCGGCCCGTGGACCCGAACAGAATGGACGAATCAATAGGTCCTGAGCCTAGACGGTCAGATGCCGGCGCGCCTCCGGCGTATCCAGCGTCTCGGCTGGTCCCTCATGCACGAAAGCACCGCGGTCCATGATGTAGACGTGATCGGCAAGCTCGCGGCAGAAGTCGAGATATTGCTCGACGAGCAGGATCGCCATGCCGGTCGAATCCCGCAAGTATTTGATCGCCCGGCCGATATCCTTGATGATCGATGGCTGGATACCTTCGGTCGGCTCGTCGAGGACCAGGATCTTGGGTCGCATGACGAGCGCCCGGCCGATGGCGAGCTGCTGCTGCTGGCCGCCGGACAGGTCGCCGCCGCGCCGGCCGAGCATGGATTTCAGCACCGGAAACAGGTTGAAGATGTCCTCGGGTATCGAGCGATCGGCTCGCTTCAGCGGCGCATAACCGGTTTCGAGATTCTCCCTGACGCTGAGCAAGGGGAAAATCTCGCGGCCCTGCGGCACGTAACCGACGCCGAGCTTTGCCCGGCGAAAGGGCGCCATGCCATCGAGCGCGGCGCCGTTGAAGGAGATCGCGCCGCTCGTCACCGGATGCTGGCCGGTGATCGCTCGTAGGAGACTCGACTTGCCGACGCCGTTGCGCCCGAGCACGCAGGTGATCTTTCCCATCTCCGCCCTGATCGAGACATTGCGCAGAGCCTGCGCTGCGCCGTAGTGAAGGCTGACGTTTTCGACGGTCAACATGGATTGTTCCTTCCCCTCGTCTCGCTCATCGGCCGAGATAGTTTTCGATCACCTTCGGATCGTTGCTGACGAAATCGATCGAGCCCTCCGCCAGAACCGAGCCCTCGGCAAGGCAGGTCACTTTGACGCCGAGATCGCGGATGAAGCCCATGTCGTGCTCAACCACCACGACCGAGCGCGTCTTGGCGATTTCCTTGAGCAGCACGGCCGTCTCGGCCGTCTCCGCATCGGTCATGCCGGCCACCGGCTCATCGACGAGCAGGAGCTCCGGCTCCTGCGCGAGCAGCATACCGATCTCCAGCCATTGTTTCTGGCCATGCGAGAGGTTGGCGGCAAGGTCGTCGCGGCGCGCCGCGAGCCGCACGGTCGCAAGAATCTCCTCGATGCGAGCTTTGTCCTCGACCATCAGGCGGTAGAACAGCGTCGCGAAGACGCCGCGGCTGCGGTTCAGCGCCAGCTCCAGATTGTCCCAGACGGTGTGATTTTCGAACACGGTCGGCTTCTGGAACTTCCGCCCGATACCGAGTTGGGCGATCTCCGCCTCGTCCTTGCGGGTCAGATCGATATCGCCCTTGAAGTAGACCTCGCCCTCGTCAGGCCGGGTCTTGCCGGTGATGATGTCCATCATCGTCGTCTTGCCGGCGCCGTTCGGACCGATGATCGCCCGCAATTCCCCCGGCTCAACGATGAAGGAAAGCGAATTCAACGCTTTGAAGCCGTCGAAGGAGACGGAGACGCCGTCGAGATAGAGCAGGCTCTTGGGTTTCTTCTCGTTCTTGTCATGCATGGCAATCACTCCGCTGCCATCGGTTCTGAAGCCCGCAGTCCTGCCCCTTTGTCGCTGACGGTCTCCGCGCGATAGGAGCGGCGCCGGGCGAGATAGTGCTGTGCCGTGCCGACGATGCCCTTCGGAAGCAACAGCGTGACGAGCACGAAGAGCCCGCCCAGCGCAAAGAGCCAGAATTCCGGGAAGGCGGCGGTGAAGATGCTCTTTCCGCCGTTGACGAGGATGGCGCCGATGATCGGGCCGATCAGCGTGCCGCGGCCGCCGACCGCCGTCCAGATGACGACTTCGATCGAATTGCCGGGCTCGAACTCGCCGGGGTTGATGATGCCGACCTGTGGCACATAGAGGGCGCCCGCGACGCCGGCCATCATCGCCGAGACGGTGAAGGCGAATAGCTTCATGTGCTCGACACGGTAGCCGAGGAAGCGGGTGCGGCTTTCCGCATCGCGCAGCGCCACCAGCACCTTGCCGAACTTGGAGCGCACGATCCCCGAAGTGATGACGAGCGAGACGGCGAGCGCCAATGCGGAAGCCGCAAAGAGCGCGGCGCGCGTGCCGTCCGCCTGGATGTTGAAGCCGAGAATGTCCTTGAAGTCCGTGAGCCCGTTGTTGCCGCCGAAGCCCATGTCGTTGCGGAAGAAGGCAAGCAGCAGCGCATAGGTCATCGCCTGGGTGATGATCGAAAGATAGACGCCGTTGACGCGCGAGCGGAAGGCGAACCAGCCGAAGACGAAGGCGATGAGCCCCGGCACCAGCACCACCATCAGCGCGGCGAACCAGAACATGTCGAAGCCGTACCAGAACCACGGCAGTTCCTTCCAGTTGAGGAACACCATGAAGTCCGGCAGGAGCGGATTGCCGTAAGAACCGCGCGCGCCGATCTGGCGCATCAGATACATGCCCATGGCATAACCGCCGAGCGCGAAGAAGGCGGCGTGGCCGAGCGAGAGGATGCCGCAGAAGCCCCAGACGAGATCGAGCGCCAATGCCAAGAGCGCATAGGTCAGATATTTCCCGAAGAGCGAGACCAGATAGGTCGGCACGTGCAGCGGATGATCGGGCGCCGTCAGGAGATTGAGCACCGGAACGAGGACGGCGAGCGCCAGCAGGATCGCCACGGCGACGAGAATGGTGCGATCCAGCGATTTGATGAGGAACGAGGTGATCATGCTTCCACCGCCCGGCCCTTGAGTGCAAACAGCCCGCGCGGCCGTTTCTGGATGAAGAGAATGATCAGCACGAGCACGAGGATCTTGCCGAGCACGGCGCCGGCATAGGGCTCGAGGAACTTATTGAGGATACCGAGCGAGAAGGCGCCGACGAGCGTGCCCCAGAGATTGCCGACGCCACCGAAGACCACGACCATGAAGCTGTCGATGATGTAGCCTTGGCCGAGGTTCGGCGAGACGTTGTCGATCTGCGAGAGCGCCACGCCCGCCATGCCGGCGATGCCCGAACCGAGCGCGAAGGTCAGCGCATCGACCACGGGCGTGCGGATGCCCATGGAGGAGGCCATGCGCCGGTTCTGCGTGACCGCCCGCATCTGCAGGCCCATCGGAGTCTTCTTCAAGAGGAACAGCAGGCCGGCAAAGACGGTGAGCGCGAAGAGGATGATCCAGAGACGATTCCAGGTGATCGTCAATCCGCCGAGCTCGAAGGCGCCGGACATCCACGACGGATTGCCGACTTCGCGGTTAGTGGGCCCGAAGATCGAGCGCACCGCCTGCTGCAGGATCAGCGATATGCCCCAGGTGGCAAGCAGCGTCTCGAGCGGCCGGCCATAGAGGAAGCGGATGACGCCGCGCTCGATCGCCAGCCCGACGGCGCCGGTGACCAGGAAGGCGAGCGGCAGCGCGATCGCCAGCGACCAGTCGAAAAGCCCGGGAAAGGACGTGCGTACGATCTCCTGCACGAGAAAGGTCGTGTAGGCGCCGAGCATCACCATCTCGCCATGCGCCATGTTGATGATGCCCATGACGCCGAAGGTGATGGCAAGGCCGATTGCGGCGAGCAGCAGCACCGAGCCGAGCGATAGCCCGTACCAGACATTCTGGCCGGCCGCCCACAGGGCCTGGGTTTGTTCGATGCTCGCAAGCGCCGCCTCGATCTCCGGCTTCAGGGTCTCGTCGGCGGTGCCGAGCGCGGCCGACAGAATCGAAAGCGCCTCGCGGCCGCCGTTTTGCTTCAGCGTTTGCACCGCCTGCCGCTTCTCCTCGGGTGGCCGGTCGGAGGCGAGGACCGCCGTCGCGCGCGCCTGTTCCAGCAATGTGCGAATAGCCGCATCCTTCTCGGCGGCGAGCGCGTTTTCGATGGTCGGGAGCGCATCCGCGTTGGGAGACTGCAGGATGGACTGCGCGGCTTTGAAGCGTTGATTGCGATCGGGGCTCAGCAGCGTCAAGCCGCCGAGCGCGGCGCGCACGGAGCGGCGCACGCTGTTGTTGACCTTGATCTTCGAGAGTGCGCTCTTCGGCGCCTCGCCGACGCTCTCGCCGGAAAGCGGATCGGTCAGCGTTAGGTTCGCCCCGCTTTCGCGCGTAAGGAACACCTGGTCGTCCGCCTTGCGGACGTAAAGATTGCCGTCACTGAGCGCTTCGAGGATTGGCACGATCTTTGGGTCGCCGCTCTTTGCGAGCGCCGCGATATGTTCGTCCATGTTGGAAAGCTTCGCCGTACCGAGCGCGTTCACGAGGTCGCGCAACGGCTCCTCAGCGCTCAGCCCCGCGGCCGGGAATGCGGTGAAAAGGATCAGGGCCACAAGCACGGTTTGTAAGATGCGATACATTCGCCCCTCGTACGGATTTCGCGTCAGTTCACGGTGCGGCAACGGTGAAAATGCCCCTCCGTCCGAATGGACGCTTTCGGACGGAGGGTATTTCGGTCTATCCGTTCGTCATGAAACGAGATTGTCGAAGAAGGCCGATATGGTCCTTTCCGAGAACAAGTTCTTCGTCATGAAATCAGGAGCCTTTGCCGCCGCATTTGCCAGTGGCGATGTTGAAGTTGCCGCAGGACATCGGCGCCCGCCAATCGGCGATTAGATCCTTCGAATCCGGCAGGTAGTCCGACCACTCGTCGCCGACGACGAGGCCGGGGGTTTCCCAGACCGTCTCGAACTGGCCGTCCGCCTGGATTTCACCGATTAGCACCGGCTTGGTGATGTGATGGTTCGGCATCATCGTGGAATAGCCGCCGGAAAGGTTCGGCACGGAAATGCCGACCATCGCATCGAGCACGGCGTCGGTGTCGGTGGTGCCGGCCTTTTCGACCGCCTTCAGCCACATGTTGAAGCCGATATAGTGGGCTTCCATCGGGTCGTTGGTCACCCGCTTGTCGTTCTTGGTATAGGCCTTCCAGGTCTTGATGAATTCGGCATTGGCCGGATTGTCGACCGACTGGAAATAGTTCCAGGCGGCAAGGTGGCCGACGAGCGGACCGGTATCGAGACCGGCCAATTCTTCTTCACCGACCGAGAAGGCGACGACCGGGATATCCTCGGCCTTGATGCCCTGGTTGGCGAGTTCCTTGTAGAAGGGCACGTTGGCGTCGCCATTGATCGTCGAGACGACGGCGGTCTTCTTGCCGGCCGAGCCGAACTTCTTGATGTCGGAAACGATCGTCTGCCAGTCGGAATGGCCGAAGGGCGTGTAGTTGATCATGATGTCCTCAGGCTTCACGCCCTTGGAGATTAGATAAGCTTCGAGGATCTTGTTGGTTGTCCGCGGATAGACATAGTCCGTGCCGGCGAGCACCCAGCGCTCCACCTCTTCGTTCTCCATTAGATAATCGACGGCCGGGACCGCCTGCTGGTTCGGCGCGGCACCGGTGTAGAAGACATTGCGCTGGCTTTCCTCGCCCTCGTACTGGACCGGATAGAAGAGGATCGAGTTCAGCTCCTCGAAGACCGGCAGCACCGATTTGCGCGAGACGGAAGTCCAGCAACCGAAGACGGCCGAAACCTTGTCGACGGAAATGAGTTCGCGCGCCTTTTCGGCAAAGAGCGGCCAATCAGAGGCCGGATCGACGACGACGGCCTCCAGCTTCTTGCCGAGCAGCCCGCCCTTCTTGTTCTGCTCGTCGATCAGCATCAGCATGGCGTCTTTCAGCGTCGTTTCGGAGATCGCCATGGTGCCGGAAAGCGAATGAAGAATGCCGACCTTGATCGTGTCCTCGGCGGCGAAGGCGCCGTTGAACGCGGTCGTCGAAAGGGCGGCAGCGAGGAATGCGCCGCTAACGCGTGCCCTGATAGTCATCGGATTGAACCCCTCTAGTTCTGGTCGCCGCAACGGGGCGGTGATTGTTCTTGGCCGTTGCTTCACCGATCATCCGACGTTCGCGCTGCCCTGCACATACGTCATTCTACGTAGGTGACGGGGGGAAGAAGGAAGTTCTCACGCCAATCGGGACGCGTCGTTCGCGATCTCACACGAGGCCTCTTTGGCTGGCGGCCTGCAAGGAACGCGCGCCGATCGGAAGATCACTTCGCCGTGAGGCCAACTGCGCCGCGCGTCTTTTGAGACGCGCGAAGAACGCTGTAACGCTTTGAATCGCTGCATGTTTTCACCCCTTAAATCGGTAAGTATTTAAGGAAACCTGCAGTAGGCGCCGGCTTGAAACGAGAAGAAGCCGCTCCAATTCCCTCAAGCAAGTTCAGCTTGCATTGGGAGGGCGCCGATGGACGTCTTTTCCTCAAAAGTTCTCTCCGCTCGAATGGGTTTTCTCGCGTTGGCGGCGATCGCCTCCGGCGTGGCCCTCGGCCCGGCGCGGGCCGACTTGCTCGCCCGCGTTCCCGCCGCGCGCGAAATGGCTGTCTGCGGCGACATCGTGTTCGTCGGAACCAAAGGTTCCTCGGTCTATGCCGTGCGGTTGTCCGGCGGCGGCGCCCGGCGGGCCGCCTCGGGGTTCTCCGCTGCGAACGGAGTCGCATGCTCTGGCGGTCGTCTGTTCGTCGCGTCGAGGGACAGCGTCACCGCGTTCGACATCGGGCGCGGCGGCGCTCTGAGCGGCAGGCGCGATATTCGCCGGGACCTGCCGAATTCGGGGGGCCATAGTTATCGCTATATCGCCGTCGGCCCCGATTCCCGGCTCTATGTCTCGTTCGGATCGCCTTGCAACATTTGTCGGCCGCGCGGGCTGCAAGGCACGATCGTCAGCATGAACCAGGATGGGTCCGATCTTCGCCGGGTCGCCTGGGGCGTGCGCAACTCGGTCGGCTTCGACTGGCGCGGCGGCACCATGTACTTTACCGACAACGGCGCCGACGGAATGGGCGACGATATCCCGCCGGACGAGCTCAACGCGCTTCGGCCGGGCGGCTTTTACGGCTTTCCCTATTTTGGAGGCCAGACGCGGCTCGAAGGGTTTGAGGACGCGTCGCCGCCCGAGCGGCAGATTCCGCCCGTCCTCGACTTTCAGGCGCATGTCGCGGCCCTCGGCATCCATTTCTTCCGCAGCCTCGGCGGCGACGCTCTGGTGGCCCAGCACGGCAGTTGGGACAGGTCGGTTCCAGTCGGGTATCAGGTGGTGCGCGTACGTTTCCGGGGCGGCCGACCGGTTTCGGCGACGACTTTCCTAAGAGACGTCGGCCGGCCGGTGGACGTCAAGGAAGCGCCCGACGGTTCGATCCTCGTTTCAGACGATGCCGGAGGCGCGGTTTACATCTTCAGGCGATGACACCGGAGCCGTCCGCCATAATCCCCAGACCGTCCCCACGGCGACCGAGAAGGCCCGACCCAGTTTCCGAGACGACAGCGGCGCTTCCCCGCCCTCACCGCGGGAGGATCTGTTCATAGGTGCACTGGCGCGGATCCTTGTCCGGCCTCCAACGCATCAACTTTGTGCCGTGACGAAAGCGCCGGTTGCTGACGTGATCAAACCTTACCTCGACAACGAGTTCCGGACGGACCGGCTCCCATTCGCCGCTACGTTCGCTGCTCCAACGGCTGGGGCCGCCGGGAGCCTTGCCGGTAAAGCCCGGTGGTTCGCGCAAGGCCTCGAGTCGGCGCGTCAGCGCTGGCCGCTCCTTGTCGGAGATCGTCGCGGTGAAGCCGACATGGTTCAGCGTTCCATCTGCATCGTACAGGCCGAGCAAGAGCGAGCCGATCTCCGCCCTGCCGCTTTCGTACCGGAAGCCGCCGACGACGCAATCGGCCGTCTTCAGGCGTTTGACCTTCACCATTGCCCGCTCTCCGCATTCGTAAGGGCCGTCGCGGTTTTTTGCGACGACGCCATCGGTGGCGTCTGCTTGCCACCCGGTGAGCCAGCGCTCGGCTTCCTGCCTGTCAAGCGTGAACGGCGAAAGCTCCAGCTTGTCCGTAATGGCGTTCTCCCTGGCGAAGGCTTCGAGCGCAGCTCGCCGGACAGCGAATGGCTCACCAGTGAGGATTGCGCCGTCTGTGCCGACCAGCACGTCGAAGAGGATGAGCTTGGCGGGCGTCTCCTCCGAGAGTTTCCGAACGCGGCTCGCCGCCGGATGCAGACGCATCTGCAGCGCATCGAAGGAAAGCCGTCCATCGACCTCGATTACCAGTTCGCCGTCGACCACGAATTGTGCGGCGCCCAGTTGCCGCAGCACGGTGACGACCTCCGGGAAGAAGCGCGCGAGCGGCTTGCCGGATTTCGCGCGGAGATCGACCTCTTCGCCGGACTTGAAGGCAAGGCAGCGGAAACCATCCCACTTCGGCTCGTACTGCCATTTACCATCAGCAGGAAGTTCCGGGGCCGAGCGCGCCTCCATCGGCGCGGTGCTGACGGGCAGCACGAAGCCGCCAGCAGTTAAGACTTCGTCGGTGGCTCCTCCCTTTCGGGTCAGCCGCGGTGCGTTGGCCCGCTTCGTTGGTCTTTCACGCGTGCGCAGAGCCATCGTGCACCCCCCGCTAGTTCCTGACGGAGTGTTCCTTCGCCGAACCCCGAAGCTTGCCAAGCTCTTTGAGGAAGGCCGCCACTGGGAGGAGCGGTGAGTTGCTCGTTTTCTGGTAGAGAGATTCCGCGGATGCCTGGCTTGCCGCAACGGGCGTCATGGTCTGGAATGGTGGCCAGGTTTCGTTGTGTGGCTTGGCGGCTTTCTTGGCCACGGAAGCACTCCTTTGATCGAGTACCAACGGGCACGAAACCTCAGCCCACAGAGGTTAGTTCCACATGCCGACCAAAAAACGAGCTGCCTCGGTCGCCGCAACGGGGCGGTGATTATTCGTGGCCGTCGCTCCACCGGTCATCATCTGATGTTTTTCGCTGCGCATTCTGCGTAGGCGGCGGGAGGAAGCAGCGATCACGAGCGCGCCGGAGTTGACGCGATGCGCAGAAAATGGCGCAAGGGCGATCAACGGCAAATCAGACATGTCCGTCTGGCCGCAGCATGATTTTTTCGGTTATTGGAATTCCGTGAGCGCTGGCCGGGCTATTGCACCTGAACACAAGGAAAAAACTGATGAAAGCACGAATCAAATGGGTTGAAGAGCGAACGTTTGTCGGCGAGTCCGGGAGCGGTCACAAACTCGTATTCGGAACGGCCTCCGGCCCCGAGGGGCGAACGCCCGGGCCGAGCCCGATGGAACTGGTGCTGATCGGGGCCGGCGGCTGCTCGGCCTACGACGTCGTTCACATCCTGGAAAAGGGCCGCGAGGCGGTCGAGGACTGCACCGTCGAGCTCGATGCGGAGCGAGCCGAAACAGACCCGAGGGTCTTTACCCGCATCCACATGCACTTCGTGGTCAAGGGGCGCGGCATAGCCCCAAAGAAGGTCGAGCGGGCAGTGGCTCTGTCCCTGGAAAAATACTGCTCGGCATCGGCGATGCTGGCGAAGACCGCCACCATTACCCATGACTTCACCGTCATCGACACTGCCGTGGCGAGTGCGAGCTAATCACCGATTGCATCACTGGATGCCGGAGCACCTTGCAACCGGAAGCGCTCCGGCCGACCAGACCTAAGCGTTTTCGGGAATGCGCGCGATGACCTTGATCTCGAAATCGAACCCCGCCAGCCAGTTCACGCCGATTGCGGTCCAGTTCGGGTACGGCGATTTGTCAAATATGTGATTCTTGACCGCCATGATTGTCTCGAACTGGTTCTCGGGATCCGTATGGAACGTCGTCACGTCGACGATATCGTCGAAAGTGCAGCCTGCCGCGTCCAATGTTGCCCGCAGGTTTTCGAAGGCCAATTCTACCTGACGCTTGAAGTCAGGCTCGGGACTTCCATCGGCGCGGCTACCGACTTGCCCCGAAACAAAAAGAAGGTCACGAGAGCGGATCGCAGCCGAATAGCCGTGGGCTTGGTAGAGTGCATGCCGATTGGCCGGGAATACTGCGTTGCGCTGTGTCATGTTTTAAGTCCTTTCGCCTTGGGGCTTCACGCACCGTTGCACAATTTGATATACGACGCGTATGTAGAACACACATACGCACCGTATGTCAATCCACATACATCGCGTATATGAACAGGAAATGATGATGGCCGCGAAGCGACGAGCTGAGACCATGGAGGAGAACCGCGCAAAGCTGATTACGGCCGCACGAAAGGCCTTTGCCGAAAAGGGTTATGCCGCTGCTTCAATGGACGATCTGACCGCTGATGTGGGACTCACGCGGGGGGCGCTCTACCACAATTTCGGGGACAAGCGCGGACTTCTGGCGGCGGTTGTCAGCCAGATCGACGCAGAGATGGCGAGGCGAGCGCAGGAGATTGGCGCCCAATCGGAGGACGAGTGGGAAGGGCTGATGGCCGAGGGAGTGGCCTACATCGAAATGGCGCTCGATCCCGAAGTGCAGCGTATCGTTCTGCTGGACGGGCCGGCAGTTCTTGGTGATCCATCGCAATGGCCCAGTCAGAACAGCTGTCTGCAGGCGACAAGGCGAACAGTTGAACGCCTCATTGAACAGGAAATCATGAAGCCGATGGATGCCGAGGCTGCGGCCCGGCTGCTGAACGGTGCAGCGCTCAACGCGGCTCTCTGGATCGCTGCGAGCGATAATCCCAAAGATGTCCTCCCCAAAGCCGTCGAGGCCTTCCGCTCCCTCGCGACCGGCTTGCTGGTGAAGTCGATGTGAAACTCTCAGAAGCAGCGCGAGCGTCCGCAATCGTCGGCAACGATCGCGTGCCATCATCCTGAGGCCTTCATCTGCGGCGGCTTAACGCCGGTGGACAAGATCAGGCCGATTTGCCGGCAACTTTCCCGCAATGCAGCAATTTCACGCATCGTCCGTCTGTGTTACGAAAGGAAAGCTGGCGTCCGGCCGGCAGCGCAGGAGATGACGAGGCAACATGGCGGCACGCCAGCGTATCATTCCCGTTCGACGAGAATACAATCGCTGGGTCGCCAACCAGACGCTTGAGGACTATGCGCTGCGGTTTACCGCCAAAAGCGCGCGGCGTTTTTCCTCCGAGCGCATCTCGCAGACGGCGATCGGTGCGATCTCGTTCCTGGCGCTTGAAGCCATCGGCGGCGCCATCACGATGTCCTACGGTACGACGAATGCGATCGTCGCGATCCTCGTCGCCAGCATCATGATCCTGCTCGTCGGCCTGCCGATAAGCCGCTATGCGATCCGCCACGGCGTCGACATCGACCTTCTGACGCGCGGCGCGAGCTTCGGCTATATCGGCTCGACGATCACCTCGCTGATCTATGCGAGCTTCACCTTCATTCTCTTTGCTATCGAGGCATCGATCATGTCCGGGGCGCTGGAGCTTGCCCTCGGCGTGCCGCTCTGGATCGGCTACATCGTCAGCGCCGTCGTGGTGATCCCGCTCGTTACCCACGGAGTGCGCCTCATCAGCAAGTTCCAACTGATGACGCAGCCCTTCTGGATCGTGCTCAACATCCTGCCCTTCGCCTTCATCGCGCTCGCCGACTGGGAAAAGGTGGGGCTGTGGCTTGCCTATTCCGGCATCCACCATGCCTCCGGCCCTTCCGGCACTGTCGCGCCATTCGATCTCGTCGAGTTCGGCGCCGCCTCCGCGGTGATCTTCGCGCTGATGGCGCAGATCGGCGAACAGGTCGACTTCCTCCGCTTCCTGCCGCCGGACGGCCAGAGGAAGTTGCACCACCGTATCGCGGTCTTTCTCGCCGGCTCCGGCTGGGTGATCGTCGGCGCGCCGAAGCTGCTGGCGGGCTCCTTTCTCGTCGTCCTGGCGCTCAGTGCCGGCGTGCCCTCGACGCGGGCGGCCGATCCGGCGCAGATGTACTACACCGCCTTCGGCTACATCTTCCCGTCGGACACGGCAGCGCTTCTTTTGATGGTGGCCTTCGTCGTCATCTCGCAGCTAAAGATCAACGTGATGAATGCCTATGCCGGCTCGCTTGCCTGGTCGAACTTCTTCTCGCGGCTCACCCACAGCCACCCCGGCCGCGTCATCTGGCTGGTCTTCAACGTCGCGATCGCGCTCCTCCTGATGGAACTCGGCATCTACCGGCTGCTCGAGGAGACGCTCGGCATTTTCTCGATCATCGCCATGGCCTGGCTCTGCACGATCTCGGCCGATCTCTTCGTCAACAAGCCGCTGGCCTTGTCACCGCCCGGCATCGAGTTCAAGCGCGCGCATCTTTACGACGTCAATCCCGTCGGCCTCGGCACCATGGGGATCTCGGCGGTCCTCGCGCTCGCGGCGCATTTCGGTGCTTTCGGTGATATCGCTGCCTCGCTCGCCCCCTATATCGCGCTCGTCACGGCCTTCATCGCCTCGCCGCTGATCGCCTGGGGAACGGAAGGAAAGTTCTATCTTGCCCGCAAGCCGCGCAAGAGCTGGTTTCGGGAGAGCGAGATCGCCTGCTCGATTTGCGAGCATCCGTTCGAGCCGGAAGACATGGCCTGGTGCCCGGCCTATGCCGCGCCGATCTGCTCGCTCTGCTGCTCGCTCGACAGCCGCTGCCACGACCTGTGCAAGCCGAAGGCGCGGCTGAACACGCAGATCGCGACGGTCGCAAAGATGATCCTGCCCGAGGTGGTGACCGCAAAGCTCGCCACGAGGCTCGGCCGCTACGCGATCTCCGCCATCCTCTCGATCAGCGGCATCGGCCTCATTCTCGCGATGATCGCTCATCAGACGATCGCCGCCTCGCCCGAGACCGCGGCCGTCGTCGAACGCACGATCGCGATTGTCTTCTTCGTCTTCGCGATCGTCGCTGGCGTCGTCTCATGGTTCTACGTGCTCGCCCATGACAGCCGCGTCGTGGCGGAGGAGGAATCCTCGCGCCAAAACACGCTGCTCCTCAAAGAGATCGCCGCCCACAAGAAGACCGACGCGGCGCTTCAGAACGCGAAAGAAGCGGCGGAAGCGGCGAACCGCGCGAAGAGCCGCTATGTCGTGGGCTTGAGCCACGAACTGCGCACGCCACTCAACGCCGTGCTCGGCTATGCGCAGATCCTCGAACGCGACGAGACCATCCCGCCCCCAAGGCAGGGGGCGATCAAGGTGATCAAGCGCAGCGCCGATCACCTTTCGGGTCTCATCGACGGCCTGCTCGACATATCCAAGATCGAGGCCGGCAAGCTGCAGGTCTATTCCAACGAGATCAACATTCACGATTTCCTCGACCAGATCGTCGACATGTTCCGCCCGCAAGCCCAGGCCAAGGGCATCGCCTTCGAACACGACCGGGCGGCGTCGCTGCCGCAATATGTGCGAACAGACGAGAAGCGGTTGAGACAGATCCTCGTCAATCTCCTGTCGAATGCGCTGAAGTTCACAGAACGCGGTCGCATCCGCTTCGAAGTCGGCTATCGCAACCAGGTTGCCACCTTCACGATCGAGGACAGCGGCCGCGGCATCAGCGACAAGGACCTGCCGCGGATCTTCGATCCGTTCCAGCGCGGCGAGGCAGAACACCGCATGCCCGGGCTCGGGCTTGGCCTGACCATAACGCGCCTGCTCACCCAGACACTCGGCGGCGAGATCTCCGTCACCAGCGAAAGGGACAGGGGCACGGCCTTCCGCGTCCGCCTAATGCTCTCCGCCGTCGACCGGCCGGCGGCGCTCAACGACCCGGTGCGCCGGATCCGCTCCTACAAGGGCGCCCGCCGCACCATCGTCGTCGTCGACGATAACGAGGATCACCGCGATCTAATGTGCGAGGTGCTTACCCCGCTCGATTTCGTCGTGCTGACGGCTGCGAGCGGACGGGAGTGCCTGACGCTCATCGAGGACATCAAGCCCGATCTGTTCCTGATCGACATCTCCATGCCCGGCATGAACGGCTGGGAACTGGTGGCGCGATTGCGTGAGAGCGGCCAGACCGCGCCGGCGATCATGCTGTCGGCCAATATCGGCGACGGATCGACCGCCGGCACCGCAGGCGGTCACAACGACACGCTCGCCAAACCCTTCGGGGTCCGCCAACTCGTCGACAAGCTGGCGATCCATCTCGGCCTCGAATGGATTCATGAGGACGACAGACAGACCAATGGCAAGGCCGATCCTGTGACCAGTCCCGGACACCACCACGTGGAGGAATTGATCCGGCTCGGGGAAATCGGCTACGTCAGGGGTATCGAGGCGAAGCTGACGGAAATAGCCCTGAACCCGGAGAATCAGGCTTTTGCGGAGGCGGTACGCGCCTATGTCCGTGCCTTCGACCTTTCCGGCTACGACGCTTTCCTGAAGCAGCTGACGGCAGGGGAGGCCGAGACAAGTGGCTGAACCCGCCAATCCGCGTGACATCGTCCTCCTGGTCGACGATTCGCCAGAGGCACTGGGCTTCCTGACCGAAGCGCTGGAACAGTCCGGCTTTTCGGTGTTGATCGCCACCTCCGGCAACGCCGCCTTGAACATTGCCGACCGCATCACTCCCGACATCATCCTGCTCGACGCCGTGATGCCCGGGATGGATGGTTTCGATACCTGCGTCCGGCTGAAAGCAAACGCCTCCGTCACCCAGGTTCCAGTGGTCTTCATGACCGGGCTCACCGAGACGGAGCACGTGGTGCGCGCTCTGGAAGCCGGCGGCGTCGACTATCTCACCAAGCCGATCAACATCGACGAGCTGAGGGCCCGCATTCGCGTGCATCTCTCCAATGCGCGTTCCGCCCAGAGCGCGAGGGTCGCGCTCGACGCGGCCGGCCGGCACCTTCTTGCCGTGCGCGGCGACGGCGGTGTCCGCTGGTCGACGCCGCAGGCGACGCGGCTTGTCAATGCCGCAACGGGAAGCGACGACGGGCTTGCGGTGGTGACTGCCCGCATCGCCGAATGGATGCGGCAACGGGAAAAGCAGGGTTCCGGTCAGGGCAGCTTCACGCTGCAGCAGGCGGGCCAGACGGGCCTGCAGATTTCCTATCTCGGCGCCATCGGCGCGAACGAATACCTTTTCCGCCTGACCGCCGAGAACGGCATGAGCGACGACGAGATGCTGCGCCAGCATTTCCTGCTGACGCAGCGCGAATCCGAGGTGCTGCTGTGGATCGCCAAGGGCAAGTCCAATCGCGATATCGGCGAGATCCTCGGCTTGAGCGCCCGCACGGTCACCAAGCATCTCGAACAGATCTACGTGAAACTCGGCGTCGAAAACCGGGCGTCGGCCGCCGTCAAGGCGACACAGGTGCTGCACGGGATTTGAGGAGCTCGCGTGGACCCTTGGGGTGATGCTTACGTCCGACCCCCTCTGGCCTGCCGGCCACCTCCCCCACAAGGGGGGAGAAGGCGAGTGGCACGCCCGGTGTTTCTATTAGGTGCCTCTCCAGTGTCAGCCGTATCCTTGGGGTGATTGGGCGCCGCGGGTCCTCTCCCCCTTTGTGGGGAGATGGCCGGCCGGCCAGAGGGGCGCTTGCTGCCAACATTCTACCTGACGGCAAAAAAGAGCGCGGCCTGGAAAACCAGACCGCGCCAAGCCGCACTTATCGTGCGCTGCCCTGGGAGGCAGTTTATTCGGCGGGTTGGACGACCGCCGGAATGGTGTCAACCGACGTCTCGCCGCCGAGTGCGGCGGAAAGCTGCGCCTGATCGAGTTCGCCTTCCCATTTCGCCACAACGACCGTCGCGACGGCATTGCCGACGAAATTGGTGAGTGCGCGGCATTCCGACATGAAGCGGTCGATGCCGAGGATCAGCGCCATGCCGGCGACCGGTACGGAGGGCACGACCGAGAGCGTCGCGGCAAGTGTGATGAAGCCCGCGCCAGTGATGCCGGCGGCGCCCTTCGAGCTCAGCATGGCGACGAGCAGGAGCAGGATCTGGTCACCGAAGGACAGCGGTATATCGGTCGCCTGCGCGATGAAGAGCGCGGCGAGCGTCATGTAGATGTTGGTGCCGTCGAGGTTGAAGGAATAGCCGGTCGGGATAACGAGGCCTACCACCGAGCGCTTGCAGCCTGCCTTCTCCATCTTGTTCATCAGGCCCGGCAGCGCCGCCTCGGAGGAGGACGTTCCGAGCACGAGCAGCAGTTCTTCCTTGATGTAGCGGATGAGCGCGACGATCGAGAAGCCGTTGTAGCGCGCGACCGCGCCAAGCACGAGGAAGACGAAGAGGAAGGAGGTGAGATAGAAGGTGCCGATCAGCATGGCGAGGTTGGCAATCGACGCCACGCCGTACTTGCCGATGGTGAAGGCCATCGCACCGAAGGCGCCGATCGGGGCGGCCTTCATCAGGATCGCCACCAGACGGAAAATCGGCAACGTCAGCGCATGGAGGAAATCGACAACAGGCTGGCCCTTCTCGCCGACCATCGCAAGTGCGATGCCGAACAGAACCGATATGAACAGCACCTGCAGGATGTCGCCCTCGGCGAAAGCACTGATCAGCGTCGTCGGAATGATGTTCATGAGGAAGCCGGTGACCGACTGCTCATGCGCCTTCTCAGTATAGGTGGTGACCGCCTTCATATCGAGCGAGGCCGGATCGATGTGCATGCCGGAGCCAGGCTGGACCACATTCGCGACCACGAGGCCGACAATGAGCGCAAGAGTCGAGAAGGTCAGGAAGTAGATCATCGCCTTTCCGGCGACGCGCCCGACCTTGGCGAGATCGGTCATGCCGGCAATACCGGTCGCGACCGTCAAGAAGATGACCGGCGCGATGATCATCTTGACGAGCTTGATGAAGGCGTCGCCCAGGGGCTTAAGCTCGGTGCCTATATCCGGATAGAAATGCCCGAGCAGGATGCCCGCAGCGATCGCCGCGAGAACCTGGACATAAAGATGCCGATAAAGGGGTGTCTTGCCGCGGACCTCCGCGGAATGTTCTGCGATCATGATAATCCTCCACGCGGGCCTAGTCCGGCAACGGCCGGGCCTCCCAGGCCACTTTTCCGAAGAACGACAGCACCCGCTGTCATGCGGAAGGAACTGCAATGGGCGTGCCAGATTGGAGGCACATGAACAACCTGTTGATTCTTAAGCTCTTTAATTTTCATCGCTCCATAACCTACGCTGGAGTGAGCGGAAATCCGCACAGACGAGTTGGCATGCTGGGCGAAAAGATGCACAATGCCGCCATGGCCATTCCGCTCAAAGATGATCTCGGTGATCTTCAGCGCCGCGCCAGGCGGCTCTGGCTGGTTTTCACTCTGGTCGCACTCGCGCTTATCGCGTTCGGCTTGCTCGCCGCCGGCGAATATGGCCGCACGAACGCGCTCACCGCGCTCGCTGAACAAAGCCGCATCGACGCCAGCCTCAAGGCGTCACTGTTGCGCGCCGTCGTCGAAAAGCAGCGCGCGCTGCCGTTGGTGCTCGCCGACGACACGGCGATCCGCCAGTCGCTTCTGACGCCGGATACGCGCTCGCTCGACCAGATCAACCGCAAGCTCGAGGAGCTTGCCGCAAGTGCCGGCGCAGCGGTCGTCTATCTGATTGGGCTGGACGGCGTCGCCATCGCCGCGAGCAACTGGCGGGAGCCGACGAGTTTCGTCGGCAGCAATTATGGTTTTCGCGACTATTTCCGGCTGGCGATCCGTGATGGTCAGGCGGAGCATTTCGCTTTGGGGACGGTGAGCGGACGGCCGGGCCTCTATATTTCCCGGCGGATCGACGGGGCGGCGGGGCGGATCGGCGTCATCGTCGCCAAGCTCGAGTTCGACGGCGTCGAAGCCGATTGGGCGAGCACGGGCAAGCCCGTCTATGTCACCGACCGCCGAGGCATCGTCATCATCACCAGCATCCCCTCGTGGCGCTTCATGACGACGAAGCAAATTCCCAAGGACCGTCTGGCGTCGATCCGCGAAAGCCTGCAATTCGGCGACGCGCCTCTGCTGCCACTGCCCTTCAGCCAAGTCGAAGCAAAGGCCGACGGTTCCTCCACCCTCAATGCCCTGCTCCCGGGCAGCCACGCTGAGAGGTTCCTGCGCGTCGAAACGATGGTGCCGTCGACGAACTGGCGGTTGGAGCAATTGTCGCCGCTTACCGCGACGTTGTCGGCGGGCGCACGCGATGCGAGGCTGCAGATGCTCGCGATCCTGGTTCCCGTGCTGGCGCTTGCGGCCTTTCTCATGCGCCGGCGCCAGACGGTCGTCTTGCGTTCGGCGACGGAACGCGCGGCACGCAACGAGCTCGAGGCACGCGTCGAGGAGCGGACGCGTGACCTCACCATGGCCCGCGACCGCCTCGAAACGGAAATCGCCGACCATCGCCAGACGACGGAAAAACTGCAGGCCGTTCAGCAGGACCTCGTGCAGGCCAACCGGCTGGCGATCCTGGGGCAGGTCGCCGCCGGTGTCGCGCACGAAATAAACCAGCCCATCGCCACGATCCGCGCCTATGCGGACAACGCCCGCACCTTCCTCGATCGCGGCCAAAGCGCGACCGCGGCGGAAAACCTCACCAGCATCGCCGAGCTTACCGAACGCGTCGGGACAATCACCGACGAATTGCGCCGGTTCGCCCGCAAGGGAAAGTTCGTCGCCGAACCGACGGAGATGCGGGACGTGATCGAAGGGGCTATGCTTCTGCTTCGCAGCCGCTTTGCTGGCCGCATGGACACGATCAGGCTCTCTCTTCCTCCGAACGGCTTCAAAGCCATGGGCAATCGCATTCGCCTGGAGCAGGTGCTGATCAATCTTCTCCAGAATGCGCTGGAAGCGCTCGGCGACGCGGAGAACGGCGAGATCCGGGTGCGTTGCGCGGAAACCGGGCGTGGCATCGAGTTGACGGTCGCCGACAATGGTCCCGGCATTCCGGAGGATATCCGCGATGAACTCTTCACGCCCTTCAACACGTCGAAGGACGACGGGCTCGGCCTCGGGCTCGCGATCTCCAAGGAGATCGTCGCCGACTATGGCGGCGACATCGCGGTAGAGACGAGCGCTTCGGGAACCACATTCACAGTCCACTTGAAAAAGGCTCAAGCGCAATGAGCGACGCCGCTTCCGTTTTCCTCATCGACGACGACCGCGACCTGCGCAAGGCGATGCAGCAGACGCTTGAGCTCGCCGGCTTCACGGTCTCGCCCTTCGCCAGCGCGACCGAGGCGCTCGGTGCGCTCAGCCCCGAATTCGACGGAGTCGTCATCAGCGACATCCGCATGCCAGGCCTCGACGGGCTCGCTTTCTTCCAGAAGGTGGCCGCCCTCGACCCGGATCTTCCCGTCATTCTAGTCACCGGGCACGGCGACATTCCGATGGCCGTGCAAGCCATTCAGGATGGGGTCTACGATTTTATCGCCAAGCCCTTTGCCGCCGACCGGCTCGTCCAGAGCGCACGACGCGCCGAGGAAAAGCGCCGCCTGGTGATGGAAAACCGTGCGCTGCGACGCGCGGCGGAAGCAGCCTCCGACAGCCTGCCGCTGATCGGCCAGACACCAGTGATGGAACGGTTGCGGCAGACGCTGAAACACATTGCCGACACGGACGTCGACGTGCTTGTCGCCGGCGAGACCGGCAGCGGCAAGGAGGTGGTCGCGACTCTCCTGCACCAATGGAGCCGGCGCAGGAACGGCAATTTCGTAGCGCTCAACTGCGGCGCCCTCCCCGAAACGGTGATCGAGAGCGAGCTCTTCGGCCACGAGCCGGGTGCCTTCACCGGAGCCGTGAAAAAGCGGATCGGCCGGATCGAGCATGCAAGCGGAGGCACGCTCTTCCTCGACGAGATCGAGGCGATGCCACCGGCAACCCAGGTCAAGATGCTGCGCGTGCTCGAAGCGCGCGAGATCACTCCGCTCGGCACCAACGCGACGCGCCCGGTCGACATCCGGGTCGTAGCAGCCGCCAAGGTCGACCTCGGCGATCCGGCGGAGCGCGGCGACTTTCGTGAGGACCTCTACTACCGGCTGAACGTCGTGACGCTCTCGATCCCGCCGCTGCGCGAGCGGCGCGAGGACATCCCGCTGCTCTTCTCGCATTTCCTGACCAGGGCGGCCGAACGTTTCGAGCGCGAGGTTCCACCGCTTTCCCCGGCTGTCCAGCAACACCTGTTGTCGCATTCCTGGCCCGGCAATGTGCGCGAACTGTCGCATTTCGCCGAGCGTGTGGCGCTTGGCGTTGAAGGCACACTCGGCAACCCGCTGCCGCCAGCGGCCGACGCCGGGGCCTCGCTCCCGGAACGGCTGGAGCGCTACGAAGCCGAGATCCTGAAGGAAGCCCTGACGGCGCATCGGGGTGACGTCAAGGAAACGCTGGAAGCGCTCGGCATTCCGCGCAAGACCTTTTATGACAAGCTCCAACGCCACGGCATCAACCGGGCGGACTACGTCGAGCGGGCTGCGCCGTCGAACAATCGAGACTGAAAATTTGAGTACGCGGGTTCGTGGTTGCCTAATCGTGTCGAGATCAAAATATTGTGATAAGTTCAGCGGTCTAAAGCCATGAAACGACGGCAATGGAGCGAGGCAAGCATGCAGAAGCGCGACCTGCGCGAAGAAACGGCGCCCCTTCGCGCGCGAATTCTCGACAAGCTCTCTGAACTGCCGTGGGACGGTGCTCGTTACAGCCACCCGATTCCAGGGCTCGTCCTCTATCGCGTCGTCGAGCCGGCCGGCCCGTTTTCCAGTGTCTCGGAACCGAGCCTGTCGCTGATCGTCAAGGGAAGCAAGCGCATCAAGGTCGGCAACGAAACGCTCGTCTACGACGAGTCCTGCTTCTTCGTGACCGCCATCGGCTTGCCGATGACTGGCCAGATCTGCGAAGCGACCAAGAGCGAACCCTATGTAGCCGCGACGCTGCGCCTTGATCTGGAGAAACTGCGCAGGATCATCACCGATCACGACATACAGCCGGCGGACATGCCCGAGCGCGATCTCGGCGTCGTCGTCGGCGCCGCGACACCGGAATTGTTCGACGCGATGTTGCGATTGATTTCGCTGATAAACTCGCCGGCGGATATCCCCTTCCTCGCCAATCATATTCACAATGAGATCCTCTATCGACTGCTTACCGGAGAGCAAGGAGCGCGGCTTCGGCGCTTCGCGCTCGCCGGCACCAACAGCAACCGCGTCGCAAAGGCGGTGGCATGGCTGAAGGAAAATTATGCCCGGCCGCTGCGCATCGAGGAGTTGGCGGACGTTGCGAACATGGGCGTATCGACGCTCCATCACCATTTCCGCGCCATGACCGCAATGAGCCCGCTGCAGTTTCAGAAGCACCTGCGACTGCATCACGCGCGGGAACTAATGCTTTCGCAATCGCTCGACGCAGCGACGGCGGCCGCACGCGTCGGTTACGAGAGCCCGACACAATTCAGCCGGGAATATCGGCGTGCTTTCGGCCATCCGCCGATAAGGGACATCAGGTCAATCCTGAACTCCAGCGAGCCGAACAGACGCGACTCAATCGACTAAAAACGGTGCGACGCGATGCTTAAATCGATTTGCTGGACGCGACGCGGCGGCGTCACCATGATCACAATCGCGTCATGTCGACAGAATTAGGCAATAATCCGACAGGATCGACTCTACCGAGCGGCGGAATGGTCTTCTAAGCTTTGGCCGCAGCCTGGCGAATGGCTGCGGCGCATGAACGGCATCTCCCCAAATGCCGAGAGCTGCGCCCAACGCGAGGAGACCACCATGGCAATTGTGACGATCAACGGCGTCAAGCACTCGGTCGAAGCCGAGGCGGATATGCCGCTTCTTTGGGTGATCCGCGATCTTGTGGGCCTGACAGGTACAAAGTTCGGCTGCGGCATGGCGCAATGCGGCGCCTGCACCGTTTATGTCGATGGCGCGCCGGTCCGGTCCTGTCAGACGCTCATCGGCGACATCGAAGGGGCCGAGGTAACCACCATCGAAGGGCTCAAGGGCAAGGTCGCGGAAGCGGTCCAGGGCGTCTGGGCTGATCTCGACGTGCCGCAGTGCGGCTACTGTCAGTCGGGACAAATCATGTCGGCGACAGACCTTCTGACCAATAATCCGAAGCCCAGCGACGAGGATATCGACGCCGCGATGGCGGGCAATCTCTGTCGTTGCGCCACCTATCATCGAATCCGTGCCGGCATTCATGAAGCCGCAAAGCGCCTGGAGGGCTGAGCCATGATCCCGAGACTGATGCAATCGGTTACCCTTCCCGCGGCTCAGGTCCACGCATCGCGGCGGCAGTTCCTCATCGGCGCCCTTGCTGCCGGCACCGGTATCGCAGTCGGCTTCCACCTCCTGTCTGCTTCTCCCGCGGTCGCGAGCGAGACGGCGACAGCGGCCGGCGACCATAGCTTTTCACCCTATCTGACGATCGACGGCGACGGAAAGGTGACCGTGCTTTCGTCGCAGTTCGAGATGGGACAAGGCTCTTATAACGGCATCGCCACGCTGGTAGCGGAAGAGCTCGACGCCGACTGGTCGGCGATCGACGTGAAGGGGGCTTCCGGCGATATCAAGGCCTACGGCAATATCGCCTTCGGCGGCACGATGCAGGGCACCGGAGGCTCGACCTCCATGGTGACCTCATGGGAGCGTTATCGCAAGGCGGGCGCCGCAGCCCGCGCGATGCTGGTCGCTGCCGCCGCATCCGAGTGGGGCGTCAATGCGGGCGAAATCACCGTGGATAACGGGGTTCTTGCCCATCCTTCCGGCAAGAGCGGCGGCTTCGGCGCCTTCGCCGCGAAGGCGGCGACCATGCCGGTGCCCGGCGACGTCACGCTCAAGCAGCCGGGCGACTGGAAGCTCATCGGCAATGCTGGCCTGAAGCGCTTCGACAGCGCCCGCAAGGCGAACGGTACGGAGCAGTACACGATCGACGTCAAGCTTCCCGGCTTGCTGACGGCGGTGATGATCCATCCACCTCTGTTCGGCGCCAAGGCGAAGTCCTTCGATGCCTCGGCCGCCCGTGCCATCAAGGGCGTCGTGGACGTAGTCGAAACGCCGCGCGGTGTCGCCGTAGTCGGTGAAAACATGTGGGCGGCGATCAAGGGACGCGAAGCGGTCAAGGTGCAGTGGGACGACACGGCGGCGGAAAAGCGTGGAATGCAGCAGATCATATCCATGTACCGCGACCTTGTGAAAAAGGCGCCGGCAGCGGTTGCGCGCAAGGACGGCGACGCCGACGCTGAATTCGCCAAGGCCACCAAGGTCCTCGAAGCGAACTTCGAGTTCCCCTACCTTGCGCATGCGGCGATGGAGCCGCTGAACGCGGTCGCGCGCATGAACCAAGACGGCACGCTGGAGATCTGGGGCGGGCATCAGTTCACGGACGTCTACCAGAAGCTCGCCGGCGACGTGGCCGGGATCGCTCCCGAAAAGGTCCGCCTGCACGTCATGAAGACCGGCGGCAGCTTCGGGCGGCGGGCCGTGTTCGACGGTGATGTCGTGGTCGAGGCCGTGCATGTGGCCAAGGCCATCGGTTTCCGTGCGCCGGTCAAGATGCAGTGGACACGTGAGGACGACATGCGGGCGGGCCGCTATCGGCCCGCCTATGTGCACAGCCTCAAGGCCGGCATCGACGAAGACGGGAAACTCGTGGCCTGGAACAATCACATCGTCGGCCAGTCCATTGTGGCAAAGACGGCGTTCGCGGGAATGATTCAAAACGGGGTCGACCCGACGTCGGTGGAAGGGGCGCACAATCTCCCCTATGACATCCCGAACCAGACGGTCGGCCTGACGAGCACGGAGGTTGGCGTTCCGGTTCTGTGGTGGCGCTCGGTCGGCTCGACGCACACCGCCTTCGCGGCCGAAACCTTCCTCGACGAGGTTGCCGAGGCGGCGGGACGCGATCCGGTGGAATTCCGTCTCTCGATGCTCGAGCCCGACTCGCGCCATGCGACTGTGCTCAAGCTGGCGGCGGAAAAAGCCGAGTGGCAGAAGCCGTTGCCCGAAGGTCGCTTCCGCGGTGTCGCCCTCGCCGAAAGCTTCGGCTCCGTGGTGGCACAGATCGCCGAGGTATCGACCGACGGGAATGGCCAGATCAAGGTCGAACGCGTGGTCGCTGCCGTTGATTGCGGTCTGGCGATCAACCCGGACCAGGTCCGCGCCCAGGTGGAGGGCGGCATCGGCTTCGGGCTCGGCGCCATAATGGGCGAGGAAATCACGCTGACGGACGGCAAGGTCGATCAGGGCAATTTTGACATGTATGCGCCGCTCAGGATCGACGCCATGCCAAAGGTGGAAGTCCATATCGTGCCCTCGGCCAATCCGCCCTCCGGCATCGGCGAACCTGGCGTTCCGCCGATCGGCCCGGCCGTTGCCAATGCCGCCTACAAGGCGCTCGGCAAGCGGATCCGCGTCATGCCGTTCTCAAAATCGCTCAACGCATGATCTCCTCTGCCCGGCCGCCACTGCGGCCGGGCATTCAGCTTACAGCGCCGGAAGTCGTCTAAGACGCGCAAATGTCGCTGTAGCGCTTTGAATCACTGCGAAGAGATCAGATTTCGCTGTTCGCCTGCATCGCGCCCGCGGACTGACGAACGACTTCCGAAATCTGCAGGAGCTGCTTGGCCAAGGGGCTGGTCTTGCGCCAGACCATGCCGATTGTGCGCGAGGGCTGGGGATTCTCGAAGCGGGCAACAGACACGGACGCCGAGCGCGTTTCCACCGGCACGGCCATTTCCGGGATCAGAGTGACACCGATGCCGGCGCTGACCATTTGAACCAGCGTGGACAGAGAGCTACCGTCCAGCAATTCCCGCGGCAGCGCCGAACGCATATTGCAGAACGACAGGGCCTGATCGCGAAAGCAATGCCCCTCCTCCAGGAGCAGCAGCCGCATTTCACGCAAGCTTTCGCGACCGGGCACCGGCTTTCCCTCGTCCTCATCCGGCCGAACCAGCACGAAATTCTCCTCGAACAGCGCAACCTCGGTCAAGGACGGTTCGGATATCGGCAGCGCCACGATGGCCGTGTCGAGCCTGCCCTCCAACAGGTCCTGGACCAGCTTCGACGTCAGCGTCTCGCGCACGTTGATGTCGAGCCCGTCATACATGCGGGTGAGATTGCCTATGATCCGAGGCAGCAGGTAGGGTGCGACCGTCGGGATGACGCCGATCCGCAGCCGTCCCGCGAGCCGATCCTGCGAGGCGCGCGCCAGGTCTCCGATTTCATCGACGGAACGCAGGATATCGCGCACGCGCTGGGCAAGCACTTCTCCAAAGCTGCTAAGCCGCACCTGACGCGCGCCTCTTTCAAACAGCTCCGTGCCGAGCGCTTCCTCCAGTTCCTTGATCTGCACCGACAATGCAGGCTGAGAGATCGCACAGGCATCCGCCGCGCGCCCGAAATGGCCGTATCGGGCCAATGCCTCGAAATAGCGAAGCTGCTTGAGCGTGAAATTGATCATAACCGCATCTTATCGCAGCGATCAGGAAATCCAACTTAAATTAATGGAACCCATTTGCTAGAGTGACTAAGCTGCAGAGAAGACAGCCAACGTACCGCCTCGAACTCCGATGGCGGAAGGTCATCGATGTTCTGGCCACTCAGCGTTGGCACTCGAGGCTGTTTGTTTCAGGGTCTCTTCCCGGGAGGACCTCAAGCAAAAGGACATCCATGTGCCTGGCGCTCGCGCTGGCCATGAAACCGAACCAGCGAAATTCGCAATCACATATGGGAGACCGAAATGGACGCAAAAGCCGAAAAAACGGGCCGCTGCCCGGTCGTGCACGGCACGTCGAACCGCGACTGGTGGCCCAACCAGTTGAACCTGAAAGTTCTTCACCAGAATTCGCCACTCTCCAATCCCATGGGCGAGGCGTTCGACTACGCCGAGGAGTTCAAGAAGCTCGACCTCAATGCCGTCAAGCAGGATCTCCACGCGCTGATGACGGAAAGCCAAGACTGGTGGCCCGCAGACTTCGGCCATTATGGCCCGCTTCTCATCCGCATGGCCTGGCATAGCGCGGGTACCTACCGCACCGGCGATGGCCGCGGCGGCGCATCTTCCGGCACGCAGCGCTTTGCGCCGCTCAACAGCTGGCCGGACAATGCCAACCTCGACAAGGCGCGCCGGCTGCTCTGGCCGATCAAGCAGAAATACGGCAACAGCATCTCCTGGGCCGACCTGATGATCCTCGCCGGAAACTGTGCGCTGGAATCGATGGGCTTCAAGACCTTCGGCTTCGGCGGCGGCCGTCCCGACGTCTGGGAGCCGGAGGAAGACATCTATTGGGGCATGGAGACCGAGTGGCTCGGCGACAAGCGCTACACGGGTGACCGCGAGCTCGAGAACCCCCTTGCCGCGGTGCAGATGGGCCTGATCTACGTCAATCCGGAAGGACCGAACGGTAACCCCGATCCGATTGAGGCCGCCCGCGACATCCGCGAGACGTTCTCCCGCATGGCCATGAACGACGAGGAGACCGTCGCCCTCATCGCCGGCGGTCATACCTTCGGCAAGACCCACGGCGCCGGCGATGCCGCACTTGTCGGCCCGGAGCCCGAGGGCGCCGGCATCGAGGAGCAGGGCCTCGGCTGGAAGAGCGGTTACGGCAGCGGTAAGGGTGGCGATACCATCACCAGCGGCCTTGAAGTCACATGGACTTCGACGCCGACGAAGTGGAGCAACAACTTCTTCTGGAACCTGTTCGGCTATGAGTGGGAACTGACCAAGAGCCCGGCGGGCGCCCATCAGTGGAAACCGAAGCACGGCGCAGGCGCCAATTCCATCCCGGATGCGCACGACCCGTCGAAGCGTCACGCGCCATCCATGCTGACCACCGACCTCGCCCTGAGGTTCGACCCTGCCTACGAGAAGATCGCAAGGCGCTTCTACGAGAATCCGGATCAGTTCGCTGACGCCTTTGCCCGGGCCTGGTTCAAGCTGACGCACCGCGACATGGGTCCGCGCTCGCGCTATCTCGGCGCGGAGGTCCCGGCAGAGGAGCTGATCTGGCAGGATCCGGTCCCCGCCGTCGATCACCCCCTGGTCGACGCGGCTGACATTGCCGGCCTCAAGGCCAAGATGCTCGCATCAGGCCTTTCCGTCTCCGATCTGGTCTCGACGGCCTGGGCGTCAGCTTCGACTTTCCGCGGCTCCGACAAGCGCGGTGGGGCAAACGGCGCGCGCATCCGCCTTGAGCCCCAGAAGGATTGGGAAGTCAACCAGCCCGCCCAGCTTGGAAGGGTGCTGGAAACCCTCGAAGGCATCCAGAAGGCGTTCAACGAGGCGCAGTCCGGCGGCAAGAAGATCTCGCTCGCCGATCTGATCGTCCTCGGCGGCGCCGCCGCGATCGAGGAGGCCGCAAAGGCCGCCGGGCACGATGTGGAGGTGCCCTTCGCGCCGGGCCGCACCGATGCATCGCAGGAGCAGACCGATGTGGAATCCTTCGCCGTTCTCGAGCCGATCGCCGACGGTTTCCGCAACTACCAGAAGACCCAGTATGCCGTTTCGGCAGAGGAGCTGCTGGTCGACAAGGCGCAACTCCTGACGCTGACGGCGCCGGAGATGACGGTTCTCGTCGGCGGCTTGCGCGTGCTGAACGCGAATGTCGGACAGTCACAGCACGGCGTCTTTACCAAGAGTCCCGGGGCGCTCACCAACGACTTCTTCGTGAACCTGCTCGACATGGGCACGGAGTGGAAGGCGTCGGCGGAGGCCCAGGACGTATACGAGGGACGCGACCGCAAGAGCGGCGAAGTGAAGTGGACCGGCACCCGCGTCGACCTCGTCTTCGGTTCGAACTCCGTGCTCCGTGCGATCGCGGAAGTCTACGCGCAGCAGGATTCGCCGAAGAAGTTCGTGCGCGATTTCGTGGCAGCATGGAACAAGGTGATGAACGCCGATCGCTTCGATCTCGTCTGATCCTGGCCGAATCCGCCGCCCCGCGTGGGGGCGGTACGCAAATATAGGAAGTGGTCCCGGCGATTCGCCGGGACCACGCTTCGGGTTAAGGACGCCATCCACCCACGTGAGAGAATCCGAACCAGCTCCATTGAATGGTGCCCGGTTCGCCATCGCCAAGCACTCACACGGGACGGAGCTTGACAACGTGGTGACCGAATGAGAACATAACGTGAACATTCGGAGGATTCTCATGACCCATGCCGAAGAAGTCATAAACCGCGCTATGGCCGTCGTCGCTGCTTCTCGCGTTCGGCGAGAGCGCGAGGAAGAACGGCGGAGACAGATCTTCGGGCGGATACAGCTGACCCCGCCTCTGCCCGCGCTGAAGCGCGGCGGCGCGCAGCTTTCGCTCAATCTCGACAGTTAAGGAAGCCGAAGAAGCGGTTGTCGCGGGCTGGAGTCGAAGCGATCCCCGCAGGCACGATGAGGATGCAAAGGCCGCGGCCGCAACTTTCCTTGCAGATTGCAGACGCCTGCGCCGCCGGCAGCTTTATCGCGCAGCAGCCGCGGATTGCCGCGCGGATGGCGGCCAAGCTTTGATGAATGACGATGAGGCATCGGCGGGGAATAGACCTGGCACCGCGCGGGGAGACCGCGGAATCCGCCTCGACCCTGGAGACACTGCCCGAATGGTATGTGCTCGTGGCCAGGTGCGGGAAGTGTCTGCACCAGGCTACGGTTGATCGTCGTCAGATTGCCAGAACGCGCGGTGGCGGCACGTCCTTGATGGCCATTGCAGGCATGTTGAAATGTCGGCGATGCGGAAACGCCGAGGGAAATGAGCTGTTGCTCGGCAGGCTGCCGCGCGATTGAGGTCGTGGAGTGGGGGTGTGAGTACGCATTTTTGTTACCCCCCGATCTGAGGCGCCTGTCGTTCTGACAATGGCCTGCTGCATGTTTGCAGCAATTCAGGATGTGACAGCGACCTTTGTGCGTCCGAAAAGCCGCGCGGCGCTGTAGAAATGTTCATTTGCTGGGGGTTTTGCCGCTCTTGTCCTTTTTCAACTTGACCGGACTCGCTGCATGTTTCCTTAAATCGGAGCCGATTTAAGGACAAAACCATGCAGCAATTCGAAGTGCTACAGCGTCTTTTGCGCGTCTGATAGGACGCGCGGCGCTGCGGTGTCGACGGTGATCAGCTCTGTGCAGAGCCGGACTCATTGCGGAACGAACATGGCAGGCGAATGAGCGCAGCTTATCTTGAAAAACTGAACGACAGGCAGCGCAGCGCCGTCGAGCATGGTATCGGACCGGACCACGGCATTGTCGGCGGACCATTGCTGATTATCGCCGGCGCGGGATCGGGGAAGACCAACACGTTGGCTCACCGGGTCGCTCACCTGATCGTCAATGGGGCTGATCCCCGCCGCATCCTTCTCATGACCTTTTCGCGCCGGGCCGCGGCTGAGATGTCGCGCCGTGTCGAGCGCATTTGTGCCCAGGTGCTTGGTGCCGGCTCCGGCGTGATGACGGACGCCCTCGCCTGGGCTGGAACATTTCATGGTATTGGAGCGCGCCTGCTCAGGATCTACGCCGAACAGATCGGCCTGAACGTGGACTTCACCGTCCACGACCGCGAGGACAGCGCCGATTTGATGAACCTCGTCCGCCACGAGCTCGGATTCTCGAAGACCGAAAGCAGGTTTCCGACGAAGGGCACGTGCTTGGCGATCTATTCGCGGACGGTGAATTCGCAGGCGCCGCTGAACGACGTGCTCCGGACTTGGTACCCATGGGTTTCCGGTTGGGAGAATGAGCTGAAGGCGCTGTTTGCCGGATACGTCGAAGCCAAGCAGGCGCAGAACGTTCTCGATTACGATGACCTGCTTCTTTATTGGGAGCAGATGGTGAGCGACCCATCACTCGCCGCCGACATCGGCGGCCGGTTCGACCATGTGCTCGTCGACGAATACCAGGACACCAACAAACTGCAGTCCTCCGTCCTGATGGCGCTGAAGCCCGGCGGGCGCGGCCTGACGGTCGTCGGCGACGACGCACAGTCTATCTATTCCTTTCGGGCGGCGACCGTTCGCAACATCCTCGATTTTCCGAAGGAGTTCTCCCCGCCCGCCGACGTCATCACGCTCGACCGGAACTACCGTTCGACGCAGACGATCCTTGCGGCCGCCAATGGCGTCATCGAGCTTGCACGCGAGCGGTTCACCAAGAATCTCTGGACGGACAGACAGTCGGCGGAGCGTCCGAAGCTGCTGACGGTCAGGGACGAGAGCGATCAGGCGAACTATATCGTTGAGCAGGTCCTCGCCAACCGCGAGACGGGAATGCGTTTGAAGCAGCAGGCCGTGTTGTTTCGCACCTCGAACCACAGTGGTCCACTCGAGGTGGAGCTCACCCGCCGCAACATCCCGTTCGTGAAGTTCGGCGGCCTGAAATTCCTCGACTCGGCCCATGTGAAGGACATGCTCGCGGTGCTGCGTTTCGCCCAGAACCCGCGGGACCGCGTCGCCGGTTTCCGGCTGCTTCAGATGCTCCCCGGAATCGGGCCGCAAACCGCCGGCAAGATCCTGGACGCGATCGCGGCCGACCCCGAGCCGCTGATGACGCTTGCCGAGATCCCCTCCCCGCCCAAAAGCGGGGACGACTGGGTGCGTCTCGTAGAACTGCTGCAGGGCCTGCGCCGGTCCGGATGGCCCGCGGAAATCGCCATGGTGCGCGCCTGGTACGAGCCGCATCTCGACCGCATCCACGAGGATGCCGAGACACGGAAGGCCGACCTTCTGCAACTCGAGCAGATCGCTTCCGGCTATCCGAGCCGCGAGCGTTTTCTGACGGAACTGACGCTCGATCCGCCGGATGCGACCAGCGACCAGGCGGGCGTGCCGCTGCTCGACGAGGACTATCTGATCCTGTCGACCATTCATTCGGCCAAAGGACAGGAATGGCGCTCCGTCTTCATGCTCAACGTGGTCGAC
Organism: Ensifer sp. MPMI2T; assembly: GCF_004827385.1. Classification (GTDB taxonomy): domain Bacteria; phylum Pseudomonadota; class Alphaproteobacteria; order Rhizobiales; family Rhizobiaceae; genus Sinorhizobium. Next base: position 243,587 of record NZ_SRXN01000002.1, read on the forward strand.
GGCTGCATTCCGTCTGACCTCGGAACGGGGACGACGCATGATATCGAGGAAGAGCGGCGGCTGCTCTATGTCGGCATGACGCGCGCCAAGGACAGCCTGACGCTGGTGGTCCCTCAGCGCTTCTTCACCGGTGGCCAGCACGCGCAGGGCGATCGCCATGTCTATGCGAGCCGGACGCGGTTTATTCCCGCGACGCTCCTGCAATTCTTCGAGACCGCAAACTGGCCTATGGCCAGCCCGACGAGCGACGAGCGCAACGCCCTGCAGGTCCGGCTCGACGTCGCCGCGCGCATGCGCGGCATGTGGCGATAAGAGCCATAGCAATCGCGCAGAGGAACGCCTGCTACGACTGAACGCCCCTCCGCCGGTTATTATGACTTTAGGTCTAAGCGACCTAAAGTCATAAACGTGATCGATTCTAATGCGTTAGAGGGATGCGGGCGGAAAACGCACACACCTTTCCTCATCCCGCTCTACAGCGCCGTGCGTCCTTTAGGACGCACACGGACGCTATAACTCTTTGAATCTACGCATCGTGATTTCCGAAAATCGGGTCCGATTTTCGGGCCTATGCGCTAGGGCCGCATGAATGCCTGGATCTCTTCGGTAGAAACCTTCCCGTCCTTGTTGGCGTCGACCTTGTCGAAGATTCGCTTGTGGATAGCCGTCACCTCGTCGAAAGAGAGGCTGCCGTCCCCATCCGCATCGGCGATGGCGAACATTATCTTCATCATGTGCCCGCGCATGGCCATCATCGGCATGTGGCCCATCATGCCCCGGCGCATCATGCCACGGCCCATCATCTCCTCCTCGCCAGGCTGATCGCCTTCCCTCATCATTTCTTCGGGGCCGGGGGACTGCTCCTCCGTTTCGGGTGACTCCTCCGGCGGACGCTCTTCGCTCTCGGTTGTTTGCGCGCTGGCGCCTGCACTTACACCAAGGGCGATGAGACCGGCAACAGCGGCCGAACGCAGTAATCCAGTCGGTATCATGGACTCCTCCTTCCCGTCAGGGCCTTCAGAACCGTTCGAAGCCATCCGCGTTCGCCGCCGATGGCCGATGACCCACGCTATTATATCCTAGATCGGCGACAGCCTCGCGACCTTGCACCAGATCAAATTGTCGGGAAAAGTCGCCTATGGGTTTCGGGCGCGGGAGCCGACATGCCGCATGCCGCCGCGGCAGACCTGCGATGGCATTGTGTGTGGTGCGCAGCCGTTGTACCGTACAGTTACAGCGCCGTGCGGCTTTTCCAGACGCACAAAGGTCGCTGTAGCACTTTGAATTGCTGCGTGTTTTAAGTCGGCTACGATTTAAGGAAACATGCGGTAGACAAGCGCGCAGATTGCCAGTGGATAGCCGGCGCCAAAGTCCGGCCACTTGTTTCAACCCGTTGGATAAGTAGCCACGGACATGGAACTTATCGTCGCCCTTGGCCTGATCGTCTTCAAGGTCGCGTTGCTGATCGTGATGCTGCTGCTCTTGCCCTTGCCGCTGACCTGGCTGGAACGCAAGATCGCCGGGCACATGCAGCAGCGTATGGGGCCGATGCGCGTCGGGTGGCACGGGCTGTTGCAACCGGTTGCGGACGGCATCAAGCTCCTCACAAAAGAAGACCACATCCCGGCCGAAGCCGACCGCTTCCTGTTCAAGCTGGCGCCGATCCTGGCGCTCGCCCCGCCCTTTGTGGTGTTCGTCGCGATCCCCTTCGGCGAGACCGTCTCGGTGCTCGGCAACGAGATCTCCCTCTACGTTTCCAATATGAACGTGGCGTTGCTTTTCGTCTTCGCGGTGATCGGGCTCGAGGTTTATGGCGTCATCTTCGGCGGCTGGGCCGCGAACAGCAAATATGCGGTTCTGGGCAGCCTCAGGACCTGCGCGCAGATGATCAGCTACGAGATCCCGATGGGGTTTGCTGTCATCGGCGTGGTGATGCTGGCGCAATCCATGAGCCTTCTGGACATCGTCCGGGCTCAGGCCGATGTCTGGAACATCGTCTACCAACCGGTCGGGTTCTTCGTGTTCTTCGTCGCGGGGCTGGCTGAAGCGCAGCGCATCCCCTTCGATCTGGCGGAAGCGGAAGGCGATCTGGGGGCGGGATTCCATACCGAATACAGCGGCATCCGCTTCGCGTTCTTCATGGTCAGCGAATACGTCATCATGCTGCTCGTGTCGGTCCTTTCGGTGATCCTGTTCTTCGGCGGCTGGAACGGTGTGCTGATCCCCTTGCCGCCGCTCCTGTGGTTCGTGCTCAAAGTGGCGTTTTTCGTCTATGTGTTCATGTGGTTTCGCTTCACCTTCCCGCGCTATCGCTACGACCAGTTGATGGCGATCGGGTGGAAAGTCTTGCTTCCTCTGTCGATGGCGAACATAATTATCACAGGTATAGTTTTCTCCTAGGGGCCGGAAGCGGCTCCCTGCAGCGTCCTGCGTCTCCGACGCCCAAGGTCGCTGTAGCACCTTGAAAGGCCGCATATCTTCGCCTCGGTCTGATCCAGGAGACATGCGGCAGCGGAGCGGCGATGTCGCGCGCATGGGACAGAACTGGAACATGGATCGGCTGGGCGTTCTTCTCCGATCTGTCGAACGCCTTGGCGCTGACGCTCGGCTACATGTTCTCCAGAACCGTGACCATGCAGTACCCGGACAAGGAGAAGTGGCTGCCCTATTCGCGTTATCGCGGGCATCACTTCCTGAAGCGTGACGAAGAGGGCGAGATCAAGTGCGTCGCCTGCGAACTCTGCGCGCGGATCTGTCCCTGCGACTGCATCGAAGTCGTTCCCTATGAGGACGAGAAGGGCAACCGGCGACCGGCCAAATTCGAGATCGACACAGCCCGATGCCTGTTCTGCGGGTTGTGCGAGGACGCCTGTCCGGCGGATGCGATCGCCCTTGGCCAACAATATGAATTCTCGAGTTTTTCCTCGCGCGACCTGGTGATCGGGCGCGACGACCTGCTCGCCAAGCCCGGCAAGGCGGCGACCGGCGGCGGCGTGGTTGCCGCCCGCCTTGACACGAAGAAGAACGTTCTGGTGGAGTCGAGCGAGCCGCAGGGTTACAACTGGTGGCGAAATATCCGCCGAACGTGAACGCACCAGCTGTCAATCCCGGGCGACCGCACGACTGCTTAAGTCGTAGGCGATTTAGGGGTAAAATCGTGCGCCAATTCAACGTGCTACGGCGACCTTTGTGCGTCCGACGCACGGCGCTGCAGGGCAGGAGGCTCAGATGTTTGTCGGCGAAATCGTGAAGAACAAGGGCGTCGGGGTCATTGCGGTCACGCCCGCTCACACCATGGTGGAAGTGCTGCGGCTGTTTCGCGAAAGCAATATCGGCTTCGTGGTCGTCAGCCGCGCCCCCGGGGAGTACCTGGGTACGCTTTCGGAACGGGATTGCTGCAACGCACTGGCGGAATACGGGGCCGAGGCGGCGACGATGCGGGCTGCTGAAATCATGAACCGGAGTGTCGCGACCTGTTCGACACAGGATTTGCTGCCCTACGTGATGGCGATGATGACCCAGCGGCGTACGCGCCATGTGCTCGTGCTCGACGGCGACGCCGTTGTCGGCGTGGTCAGCATCGGTGACGTGGTCAAGCACAGGCTCGACGAAGCGTTGCGCACGGAGCAGGACCTGCAGGATTACATTTGCGGGACCCGCTATCACTGACGAGGTCAGCTTCACGGTGTGGATACCCCCCTCTGCCCTGACGGGCAGAGGGGGGTGCCGCGCTCGGCCACACGACATCCCTTGGTAGTCGCCGCAACGATCCAATCAAATCCGGTCTTGCTCAAAGGCGGAGCCGGTGGAAGCGGCGCTCTCGAAGACCGGTGCAGCCTCGCGAACCTCCACCGGACATGGATATTCGCCCCGCCGCATCAGGCTGTTGAGGCGCAGCGCTCTGTAGTTCTCGGGCACAAACACGAGGCCGCTCGGAAAGCGCCGGTTGAGCTTGAGCTTTGCCGTCAGTTCGCCCTGCGCGGATCGCACCACCACCTGATCCTGATCCGAAAGGGCAAGCTCGGCGGCATCCTCGGCGCTCATTTCGACGTAGGGATCGTCCGCGACAGTATTCAGAATTTCCGACCGCTCGGAAAGATATCCGTTGTGGAACAGACAGTTGCCGGTCACCAGCACGAGCCGGCCGGTTGCTTTCGGGGCAGGCGGTGCCGGGAAGAACGTGGCAGCTGCGGGTGTCGGCGCCGCCTTGGTGAAGGCGCCGTCAGCGCCAAGCCCGTCCTCAGTCAACCCTTGATAGGCCGGAACAAGCCGGGCAATCTCGTCGAAAATCTCACCTTGCGTCGAAGGCTGCAGCCGTTCTTTGCGGAGCGCCGCGACGAAGTCGAAGATCGCCAGATTATCTCGCGCCTCGAAGACTGGCTCGCGGAATTTGCGAACCGTCTGAAGCCGGCCCTCGTTGTTGGTGAACGTACCGGCTTCCTCACCGAACCCCGCCGCGGGCAGGACGACCTCCGCCAAGCCTGCCGTCTCCGTGAGGAAGGTATCCTGCACGATCAGGAGATCGGCGGCGCTAAGCGCACGCGTCACGAAATCCCGGTCGGGATAGGCGATCAGAGGGTCGGTTCCGGCGACGTAGAGCGCGCCCATACGCCCGTCGACGCAGAGCTCGAGCATGGCGTCGAGACCGGCGCCCGGTTCGGACGGAAGCTCGGCGCCCCAGGCCCGTTCGAGAGTTGCGCGCGCCGCATCGTCGGGGACTGCACTGAGCCCCGGCAGCGCCGCGGGCAGAACGCCCATGTCCCAGGCGCCCATCTGGTTGGCGCGGTCGAAGAGGAATTGCATCGCCGGGCTCTTGCCGAGCAGATGGAGCACCTTGAGCAGGTTGTTGATCTGCTGCAGCGTCGCGCGCGCTTCGGGTGATCTCAGGAGGTCGATGCTGACAAGCACGGCGACACTGCGGCTCTCCTCGAGTGCGGAGGCCAGACGTTTCTGTGCGCCGCTCACCGCTGGGCTAACGATTGTCGCGCCGATATTGGCAGAAACGTCGTCCGGCAAGGCGTGACCGCCCGCCGCGACGAGCGCGGCCACGACCGTCGCAAGGCTCGCCGCTTCCCCGCCCGGCGGCACGCGAACGACCGCACGGGCATCGGCGTCGAGACGCGATGGCCGCGCCGAGAGCATGAGCAATCCGGTCTGCCGCTGTCGCGCGGCATCCCTGAGCAGGTATTCGGTAACCGGGTTTTCCTCCGTCACGTTGCCGCCGATCACCAGCACACAGTCGCGACCGAGCACCTCTTCCAACGGTGCGCGGCTATGGAAACCCGCCACCAGCGGGCCGAGTGCATCGTAAGGCGTAGACCAGCGCGACGAGCAGTCGATGTTGTTCGTGCGGAACACCGTCCGCATCAGCTTCTGAAACTGATAGAGCACCTCATTGGGCAGGCGCGCAGACGCGAGCCCGCCGGCGGCCTTGCTCTCGACAGCCGAGAGACGCCGGCGCAGGTAGTCGCCAGCCTCCTCCCAGGAAACCGCAGTGAGCGCGCCGTCGCGACGAATCATCGGGCGTTTGATCCGATCTCGGCCCTCAATGAAGTCGAGGCCGAAGCGCCCGCGCACGCAGAGCGTTTCTCGATTGACTCCGTGCTCCCAGTCCGAGCGGACCCGCATGAACTCGCCCTTGCGTGCCCCGACGGTCAGTTGACAGCCGGTGCCGCAATGGGGGCAGATGGTGTCCGTCTCGTTGAGATCCCAGGGGCGTGCCTTGTAGCGATAGGGAAAACTCATCAGCGCGCCGACGGGACAGACCTCGATGCAGTTGCCGCACTGGTCGCAGCTTGCAAGACTGCCCTCGAAACCGGTGACGGCGGTATCCATCCCCTTTTCGACCGTCCCCAAGGCGACCGCGCCGACGACCTCTTCACACATCCTGACGCAACGCTGGCACTGGATGCAGCGGTTGACGTTCATGATGACGACCGGGCTCAGACGGATGTCCTTCGAGTGGAACACGCGTTTGGGATCGCGGAACTCGCTTTTGCGGGGACCGTAGGCCATTACCATGTCCTGCAGCTCGCACTCTCCGCCCTTGTCGCAGATCGGGCAGTCGAGCGGGTGGTTGGCGAGCAGCATGTCGAGCATGGACGAGCGCGTCTCCTCGATCAGGGGCGTGTTCGTCCTGACCACCATGCCGTCGGTGACCACGGTCGCGCAGGAAGGCTGCAGCCGCCTGAGCCCCTCGATTTCCACCAGACACATGCGGCAGGAGGCAAGTGCCGGCAGCCGCTTCCAATAGCAGAAGGTCGGGATGTCGATGCCCAAACGCTCGGCCGCACTGAGCACCGTGGAGCCAGCCTCAACTTCCAGCGTTTGACCGTCGATCGTGATACTAACCATATTTCCTCGCAGCCCTGCCCCCGCAGGTCTTTTCTTCATGCATGTCGTTGTCCCAAAACCGCTGAACACTTTTGGGCGACATGCATCAGTGGAACGGGCATCTCCCCTCCTCGATATGGGCAACAAACTCTTCGCGGAAATGCTTGAGTGCTGCCCGCAGTCCCATCGCCGCGCCGTCGCCCAAGGCACAGAACGTATTGCCGAAAATGCCCTTGCAGAGCATGTCCAGCTGCTCCAGGTCGCCGGGCGCGCCCTCCCCGGCCTCGATCCGGCGCAGGACCTTGACGGCCCAGTTCAAACCCTCCCGGCATGGCGTGCACTTGCCGCAGGACTCATGGTGGAAGAATTCGATGATCCGGGTCGCGACCTTCACCATGCAGGTGGAGTCGTCGACCACGATCACGCCGGCCGAACCGAGCATCGAACCGGCGGCGGAGAGCGAATCGAAATCCATCCCCACTTCCAGCCCGTGCTCCGGGATGACCGGCGCCGAAACTCCGCCCGGAATCACCGCCTTGATCTTGCGTCCCGGCAGCGGGCCGCCCGCATGCTCCTCGACCAGTTCCTTGAGCGGTATGCCCATCGGCAACTCGTAGAGGCCGGGTTTCTTCACCTGCCCGCTCACGCAGTAGAGCTTCGGGCCGGGGCTCTTGTCCGGACCTATGCCACGAAACCAGGCGGCCCCCCGTGTCACGATATGCGGCACGCAGGCGAGCGTCTCGACATTGTTGATCACCGTCGGGCTGGCATAGAGCCCCGCCACGGCCGGAAAAGGCGGTTTCAATCGCGGCTGCGCCCGCTTACCCTCGAGCGACTCGAGCATCGCCGTCTCCTCGCCGCAGATATAGGCGCCGGCGCCGCAGTGGATGTGGACAGTGAAATTGAAATCCGAACCCAGAATGCCCTTTCCGAGGTATCCCCTTTCGTGAGCCTCCGCGATCGCCTGCTCCAGGCGGCGGATAGCTGCCACATATTCTCCGCGGATGTAGACATAGGCGGTTTCCGCCCCGATCGCGTAGCCGCTCACTGCCAGCGCCTCGATGAGCTGGTGGGGGTCGCGCTCCATGATGATCCGGTCCTTGAAGGTGCCGGGCTCCCCCTCGTCCGCGTTGCAGCACAGATATTTCGGCTTGTCGCCCCCCTTCGGCACGAAGCTCCACTTCATTCCCGTCGGGAATCCGGCACCGCCGCGACCGCGGAGGTTCGATTGCTTCACGAGCTCTACGACCTCGTCAGGCGTGTATTCGCTGAGCACCTTCCGAAGCGCCTGATAGCCGCCGCCGGCCTCATAGCTCGAAAGCAGATGGCCGTTCGTGACTTCGACATTCTTGAGAAGAACCGGCTCGTACATGGCGCTACTCTCCCGGCAACGGCTGAGCAGCGTGCTCGACGCCCGTTACGCGCCCTGCCGCGGCCCGAAGGCTGTCCAGCAGTGCGTCCAGCCGCGAGACATCGAGGTTGCCGTGGTAGTCGTCGCCGACCTGCATTACCGGAGCCATCTCGCAGGCACCGAGGCACTCGACGGTCGAAAGGGTGAACAACCGGTCCGCGGTGGTGTCCCCCTTTTTGATACCGAGCACCGTTTCCAGATGCTTCAGCAGGTTTTCCGATCCACACAGCATGCAGGAGACATTGTCGCAGAGCTGCAGGTGGAACGTGCCCACCGGCTCCGTGTGGAAGAGCGTGTAAAAGGTCGCCAGCTCGTAGACCCAGATCCGTTCGACTCCGAGGATGTCGGCGACCTCCTCCAGCACGGGACCGGGCAGATGGCCATGTTCCTTCTGTGCGATCACAAGTGCGGGCATGATCGCCGAGCGCTGGTCTGGGTAAGCCGCCGCTGCTTGTTCGATTTTTTCGCGCATGCTCATCGCGTCCAAATCTCCTACTTGTCCACCTCCGCCATCACCGGGTCGAGGCTGCCGAGCACGGCAATCATGTCCGCCAGGTATCGGGCGTTGGTGACCCCGAAGAGCGCCTGAAGATTGACGAACGAGGGCGCCCGCACCTTCATGCGGAACGGTTTCGGCGACCCGTCACTGATGATGTAGAAGCCGAGCTCGCCCTTTGGCGCCTCGATAGCCGAATAAACTTCACCGGCCGGCACGTTGAAGCCATAGGCCGACAGGTCGAAATGCTGGATCAGCGCCTCCATCGAGCAGTGCACCCGCTCCTTGTCCACCGGGAAGGCGATCGTCGGCATGTCGATCTGGAACGGCCCTTCGGGCATCTGGGCGATACATTGCTCGATGATGCGGATGCTCTCGCGCATTTCGTCGACCCTGCACCGCCAGCGCGCGTAGCAATCGCCCTCATCGCGGGTGATGACCTTGAAATCGAGCCGGTCGTAAACTTCGTAAGGCTCGTCGCGCCGGATGTCCCAGTCGACACCGGAGGCACGCAGGTTCGGACCGCTTAGGCCCAGGTCGATCGCGTCCTCGGGGGAGATCACGCCGATGCCTTCCGTGCGATTGAGGAATACGCGGTTGTCTTCGAGCAATCGCTCATAATCGCGGATCCGGCTCGGGAAGATGTCGCAGAACTCCCTGATCTTCGGAAGGAACCCGTCAGGCAGGTCTTCGCGCACCCCGCCGACCCTGCAGAAGGACGTGTGCATGCGCGCGCCGGTGATCATTTCCAGAAGGTCCATGATCATTTCTCGTTCGCGCATGACGTAAAGCAGCGCAGTCATGGCACCGAGGTCCATCGGCAGCGCCCCGGTGATCAGGAGATGGCCGGAGATCCGCGCCAGTTCGGCCATCAGCACGCGGATATATTGCGCGCGGATCGGCGCTTCGATTTCCAGGAGCTTCTCCACCGCCAGCGCGAAGGCCAGGTTGTTCGAGGGCGGACAGAGATAATCGAGCCGGTCCGTCAGCGGGAAAATCTGCGTATAGGTGAAACTCTCCGCCAGTTTTTCCGTGCCGCGGTGTAGATAGCCGATATGCGGATCCACACGCTCGACATACTCGCCATCCAGCTCGAGCACGAGCCGCAGGACCCCATGGGTGCTGGGGTGTTGTGGACCGAGGTTGAGCAGCACTTCCTTGGTATTGAGTGCTTCGCCTTCCGGTCTCATAAGCTCGGTGACTTCGGTCATCTCAACTCTCCGACGTCAAACGGCCTCCTTCAAACCAGTCTTTGCGGTCTGCGGGCTGAAACCCGCCTCATCCCGCTCTACGGGATGTCCCTAGTGGCAAGGTCGGGCTGCGTCGGCGGCGGGCCTTCGGCGCCAAACGGGTTCAGCTTGTCCTTGTAACCCCGGAGCGGAAAATCCTTGCGCTGCGGGAAACCTTCGAAGCCTTCCCACATGTAGATCCGGCGCAGGTCCGGATGCCCCGTAAACCGGATGCCGTACATGTCCCAGGCTTCGCGCTCGTGCCAGTTGGCGGTACGCCAGACTCCCGTGACCGAGGGAACCTCGGGGGGATCGCCAAGCCGGCACTTGATGCGGATCCGCCATTTGTTAGGCAGCGAATAGAGGTGGTAGACCGCCTCGTAACGCGGCGTTTCTGGATAATGGTCAACCCCGCAGATGTCCGAGAGGAAATTGAATTTGAGCGCCGGATCTTCTTTCAGGAACCGGCAAAACTCGACGATCTTCTCCGGCGGGACCGCAAAGACTTCAATACCGTGCGCGGTGCCCAGATCCTCGATCGCTTGTCGGAAGCGCTCCATGATCGGAGCGCGGTTGAGCGACGGTTCCACACTCATGACGCTTGAACCCGATCCAGAGGCGTCCCGGTCAACGCGCGGGACTTCTTGATCTTCTCCTGCAACAGGAGGAAGCCGTGCATCAACGCCTCAGGCCGCGGCGGACAGCCGGGCACGTGCACGTCGACGGGCACAAAGGTTTCCGACCCCTGCACCACGGCATAGGTGTTGTAGACCCCGCCCGAAATGGCGCAGGTACCCATGGCGATCACCCAGCGCGGCTCCGGCATCTGGTCGTAGAGCCGCCGGACGACCGGCGCGAATTTCCGCGTGACGGTGCCGGCGATGATCATCACGTCGGACTGGCGCGGCGACGGGCGGAAAACCACGCCGAACCGGTCGAGATCATAGCGTGCGCAACCGGCCGAGATCATCTCGATGGCGCAGCAGGCGATGCCGAAGGTCTCTGGCCACAGTGCCGACCTGCGGCTCCAGCTGATGACGCTGTCGGCCGTGGTGAACAGGACGCTGTCGCGGATCGCGTTGTTTACTCCTCCCATTCAAGCGCTCCCTTCAGCCAGGCGTAGGCGAAGCCTACGAGAAGCAGCACGATGAAAACGAACATCTCGACAAAACCAACCAGCCCGATTTCCTTCAGGACGACGGCCCAGGGAAAGAGGAACATCGTCTCGACATCGAAGACGACCAGCAGGATCGCGAGGATATAGAACTGCACCCGGAAGCGGCCTCCCGCGGCCTCGCCCGCGGGGTCCATGCCGCATTCATAGGGCATGTTCTTTGCCGGGTAAGGGTTGGACGGGCGCAGCAGCGACGAAACAAAAAGCGTCGCCATCGCCACCAGAACAATTCCGGCGACCATGAGAAGAACCGGCAGGAATTCCATCGCCGTCATATCATTACGCCCCGCTCAACCAACGAGGGCTCAGTCGCGATATGGGGCGGGTAATGTCGTCGCCCCAAAAAGCAACCTGGGCAATCCTTCAAAAAGTCTATTCTGTCGGGCGGATCATTGCAAATCCAATCGATTTTAAACATTTAGAGCGGGATGCGGGCGGACAACCGCGCACACCCTTCCTCATCCGCTCTAGCCGCCAGACGCCGACTGCTGAGCAAACCCAAGAAACCACGCCGGAAAAAGGCCGATGCCGATGGTGCCCAAGGCGGTGAAGGCCAGGGTGGCGCGCACCATGGGCGTCAACGCCGGCTCGAACGCCCTCTCGGGCTCGCGCATGTAGATCACCATGACGATGCGGATGTAGAAGTAGGCGGCGACGGCGCTCAAGAGCACGGCGATGACCGCCAGCAGGACGAAACCTCGCTCGACGAGTGCGACCAGCACATAGAACTTGGCAAAGAAGCCGGCCGTCGGCGGGATGCCGGCGAGCGAGAACAGATAGAGCAGCATCAGAAGCGCGAGCCCCGGATGCGACCTGGCGAAACCCGCGTAGTCGTTGATGACCTCGCCCGAGAAATCGCCGTTCCGCATCATGATCACGGCGCCAAAAATACCGAGGTTCATGAAAGCGTAGATCAGCATGTAGAGCATCACGCTGGCGATCCCGTCCTGACCGCCGGCCACGACGCCGAAAATGGCGAACCCGGCATGGGCGATGCTGGAATAGGCGAGCAGCCGCTTGAAATTGTCCTGCACCAGCGCCACGAAACTGCCGAGCGCCATGGTGACGACCGCGATGACCGCGACGATGATCCAGGCGTCGGAAGCGGCGACCAGAGGGTTGAGAAATACCCTGAGGATAACCGCGAACCCTGCCGCCTTCGGCCCCACCGACATGAAGGCGGTAATCGTCGTGGGCGCGCCTTCGTAGACGTCCGGCAGCCACATATGGAACGGCACCGCGCCGACCTTGAAGACCAGCCCGGCAACAATGAAGACCACCGCCAGCAGCAATCCGGGATCGAGCGGATCGCCGGTCACCGCCTGAGCCATTGCATTAAGTTGCGTCGTGCCGGTCAGCCCGTAGACCAATGAGACTCCATACAGGAAAATCCCGGTCGAGACCGCGCCGAGGATCACGTATTTCAACGCCGCTTCGTTCGAGCGCCGCTCGCGTCGCATAAAGCCGGTCAGCACATAGGTGCAAAGCACCATGAGTTCGAGGCCCACATAGATCGACAGAAGATCCGTCGCCGAGGCCATGATCATCATGCCGAAAAGCGCAAAGAGCAGCAGGACGTAGTATTCGCTGCTGCTGCCGATCCCTTCGATATCGGCATATTTCCGCGACAGGAGGAACGTCAGGATGGTAGCCAAGTAGAACACGAGCTTAAAGAAGACCGCGAAGCGGTCGGCGATGAACATGCCGGAATAGGCCGGCCGCACCTCATTCGCCAGCAGGAGCGTCGCCAAGGCGGCGATCAGCACGATCGCGACGGAAGCCGAGACAAGGAAATGTTCCTGCCCCTTGCGCACGAACTGGCCCAGGATCAGCAGGATGCAGGCCCCGGTGACCACCACGATCTCGGGCAGGCTTGCTATGATCGACTGAAAAAGCGCGGCATCGGTCATTGGCCGCCCTCCGTGCCATGCACCTCAGTCAGCAGATGGTTAACTGAGGCGTCGATGATGGCGAGAAAGGGTTTTGGATAGAGCCCGACCCAGAGCACGAAGACGGCGAGCGGCAGGATCGCCACCATCTCGCGGGCGTTGACATCACGGACCTTGAACCGGGCGCCGACGCTCGGCGGACCAAGAGCGACCCTCCGGTACATGCCGAGCAGATAGGCGGCGCCTAGCGTTGCGCCCAAGACGGCGGCCGCACCGACTGCGAGGTTGGCTGCAAACCCGCCTGACAGCACCAGCAACTCACCCACGAACGAATTCGTTCCCGGCAGCGCCATCGACGAGAGCGTGAAGAGCGCAAGAAACACCGTATAGACCGGCGCCACCTTCATTAGCCCGCCATAGTCGGCGATGCTGCGGGTATGGGTCCGCTCGTAGATCAGGCCGACGAACAGGAACAGCGCGCCCGTCGTCACGCCGTGATTGAACATCTGCAGGATACCGCCTTCGAGCCCGCGGAGGTTCAGCGCGAAAATTCCCATCGTCACGAACCCCATGTGGCTGATGCTGGAATAGGCCACCAGCTTCTTCAGGTCATCCTGCGCGAGCGCAAGCAACCCGCCATAAACGATAGCGAGCGCCGATAGCGCCAGCATCAGCGGCGAAAAATAGACCGACGCCTCCGGCAGCATCGGCAGCGAGAAGCGCAAAAATCCGTAAGCGCCCATCTTCAGGAGCACGCCGGCAAGAATGATGCTGCCCGCCGTCGGCGCCTGCACATGGGCGTCCGGGAGCCATGTGTGGACCGGGACCATCGGCACCTTGACGGCGAAGGCGATCAGGAAGGCGAAGAACAGCCAGGACTGGACCTGGAACGGCAGGTCCAGTGCCATCAAGGCGAGGATGTCGAAGGTCTCGCCGCCGTGGAAATAGAGCGTAATGACGCCGACGAGGAACAAGAGGCTGCCCGCCAGCGTGTATAGGAAGAACTTGAACGCCGCATAGACCCGGCCCTCGCCGCCCCATACTCCGATGATCAGATACATGGGGATCAGCATCGCTTCCCAGAAGACATAGAACAGGAAGAGGTCGAGGCTTAAGAACACCCCGAGCATCAGCGCCTGCATGGCGAGCAGACTAGCCATGAACGCCTTCACCTTGCGCTCGATCGCGACCCACGAAGCGAGCACCGAGACCGCGCCGAGCAGTGCGGTCAGAAACACGAAGAGCGCGCTGATCCCATCGACGCCGAGCGCATAGGTGATCCCGAGCGCGGGCACCCACGGAACCCTTTCGGTGAACTGCATCTCGTGGGTCGTCGTGTCGAAGCCGGCCAGCAGCACGATCGAGAGAGCGAGGTCGAGGACCGTGACGACGAGTGCTGTCCACCGCGCCGCGTCGTCGCTGCGGAGAAACATCAGAACCGCCGCCCCGGCGGCCGGCGTGAATATGATGAGGCTGAGCAACGGGAATCCCATCGCGCCCCCTACCGCCACACCACGGCGAAAACGACGATAGCCGCGATCACGCCGGCGATCATCGCCAGCGCGTAGTGCGTGACGACGCCGGTCTGCAGCCGCCTCAGCGCCCCCCCGCCGGTAAGGATCGACCGGGCGACGCCGTTTACGACACCATCCACGCCATTGAGGTCGAGCCGCAGCCCGGCCCGCGCCGAACCGTGCAGGAAGGGCAGCACCGCAGTCTCCGACACGTCGCTCACCGCCTTCTCGTAGCGTGCCAGCGGCTTTTCGGCGAGCCACATGAAGCCTCGCGCGCCCTTGCGATAGAACCAATCGGTATCCAGGCTGATCGTGTTCTCGGGATCAAGCGCCCGCAGGAAAATCACGAAGCCCAGTGCAGTGAACATCAGGATGCCGAGGCTCTCGGTGACATGGGCGCCCGTAAAGGGCTCAAAGTCCACCGGGTAGGGCAGGAGCGCATAAAGCGGCCCTGGGAATATGCCGATGGCAATGCAGAGTGCGGCCGCCATGCCCATCGCAACCAGCATGTTGCGGGGCGGCTCCCGCGCCTCCAGCTTTCGGTCCGTGCCGAAGAACATGTAATAGGGCAGCTTGAGCCCTGTGTGCAGGAACGTCCCCGACGATGCCATCGTCAGCGCCAGCATCACCAGCGCGCGGTGATCCTGGCCCGCGGCCGCCACCACCATCGACTTGGTGACGAAGCCCGAGAAGAACGGAAATGCCGAGATCGCGAAGGCGCCGATCATGTAGAGCGCCACGGTCAGCGGCATGGTTTTGTAGAGCCCGCCAAGCTCGGTGAGCTTGCGCCGCCCGGTGACGTAGATCACCGCGCCGGCCCCCATGAACAGGAGAGCCTTGTAGAGGATATGGGCGAAGGCATGGCTAGTGGCTCCGTTCACCGCCATCTCGGTCCCGATACCGAGGCCCGCGACCATGTAGCCCACCTGGCTGACGATGTGATAGGCGAGCAGCCGCCGGCAGTCGTTCTCGAGCACCGCGTAGACGACACCGTAAAGCGCCATCACCGTGCCGAGCCAGACCAGAAGCTCAGTCCCGGGAAAGGCTCGCGCCAGCACATAGACGGCGGTTTTGGTGGTAAACGCGCTCATAAACACCGCCCCGGTGACGGTCGCCTCCGGATAGGCGTCGGTAAGCCAGGCATTGAGCGGCGGCACGGCGGCATTGAGCAGGAAGCCGGCTAGGATAAGGTAGGCGCCGACGCCGATTGCCCCCTCCATCGGCCCGAAGAGTAGCGATCCGGTGACAGCCACGTGGAGTAGGATGCCGCCGAGCAGGGCGACGCCGCCGGTAACATGGACCATGAGGTAGCGGAATGCGGCGCCTGTCGCCTTCTCGCTACCTTGAGCGAAAACCAAGTAGGCCGAGGCGAACGCCATGCCTTCCCAGAAGAGGTAGAGCGTCAGGTAGTCGCCGGCGAACACCACGCCGAGCGCGCTGCCGACATAGACGAACGCCGCCACATGTTGGCCGGCGCGCGTGAGATGCAGCGCGTAGACCGTGCCGATCAGTGCCATGATGGTGAAAACCGTGGCAAAGACAATGCTCAGCTTGTCGACCTTTGCGATCAGGATTTCCTGCCCGATGAACGTCGCCGCGCCGTAACTCCCCGGCCCAATGGTGAGCACGGCGAGGAACGCGAGCAGCGGGACCAGCACCAGATAGGCCTTGCGGATTGTCCCCTTCAGGAAGGGGATCGGCACGGCGCCAAGAATGAACAGGAGGGCGGGATGGACAAAGTCAGTCATAATAGTCCTCGCGCCGCATGAGCCCGCCCTGATGGCCGAGAAACTTGGAAACGAAGATCAAGATCACACAGGAGCCGAAGCCGTAGACGGCCGACCAGCCAGGCAGGCGCTCCCATAGATATTCGGCATGTTCTCGGGAGACCAGAAAATCGGCGACGACGATCAGAGCGAGCACGAGATAGAACAGCCGGCGGCGACTTATTGCATAGGTCTCGTCGCCAAAGAAATCGACGATACGCTCGATCATCTGACCGCTCCTTCCGCCAAAGCGAGGAAATAGCCGGGAAAGACTCCCATCAACACCGACAGGATGGCGGTCGCAACCAGCGGGATCGTCACCAGCGGAATCTCGCGAACGGCCGCTGGGCTCTCCCGTGCCTCCGCGCCGAAAAAGGCGACATAGCTGACCGGCAGGAAATAGGCGGCATTCAGCACCGAGCTCGCCAGGAGAACGATCAGGAACGCCATCTCCCCTGCCTCAACCGAGCCCAGCGTCAGATACCACTTGCTGACGAAGCCCGCGGTCGGCGGCACCCCAATCATGCTGAGCGAGGCGACGAAGAACGCCCCCATCGTCCAGGGCAGCCTGCGGCCGATGCCGGCCATGTCGCTGATGTTGCGCTTGCCGGACGCGCAATAGATCGACCCGGCGCAGAAGAAGAGCGTGATCTTGGAGAAGGCGTGCGCCGCGATATGGATGATGCCGCCGACCATCGCGACCGGCGACAATAGCACCGCGCCCAGCACCACGTAGGAAAGCTGGCTGACCGTCGAATAGGCGAGCCGCGCCTTCAGATCGTCCCGCGTCAGCGCGTAGACGGACGCCATCAGGATCGTGAACGAAACCAGATAAGCCGTGGCGATGCCCAGTCCCAACCCGCCGACAAGCCCCGCGCCGAAGACATGGAACACCACCCGGAGCACGCAGAAGACGCCCATCTTGACCACGGCCACTGCATGCAAGAGCGCGCTGACCGGTGTCGGCGCCACCATCGCGGCGGGCAGCCAGGCGTGCATGGGCATCACCGCGGCCTTGGCGAAGCCGAAGAGATAGCAGAAATAGACGACGGTCAGCAGCGCCGCCGGGGCGTTAGCGCCCGCAAGCAGTCCTCCGGGTACGAAGTCGAGCGATCCGGCGATGGCGTAAGTCAGCGCCAGCGCGGCAAGAAGCACGCTTTTCGATGCGCCCATCAGATAGACGAGGTATTTGCGGCTGCCGTTCCATCCCTCTTCGTCCTCGTGGTGATAGACGAGCGGATAGGTGACGAGGCTGAGTACCTCGTAGAAGATCACCAGCGTGAAGAGATTGGCGGCAAAGGCGCCCCCGACGGCCGCCGCAAGGCTCAACGCGAAGCAGGCGAAGAAGCGGGTCTGCGCGTGCTCGTGCAGGTGCCGCATGTAGCCGATGGAATAGACCGCCGCCACGATCCATAAGAGCGACGACACGGTGGCAAACACCATGCCGAGCGCATCGACCCGGAAAGCGAAATCGATGCCCGGCAGGATCTCGAAGAGACGCAGTTCGACAGTCCCGCCGGCCAATACTGTGGGCGCCATCGAGGCAACGATTGCGAACATGGCGACGGCGGCCAGCGGCGAGACGAGATCGCGGAGCTTTTCGCGCTTGTTCAACAGGAGAACTGAAAGGGCCGCCAGCCCGGCGATGGCGACGGCAAGCAGCGGCCGGATCGAGATCACCGGTTCCAAGCCGCTATCCTTTCATCACGGTCACGTCGTCGACCTTGAGAGTGGCCTTGTTTCTCACGAGGGCGACCAGGATGCCAAGGGCGACAGCTACCTCCGCAGCGGTGGTTGCGATGACGAAGATCGCGAAGATCTGCCCGCGGAAATCAGCGTAGTAACGCCCGAAAGCGATGAAATTGATGTTGACCGAGTTGAGCAACAACTCCAGCGACATCAGCACGACCAGAATATTGCGCCTGAGCAGCACGCCCGCCGCCCCGATCACGAATAGGACCACTCCGAGCAAAATGTACCATGAGAGTGGAACCATCACCCCGGCTCCTTCCGCGCCAGCACGATCGCACCGACAAGGGCGGCGAGCAGGATGACGGAGGCGATTTCGAACGGCAGGAGATAATCGGCGAAAAGCGCTGTGCTGAGCGCTCTGACCTCATCGCCGCCGCGGACGGCGACGGGCTCCGTGGCCGAAAAGCGGTCGCTCCAGAGCACCAGCGCGAGCATCTCGACTCCGAGCAGGACGAGCAACACCAGAGCCGGCAGGTTGCCGCCCGGCAAGAACCGCTGCAACACCGCTTCGCGCACGTCGATCATCATGATCACAAACAGGAACAGGACCATGATCGCACCGACATAGACGAAGATCTGGATGACCGCGAGCAATGGCGCCCCGAGCAGAACGAAGATTGCCGAGACCTGCAGGAAACACGCCATCAGTGCCAATGCGCTGTGAACGGGATTGCGCGCCAGGACCACAGTCAGGGCCGTGATCACGGACACCGCAGCGAACAGAAGAAAGAACCCCTGATCCATCGACGCCGACCCCTCCCACGCGAACTGTCACTCGGCGCGAGTGCGGCCGGACTGCGATAGCTCCGCACTTCGGGTGCATTCACAAATTGTGCCCTAGTATCGGATTTTTCACAAGATTATTGACATCGGCCGAGCAAAACCACGGCAGTCCGGATGTGCCACAAGCACCGTTCCTCGAACTGGCGCTGCGAGCCGATGGACTATGCGCCTTTCGAATGCCGCCTCTGGATGCCGGATAGATCAGCCCATAGACGGCCCGCAATTTCTGCCACAGAGCTCCAATACGGTGTTGTCGTACCCGCCAGCGGCGCAGCAGCTTCTTAGCACCTGTCGTTGGCAACTCTTGCCCGGCCAATGCGTTCTGCGCGACAAGCAAGGCGATCCGAACCGAAGTAAGATGTCGGGAGGGTCGCGTCGCACCACATGGCGGCGTTGGAGCAGTCGTTTGGAGAAGAGTTCACGCATGGCGGACAGCAACGCCGCTCCGGGTGGAGGCGCGGAAAACCAAGGGCCAGAGTCATCCGGGCCCAGCATCGAAGCGGCCGAAAGCGCCGAGGGCGCAGCATTTGCGCGGACAGGCAGCGCGCTTGCAGAAATTGGCCGGGCGCTACTGAGATTTGGACAGGCAGTGCGTCACGATGCGGTTGGTTGGACCTCCCGACTCGCTGAAAAGCTTGGTGGCGACAGGCGGCGACTGCAAGGGATAGAGGTCTCGGAGGCAAGGCACAACGCCGGGTTGGCTGGAACCATTTGGACGGGCCTCCGGCGCCGATATTCGAGAGACATGCCTGCTGGATCAGCGGGTGCACGCAGCAGGCGCGCCATCTTCGCGCGGGCGGCGGCAATTGCGAGCGCGGTATTGCTTGCCTCGCTGATTGCTCTTTTCTCGTGGGCGTTGAGGGACGTGCCATGGGAAGAGATTGCCGATGGCACCCTGAAGCCGGTTGTGGTGCTTGAAACGTCTGCCGGCAAGCCGCTGGTGACCCAGGGACCGCTTCAAGGCCCCTACGCGGCACGAGAAGAGTTCCCGCCTCATCTCATCGATGCCGTGCTCACCAGGGAGGACCGGCGCTTCTATGCACACTACGGTATCGATCTCAGGGGCATTCTTCGTGCGCTCTACACGAATGTCGGTGCGGGCGAAGTCGTGCAAGGCGGCAGCACGATCACGCAGCAACTGGTCAAGATCCTTTATCTGGAGCGAGACCGCACCTGGAAGCGGAAGATCCAGGAAGCGGTCATCGCCTTCTGGCTGGAGCAGAAACTTGGCAAGGACGAGATCCTCACGCGATATCTGAACAACATCTATCTTGGCGCCGGCGCAACGGGCGTCCCGGCGGCTGCCCGTATTTACTTCGACAAGGACGTGCGCGAACTCAACGTGAGTGAATCGGCGATGCTTGCCGGTATTATCCGTGCGCCCTCGCAGCTCAATCCCATAAGCAACCCGGACGGCGCGCGCCGGCAGGCGGAGTTCGTGCTCGATGCCATGATCAAGAGCGGCAAGGTCACCGCAGAACAGGCCAAGACCGCCACAGCGGAACTTCGTCCGGTAAAGCCGGCAACACGCTCAGGCAGTTGGTTTGCCGACTGGGTGATGCAGGAGGCGCGTGAGCTTGCAGGCCCTTACCGTGGCACGATCAAGGTCAGAACGACGATGGTGCCGCGGCTGCAAGCGATCGCCGAAAAGATGGTTGCCGAAGCACTCGAGCAGGAAGGCACAGAAGCGGGCGCGCAACAGGCCGCCTTGGTGGCAATGACGCCAGAGGGCGCCGTGGTCGCCATGGTCGGCGGGCGTGATTACGCGAAAAGCACGTTTAACCGCGCAGTTTCGGCGATGCGCCAACCGGGCTCTGCCTTCAAGCTCTTTGTCTACTATGCCGCATTGAAGGCCGGCCTCACTCCCTTCGACTGGGTTGAAGATGCACCGATGGAGATCGACGGTTGGTCTCCGGGAAACTACGGTGGCGGCTATAACGGGCCAGTCAGTATAGCGGAGGCGTTCGCGCGATCGCTGAACGCCGCGACGGTGGCTCTGGCGATGGAGGTTGGGATCGACAAGGTCATCGCCGCTGCTCACGAATTGGGGATCGATGCCAAACTTTCCGAAACGCCGAGCCTGGCCCTCGGCTCGTCGGAGGTGAACCTGCTTGATCTGACCGGCGCCTACGCCTCGGTTCGGGCGGGCGCGGCCCCGGTCGAGCCATGGGGCATCGTATCCTTCCGAGCCGAGGGCGAGCCCCGCGCCTTCCGCTTGGGCGCTCCAAAGCAACCCACCACCGATATTCGCCAATACCAGCCGGATCTGGTCGGTTTGTTGCGACTGGTCATCGAGCGAGGGACCGGCCGGGAGGCCGATCTAGGCATGTTTGCAGCGGGCAAGACGGGCACCAGCCAAAACCATCGCGACGCCTGGTTCATCGGTTTCAACGAGCGGCTGGTCGTTGGCGTTTGGGTCGGCAATGACGACGAGGCGCCTATGAACGAGGTGACAGGCGGCAAGCTGCCGGCGCGGATCTGGCGCAACTTCATGACGGCAGCGTTGGCCAACGATGGCGAAAGTCAACCAAGCGAGTCCGATGCGACGACGAGTTCCGCAGGTAACGGCGGGGCGCCTGCCTCCTGCAATGTTCACGCCTGCGGGCGCGCCTATCGTTCGTTCCGGCCGTACGACTGCACCTTTCAGCCGTACACGGGACCTCGCCGGCTTTGCGAAAAATAACACCCCCAAACCTCGCAACAGGCTGCGGGAATTGAGTTGCGGTCTCGAAATCAGCGACCCAGCGACGCTCTGCCGCGACCTTCGCTCGGCGTATGGCGGGTTCAAAGTAACTCCAGGAAAACTGTGTAGCGGTTTTCCATCCGGGAGCGCGTCGCATGAGTCCGATTGAACGCGACGCGCTTTAGGACTTCCGCCTGGCGATGGCTTCCATGTCTTCCAGTTTGAGGTCATCGATCGCCGATAAAGCCTCCTCGGCGGACCAGCCGGCGCGCAAGGCTGCCGCCACGAGCTTGGCCTCCGCTTCCTGCTCAAGGTGCAGATATAGCAGCTCCAAGGCCTCGCGGGCCGTCACGATGTGCCCGTCGGGAGTGGCGACGGAGTGAGTCTGCTGTGACATCGCACTTCCTCCCATGGTGGTTCATTGTCTGTGGTTATGCAATGCATGTGCAGCCCATCGGTTCCCTCGACCGCCGCGGAGCGGCGGATATTGTCCGAAAGGTCGCGAACCAAGACAAGTATGTAACAGAATTGCGTCGGTTCAAGGGGTTAGATCATTTCACCGTTTCAATGATCTAGTAGCCGCCCGACATGATCACCGCTTCACCGGTCATGAAGCTGCAAGCGTCGGAGGCGAGGAAAAGCGCTGCCCCGACCATTTCGTCGGGGCCGGCGGCGCGGCCCATCCAATTGAGTGTGCGGACATAATGCGCCCAGCCCTCAGGATCACTGTCGCGACGGGCGGCGTTGCGGTCGGTATCGACGAGGCCGGGAGCGAGGGTGTTGAGCAGCACGCCGCGCGGCGCGTAATCGCGCGCAAGGCTCTGGATGAGATTGTGCTGGGCCGCCTTCGTCGCCGCGTAGATCGACACGATCGACTTCGGCCTCAACTGATTGATGCTGCCAACATTGACGACACGGCCCCAGCCGCGCTCGGCCATGCCGGGCAGAACGGCCTGCAGCATCTCGACCGTCGCTCGGAGATTGACGTCGATCTGCGTGGCGAAGTCTTCGATACCAACATCCTCGAACGCGCCGTTGATCTGGGCCGATGCGTTGACGACCAGTATGTCCAAAGGACCGGCGGCTGTCTCGGCTGCCGCAACGATCTCCCGGCCGGCGCCGGCTTGCGAAAGTTCACCGTGGATCGAAACGGCGGCGCCGCCGGCGGCGCGTATCGCCTGCTCGACCTCATCCGTCGCGCTAGGTCTTTGTCCGTGCAATACGACACGCGCGCCATAGGCGGCAAACCCACGCGCGATCGAAGCGCCGATGCCGCGGCTCGACCCCGTCACCAGAGCCGTGCGGCCCTTCAGCGAGAAGATGTCCAGATATTTCGTCACGAGACCTCCTCATCCGGCGAACAGATTGGTGGGCAGGCCGCGCTCGCCGGGTTTGCAGGCGAAGATGCCACCCGAAAGTGGGGCTTCGGCCAAGGTCGAGGCGGGCAGTCTCGTGCGGGCGCTGGTGATGAACAGGGTCGCGAGATCGGCACCACCGAAGGCCACGCTGGTCGGGCGCGGGATGGGCAGGTCGATCGCGCGATCGAGCCGGCCGTCGGGCAGATAGCGGTTCACACGCCACCCGTCCCAGATGGCGCACCAGACACCGCCGTCGGCGTCGACGGCAAGGCCGTCAGGGCGGCCCTCGTCTTCCGGCACGGTCACGAAGACGCGGCGGTTCGAAATGGCGCCCCCGCGTGCATCGAAGTCGTAGGCGTAGATCCTGCCCGGGAGGGTATCGACAAAATAGAACGTTCCGCCGTCGGGACTCCAGGCGAGCCCATTGGCGACCGTGAAGCCACTATCGGCGCGGACTACCTCGCCCGCACCTGTCAGGCGGTAAAGGCTGCCGCTCGGGCGGCTCACGTCGAGCCGCATCGAGCCGACCCAAAGGCGGCCGCCCGGATCGACCTTGGCATCGTTCAGACGGTTTTCCGGCAGGCCCGGCTCCGGGTCTGCGAAGGCGGTGAAGAGACCGCGATCGAAATCGAAGCGCTCGACTCCGTCCTGCGATACCACGAGCAATCCAGTTTCACGTGTCGGCAGGACCGCACTGACGAGCTTGGAGACATTGCAGATCTCGTTCTTGCCGGTGAGCGGGTCGAAGCGATGGATTGCAGGGTGCAGGATATCGACCCAATAGAGCCGCTTTTCACTCTCGACCCATACCGGCGCTTCGCCGAGCTGCGCGCCCCACGGCAATGCACAATGGACGTCGCTCAGGCCGCCTGCCCGCACACGCGGTCGCGGACCGGAACTGATCGCCACAGCGCCGACCGAGCCAGTGATGCGCCGCGCGGCCGCCATCAGCTCGCGGCCAACCGGATGGATGGCGGAAGTGTCAAGGCGGGACGCTGGCCCGAGCACCACGAGCGCACCAAGTGGAACGCCGTCACGTCCGGCGATCGGCGCGGCGACCGAATTGACGCCCGCCAAGTGCTCCTCGTAGGAAACGGCATAGCCGCGGGCGCGCGTCAGGAGCAGATCGGCCTCCAGCGTATGCGGGTCGGTGATCGTTTGCGGCGTAAAGCGATCGTAGACGATCTGGCCGGTCAAAGCGCGGGCGAAGGAGGGTTCCTGGAAGGCGAGCAGAGCCTTGCCGGCGGCGGTGCAGTGTATCGGTACGCGGCGGCCGACGTCTATCAACACGCCGAGCCCGTCGCTCGACCGCTCTTCCAGATAGACGACACGTTGACCGTCCAGCCGGCAAAGCGCCACTGTCTCGCCGAGTTCGACCGAGAGGCGCTCGAGCTCCGGGATGGCAGCGCTCACGAGATCGAATTTGTCCCAGACCCGATGTGACAGCTCGAGAAAGCGATGGCCGAGCAGATAGGCGCCGCTTGCTTCGTCCTGGCGGACCAGGCGGTAGACCATCAGCGTCTTGAGCATGCGAGCCAGCGTGGGCTTTGGTACGCCGCTCAGCTTCTGCAAGTCGGCGAAGCGCAGTGGCTTCGCCGATTCTGCGACGAGGTCGAGGAGAGCGAGGCCCTTGGCAAGCGCTGCCGCGCCGGCGGGGGCTCCACGATCTTCGAGCCCGCCTACACCTGCCTTCTCTTCCATGCCTCTACTGCCTCGTCTAGCATGCGCATGATCGGCCATTCCGGCTCGAAGCCCAGCGTTTCGCGCATGCGCTGGTTGGACGTGTGATACCACACACCGGCGCCGGGAAGATCAACAGTCACAAGCGGCAGCCCGGTCCTATCGGCCATTACGGGCAGGATGTCTGCGAAGTCAACAGGATCGGTTGCCCCCAGATTGAAGACGCCGCCGGCCGCTTTCGGATGGGTGAGTGCGATGAGCACGCCGCGCGACATGTCGCGAGTGTCGGTGATGTGCATCCGGAACGGCCGGCCGTTTTCGTTGCGGGTGAGAACGAGCGCCGCCTGCCCGGAATCGGCCGCTCTCAGGAGGTCAGCCGCGGCTCGATTGCCGAAGCCTTCCTGCTGCTGGATTTTTGGACGCAGGAAGAAGCGCGGACCGGAGAAAAAGCTGTTCGGGTCGAGCAACTCGCCGGCGTTCTGCGTGTGCGAGAAACGCAGGATCACCGTCTCCATCGCCGATGCACGGCCCTGGAATTTCACCAGCTCCTCGCCAATAAGCTTGGTCATGCCGTAGGGCGAGAGCGGCTTCGTCGGGTGGTCCTCGGTGATTGGCTGGAACTCCGGCTTGTTTTCCGGATAGACCTCGCCCGAACTTGCGAAGACGAAGCGACCGACCTTCGCGGCGGCCGCTGCCTCGAGCACGATCCGCGTTCCCTCGACATTGGCCCGGAAGAGCTTGTCACGATCACCTGCAAGCCACGACATGAAGGCACCGAGATGGAGGACGGCATCGATACCCTCGCAGGCGCGGCTTGCCGCCTCCCGGTCATCGAAGGCGCCGACGACCTCCTCGAAGGCCGCGTCTTCCAGGCCGGCCGAGCGCAGGTCGAAGCCTCGCACCTGGCGTCCCGAAGCGAGCAATTGCCGAGCGACAAAGGAGCCGACCCTGCCGGCGGAACCGGTTACAAGCACCTTCATGTCAGTTCATCGCCTTTTCGGTCTTTGCGTCGAAGAGATGGATCTCGGAGGCGTCGAAGGAGAGCAAAAGCTCTCCCCCCTCGCGGATGGGGCCGGCATGCGCGATGCGGGCGATCAGTCCCTTGCCGCGTTCTTCATCCCGCGAAGTCGCGCTGTGGGCATGCTCTCCGGGCTCGAAGTAGACATATTTCTCCGATCCCAGGCTCTCGACCAGTGTCGGCTTCACGGTGAATGTGACGTTGCCCTGTCCGAGCGCGAGGTGTTCGGGCCGGATGCCGACGATGACTTCTCCGTCGCGGCTTCCAGCGGGCGCGTCGAAGGTCTGGCCAAAGAGAGTGAGCCTGCCGCCCTCCACGCTGGCACGCAGGAAGTTCATGCCCGGCGAGCCGATGAAGCCGGCGACAAAGAGGTTGGCTGGTCTCGCAAACAACGTATCGGGATCGGCGATCTGCTGAATGATGCCGTCGCGCATGATGACGACGCGGTCGGCCATGGTCATCGCCTCGATCTGGTCATGGGTGACGTAGACCGTGGTGACGCCGATGCGCTTGTGCAGCGCGCTGATCTCGGCACGGGTATGGACACGCAGCTTGGCGTCAAGGTTGGAAAGCGGCTCGTCCATCAGGAAGGCGCGCGGTTCGCGCACGATGGCGCGGCCGAGCGCCACACGCTGGCGCTGCCCGCCCGACAGCGCCTTGGGTCGTCTGTCGAGCAGATGGTCGACCGCCAGGATCTTCGCCACCTCGCGAACCCGCTTGTCGATCTCCGCCTTCGGGGTGCCGCGCATCTTCAGGCCGAAACCGATGTTCTGCCCGACCGTCAGGTGCGGATAAAGCGCATAGTTCTGGAAGACCATGGCAATGTCGCGATCACCCGGCGCGAGATCGGTGACGTCCCTGTCGCCGATCAGGATCTTGCCGCCGCTTGCCGGTTCAAGCCCGGCAAGGATTTTCAGCATCGTCGACTTGCCGCAGCCTGAGGGGCCGACAAGGACCACGAACTCACCATCCGCGATCTCGAGCGAGAACTCCTTGAGGACGTTGAGCGCGCCGTAATTTTTGTAGACGTTTTGAATGCTTATGCCGGCCATTTCACTTCTCCGCGCCGGCAGTGAGGCCACCGACCAAATAACGTTCGAGGAACAGGTAGATGAGGAGGATCGGGAGCGCGATGAACGCGGCAGCAGCCGAGATCTCGTTCCAGTCGGTGACGTACTCGCCCTTCATCGTCGTAATGCCGAGATTGGCCGTCCAACTGCCCTGTGCGTTGGTGAGAAAGGTACGGGCATAGGCATAGTCCGCCCAGGAGAGCACGAAGGCATAGAGAGCCGTCGCCGCGAGTCCCGGGGTTGCGACCGGCAGCACGACCCGGAACATGGCGCCGAGCGGAGAGCAGCCATCGACCATCGCGGCCTGCTCGAGCTCGCGCGGGATCGTGTCGAAATAGCCCTTCAGCATCCAGGTGGTGAAGGGGATGATCAGCGTCGCATGGGCGAGCACCAGCGACCAGAGGCTGCCGATCAGCCCGATCGAGCGGAAGATGCCGAAGAGCGGGATGACCAGCAGCGTTGCTGGCAGCATCTTGGCCGTAAGGATGAACAGGCCGAGCGACCGCCCGCCTCTCAGGCTGAAACGCGAGAGGCTGTAGCCGGCGAGGACCGAAACGATCATCGACAGGCCGACCGAACCGATCGCAGCAAGGGCCGAGTTCCACAGCCACAGCAGGATTGGCCGCTCGGATGCCACCTTGGTAAAGGTGCTCCACTGCGGCTCGGCCGGCCAGAAGGACGGCGGCAGCTGACGGATCTCGGCCAGCGTCGAGAGCGCGGTGACGAACAGCCAGTAGATCGGAAAGAGCAGGATGCCACAGACGACCGTAAGACCGGCATAGAGCGCGAAGGATTGAAAACGAGTGCGTTCCATTGCTTGGATTCCCTAGTACATCGCCTGGGACTTGCGGCCGAGCATCAGGAGGCTGGCGATCACGCACAGGACGAGCGTCACGATGCCGATCGCGGAGGCGTAACCCATGTTGAAGAAGCCGAAAGCCTGATCGTAGGTCATGATGGACAGCGTCTGGGTCGCTTTCAGCGGTCCGCCGTCGGTCAGCACCTTGATGATCGAGAAATCGCGGAACACCCAAAGCATGACGAGCACCAACGTCACGCCGAGCACGGGCATAAGGACGGGGATCGTGATGTACCAGAAGCGCTGCAGCGCACTGGCACCATCGACCTTGGCGGCGTTGTAGAAGTCTTCCGGGATGGACTGCAGCCCCGCAAGCGTCATGATCGAAACAAAGGGATAGCCCTTCCAGATCATGGTTATTGCCACCACCCAAAAGGCGGCGGTCGGCTCGGAGAACCAATTGATCATCTGGCTCGTGACACCGAGCTTTATAAAGAGCCAGTTCATCAGACCGAAGGAAGAATCGAAAATCCAGGCGAAGATGACGACCGCAATCACCTCGGGAACGGCCCAGGGCAGGGCAACGAAAAGCCGCGCCAGCGTCCGCCCTTTGAAGCGGTTGTTAACGAGGAGCGCCGTGCCGAGGCCCACGGCAAAGCAAGCAGCACTGACGACCACCACAAGTTTGATCGTCACCCAGCAGGCGTTCCAGAAATCCGGCGAGCTGAAAAGCTTGCGGTAGTTGTCGAGCGTGAACGGCTTGCGCGGCGCGTTGAGCGTGGCCATGCCGATCTTTTGAAACGAAAGGTCAAGCGAAACGAAAAGCGGATAGACGATGATCAGCGCCACCAGCGCGATGGCCGGCAGCAGCAGCAGATAGCCCAGCCAGTGCCGTCGGCTCGGGCGTGCCAAATCGAGGAAGCGTCGGCTCATGGCTTTGCCTTTTAAATTTGCAAGGGCGGGCGCTCCCATCCGAGCGCCCGGAGTTCTTCATTGGCGAGAGGCGGCGGCCACGTGCGGACAAAGCCCTATTGAAGTGCCGCCGCCTTCTCCTGCATCGTCTTGGCGACGGCGGCGGGATCAAGATCCTCGATGATCATCCGCTGCGCCTCCTCCTGGAT
This sequence comes from Ensifer sp. MPMI2T, assembly GCF_004827385.1. Classification (GTDB taxonomy): domain Bacteria; phylum Pseudomonadota; class Alphaproteobacteria; order Rhizobiales; family Rhizobiaceae; genus Sinorhizobium. The sequence goes on from NZ_SRXN01000002.1 coordinate 271,663, forward strand.
CATTTTCGAGAATTCGTTGAACTGAACCTCGAGGCCGACCGGAATGCGGTCGATCTTGTGCTCGGCCGCCGCCTTTTGCGATTCCACCATCAGGTCGAAATGCGGGATCTGCGCCTTGGCTTCGGTCAGGTCCGCGCGCGGGCTCGGAGGCGTGGATGCGGCGAGCGTCGCAAAGCTTGTCTGGAATTTGTCCGAGGTGGCGATCGCGATGAAGTCCCAGACCAGTTGCTTCTTCTCGTCCGAGATCTCGCTCGGCATCGCCAGAACGTTCGACGAGCCGCCGAGCGGCGGGTCGAAGGGTACGCTTGCGAGCTTCAATTTGTCCTTGGCCGCCCCCTGCTGCATGATCGAATAGATCCACGGACCGTCGACCTTCAGCGCGATCTTGCCATCGGCGAAAAGCTTGCGCACCTCGCCCGCCGAAAGGTCGCGCGGCGTGAGGTTTTCCTTGACGATCGTCTTCCAACGCGTCAGGCCTTCGACCATCTCGGGCGTATCGATCGTTACCTCGCCTTCGGCATTCGTGAAGCGTGCACCGACATCGAACAGATAGCTCGCCATTTCCGCGATGTATTGGCCGCCGCCGCCCTTGGTTTCGTGCCCGGTTCCGAACTGGTCGACAATGCCGTCGCCGTTCAGATCCTTCGTCGTCGCTTTGGCGGCTGCGAGGAACTCCGCATAGGTCTTGGGAACGGCGACACCTGCTTGCTTCAGGATCTCCTCGTTGTAGCCGAAGATCGTCCCGTAATAGAGCATCATGATGCAGACGGTCGTGTCCTGGAACTTGCAGGTCTCCTGACCGCTCCAGCCGTCGAGATTGAGCCCCGCCTTTTCGACCCAGGGGCCAAGATCCTCCAGCCAGCCGTTATTGGCGAAGGCTTGGAACTCGAACGAGGCCAGATGCACGATGTCCGGCGGCGTGCCGCCGGCAAACAGCGTCGTCATGGTGTCGGCATAGGCGCTGCGTTCGACCTTGGTCCATTCGATGGTGCTGCCGGGATGCTTTGCTTCCCACTCCTTGATCACCGAGGCCCACCAGTCGCCGACGCCCTTCTCGTCCTTCTGCCAGGAGACGAATTTCAGCACTTCCGCGCTGGCCGCGGTGGGCAGGGCGGCGCCGACGAGCATCGCGGCAACCGCAGACGCGGCGATCCGTTTTCCTATGGTTTTCATGTTCTCCTCCACTCCTCCGCAAATTATCCATTCAGTGCTTCTTGAGCAGTCCGAGAGCCTCCCTGGACGGCTCGACGCCGAGGCCGGGTCCTGTGGGCAGGACGTACTCGCCCGCGGCGCAATCCATGTCGCCGTCGAGAAGCCGGCGGTTGGGTTCGAAAATCGAATGCTGGAACTCGTGGCAGTCGACATTGGCCAGCGCCGCACTCGCCTGCAGGCTTCCCGCAAGGAAAATGCCGGAGCCGATCGTTGCATGCGGGATGATCTTGATGTGGTGGGCGTGGGCATATGCGCCGATGCGCATGAATTGTGTGATGCCCTTGTGTCCCATTTCCGGCTGCACGATCGCAACCGCATTGCGGGCGACACGCAGCACCATGTCGTAGACGGTGCGCCATTCCTCCCCGACAGCGATCGCCGTCGACACGCCGGCCGCCACCCGCGCCAAGCCGTCGACATCCTCGGTGCGCACAGGTGCCTCGGCAAACCACAGCCCATGCGGCTCCATCGCCTTGATAAGCGCGATCGCCTCGCTTGCGGTTTGCGTCCAATGCATGTCGCAAGCGATGCGCGCCTCGGGACCCAGCCTTTCGCGCAATGTTTCGATCTCCTTCGCGACGCCGTCGTCGGCAACGGAAGAGGCAAATTTGAAGGATGAGAAGCCCTTGGCTTGCCAGTGCGCGGCGAGCTCGGCGCGCTTGGCGCGCGTGTCCTCGGGCAAGCCGGAGACATAGGCGGCTATTCGGTCGCGGCGCTGCCCGCCAAGCAGCTTGCAGATGGGCAGACCGGCGAGCTTGCCGGCGAGGTCCCACAATGCGATGTCGATTGCGGCCAGCGCGTCGAGGTAGAAACCGCCGGTGTAGCCCCGCACGCGCATCAGGTCGTAGAGATCGTCGTGCACCGCCGAGGCATCAAAGGGATCGCGACCGATGGTGAAATCGGCCAGAAGATCGTCGATGATCTCCATTGTGGCCGCGGGAGCAGCCAGTCCGTAGGTCTCGCCCCAGCCAACCGCGCCGTTCGTTGTCTCGATCCGGACGAGCACGCTGCGATCGAAGGTCGGATAGACCGTGCGATTGCCCTTGCGCACCAGATAACCGCGCGGGCTCGGCTCCTCGCCCGGACGCGGCTTCCCGAGATAGGGCCTCTCGCGCGGCAGGGTCAGTGTGAATGTCTCGATCTTCCTGACGCGGTCACTCATGCGCCAACCCCCCTGCGATCGGTGCCGATACCAGAGATTGTAGCCCACATTCGGCAAAGCAGCTTTCGATGTCCTGCACCGCCAGTGCATCGAGCTCGGGCGTGGGCGCGCGCACGGCGCGATTGTCCAAGACGCCGCGGAGCCCGAGCACATGCTTGGTGAGACGCATGCGGTAGACGGCCTGCAAAACCAACAAAGGCAACGATTTAACGTAGAGCGCCCTCGCTTCGCTTCTACGTCCGGCGCGGTAATCCCTGTCGAGGGCAACATGCAGATCGGCTATCTCGAGCGCCGGCATCGCGGCGCATGCTCCGCGATCGTACTCGTCGAGGATGTAGCGGGCGCCGCCGCCGCCGATCACACCCAGCAGATGTTCGGGCGCTTCGGCGAGGATCGCCGTGATTGCCGGGCCTGCGGGCAGCGTCTCCTCTTTCACGTATTGGACCGCTGGGACCTGACGGACGACCTCCAGCACCGCCTCAGGCGAAAGATCGGAGCCGCGCGGCGCAGGCGCATTTTGAAGAATGATTTCGGCGCCCGGCAACTCGGCCGCCACTGCGGCGAGGAAGGAAGCCACGGCGCCCGCGCCCGCGCCGATCGACTTCGGCGGCTGCACCATCAGGCGCGTGACCCCTAGGGCAAGCGCCTGCCTGCCGTAATTGACGACCTCTTCCAGGCTCGGCGCGCTCGCACCCGCCACGATCGGCACGCGACCGCCGACCTCAGCGACAACGAGTTCAAGCAATGCTGCACGCTCGTCGACGCTCAGCGTCTCCACTTCGCTGGCAAATCCGGGGAATACGACTCCGTCGACCCCGGCATCGAGCGCGAAGCGGACGACCCGACGCATCGCGTCGATATCGACGCAAGCATCCGCAAACGGCGTCGGAAGCACTGGAAGTATTCCCGTCAAAATCATCGTTGGTCCATATAATGAGACTAATGTTTTATGTTGTGGACCATAAGTGAGAATGGTAGGTGATGTCAATCACGCACCGCGATGTGAAGGAGACCTGATTTGTCCAGTGCTTCCGCAGATTCAGTCACAGTCGTGCTCGATTGGGGCACCACCAGCTTGCGCGCCTTTCTGGTGGGCGGGGAGCGCTCGATCGTTGATGTGAAGGAAAGCGGGCAAGGCATCCAGTTCGTGCCGAAGGGCGAGCATGCGCGCGCGCTTTCGGACACCCTCGCAGCCTGGCGCAATGAGCATGGTCCGCTGGCGATCGTCGCGGCAGGAATGATCGGCAGCCGCAATGGCTGGCTGGAGATGCCTTATGTGCCGACACCGGCGAAGGCCGCCGATTTCGCCGCGGCCAGCCGCACGATCGACCTCCCGGAAGGAAACCGGGTCATGTTCCTACCGGGATTGACCGACCCGACCGCCTTTCCCTTCCCCGACGTGATGCGCGGCGAGGAAACCCAGCTTGTCGGTTTCGGCCTGGAACAGGACATTGTCGTCGTTCTGCCTGGCACCCATTCGAAATGGGCCGAGATCCGCAACGGCCGCATCGAGCGATTCCGCACCTTCGTCACCGGCGAGATATTCGCCACACTGGCCGACCATTCCTACCTGTCGAAGGTCGCGACGGCGGAGGCCGACCACGCCACCGACGCTTTTGCCGAGGGGGTTGCGCTTGCGCGGGATGAAAGTGGGAAGGCCGGCGGCCTGTTAACTCGCCTTTTTGCCGTGCGCACCGGATGGCTCGCCGGAAAAGTTGCGCCCGAAGAAATGAAAAGCCGGCTTTCGGGGCTCATCGTTGGATGGGAATTCGCCGAGGCGCGGGCGGGCGGCTGGTTCACGGAGGGCGACACCATCGCTGTTGTGGGTGACGATGACCTTGTCGAGGTCTACGAGGTCGTGGCCAAAGCTTTCGGCATGAAGCTTGCCCCAGCTCCGGCCGACGCGGCGATCCGCGGCGCGCTCGCCATCTCGGGACGAGACCGTCGGCAGCCTGCGTGACCCCCGCCGGCCGCAGAGTTGTCGCCGGTCAAAAAGGAATAGGGCGCTCAACCCTGGAAGGGAGCGCCCTATTCGACCCGGAGATGCTTTCCGGCCAGACCAAGCGTCGGCTCGAAGCGCCTCGATACGGGCAGTGTGCGATAGATGGGCCTTCACCGGCTCGTTTCAAGGGCCGATCGAGCAAATTGCTTCCCAAAACCCGCAGCCCCGCCCGGCAATGTCGTGTCGCCGCCAAGCAAGTCAAGAAAGTAGCGGCGCAGACTGCCCCAAGAAACGTATCTCCTTGAGGCTTGGTCGTTGATTTCGCGCCAGCGGATCGTCAAAACCGCGCTGCGCAGGCGTATATTATGTAATGCGCGGGAAAATTCGCGTCGAAATAGGCGAAACGACGAAATATAGCGCGTGCGATTTTTCAAAATATAGTTTTCACGTTTTATTTTTGTCTTTAACATTCCGGAAATATGCGGAACCAATCCACATGCGTCACGTTCAATCTTTCACAGAAGAAGGAGGATTGATCATGAGTGCGAAAATTCTTCTGGTTCCCGCCCTTGCAGCCGGGCTTATGGCAGCGCCTGCGATGGCAAATGACAATAATGACGCCGCCGTGACCGGTGCGGCCGGTGGCGCCGTGACGGGCGCGATAGTCGGAGGCCCGGTAGGCGCTGCGGTCGGCGGCGCGGTTGGTCTCATCGCTGGCGCCGTCATCTCGCCTCCGCCGCAACAGGTAGTCACCTATGTACAGCAACAGCCGATGCCGGCCGGGGTCGTTGTTCGAGAGCGTATCGCAGTAGGTCGGCCGCTTCCGCGGACCATTGCTCTAACGCCGATACCCGAGAATCCGACCTATGCCTACGCGGTCGTGAACAATCAGCGTGTCATCGTTGATCCAAGGACATATACCGTCGTTCAGGTTATCCAGTAGGCCACCGGCGCTCCCCGCGCTTTCAGCGGCGGGGAGCACCTTCGTTCCGTCTTTCCGGTACGCCGCAAGTTCCGGCGCGCCGCCTTTCAACCGTCGATGCGAATGTGGAAGCGGCTCATGAAGTCGCCCTCCCACCACATCGGGAAATTCGTGCCCCACTTATTGTTGTGGAGATTGAATGCGAGTCCGGTCTCGTAGGTGGGCGGCCTGGCGGGGAACCGCATGAAGGGCTGTCCGAGCGGTCCCGCGAGCGGCGAGTCGAGCGGTTCGATCGTCATTTCCCCGCCGCCGGCCAGTGCTGCCCGCGCAGCAAAGACCGCCTGCAACGCTCCTCCACCCCGCCGGACAGTCCGCGCCGCCTGTTGCCAGAGCCCGGTCTTCAAAAATTCCCAGCCGACGGCCCCTTTCGCAACAATCTCGATGAACCCCGCTTCAGGCATTCGGTTGGCGGACTTGCCGCGCAGCACCACCACGAGTTCCACACCGTCGCCCGTCGGCCGCACGACATAATCCACCCGGGCGGGGGCGCCCAGTTGCTCCTGTGCTGCGCCGGAAAACCGGCAGGCGATCAACAGCCGGCTGCCATCTCTTGCAACGCCGATCAGTAGCGGCCTGAAGGAAGCGGACCGCGCCGTCTGCGCCTGTTGAAGCCCTGGCTTGCCATGATCAAGGATCGCCCATTCCGGCCGGTCGGTGAGATAGCTGTCCATGAACCGGGCCAGATCGTCGGCGTCGTAGCTCTCGTAACGGTAGCCGAACAGCCGTCCGTCGCCTTCGAGCCGCCAGTTGCCCGCGGCAAGCGCCAGTATGTCGCCGGTCTCGGGATCGAGTTCCACCTCCATGTCATCGATCGCCACCTTACCCGTCGGCGCCAACGGCCGGATGTCGATCGCCGCCGGGACCTCCATCTCGCGCAGTGTCTCTTCCGCTCGCCTGAGGTCCTCCGCCGGAAGGACCTCGACCGCCTGGTCGAGATAGGCCCGCTGCTCGCCCCAGGAGGCCTCGGTATAGCGGAAGCGGTAGTCGCTTTTCCGCTTCACCTCGAAGGCCGGCCGGTCCCAGGCCGTTTCGTCGCGCAGGTACGTCTTGATATCGACGCCGCAAGTATGCTCGGTCACCAGCGTCAGCTTGCGCCCGAACTCGCGCCGCGCCGGCGAAAGCCCCTCCGCCTCAAAGGTGTCGTAGAGTCGCTGCAGGGCCCGGAACCGCGCGATCTTTACCGGGTCGGCGGCAGCGCCGTGGATCCAGCTGTCGCCGAGCTCCATGTCCACCACGGGGAAGCGCGCGCGGTGCTCCCACAGGAACGCGCCGTAGTCCTCGAGCGTGGCCGCGCGGATCTCTGTATCCGGATGCCGGCGGCCCATTTCCCGCAGGACCTCCACCACCTGATGGATCTGCTGCGGGCCGATATTGTCGCTGGTGTGGGCAAAGCTCAGGCCCTCCGAAAGCCCTTCCGGCAGGTGCGTGGCGCCGTAGCTTTGCTGATACATGACGACGATCTCCTCGCCGCCGGGGGCTTGCCATCGGAAAATCTCCGGAACATCGGGAGGAGGACAGGCGGTGTTGACGCCGATATGCAGGAATTTCAGTCCGGCCTCCGCCATCAAAGGGACGATGCCGCGTGTGTGGCCGGGCACGTCCGTCATCTTGGCGGCGATCGTCTTCACTCCAAAGCGGCGGTCAAGCTCGGCCGCATAGGAGAGCCCGGCCCGGAAAAGCGCGGGACTCATTAGTTCCGAATGAGTCGTGAACGGCAGGCCGTGCCAGCGGATCACCCCCTTCTCGATCGCCCTTTCGAGCCGCGCCACTTCCTCGGCGGAACGCGTATTGAGGTGGTCCCAGATCAGCCAGGCGCCCGTGGTCCAGATGAACTTCGGGTCTTGCGGGTCCTCGGCATGAAAATGCTCGCCAGTCGCGATCGCCTGCGGGATGAAGCGCTCGTGATAGAGCCGCCGCACGTTCTCCGCACGGTCTGTGAAGCCGATATCGAGATGGGTCTTGAAGACCAGGTGGATGCGTCGAGCGGTCATACCATGCCTTTTGTTTAGATCATTTCACTGTGAGGCGGTGAAATGATCTAACTCCTTGAAATTACGCAATTCCGGACGGAAAACCGTTGCACACTTTTCCCGGAATTGCTTTAGCCCACCGTGCCGCGCACCACGAGCCGCGTGCGCACGGTTTCAAAAAGGGCTGGCGCCGCCGGATCCTTCAGGCGACGCAGGATCAATCGGACGAGCGCACGGGTGCGTGCCTCGAGATCCACTTTCACGGTCGTCAGGTTGTAGCTGCGCCAGTGCGACTGGGAAATGTCGTCGAAGCCCACCACCTTCACATCCTCCGGCACGCGCCGCTTCAATTCGTAGCGCAGCGCGTCGAGCGCGCCGAAGGCGCTCTCGTCGTTGGCGGCGAAGATGGCGTCCGCCCCCTCGCCGACCCGGAAGAGATCGAGCGTGCCGGCATGGCCCGTGTCGTAGCTGAAATCACCAGGGATGATGGTCGGCGGAGGCAAGCCACGTCGCGCCATGAGCGCTGCCAAGGTCCTGCGGCGAGCCTGCTCGGCAAGAGAATCGCGCTTGCCCGAAAGATAGGCGATGCGCCGGCAGCCATAGCCGGCAAGAAGCGCCACCGCCTGCTCCATGCCCTCCCATTGATCGACATCGATCCGGTCATAGAGCGCCTCCGGCTCGCCCGCGCGCAATCCATCCGCCGGCTCCTCGTCGATAATGTAGTTGATGTAGATCGGCACTGCCCGGTCGAGGAAGCGGGTGAGGACGTGCGGACGCACGTTCTCCGTGAAGGCGATCACCGAGTCCGGATTGAAGCCGCGCATGTAGGCGAGCAGCGTCTCGTCCATGCTGAAATCCGTGCGTGTCTTGAAGAGCAGCGTGGCGAAGCCTTCGGCCTGGAGAGCTGTGGTGAGCGCATCAATCTCCTGGCTTTCCCAAGGGCTGCAGACATCGGGCACGATCACGCCGACAAGGTGGGTGCGCCGGGTCACGAGCGCGCGCGCCGCGCGATCGGGGACATAGCCCAATTCCTCGGCGATCTTCAGGATGCTTGCCCGCTTTTCCGGCTTCAGCGGCGCGTCCGGATTGAAGGCGCGCGAAACGGCGGCCCTGGAGACCTTTGCCGCCTCAGCTACCGTCTCTGCCGTGATGCGCTGCGGCGTCTCGTTAAGCTTGTTGGTCAAGCGATCGACCTGACTTTCTCGCAAACTGAAATCGTGTTCACTGATATCCTTCCGCACGAGGCTCAGGCGGTCAAGCCCCGTATAGCCAATTCCGCGAAATTGTTCCGACTTTGCAGAGCTTTCGGACGGGATAGGTTCGTCGGTCCGCGCCCAGAGATGAATTCGGCTCGCTTCGGGTTGACGCAAAAGTGAAAACGTGTTCACTTTTTGCCGTGAGGGACGACGGCCATTGCCGAGCGGCCTCTCGTCGGCCGCGGGAGCCGGCCGATCCAATCGCGAAGGGAGGAATATCGCGATGCGCATTCACCTGCATGCATTCTGGCTGAGTCTTGCCGCGGCGACAGCATTCGCGTCGCCGACATTCTCCGCCGATCTTTCGATCACCTGCCGCTGCGTCGAGGGTGGCGTGAACTCCGAACTCGCCGCATGGGTCAAGAAGAGCGTCATTCCCGGCTTTACCAAGATGAAGGGTGACGGGGTCAAAGTCACCCTGACCGAATTCGCCGGTTCAGACGAGCAATTGACGCAGCAGCTCGCTCTGGACTTTTCGACCGGCGCCGGCCCTGATATCGCCGGCTTCGACGGTTTCCTGATCCCCAGTTTCGTCGAGGGCGGGCTCTTGAAGCCGCTCGACGAACTGGCGGGCGATGCGGTGACGAAGTGGGACGGCTGGAGCCATATTACCGAGGGTGCAAAGGCACTGATGTCCTATCAGGGCAAGCCCTATGGCCTTTCACTCGGCACCGATGTCCGCGTGATCTTCGTGCGCGCCGATCTCCTGAAGGAAGCCGGCATCGACCCAGCAACCTGGCAGCCCAAGTCCTGGGCGGAACTGCTCGATACCGCCCGCAAGCTCAAGGCGAAGAGGCCCGACTCCTTCCCGCTGCAGATCAACGCCGGTGTGCCGATGGGCGAGGCGACAACCATGCAGGGCTACTGGATGGCGCTACTCGGCACCGGTGAGCAGGTCACCGATGACAAGGGCCGCTATATCGTCTCGAGCCAGGGCATTCTCGACACACTCAATCTCTACAAGACCGTTTATGTGGACGAGAAGCTTGGTGACCAGCGGGCGCAACTCTTGGGCGATGGGCGCAACCGCACCTTCGCGAACTTCCGCGACGGCAAGACTGCGATGCTTCTCGAAAGCGACTGGTTCTATCGCTCGGTCACCGCTCCCGGCTCCGAATTCGCCGTCGAAAATCGCGACCAGGTGGTGAGCTGGGCAAAGATGCCGGCCAAGGAGCCCGGCAAGGGCATCCGCGGCCAGGACTTCGTGACGATCTCCGGCGGCACGGGTTTCGTCCTCAATCCCAATACGGATGAAAAGGAACTGGCCTGGGAACTGCTCGCCTTCATGAACAGCAAGGAACAGCTCGCCGAGTTCCAGAAGTACGAGCCGCGCATCCGCATTCGCGACGACGTAGAAATCGCGGACGCCCCCTTCCTTGCGGAAACCTCGCAGGCACTGATGCCGCTCACAACCGCGCGGCCGAACGACGCCAAATACAATGCGGTTTCGGCCGAGGTCCAGCGCATGACCGAGGCAGTCGTCTCGGGCGAGCTGTCGCCGGAGGACGCCATGAGCCGCTATCGCGACGCTGTGATCCGGATCGTGGGCGAGGAAAACACCGTAAGCCTGCTCTAACGATCGGCCGGTATCTTACACGGCAGCATGACAACCCTCCGCGCATATGGGGTCGGCAGCAGAACCTCATATGCGCGGAAGCAGGAGGTCGGATGAAATCCTTTTCCCTTCTATCCCGCGGAACCGGGGTCGCCTTTCTCGCCCCGGCGGGGTTGCTGATCGGCGCTTTCGTCATCGCGCCGTTCTTTTGGGTCATCTTTGTTTCCTTCACCAATCGCTCGCTGTTGGGCCGCGCGGCGGTGGATCCGGACTTCGTGGGGCTCGAAAATTACTTTTCGCTCTTCGACGCGGCGACGTTCTTCACGCGCGGCGAATTCGGCTCGTCGCTGATCCTGACCATCCAGTTCGTCCTCCTGTCGGCGGTCGTCGGCCAAGCCGCACTCGGCATGCTGCTGGCGTGGATGCTGCAATCGGTGCCCAAATCGCTGAAGCATGTGACCGAGACCGTGGCGATCGGCGCCTGGATCCTTCCCGAGGTGGTGATCGCGTTCGCATGGTTCGCCTTTCTCGATTACGAGAACGGGACGCTCAACATGATCATAGAAGCCTTGGGCTTGCCCCCGGGTGACTGGCTCCTGTCCTTTCCCTTCTGGGCGATCGTCGTCTTCAATACCTGGCGCGGCACAGCCTTCTCCATGATGCTGTTCAACTCCGCCTTCTCTTCTATTCCGCCGAGCTATTTCCAAGCGGCGGACGTCGCCGGCGCTTCGAGCTGGCAGAAATTCCGCGATATCGGCCTGCCGCTCATTCGCGGCCATGTGGTGACCGATCTGATCCTCATCACCATGTGGAGCTTCAATGTCTTCACGCCATTCCTACTGACGAGCGGCGGGCCGTCCTATCGCACCGAGATCCTGCCGATCTACACCTATCGCGTCGCCTTCCGCGATTTCGATTTCGGCAAGGGCGCGGCGGTCGGCGTAGTCGTCATGCTGATCAACCTCGTCTTCGCCCTCTTCTACCTCTGGGTGATGCGCCGTCGCGCCAAGGGAGTGGCAGCATGACACGTTACCTCGGCCTCTACTTCGCCCGCATCGGCTTCTCAGTGGCAACGGCGCTGATCGGGGTCTTCTTCGCCCTGCCGCTCGTCTGGTTCATCTTCGCGCCCTTCAACCCGCGCGCCGAGTTGGGGCTTTCCATTCCGGACCCGTTCTCGCTTACCAATTTCGAGGCCGTCTTCCAGAACGGCTTCGCGATGCGCGGCCTATGGAACTCTCTCGTCCAGAGCGTCGGCGGCGTTATCCTCGTGGGTGCAGGCGCCACGCTTGCCTCCTATGCGCTGTCGCGCTCGCCGATCCCCGGCAAGAGTCTCATCACCTACATCCTGCTGCTGTTCTCCTCCGTTGTATCCGGATCGGCGGCGATGGTGCCGATCTTCCTCATCATCAACGGCATCGGCCTCATCGACACGCAGATCGCGGTGATTCTCGTGTTCGCCGGCGGGCTTTTGCCGACCGCCATGTTCATCCTGCGCGATTTCATCGACAGCATCCCGAAGAGCTACGAGGAGAGCGCCATGGTGGCCGGAGCCTCGCCGGTCCAGGCCTTCTTCGACGTGGCGCTGCCGGTCATCCGCCCGGGCATCGTGGTCGTGGTCGTGTGGGCATTTGTGAGCATCTGGGGCAGCTTCCTCATTCCCTTCATCCTGCTGCGCTCCAGCGAAAAGATGCCCGCTTCCGTGGCGATCTATTCATTCTATTCGGAGGCGGGAACCCCCATCGTCACGCTGCTTGCCGCCTATTCCCTGCTCTACTCGCTTCCCGTCGTCATTCTCTACCTGTTCGTGAGCTGGAAGTTCGGTTTCCGGTTCTTCGGCGGCATCAAGGCTTAAGGTTCCATGGCTTCCATACGCTTCAAAGGTATCACCAAGAAGTTCGGCGAGTTTGTCGCCGTCTCGGACCTCAACCTCGAGATGAATGACGGCGAATTTGTTTGCCTGCTCGGCCCCTCCGGATGCGGCAAGACGACGACCTTGCGCATGATCGCCGGACTGGAGACGCCTACCTCCGGCCAACTGCTGATCGGCGATCGCGACGTCACCTTCCTGCATCCGAAGGACCGCAAGATCTCCATGGTCTTCCAGGACTATGCGCTCTATCCGCATATGAATCTTGCCGACAACATCGCCTATCCGCTGAAGGTGCGCGGAGAAGCGGAAGCCAAGCGCCACGCACGGGCCCGCGAAGTGGCGGATGTGCTGAAGATCGGCCACCTCATGGAGCGCATGCCGTCGCAGATTTCCGGCGGCCAGCAACAGCGTACCTCTCTGGCGCGCGCGCTGGTCTATCCGTCCGAGGTCTATCTTTTCGACGAGCCGCTCTCCAATCTCGACGCGAAGCTCAGACTTGAGGCGCGCGGCTTCCTCAACCATCTGCAGCGCGACATAGGCATGACGGCGGTCTATGTCACTCACGACCAGGCCGAAGCCATGGCGCTTGCCACGCGGGTCGCGGTTATGGACGCGGGCAAGGTGGTGCAATATGCGCCGCCGATGGAGGTTTACCGCCGGCCGGCCACCACCTTTGTCGCCAATTTCGTCGGCAGCCCGCCGATGAACCTGTTGCCCGTCGAGGCGATGATCGCCGACGGCGCGCTCCACCTGGAAGCGGACAGGGTTTCCGTCGCGCCGCTCCCGGTCTCACGCGCGGTCGCCGCGGCATTGAAAGGTAGCAGCAAGCTGACCCTCGGCGTTCGCCCCGAGCATCTGTCGATCGCGCGCGGCGGAGAAGCAAACGCGATCACCGGCCAGCTCTTCGCGAACGAAAACATGGGGCCGGAGAAGCTGGTTACGCTCGAGCGAGACGATGCCGCGCGCTTTACCGCCCGGATCTTCACCGACGAGGTGATCGCTCTCGAAGCAACCGTAACGCTCGGCTTTGCCTCCGAACACATCCACCTCTTCGATCCGGCCGGAGCCCGGCTTCCGATGGACGGGGAACCGGCCTGACATGCTCACGTACAACCTGCATCTGACGCCGGCCGACAAGGCGCGCTCACCCTATTTCTACGTGCCTTTCGACGTGCCCGCGGGCACGACGCGCCTCGACGTGACGATGCGCTACGAGGGGGCAAGCGACTGCATCATCGATCTCGGCTGCGCCGATCCGCGGCTTGGCGATTTCCCGAGCGAACAGGGCTTTCGCGGCTGGAGCGGCGGCGCGCGCGACCGCTTCTTCGTGGCGACCGACGACGCTACGCCCGGCTATGTCCATGGCGAGATGCCGGCCGGCACCTGGCGTTTGATGCTGGGGCTCTACAGGGTTCCCGAGCGGGGCGTCGATGTCGAATTGATCTTCGGCTTCGACGACAGGCCACGCCCCCACGCGCCGCAGCCGCAATGCCCGCGCCCAGTCCGCCAAGGTGCCGGCTGGTACAGGGGCGACCTGCACTGCCACACCTTCCACTCGGATGCGAAGGGCAGCCCGGAACTCTTGCACGCCGCGGCGAGGCAGGCAGGGCTCGACTTTCTCGCCGTGGCCGACCACAACACCACCACCCAACGGCGCTATTTCCACGCCCACTCCTCGCCGGAACTCGTCTTCGTATGCGCCATGGAAGTGACCACCGCCGAAGGCCACGCCAATGTCTTCGGCGTCGACGATTGGATCGACTTCCGCATGACCCGGCGCGAGGACGCGCACAGGCTGTCGCAGATCGTGCACGACAAGGGCGGATTGCTCTCGATAAACCACGACAAGCCGACCATCCCCTGGGATTACGAGCTGCCGCGCATCGACTGTATGGAGGTCTGGCAGCAGGCGTGGTTTGCCCGCAACTGGATATCGCTTCGGCGCTACCAGGAGCGGCTCGCGGCGGGCTGGAAACTGTCCGCCATCGGCGGCAGCGACTATCACCAGCCGGCCCGCCTGCTGCCGGAAGGGCCGTTGGTGCTCGCCCGTCCGACGACGGTTCTGTGGCTGCCCGAACTCTCGGAGGATGCCGTTCTCGCAGCGATGAAGGCAGGGCACGGCTATGTCACCGAAAGCCCTCGCGGTCCGCATCTCGCACTGAACGTCGACGGCGCGCCGATGGGTGCGACGGTTTCCGGCGGGCGCGCCGAGGCGCATGTGATGGGCGCGGCCGGCGACCTCTTGGCCTGGTACGACGCCAGCGGCGAGATCGCGCGCATGCCGATCGATGGGGCCGACCAGCGGTTCGTTCTCGAACCCGCCCCGCAAAAATTCCTGCGCTGCGAAATTCTCGCTGATGCCAGCCACGCCGGCCTCGTCGAGGAGTTTCGCGCGGCGCTCGGTGATGCGCCCCTTCCCTGGGGCCTGACAGAAGCGGAGCTCGCGGCCGAGCCGCTGCGCCGCGCAATTTCCAATCCTGTCTATTTCGCGCCATAGGAGGGCCCGAATGCTCCTGTCCAACGCCCCGTGTTCCTGGGGCATCTTCTATCCCGACAATCCGCGCGTGAGCGCCGCGCAATATCTCGACGAGGTCGCGGCAGCCGGCTACCGGGGCACGGAACTCGGCCCCTACGGTTTCCTGCCCACCGATCCGGCAGCATTGCAGGATGCGCTGGCCGCAAGGCGCCTTGCACTCGTCGGCACCGTACACGTGCACACCTTCTCGGATCCTCTGAGCGGTCCGCAGTTGCTTGCGGATGCGGAAAAGATCGGCAAGCTGCTTCATGCCATCGGCGCCCGCACCTTCACGCTCATGGACGAGGGCAACGTCTATCCGCCACAGGCGGTCGGCCGGCTCACAGACGCAGAGTGGCGAGCGATGACGGGCATGCTGCGGGACACCCAGGCGATGCTCCATGAAAAGTTCGATATCGCCCTCGCCTTCCATCCGCATGTGGCAACGGCTGTGGAGTTCGAAGAGCAGATCGACCGCCTGCTGCAGGATACGGAAGTCGAGCTCTGCTTCGACACCGGCCATCACGCCTTCTGGGATCAGGACCCGCTCGCCTATATGGAAAAGGTTTGGGATCGCATCGGCTCAATGCACCTCAAGAATGTCGACGCCAGCGTGCGCAGGCGCATGCTCGCCGGAGACCTGAGCGTGCGCGAGGCCTTCGAGGCGGGCGTCATGTGCCCGCTGCCGGATGGCGTTGTCGATATCGCCGCGGTGGTCGGGATGCTCGAGGAGCGCCACTTCGCCGGCCCCGTGGTTGTCGAGCAGGACTATTTCGAGGTCATGAGCGAAGGCCCTGCCCAGCTTGCAAAGCGCAACGCCGAATTCCTGAAACCTCTTATCTAGGAGCAGTCGCCGATGCAGATTTCTGTCGGCCTGATCGGACTGGGCGAGGTCGCCCAGCTCATGCATCTTCCTCTTCTCGCGGATCACCCCGGCTTCCGGATCGCCGGCGTCTGCGACGTCTCGCCGATGCTGGTCGAGGCGATGGGCGCGCGCCACGGCGCCCATCTTCGCACCACCAGGGTCGAGGAAATGCTCGCAGCACCTGATATCGATGCGGTGTTCATCCTCGCGCCGGACTACTTGCATTCGGAGCTCCTCACCAAGGCGATCGAAGCGAACAAGCACGTCTTCATCGAGAAGCCGGTCTGCCTCACGCGACGCGAGCTTCTGCCGCTCATCGAGCGCAGCAGAAGCAGTGCGAAGGCCGTCTTCGTCGGCTACATGCGTCGCTACGCCCGGCCGTTTCTGGAACTCAAGAAACGCATGCCTCCCGCCGAGGAGATCCGCCATGTCCGCATCCACGACCTGATCCGCGAATCGCGCTTCTTCGTCGACCAGACGCGCCATGTCATGCGTGCGACGGACGTTTCCGCAGCCGTTATCGCCGAAGGCCGCGCGCGGACCCAGGCGCTTCTGCGGGAAGTGATGGGCGAGGATCGCCCCGATCAGGCGGTGCGCGCCTATCAGGTGCTGACCGGGCTCTCCTCGCACAGCTTTTCCGCCATGCGCGAGCTGCTTGGCCCGCCGAAGGGGGTGGCGGCGGCGCGGCAATCGCGCGGGGAATCGCTGGTGGTGCTCTTCGACTACGGTCACTTCACCGCGGTCTATGAGGCGGTGATCCACGACGTCGCCCGCTTTGATTCCGGCATCGAAGTGCTGACGCAAAACCGGCAATACAAGATCAACTACGACACACCCTATATCCGCAACCTGCCGACCCGGCTCGAAATCACCAGCTCCACCGACACCGAGACCGGCACCGAGGTCATCGGGCCGTTCTACGAGGATGCCTTCCGGGTGGAGCTCGGCGCCTTCCATGACTGCGTGACGCAAGGGATACGCCCAAAGACCGACCTCGCGGATTCACTTGCCGACCTTGACCTCTTCGCCGAGGTCGGGCGGCATTTCTGAGGTCGCCGTGGAACGATTGCCAATTCATGTTCCAGAGGTGACTCCTTCCACCGGTCTTGCTGTGGTATCTTTCCAATTTGCGCTTCCTTTCGGGGGGAAAGACGATGGAAGCCCTTGTAGCTTTGGCGCGAAACTGCGTTTTCACCGCCCTGTTCGGGTGTATGCTCTTGTCGTCTTCGGTGGCGGCTGAAGACGCCGCCGACGTGGCGACCGGGGAGCGGCTCGCCGAACTGCTGAGGTCTGCCCGAAGCGTCCTTTCGAACTATCAGTCACTCATCAATGATCCGACCGTCGGCGACAAACATCTCGATGGCGAGCGTTTCACGGCAGAGGCGATTGCCCTTTATGCCAAACGCACCGGTCATCCGTTGATCACCGATGATCTGGCGGAGCGCGATCGCAAACTATTACAGGCGCAGGTCGAGGCCATGCGCGAGGTCGTCGACGAAGAGCAGGGCGATATCAACCGCCCCGGCATCGGGTTCAAGGGCTTTGTGCCGGCCGTTTTTGCACGGCTGATGAACGAGAAATTCGCGGCCAAAGTGGGAAACGAGGCACTGGTTCGCGTGACTGCGCCGGAGGTCCTGGTGCGTAACCGCAAGTCGCTTCCCGATACCTGGGAGACCCAGGTCATCACTGAATTCCTCTCGAATCCGCAGAAGCGGAAGGGTGAGGCCCATACGGAAGTGACGAAGGTAAACGGCCGCCCTGCCTTCCGGATGCTGCTGCCGGAATACTACACGGAGTCCTGTCTTTCCTGCCACGGTTCGCCCAAGGGCGAGATCGACGTCACCGGCTACCCGAAGGAAGGGGGGAAAGCGGGTGATCTGGGCGGTGCTATCAGCATCGTCTTGTTCAAATGAGCGCGTTAGGGCAGCAGCGGTCGATCGAGGCTGCCCCGGCGCCGGCCAGGAGCCTCGCCAGCCGGCTCGCCAATCTGCCGATCTCCGCCCGCGTGGCGGCGCTGACCGCCGCCGGCCTGATCAGCCTGATCCTATCCTCTGTTTTTCTCACCCAGGCGCTCTACCGCAGTGCCGAGCGGATGGCGGAGACCAGGGAACTGTTCGACCGCGCCGCTTCGGCGGCCGCGGCGCATGTCGCCTTCGGAGATCTCAGATACTGGCTGACCGATCTCTCCGTCAGCCTGCTGATGAATTCACAGCGCAACGCCGACGAGGCCCGTGAACGCCTGCAGGTTCAACTGAAGCGTCTTGCAGAACACTCGCCCGCCGCGGTCGAGAAAATCCGCACCGAGGTCGACGCCTATGTCGAGACGGCGCTCCAGGCAACGGACAGCTATACTCAGGACAACCGTATCGTCGGCAACGCCTTCCTGGCAAAGGCGCGCACCCACAGCGGCAACGTCGACGCGGACCTCAACAGACTCGTCGAGCAGGTGAGAGCCGATGCGGATGCCGCCCGCAACGAGGTCGTCGCGCAAACACAGAAGACCGCCACGGCGGCCGCCATTCTCGTGGGCGTCGTGGTTCTGGTCGGCTCGGTCCTTACTCTTCTTGTCCTGCGCTCGATCGTCGGCCCGCTCCGGCGCCTCAGCCGGGTGGTCGGCGAGCTGACGGAAGGACGCTATGACGTCGAGATACCCCAGGAGGGCGGTGACGATTTTGGAGCGATGGCGAAGGCGCTTTCGCTTTTCCGAGAAAGCGCGATCGAGAAGAGAAAGCTCGAGGACGAGGCAGAGCGGCAGAGGCGGACGATCGCCGCAGCGCTCGAAGTGATTTCCGACGGATTCGTTCTCTACGATCCGGATGACCGAATCCTGATCGCCAACAGCAAATATTGCGAAATCTTCCCCAGCCACAAGCCGTCAACGCTCCGTGGCAAGAGCTTCCGCGAAATCGTGGAGCAGAACCTGGAAAGAGGAGAAGTCGATCTCGAAGGCAAATCGCCGGAGGAGTGGATCGAGGAGAGGCTGCGCCTTCACAGGGATCCTGCTGGCCTAGTCGACGAGAAGCGGTTCGGCGACAAGTGGGTCCGGATCAGCAAGCGCAAGATTCCCGATGGCGGGACCGTCGCCGTCTATACCGACATCACCGAACTCAAGCAGAGGCAAGTCGAGCTCGAGCGTGCAAAGAGCCATGCGGAATCGGCAAACGAGGCCAAGAGTCATTTTCTCGCCTCCATGAGCCACGAGCTGCGCACGCCGCTGAACGCGATCATCGGCTATAGCGAAATGCTGATCGAAGAGGCACGCGATAACGAGGACAACGAGCTTGTCCCGGACCTCGAGAAAATAGCGTCCGCCGGTCGGCATCTGCTCACGCTCATCAACGACATCCTCGACCTGTCGAAGATTGAGGCGAACAAGATGGAGATTTTCCTCGAGGTTTTCGACGTTGCCGAATTGCTCCGCGACGTAGCCGCCACCGTCGCACCGCTGATGGCGAGGAACCGGAACGAATTCATAGAGGACCTCGGGGCCGATCTTGGGCAGATGCACTCCGACCAGACCAAGCTGCGCCAGAATCTTTTCAACCTGCTCAGCAACGCGGCCAAGTTCACCAATGGCGGCCGGGTCACGCTCTCGGCCCGGCGCGAAGCGCGCGCCGACGGCGATTGGCTTGTGTTCAGGGTATCCGATACGGGGATCGGCATGACCCCGGAGCAACGGGAACGACTCTTCAACGCCTTCACGCAAGCGGACGCTTCCACCACTCGCAACTACGGCGGCACGGGACTGGGTCTGAGTATCACCCGCAGCTTCAGCCACATGATCGGCGGCGGCGTCACCGTCGAAAGCGACGTTGGGAAAGGCTCGGTCTTCACAATGGAAGTGCCGGCGCAGTGCAGGCGAGAAGCCGAGGAGCCTCAGATTGCCGCGCCGGCGCCGACTTTGCAGCCGGGTCGCACTGCCCTCATCATTGACGACGAACCGGCTGCCCGAACCCTAATCGCCAAGGCACTCGCCGAAGCGGGAATCGCCTCGATCGAGGCTGCGAGCGGGGCGGAAGGAATAGCCGCCGCTCGGCAGCATCGGCCAGCCGCGATCATCCTCGACATCATCATGCCCCATCAGGACGGCTGGTCGGTATTGCGCACGCTGAAGAGCGATCCCGAACTCTGCACCATCCCCGTGATCCTGGCGACGATCCTGGCGGATCGCGAACTCGGCCTGTCGCTCGGCGCGGTCGAATATCTGACCAAACCCATCGACACCGACAAGCTCATCCGGACGATAGAGGCTCACGGCGGCGGCAACCGCGACGTACTGGTCATCGACGACGATCAGGCTTCACGCGACTTTCTCCGCCGCATTCTGGTGAAGAGGAATTGGACCGTCCACGAGGCAGGTGACGGCATCCGCGGGCTGGAAATGATGAAGCGGCTTCAGCCGCGCCTCGTCCTGCTCGATCTTCTGATGCCGGAGATGGACGGATTCCAAACACTGAGCGAGATGCAGAGGATTCCGGAGCTGCAAAACATCCCCGTCGTGGTGGTCACATCCAAGGACCTCTCTTCCAACGAGTTGATATGGCTGCGCGACCGAGCGGTCGCGGTCGTAAACAAGGGCGCAAACAGCAGGTCCCAATTGGTCAAAGCACTCGAGCGTCAAATAGCAATGCAGGAAACAGTCGGTAAGGCCGTTGCCGAGGGCTGAAAAGCGTGGCCGGAGGAAGCCGAAATGACGAGAATCCTTCTGGTGGAAGACAATGAAATGAACCGCGACATGCTTTCGCGACGACTGTCTCGTCGCGGCTTCGATGTGTTGATCGCCGAAAACGGCAAGGCGGGTGTCGAGCTTGCCGCATCGGAAAGGCCCGACCTGATTCTCATGGACATGAGCCTACCCGTGATGGACGGCTGGGAGGCAACCCGGCGGATCAAGGCCAATCCGGTGACGTCGGGAATACCGGTCATCGCGCTCACTGCGCACGCAATGGCGAGCGATCGGGACATGGCGCTCGAGGCTGGCTGCGACGACTACGACAGCAAACCAGTCGATCTGCCGCAGCTCGTCCGGAAGATTGAGCAGTTGCTCGCGACCTAGGTTCAGGACATATGCGCGATGAGTATCAGGAACGAATTCCAACGCCAGGCGATCGCCGCGCATGTGGCCCAGCGGTTGGCCGGCCCCGCTCGCGCGATCTTGGGTTTTCAGGAGCTGCTTATCGAGCAGGCGCGGGATCTCGGCTTGCCCCATATACGGCCCGACCTGGAGCGGATCGGCATCGCCGCAAGGCAACTGAACGGTCTCATCGATCACCTCCTCGACGGCACGGCCTGCTCTCCGGAGGTCCCTGTGGCGGAGGCGGAGGCAAGGCTCCGCCATGATCTGCGCACACCGCTCAATGCCATCATTGGCTATTCGGAAATGCTGCTTGAAGACGCAAGGGATGCGCACGAGCACCCGCTCAAGGAGGACCTCGGCATCATACTTGCAGCGGCGGCCGAGCTCTTGAAGCAGGTCGATGCCATTGCGGGCCTTTCGCGCGGGCAAGCGATCGAGATGCTCCAGTCAGGGGAGCAAAGCGCAATCGACGCGGCGGGGCTCGAAAGGCTGCTGTTCACGACCGAGCACGATGCATGGCCGGACCAAGGCGGCAGAATTCTCGTCGTCGACGACGTCGCCAGCAATCGTGATCTTCTGTCCCGCCGGCTGCGGCGCGAAGGTCATCGCGTCTCCACCGCCGAATCCGGATTGTCAGCGCTCGCGAGACTGGCGGAAGACGAGTTCGATCTTATCCTGCTCGATATACTGATGCCCGACATGAACGGCATAGAGATGCTCTCGCGACTGAAGTCGGAGGGCCGATGGCGGCACGTCCCGGTGATCATGATATCAGGCTTGAGCGACGTCGCGGCGGTGGCGAAATGCATCGAGGCTGGAGCCGACGACTACCTGACGAAGCCGTTCAATCCGGTCTTGCTGCGCGCGCGCATCAACTCCACGCTCGAGAAAAAGCGTTGGCTCGACCGCGAGCACCACTATCTTCAGCAGATAGAAACAGAGAAGCGACGTGCCGATACGCTCATTCACGCGATCCTCCCCGACCAGATCGTTAGTCGATTGCAGGATGGCGAAGAGATCATCGCAGACCGCTTCGAAGAGGTTTCCATTCTCTTCGCAGATATCGTCGGCTTCTCCGCCATCGCGACAAGGCTGCCACCGTCCGATCTCGTCAGCCGACTGGACGGAATGTTCAGCCGGTTCGACCTGCTGACGGAACAGCACCGGGTGGAGAAGATCAAGACCATCGGCGATGCCTACATGGCCGCTTGCGGCATTCCGGAACCCTCGGCGGATCACGCCGACAGGATCGTGGCTCTCGCGAAATCCATGCTTCAAGCGTTGCGGGATATGCCTCCCGACCGCGAACGCTTTCGCGTTCGTATCGGGATCCATTCGGGACCGGTTGTGGCCGGGCTGATCGGCCGGCTTCGTTTTGTCTACGACGTGTGGGGAGAAACGGTAAACATTGCAAGCCGCCTCGAGTCTCAGGGCGTTGCTGATGGCATACAGATCTCCGAGGCGACAAGGCGCTCACTTCGTGGCCAGTGGACGCTCGAGCCGCGATGCGCCTTGGATCTGCGCGGCATCGGCCCGATCGAAACCTACCTTGTGCAATAGATGCTTGGCCGCGAGCCAACTCGCTCTGCCTCAGCGACCGTGAAGCTCGAACACGTGATGGTGGATGTGCCCTTCGAACATCTCGAGCAGACCCTTCGTCAATTCGCGGCTCTCGTAGCGCACCGGTGATTCAAGGGCCCGCGCCAGGGCCTCGCGGTCGTCATAGGCGGTGGAAAGAACCATTGCGAAAGGCGTCGCTCCTTCGTCGCGCTCCACGCCATGGAGAACCCGGACTTCCCGGACGCCCGGAAAGGCCTGCCAAAGCGGCATCAGCTTCTCCGCGACATAGGCACGGAATGCTTCTTCCCGACCGGGATGGATCACGCCCTCGAAGAGCGCCTGTCGAACGATCATGCTGTATTCTCCCGCTTCAGTTGGCGATGTTCGGCGATTTTTGGCCGGCGAAATGGGCGGCAAGATTGGCGAGCACGAGTCTGCCCATGGCCAGCCGCGTCTCGACCGTCGCGCTGCCCTGATGGGGCATGAGCACGGTATTCGGCGTCGAATGGAATTCGCTGCGGATCTTGGGCTCGTTGACGAAGACGTCGAGCCCCGCACCCGCAATCGTTCCGGACCTCAGTGCCTCGATCAAGGCGTCCTCGTCGACGACGCTGCCGCGTGCGACGTTGACGACGATGCCCTGCGGGCCGAGTGCTTCAAGCACGGAGGCGTCGACGACGTTCTGCGTTGCCGCACTCGCCGCCACGCAGACGGCGAGCACATCGCTGTCGCGGGCGAGATCCGCTGGGCTTTCATGGGCCACCCACTTGACGTCGGTCAGCTTGGACCGGTTCCAGTAGCGCACCGACATGCCGAAGGCCTCGGCGCGGAGGGCCAAGGCACGCCCGATCTGACCGAGGCCGAGCACGCCGATCCGCTTGCCCTTCGGGCTATGGCCGAGCAGCAATTGTTCGCCAGCCGCCCAGCGGCCTTCCCGCACCAGCCTGTCACCCTCGCCGAGCCGGCGCAGTACCGCAAGCATGAGCGCGATACCGAGATCCGCCACATCGTCCGTGAGCACGCCCGGCGTCGTCGTCACATCGATGTTGCGGCTGCGCGCATGGGCAAGATCCACCTTGTCCGTGCCGACCCCATTGATTGCGATAATCCCTAATGAAGGAAGCTTCTCGATCCAGTCGTTGGAAAGGCCCGTGCCGCCGCCGGTCGCAACCGCGCGGATCGACGGGAGCGCCGCCTCGAGCGCCGGCCGGTCCGCGGCCTCGTAGAGCCTGTGGACCGTGTGATCCCGGTGAAGCTCCTCCATGATGAGCGGCATCATTGGCTCTACGAGCAACAGATCTGGTTTCACGTCTAAACTCCAATTGCTGAGATGCCGCGCAAAGTATGCAGCGGTTTTGGGATGATGACATGCATGAAAACAAGGACTTGAAGCGCGCCGAAATTCGCTGAAGGCGACGCGCTTCAGTTGCTTGCCCCGACAATTACGAAATCTGGCCAAGGAAGAATCGCGTGCGCTCGTGCTGCGGAGCGTCGAAGAAAGCATCGGGCGTCGCGACTTCGAGGATCTCGCCACGGTCCATGAAGACAACACGGTCGGCCACACTACGCGCGAAGCCCATCTCGTGCGTCACGCACAGCATGGTCATGCCTTCGTTCGCGAGATCGACCATCGTGTCGAGGACCTCCTTGACCATTTCGGGATCGAGCGCCGAGGTTGGCTCGTCGAAAAGCATGATCTTCGGATTCATGCAGAGCGCACGCGCGATCGCCACGCGCTGCTGCTGTCCGCCCGAAAGCTGCGCCGGATATTTCGCCGCCTGCTCGGGGATACGCACACGCCGAAGAAACTTCATCGCGGTCTCCTCGGCCTCGGCTTTCGTGATGCCGCGCACTTTCATCGGAGCGAGCGTGCAGTTGTCGAGCACCGTCATATGGGGGAACAGGTTGAACTGCTGGAAGACCATGCCGGTCTCCTGGCGGATCAGATCGACATTCTTGCCCCCGGCGGTCAGGTCATGACCATCGACGACAATCCTTCCCGAATGAATGGTCTCGAGCTGATTGATGCAGCGGATCATCGTCGATTTGCCGGAGCCCGAAGGCCCGCAAATGACGATCCGTTCGCCGCGTCCAACTGTCAGGTTGACGTTTTCCAGGGCATGAAAGGACCCATACCACTTGTTGACGTCCTCCATGCGCACGGCCGGATCAGAAGCCCCGCGCGACCGGGGGGCGGAGGCGATTTCGCTTACCATGTTCATCGCGAGGGGCTCCCGTTTTGTCATTTCGCTTTGGTCACGAATTCCGGCAGCGGAGAACCAAGCCATTTCTCGTGAATGGCATTGAGCTGCCCGTCTGCCTTGACCTTGTCGAGAAAGCTGTTGACGAAGGTCAGCATCTCGCTCGATCCCTTGCGGACGGCGATGCCCTGAACCTGCTGGTTCAAGACGAGCTTCTGGTTGAACCGCCCGGGAGCGGCCGCCTCGATCTGCTGGGCGACGACGTTGGACACGCCGATCAGCTCGACCTGGCCGGAAAGCAATGCCTGTACCGCACTGGCGTCGTCGTCAAAACGCTGGATGTTGGCGTCCGGCGGCGCGATCTTGGTGACCGCCGTGTCCTGCGTGCTGGCGCGCGCCACGCCGATCGTCTTGCCGGCCAGATCCTCCGGTTTTGCGACAGCCAGATCCTGGGCGCCGAACACGCCGATCGAGATGCCGGCGTAGGGCTGAGAGAAATCGACGTTCTTGGCGCGCTCTTCGGTGATGCCCAGCGAAGCGACGAGCAGGTCCACCTGGTTGCTCTGCAAATAGGGGATGCGGTTCGGGCCCGTCACGGGGACGATCGTCACCTCGACGCCGAGTTCCTTGGCAA
This sequence comes from Ensifer sp. MPMI2T, assembly GCF_004827385.1. Classification (GTDB taxonomy): domain Bacteria; phylum Pseudomonadota; class Alphaproteobacteria; order Rhizobiales; family Rhizobiaceae; genus Sinorhizobium. The sequence continues at coordinate 296,464 of NZ_SRXN01000002.1, forward strand.
GCAATTTCGCGACATCGGCGTCATAGCCGTCCGGATTGTTGCTGGCGTCCATGATCCCGAACGGCGGAAAATCGACCAGCATTCCAACCTTGACGGCCCCGGCAGATTTGATCGCGTCCACCGTCTGCGCGGCGGCGGGGGACACGAAGCCGGCAAGAAGTGCAGCGCCAAGAACCGACATTGCCATGCGTCTCGATATATTCATTCTTCCTTCCCTTTCAGATGCCGGCCCTCCCGCCGGCGGGGGCCCGTCAACGTGCCGTTGCGCGGGAGAAACGTGTTTCCATTCGACGCGCGACCAGCGACAGCGGCCAGCACAACAGGAAGTAGATGGCGGCCACGGTGCCGAAGACGAGGAATGGGCTGAACGTCGCATTGTTGATGATCTGCCCTTGTCGGGTGAGTTCGGTGAAGCCAATGATCGAGGCGAGCGACGTGCCCTTTATCAGCTGGACCAGGAATCCGACCGTCGGCGCGACCGCGATGCGGATCGCCTGAGGCAGGACCACTTGGCGCATGGAATGATAGTAGCGCAGGCCAAGCGCGGTCGCGGCCTCGCGCTGCCCCTTGGGCACCGCCTCGATGCAGCCGCGCCAGATTTCGCCGAGAAAGGCGCTGGCGTGGAGCGCAAGCGCAATGGTGGCAGCAATCCACGGGTTGATCGCAAAGCCGGATATATTCATGCCAAAGAACACCAGGAAAAGCTGCATCAGCAGCGGCGTTCCCTGGAAGACGCGGATGAAACCGGTGGCGAAGAGACGGAAGGCCCGCACGTCGGACACGCGCATCAACGCAATCAACAGTCCGCCGATGCTGCCACCGGCAAAGGCGATTGCCGAAAGCGCGATCGTCCACTGCGCCGCCACAACAATGACGAGGAACTCGTTCCAGCCGAAGACTCTGATCATGGGCGTGCTCCTAGCGGCTGAGCGGATATTTGAAGGCCATTCTCTCGACCGCGTAAAACAGCGCCGAGAAGCCGACCGACAAAGCGAGATAGATCAGGGTGACGGTGATATAGACCTCGAAACTCGCAAAGGTCGCAGACTGGAGATCATTTCCGGCGGCAGCCAGGTCATCCGCGGAGATCACCGACACGACGCTGGTATTCAGCATCAGGTAGATGAACTGGCTGGTGAGCGCGGGATAGACGGTGCGAAGCGCCGGCTTCATGATGACGTAGCGAAAGATCTGCACCCTCGACAGGCCAAGCGCCCACCCCGCCTCCACCTGGCCCTTATGGATCGACTCGATGCCGGCACGGATGATTTCCGTCCCATAGGCGCCGAAATTGACAACGAGCGCCAGGAGCGCGGCACTGTTCGGCGAGAGCTTGGGGCCAAACGACGGCATGGCGAAGTAGATGAAGAAGATCTGCACGAGGAAGGGCGTGTTGCGGATGATCTCGATATAGCCGTCGATTACCGTGCGAACGATCGCCGGTCCGGACGTCTTCCCCCAGGCACAGATGATGGAGACGACGAGGCCGATCAGCATGGCGGCGCAGGACAGGCGAACGGTCAGCCAGGCGCCAATCAGCAACTGGTCGAAGGACGCCAACACCGGCGTGAAATTGAACTCGTACATGCAGGGACCTCCTCCCGAAACGTCGAGAACGGACGCCGCCTCCACGCGTCCTCCTACTTAGATCGATCTAAAATGTTTCCAAGCGAGCGTCAACCGCAAATGAGCGTCAATCTTCACGCGGGTCGGCCGCAGGACTGGCGGATATGCAGAGCGGTTTCGTTCACCACGCGGCGCGGCGGCAAGTCGGGATTTGCGATGCGTTCTAGGAGGAGCCGCGCCGCCATTTCGCCGATTGTCACCGGCCCGGTAGAGACAGACGTGAGTTTCGGCCGGATGGCTTCTTCATCCGCCACATCGTCGAAGCCGATCAGGGAAAGATCGCGACCGATCGTCAAACCGCAGTCGTGGAGCCCCGCGGAGAGTCCGAGGGCCACAAGATGATTGAAGCAGATCACCGCGGTTGGCCGCGTCGCCTGTTCGAACAGAAGATGCGTTGCACCGGCGATTTCTCCGAGCTGCGTCGGAAATTGGATCAGGATCCCGGGATCGAGCGCCTTCGACAGCATGGCATCACGGAATCCGTCGACGCGTTCCTGATACGCCGATTGGACCGGGCCATGAGCGGCAAAGGCGATCTTCTCATGGCCGAGTGAAGCGAGATAGTCCACCGCCTGGTGCATCCCGGCGGCATAATCGGCGCCGACATAATCCATGTCGAAGGAGATATGGCGCAACACCTGCACAACCGGCATGCCCCAATCGGCTATCTCTTCAGCCAGAGCTGGCGGCGTGCGTGCGGCTGGGCAGAGAATGACCCCGTCCACACCGTGTTCCCGCATCCGCTGTAAGAGCATTGCCTGCCGCTCGACCTTGTCCCCGCTATTGGCGAGGATGACCACCTTGCCGGTCTCCCCGATGACTTCCTCGATGCCTGACAGCAGTTCTGCAAAGAAAGGGTTGGTGAGATTTGGGACGATGGCGCCGATGATCTGGCTGCGTTCGACGCGCAGGCGGGCCGCGCCGATGTTGTAGACATAGCCGAGGTCGCGCATCGCCTGCTCGACGCGGCTGCGCGTCTCGCTGCCAACCAGCGGGCTCTTGCGCAGAACAAGAGATGCGGTCGCGCGGGAGACGTTTGCATGCCGCGCAACATCGAGAAGCGTAACGCGGCTCTTTTTTCGTTCGTCAAAGGACATTGAATACCAATGGGAAAAGAATGGGGGTGGGAGAACTATAGCCAACAACGAGAGTCGGGCAAACGTCGCCGCATATCTGGCGCCGCCCAAAAGTTCCGTTGCTAATGCATATCGCCCAAAAGTGTGCAGCGGTTTTGGGACAACGACATGCATAAAAGCAATGACATAAAGCGCGTCGCATGAGTCCGATTAAACGCGACGCGCTTTAATGCAGGCTACCAACACCCAGCAGCCGTTCGACGGCCGTATGATCCTCAGAGAGCTTCTGCGGCGTTCCGGTCCAAGCGACCCTTCCTCGCTCCAAGACGATGACATGGTCGGCAAAGTCGAGCGCACTCTGAATCCGCTGTTCGACGAGCACAATCGTCATGTCGCCGGTCCGGGCAAGCTCGGCAAACACCTTCATGAGCTCTTCGCAGATGACCGGTGCCAGGCCTTCGAGCGGCTCATCCAAAAGCAGCACCGAGGGCCGTCCGAGGATCGAGCGGGCGGTCGACAGCATCTGTTGCTCTCCGCCCGAGAGTTGCGAGCCAAGATTCCTGCGCCGCTCATGGAGGCGCGGAAACATGTCATAGGCTTCCTGGAGCGCACTCTTCGGCCGGCCCTTGAGCCCGACGAAGAGGTTTTCCTCGACGGTCAGGGTTGGGAAGACGCAGCGCGCCTGCGGCACGAAGCCAAGACCACTCAAGGCCCGCGACGCGCTCGGCAGCGCGGTAACATCGGTCTCGCCGATGCGGATGCGCCCTTCGTACTGGCGCGTCTGGCCGGCGAGCGTCGCAAGCAGCGTCGTCTTCCCCATGCCATTGCGCCCGAGCACGGCGAGACGCGCGCCGGCCGGCACCGAAAAGGAAATGCCCTCAAGCACCCGCGTCGGCCCGTAGCCCGCGGACAGATTCTCGACCTCAAGCGGCGTGGCCGGCATTGGCATAACTCCCGAGATAGGCTTCGCGGACCCGCGGATCCTTGGTCACATCCGACGGCGAACCGTCGAAGATGATCGTGCCGGCGGCGAGCACGATCACCCGCCTGGCGAAGCGGAAGACAAGGTCCATGTCATGCTCGATCATCAGCACGGCAAGGTCGGGCGGAAGGTCGGCCAGCGCCTGCTCGATACGGCCCGTGTCGCTTTGCGGCACGCCGGCGGCCGGTTCGTCGAGGAGCAGCACCCGCGGCCTTAGCGCCAGTGCGACGGCAATCTCCAAAAGCCGCTGCTGCCCATAGGCGATCTCGCGGACACGCCGGTGCATCTGGTCGCGCAGCCCGAGCTTGCCGATAAGATCGCTAACCTCCGCCATGACCTCGGGCATTGCGAGATAATTCCCGAACAGGCGCCCTGCCCGGCCGCCGCGCTGCAGGATTGCAAGCGCCACGTGCTCCGCCGGAGTCATGTCCTGGAAGAGGCGCGTGACCTGGAACGATCGCACGAGGCCCCGCCGAACGCGTCCCATGGCATTGACCCGGGTGATATCTTCGCCGCCGATCCGGACTTCGCCGGAATCCGGCGTCAGGTTGCCGGTGACAAGGTTGACGAAGGTCGTCTTTCCGGCGCCGTTCGGGCCGATCAATGCCACGCGGTCGCCCGGCGCCATGGCAAGGCTGACATCGTTGGTGACGGCGAGGCCGCCGAACGACCGCTTCAGGTTCCGAACCTCGAAGATGGCGCTCATCGCCGCGCCTCCCGCCACCGGGCCGCAACGGCGGCGATCGTGCCGTAAAGGCCTTTGGGCGCAAACAGCACGACCGCGATCAGCAGGGCGCCGACCATCGTCAGCCAATGGAAGGGATTGGCCGCCGAAACGATATCCTCGAAGAACATGAACACGATCGTGCCGGTAAGCGCGCCGAAGAGCGAGCCGGTGCCGCCGAGCACCAGCATGACCAGGCTCTCCGCCGAGAGCGTGAAGGAGAGGCTGTCGAGACCGACAACCTGCGTCGAGATGGCGTTGAGCGCACCGCCGGCCCCGGCCACCGCGCCGGAAATCATGTACATCTTGACCAAAGTAACCTTCGGCGATGCGCCCATCGCACGAATGCGGATCGGATCCTCCTTGATGCCGCGGCAGAGCATCCCGAAGGGCGAGCGCACGACAAGGCGCAAGAGCGTGAACACGACCGCAAGAAGGACGATGCCGAACACATACGCGGTGCGGCCCCAGAGGTCGAACGCGAAGAAGCCGAGCAGCGGATCGGGCGCGATGCCGGCGAGCCCGTCGCTGCCGCCCGTCCAGGATGCAGCCTTGTTGGCGAACTCGTGAAAGAGATGGATGAGTGCGATCGACAATACGAGCTGCGGAAGGCCGTGGGCCCTGAGGATGACCGCGCCGCAGAGAAGCCCCGCAACGACACCGCCGAGAATGCCACAGGCGAGCATGAGCAGCGGATCCGTGATGCCGAAATGGACGGCGGCGATGCCGGCCGCATAGGCGCCGGTTCCGAACAGAGCCGCATGACCGAGCGTCGCCACGCCGCAATAGCCCGTCACGAGGTCGAGAGACAGCACCAGGAGCGCGATCGCCGTCATGCGCGTGAGCAGCGCCAGGTTGTTTGGAAACAAGAGGTAGCCGGTGACGGCCAATCCGAGGATCACGGAAAGGCCGGCAAGGTCGCGGCCGAGTTTTCGCCGATTGCCACGTGCTGTTGTCAGTGTCTCGTTGACTGTCGCCATGGTCACTATCTCGTCCTCCCGGCAAGACCGCGTGGGAAGACGCAGACGATTGCGATGACGGCGAGATAGAAGAAGAACTCGCCGAATTCCGGCACCAGGTAACGCCCGGCCGTATCGATACCGCCGAGCAACAGGCAGGCGACAAGAGCACCCGGTATCGAGCCTGCCCCACCGACAGAAACGACGACCAGGAAAGTCACCATGTAACGCAGGGCGTAATAGGGTTCGACCGGCAGCAGTTCGGCGCCCACCACGCCACCGAGTGCAGCGAGCCCCACGGCAACGGCAAAGCTTACCGCGTAGACGATTTCGGTGCGCACCCCGAGGGCTGCCGCCATGGCCGCGTTGTCGACGGCCGCCCTCAGCTTCACGCCGAAAGCTGTCTTCTCGATCGCGTACCAGAGAACGGCGGCGACGGCGAGACCGCAAAGGATCGCGAAAAGGCGGTGGGTGGCGATCGAACGGAAGCCGAGATCAACGGACCCCTGGAGCCCCGTCGGCAGGGGGATCGTCTTCAGCGTCGGGCCAAAGACGTAGTTGGCGATGCCGATGATGCAGAAAGTGATGCCGATCGTCATCAAGACCTGCGTCAGTTCCGGCGCCCCGTAAATCCGGCGATAAAGCAGCCGCTCGATCGGGATGGCGATAAGGATCGTGCCAAAGACCGCGATCATCAGGGCGATCCCGTAACCGAGGCCCATGTCGCGTGCCGCATAGGAGGCGATGTAGCCGCCGATCATGGCGAAGGCGCCATGAGCGAGATTGACCACCCGCATCAGCCCCATGGTGACGGAAAGACCGATCGAGATCACGAACAGCACCATGCCGTAAGCGAGCGCGTCGACCGCTATGCTAAAGACGGTTTGCATATACCCATCCTGTTCCCGATGATGCGAGGCCGATCCGCCACCCCGCATTCCAAGTCGCTGGCCGTTGCTATTTCAGCGCCGCAAGGCCGGGATCGCCCTGCTTTTCGAACGTCTGGATCTCCTTGTTGTAATAGGATCCGTCCTCGGCTTTGGCGACCTCGCGCAGATAGATGTTCTGGGTGATGTGGCGCGATTCCGGGTCGATCGAAACAGGCCCGCGTGGGCTCGTCCAGGAAAGCCCCTTGACCGCATCGACCGCCTTTTGCGCGTCCTGTTCGCCGCCGGTCTCCTCGATCATCTTGTAGATGACATGCATGCCGTCATAGGCACCGACGGCAGGGAAGGAAAGTTCGGCGGGATTGCCGATCGCCTTGCCCGCCGCCTCGACGAAGGCCTTGTTTTCAGGCGAGTCGTGCGAGACGGCATAGTGGAACGTCGTCTGAAGGCCGAGCGCGGCTTCACCGAGCGCCGGAAGGTCGGACTCCTGCGTCAGGTCGCCCGGAGCAAAGAGCTTGATGCCTGCATCCTTGAGCCTGTTTTCGTTATAGGCCTTGACGAAACCGAGCGTCGTCGGGCCGGACGGTAGGAAGGCGAAGACGCCTTCAGCGCCCGAATCCTTGATGCGCTGCATGATTGGCGAAAAATCGTTGGTGGCGAGCGGCATGCGGACCGCCTCGACGATCTCGCCGCCTACCGCTTCATACGCTTTCTTGAAGGCGTTCTCGGCATCGACACCGGGGCCGTAGTCACTGACGACCGAAATGACCTTCGAGACGCCGGCATCCTTCGCGACCTTGGCGATCGGCGTGGAGGTCTGCCAGAGCGTGAACGAGGTACGCACGACCAGCGGGCTTTTGGTGACGATCGCCGAGGTCGCCGCATTCATGATCACGAGCGGCACATTCCCCTGCTCGAGCAGCGGCGTCACCGCCATCGCGTCGGGGGTGAAGTAGAAGCCGGCGAGATACTGCACGCCCTCCTTGACGACGAGCTCCTGCGCCAATGCCTTGGACTGGGCCGGATCCGCCTGCGGCACGTCGCGGTAGATGACCTCGATGTCGTCGTCGCCGACCTTGCTGCCGTTCAGCGCCATATAGGCGTCAATGCCGGCCTTGAAGTTCTTGCCCTGCAGCGCGAAGGGGCCCGAGAAGGGCCCGATGACGCCGACCTTGATCGTGTCGGCCTCGGCTGCCCCGCTCATTGCCAATGCCGCCAGCGCGGCGAGAATGGTCCGTTTCATTTTTCCTCCCCGCGACACCCGGCTCACTCCCGTCCGGCATCGCCTAAATCTCAGCGTCAAACTACATCAGTCTGTCATGTCCAACAGCGATAAATAATGAAATGTCAGCGTTCCTCCCATAACTGATGGGTTATGCTACCACGACGAAGCTTGCGTCTAGGTCCTCCTGCCAAATGCAACGCGTCGCCATGTCGAAGTCGTGGTCAAAACGGCAGGCCCACATAGTTTTCCGCAAGCGCCGTGGCAGCCGCTCGCGAATGGGTGAGATAGTCGAGCTCGGCCTCCTGGATCTTCTGGTCGAAGTCGCTGGTGTCCGGAAAACGGTGCATCATCGTCGTCATCCACCAGGAAAAACGGACCGCTTTCCAGACGCGCGAAAGCGCTCTTGCCGAATAGGCGTCGAGGCCGGCATTCGAACGGTCCTTGTAATGCTCGAGCAGCCCCTCGTGAAGATAATGCACGTCGCTGGCGGCAAGGTTCAGCCCCTTGGCCCCGGTCGGTGGCACGATATGGGCTGCATCTCCAACAAGGAACAGTCGGTGAAACCGCATCGGTTCGGCGACGAAGGATCGAAGCGGTGCGATCGATTTCTCGAAGGGCGGCCCGGTCACCACCCGTTCGGCATGGTGGGCCGGCAGGCGACGGCGCAGCTCGTCCCAGAAGCGTTGGTCGTCCCATTGCTCGATCTTCTCGTCCTGCGAGCACTGGATGTAGTAGCGGCTGCGGCTCATTGATCGCATCGAACAGAGCGCGAAACCCCGCGGATGGTTGGCATAGACCAGTTCGGGACTGACCGGCGGCACGTCGGCGAGAATGCCCAGCCAGCCGAAGGGATAGACCTTTTCGAAGGTGCGGATGGCCTTTTCCGGTACCGACCTGCGGCTGACCCCGTGCGACCCATCGCAGCCCGCGATGAAATCGCAGCCTATGCGGTGGGTGGTACCGCCCTTCTCGTAGGTAACGTAGGGTGCGTCGCCGTCGAAATCATGCGGCGTTACGTTCGCTGCCTCGTAGACCGTCGATGCTCCGGTTGCCTCCCGACGATCCATGAGATCGCGGGTGAGTTCCGTCTGGCCGTAGATCAGCACGCGCTTACCCTCGGTCAAACCGAAGAGGTCGATGCGATGATCGCGGCCGTCGAAGGCGAGTGAGAACCCGTCATGCGGCAGCCCTTCGGCATGCATGCGGGTGCCGGACCGCGCCTCGTCCATCAGCCGCACGGTGCCCTCTTCCAACACGCCGGCCCGCACCCGGCCAAGGATGTGGTCGTTGCTGGCGCGATCGAGGATGACATTGTCGATCCCCGCATGGGTCAGCAATTGCCCGAGCAGCAGACCGGACGGTCCGGAACCGATAATGACGACCTGGGTTCGCATGGACCTCCTCCCACCGAGCACGCCGCGCCCGCACCAAAATTGTCTTTTGTCAGGAAGTTTGCGCGCCGCCCGGGCTTGTCTCAATGGACATTTCAGCCAAGAAATTGCACTTATCGAACATTGATGCTGGGTGAGAAAGATGAAGCGGGCGGTCCCGACATATGACCTTTACGGCGAGGAGTCCGGAGAACGACCGGATTTCTGGCTGCATTGCGAGACGATCCCCTCACGCAGCAGCCTGCACCATTGGGAGATCGGCCTTCATCGCCATCAGAGCTTTTTTCAGATCCTGTACATCGCTAAGGGCTCGGGCGACGCCCTATTCGGCGAGACGTCACAGACGATCTCTCCCCCGGCCGTGATCACCATCCCGCCCGGCGTCAGCCATGGCTTCCGCTTTTCCCGTGACATCGACGGTTTCGTCTTCACGGTCCTCGCATCGCACCTGCCGGCTGCCCCGGGTGGCCGCAGCAGGCTGGGCAAATGGCTGTCAACCGCTTGCCTGACGCCGCTCGGCGATAGTGAAGACGGCCGCTACATTGCCGAGACCCTGCAGCGCCTCGCAGAGGAATGGGCAACGCGGCGCAGCCACCGCACGGGCCTGCTCGACGCCTATCTCTCGACGGTACTGACGCTGACGGCGCGGCTCGCGGAAGCACCGCGCCAAGACGCAACTGCCGCGGAAAGCGAGAACGAGCGCCGGATGGAGCGCTTCGACGCGCTGCTTCGACAGCACGTTCTTTCGCACCGACCCGCCGCATTCTACGCCCGCGAGCTCGGCCTGTCGCAGACGCATTTGAACCGTGTGGTCCGGGCGATGACCGGGCAGAGCGTGCACGAGACCATTGCTGAAAGACTCCTGAACGCGGCACGCCGCGAGCTCGTCTTCACGCGCGCGAGCGTCCAGGAGATCAGCTTCCGCCTCGGCTTTTCAGACGCGGCCTATTTCTCACGCTTCTTCGTCCGTCACGTCGGGACCACGCCGCGGGCGTGGCGCATGGCGGAGCGGCAAAAGCTTGGTGTGTGACGGTGCGCTCGTCGGGGCGGTTGAACGAGCCGCCTAGGACGCCTGCGTTTCCTCGATCGAATCCACCCGATCCGGATAGAAGGCCATGTGGTCCTTGATCTCACGCACCGCCGCATGCGGGTCTTCGTAGGTCCAGATGGCGTTCTTCGAGCGCTCGCCACCCGGCGTGATGCTGTAATAGGAAGCGTCGCCCTTGTAGGGGCAATGAGTCGAATGCTCGGTGCGCGCGAGCAGCGACATGTCGACGTCCCTGCGGGGAATATACTGCACCGGCGGGTAGGACGCCTCGCGCAGGGTCAGTGCTTCGCGCGTATCCGCAACGACGCGGCCGTCGAGCTTGACGACGATGCGCGCCGGATTGCGGTCGATGGTGATCGGATGATCGGGCCCGGGAATCTTGATCGGCTTGTCTGACATGAGCGAACACCTTTCGATTTCATTCTCCCTACATAGGGTCAGGCCTTCCGCTTCCCAAGGGTTGTAGCTGGCCGCGCGGGCTGCCTCGGCCAAACGCCGAAAAAAACAGGGTTGACGCCGCGGCGATATCGGTGACTATTTGCATCCATTCACCAGGGGGGTCCCGGCAAGGGGCTGAGATACTGCTGAAGCGCGCAGTGACCCGTTGAACCTGATCCAGTTCATACTGGCGTAGGGACGGTGCGGACGTGCGAAGGCCAGGATTCCGATTCTCCGTGATCCATCGGCGTGGCGTCTTTTCATCTTTCCGGCTTCAGAACTGGGTCTCCAACGCGAAAACTTTGGAGCCTCAAGATGAATGTTTTCAAGCCTCTCGCAGCGCCCTCGGTCACGCAGGGCCCTCTTCCGGCGTCGCAGAAAGTCTACAAATCCGGCGACATCCATCCCGATATCCGGGTGCCGATGCGCGAGATCGCCCTGCATCCGACCTCGGGTGAGCCGCCGGTCACAGTCTATGATTCCTCCGGCCCCTATACGGCCGAGGGCGCGGACATTCGCATCGAGGCCGGCCTGCCACAGCTTCGCCGCGACTGGATCCTCAAGCGCGGTGACGTCGAGAGCTATGAGGGGCGCGCCGTCAAGGCGGAGGACAACGGTTTTGCGACCGGCGAGAAACTGACGCCCGAATTCCCCATTCGCCATCAGCCGCTGCGCGCCAAGCGCGGCCAAGCCGTCACCCAGCTCGCCTATGCCCGCGCCGGCATCATCACGGCGGAAATGGAGTTCATCGCCATCCGTGAGAACCTTGGCCGCAAGGCGGCGAAAGAAGCGCTCGCCCGCGACGGCGAAAGCTTCGGTGCGTCAGTCCCCGATTTCGTCACGCCGGAATTCGTCCGCCGGGAGGTCGCCGCCGGCCGCGCGATTATTCCGGCCAACATCAACCATCCGGAATCCGAACCGATGATCATCGGTCGCAATTTCCTGGTGAAAATCAACGCCAATATCGGCAATTCCGCCGTCACCTCGTCGATGGCCGAGGAAGTCGAGAAGATGGTCTGGGCGACGCGCTGGGGCGCCGACACGGTCATGGACCTTTCGACCGGCCGCAACATCCACAATATCCGCGAATGGATCATCCGCAATTCGCCGGTTCCGATCGGCACCGTTCCGCTCTATCAGGCGCTGGAGAAGGTGAACGGTGTCGCCGAGGACCTCACCTGGGAGGTCTATCGCGACACGCTGATCGAGCAAGCCGAGCAGGGTGTCGACTATTTCACCATCCATGCCGGCGTACGGCTGCATTATATCCCGCTCACCGTCGGCCGCGTCACCGGCATCGTCTCGCGCGGCGGTTCGATCATGGCGAAGTGGTGCCTGCACCACCACCGGGAGAGCTTCCTCTACGAGCACTTCGAGGAGATCTGCGACATCTGCCGCGCCTATGACGTCTCCTTCTCGCTTGGCGACGGCCTGCGCCCCGGCTCGATCGCCGACGCCAACGACGCCGCTCAGTTCGCTGAACTCGAAACGCTGGGCGAGCTCACGAAGATCGCCTGGGCTAAGGATTGCCAGGTGATGATCGAAGGCCCTGGCCACGTGCCGATGCACAAGATCAAGGAGAACATGGACAAGCAGCTTGAAGTCTGCGGCGAGGCGCCCTTCTACACGCTCGGACCGCTGACAACCGACATCGCGCCCGGTTACGACCACATCACCTCGGGCATCGGCGCGGCGATGATCGGCTGGTTCGGCACCGCCATGCTCTGCTACGTGACGCCGAAGGAGCATCTGGGGCTGCCCGACCGCGACGACGTCAAGACCGGTGTCATCACCTACAAGATCGCGGCCCACGCCGCCGATCTCGCCAAGGGGCACCCGGCCGCACGCATCCGCGACGACGCGCTTTCCCGCGCCCGCTTCGAGTTCCGCTGGGAGGACCAGTTCAATCTGTCGCTCGATCCGGAGACGGCGCGCAATTTCCACGACGAAACCCTGCCGAAGGAGGCGCACAAGGTTGCGCATTTCTGCTCCATGTGCGGCCCGAAGTTCTGTTCGATGCGGATTTCCCACGACATCCGCGCCGAGGCGCAGAAGGAGGGGCTGGCGGCCATGGCAGCCAAATACCGCGATGGCGGCGATCTTTACATGCCGGTCGGCGAAGAAGCGCAGCCAGGAGAGTAGGATGACGGTATTGATCAAGGGAGCCGGCGTCGCCGGCCTTGCCGCCGCCTTCGAGCTCAGCCGCCGCGGGATCGCGGTGGAGGTGGTGGACGCGGCGGAAACCATAGGAACCGGCGCATCCAGCTATGCCGGTGGCATGATCGCGCCTTATTGCGAACGCGAGGCGGCCGATGAAGCAGTGCTGACGCTCGGGCTTTCCGCCGCCGACTGGTGGGAGGAGGCTGCCCCCGGCGAAGTGTTCCGCAGGGGCACATTGGTGATCGCCGCTGGACGGGACAGCGGTGAACTCGACCGCTTCGCCGCCCGCACCCGCGGGTACGAATGGGTCGGCGGCAACACGATCGGAGAGCTCGAACCGGACCTCGCGGGCCGGTTCGACCGCGCGCTGTTCTTTCCCGAAGAAGCCCATCTCGATCCGCGAAAGGCAATGGACGGCCTTTACGCAGCGCTCGTCGAGAGAGGCGTCCGCTTCCATCTCGGGAGCACCGACCTGCCGCCCCATACGTCTTTCTCGGCGGTGGTCGAATGCACAGGCGCGGCGGCGATTGCCACCACGCGCGGCCTTCGTGGTGTGCGGGGTGAGATGCTCTTTCTGGAAACCTCTGAGATCAGCCTCTCAAGGCCGGTTCGCCTGCTTCATCCACGCCACCCGCTCTACATCGTGCCGCGTGACAACCATCGTTTCATGGTCGGCGCGACCATGATCGAAACCGATGATGACGGACCGATCACCGCCCGCTCGGTGATGGAGTTCCTGAACGCCGCTTACACCGTACATCCGGCGTTCGGCGAGGCTCGGGTCGTGGAGATGGGGGTCGGTGTCCGGCCCGCCTTTGCCGACAACCTGCCACGCGTCCTGGACCGCGACGACGGCTTCGCGATTGCCGGCATGTACCGCCACGGCTTCCTGCTTGCGCCCGCCATGGCACGGCAGCTCGCGGAAAAGCTCTGCGGAGCGGACCGTCCGCCCTTCTCCCCCAATCCTTCGTTCCGGCAGGGAGCAACCCAATGACCTACATCGTCAACGGCGAGACCTTGGAGAGCAGCGCAAACACGCTGTCGGAGCTGTTACTGGCGCTCGAATACGAGGGCGACTGGCTCGCAACCGCCGTCAACGGCGAACTCGTTCACCGAGGAGACAGGACAAACCATCGGCTCAATGATCGCGACCGGATCGAAATTCTTTCGCCGATGAAGGGAGGCTGAAGATGCTGACATTATACGGACAGGAACTCGGCTCGCGCATGTTGCTCGGCACGGCGCGCTACCCCTCCCCTGCCATCCTCGCCGAGGCCGTCCGGCAGGCGGGCACCGAGGTCGTCACGGTGTCGCTCCGCCGTGAGACGGCCGGCGGCCGACAGGGCGGCGCCTTCTTCGAACTGATCCGCGAACTCGGCGCGCGCGTTCTGCCGAACACCGCCGGCTGCCACGCGGTGTCGGAAGCGGTGCTGACGGCGAAGATGGCGCGCGAGGTCTTCGGCACGAACTGGATCAAGCTCGAGGTCATCGGACATCACGATACGCTTCAGCCGGACGTCTTCGGGCTCGTCGAGGCGGCACGTATCCTTGCCGGCGAAGGTTTCGAGGTCTTCCCCTATACGACCGACGATCTCGTCGTCGCCGAACGGCTGGTCGAGGCGGGCTGCAAGGTGCTGATGCCCTGGTGCGCGCCGATCGGCAGTGCCATGGGGCCGCAGAACATCGCGGCGCTTCGAACCATGCGCGCGCATTTTCCAGATTTGCCGCTGATCGTCGATGCCGGTATCGGTCGTCCCTCGCACGCGACGACCGTGATGGAGCTCGGCTATGACGCGGTGCTGCTCAACACCGCCGTTGCCGGCGCAGGCAATCCGGCGCTGATGGCCGCAGCCTTCGCCAAGGCGATCGACGCCGGCCGCGCCGCCTTCGAAGCGGGCATGCTCGAACCGCGCGACATGGCCGTCCCCTCGACCCCCGTCATCGGAAAGGCAGTCTTCTCGTGAAGCTCGACCCGTTCTACCTCGTCGTCGACGGTGCCGCCTGGATCGAGCGGTTGGTACCCCTCGGCGTGAAGCTGGTGCAGCTTCGGATCAAGGACCGCCCTGACTCGGAGATCAGGAGCGAGATCCGCCGCGCCAAGGCGGTCTGCGCCGATCATGGTTGTCAGTTGATCGTCAACGATTACTGGCAGATCGCAATCGAGGAAGACTGCGACTTCGTCCATCTCGGTCAGGAGGACCTTGCCGAGGCCGATGTCGCGGCGATCCGGGCGGCCGGGCTGAAACTCGGTGTCAGCACCCATGACGAAACGGAGCTCGAAACCGCACTCGCCGTCAAGCCCGACTATGTGGCGCTCGGACCGATCTACCCGACGATTCTCAAGAGGATGAAATGGCAGCCGCAGGGGCTTTCCCGCATTTCCGCCTGGCGCGAGCGTGTGCGGCAGCTTCCGCTCGTCGCGATCGGCGGATTGAACACGGAGAGGCTCGAAGGCGTCTTCGCCCACGGAGCAGACAGTGCGGCCGTCGTCACCGACATCACGCTGAATGCCGACCCGGAAGGCCGGACGCGGGAATGGGTCGAAAAGACTGCGCGCTGGCGCTGAGCCCGACTACTGTATGAATCCTTAAATCGGAGATCACGCCGCGCGATCTGCGCCTTCGGTGGAAGTCAGCTTCGGGTTCTGAGCGTAAACCAGTCCAGGCTGGACGATCCATTCCCCAGTCTGGAGCGACTGGACATCGAAACGGCCTCGCTGGTCGCGCGGTGCAACACCGACGAACCGATACCGAAGCCCGTCACCGTCGACGACAGTCTCGCGGATCGGACGGCCGGCGAGATGCCCGATGACTCGTCCTTCGAAGTGCACATTCGCCAGGATGAAATACTCAATTGGCAGATTTCGGCTGGTCTTCAGGTGATCCTGAAGCCATTCTTGATCCTCATCGTCTCTTACTCACTGCAAGTATCGGCGGTCACGCCGCCGATACTCGTCTCCAAGTCGGGCCCGTTTGACGCGACAACCATGGAATCCCGAAGGCAACGGTTCCGCTAAAACGTTATCCCGTTCCATGTCACGCTGACCCGAAGTCGCATGGGAAATCGATACGGAACTCATCCCATAGACATAAGAAACGCATCAGTTCCCGGCATACCCTGTTCCGGTCGCTTTGCCTTCGCTTGCCTCTTCGATATCGCCGCCCGTCAGTCTGGATCTTCGCCAGCGGCTACGCCGCTACGCATCTTCTGGTGCGTAACGGTCTCCCGCAAGTCATGGATTTACCAAGACTATTCTCGTTTGGATCAGCCCCGATTTAAGGTGCTGTCGTCGACTCCGCCGGCGCGGAATTGCCGGAAAAAGCGAAGACATCGATCGGCTCGTCGAGACCCCTTACCGGATAGGAGCCGAGATTTGCCAACTCGCCCTGGCATTTCGCCATTTCGACGAAGGCCTTGGAGAGCAGAACGGGCCGCTTGATCACCTTCGTCAGGCTTTCGAGGCGGGAAGCGATATTCACGGCCGGCCCGATCACCGTAAAGTCGAGGCGCTTGCGCGAGCCGATGTTGCCATACATCACGTCGCCCACATGGACGCCGATGCCGTAGCCGAGCGGTTCGTGGCCCTTTTTCAGGTTCTCCTCGTTCAGCTTGGCAAACGCCGCCTGTGCTTCGGCGATCGCGCTGAGAAGATTGTTGCAGGCCATAGGGTCGCTCAGCGGGAAAATCGCGAGCAGGCCATCGCCCATGAACTTCAGTATCTCGCCGCCATGCCGCTCGATCGGCTCGCACATCGCGTCGAAATAGCCGTTCAACAGCTCGATCACGTCGTCCCGCGGCCAAAGGTCGGACAGTTTCGTGAAGTCGCGAAGATCGCAGATCAGGATCGCCGCACCGACCGTCACCCCGCTGCCGCGCGTCGTTGCACCGGCCAGGATCTGTTCGCTCGCATGCGGCCCGACATAGGTCTCCAGCAACGTCCGGGCAAAGCGGTTCTTCAGCCTGATCTCGCTGACGAGCGCCAGCACCGGCAGGAGACCGGCGAAAACTGCCATGTCGTCCTCGCTGAAACCGCCCGGCCTGTCGCTCGCGAAGGTCACCGCGTGACGCTTGCCGAGCGTATGCTCGAGCGGCCAGATGAAATAGTCGGTGAGACCGGCAGCACGCAGCTCGTCATAGAGGGGGTACTGCGGACCGTCCGCCGCGGGGTCATCGAGGTGCGCCCGCACCTCCGGCGCGCCGTTATTGAACTCGTGCAGCGGACTGTTCAGATATTGCTCCGTGTCCTCGATGCCGTATTCATAGGTCTGGATTTCCGCCTCAGACAGCCCTTTGCGCCATAGGATGCGCGCGCCGATCCATTGCGGATGGTGAATTCGGAAATGAAGCGTCGCCCGCGCGACCGGCACGCCGGCGGCCACCAGTCGCTCGCACATTTCGACGAAGATGTTGTCGATGAAACGCTCGTCGCGCGTCTCGTTGATCAA
Organism: Ensifer sp. MPMI2T; assembly: GCF_004827385.1. Classification (GTDB taxonomy): domain Bacteria; phylum Pseudomonadota; class Alphaproteobacteria; order Rhizobiales; family Rhizobiaceae; genus Sinorhizobium. The sequence goes on from NZ_SRXN01000002.1 coordinate 313,425, forward strand.
CCAGTCGACGATTTTCCGCCTCTGCATCGGCCGGGTTCCATCGTCCTGGCGTGCCTCGGCGAGGCTCGGATCCAATAGCGACTGCATTGCGACACTCCGTCATCGCCGACAGCGCCCTTGCACATTCTCGCACGCACACAGGCCGCTGTCGCACTTCCAATCGCTGCATGTATCCTCCAATCGACACCGATTTGAGCAAACATGCAGGATATACTTTGGGTAATGTGGCGCACCGCGGCACGATTTTTAAGAGGCCGGTTGTGGAAAAGCCCCGGAACGATTGTCCCGGGGCCTTTGCCGCCTGACCGGGAGAAAAAATCAGGCGGCCTGAACCTTTTTCGAAACACGCGCCCATTCGGGGATCCAGTCGCGATGGGCAGCGAGGAGGTCGTCGACGAGCGACCAGATCTGGTCGAGGTCGAGTTCGGCGGCCGTGTGCGGATCCATCATCGCCGCGTGATAGAGGTGCTCGCGGTTCTCGGTGACGAGCGCCTGAACCGTCAGCTCCTGAACGTTGATGTTGGTGCGGATCAGCGCGGTCAACTGCGGCGGCAGCGCGCCGATATAGGTCGGCTGGATGCCGGACGCATCGACCAGGCACGGCACTTCCGCGGCGCAGTTTTCCGGCAGCGAGGTGATGCAGCCATTGTTCCTGAGGTTGCCGTAGATGACCGAAGGCTCGCCGGTCCAGACCGAGTTCATGATCGAGGAAGCGTATTCATGGCTTTCCGCGACTTCGATCGTCTCGGCCTCCTTGAAGGCAGCCGCCTGGCCCTTCCAACGTTCGATCTGCTCGATGCAGCGCTTCGGATATTCGTCGAGCGGAATGCCGAACTTCTCGATCAGATCCGGACGGCCGTCCTTGATGAAATAGGGCGTGTATTCGGCGAAATGCTCGGAGCTCTCGGTGACGAAGTAGCCGAGCCGCGTCAGCATCTCGTAGCGCACCTTGTTCGGGCAGCGCGGGTTCCAGTGACTGGGCTTCGGGAACCGCCCCTCGCGATAGCCGCGGATCAGGTCCGGATAGAGGTCGCGATAGCTGCCGTCCTTCTGCCGGTGCTCGAACTTCAGGTAAAAGGCCATGTGGTTGATGCCGGCCGCGCGGTAGCGGATTTCCTCGACCGGAATGTCGAGGTCGCGGGCAAGCTCGAAGGCCGTGCCCTGAACCGAATGGCAGAGGCCAACCTGCCGGATCGTCGGGTACTTTTCTGCGATCGCCCAAGTGTTGATCGCCATCGGGTTCACGTATTGCAACAGGATCGCCTCGGGGCAGACCTCAAGCATATCCTCGCAGATCTTCCAGAGATGCGGCACGGTGCGTAAGCCCCGCATGATGCCGCCGACGCCGAGCGTGTCGGCGATCGTCTGGCGCAGACCGTATTTCTTCGGCACTTCGAAATCGGTGACGGTGCAGGGCTCGTACCCGCCGATCTGAAAGGCGACGACAACGAAGTCGGCCCCTTCCAGCGCCTTCAGCTGGTTCGAGTGGGTTTCGATCTTTGCCTTGACGCCGAGCGTGCGCACGAGCTTGCCGGCGACGATCTCGCTCTCCGCGAGACGCTCCGGGTTCAAGTCCATCAGGGCGATGGTGGCAGCGGAAAGCGCCGGACGCTGAAGCACGTCGCCGATGATGTTCTTCATGAAGACGGTGGAGCCGGCGCCGATGAAGGTAATCTTGGGTTGCTTGGTCATTTGATACCTCTGTTTGAAGGTCATGCGGCTACATCGAAGGCGGCCCTGACGAGGCGCTCGGTGTAGGCGGTCTTGGGATTGGAAAGGATTTCGCTCACCGGTCCCTCTTCGACGATCTTGCCGTGCTGCATCACCACCACACGATGGCAGAGCGCGCGCACGACCTTGAGATCATGGGAGATGAAGAGATAGCTCAGGCCCCGCTCATCCTGCAGCATGCGTAAGAGATCGATGATCTGCGCCTGTACCGAAAGGTCGAGCGCCGAGGTCGGCTCGTCGAGCAGAATGAACTCCGGCTCCAGCGCGATCGCCCGCGCGATTGCGATGCGCTGGCGCTGGCCGCCGGAGAACTCGTGCGGGAAGCGCGACAGGATGTTGGCCGGCATTCCGGCGCTGACGAGCGCGTCCTCAACGCGCGCCAGCCGGTCCCGGCGATCCTCGCCGATTCCGTTGACGATCAGGCCTTCCTCGATGATCTGCCCGACCGACATGCGCGGGTTGAGCGAGGCGAACGGGTCCTGGAAGACGATCTGGATCCGCGAGCGAAGCGGCCGCATCGCCTTGCGGTCCTTGCCATGGATCGGCTGCCCGTCGAAGAAGACCTCACCGCTGTCGGTGTTGATGAGCCGGATCAGCGCCTGGCCGAAGGTGGTCTTGCCCGAGCCGGACTCGCCGACGAGGCCGAGCGTTTCGTGCCGTCGCAGGCGAAGGTTCAAGCTATCGACAGCAACGAGCTCCTTCAGCTCAGGCTTGAAGAAACCGCCCTTCTTAAGCATGAAGGAAACCCTGACATTCCGGCCGTCGAGCACGATCGGCGCATTGTCCGGCAGCGGATTGGCCGCGCCTGAGGGTTCGGAGGCGAGCAGCCGGCGTGTATAGGCGTGAAGCGGGTTGGCAAAGAGCGCGGCCGTCGTGTTGTGCTCCTTCACCTCGCCGTACTGCATGACGTAGACATAGTCCGAAAACTGCCGGACGACCGTCAGGTCGTGGGTAATCAGGATCACGGCCATGCCGAGTTCCTTCTGCAGCTTGCGGATCAGGTTCAGGATCTGCGCCTGCACGGTGACATCGAGCGCCGTCGTCGGCTCGTCGGCAATCAGCACGTCCGGGTCGTTGGCAAGAGCCATGGCGATCATCACCCGCTGCCGCTGGCCGCCGGAAAGCTGATGCGGATATTGGTTGAGCCGCGCTTCGGGGTCCGGTATCTGCACGTGGCGCAAGAGCTCCAGCGCCCGTTCGCTCGCCGCGCGGCGGCTCACCCGGCGGTGGGCACGGATCGCCTCGATGATCTGGCTGCCGATCGTGTAGACGGGATTGAGCGAGCTCATCGGCTCCTGGAAGATCATCGAGATCCGGTCACCGCGCAGCGCCCGGCGCCGCTTCTTCGAAAACTTCAGGACGTCACGGCCGTCATATTCTATGCGCGCCTGCGGAGCGATCGTCGCACGCTTGGACAAAAGCCCCATGACGGTCCGTGCCGTAACCGACTTTCCGGAGCCGGACTCTCCAACGATCGCCACCGTCTCGCCGCGGTAGAGCTGGAAGGAGACATCCTTCACCGCCTCGACGGTGCCATGCTCGACCTTGAAGGTGACCGCCACCTTGCGGGCGTCGATGACCGGGCGCGTATCCTTGGTGTGGCGGTCGCGCCTTTCTTCAGGAGCCGGGGCAATAGTTTCTGTCGTCGCCATCGGCGTGCTCCTCAATAGGGGTCGATTGCGTCGCGCAGGCCGTCACCGAGCGCGTTGAAGGCGAAGACGGTGACGAGCACGAAGGCGACGGGCGAGAGAATCCAGGGATAGGAACCGATCGCCGAGTAATTCGCCGTATCCTGCAGCATCAGCCCCCAGGAAATCAGCGGCGGTTTCACCGCAAATCCGAGGAAGCCGAGGAAGGATTCGAGCAGCACGACCTGCGGGATCGACAGCGTCACCGCGACGATGACGTGGCTCATCACGTTCGGGAAGATGTGCTGGAAGATGATGCGCCGGTCCGTCGCACCGATCGCGATCGCCGCACGGACATAGTCGATCCGGGCGAGCGCCAGCGTCTTGCCGCGGACCTCGCGCGACATCTGCGCCCAGCCGAGCGCCGACATGACGATGATGACGAAGGCGAGGAACACGCTGGTCGGCGCGGTCACCGGGATCAACGAGGCGAGCGCCAGATAGAGCGGCAGTTGCGGAAAGGCGAGCACCAGCTCGACGAAGCGCTGCACCCAGGCATCGAAACGGCCACCGAAATAGCCGGAAACCATGCCGACGGTCGTGCCGACCACGGTGACGATGAAGACGACGATGAGCGCGATCATCAGCGAGATGCGCGAACCGTGTAAAATGCGCGAGAGCACGTCACGGCCGAACTTGTCGGTGCCGAGGAAATGGACTGCCGTCCCGTCGACCGCGCCGACGAGATGACGCTCCGCCGGAATGAGGCCCAGAAGCCGGTAGGGCGCTCCCTTGACGAAGAAGCCGAGGATCTGCGGGTTGTCGTAGTCCGGGCCAATCACCGGCTGGAAGGTGATCGGATCAAGTTCCTCCGTCTCGCGCACCGGATAGCTGCGCGGCGGGAAGACGAAATTGCCGTCCTTGTCGTGGATGCTGATCGCCTGCGGCGGCGCAAAGGCGACGCCGGTTGCCTTCGGATCGACGGGCGACAGGAAATCGGCAAAGAGTGCCATGACGACCAGCAGGCTGACGAGGATCAGGCCGAGGACGCCCGTCCAGGACCGTTTGAGGCGCCGCCAGACGAGAGCGGTATAGCTTTCGTTGTGGTGCTTTTCCTGCGGCTGCATGGAGAGCGGAATGGTGCTGTGTGTTTCGACGCTCATGCGTAAGCCCCCCCTCCCATGCGAACCCTCGGATCGAGGGCAGCAAGCAGCAGATCGGCGATGATGTTGCCGACGATCAGGGTTGCTGACAGGACGAGCATGAAGGTCGCCGTCACATAGACGTCGCCGACCCACATGGAACCGACGATTGCCGGGCCGACGGTCGGGAGCGCGAAGATGATCGCCGTCTCGATCTCGCCGGTCAGCATATAGGGAAGCACGACGCCCTGATACATGATCAGCGGATGCAGCGCGTTCGGAACGGCGTGGCGCATGACGACGGCGCCCTCGCTCAGGCCCTTGGCGCGCGCCGTCTCGACATATTGCGCGTTCAGCGTGTCGAGCAGATTGCCGCGCATGACGCGCATATTGTAGGCGAGGCCGCCGAAGGTCGCGATCGCGACGACCGGCCAGACATGCTTCACCAGATCGACGAACTTGCCCCAGGACCAGGGCGCGCCGCCGTAGCGAGCGGAATGGAAGCTGTTGATCTCGCTGACATTGAAATGGAAGACGAGGACATAGACGATGATCAGCGCCATCAGGAAGCGCGGCACCGTCATGCCGAGGAAGGAGACGGTCGAAAGCAGGCTGTCGACCCAGGAGTATTGGCGTGTCGCGGCAATGATCCCGAACGATATGCCGAGAAGCGACGCCAGAATATGGCACACCAGCGCAAGCGCCAGCGTGCGCGGCAGGCGCTCGCCGACGACGTCGGCAACCGGCTTGTTGTAATAGAGACTGTGGCCGAAATCGCCGCGCGTGAGAATCCCGGTCATCCAGTTGACATACTGGACCGGCAGCGGCTGATCGAGGCCATGCTCCTTGCGATAGGCCTGCGCCTGCGCGTCGGCTTCCTCGAAGGAGGCCCCGCCCTGATTGATGAGCTGCGAGCGGATGTAGTCGCTGTAGTCGCCGGGCGGCGCCTGGATGATGGCAAAGGTCGCCACGCTCAAGACAAGCAATACCGGAATGGCAGAGGCGATGCGGACAAGCAGAAACCTGAACATGCCGTTTCCTTCTGTCGTTCGTCGCGCGGGACACCGGTCTTTCCGGTCTCCCGGGCGCATTGGAAGGGCGCCCATCCTTCCGGCTCCACCATGGAAGCCGGAAGGATGGTTCAAGGCTTAGTTGATCGGGCCGCTTTCACCCGGCTTGCCGGGAAGCTGCTGCGGATAGAGCTCGTAATCGCCCTGCTTGTCGGCTGCGACGAAGACCCGCTCGCGGATGATGGTGTCTTCGGCCCAGTTGAACATGAAGATCGGAGCGCCGGTCGGAATGTTCGAGAAACGCTTGTTGATGATGAGCGCGCCCGGATATTCCGTCAGGCCGACCGTATCGACATTTGTCGTCGCGGTCTTCTGATACTGCTTCATCAGCGCCGCCCGCTCGTCATTATCGTTGCTGGCGATGAACTTGTTGACGAGATCGACGAGTTCCTGCTCGTGGGGCATCAGGTCGACGGTGCCGCTTTCAGGAGCCCTGTGGTGCCAGCTGGTGCGCGGACCGGTCGGCGCAAGCTGCGTCGTGTTCTGCACCACCGACGTCAATTCCTGGTCGTTGCGGCGGATGAGCCAGTCGAATTTGCCGGCATATTGCGTCGCGTCGCGCTTGGTGCCGTCGACGGCGTTGATGACGACCTTGAGACCGAGCTGCTCCATCTGGCCGATCAGACCCTCGGCGAGGTTGCGGTCGGTGCCGTAGTCGGAATTAACGAGCAGCACGATCTGCACGTCCGCGCCGCCGGCGGTTCCTTCCGGGAAGTTGACGAAGCCGTTGCCGTCCGTGTCCTTGAGCCCGGCCTTTTCGAGCAGCGCTTTGGCGCCTTCGAGGTCAAACGCATAGTACATCGTCGACTGGCGGTCATAGAAGCTCGTGCCGGAGGAAAGCCCGCCCGGATAGATCGCCGTGAACGGCCCCTTGACAAGCGCTTCGCCGAGCTTCTTGCGGTCGATCGCCATGGTGACGGCCTTGCGGAAGTCGAGATTGCGGTTGAGCTCGCGCACCGCCTGGGCCCGCGCATCCGGTTCGCCCCAACCATTGCCCGAGAAGTTCAGGCGCAGATTGTAGCCGATGACGCGGGGACCGAAGGCCAGGCGCGCGGGTGCTGCCTCATCGGCCGCGCGTTTCAGCGACTCGACGAAATTTTCCGGCTGTTCCAGGTTCGAGAAGTCGCCCGAACCGGCAATCGCTTGCACGTCGCGGTCGGCCCAGGTCGAAAGCTTGTAGTGCAGCTCGTTGAGGTAGGGCAGTTGATTGCCGGCTTCGTCCACTTTCCAGTAGTAGGGATTGCGGCGCAGCACGATGATATCGTCCGGCCGGTAGGCGACCGGCACCCACGCGCCCATCACCGGAATGTTCAGGTATTCCGCCGGAAAACCATTCTTGTACTGGTTGTAGGTCGTGCCGGCATATTTCGGATGCTTGGTCTTCAGGATATGCGAGGGGCCGGGGCAGAAGGTGCCGTAGGCCATTGCGTAGAGATGCTGGCGCGGAAAGGCCTCCTTGAAGGTCCACTCGACCGTGTATTTGTCTATCTGCTTCAGCGTGGTTCCAACCCCGAAGGTCTCGGGGGTCGCGCCGTTCAGGGGCGAGACGTTCGGATCGACGACGTTGTCGTCCCAATAGAACATCACATCCTCGGCGTCGAAGGGATCGCCGTCCGACCATTTCGCGCCCTCGATGAGGTGCATGGTCAGCTTGTGGCCGTCCTCGGACCACTCCCAGCTTTTCGCGAGATTCGGCAGCGGCTCGACGTCGGCAGCCTCGACCTGGAAGAGCGGCGCGGTGCGCGTCAGGCATTCGGACATGCCGATGTCGATGCCGCCCCAGCCCTGGGTCTGGCCGGCGCTGTAGTTCCAGCCCTCGGGTCGACCGCCGATGACATGGCGCAGCACGTCGCCATAGACGCCGACGCCGTCGGGCATGTTGCCGGTCTTGAAGACCATCGGCTCCTTCGGCAGCCGCTCGGCAACCGGCGGCAGCTTGCCCGCTTTCACGAATTTCTCCGTGACCCAGTCCGGCTCGTGGTATTCCGGCAGGGCCTTGAACTCCAGAAGCGCGTCGCTCGGCACATAGGTGATCTTGCCCTGGGCCGGGAACGGCGGTTGCTCGGGCACGACGGTAGGTTCCGATGCGAAGGCCTGCACGCCGAGGGCGGAAATGCCGATGAGCAGGCTCGCCGTTGATGTTAGTCGGTGGGTTTTCATGGCCTTAAAGTTCTCCCTCCTAATTTGCCAACCCGGGACGGGTGGCACTCCTCCTGCGTCACAGGCACCCTCGTCTCCTCACACGGATGCCTTTCGCGCCGTCATTTCAACGCGCGGGCAATTTGCCCGCCGGTTACCCCTTCTGGCCCGGGATTGCCCCTCGCCCTAGTCCTCTCCCCGCAGGCGGGGAGAGGGGACCTAAGCGGTCGTCGCGAGTCCCCTTCGCCCCGCTCGCGGAGAGAAGGTGGCCGGCAGGCCGGATGAGGGGCATGCTGGGCAAGGGCAATGGCGACCTACCCTGCAACCCGCAGCTTTGCCGCTTCCTTCTCCTCACGGATTTCCTCGATCGAGCGCACTTCGCGGCGCGCTGCACCCTTCCAGTCACGAGTCTTGACCGTCGCACGGGCAAGCCGCTCCTTCGCCGCATCGATCGCGTGGGCGTATTGCGGCAGCCATTCGGCCTCAGCGACCACCATCTCGTCGACCATCTGCCACACTTCTTCCGGCGTGCAGATAGCGCCGACCAGCGGGTCGTGCAGCACCGCGAGCTTCAGCAGATCGATATCACCGGAAATCGCCGCATGGACGGACATGCGCTGGACATTGATCGACGAGATGCAGGTGGCAGCACACGCTTCCGGCAGCGTGATCCCCGACACCATGTTGACGCCGAAGCGATCGACGAAACCGGGCGATTCGATGATCGCGTCCGCCGGCAGGTTGGTGATGACGCCGTTGTTCTTGACGTTGAAGTGACCGCGATAGACCCGGCCCGTCTCCAGCGCCTCGAGAATATGGCTCGCATGCTCGTTCGAACGCTTCGCCGGATCGATCGGCTTGCCCGCCGAAGCCAAGAGCTGCGGATACTCCGTTTCGAACCAGTTGCGGGTCTCGGTCGAGTAACGCAGATAACCGCCGGTCTCGCCATGGATCCAGTCCGACATGTCGATCCATTTGGTGATCTCTTCCGGACGCTTGCGGTACCAGGGCAGATATTCCGAAAGATGGCCGTTGCTTTCCGTCGAATAGACACCGAAGCGCTTCAGGACGTCGATCCTGAGCTTTTCCTGTCTGGAGAAGACCGGATGGGCCTCGAAAGCGGCAACAAGCTCGTCCTTGCCGATCCTGCGGCCGTTGAGGCGCACGTCGATGAACCAGGTCTGATGGTTGATGCCGGAGCAGATGTAGTCGAGCTCGCCGTCCTTGGCGCCGAGGATTTCGGCGATCTGCTCGGCCCCATGCTGGACGCCGTGGCAGAGGCCGACGGTGTCGACCTTGCCGTACTCGATCGCGGCCCAGGTGTTCATCGCCATCGGGTTGGCGTAGTTCAGGAATTTGGCGCCGGATTCGGCAACCTCGCGGATGTCCTTGCAGAAGTCGAGGATAACAGGAATGTTGCGTTGGCCGTAGAGAATGCCGCCGGCGCAGATCGTATCGCCGACGCACTGGTCAACGCCGTATTTCAATGGAATGCGGATGTCGTCGGCATAGGCGCCGAGACCGCCCACCCGAACGCAACTGATGATGTAGCGCGCGCCTTCGAGCGCTTGGCGACGATCGGTGGTGGCTGTCACCCGCGTCGGCAGGCCGTTCGCCTCGACGATCCGGTCGAGGATCGTCTTGATCATGCCGAGGTTGTGTTCGCTCAGATCGGTCAGCGCGAATTCGACGTCCTGGAGTTCCGGCACGGAAAGAATGTCGGTGAAAAGCTTCTTGGTGAAGCCGATGCTGCCGGCTCCGATAATGGCGATCTTGAAGCGGCTCATGGTCGTCTCGTCCCTCCTCGTCCTGCAGAATTCGCGCAATAAGGGTAAAATCAATTCATCGAATTGACCCTGGTCGCAAAATGCGACCCCTCCCCTCCCAAGCCCTTCCTGACTACGGGAAAAGGCGTTCGTCTTGCGTGATCTGCGGTCATTATGTGTATAATCGACCGTACGACTAGAGAGGTATTGTGCTTTCATGGGTAATTCTGTGCTGCAGGATTTGATCGACCGCGGGCCGGTGATGCGGACCGTTTCGCTGCCGCGGGGAAGGCAGAGCCTGCACACCATGCCGACCAGCACCGGCTATGAGATCAGGACCGATGCGACCTATGACTGGGACGGACGCAAGCGCGGCCAGACGCCGTTCACCGTGCTGCAGCACACGATCGGCGGCGCCGGCAATCTGCGCTACGAGAACCGCACCTACCGGCTGCGCGAAGGCGATACGCTGCTTCTGCTGGTCCCACACAATCATCGCTATTGGCTGGAGGACGGGGGACGCTGGGAGTTCTTCTGGATATCGATGAACGGCGAGGAGGCGCTGCGTATCCATCGAGCGATCCTGGCGGTCACGGGCCCGGTCTTGAAGCTGCAGCCGGAAACCATCGAGCATCTCGCCGATTGCAGCCTGCGGCTCATCTCCGGGGGTGAGACGCCGGGCCGTGCTTCGGCGATCGCCTACGAGGCGGCGATGGCGCTCTATGACGACGTCTTCGGCTCGCACCCGGTTTTCAGCCAGGAATACCGGACGATGCATCACGTCATCGATCACATCATGGCGAATCTCGAAAAGCCGCTGCCGGTCGAGGAACTGGCAAAGGTCTCGGGCCTCAGCCGTGCGCATTTCTCTCGCGTCTTCGCGGCGAGCGAAGGCATGCCGCCAGCCGAATTCGTCCTGCAGAAGCGGCTGCAGCGGGCAGTGAAACTTCTGACGAAAACGGCCGACCTGCCGGTCAAGGAGGTCGCGATCCTCTCGGGTTTCGAAGACCCGAACTACTTCGCCAAGGTCTTCCGCCGCGTCTTCGGCGCGAGCCCCACGGAATTCCGCACCACGGGCATGTATGCGAGCGTGCCCTCGAGAGGCCGGGGAGCAGAAACCGGCGAATCCCTGTCCACGCTCGCTGCCGCTCGCGATTGAAAGCGGCGCCTTGCCGCTTGCAAGCAGGCAAGCGGTGTCGCTCTCGCCGCGAGATGGCGACCCCGAGGAACAAAGCATGGCGTTCCCTGTTGGATGCAAGGGTCCAGCCCACGGCGCGGACCGATGACACCCCAGCGAGGAAAAAACATGCCCGACGCACCGGATTCAAGCAGCTATTGGAACGCGACCTGCGGCGCTCCGGACTTTCCCCGTCTGGAGCAGGACACCACCACCGACATCGTCATTGTCGGCGGCGGCATCGTCGGCGTCACGACGGCGCGCCTCCTCAAGGACCAGGGCTTGCGCGTCGTCCTGCTGGAAGCCCGCAGAGTGGGCCGGCAGGTGACGGGCAGATCAACCGCCAAGATGACCTCCCAGCACGGGCTCATTTACCAGACACTGGATGAGAAGTTCGATGCCGACCACGCCCGCCTCTATGGCGAGGCTCAGGAGAGTGCGATCGAAAGGATCCGCAGGCTCGCCCGAGAGCATTCCATCGATTGCGACATCGAGGAGAAGTCGGCCTTCGTCTATACCCGCGAGGAAAAGTCGATCGATCGGATAGAGAAGGAAGCGGAGGTGGCGCGGCGCGTCGGCCTGCCGGCCGTTCTCACCCGCGACACAGGACTGCCATTCGAGGTGTCGAGCGCGCTACGCTTCGATGGCCAGGCACAATTCCACCCGACGAAATATGTGGCGGGCCTGGCGCAGACGATCCCCGGCGATGGCTGCCACGTCTTCGAAAACAGCCCGGTCAGTGATTGGGAGCCGACGCGGGTGGTCACGCGCACGGGTAGCGTCGGCGCGCGCCACGTCATCATGGCGACCCATCTCCCCCTCGGTCAGATCGGAAGCTTCTATACGGCGGCTCACCCCTATGCCGAGCCCGTTGCCGCCGCTCGTATCCAGAGCCCGCCACCGGGCATGTATATCAGTGTCGATCAGCCCGGCCACTCGATCCGCACCCATAGGCGGGAAAACGGAGAGGTTTACGCGATCGTCGCGGGCGAAAGCTTCAAGCCGGGCCATACCGATGATGAGCGCCAATACATGGTGGATCTGCAGCGCTGGCTGCGGGAAAACTTCGATGCGGGACCCATCGAGTACCGGTGGGTCAACGAGGATTACTCGTCCGTCGACAAGCTGCCATTCGTCGGCTGGTCAGCAAGCAAGGACGGCTACCTTGTCGCGACCGGCTTCGCCGCCTGGGGAATTTCAAACGGGACCGCTGCCGCGATGATCTTGGCGGAACTTGCGGCTGGCAATGAGCACCGCTGGCTATCGCTGTTCGACGCCAACCGTACGACGGTCATCGGCGGAGCCGCGCAGTACGTAAAGGAGAATGCGCTGGTCGGCGCCCACCTGGTGGGCGGCTATCTTTCTCGCAAGCTGCATTCCTTTGACGAGCTTCCGCCGGGGCAGGCCGCAATCATGCGGATCGACGGCAAACATGTTGCTGCCTACAGGGACGAGGAGGGCCGCGTGCACAGTGTGTCGGCCGTATGCCCGCACATGGGCTGCATCGTGGGCTGGAACGAGACAGACCGCACTTGGGACTGTCCCTGCCACGGATCGCGTTTCGCTCTCAATGGAGAAGTCATGCACGGGCCGGCCATCGCACCCCTCGGCTCCGGCATCACCGGATAAACGGCCGTCCGGCTGCACCAGGCGCACCGCTCCGATTTCGACAGCTTGAGCTTCTCTTGGGGGCGAGTTTCCAAAACTGCCGCTTGCAAATGACGCAGCGTTAGTAAAAATTTACCTATGCGCTCGCGCCAAGATCGTGTTCCCACGCTTGCCGCGTGGCATCGACCAATGATTCCTGACAATCGGCGGGCGGCTGAGACGAGGACAAGTGCAGCATGGTTACGATAAAGGAAATCGCATCGGCGGTCGGCGTATCATCGGCGACCGTTTCACGGGTCTTGAACTACGATCCGACGCTGTCGATTTCCACCAGCAAGCGCCAGGCGATCATCGAGACGGCCGAGGCGCTGAATTATGCAACGCCGCGTAACCGCAGCCGAGCCGCAGCCCAGGGCGTCGGCGCCGGATTGAAGATCGCGCTCGTTCATTTCCTCGATCCCGCCCAGGAGCTTGCCGATCCCTATTATGTCGGCGTGCGGCTCGGCATCGAAAGCCGCTGTCAGGCGCTGAAGAGTGAAGTCGTCAAGGTCTTCCTGACCGGGAGCCCTCCCGAAGCGGCAATGCTGGAGGGGGCTTCAGGCGTGGTGGCCGTCGGCCACTATTATGGCGACGAGCTCGACTGGCTGCGCCGCCACAGCCGGCATCTGGTGTTCGCAGATTACGCCCCTGCCGGAGACGTGGACGACGCCGTGTTGAGCGACGTGTCCCTCGCCATGACACGGCTCCTGGAAGCCGTCCACGGCATGGGCTATCGCCGCATCGGCTTCATCGGCTGGATCGACGCCTTCTACGGCCCCGACAACATCCATGCGGAACGTCGCTGCCGCACCTATATCGACTGGATGACCAAAGCCGGCCTCTATGATCCGGAACTATGCATGGTCGAGCGAATGACACCGGACAGCGGCTATACGCTCGCCAAGGCGATGCTCGCGAAACCCGATCCACCGACAATTTTGATCACCTGCAACGATAACATGGCTCTTGGCGCCTACAGGGCGATCCACGAGATGGGCCTCAGGATCCCACAAGACGTCGCGGTCGCCAGTTTCAACGACATTCCCGTCGCCCAGTTTCTGGGCCCCCCGCTGTCCACCGTGAAGATCCCGGCAGAACTGATCGGCGAGACGGCGGTCGACCTGCTCCTTGAGCGCCTTTCGGGGCGCGAAATCGCCAAAAAGGTGGTTCTCGGAACCGAGATCATCTGGCGCGGCAGCACGCCCGCACCTGCCGCCGCCGCGGCTGAGTGAAAAACCGAAGTAAAAATTTACTGAAAATATTGCCTCGCTCCCGATTTTGAGAAATACTCCGCGCCGAGACAGGGAGGACTGTCTCGGGGAACACGAGATTCCGGGAGGAAACAATGGACAATCTGGCCCGTGCCTATCTGCCACGCATCGCAGGCCTTGCGCTGGCGAGCGTGAGCTTCCTGGCGGTGACTGCCGCGGAGGCAAAGGAAATCACCATCTGGTGCTGGGATCCGAACTTCAACGTCGCGATCATGAAGGAGGCCGGCGCCCGCTACACGAAGACTCATCCGGACGTCACCTTCAACGTCGTCGATTTCGCCAAGAGCGACGTCGAGCAGAAGCTTCAGACGGGTCTTGCCTCCGGCACCGCCGATGCGCTGCCCGACATTGTTCTGATCGAGGACTACGGCGCGCAGAAATATCTCCAATCCTTCCCCGGCGCCTTCGCGCCTCTCTCCGGCACGGTCGATTACTCCGGCTTCGCTCCCTACAAGGTCGAGGTGATGACCATTGACGGCCAGGTCTATGGCATGCCGTTCGATTCCGGCGTTACCGGGCTCTATTACCGCAAAGATTACCTCGAACAGGCCGGCTTCAAGCCGGAGGACATGCAGAACCTCACCTGGGATCGCTTCATCGAGATCGGCCAGCAGGTCGAGGAAAAGACCGGCAAGAAGATGATGGGGCTTGATCCCAATGATGCCGGCCTCGTCCGCATCATCATGCAGTCGGCGGGACAGTGGTATTTCGACAAGGACGGCAAGACCAACGTCACTGGCAACCCGGCGCTGAAGGCGGCCCTCGATACCGTCGGCAAGATCATGTCGGCCAACATCTACAAGCCGGCGGCCGGCTGGTCCGACTGGGTCGGAACCTTCACCTCCGGCGATGTGGCGGCAGTCGTCACCGGTGTCTGGATCACAGGCACCGTCAAGGCGCAGCCGGATCAGGCCGGCAAATGGGGGGTCGCACCCATTCCGAAGCTTTCGATCGATGGCGCGACGCATGCCTCGAACCTCGGTGGGTCGAGCTGGTATGTGCTTGAAAGCTCGGCTGAGAAGGCCGAGGCGATCGATTTCCTCAACGAGATCTACGGCAAGGATATCGATTTCTACCAGACGATCCTGCTGGAGCGCGGCGCCGTCGGCTCGCTGCTCGCCGCGCGCGGCGGAGCGGCTTACGAGCAGGCCGATCCCTTCTTCGGCGGCGAGAAGGTCTGGCAGAACTTCTCAGACTGGCTGGCGAAGGTGCCGTCGGTGAACTACGGTATCTTCACCAACGAGGCGGATACCGCCGTCACCGCACAGCTCCCGGCGCTGACCCAGGGAACGCCGGTCGACGACGTCCTCAAGGCGATCGACGCTGAGGTCAGCGCGCAGATCCAGTGACCGGACAAGGAAGGTGGGCGGGCACCCGCCCACCTTCCGGCCGCAACTCGATGGGCGGCCGACAGGTTTCCGTTCCTTCCCATGAGGATGACGATGGTTCACGCGCGCCGCGGCAGCATCGGCCGCTACTACGACATCAATGGCTGGCTCTTCGTCGCCCCGGTACTCGGGCTGATCGGCCTTTTCATGATCTATCCGATCGTCTGGTCGCTCTGGATGTCCTTCCAGTCCGGCCGCGGCATGATGATGAAGTTCGCCGGCTTCGCGAACATCGTCCGCCTCTGGAATGACCCGGTTTTCATCAAGGCGCTCACCAACACGATGACCTATTTCGTCGTGCAGGTGCCAATCATGATCGTTCTGGCGCTGATTCTGGCGTCGATGCTCAACAATCCACGGATCATCGGGCGCGGGCTGTTCCGCACCGCGATCTTTCTGCCCTGCGTCACCTCACTGGTCGCCTATTCGGTGCTGTTCAAGGGCATGTTCGCCCCCGACGGCGTCGTCAATTCGACGCTTGCGGCAATTGGGGTGATTTCCTCGCCGATTCCGTGGCTGACCCATCCCTTCTGGGCGAAGGTGCTCGTCATCATCGCCATCACCTGGCGCTGGACCGGCTACAACATGATCTTTTATCTCGCGGCGCTCCAGAACATCGACAGGTCGATCTACGAGGTGGCGCGCATCGACGGCGTCCCCGCCTGGGCACGCTTCATCCACATCACCATCCCGCTTCTGAAACCGGTCATCCTCTTCACCACGGTGATCTCGACGATCGGCACGCTGCAGCTCTTCGACGAGGTCTACAATCTCACCGAGGGCCGGGGCGGACCGTCCAATGCGACGCTGACGCTGTCGCTCTACATCTACAATCTCACTTTCCGCTTCATGCCGAATTTCGGCTACGCGGCGACGGTCTCCTATGTCATCGTCGTGCTCGTTGCGCTTCTCGCCTTCCTCCAATTCTTTGCGGCCCGGGAGCGCGACAAATGACGAACGGCATCGGACGCGCCGCCGGCGCACTTCTCACCTACGGTTTCCTGGGGCTGATGGCCTTCCTCTCCGTCTTCCCGTTCCTCTGGATGGCGCTCGGCGCCACCAATTCGTCGATCGATATCATCAAGGGCAGAGTGCTGCCGGGCGCAGCCCTCGCAACCAATGTCAGCACCTTCTTCACCCAGGTGAACGCACCGCTCGTCTTCTGGAATTCGGCGAAGATCGCAATCCTTGCCACCGTGCTGACGCTCGCCGTCTCGTCGC
The DNA here is from genome assembly GCF_004827385.1 of Ensifer sp. MPMI2T. Taxonomy (GTDB): domain Bacteria; phylum Pseudomonadota; class Alphaproteobacteria; order Rhizobiales; family Rhizobiaceae; genus Sinorhizobium. The sequence goes on from NZ_SRXN01000002.1 coordinate 329,605, forward strand.
TCGCCGGCTACGGTTTCGAGATATTCCGCTCGCGCCAGCGCGAGCGTCTCTATCGCGCCATGCTCTTGACGCTGATGATCCCGTTCGCGGCGCTGATGATCCCGCTCTTCATCATGATGGGCAAGGCCGGGCTCATCAACACACACATCGCCGTCGTGCTGCCGACCATCGGCTCGGCCTTCGTCGTCTTCTATTTCCGCCAGTGCACGAAGGCGTTTCCGTCGGAACTGCGCGACGCCGCGAAGGTCGACGGCCTTAAGGAATGGCAGATCTTTCTCTTCATCTACGTGCCGGTGATGCGCTCCACCTATGCGGCGGCCTTCATCATCGTCTTCATGACGGCCTGGAACAACTATCTCTGGCCGCTAATCGTGCTGCAGTCGAACGAGACGAAGACGATCACGCTGGTCATCTCCTCGCTCGCCTCCGCCTATTACCCCGATTACGGCGTCGTCATGGTCGGAACCGTTCTCGCAACACTTCCGACCCTCGCCGTGTTCTTTTTCATGCAACGTCAGTTCGTCCAGGGCATGCTGGGCTCAGTCAAATAGGAATGATGATGCGCTCTGTTACTTCCTTCACCGATTCATGGACCTTCTCCGAGGGCTTCGCGACTGCCGACGCCGGCAAGCCATTGGCCGGAAGGACCGTCAGCCTGCCGCATAGTGCCGTCGAGCTGCCGTTCAACTATTTCGACGAGACATCCTATCAGCGCGCCTTCACCTATCAGAAGGTGCTGTCCTGGCGCGCGGAGTTCGCGGGGCGCGAAATCTCGCTCGTCTTCGATGCCGCCATGGCGGATGCCGTCGTCTACCTGAATGGCGAGGAGATCATCGCCCACAAGGACGGCTACACGCCGTTCGAGGCGCGGCTTACGGGCAAGCTCCGGCAGGGCGACAACCTGATCACGGTCAAGATCGACGGTAGCGAGAATCCGGAGATCCCGCCCTTCGGCGGCCGGATCGACTATCTGACCTATGCCGGTATCTATCGCGATGTCTGGCTGAAGATCACCGACGCGGTCTCGATCGCCAATATCAAGATCGAGACCCATGACGTGCTCGCGGAGACGAAGTCGGTCACCGCCCGGTGCGATCTTTCCAATCCGCAGGGTCTCAGCTTTTCCGGAACGGTGACGGCGCTCTTGAGAGACGCGGAAGGCGAACTCCTGGCTGAGGCGGTCGGCGAGACCCGCGGGGAAAGCATCACGCTCGAAATGAGCGGCCTCAAGGATCTCTCGCTATGGGACATCGACAATCCGGTGCTTTACCAGATCGAGGTGCAGCTCAGGACCGATCACGGCCGCGATCTTCTCTCCTCGCATTTCGGCTTCCGCACCGCGGAGTTCACGACGGAAGGCTTCCGGCTGAATGGCCGCTCGCTCAAGATCCGCGGTCTCAACCGCCACCAGTCCTTCCCCTATGTCGGCTATGCCATGGGCCGCAGCGCCCAGGAACGCGACGCGGAGATCCTCAAGCACACGCTTCATTGCAACGTCGTCCGCACCTCCCACTATCCGCAGTCGAAATGGTTCCTGGACCATTGCGACCGGATCGGCCTGCTCGTCTTTGAGGAGATCCCAGGCTGGCAGCACATCGGCGGCGAGGCGTGGAAAGGGGAAGCGATACAGAACGTTCGCCGCATGATTGAGCGCGACTGGAACCACCCGTCGATCGTCATCTGGGGTGTCAGGATCAACGAGTCACAGGATTCGCACGACTTCTACGTCGAGACCAACCGGCTGGCGCGCAAACTCGACCCGACGCGGCAGACCGGCGGCGTGCGCTACATCACCGACAGCGAATTCCTCGAAGACGTTTACACGATGAACGACTTCATCCTCGGCAGCGAGGAGCTGCCGGGGTCGAACCGGCCGCGCACGGCGCTGCGCCCGCAGCAGGAGTGCACCGGCCTCGATCGCAAGGTGCCCTATCTCATCACCGAGTTCGGCGGCCACATGTTCCCAACGAAGATCTACGATCAGGAGCAGCGCCAGGCCGAGCATGTGCGCCGGCACCTCGAAGTGCTGAACGCCGCCCTTGGCGACCCGAACATTTCCGGCGCGATCGGCTGGTGCATGTTCGACTACAACACCCACAAGGACTTCGGATCCGGCGACCGGATCTGTTATCACGGCGTCCTGGACATGTTCCGCGAGCCGAAATTTGCGGCTTACGTCTATGCCAGCCAGTGCGATCCGTCGGAGGAAGTGGTAATGAAGCCCGTCACCTTCTGGGCGCGCGGCGAGCGCAATATCGGCGGCGTGCTGCCCTTGATCGTGCTCACCAATTGCGACGAGATCGAACTGAGATACGGCTCGCTCACAAAACGCGTCGGGCCCGACCGCCAGAACTTCCCCCATCTGCCGCACGCCCCCGTCGTCATCGACCATCGCCACTTCACCAAGGACGAACTCGGCGTCTGGGGCATGAAATGGGAGGATGCAGCGTTTACCGGTTTCATCGCCGGCAAGCCCATGGTCACCCTGCACATGGTCGCCGATCCTGTTCCGACCACTCTGGAGGTCGAGGCCGATAGCAAGAAACTCCATGCCGAAGGCCGCGACAGCGTGCGGGTGATCGTCCGCGCGCTCGATCAGGTCGGCAACACCTTGCCCTTCCTGAATGACGCCGTCGACATCGCGGTTCAGGGGCCGGCGCGGCTCATCGGCCCGGGCCGGATTGTCTTCCAGGGTGGTTCGACCGGCTTTTGGTTGGAATCGACGGGGAACACGGGCGACGTTGCTGTCACCGTCACTTCGTCACGGCTCGGCTCGGCGAGGCTGGAGCTCTCCGTCGAAGGAGCAGCGAGCGCATGAGCGACCTGCAACTGAGCGGCATCTGCAAATCCTACGGCAGCCTGGAGGTCATCAAGGGCGTCGATCTCGACATAAAATCCGGCGAGTTTGTCGTCTTCGTCGGACCGTCCGGCTGTGGCAAGTCGACCCTTCTGCGCATGATCGCCGGTCTCGAGGAGATCACCTACGGCGATCTCACGATCGACGGCGAGCGAATGAACGATGTCGATCCGTCGAAGCGCGGCATCGCCATGGTCTTCCAGTCCTATGCGCTCTATCCGCATATGACCGTGCGCGAGAACATGGGCTTTGCGCTACGCTTCGCCGGCGTCGCCAAGGCAGAGATCGAACGTCGCGTCGGCGAGGCGGCGAAAATCCTCGAACTCGATCCCCTGCTCGACCGCAAGCCGAAGCAGCTTTCCGGCGGCCAGCGCCAGCGCGTGGCGATCGGCCGCGCGATCATCCGCCACCCGAAGATCTTCCTGTTCGACGAGCCGCTTTCCAATCTCGATGCGGAGCTCCGCGTACATATGCGCATCGAGATCGCGAGGCTCCACAAAACGCTCGCCACCACCATCGTCTACGTCACCCACGATCAGGTCGAGGCGATGACGCTTGCCGACAAGATCGTGGTCATGCGCGGCGGCGTTGTCGAGCAGGTCGGCTCGCCGCTCGAACTTTACGACGACCCGGCCAATCTCTTCGTCGCCGGCTTCATCGGCTCGCCGAAGATGAACTTCCTCAAGGGGGCGGTCGAGCCCGGCGACGACGGCCAGCTCTGTGTGCGCCTGCCGGACTACGCAGACGCGAAGATCCCGATCAGGGTGAACGCGGCGGTGCCGGGAACCCCGGTAACCGTCGGCATCCGCCCGGAGCACTTCAACGAGACCGGGCCCGCGGCCCTCGAACTCACGATCGACATGCTGGAACATCTCGGCGGCGAAACCTTCGCCTATGCCCGCCACGGTAAGGGCGATCTCGTCGTCATCGAAACGAAAAACGGCCGCGGCCTGAAATCGGGCGACCGCATCGCCGCCCGCTTCGACCCGGCCTGCGCGCTCGTCTTCGACGTCAATGGCAGGCGGCTGCGGTAGCGCGATTTGTAGCGGACGAGCGCGAGCGACGCCTCTTGAAATCCCGCAAGCAACTGGCCTTCGCGACCGAGCCCGGACCGCTTGACACCACCGAAGGCGGCCTCCGGTGTGGTGATGAGCCCCTCATTGAGGCCACCATCCCGTATCTCAGGCACTCCGAAACCCGGAACGCACGGGCGAGGTTTACACATAGAATCCCAAGCAGAGGATCGAGACGGCCAACATCGGCAGCCGCTGGCTCTTCCCGCGAAACCTAGCCGCGACAGCGAGCGCTGCAAGGGCAGCAATCGCGGCCGCAAAAATGGCGCCGGCAGAGAGGTATACGCCCAAGGCTCCGACAAAAACCGTGGTGCCGACCGTTGTTTCGACGGCAGACTTCCAGTTATGGGGCCCATCGACAAAAGCCGTGAGAAATGCGGGGCAGCTCAGTCCCAGAGCAAGCCAAATCAGCGCGGAGGAAAGGTCGAAGAAGTCCAAGCTGCACCCATACCGACTGTTGTCGAGTAAGCAGGAGCAATTTGTGTGCCAATCTCTACGCTCAGGAGAATGCCCGAAATCACCGCGCTTCCCCTCATCGCACCCTGTCATGGCCGGGAAAATTTCCGAAATGGCGACCGGAACGACATGGAATACCGTCCGCGCTATTGCCTCGCCGTTTTTATAGGCACATAAGCCTCGAAAAATAAGCAACTGCATTTGACGCTCGGAATGATTGCCCCGCCTCCGCCCCAGAAAAAATCAGGCTATTTGCCCAAGCTTAAGCTGTTCTCGCCGATCCTGGCGGGTGCAACGCTAAAAGAGCGCTTGATCGGCTGCCTTGGGGCATTGATCGGGATCTGCCTCACCGGCCTGGTCTGCGGGTTCGTGTTCGGCGATGATCCCCAGCTGCCGTTGATCGTTGCCCCGATCGGCGCCTCGGCGGTCCTGCTCTTTGCCGTTCCGGCCAGTCCGCTTGCGCAGCCCTGGTCTATCATCGGCGGGAACACGATTTCCGCTCTGATCGGCGTCACTGTGAGCTACTTTGTGAAGGACCAGATGCTTGCCATCGGCCTTGCAGTCTCTCTGGCGATCCTTGCAATGTCGCTCACGCGATCACTTCATCCGCCGGGTGGCGCCTCCGCGCTGACGGCTGTAATCGGTGGAGCCGCGGTCGCACGCTCGGGTTTTTGGTTCCCGTTCATACCGGTGGCTATCAACTCCTTGATCCTCGTCGCATTGGGCATGGTGTTTCATCGGTTGGCTCGCCGCCAATATCCTCATCGACCGGCAGCTGCACCTGCGAATACGCATAAGACGGCCGATCCTCCACCTGCGCTTCGTGTCGGCTTCAATTCCGAGGACATAGACGAGGCAATCGCGCGCTTGAATGAGACACTTGATATCAGCCGGCAGGATATCGACGTCCTTCTGAGGGAAGTCGAACTGCAGGCCCTCATCAGGCAGAGGGGAGAGTTGACTTGCGCCGACATTATGTCGCGTGACGTAGTAACCGTGCCAAGCGACACGACACCGGAGCATGCACGATACCTGTTGTTGAAGCACGACATCCGTACACTTCCGGTGCTTGACGAGAATGAGAAGCTGCAGGGTACAGTGGGCTTGCGAGAGCTCGCCGGCGAAGAACTCGACAGCAAACTGCCGATAACCGTGGCAGCTACCGCCAAGCCATCCGACCCTGCGATCGGCTTGCTTCCGCGCCTGACGGACGGCAAAACACACGCCGTCGTCATACTTGATGGCGACGGCAAGGTCGTGGGTATCATATCCCAAACCGACCTGCTGGCGACTTTAGCCAAAAGCCTCTCACAAAATGGTCCGTCCGAAATCATGCACGGCAACGGGCAAGGCATCTGAGGCCAGGGACGGCGTCTTCTGTCGCCACGACCAGAAGCGCGGTCGAGACGGCCAGACCGTCAGGGCAGCGAAGGCGCTAGGTTCTTAGTTGTTAAACTGTTGACCCGGCGGGCGAGCTACTACCACAACGCTGAGCGCCAGCGGGCGCAAGCAGGGACGAGCAGCAAGGCTGCTCATCTAACTGCTGTAGCGGCGCACAGCCAGTTAGCCCTTCTTGGTACGGGCTTTGGAAGCGGTGCTCCTCTTCGGCTTTGCGTCGGCTTTCTGCTTCGTCGCTGCGGATTTCCTCGGTTTTTTCCCTTCGGAAGCGTCTGCAGATACAACAGCGTCGCCAGAAAGCGCGGCATTCTCGGGCTCGCTGCCCCGAATGATCCTTGCGGACTTCATCTCTTCCGCCGCCTCGAACCAGTGCTTCAGACCGTCACCCTCCGGCCGTCCTGCTTTCTCCCACAGTTCATAGGCCCGCTTCCTGATCAGTTCTTCGCCGTCCGTCTTCATGGCAAACGCTCCTTATCAGCTGAGGTGGAAAATGGCCGGTGGGTGGCCGTGAAGCCTGGTGATGTCGTCCCAATGAAGAGTTTAGGCAGAATGCTCGATGCTCGCAATCGCAACACGTCTGCACTTGGTCACTTGTTGCAACTCGAAACCAGGTGGAAGCTCGCTGCCCGCAACGGTTAATTGCGATGACAGTGCTGTTCGTTGTAAACATTCCGCCCGCTTGATCTGAGAGACCGTTTGAAAACGGGGTAGTGGTTTGAGGCGGTCCATGATTCAAGCTTATGATGTGGACAACAGCGAATCGGCCCGGATGGCCGCCGGTGTTGGGGGCACCTCAAGTGTCCGTCGTTAGACGAGGCGACACCTTGGAGATTGCAAACATGGCGCTCAAGCGGATGGACAACGTAGGAATCGTCGTCGAAGACCTCGAAGGTACGATTGATTTCTTTCGCGAACTCGGCCTCGAGCTGGAAGGGCGGGCCACGATCGAAGGAGAATGGGCCGGACGTGTCACTGGACTGGGCGATCAGCGTGCCGAGATTGCCATGATGCGCACACCGGACGGCCACAGCCGGCTCGAGCTCTCCCGCTTCCTCACGCCGCCTGTCGTCGCAGATCACCGGAATGCCCCGGTCAACGCCCTAGGTTACCTCCGCGTCATGTTTGCCGTGGACGACATCGACGAGACGCTTGAAAGGCTCCGCACGCGCGGCGCGCAGCTCGTAGGCGAAGTAGTCCAGTATAAAGACGCGTATCGGCTCTGCTACATCCGTGGGCCTGAAGGGCTTCTCATCGGACTCGCCCAAGAACTCAACTGAGCGCAATACGAAGACAAATGGCGAAGAGTGACCAATGTCAGCGAGCGCGTCCGAGGCCGACCCGCCTGTAGCATTTTGAATTGCTGCATGTTTCTATTCTTAAATCGGCTACGATTTAAGAGACATGCAGTAGAGGAGAGGCAGCATGGACCGATTCACGGGCGGTTGCCTGTGTGGCAAAGTCCGATTTGTGGCGTCTGGACGCCCATACCGGGTCGGGCTTTGTCACTGTCTCGACTGCCGCAAGCATCATGGGGCCCTTTTTCACGCTTCCGCAATATTCCCTGAGGACGCAGTGACGGTCGAAGGCGAAACACGCGACTACGCCGGGCGATTTTTCTGTCCCCGCTGCGGCTCACCCGTTTTCGCGCGCACTGCAGACGAAATCGAGGTGAACCTGGGATCCCTGGATACCCCCGACCAACTGACGCCAACCTACGAACTCTGGACCGTCCGTCGCGAGTCCTGGTTGCCGCCGTTTCCGCTCACGAGACGGTACGAGCGCGATCGTGATCCCTCGAGCCGCTTCGAGGAGTAGGTCGCGTCACTCCGGAAGACCGGCTTTGCGGAAGCCATCAACGAAATGCTCAAGCGTCGCCGTGTCGCGGAATGGCTCCGTCGCGGCCCAGTGGCGGGTCGAGAAATTCGGATTGCTGACGAGGAACAATTCGGCCTCTGCGCGCGCCTCGTCGAGCCGGTCCAGTTGGGCAAGGCTTGCCGCAAGGAAACGGCGTGAGCTTGTACGATAAGTCTCGTCGCTGCGCAGTGTCTCGACAGCGGCTTCGTATTCACCGGCCGCATATTGCGCCTGGCCCAGCACCAGATGGTACCAACTTGCCGGAAACGGATTCAGCCGAAACGCCTTGCGAATGTGCTCAAGGCCCTCCTCTACCCGGCCGGCCAGGACCGCGATGTCGGATAACGCCGCCCAGGCGTCGGCCTCGTTCGGATCGAGCTCGATCGCCTTGGCGAATTCCGCATCCGCATCGGCGAAGCGGCGCTCATAGGCAAGCAGGTAAGCCAGGACCCAGTGGCAGCCAGCATCGCTCTGATCGAGCGCGACGGCTTTGCACGCCAGCTCCAAAGCAACACCACGGTCAGCTTCGGTTGGTCCGCCCGAATGCACCCATCCCATCCAGTGGTTCATGGCAAGCCAGCGATAGGGCTCGGCGTATCCCGGATCGAGCGAAACCGCGCGCGTGAGCATCAGATGCGCCTCCTGCGCCGACTGCGGCGAATCATCCATCAGCTTGCGCGCCCGCACGCAGAGCTCGTAGGCCTCGAGACTTTTAGGCCGGTTGCGCGGCGGCGTTGCGCGCAGCCGACCGAGTAACGCCTCCACGATCTTGCCGGTGACCTCGTCCTGAACGGCAAAGATGTCTTCCAGGCTGCGATCGAAGCGTTCCGCCCATAGATGATCGCCACTCACGGCGTCGACCAGCTGGGCGTTGATGCGCACGCGCCCCGCGGCGCGTCTTGCGCTCCCCTCCAGCAGGTAGCGCACGCCAAGCTCCTCAGCGATCGCGCGCACGTCCATTGCCTTTCCTTTGTAGGCAAAGGCCGAGTTGCGTGCGATGACGAACAGGCCGGAGTTCCTGGACAGATCGGTGATCAGGTCCTCGGTCAGGCCATCTGCAAAGGATTCCTGCTCCGGATCGTTGCTGACATTCACGAAAGGCAGCACCGCTATCGATGGTTTACTCGGCAGTGGTAAAGGCTTTCGCTTCACGCTATCGAGCTGTTCAATGGCGCCCGTGAAGCGGTAGCCGACGCGCGGAACCGTGGTGATCCATTCACCACCGTCGGCGGCTGGACCAAGCAGCTTCCTGAGTTGCGCGATCTGGACGGTAAGGTTGCCTTCCTCGACGGCCGTGCCCGGCCACGCCGCGTCCATCAACTCGGCTTTGCCCAGGATTTCGCCGGGCCGTGCGACGAGCGCCGCAAGCAGCTTTAACCCGCGGTAGCCAACGGCAACGGGATCATCATTCCGAAGGAGCGTGCCCGCACCCGGATCAAGCACGAACGGACCAAAGGCGAAGCGCGATCCCTGCATGCGCCGTATCTATAGTTTGTTTGGAAGTTTTTGAGAACTATTTGGGAGGCTTTAATTACGACGCTATCCGTATCCTGCAGACTTCAACCTCCAAAGTAGATGGAGGTTGCTATGCACGATACTCCTACTCTTGCGTCGGCTCCGCATCAGCCCGCACGGCCGGGAACGCCCGTGGAAGTGGCGGACGTGTCGCGTTGGCACTTCAGTCTGGCGACACTGCGAAGCATTGTTGCGACCTGGAACGAGCGGATACGCTTCCGTAGGGACCTTGAGCAAAAGGCGAAGGACAATCCCCATTTGATCGACGATATCGGTCTGACGAGACATGAGGTCGAGGGAGAGATCGCCAAGCCCTTCTGGCGAAGATAAGGTGAAGGCTGCGATGACGCCGGATCGCCAGTTCCTGCGTACCGCATCGCCGGCACTTGCGCCTCATTCCTCTCTCAAGGGTGCGCCTAACGCGCACCCATCCGCAACGCGCCGTCCAGGCGGATGACCTCGCCGTTCAGCATGTCGTTCTCGCAGATATGCCGGACAAGCGCGGCATATTCTGCCGGGCGGCCGAGGCGCGGTGGGAAGGGCACGCTCTTGCCGAGCGAATCCTGCACCTCCTGCGGCATGCCGGCCATCATCGGCGTCTCGAAGATGCCCGGTGCGATCGAGACGACACGGATGCCGAAGCGCGCGAGCTCGCGCGCGATCGGCAGGGTCATCGCAACGACCCCGCCCTTCGAGGCCGAATAGGCCGCCTGGCCGATCTGCCCGTCGAAGGCGGCAACCGAGGCCGTATTGATGATGACGCCGCGGGCGCCGCCGTCATCCGGTTCTTCCTTCGCGATCGCCGCCGCGGCGAGACGGATCATGTTGAAGGTGCCTACGAGATTGATGGCGATCGCCCGCGTGAAGCTTTCGAGACGATGCGGCCCGTCGCGCCCGAGTACTTTCTCGCCTGGCGCAATGCCGGCGCAGTTCACCAGCCCGTGGAGGTGTCCGAAGCTCTCAAGCGCGACGGCGACTGCCGCCTCGCCCTCCGCCTCGCTGGTGACATCGGTCGGCACGAAACGCGCCTTCGCGCCAAGCTCGGAGGCAATCGCCGAGCCCGCGTCGGAATTGAGATCGGCAATGACGACGGAGGCGCCATCGGCGACGAGTGCGCGTGCGACGGCGGCTCCGAGCCCCGACCCGCCGCCGGTCACCAGAAAGACCTTATCCCGAATCAGCATGGGAATGCTCCCGGAGCCCGGTTGGCTGTGTTCCTCTGCATCATAATTTCCTCCCGTCCGTATCCCGGATCACGCATGTCTCAACTCCGCGGCGCGGACTATAGCCAGACGGGCCGGCCGAGGCGATACCGAAAGGGCGCGAGATCGATTACGCGCTGGTGCGCGCGACGACCGGAACATAGTCTTCGAGCTCCGGCGCCGGAAACGTGAGCGTCGCGCCGATCTCGGCCGACCGGTAAAGTCCCATCAGGATCTCGACCACGGCGAGGCCGTCCTCGAAGGTTTCGAGCGGCTTCACGCCCTTGCGGAAACACTCGACCATGTGCCGGTTTTCGTCCGTGTAGCCATAGGCGGCCGCCTCATCGTCCAGAATCGGCATCAGCCCCTGTTCGGCATTCTGCTTTTCGACGAGATCCTCGCCCTCCGACCCTTTGACCTCGCGCGACAGAAAGACCTTCAGGCCCGTTCCGAGCGAGTTGTATTCCAGTGCATATTCCGGTCCCAGGAGTTCGAGCTGGATGCGTAAGCCGGCGCCGACATAGGCCCAGGAAGTCGTCGCCTCGATCATCAGCTCGTTGCCGTCCTCGTCCTCGAGCGTGACGGTCGCGCGAGCGAAATCCTCCGCGGGGCGCCTGCGGTAATCGACTGCCTTTCCGAAACGTTTGCTGAGCTCATCGGCATAGCCCGGACGGGTCCACTTGAGGTTGGCAACCGTGCCATTGACCGCCTTCACCTTCAGCGAGTTGCGCGGTGCACCCGGCGCCGTCAGGAGATGACGCGCCACCTCGACGCTGTGGCACATCATGTCAGAAAGCACCCCGCCGCCCTGTTTGTCGCCTTGCCAGAACCAGGGCTCGTGCGGGCCTGAATGTTCTTCCGCAGCGCGTGCGAGATAGAGACGGCCGGTGGCAGACGCCGCGCGGCGCCAGATGATTTCCTTGCCGCGCTGAACCGGTGTCGAGAAGACCTGGTTCTCCAGATAACCGTGGTTGAGCCCGGCATCCTCGGCGAGCCGCAGCATTTCACGGGCTTCGGCGACGGTGCGCGCGAGCGGTTTTTCGCAGGCGACCGCGAAGATCTTGCTGCGCCCGGCCTTGATCGCCGCGGTGAGCGTCCGCATCACCTCGATCCGCGTATAGTTCGGCGAGAGAATCCAGATCGCGTCGACATCGTCGGCAGTGACGAGCGATTCAAGGCTGTGATGCGCCCGGCAGGGCCCGAGGTCGAGCGCCTCTACCTCTCTGGCAAACCGCACGCGGTGTTCGACTGTGGGGCTGAAGGTACCCGTCACCTCGACATTGCGCACACCGACCAGCGATTTCAGGTGGAAATGCGCGATGAAGCCGGTTCCGACGAATCCGACGCGCAATGTCTGCCTTGGCAGTTCAGTCATTCTCTCCTCCGGAATTAGCGTGCGGAACGGGATGCGAGCGCACCACAGTCCCGCGCGTGTTTGTCATTCCTGCGGCGGAGCCGTACTTCCCCGAATGTGCAAGACAGTCGGAAGGACGATCGGTTCGTCGCAATCGATCTCGGCGCCGGACAGGATCTTAAGAAGCAGTTCCATGGCGGCATGTCCGATCTCGGCGCGCGGCTGGCTGACGGTGGTCAGCGGCGGGTAGAAGGCCTTGCTCAGGTAGAGATCGTCGAAACCGACCACCGAGACGTCGCCAGGCACATCGCGCCCCATGCGGCGCAGTTCGTATGCGGCTCCATAGGCCATTTCGTCGTTGGCAACGAAAAGCGCGGTCGGCGGCTCCGGCAGCGTGAAAAGCTTGCGGCAGCACTCCTGCCCGCTTTCGAGCAGAAAGTCGCCGCGAACTTCGTAGGCTTCCGGCACGTCGAGCCCGGCATTGCGCATGGCTTCGCGATAGCCTTCGCGCCGATGAAGGCTCATCAGTTCCGGCAATGGTCCGCTGATATGGGCTATGCGCCGATGGCCGATCGAGATGAGGTGCTCCACCGCTTCCCGCGCGGCGCCGAAATTGTCCACCTGCACATGCGGCAGGCCCGCGCCCTCGATGATCTCGAGCGCCACCACCACTGCCAGGCGGTTCAGAGTACCGGTCCAGTTTCCGCCGGCCGGCGGCAGCTTTCCGGTCATCAGGATCATGCCGTCGGCGTGGCCGTCGCGCAGCATGTTGAAATATTCAATTTCTCGGGCCGGATCGCTTTCGGTGTTGCCCATCAGCACCGAATAGCCGGCCTCCCGCGCCGTCGCCTCGACCCCTTTCAGGATGTCGAGATAAAAGGGGTTGCCGACGTCGCGCACAACGAGCAGCACCGACATGGACTTGCGGGTGCGGAGGCTGCGTGCGCTGACATTGGGGCGGTAGTTGAGCTCGCGCGCCAGATCAAGAATGCGCTGGCGTGTCTCGGCCGTCACCAGCGGCGAGTCGCTGAGCGCGCGCGATACCGTCGCAACCGACACGCCCGCCCGCTCGGCAATATCCTTGATCTTCGGCCGCTCTCTCATGCGCGCATCGCCCGCCCCCGGCCATAGAACATCATCAGCAGAAGCAGCGTCGCCCCGAACACCATCTGGCGCCCGGATTCATCGATGTTCACCGTCGTCAGGATGCTCTGGAGAATGACGAGCAGGATCGCGCCGGCCATGGTGCCGGTATAGCCGCCCTTGCCGCCGGCAAGCGACGTGCCGCCGAAGACGACCGCGATGATCGATGCGAGCGTATACTGCTCGCCGACATTGGCGAAGGACGACCCGGCATAGCCGAGCAGGCAGAGGCCGGCGATCGCGGCAAACATGCCGGAAGTCATGAAGAGGGCGATGCGCATCAGCCTGACCGGAACACCTGCCATGTAGGCCGCGTGCTCGTTCGAGCCGATGGCATAGATGCGGTGGCCGAAGACCGTGCGGTGGAGCATGAACGCCATAAGCACGCCGATCATGATCCACAGCCAGATGATGCCGGGAATGCCGGCGGCGAGCGGCTGCGTCACGAAGCCCGAGAGGCCCGGCGCTGCACGGCCGGAAGGAATGCCCATGCGGATGACGACGAGCAGGCCCTGGAGGACGCCGAGCATGCCAAGCGTCATGACGAGCGGTGGGATCCGCAGGAGCGTCACGCCCAATCCGTTGAGCAGGCCGAAGAAGGCGCCGGCGGCGAGGCAGGCGAGGATCGCCGGCACAATACCGCTGTCTGCGCCATTCATGACGTTGCCGGCGATGATCGCCGACAGTGAAACCACGCCGCCGACCGAAAGGTCGATGCCCTCGCGCCCGCCGAGAATGACGACGTTCTGGCCCGCCGCGACGATGCCGAGCAGCGAGGCGACGATCAAGAGCCGCAGAACCTGTCCACCGGAGGCAAAGCCCGGCGACAGCGTTTGGCCGAGGTAAAGCAACAGCGCGATCAGCACGAACGCGACGACGAGCGGCTGACGCATGAAGAAGAGGATCCGGCTCATGCGCGCGCCCTCCTGCCCGCCAGTACGCCTGCCATCAGCACGACGAGAATGGCGAGGCCCTGGACGAAATTCTGCCATTCCGACGGCGTGCCCATGAAGAAGACGACCGAATTGATGAGACCGATTGTAAGCGCCCCGAGCAGAGAGCCGACAACCGTTCCCCAGCCGCCGGAAAGCGCGCTACCCCCGAGCACCACGGCGGCGACGCTATAGAGCGTCATCTTGCCGCCGACCAAAGGGTCGCCGCTCGCCGTATCGCCCGTGATGCAGAAGGCGGCGAGCGCGGAGAAGAGCCCGCTGAGAAGATAGCCTTTGATCCGTATGGGCACGACCGGGAGCCCGCTCTGGAAGGCCGCCTGCTGGTCGTCGCCGACGGCGAGCAGTTGCGTGACGAGGCGTGTGCGGCTGAGCACCAGGAGCAGAACGACGAGCCCAGCCAGTATATAGAAGACGAAGGGCACCCCGAGCAGCCGGCCGCCATAGGTTCGCCAGAAGAGCGCCGGCGCCGGCGTGCCGGCAACGGGAAGGATGTAAAGGGCGAAGCCGGTGAAGAAAATGCTCGTTGCGAAGGTTGCAACGATCGCCTGCAGTCGCAGTGCGGCAACGACGATGCCGTTCAAGAGCCCGCAGGCAAGGCCCAGCAGAAGGCCGAGGGCAAGGGCGAGCAGCACGGCGCCGGCCCCGCCGCCCCATCGCTCCATCAAGACGACGATCGCGACATTGACGAGCGACAGGATCGCTCCGGCGGACAGATCGATGTCGCCGGCATAGATGACATAGGTCTGGGCGATCGCGAGCAGGACTAGCGCCATGTAGGTGCTGAGCAGTCCCGTCAGCGACCGGTAGCTAAGGCTGTTCGGCGAAAAGAAGCCATTGAGCAACAGCAGCGCCACGACGATCACGAGCGCCGGCAGAAAGGGATAGCGCTCCAGAAGCTTGCGCATGCCGCCCGCGCGCGTCCTCGGGGTGATTGTGATCTCTGCCATCACGCGGCCTCGTAAGCGGCTTGATAAAGATTGTAGCGCGTGCGATCGGCGCCCGTCAGTTCGCGGCTGACCGAACCGCCGTTGAAGACGAGGATGCGGTTGGCGTTCCCGAGCAATTCGGCGTCCTCGGATGAATAGAGCAGGATGCCGAGGCCCTCGGCCGCCAACTGGCGGATCAGCGCGAAAAGGTCGGCCTTCGCCGAAAGGTCGATGCCCTTGGTCGGGTCGTCGAGCAGCAGCACGTCGGGACGGTCGACCAGCCAGCGGGCGATGATCACCTTCTGCTGGTTGCCGCCGGAAAGCGAATTGATCGGATCGAACAGGCTCTGAAACTTGGTGTGCATGCTTTGAAGCGCTGGCACGACCTTGTCCCGCAGCTTGGAGGGCCGGGCGATCATCAGGCGATCGCGCAGATAATGGATCGGCGTGACGTTCTCGATGATCGGCCTGCCGCTGATGACGCCCTCGCGGCCGCGATCACCGGAAACATACGCGCAGCCCCGCCGGATGGCATCGCGCGGGCTCGACGCGTCAAAGCGGCTGTCGCCGATCAACACGTCGCCGGACGAGATCGAGCCGGCGCCGAAGATCGCCCGGAGCAGCGCCGACTGGCCCTGGCCGTGAAGGCCGCCGAAGCCTAAGATTTCGCCTTTGGCTACTTCGAAACTGACATTGCGGAAACCGCGACCGGAGAGATTGCGGACGGTTATTGCGGCGCCGTCCTTGCCTTCGACAATGGCGGGGGCCGACGATTGCGATGCCGGCATGTCGCCGGAGCCGCCGACCATCAGCCGGATAACCGAGGCCGCGTCCGTCTCGGCGAGATTGAGCGTCGTGATCGTTTCGCCGTCGCGAATGATCGTTACCCTGTCGCCGATCGCCTTGATCTCGTCCATGCGGTGCGAAATGAAGATGATGCCCCGGTCCTGCCACGTCAGATCACGCAGGACCTCGAAGAAACAATCGACCTGCGCCCGGTCGAGCGCTGAGGTCGGTTCGTCGAAGATCAGAATCGGCGCCTCGCTCGCCAGCGCCTTCATGATCTCCACGAGTTGCCGCTGGTCTGGGCGTAGGTTGCCGACGAGAGCATCGGCGGAAAATCCTTCTCCGGCTACCTCCTCGAAGAGCCTGATGTAGCGGGCGGCGCGCTGCTTGAGCAAAGCCCGGTCGACGAACAGGTGGGACTTGATCGGCAACGCCGCAAGACAGATGTTTTCCTCGACCGAACGATGCGCTGCAAGGCTGAGCTCCTGATAGAAGATGCCGATCCCCTGCGCGCGGGCCGAACGCGGCCCGGTGATCGTGACCGGCCTGTTGTCGATGAGAATCCTCCCGGCGTCCGGCCGCACGCTGCCGGCGATGATCTTGCAAAGCGTGCTCTTGCCCGATCCGTTCGAGCCCATGAGCACATGGACTTCGCCGGCCAATACCTCCAGATCGCCGCGGCGTAATGCCAAAGTGGCGCCGTAAGCCTTACTTACGCCGCTCAGTTTCAGTTTCGACATGGAACTTCGTCCGTTGCAGTGCGAAGGGAAGCGCGGGCCGAGACTCGGCCCGCGCAACCATTGGAAACACTCACTTGAAGAGGGCTTCCGCGTCTTCGATCGAAAGCGCGCTGGTGTAGGAATAGTAGCCGGGCTTGCCTTCGAGCTGCTTTGCCGCATCGCCCACGTTCTTGCTGTCGATGAACGGAATCGGCAGGTAGAGAGCGTTACCGTACTGGCCGGCCTTGGCAGGCTCCTTCAGCTTCTTGCCCTGCAGCATCAGCACCGCGACATTCAGCGCGCTCGCCATCACGCCCGGCGGGTTGACGGTCGCGCCGGAGTTCAGCTTGTCCTTGACCCAAAGGTCGATGAAGTCCTTGCGGATCTCGCCCGTTGCCGCGATCTGGCCCGTTTTGCCGGCGTCCATGATCGATTTCCAGGCGCCGGCGGCCATGCCGTCCTGCACCACGACGCCGTTGACGTCCGGATAGGTGGCAAGGATATTCTGCATCGCCTGCTGGCCCTGCGCCTGATCCCAGTTGGCGTTGACCTCGTTTACGATCTGGATGTCCGGATAGTCCTTGAAGACCTGCTTGTAGCCTGCCACGCGCATCTCGTTGGCCGGGTGACCGGCAACGCCGTTTATCGCGACCACCTTGCCCTTGCCGCCCAGCGTTTCGGCGAGCCATTTCGCACCGGCCGCACCCCAGGCGGTCTGGTCGATGCCGACATAGAGCGCATCCGGAGACGAGACTTCCGCGTCCGTCGCGATCACCAGGATGCCGGCTTCCTTCGCCTGGGCGAAGATCGGATCGAAGGCGGTGGGGCTGTTCGGGTTGACAATGATGGCGTTCACGCCTTCGGCGATGAAATTGCGGATATGGGCGATCTGCCCGGGTACGTCGACATTCGCGCTCTGGACCGAGACTTCGACGTCGACGCCCTTTTCCTTCCACTTCTCCGCGGCGGCCTTGGCCTCGTCGATCATCTGGGTGCGCCATTCGCTGCCGACCCAACCGTTCGAGAGACCGATCTTGAAGGCCTCCGCGTTGACCGCCGATGCCGAGATGACGATGGACGCAACTGTGCTGAGCGCTACTGCGATGAGTTTTTTCATAAGATCCTCCCAAATCTTAGGAGGACATGAAGCCAGAAAATGTAATCGATTTCAATGGCGCTCTGGCGCTCGCGCGCCACGGTCGGTCCGATGAAATGGCGACAAAGACCTCCAGAGGCGGCCGCGCGCGGCGCCGCCTCTCTACACGAGAGCGTGACTTGCAACGGCAGCGCGCAGTCTCAGCGCGCCTCGCGGGCTCAGACCACGACGTTGCCGACGATGTCGCTTTCGCAGAGAACGAGGTTCGGCGAATAGCCCTGCACGAGGAACTGCTGGCGATCGTTTTCGGCAACGACGAAGACGGCCGTGCGCGCGATCTCCGTTGGCTCGAGCTCAGGCGCGGGCGCGACGACGGCGATCTCCTGGCGCAGGCCCAGTTCGCGCAGCAGACCTTCAAGTGACGACGGACTGTCGACGCCATGCAGAACCACGCGGTTGACCTCGGCAGCCGCATTGACCTGCCAGGCAAGTGTCTGCACGGCCACCATCAGCGGCAGGGAATCCTTCAGTTGCCGCGCCGTCGGATGGTGCTCGAATCCGGCGAGCGCCATGCGGGTATAGATTTCATAGGCCTTGACGTAATCCTTCTTGGCCGCCCACATGCGCATGGCGACGGCCATGCGGATGGAGGTGAAGTGCCTGATCTGCGCGTCCCGCGCGGTACGACGGTCGGGTGTCATGCGCAAGGCTCCGCGCTTGGCTCCGACGTGGAGGAAATATTCCAGGCCGCCCCGGTAACGGTCCCAGGCGGTCAGCAGTTCGTCATGCCCTGCCTGGGGGCGATCCCGTCCTAACTTCGATTGGATGACCTGCCTGTAAAAGGGTTTTTTCAGAAACGCGACGCCGCCGCTTTCGAGAAAATGCGCGAGATTGGAAAACGCCCAGTAGGCGAAATGGCGCGGCAGCCACGACGTGCGCAGAGCCGCTGTCCGGTAGATTCCGATTTCGGGAAAGATGTGCCGCTCGACGATAAAGGCGAAAAGCCGCTCGAATTCGTCCTTGTCGAATTTGGTGTCGGCATCGATCTCGTAGAAAAGTTCGGTGTCCCGGCCTTCGACCTCATTGTGGACGTACCACGGCGCATAACAGGCGGACAGCGCGGAGTTCCTGTCGAGGTACGCAATGGCCTCGACGAGACCGTCGACCGCCAGCATGTCGTCGTCGGCGAGATAGATCGCATATACGCCCGCCGCATGGCGGAAGGCGCTGCCGAGATTGGCGTCGACGCCGCGATTTTCCGGCTGACGGAAGTAGCGGATCGGCAATCCTTTGCCGGCGAAGATCTCGACAATTTCACGGGTTGTGTCCGTGGAAGCGTTGTCGGAGATGACGATCTCGAAGCTGAACGGGATCTGGTAGGCTTCGATGAAGCGGCCGAGCGCATTCTCCAGGAAGCGTGCTCGGTTGTAGGTCGGGATGCAGATGCTGAGCTTGACGGGATCCACCCAAGTGTTCCTGCAAAAAGCAATTCCAAGAAAAGTGTGTAACGGTTTTCCGTCCGGAATTGCGTAGTTTCAAAGAGTTAAATCATCTCGAATGGCGCTTGCCCGCCACCGAGTGAGGCCGCTCTCCCCAAGCCTACGCAGCCTGCGCAAGGCAGAGAACCGATGAGAACACTTATCCCGGTGCGATCTTGTGTGAGGCTTGCTGCTCCTTAAATCGTCGCCGATCTAAGGAATCATGCAGCAGGCTTCACGCGTAGGATTTGACCGTCGCGGCAGCGCCTTCCGACATCAACCTGGCGAGCGTGCGGACGAGCGTGTCCCGGAATGCTTCGTCCGACGACAGATCGTCGCCGAACACCTCCGTGACGGGGAGAAGCGCGGCCACGATCTCTTCGGGCCGTTGCAGCGGTTGCGCCACGCCGGCGATCCGGTCGGCGAGCGGGTCACGGACATCGATGGCGTTGCCCTTTTCGTCCAGGCCGCGCGCGTATCGCATCCAGGCGGCGACGCCGAGCGCCAGGCGGTCATAGGACGATTTCGCAGCGATGCGATCCCGGATGGTTCCGAGCAGTCGCTGCGGCAGCTTCTGCGATCCGTCCATGGCGATCTGCCATGTCCGGTGGCGCAGCGCCGGATTGCGGAACCGTTGAAGCAGCGCCTGGCGATAGGCGGCAAGATCAAAGCCCGGCAACGCCGGCAAGGTCGGCGAGACTTCCTCGACCATCAATCCTTCGACCAGCGCCTCCATGCCTGGCAGCGCCATAGCTTCGGCGACAGTTTCCGCTCCGGCAAGGTAGCCGAGATAAGCGAGCGTCGAATGGCTGCCGTTGAGCAACCGCAGTTTCATCATCTCGAAGACGGCGACATCGTCGACAAAAACGGCCCCCGCGTTCTCCCAGGCCGGACGGCCAAGCGGAAAATCGTCTTCCACCACCCACTGCCGGAACGGTTCGGTGACGATCGGCCAGGCATCGACGACGCCGATTGCCGCCGAAATGTCCGACCGGTCCTCTTCGGTCGTCGCGGGGACGATCCGGTCCACCATCGTCGACGGCGAGGCAACCTGCTGGACGATCCGGCCCAGGGTCGGATCGCGCAGTTCGGCGAAGCGCGTGACCACATTTTTCAGCACGTGGCCGTTGGACGGAAGATTGTCGCAGGAGAGCAGCGTGAACAGGGGCACGCCGGCGTTCGCCCGACGCGCAAGCGCTTCCACGATGAAGCCGACCGCCGACTTCGGCCGCGCCGGATTCTGAAGGTCATGGACGACGTCGGGATGAGCTTCATCGAGCTTCCCCGTTGCCGGATTGTGGCAATAGCCCTTCTCGGTGATTGTCAGCGAAACGATCCGCGTCGCCGGGTCGGCCATGCGGGCAAGAACGGCTTCCGGGTCCTCCGGCGCGCAGAGAAGCTCGGCGACGCTGCCTATCACCTGCAGTTCCTCGCCTTCGCCATCCTGGACCTTGAGCGTATAGAGCCCGTCCTGCGGCGCGAGCGCATCGCGCGTCTCGGGGCTGCGTAGCGAGACGCCGCAAATCGCCCAGGAAGGATCATTCGCGAGCACCGCGTCGGTGAAGACGGCCTGGTGCGCCCGGTGGAACGCGCCGATGCCGAGATGGACGATGCCGACGGCAAGCCCGGCGGGATCGTATTCCGGCTGTTTGACGATAGCCGGCAACCGGTCGAGTGTCTGTCGTGAGAGCCGCATCATGAAGCCTGCTGTTGTTTGGCCCGCGCGACGATCTGCGTCGGGCTGATGAATTGTAGCGAGGGGATCGACTCACAAGCGATACGCCCGCTTGGCGAGCCCGTAGGCAAGTTCGCGCGCAAGGTCGTGCGCCTCCTCCTCGTCGAGGCGGTGGTCGGCGACGAGGCGGGCGAGATAGGCACAATCCACCCGGCGTGCCATGTCGTGCCGTGCCGGGATCGACAGATAGGCGCGGGTATCGTCGTTGAAGCCGACTGTGTTGTAGAAGCCGCAGGTCTCCGTGGTGGTCTCGCGGAAACGGCGCATGCCTTCCGGGCTGTCGAAGAACCACCAGGCGGGACCGAGCCGCAGCGCCGGATAGTGGCCGGCGAGCGGCGCCAGCTCGCGCGAATAGGCGGTTTCGTCCAGTGTGAAGAGAATGATCGTCAGCGAATGGTCGTTCCCGACCGCATCGAGCAGCGGCTTCAACGCATGCACATAGTCGGTCGCCTTGGGAATATCGGCACCCTTATCCGGTCCGAAGTTCGAAAAAAGCGACGGATTGTGGTTGCGGTAAGAGCCGGGATGGATCTGTATGACGAGACCGTCCTCCTGGCTCATCCGCGCCATTTCCGTCAGCATCTGGCCGCGGAAGGCGTCGGCCTCCGCTGGTCCCGCCTTGCCGGACAGGACCTTCTCGAACAGGCCTGCAGCGTCGGCGGGCGAAAGATTCTCCGTCCGGGCGGTTGCATGGCCGTGATCGGTCGCCGTCGCGCCGCGCGCCTTGAAGAAGGCGCGGCGGGCGCGATGCGCGTTGAGATAACCGGTCCAGGTCGCGGGTTCGCCGGTCAGCGCAAGCAGCTTCCCGACATTGTCGACAAAGCCCAGCGCTTCGGCATCCACCACCGCATCCGGTCGATAAGTCGGCACGACCCGGCCATGCCATCCCGAGCTGCGGACTGCATCGTGATGGGCGAGGTCGTCCAACGCGCCATCGGTCGTCGCGATCACCTCGATGCCGAATTTGTCGTAGAGGGCGCGCGGACGCAGCTGAGGTGTCGCAATCGCTTCCGCGATGCGATCGTAAAGGGCGTCGGCATTGGCCGGCCCTAGCCGCTCCGTGATGCCGAAGACGGCCTCAAGCGAATGCTCGAACCAGAGCCTCGTCGGCGTGCCGGCAAAGAGATGGAAATGTTCAGCGAACAGCCGCCAGATCGCGCGGCCTTCCGGAGCAGTACCCGACCCGTCGCGCCTCCTGACGCCGAGGTCCTCCAGCCTGACGCCCTGCGAATAGAGCATGCGCGTCGCATAGTGGTCCGGCGTGATGAAGAGTGCCGCCGGATCAGGGAAGGCCCGATCCTCGGCATACCAGGCCGGTTCCGTATGGCCGTGCGGGGAAATGATCTTCACGCGAGCGACAGCATCGTAAAGACGCCGGGCGATGGCCCGCGCCGCCGGCTCCACCGGAAGCAAACGATCGGGATGCAATGCCATTTTCGGGGCCTCCCTTCCCTGTCCATATTGGCAATCTGCACGAATTGATATACTAGTATCCAAAACCGAGTCAACCGAGGGAATTCGCCTCCATGTCGAAACGCCAACGCCCGGATGTGTCGTCGCCTGCTTTCGCAAGCGGCGCCAAGATTCGCCGGGTCACGACGGCATCGGCGATCTATGAGCAGCTCCATGCGGCGATCCTCTCGCTGCAGATGAAGCCGGGCGTCGCCTTGCAGGAGAAGCGCATTGCCGAGGAGTTCGGAGTCAGCCGCACGCCGGTGCGCGAAGCGCTTCTGAGGCTCGCGGAAGCCGGGCTCGTCGAAATCTTCCCGCAATCGGGGACCTTCGTGTCGCGCATTCCGGTTTCCGCCATCCCCGAAGCGGTGGTCATCCGCAAATCGCTGGAGCGCACGACGGTCGAACAAGCCGCCGAAATCGCGACCGCCGACGATATCGCCAGGCTCGATGCAATCATCGCCCGCCAGCGCGTTCACGCCGCGCTCAACGAACCATCGCAATTCCACGAACAGGACGAGGCCTTCCACGAGGCCATCTCGGTGATCGCCGGCTATCCCGGCATCTGGAGCATCCTGAAAACTGCGAAGCTGCAGATCGACCGCGCCCGCCGCCTGACGCTGCCGGTGCGCGGCCGCATGGATAGCGTTATCGAGGAACATGTGACGATCCGCGATGCCATCGCCGCGCATGATGTGGACCGTGCCCGCGGTGCTATGATGCATCACTTGAGCGCCGTCATTCCCGACATCGACGAGCTGCGGCTTGTCTATCCGGGCTATTTTAGCTGAACGGCGTCTCGGACCACCCCAAGAATGGAATCACGACTGACAGGAGGAAGACCAATATGCGGCAAGGCTGGAGATGGTTTGGGCCGGATGCGCCGGTCACGCTGGACGATGTGCGTCAGGCGGGCGCGACCAATGTCGTCTCTGCGCTGCATCAGGTGCCGATCGGCGAAGCCTGGACCGAAAAGGACGTGCGCGAGCGCCAGTCGCTCATCGAGACCACGCCTGCCGGCCGCACGCCGCTCAAGTGGTCGGTCGTCGAGAGCATACCGATCCCCGATCTGGTGAAGCGCGAGGGCGGAAAGGCAAAGGCCGAGATCGAAGCCTGGATTGCCAGTCTCGAGGCTGTCGCCGCCTGCGGCATCAAGATCATCTGCTACAACTTCATGCCGGTCGTCGACTGGACCCGCACCGAGCTCGACTTCGTCACGCCGACCGGCGCGACCGCGATGCGCTTCGACTACGAGCGCTTCGCGGCCTTCGAGCTTTTCGTCCTGAACCGGCCCGGCGCGGAAAACGAGTACTCGCGGGAGGACCGCGAACGGGCCGAGGTGGTTTTCCGCTCGATGCCGGAGGAGGAAATCGCCGAAATCACCCGCATCATCACCTCCGCCCTGCCCGGCTCCACCACCGAGCCGCTGACGATTCCCGCCTTTCGCGAGCGGCTTGCGACCTATCAGGGCATAGACGCGGCACGCCTGCGCCAGCATCTGATCGAATTTCTCGAGGCCGTGACACCGGCAGCGGAAGCGCGGGGCGTCAAGCTGACGCTCCACCCGGACGATCCGCCGCGACCCCTCTTCGGCCTGCCGCGCATCGCCTCGACCGAAGCCGATTACGCCGCGCTGTTCGACGCCGTACCTTCTGAGGCGAACGGCATGTGCTACTGCACCGGAAGCCTCGGCGTCAGGGCCGACAACGACCTGCCGAAGATCGCCCGGCGCTTTGCTTCGCGCATTCATTTCGCCCATCTTCGCGCCACCACCCGCGAAGGCGACGGCCGGAGCTTCCATGAAAGCGCGCATCTCGAAGGCGACGTCTCGATGGTCGATGTCCTGAGGGAGCTTGTCGCCGAAGACCAGCGCCGGGGAGCGGAAGACACGATCGTATTCCGCTCGGACCATGGACACCGGATGCTCGACGATTTGCAGAAGACGGTGACGCCCGGCTATCCGGCGATCGGCCGCCTGCGCGGCCTCGCGGAACTGCGCGGCATCCTTCACGCGCTGGGCGCGCCGCCGACCTGATCGGTCGCGGCGATTATTTCCGGATTTCGCGCGATGGCGGAAGAGAGTGGGAGTCGAACCCACCAAAGGCCGTCTCTCGACCCCTCCCGGATTTGAAGTCCGGACGCCCCACCGGGGACGAATCTCCTCCCGAAACATCTGCCTCATCACCGACACCATTCGACAAATTGCCGAAAAGGTCCAGACGGTTGCGATTGAGGCGGCGCATATCGCCGCGCCTGAGCGTGACGCTGTGACGATCGAAGAAGTCGAGAATCTGGATCGCAACCTTGCGGCCGTTCTCGAGACGATCGCGGAACTGCATCGCTGTGAACCAGCCCTTGTCGGCGGCCGCGCTGATCTCGGCGATGACCGCGACCATCTCCGCCACCACCTCGCGCAGGAAGAAATGATCGTGCGCCACCTCATGCACCTTGCCCATACGGCTGCCGAGCTTCATGAGGCGGCGGACCTGCGCCTCGGGCACTCCCAGCAATCCGGCGAGGTCGCGCACGCGCGGCGGGCGGAACCGCTCGGCTCCGTCGAGCATGGGCGCGATATCGTGCCAAAGCCGTTCGTCGGCCAAGGTCATCGTCACCCGGTGGTCGGCAAGCCGGACCCAGGCTCCGTCAAGTGCGATCTCTTTCGACCGAGCGAGCGCCTGCAGGGCCGCCCGAAAAGCCGGCACCGGCAAGCGAAGCTCCACCTGCGTGCGCAGCCGCTCGACACCCATGCCCAGAAGGTCCGGGATGTCGGCATGGAACGTCTTGAGCCGGGCAAGGATATCGTCGCGGAAATTTTCCCAACTCGTCTGAGACATGGCGAGCGTCGTCGCCTCCAGCGGCAGTTGCATGACGCCCAGCGATTGCGCCAAGGCGGGCACTTCCGTTGCGGCGATTGCCCGGTCACGGGCGAAGGCGCCGAGGTCGAGATAAAACGGCGGCGCGGCAAGCAACGCCTCGATCGCCTGTTTCGGCTCGGTCAGCGCGTGGCCTTCGAGCTGCGCCATCCGCTCCGGGGTTCGGCGCTTGCGTGCCGGCGCGCGCAGGTCCAGGAACCGACCGCCGCCGATCGTGCGGCGCGCGGAGGTATCGCGAACAACATAGCGGTCTCCGGCGGCCGCCGCGATCGGCCTGTCCAGCACGAGCTGGACAAGCGTGCGCGCCCCGGGCGCAACCGGCTCTTCAGCCAAAAGGACGATCCGGGCTCCGATTTCCGCTGAGGCATGATGAAGCCGCACGGGGAACCAATGGCCGATCGGCTTCGGTTCAGAGCCAAGCACGCGCAGCGTCGCATCGAGCCGGCTCGTCGGCGCATGGAGGCTCGGGTCGCAGACCATGTCGCCGCGGCCGACCGCCGTTTTTGTGATGTCGGGGCCGGCGAGGTTCAACGCGCAACGGTCGCCCGCACGGCCGGTTTCGCTTGGCCTGTTCTGCGCATGGATCGATCGTATCCGGGCGTTAAGGCCGGAGGGGCTGATGGCGACATGGTCCTCCACCGACACTTGTCCCGAAAGCACGGTTCCGGTGATGACAGTGCCGGCGCCTTGAATGGTGAAGGAGCGATCGACCGCCAGCCGGAAGCGCCCGCTTGCCTGCCGCCGCGCGAAGCGACGTGCCGCGCCGACGATTTCGTCGCGAAGCAACGCCACGCCCCTGCCCGACACTGTCGAGGCCGGGATCATAGGACTATCGGCAAGCGCCGTGCCAGCCAGCTCGTCCCGCATCTGTCGTTCGACTTCTTGAAGGCGATCCTCCGCCACGAGATCGGCCTTGGTGATGGCGACGATGCCGTGTTCGATGCCGAGAAGATCGACGATCGCCAGATGCTCGCGCGTCTGCGGCATGACGCCGTCGTCGGCCGCGACCACCAGGAGCACGAAGTCGATGCCGCCGGCGCCCGCCAGCATGGTGTGGATGAATTTCTCGTGGCCCGGGACGTCGACAAAGCCGAGGGTTTCCGCGCCCTCGACCGGCAGGTAGGCGAAGCCGAGGTCGATCGAAATGCCGCGCTCCTTTTCCTCCGTCAGCCGGTCAGTGTCGACACCGGTCAGCGCGCCGATGAGCGACGTCTTGCCATGATCGATATGACCGGCTGTGCCGACGATCACGTTTCTTTCCTCTCGCTTGCCGGCTGGGACGGATCCGCCGTCTCGGACAGCGGCAGCGCGGCGCGGCGCTCGGCCTCCGTCAACTCCTCCGCGTCGAGCGCGTTACGCACGGCGTGGAAAAACGGCGTCGCCAGCGCGCTGCCGCCGTCACGCGCCCGCAAGAGCCAGGCGAAGGCTTCGACGGGATCGCGGGCGATGCCGCGTCCGAGATGATAGGCCGCGCCAAGCATCGCCTGCCCGTCGGCGTCGCCGGCGCGTGCGCCAAGTCCCCACCAATAGACCGCCTCGATTGGATCGCGCGCGACGCCGATGGCATTGTGGTAGATCATCCCGAGGCGCGTCATCGAAGCAGCCGAACCGTTCTTCGCGGCAGCGAGCGCCCAGCGGTGTGCTTCCGCGAAATCGGGCTCGACCAACTCGCCCTCCAAAAGCATCCAGCTCAGCATGTCCTGAGCCTCGGCGTCATCCTGTTCGGCGGCCTTGCGGTAGAGCGTGGCCGCCCTTTGATAGTCCGGTGTGATCCCCTCACCCTTGAAGAGCAGCGAGGCGAGGTTGCGCTGACCTACCGGATCGCCGGCCTCGGCGGCGAGACTGAGCCAGCGATAGGCAAGATCGGCGTCGCGGGCGACGCCCAGTCCACCGGCAAAACATGCGCCGATATTGTTCTGCGCCCGCGGATTTCCCTCCCGCGCCAAGGGCATCCAGATCGCAAGTGCAGTATCGTAGTCGCCGCTGCGGGCGGCGGCGAGCGCCTTCTCCATCGGCGCATCGCCGGATTGATCGCTCCCGGTCGTTCTTCGCAAGAGGCGGCTGAAGAGGCTCACGACGGCGATCCTTCGTTCGGCGGATCGAGATGGACGAGATTGGCGACGAAACCGTCCTCGTCCTCGAGGCAGCGCAAATCGAGGATGAGCGACCCGCGTTCGATGCGGCCGATGATCGGCATCGGCAAACGCCTCATGGCCGCGGCCAGTTCGGCAAGCGTGCGGCCGCTGCCCGACCGCGGCGTCAGGGCGAGGCCCGCGCTTGGGACCGTGGAAAGCGGCAAGGCGCCGGAGCCGATCTGGCTTTCGCAATCCATGACGGAAACGCGGAACGCGCCCTTCGCCGCGCGCTCGAGCAAGGGTGCCAGTCGCGCCGCCTGATCACCGATGTCCGTCTTCGGGCGGGAAAGCAGCCGCATCGTCGGAAGCCGCTCGCCCAAGCGATCCGGGTCGCGATAAAGCCTGAGCGTCGCTTCCAGCGCCGCAAGGCGAATCTTGTCGACCCTGAGCGCGCGTTTCATCGGGTTACTGTTAATCTTTCCGATGAAGGCGCTGCGCCCGACGATGAAGCCGGCCTGCGGTCCGCCAAGCAGCTTGTCGCCGGAAAAGGTGACGATATCGGCGCCGTCGCCGACCGCTTCGCCGACGGTAGGCTCATGCGCAAGCCCGAAGCGCTCGATATCGGCAAGCGTGCCCGAACCGAGGTCGTTGACGAGCGGCAGGCCGCGCTCGTGAGCAATGCCCGCAAGCTCGCGAGCCTCGACCTCCTTGGTAAAGCCTTCGATGCGATAGTTGGAAGTGTGGACCTTCATGATGAGGCCCGTCTCCGGTCCTATGGCGTCGCGGTAATCACTCGCATGGGTACGGTTCGTGGTGCCGACCTCGACGAGGCGGACGCCGGAGCGCAGCATGATGTCCGGCATGCGGAACGCCCCGCCGATCTCGATCAGCTCGCCGCGCGAGACGATCGCTTCCTTGCCGGCCGCGAGACTGTTCAGCACCAGAAGCACAGCCGCCGCGTTGTTGTTGACGACGGTCGCGTCCTCCGCGCCGGTCAACTCGCAAACAAGCGCGCGCAGGTGATCGTCTCTTTCGCCGCGTTTACCGCTCTCGAGATCGAACTCGAGCGCCACCGCCTCACGCATCGCCGCCGTCGCGGCATCGATCGCCGCCTCCGCCAGCAAGGCGCGGCCAAGATTGGTGTGAAGAACCGTTCCCGTCAGATTGAACAGGGGGCGGAGTGTCGATCGATCGTTCTCCTCGAGCGCGGCGACGGCGGCCGTGACGATGGCACCCGGAGGAGGAACCTCTCCACCTTTGCGCACCTCGTCGCGGGTGGCGGCGAGCACGTTCCGCAAGGCTTCTGTGACGGCCGGTCGCCCGAAGCATTCGACCGCTTCGACGAGGGTGGCCGACCTCAGAAGCTCGTCCACCGACGGGATGTCACGCAGCCTGACATTGGCATCCATTCCAGTCCCTCCCCCGGTACATCAGAACCCGGCCAGAAGCGGCGCAAATCCGCCCCGGTGGTAGGGGCCCTCGCGCATCAGAAGATCGAGGCTGAGGCTTGCGACATCGTCGGCAACCGGTTCTGCCGCCGGCTCCTTGTTCTGGTAGAAAATCTTCGTCCAGCCGTGGCATTCGTCGCAGGCCTCGGCCTTGACCGTCCCGCCATGGTCCTCGATCTCCCGATAGGAGATGCCCTTGGTAGAGCCACAGAGCACGCATTTGATCCGGACATGGTGCCAGTAGGTACAGCACAGCGAGCAGGAACAGAACCGCGCGCCGTGCGAGCCCGGCCAGCCGACGACCATGGACGAGACCGGCCTGCCGCCGCAGGAAGGGCAAACGCCGTCGGCGACTGGTGTGAGCTTCTTCGCGTCGAGAAGCGACGCAAGGCGGGCGAAATGCACCTGAAGTGCGGCCCAGACGAAAATGTGTTCCGCGATCGCGTCGGCGGGCAACGAGCCGGAAAGCACGGCATCGGCCATCAGAAGACGCGTTTGCCGATCGGCGGCGGTGACACGTGCCAGCGCGGCCGCGGCCGGCGCCGGTTTCTCGATTGCGTCAGCGGCGGCGAACAGACGGTCGAATATCGTGTCGAGAGCCTCGCCCTCCATCCCATGGCGATGGAGCGGCGGCATTTCGAATTCTCGTGCACGTGTGAGCGCCGCAGCGTCTGGGCCTTCGGCAGGCGGAAGGTCGGCCTGGATATCGTGTTGAGCCGCCGAAAGGCCGGCTATGAAGTTGAGATAGGGCGCAAGGTCGCTCGCGTCGGCCAGTTGACGAAGGCGCAGCGATCGGGCGGAGAAAAGCGAAGCGGCATCAGGCAGGCGCGCAAACGGCGGCGACGAGACATCTCCAATGGCGGTGGGATCTGGCGCTGCGGCGTCTTTGCGTTTCATCACACTCCCTCACGAACCCGACGGGCCACGTGATAACCCTGAAACTCCGGTTTCGACCGGGATGCACGCGGAAAACCGTGCACACCTTCTCATCCCGGCCTATTCGGCTGCAGTGTGCTTCTCGTCTTTCGCAGCCGGTTTGGCGACCAGTTCACGCAACCATTTGCGGTGATACCGCCATGCCCAGCCGCCGGTGACGGAACCGCGTACCATCCCGCGTATGGTACCCTTTACCCAGATCGCTGCATAGACATGGGTGATCCAGACGCAGATCGCGAGAATGGCGGCGATCGAGTGTATGAGAACAGCCCATCGCTTCTGCTCGATGGTGGTGTAAGCCGCGAAATACTCATCCCATATGACGATGCCGGACGTGATCAGCACGATGATCAAAATCGACATCGACCAGAAGACGAGCTTCTGCCCGGCATTGTACTTGCCGATCTCGGGCAGCCGTTCGTCGTGCGCGGTCAGAACGTCACGCGAGCGAGCGAGCCAGGTGCCGTCCTCGCGCCTCCAGAGATTGAGCTTCCAGAAACGCAGGAACAGGCCGAGGAAGCTGAAGAACAGGACGACGCCGATCCACGGGTGGATGGCGCGCACCAGTTGCCCGCCGCCAAACAGCGCCGACAGGAAGAAAAGCCGCGGGTGGAACAGAGAGAGGCCCGAAAGCGCGAGCAGCAC
The DNA here is from genome assembly GCF_004827385.1 of Ensifer sp. MPMI2T. Lineage (GTDB taxonomy): Bacteria > Pseudomonadota > Alphaproteobacteria > Rhizobiales > Rhizobiaceae > Sinorhizobium. Next base: position 359,579 of record NZ_SRXN01000002.1, read on the forward strand.
CAGGCTGCCGGCCGTGATCCAATGATTGATCCGCGCCCCTCCGGTGTAACGGTCGACCGTGACAGGCTTGCCGGCGTGCACTCTGTTGCCCTTGCCGGCGTCAGATTCCGTGTTGGTACTCATGAGGAACGATCTCCCGTGAGCCGCTCAGCGGCCTCCTCGTCCTCTTCGGTAACGCGGTTGGGGCCGTTGACCATGTAATGCAGGAAGCCGGTGACCGCCGCGACGCCCATGACGGCGAGGCCGGCATATTTGGTCATGCCCTTCCAGGCCTCGACGATCGGGCTGATCGTCGGGTTGTTGGGAAGACCGGCGTAAATCTCCGGCTTGTCGGCATGGTGCAGCACATACATGACATGCGTGCCGCCGACGCCCGGCGGATCGTAAAGGCCGGCATTGGCAAAGCCGCGGGACTTCAGGTCTGTGATGCGCCCTTCCGCATGCTTCTTCATCTCCTCCTTGGTGCCGTAGACGATCGCTTGCGTCGGGCAGGCCTTGGCGCAGGCCGGTCCCTGGCCGACGGCGATGCGGTCGGAGCAGAGCGTGCATTTGTAGGCGGTGTGATCGACCTGCGAGATCCGCGGAATGTTGAACGGGCATCCCTTGATGCAATAACCGCAGCCGATGCAGTTCTCATGGACGAAGTCCACGATGCCGTTCGAATATTGCACGATCGCACCGGGCGCGGGGCACGCCTTGAGACAGCCCGGATCCTCGCAATGCATGCAGCCGTCCTTGCGGATCAGCCATTCGAGATTGTTCGTCTCCGGATTTTCCCATTCGGTGAACCGCATCAGCGTGAACATGTCCGGTGTCAGGTCGTGCGGGTTTTCGAAGACGCCGACATTCTCCTCGATCTCGGGATGGGTGTCGTTCCACTCAATGCAGGCCGCCTGGCAGGCCTTGCAGCCGATGCATTTCGAGACGTCGATGAGCTTGGCGACTTCGGTCTGACGCTCAGCGGGCGGCGTCACGTTCGACGCCGAGCGCCGCATCAGGTCCTTTTCACCGAACTTCGGGCTTTGAGGGCCGGTGCTGGGATTTGGGACGGGCGGGAACATGGCTCTGGCCTCCTCACGCCACCGGCCCGGCAATGGGCTCGATATTGACCAGAAACGCCTTGTATTCCGGCGTTTCGATGTTGGCGTCCCCGACGAACGGCGTCAGCGAGTTCGGGCCGAAGCCCTTCCTGGCTGCGCCGGTAAAGCCCCAATGCAACGGTATGCCGATGACGTGGACGGGTTTGCCGTCGCAGATCAGAGGCTTGATCCGCTTGGTGACGAGCGCCTTAGCCTCGATCGAACCGCGCTTGGACCAGACGTGCACCCAGCCACCCTTGGTGATGCCCTTCTCCGCAGCCAGCTCCTCCGAAATCTCGACGAAGAATTCCGGCTGCAACACGGCGTTCGTGTGGACATGCTTGGTCCAGTAGTGGAAGTGCTCCGTCAGGCGGTAGGACGTTGCCGCGTAGGGGAACTCTGCCGAGGCGGGTTCGGCAAACTGCTCGAAATCGCCCTTGAATACCCGCGCCGCGGGGTTGCCGCGCACATTCGGAGCGACAAGATTGCCGAGCGGGGATTCAAACGGCTCGTAGTGCGCCGGGAACGGACCGTCGCGCATCATGCCCCTTGTGAAGAGCCGCGAGACGCCCTCCGGGTTCATGATGAACGGCCCGACCTCGCCCGGCTTCGCCGTCGGCAGGATATCGGGCACGTCGTAGCCAGACCACTTCGCGCCGTCCCATTCGATTATCTTGCGGCTCGGATCCCACGGCTTGCCGTTAAGGTCCGCCGAAGCCCTGTTGTAGAGGATGCGGCGGTTGGCCGGCCAGGAGAAGGTCCATTTCGAATAGGCGCCGGTCTCGTCGGGGTCCGACGTGTCTCGCCGGGCCATGTTGTTGCCCTTCTCGTTGAAGCAGCCGGAATAGACCCAGCAGCCGCACGTGGTTGAGCCGTCGTCGCGCAGCGCCGCGAAGCCGGGCAGGAGCTTGCCGGCCTCCGCCAGCACCTTCGTCGGGTCGGCGGTATCGTAGACCGTGCTAAGCGCCTTGCCATTGATCTCCTTGGCGAGCTCCTCGGCGGTCGGCTCGTTCGGGTCCGCATAGGCCCAGTCGAGATTGACGATCGGGTCGGGGAACTTTCCGCCCTCCTTGCGGTAGAGCGCCTTCAGCCGCACATGGATCTGCGCCATGATCCAGTTGTCGGTCTTTGCCTCGCCGGGAGGTGTGCCGCCCGGCCAATGCCACTGCAGCCAGCGGCTGGAATTGGTGAGCGACCCCTCGTCTTCGGCAAAACAGGTGGAGGGCAACTGGATGACCTCCGTCTGGATCTGCGAAGGATCGACATCGTTGTACTCGCCGTGGTTCTCCCAGAAACGCGCCGTCTCGGTATCGAGCGGATCCATGGTGACGAGGAACTTCAGCTTCGACAGCGAATCCGTCACCTTCTTCCTGTTCGGGGCAGCCAGCAGCGGATTGAAGCCCTGGCAGAGATAGCCCGTCATCTTGCCCTGGCCCATGAGCTCGAGGGCGCGCAGGATGTCATAGCCCGAGACGTCGAGCTTCGGCAGCCAGTCATAGGCGAAGTCGTTCTGCGGCGTCGCTGCCGTGCCCCACATCGCCTTCTGGAAGCTGACGAAGAACTTCCTGTAGTTCTGCCAATAGCTCATCTGGTTGGGTCTGAGCGGCTTGAAGCCGCGCGTCGACATATAGGTCTCGAGATCGACCTCCTTCTCGTTCGGTATCGTCAGATAGCCGGGAAGCAGGTTCGACATCAGCCCGACATCGGTGAGGCCCTGGATGTTCGAATGGCCGCGCAGCGCATTCATGCCGCCGCCGCGCACGCCGATATTGCCGAGGATCAACTGCAGCATCGCCATGGCGCGGATATTCTGCGAGCCCTTCGAATGCTGCGTCCAGCCGAGCGCATACATCGAGGTCATCGCCTTGGTCGGCGACGAGCATTCGGAGACCATTTCGGCCACCTTCAGGAACTTGTCCTTCGGCGTGCCGCAGATGCGCTCGACCATTTCGGGCGTGTAGACGGAAACGTGCTCCTTCAAGAGGTTCCATACGCAGCGCGGATTCGCCAGCGTGTCGTCCACCACCGCATAGCCGTCGGGGCCGATGACATAGTCCCAGGTCGATTTGTCGTAATCGCGCTTGACCTCGTCATAGCCGGTGAACAGCCCGTCCTTGTAGGCGAAGCCGTCCTTGACGATGTAGCTGGCATTGGTGAACGCCTTGACATAGTCCCACTGCACTTTGTCGTTCTGCATGCAGTAGTTGATCATGCCGAGCAGGAAGGCGATGTCCGTGCCCTGGCGGATCGGCGCATAAAGATCCGCGACCGATGCGGAGCGGGTAAAGCGCGGATCGACGACGATCAGCTTCGCGCCGCGATTAGCTTTCGCCTCGGTGACCCATTTGAAGCCGCACGGATGCGCTTCTGCGGCATTGCCGCCCATGATGATCACGAGGTCGGTGTTTTTGATGTCCGTCCAGGAGTTGGTCATTGCGCCGCGGCCAAATGTTGGAGCCAAACTGGCTACCGTGGGGCCGTGTCAGACACGCGCTTGGTTATCGAAGACCAGCATCCCGGCACTGCGGACGACCTTGTAGGTCTCCCACGCCGTTTCATTCGTTGTCGCGGAGGCCGCGAGGAAGCCGGTCGTTATCCACCGGTTCACCGGCACGCCCGCCTCGTTCCTCTCGACGAAGTTGGCGTCGCGGTCGTCCTTCATCAGGCGGACGATCCGATCGAGAGCCTCATCCCAGCTGACCCGTTCGAACTTGTCCGATCCAGGCTTCCGGATCATCGGATATTTCAGCCGCGTTTCGGACTTGACGAAATCGAGCAGCGCCGCGCCCTTCGGACAGAGCGTGCCGCGATTGGTCGGGTGATCGGTGTCACCCTCGATATGGATGATTTCCGCCTTTTCGCCCTTCGTCCGGTCGCCCTTCGAATACATGATGATGCCGCAGGCGACGGAACAGTAGGGACAGGTGTTGCGGGTTTCGGTCGTGCTCACGAGCTTGAAGGCGCGGATCGCTTCGGCATGCGCGGCTTCGATTTCACCGAAGCCCAGAGATCCAAGCGCCGTAGCCGCCGCTCCGGCACCGACGGCACCCAGGAATTGGCGCCGCGAGAGTTCCATGTTCATAGCATGACACCTCCCTGAAACCGGCCTTGCCGACGAGGGCGTGCCGGAAAATTTGGGGTCCCGCCTCTGACAAGAAAGACGTAAAATCGGCCCTGCAAGTTTAAATCTTAATCCTCCCTATCCTATTGTCAAATCGATAAGAACTAGAAATGGTGAACATGATATTCCACTCACATCTAAAGTGACACCCGCGTGTATTAAGCGCCGCGAACACAATCCGATTGCATCGATGTTTTAGCGTTTTCTCTCACATCTCCGTGAACCCCACTTGATCGTTGCTGGTGAGTGCTCACCGGCAAATTGACGCTCTTACCCGGATCAACCATAATAACATTATGGGCTTGCATGCCGCTCCCGAGGTTCGGGGCATTGCGCACTGGTTGCCACCATGGGACGACGCCGAAACGGCGGGCCATTCCGACCCGCGCCCGACGCATTTCCCGTTTTCCGCGAAGTCTTCATCCGATCTGCGGCGCCGCGCGTCTCATCAGACGCGCATGGTTCTGTGTAACGCTTTGAATTGCTGCATGGATTTGCCGTTGTTCGGCTCCGGTTCAATTGACACAATCGCGCCGCGTCACGCGCGGTCCATACCAAACACTGGGAGGCAACCATGGATACCGCGACTTTGCCGCGCCTGACAGCGCTTGCCCATGGCGGCGGCTGCGGCTGCAAGCTGGCGCCATCGGTCCTGCAGCAACTGCTTAACGATCAGCCCGTGGGCGGGCCCTTTGCCCGGCTCCTCGTCGGCACGGAAACGGGGGACGACGCAGCCGTCTGGCAGCTCGACGATGACACCTGCGTGATCGCCACCACCGATTTCTTCATGCCCATGGTGGACGATCCCTTCGATTTCGGCCGGATCGCCGCAACCAACGCCATCTCCGATGTTTACGCTATGGGCGGAACACCGATCATGGCGCTCGCCATTGTCGGCATGCCGATCGACAAGATGCCGCCCGAAATGGTGCGGGAGATCCTGAAGGGCGGCAGTGCGATCTGCGCCGAGGCCGGCATACCGGTCGCCGGTGGCCACTCGATCGATTCCCCCGAGCCGATCTACGGTCTCGCGGTAATCGGCACGGGCTCGACCGCCAATATCAGGCGCAACAGCGGCGCGCGCACCGGTGATGCGCTGATCCTGACGAAGGCCTTAGGTGTGGGGATCTATTCGGCGGCGTTCAAGAAGGGCGCGCTGCCGGCAGACGCCTATGCCGAACTCATCCAGTCGACGACGCTCTTGAACCGCGTCGGCGCCGAACTCGCAAAACATTCTCACGTCCACGCCGTCACCGATGTCACCGGCTTCGGCATTCTCGGCCACGCGCTCGAAATGGCGCGCGGATCGAACAAGCGAATAGCGATCGACGCGAGCGCGATTGCCCTCTTTGCCCGTTGCACCGAACTCTCAGAGCAAGGCTTCGTCACCGGCGCATCGCACCGGAACTGGGCAAGCTATGGCACGGCGGTCGTTCTGCCGGAGGATCTTCCGGCATGGCGGCGCCACATCCTCACCGATCCCCAGACCTCCGGCGGTCTTCTCGTATCATGCCGCGCCGATCAGGCGGACGCCTTGCTCGACGAGATCGTGGCCGCAGGCTACCCCGCAGCACGGATCATTGGGGCGGTCGAGGAAGGCGAGCCGGAACTGCGCGTTATCGCCTGACCGCGCCTTGTCGAGAAAAGCGAAGGCGGCTGCGAAGGCGCACGCTACCAGGTGCCGGTGGCGAGCGCGAAGGGCGACCATTCGGCAAAATCGTAGCGGATCGGCAGCGCGTCCGGCCGCCAGACGATGCGGCGCGGATGGAAACGCCAGTAGCGCTCTGCCCCTTCGAGCAGCTTGCCGTCGGGGTGATCGAACAGGAGCTCGGCCGCGCCGGTCATCTGCAGCAGGCCGCCCGTCGAAAAATCCGGGAAGACGAGCCCGACGCGCGGATTAAGCGCGATATTGCCGAGCGTGTTGAAGAAGCGGTTGCCGACGAAATCCGGGATCGTCAGCCAGCCGTCTTCGCAGACATCGACGAATCCCGCGCGGCCGCCGCGATGGGAAACGTCCACCTGCCGGCCGGCGGGAAGATCCGCATAAGTGGCGACGAAGAAGGTGTCCGCTTGCCGGACCAGGAAGCGGGCGAGTGCGTCGAGCTCCGAGCTCCAGGTCGGGGCAACCGACGGCGGCTCCGACGAATCGCGGACGAACTGCACCTGGCGGAGCTGGATGTATTTCGGGCAGTTGCCGAAGCTCTGGCCGACGCTTAAATCGAACCCTCGCGGGTGCCGGCTGAGGGTGCCGTTCAGCCGGTTGCGGCGGCGGGTGGCGAGATCGATGCCGAGGAGGGCGAGCGAGGCGCCATCCTCCATGCCCGCCTCGGCCGGGTCCGCCGCCTCTCTGGCGAGCTCGACGGTGAGCCGGTGCGCCTCCGGTGCATGCAGGAAGCCGGGGCGCCCTGCCCGGAGTGTGGCCCACACGTCGCCGTCCTGGTCGACCGCCCCCAGTACCACCATCGGCAGGAGGGGATAGAATTCGCGGTGCTGGTCGATCAGATGGTCGCGCAGAACCCGGCGACCGATCTCGTCCATGCGCGCTTCCACGCCGAGCCGCCTCTGCAGCGCAAGCTCGCCCGCATGCCAGGGCGAAGGATCGAGGAGACGGTCGTCCATAATTTGCCTCCTCAGGCTGCCAGACCGACGGGCGTCTTCTGGAACTCGACAAATCCCGGCAGCGCCTCGATGCGGCTCAGCCAGGCGCGGATGTTGGGATAGGGCTGAAGATCCACGTCGCCCTCCGGCGCGCTTGCCACGTAGCTGTAAAGCGCGACATCGGCGATGGTCGGCCGCTCGGCGGCAATCCAGCTCCGGCCCGCAAGCGCCGCCTCGATCAGCGTCAGGATCGCATGAGCGCGGGCAATGAACTCTTCCGGCCGATAGGGCGCCTTGAACACGTTGATGAGGCGCGCCTGCGCCGGGCCGTAGGCGATCTGGCCCGCGGCGACCGAAAGCCAGCGCTGCACGGCGGCCGCGCCCTCGGGGTCTTCGGGCAGCCAGTCCTTGCATCCCGTTTTCTTCGCGAGATAGACGAGGATGGCGTTGGAATCCGAGATGATCGTACCGCCGTCGTCGAGCACCGGAACCTGGCCGAAGGGGTTGAGCGCGAGGAACTGTGGCTCCTTGTGCTCCTTCCTGGCGAGATCGACGAGCACGAGCTCGTGCTCGATTCCGATCAGCGAGAGAAAGAGCCGGGCGCGATGCGCATGGCCGGACAGCGGATGATGATAAAGCTTCATGTCTGCCTCCTGAAGAATAGAACGGCAGCAACATGATTGTTAAACGCGAAGTTGATAAGCTCCCGGACAAGCACTAGACCATTTCACCGAACGCAATAATACAGCGGGAAGGCGATGGATCGCTGGCAGGCAATGCGGATCTTCGTGCAGGTGGTGGAAAGCGGCGGGTTTGCGCCTGCGGCCAAGAGGCTGCACGTGAGCCCGCCATCGGTGACGCGGGCGATTGCGAGGCTGGAGGAGATGATCGGCACGCGGCTGCTCGTCCGCACGACCCGTTCGCTGAAGCTGACGGCGGCGGGCGAGGGCTACGCGGCCGATTGCCGGCGCATTCTGGCGGAGATTGCGGAAGCCGAGGCCAATGCGGCGGGCAGCTTCACGCACCCGGCGGGATTGCTCACGGTGACAGCACCGGCGCTTTTCGGGCGCATCCACGTGCTCCCCGTCGTTCTCGATTTTCTCGATCGCTACCCTGCCATGCAGGTGAAAACCATCTTTGTCGACCGGGTGACCAACCTGGTCGAGGAAGGGTTGGATGTCGCCGTGCGCATCGCGGCGCTTCCCGCCTCCGGCCTCATCGCTCGCCGCATCGGTTCGGTCAGGCAGGTCGTCTGCGGCTCGCCGGATTATTTCGCCTGCTTCGGCGAGCCGACGGAACCGCAAGATCTTGCTCATCACCGCATCATCGGCCGGGAGGGTCTTTTCGGCCATTCGGAATGGCTCTTCGGCCGTGACAGCAACATTCGCGTTCCGATCAGCGCCCGCCTCATCGTCAACACCGATGACGCGGCCATCTCTGCCGCGGTCGCCGGTTGGGGACTGTCGCGCTTTCAATCGTACCAGGTGGCGCCGGAGATAGAGGCCGGCCGGCTCAAGGTGGTGCTTGCCGACTACGAGCGCGAGCCGGTGCCTATCCACATCGTGCACGCGGAGGGCCGCATGGTTTCCGCCCGGGTGCGTGCCTTCGTGGATTTCGCGGCCGAGCGCCTTCGGCGCCGCGCGGGCGTGAATGCCGAGGCTTGAAGAGGAGCAGAGGCGCGCCAAGCAGCCGCGGCTCTGGCCGGCAGTTCACCTCAGGCCTTTCCATATCCGCCGCCGGTCGGCGTCACGACGGTGAAGGCCTCACCGGATTCCAGAACCGTGTGGGCGCAACCCGGCAGTTCCTCGATACGGCCGTCATTGCGCCGAACGCTGTTGCGGCCGAGTTCGCCGAGCTCCCCGCCCTTCAATCCGAAGGGTGCAACACGGCGGTGGCCGGAAAGGATGGCAAAATCCAGCCGTTCGCGGGCCCGAATGGTGCGCTTGGTGCCATTGCCAGCCGTCCATTTTCCGCGGCCTCCGGAACCTTCGCGAATGTGGAAGTCCTCCAGCACCACCGGGAACCGCGTTTCGAGAATTTCCGGGTCGGTGAGCCGTGAATTGGTCATGTGGGTGTGGACCGCGTCGGCGCCGTTATAGCCGGGACCCGCCGGGGCGCCAGAGCAGATCGTTTCGTAATACTGGTAGTTCGCATTGCCGAAGGTCAGGTTGTTCATCGTCCCTTGCGCGGCGGCCTGCGCCTCGACGGCGCCGAACAGGCAATTGGTCACCGCCTGGCTGACCTCGACATTGCCCGCGACAACAGCCGCCGGATAACGTGGCGTCAGCATCGTGCCTTCCGGGATAATGATGCGGATCGGGCGCAAACAGCCGGCATTCATCGGAATATCGGCCTCGACCAGCACCCGGAAGACATAAAGCACCGCGGCGCGCGTCACCGGCGCCGGCGCGTTGAAATTGTCGGAACGCTGCGCGGAAGTGCCGGTGAAATCGACCGTCGCCTCGCGCCTTTCGCGATCGACGGAGATCTTCACGACGATCCGGCAACCCTGGTCCATCTCGTAGGAGAATTCGCCGTCGCGCAACTGGTCGAGCACGCGGCGCACGCTTTCCGCGGCATTGTCCTGGACGTGGCCCATATAGGCCTCGACCACGTCCTCGCCGAATTGCGCGATCATCTTCTTCAGTTCCGCGACACCCTTCTCGTTGGCAGCGACCTGCGCCTTCAGGTCGTTGACGTTCTGGAGGATGTTGCGCACCGGATAGCGCGCGCCGCTCAGAAGCTTCTCCAGTTCCTCCTCTGAGAAGCGGCCGCGGTCGATGAGCTTGAAGTTGTCTATGTAGACGCCTTCCTCCTCGATATTGGTCGCAAGCGGCGACATCGATCCCGGCGAGATGCCACCGATATCCGCATGATGGCCGCGGCTCGCAACCCAGAAGCGGATTTCGCGGCCGGCATCGTCGAAGACCGGTGTGCAGACGGTCAGGTCCGGCAGGTGCGTGCCGCCGTTATAGGGCGCATTGATCAGGAACACGTCGCCCGGATGGATGACCGGGTTTTCGCGGATCGCGGTCGCGACGGAGGCATCCATCGATCCCAGATGCACCGGCATGTGTGGCGCATTGGCGACGAGATTGCCGTTGTTGTCGAAGACCGCGCACGAGAAATCGAGCCGCTCCTTGATGTTGACCGAATAGGCGGTGTTTTGCAGCGTGACGCCCATCTGTTCGGCGATCGACATGAACAGGTTGTTGAAGATCTCCAACATCACCGGATCGGCCTTGGTGCCGATGGCGGTGCGTTCCGGCAGCGGCTTGATCCGTGTAAGCACGATGTGGTCCTTTGCCGTGAGCTCCGCCTGCCAGCCGTCTTCCACGACGATCGTCTGGTTCGGTTCGATGACGATCGCCGGCCCCGCAAGCTTCTGTCCGGGCTTTATCTCGGAGCGCAGCGCCACCGGCGCGTCGTGGAACTGGCCCTGCGAATAGAAGCGGGTTCGCCGGCTTCGATCGGGTGTGCCCGAGGCGACGGCAAGGCCGTCCGCCTCCATCTGCGCCGCACCCCCGCCGACGGTTTCGACCTCGACCGCGTCGATCGTCAGCGCCTTGTCTTCGGCGATGAAGCCGAAGCGGCGCTTGTGCATGAGTTCGAACTCCCCGCGCAATCGCGCGGCATCGTCGCATTCCGGAAAACGTGCCTCGACGGCGAGCGCGGTGTCCGTGCCGGCGTAGCGGATATGGGCGCGCAGGTGGCTGCTGACGAGATGCGGCGCGATGCCCTGCGCGTCGAGTTCGGCAAGGCACTCGCGCTGCAGGTCATTACCAAGCTCTACGAGCGCCGGCGGCGCGTCCTGGTCGAGCCCGACACCAAGCGCCTTCTGACGCGTGGCGCGGATGTCCGCGAGCCCCATGCCATAGGCCGAGAGCAGGCCGGACATCGGATGGACGAGAATGTTCTTCATGCCAAGCGCATCCGCCACCAGGCAGGCGTGCTGGCCGCCGGCGCCGCCGAAGCAGCTCAGCGCATAGCGCGTCACGTCGTAGCCGCGCTGGACGGAAATCTTCTTGATCGCCTCGACCATGTTTGCAACGGCAATGCGGATGAAGCCGTCGGCGACCTCTTCCGCGCTCCGCCCGTCGCCGATCTCGTTTGCCAGCGCCGCAAAGCGCGTCCGCACGGTCTCGACATCGAGGCGCTCGTTCTGCTCCGGCCCGAACAGCGCCGGAAAGAATTCGGGCATCAGCTTGCCGAGCATGACATTGGCGTCTGTGACAGCAAGCGGCCCGCCATTGCGGTAGCAGGCCGGGCCTGGATTGGCGCCGGCGGAATCCGGCCCGACGCGAAAGCGCTCGCCGTCGAAATGCAGGATCGAGCCGCCGCCGGCGGCGACCGTATGGATCAGCATCATCGGCGCGCGCACGCGCACGCCGGCGACCTCTGTCTCGAAGGCCCGCTCGTATTCGCCGTCGAAATGAGCGACGTCGGTCGAGGTTCCGCCCATGTCGAAACCGATGATGCGATCGAATCCCGCCGCCTCTCCCGTCTTCGCAAGACCGACGACGCCGCCGGCCGGTCCGGAAAGGATCGCGTCCTTGCCCTGGAACATGTCCGCCGCCGTCAGGCCGCCGGACGACATCATGAACATGATGCGTGCCCCGGAGCGCTTGACGTCGAGTTCGTCGGAGACCTGCGCAACGTAGCGGCCGAGCACCGGCGAAAGATAGGCGTCGATGACGGTGGTATCGCCGCGGCCGACATATTTGACGAGCGGCGAGACCTCGTGGCTGACCGAGACCTGCTCGAAACCCATCGCACGAGCGAGCCGCGCCACCATCGCCTCGTGCTCGGGATATTTGTAGGCGTGCATGAAGACGATGGCGATCGCCAGATAGCCGTTCGCCTTCAGGTCTTCGAGTGCACGCCGCGCTTCATCCTCGCTTAAGGGTCGCTCGATCGTGCCATCGGCAAGCACGCGCTCGTCGAGTTCGACGATATCCTGGTAGAGCGCTTCCGGCTTGATGATTTCGGTCGCAAAAATCTTCTTGCGCTCCTGATAGCCGATCCTGAGTGCGTCGCGGAAACCGCGCGTGGTGATCAGCGCCAGCCGCTCGCCCTTGCGCTCGAGAAGCGCGTTGGTGGCGACGGTCGTTCCCATCCGCACCTCGCCGATCAGGCCGGCCGGTATCGCTTCGCCCACTGGAAGCCTGAGAAGCTGCCGGATGCCGTGCACCGCCGCATCGCGGTAAGCCTCGGGATTTTCGGAAAGAACCTTGAGCGCATGGAGCGCGCCCTTAGGGTCGCGGCCGATGACGTCGGTGAAGGTGCCGCCGCGATCCACCCAGAAATCCCAGGTCCCGGTTCCGCTCATCTTCACTCCCTTCACTTGTCGTATTCGCTTCTACAGCGCCGCGCGTCTCATCAGACGCGCAAAGGACGCTGGAGCACTCTGAAGTGCTCACTGAAAGCGGATAAGGTGCTCAAGATCAATCCGAAATCGTCGCGGGCACTTGCGACGCGACGGGAAGACACCTACGCCTGTCGGAAGACCTTCCGCAAATCCTCTGCGTTTCGCCCAAGGACAGCATGACCCTCATTTGGAAGATTTCGGCGACGATGCTGACCGCCGGTGAACCGTCTATGCCGGTTTTCCCGCCGCACATTTGAAGCGCGACGACGTTTTAACAGGGGAGTTACGAAGAGACGAAATAATATAGAAGTTTACTAAAATATATCATAATATAATTCCCCGTTCACCCGATGAACTGAAGAGGCCCCGATAAAAGATCGGAGCCTCTTCAGTTCAACGGAGATCATGAAGGCGACGCAATAAAGCACCGACACGGCAATAATTCTTCATAACATTCTCTCGGCAGGGGAACTACAAGGGAAATGCTTGAAGATGTGCCCGCGCAATTAGGAGATTACACAATTGTCCCGACAAGGCAATCAAAAATAAGCGATGACTAATAAGTCATACTAAAGTCGAATTCAAAGCGCGCTCGCCTGCTCGTGCACGATCGTCCGCAGGGGGCCCGCATCGCCCTGGGCGAGCGATGTTCACCGACGACAGCGCCACGCGTCTTTTCAGACGCGCAAGGGACGCGGCAGCGTTCTTGAATTGCTGGGTGTTTTTATCCTCAAATCGGCTACGATTTAAGGGAACGCAGTGGACCCACCGAGGAGGCCTCGTGATATTTCGGCTTTCTATTGCCTGTGGCCTGATCGCGATAACAGTCGCCATCCAGGCTATATTCATGTCCGCCGGACTGCATGTCTTGCGCCAGATGGACGAGAGGCGAAAATTTTTCGCGTATCGCCACCCGACCGTAGTGACGGTCGCCTGGGTAATTTACCTGATATTTCCGATTATAATCGATGTCTGCCTGTGGGCCGCGTTCTATTATTTCGCGAATGCTTTGCCGTCCTTAGAAGAATCCTTTTATTTCTCGACCGTTACGTTCACTACGGTTGGATACGGCGACATTGTTCTTAGCCGGGATTGGCGTCAGGTTGCGACGTTCGAGGCAGTCAATGGCTGGATCATCTTTGGCTGGGCGACGGCGCTGATGATGGCAGTGATCCAGCGCCTCTATTTTCGCGCGCCCGAACTTGGCCAGCCCCACGACTAATGCATGTCGCCCAAAAGTGTGCAGCGGTTTTGGGACAACGACATGCATAAACGAAGACCTAAAGCGCGTCGCATGCGTCCGATTGAACGAGACGCGCTTTAGATCCGCGCTGAACCGGCGACATGGTCGCGCGGGTTCCGCCTCTCATCACGACGGCGCCGCGGGCGGCAGCAGAAACAGCGTCATTCCGAATATGGCATAGGTCGCCAGCGCCATGACACCCATGTACCAGGCCGCGCGCCCGCCGTTGGAAAGGAGCGTGGCGGCCATCGTCGCGACCAGCATCATCGCGACCGCGCCCGGCCAGAACTGCAGGGACATCGGTTCGGGACCGACAAAGTAGCTGACGAGCACCAGCACCGGGGCGACAAAAAGCGCGATCTGCGCGGCGCTGCCGAGCGCAATGCCAACGCTGAGATCGAGGCGATTGGCCCGCGCGGCGGAGAAGGCCGTCGTCATCTCCGCCGCGCCGCCCACCAGGGCGACGATGATGAAGCCGACGAAGGCAGGCGTCATCCCTAGATGTTCCGCGGCGATCTGCACCGAACCGACGAAAATCTCGCTGACGAGAGCGACCAGGAGCGTAACGGCAACGAGCACGACGACGCCGACAGAAAGTGGCCAGGGTTTCTGATCTTCGTCGGCGTGACCGACGCTGGCAAAGAGCTCCCGGTGTGTCCTCAGCGAAAACAGCATGCCCAGGCCGTAAACGGCGATTAGAAGTATCGCCAATCCCAGGCTCAGCTTCTGGGAGAAGGCGGCGGCTGGAGCCCGATCCACTTCGCTGATCACGGAGGGAACCAGAATGGCAATCGTCGCCAGGAACAACAGGCAAGCCTGGAAGCGTGCGTTCACCCTGTTGAATTCCTGCAGGTGATGCTTGAAGCCGCCGAAGAGGAAGGCGCCGCCCAACATGAAGAGCGTGTTGGTGACGATCGCGCCGGCAAGCGAAGCCTTGACCAGCAGATATTGGCCCGCCTGCAGGGCCGCGAGCGAAATCACGAGCTCGGTCAGGTTGCCGAGGGTGGCGTTAAGCAGCCCTCCCACGGTATCGCCGGTCTTCGCCGCCACTGCTTCGGTCGCGCGGCTCAATAGTGCGGCGAGCGGTATGATCGCTGTCACCGACAGGAGAAACAGCCACGTGTGCGCCTGTGGCGCCGTCTGCTCCAAAAGAATGACGACAGGCACGAAGACGATGAGCGCCAGCAGAGGTGTTCGCCGAAGCTCTGCCATGGCAGCTTTGCCGACTGCAGGGCCTGACAGCGCCCTGGTGCTTCTGTCCTTCAAATTGCTCATCACATCGTCCTCCGGAGTCTTGGAGTCCGTTGATCGGCTGGCTCCTGCCGGCGAAGCCCGGCGCGCCAGAGTTCGGCGACGCTGATTACGGAATGGCGTTCGTTGACAATGAGCGCTCTAACTCTTTGAAATGCAATCCCAAGCAGAAAACCGTTACGCGCTAAAGCGCGTCGCGTTCAATCGGACTCATGCGACGCACTTTAGGTCCTTTTTTTATGCATGTCGTTGTCCCAAAACCGCTGCGCACTTTTGGGCGACATGCACTAGTTCGTCGCCGCTCCCGCGTGCGCGCCGCTTGCGAGGGTCTCGTTCAGCTTCGGCCGCTTCCTGGGCGGCAGCGTCGGCTGCTCGAGCACCTTCACTGGCGCGCTGATCGTCGCGGCCGCGACCGTGCCGACATTCTTGGCGGTGCCGGCAACAACGGCTGTGATGCTGTCGCCCAAGGTGACCTTGGAATCCGTGAGCGTCTGGCCATTGACGATACGCTGGCCGATCAGTTGCACGATTTGCGGACTTTCGGCGAATTTGCCGTGGTGCAATCTGTCCTCGGATTGGACCTTGGTGAGGTCGATCGCGGTGATGCCCGCTTTTTCGAGCTGCGTGCGATAGGGTTCGGCCGTCGGGTCGATCGCGCCCAGCCGTGAGACGTCGCCCGATATGAAGCTCGAGACAGCAAGCGCCCGGTCGTCCTGCGACACGAAGATCGTGAACTTCGGCCGCTGCTTGCCCAGTTCCACGAACTGCTTGGCGAAGACATCGAGATCGATGTCGGGCGAGGCGAGGATCACGTTTTTGATCTTGGGCGCAATCCCGCCGTCGCGAATACCCATCTGACGCAGCGACTCCATCGTCAGCCATGTCCCCATCGAATGGGCAAGAATGGTGACTTCGTTGACATCGGGCGCGTTCGCGAGCGACCGCAGCGCGTCTTCGAGCGCGGTTCTCGAATAGTTGGTGCTCTCCTTGTCGTAGTTGTAGTCGAACACACGGGCGCGCGACGGCCAGGTGAACAGCATCGGCGTCGCTTGGGCGCCGGAATCATGCACGATCTGCGCCAACCGGAAGACTGAATCCTCGTAAGTGTTGTTGAAACCATGCACGAACAGAAGGATGTTTCCGTCGACGCTATGCTCGCGGTACCAGGCGCGCGCCTCGTCGCGCGACGCCAGTTCGCGCACGCGGGTCACGGCGAAGTCGGTTTCCGGATTGGGCGGCAAGCGGCGCGGCCACTGCACGGTGCCAGGCTTGCGTTTCGAATCCGGCGGGATCGACACCGCGACGTCCGTCAGCGAAAGCGTTGCATTCCGTTCGCCGGAAAAGAGGGTCGCGGGATCCCCGGAAGGCTGGCGCGTCGTCGCGACCAGCATGTCGACATGGGATGTCTGGGTCGGCGCCGTCAGCGCCACCGGGGTCATCACGCCCTTTGGACGCCCCGCGCATCCGACCAGCACGGCGGCCACCACCAGCGCGCCGGTGGCCGCTCGTCCAGCTTTCCCAAGGCTGCGGCGACGCGCGCGGAGACCAATCACTTCAGGCATCGGCATTCCCCTCTGACACCACTACCAGACCCCGCGCCACTTGACCGCGGCTACGCAGAAAATTGATGACGTCGCACGATATATCCGCACTTCAACGTCTTTCGGAAGTCGGAATCGACTTCCGAGGCTGAACGAATTCTTTCTGGAAGGCGCAACCACGCCATTGGATCGGTGAACGGAGCAGCAAGCGCCGTCGTTTCACGGTCGGTGAGTGCCACTTCGCCATCCTCTGGCTTTTGACGCCGCAGACAGGGATGGCTTCCCCCGGCGCACGCTGCTGCCGCAGCACCGGAAAGGCGGCCCGACCGAACGATCAATATATCTTGTTGTCATAAAGTCAGTCGGCCACCACAGTCCATTTGTCATCGGGATTGAACCGATCGATGAACGGCACGATCGCTTCGGTGCTGGGGCCGAGATCTGCTTCGTAAACGATGCCCTGCTGGTTGACGACGAAGGTCTTGACGCCGGTCTCGGCATAGGTGACCGGCCAGGCAATCAGCCCGAAGCCGGCGATCATGTTGTCGTTGATGACATAATCGTATTTGCCGCCGGCGATATTGTCGCCCTGCGACGTCAGGATGCGGAAGCGATAGCCGAAATAGCCCTCGCCCGCCTTTGCCTTTTCCAGCGCCGCCTCGCTGATCGCGTCGCCGACTGGGCTCGTCCCCTCGCCCTGATCGGCCGGCCAATAGAGCCCATCGGTCTGGCCCGGGCTGCTGATCAGTATCTGGGCATATTCGAGCACGCCGTCGGCATCGCGGTCCTCGGACGCATAGTCCTTCTGCGCCTCGACATAGGCGCGCGCCGTTTCGATCGCCTCGAGCTCGTTCTCGCCGACACGGCGGTTGATGATCTCCTCGAGCCCGACATAGGTGTCGAAGGCCCATTTGCCGTCCTCACCCTTGGTAATCGGGAACGGAAATGGCCAGAGGCGATCACCGATCGCGAGGATCTTGCGCCCCTCGAGATCGCGCACGACGACATTGCGGGCCGCCCCCTCGCGAATGAGCGCGAAGTTCTCCATCGCATCCTCGCCCGTCTTTACCTTCGCCGCGTCAAGGCCCAGGAGCTTCGCCAGGCCGTCGAAGTCGTTCGCCGCGAGCCGCGCCTTGAAAGCCTCCACCG